>NZ_BJZV01000021.1 GCF_007992215.1 Methylobacterium gnaphalii | reverse complement strand
TTCTGTTAGGCGCTCTAAGTCTCAGGTAGGTCTCAGGCTCGCGGCAGTGACAGCTTAATCGCCAGACCCGGGGCATTGTTTCGGAGCGAGAGCGTACCGCCGTGCAGGCGCACCACGGCGTTGACGAGGCTCAGGCCGAGCCCGAAGCCGGGCCGCGAGCGCGCATTGTCCAACCGCACGAAGCGGTCCAGCACGCGGGCCTGCTCGCTCTCCGGGATGCCGGGGCCGTGATCCGCGACGGTCAGCGCAATGCCCTCCGGCTCGCGCTCAGCCCTCATCAAGATGCTGCGCTCGCCGGTTCCACTCGCCCCGTACTTGATAGCGTTGTCGGCGAGGTTCGAGAGCGCCTGCCCGACGAGTTCGCGATTGCCGACGAGCATGAGGCCGGGCTCCGCCTCGACGGACAGCGTCAGGCCGTTCTCCTCGGCCAGAGCCTCGTAAAGCTCCCCAACCTCTCGTAGGGCCTGACCCACGTCGAACTCGGAGAAGGATTCGCGGGCGCTGCCGGCCTCCAGCCTGGCGATGGTGAGCAGCGCTTCGAACACGCGGATCAGCCCGTCGCTCTCCTCGATCACGGCGCCGATCGCCTCGCGCAGCTCCTCCGGCGAGCGCTCGCCACGTAGGGCCTCGTCGGCGTGGTTGCGCAGGCGGGTCAGCGGCGTTTTGAGGTCGTGGGCGATGTTGTCGGAGACCTCTTTCATGCCTCGCATCAACTCCCCGATGCGCTCCAGCATGAGGTTGAGATTCTGGGCCAAGCGGTCGAGTTCGTCGCCGGTGCCGGCAACGCGCAGGCGCCCATCCAGATTGCCGGCCATGATGGAGCGGGTCGTTTCGGTCATGTCGTCGACCCGCTTGAGCACGCGGCTCGCCACGAACCAGCCGCCGACTACGCCGAGCAGCAGCACCAAAGCCAGCGAGCTGCCGAAGGTATTGCCGATGGCGGCACGCAGCTGGTCGCGCTCCTCGGTGTCGCGGCCGACGAGGAGGTGAAAGCCTCCGGCAAGGGTGTAGAGCCGAACGATCGCCCGATGCTGCGCCCCCCTGGTATCGACGTCGCGGCCGTAGGAGATCTCGAACTGCCCTGTCTGCGAGAGCAGTGCGGAGGGGATGGAGCCGACATTGCCGACGATGCGCTCGCCAGCCGGCGTCGTGACGAGGTAGAGCGAGGCACCGGGTTCCTTCGAGCGGCGCTCGATCACCGAGATCAGCGTGCGCAGGCCACCTGCCGTGTACTGCTCCTGCAACCCGTTGATCTCGGCCTCGATGGTCTGGACGATCTGGTCGTCGAGAACCCTGCGTGCGTTCCAGGCGACGTAGCCGAGCGCCGTCACCGCGCAGAGCGCGAAGATCACGAGATAGGCGAGCGAGAGCTTGAAGGCTGTCGTGCGGAACAGCTTGCCGACGCGGGCCAGCAGTCGCTCCCGCGATGGCCGAAGCGGGGTCGGCGCCGTCACGGCGTGCGCTGCTCCTCGGCGCGTAGGACGTAGCCGGCGCCGCGCACGGTCTGGATCAGGGCATGTGTAAAGCCACGGTCGATCTTGGCGCGCAGCCGCGAGACGTGCACGTCGATGACGTTGGTCTGCGGGTCGAAATGGTAGTCCCAGACATGTTCGAGCAGCATCGTGCGGGTCACGACCTGCCCGGCATGGCGCATGAGGTATTCGAGCAGCCGGAATTCGCGCGGCTGCAGCACGATCTCGCGGCCGGCGCGCGTGACGCGGTGCGAGAGCCGATCGAGTTCGAGGTCTCCGACCCGGTAGGCGGTGGCCTCGGTCGCTCCGGAGGCGCTCGCGCGGCGGCGGGCCAGCACCTCTGCACGGGCGAGCAGCTCCGAGAAGGCGTAAGGTTTCGGAAGGTAATCGTCACCGCCGGCCCGCAGGCCCTTCACGCGGTCGTCGACCTGGCCCAGCGCGGAGAGGATCAGCACCGGCGTCTCGACCTTCTGCTCGCGCAGGGAGCGGATAAGCGACAGCCCGTCGAGCTTCGGCAGCATCCGGTCGACGACGAGGAGGTCGTAGGCGCCCTCGCAGGCCATGGCATAGCCATCGAGCCCATCCGTCGCCTGATCGGCGACGTGGCCGGCCTCCCGAAAGGCCTTGACGAGATAGGCGACGGCCTCGCGGTCGTCTTCGATGATCAAAAGGCGCATTGCGCTCTCAGATAAGATGTCCTCTGCCACAGGAAAACGGTCCGTTCATGCGGCCGAAAACGAAGCGTCACAATTAAACCATACCGGCAAAACATCGTTGAAGCACAGGCGCAAGAATCTGCGCCCGTTCGATTATTTGAAATACCAAGACGTATTCCGAAGTCGTTTTCGAGTAATGGCACTGCCTGGAGTCCATACCGGCACATGAAGACTGCGACCGAAACGGTTCCGTTCCGCACGCTCAGCCTCGTCAAGACTGACGAAACCACTGACGACATCCGTTCGTCGGCGACGCGCAGCCTGCAATCGGGCATGGCAGCGATGCGGGAGCTGGCTGCGGCCCTCGACGCCGATCTTGGCGATGCCTTCGAACGCGCGGTCCGCACGATTCTCAATGCCAAGGGCCGCGTCATCGTGTGCGGCGTCGGCAAGAGCGGCCATATCGGCCGTAAGCTCGCCGCAACGCTCGCCTCGACCGGCACCCCTGCCTTCTTCGTCCACCCGACCGAGGCGAGCCACGGCGACCTCGGCATGATCGTGCCGGACGACGTCATCGTCGCCTTGTCCTGGTCGGGTGAGACCGCCGAACTCGGTGACCTTGTCAGCTTCTCTGGCCGCTTCTCAATTCCGCTCATCGCGGTGACGAGCAAGCCTGACAGTACGCTCGGCCGCGCCGCGGACATCCTGCTCGCCTTGCCGCGGGTGCGCGAATCCTGCCCGCACGACCTCGCGCCGACCTCCTCGACGCTGATTCAGCTCGCCCTCGGCGACGCGCTCGCCGTGGCGCTGATCGAGCAGCGCGGCTTCACATCGGCCGGGTTCAAGGTGCTGCATCCAGGCGGCAAGCTCGCCGCTCGGCTCAAGACCGTGCAGCAGCTCATGCATGCCGGCCCTGAGATCCCGCTGGTTTCCGACGGGACGGTGATGTCCGAGGCGCTCATCGTGATCGCTGGGCGCCGCTACGGCTGCTGCGGCGTCACCGATGCGGACGGCCGCCTCATCGGCATCGTCACCGACGGTGACCTGCGCCGCCATATGGGCCCGGCGCTGCTCGATACGCCGGTTCGCACGATCATGACCGCCGATCCGGTCGTCGTGGAGAGAGAGCTTCTGGCCAGCACGGCGCTCGGCCTGATGAACCGCAAGCGGATCACGGCACTGTTCGTGACCGAGGACGGCCGCCCAGTCGGTATCCTGCACGTCCACGATCTGCTGCAAGCAGGGGTGGCCTGACCTCACCGACGTTCGGGGCTCGCGCCGGCGAGCACCCGGCATCGGCGACTGAACACGGCGGAAAATCCAACCCGAGCATCGCGGGTGAATTGCCCACCTCCGATGTGCTCCTTCGGGGCCGAGTTCCGCTTCGCAGTCTTGGTATGACGAGGCCGAGGCACCGGCATGTCACCTGTCGTGGCTTGCCCCTCATCCCCCATTCTGCTAACGGCACCGCCCATCCCACACGCGGAGTCGGCTTCATGCCTGAATGAGGCCTTTCCGGTGGCCCGCATTCAGCCGGCTGCAACCTCCGCGGCGGAAATAACCGGAGAGAACACGGATCATGGCCGTCGATTTTACTATGCGTCAGCTCCTCGAAGCAGGCGCCCATTTCGGTCACCAAGCGCACCGCTGGAACCCGAAGATGCAGCCCTACATCTTCGGTACGCGCAACAACATCCACATCATCGATCTCGCCCAGACGGTGCCGGCGTTGCACGCCGCGCTGCAGGCTGTGAGCGATACGGTCGCCAAGGGCGGCCGCGTGCTGTTCGTCGGCACCAAGCGCCAAGCTGCCGAGGCGATCGCCGAGAGCGCCAAGCGCTCGGCCCAGTACTACGTCAACTCCCGTTGGCTCGGCGGCATGCTGACCAACTGGAAGACCATCTCCGGGTCGATCGCGCGTCTGCGCAAGGTCGACGAGACGCTCGAAGGCGGGGCCACCGGCCTCACCAAGAAAGAGCGCCTCATGCTGACGCGTGAGAAGGACAAGCTCGAGAAGGCGCTGGGCGGCATCAAGGACATGGGCGGCGTGCCCGACCTGATCTTCGTCATCGACACCAACAAGGAGCAGCTGGCGATCAAGGAGGCGAACCGCCTCGGTATCCCGGTCGCCGCCATCGTCGACACGAACTGCAACCCCGACGGCATCACCCACATCGTCCCGGCCAACGACGATGCCGGCCGCGCGATCTCGCTGTACTGCGACCTGATCGCCCGCGCGGCGATCGAGGGCATTGGCCGTGGCCAGGGCTCGTCGGGCATCGACATCGGTGCCTCTGAGCAGCCGACCGCCGAGGAGCTGCCGGCCGAGGAGACCCATGCGCCCGCCTCGATCGAGTCCGACGCGATCACCCAGGCCGATGTGGCCGCGCTCGCCGATTCCACCGAGCACTTCGAGCTGCTCCCGGCGCCGCGCGGCGCTCCGGACGACCTGATGAAGCTGACCGGCGTCGGCCCGCAGATCGTGCAGAAGCTCAACGATGCGGGCGTCTGGCACTACTGGCAGGTTGCCGCCATGCAGCCGGAAGATGTCTCCAAGCTCGACGCCGAGCTCAAGCTCAACGGCCGCATCGACCGTGACGGCTGGATCTCCCAGTCGCGCGCCCTGCTCGAAGCCGCTGCCGCTTAAGGCTTGCCGGGCGCCTGAGCCCGGTTCGCGTTCGCGTCACGCCACTGCAAAGCCCGGCGCTTCATCCAAGCGCCGGGCTCGCTTACTTCAAAGACCCGTCCGTATCCCCTTCGCTGAGAGAGAATAGCCATGGCCGAGATCACCGCAGCCCTCGTCAAAGAGCTTCGCGAGAAGACCGGCGCCGGCATGATGGATTGCAAGCGCGCCCTGACCGAGGTCGCCGGCGATCTCGAAGCCGGTGTCGACTGGCTGCGCCAGAAGGGCCTTGCCAAGGCTGCCAAGAAGGCCGGCCGCGTCGCCGCCGAGGGCCTCGTCGCCGTTGAGTCCGCTGGTCATCACGCCGCGCTGGTCGAGGTGAACTCCGAGACCGACTTCGTCGCCCGCAACGACAGCTTCCAGGCCTTTGCCCGCGAGGCCGCCAAGCTAGCGCTGGACTCCGATGGCACCCTCGAAGGCCTGCAGGCCAAGACCTTCCCTGGCTCGTCCGAGACGGTCAACGACAAGCTGCAGAGCCTCATCGCCACCATCGGCGAGAACATGACCCTGCGCCGCGTCGCCAAGCTCGACGTCGCGAAGGGCGTCGTCGCCAACTACGTGCACGGCCCGGTCAGCCCCGGCCTCGGCAAGATCGGCGTCCTGGTAGCACTCGAGTCTGAGGGCAACGTCGAATTCCTGTCGACGCTCGGCCGCCAGATCGCGATGCACGTCGCCGCGACGAACCCTGTGGCCCTCGATGCCGCGGGCGTCGATCCGGCAGTTCTGGAGCGCGAGTCGAACATTCTGCGCGAGAAGAACGCCGGCAAGCCGGACCACGTCATGGCCAAGATCATCGAAAGCGGCCTGAAGAGCTATTACAAGGAGGTCACCCTCCTGGAGCAGCCCTTCGTGCACGACGGCTCCAAGACCGTTTCCCAGGTCCTCAAGGAGGCCGAGGGCAAGGCCGGCGCCCCCGTCGCGCTCAAGGCCTTCGTGCGCTACGCCCTCGGCGAGGGCATCGAGAAGGAAGAGGGTCCGGACTTCGCGGCCGAAGTCGCGGCGATGTCGCGCTGATCGACTTCCTCTCCGGAAACCATGTTTCGAAGGGCGGCCGCGAGGCCGCCCTTCATCATTTTGGGCAACCCGCTAACCCAACAAATCCGGTTTCCCCTTTGCCGCGCCTGTTCTAGAAGCCGCCGACATCATTTCAGTCGGATGGCGGCCTGGCCCGCCGGTGGGGAGCCTTCGATGCCGGAGACGACGCCGTTTCGCCGCGTGCTCGTGAAACTCTCCGGGGAGGCCTTGGCGGCCCCCGACGGATATTGGCTGCATCCTCAGACACTTGCCTCGCTTGCCGAGGATATCGGCCGGGTGGTCGCCGAGGGCATCCAGATCGCCGTGGTGGTCGGTGGCGGCAACCTGATCCGGGGCGCACGCATCTCGCAGGCCGGCTGGATCGACCGGGCAACCGGCGACTCGCTTGGCATGATGGCGACGGTCATGAACTCGCTCGCCATCGAGACGGCGCTGAACGCGGCCGGCGTCTCGGCCCGCACCATGTCGGCGGTCTCGATGCCGACGATCTGCGAGACCTATGCCCGCCAGCCAGCCCTTCACCATCTCGACAAGGGGCAAGTCGTGGTACTGGCCGGCGGCACCGGCAACCCGTTCTTCACCACCGATACCGCGGCCGTGCTCCGCGCGGCGGAGCTGCGCTGCGACGCTGTGCTGAAGGCGACGCAGGTGGACGGCGTCTACTCGGCCGATCCGAAGACGAATCCCAATGCCACCCGCTACGACCGCATCACCCACGACGAGGCTATCGCCCGCGACCTCAAGGTGATGGACACCGCCGCCTTTGCGCTCGCCCGCGAGAGCCGGCTCTCGATCGTTGTCGGCTCGGTGCACGCACCGTCCTCGGTCACGGCGATCCTGACGGGTGCCGCGCCTGCGACCCACGTGGTCCCCTGAGGCCGATCTGGGCCGATTTTCAGGGGTTTCGGGGACGGGAAGGGCGGTTGCCCATTTGCGGGCCTGCCCAATTTCGTCCATGGAAGCCGCAATCGAGCCCGGTCCACCACCGGTGTCCGGGTCTCGTATCCAGAACCTGCCTTGCCGCGCTTGTCCTGCACGAAACGGTATCCGCTTCGTCGGAAAGCGCCCTGAGCCGCGACGGGACGACGTGAGACCATGGCCCAAATCCCCGAATTCGACCTCGCCGACATCAAGCGCCGCATGCAGGGCGCCGTCTCTTCGTTGAGCAAGGATCTCGGCTCGCTGCGCACGGGCCGCGCCACGCCGAGCCTGCTCGATCCGATCCAGGTCGGCGCCTACGGCGCGATGATGCCGATGGCGCAGGTCGCCACGGTGAGCGTGCCTGAGCCGCGCCTCCTCTCCATCTCGGTCTGGGATCGCTCCATGATCTCCGCCGTCGAGAAGGCGATCCGCGAATCCGACCTCGGCCTCAACCCGCAGACCGAGGGCCAGACCATTCGGCTCCGCATCCCCGAGATGAACGAGCAGCGCCGCAAGGAGATGGTGAAGGTCGCGCACAAATACGCCGAAGAGTCCCGCGTCGCCGTGCGGCACGTCCGCCGCGACGGGCTCGACCACCTCAAGAAGCTCCTCAAGGAGAGCCTGATCTCCGAGGACGACGAGAAGCGCCAGGCGGCCGACGTCCAGAAGGCTACCGACCAGTACATCGCCGAGGTCGACGGCGTGCTGGCGTCCAAGGAGAAGGAGATCATGCAGGTTTGAGACCCGCATGATCGGGTCCACATTCATCCGCCAGGTTTCAGCGCGGAGGCGCGCCGGATGAATGCTTCCGGACGGATGCAGACCTTCGCCACCCGCGAGTTCTTCCAGCGCGTCGCCTCAGCCGTCGTGCTGGGCGCTATCGTGCTTGGCGCGTTGGTTTTCGGCGGATGGCCGTTTGCGCTGATCTGGATCGCCGCCGGCGCCGTCGGCGCTAACGAATGGTTCGCGATCAGCCGGACGTCGCCAGTCCTGGCGCTGACCCTGGTGAACGCCGTGGCGATCGCCGCCACCTGCGCCGCCATTCTCCTCAATGCGCCGACCTGGGCAGTTTTTGGGATCTGTGGGCTCGCCGTCGTTGCGCTTTCGGCGCTCGCGCGAGGCGGCGTGTTCGCGCGGTTCAATGCCGTCACGGGTTATATCGGCGGCGCGGTCATCGCCCTGGTGCCGACGCTGCTGCGCGAGGATCCGGGGATCGGCCTCGTCGGGCCAGCCTGGATGTTCGCGGTGGTCTGGTCCACGGACATCATCGCCTACTTCACCGGTCGAACCATCGGTGGGCCGAAGCTGATGCCGCGCGTCAGCCCGAAGAAAACCTGGTCCGGCGCACTCGGCGGCCTTGTCGCCGGTACGCTCGCCGGGCTTGCGGTCGTTCTTGTCGCGCGGGGCTCCGGCTGGAGTGCGTTCGCCGCGATGCCGCTCGTAGCCATCGCCCTCGCGAGTGCCGCTGCCTCCATCGTCAGCCAGGCTGGCGACCTCTACGAATCCTCGCTCAAGCGCCGCTACGGCGTGAAGGATTCGGGGCGCTCGATCCCCGGCCATGGCGGCGTAATGGACCGGCTCGACGGCTTTTTCGCTGTCTCGCTGCTGGTCGGGTTATATCTCGTCTTACACGCTATCCTGGCTCGCACCGCCCTGCCGGCCTGAGAGGACATACTGTGCTCACCGTCTCCATCCTCGGCGCCACCGGCTCGATCGGCGCCTCCACCGTCGACCTGCTGGCGCAGCACAAGGACCGCTTTCGCGTCGGCTCGCTCGTCGGCGGGCGCGATGCTGCGGGACTCGCCAAGCTTGCGCGCGAGTTGAACGCTTCCTTCGCGGCCGTAGCCGACGAGAGCGCCGGGCCGGCGCTCGCCGAGGCGCTCTCGGGCTCGGGCATCTCCAACGGCGCAGGCGAAGGCGCGGTGCTGGAGGCGGTGTCGCGCGATGCCGACATCGTTGTGGCGGCGGTGAGCGGTGCGGCGGGCCTGAAGCCAACCCATGCGGCCCTGCGGCTCGGGCGCACGATCGCGCTCGCCAACAAGGAGAGCTTGGTCTGTGCCGGTGACGCCTTTATGCGCGACGCCAAGTGCTATAACGCGACGCTGCTCCCCGTGGATTCCGAGCACAACGCCCTCGCTCAGGCGCTCGGCGGCGGCCCGATCGCCGATGTTGCGAAGATGACGATCACGGCGTCCGGCGGCCCGTTCCGCACCTGGACCCGCGAGCGCATTCAGGCGGCGAGCGCGGCGGAGGCCGCCAAGCATCCGACCTGGTCGATGGGGATGAAGATCAACATCGACTCGGCCTCGCTGATGAACAAGGGCCTTGAACTGATTGAGGCGCATCACCTCTTTGCCATCGGGCACGACCGGCTCGACGTGATCGTCCACCCGCAATCGATCGTGCACGGGTTGATCACCTGGCGCGACGGCGCCGTCACCGCAGGCCTCGCCATGCCGGACATGCGCGTGCCGATCGCACATTGCCTCGGGCTCGGCGACCGCCTGACGATCGAGCGGGGCAGGGGCCTCGACCTCGCGGCCACGGGCAGCCTGACCTTCGAGCCTGCCGACGAGACGCGCTTTCCCTGCCTTAAGATCGCCCGCGCGGCCCTGGCCGGAGGCGGGGCGGCACCGACGGTAATGAACGCAGCCAACGAGATCGCGGTCGCCGCCTTCATCCGCGGCGCGATCTCCTTCTACGGCATTGCCGAGGTGGTGGAGCGGGCCTGCGAGCATTTCGCTCCCGTGTTCGGGGCCGCGCCGGCGGATGTCGAGGAGGCCCTGGCCATCGACGCCGAAGTGCGCGTCTGGTCGGAGCAGGCCCTGCCCGAGACCCGCGCGGCCGGTTGAGCCAGGGCGGGGACAGCGGGGAAAGCGGGCAGGTATCAGCGGGCCGGCTCGCGCCTCCCCCCTTAACTGTGCGACGATGCGCGGTTGCTGCTAGGCTTGCATCCGGGCGCCGACCGGCTCAGGACGGTCGTGGCGAAGGAATGAGACGATGGACTTTCTGACGGCCATGACCGGAACGGCGACCGGGTTCGTTGGTACGCTGCTCACTTTCGTCGTGGTGCTCACCGTGGTGGTGTTCGTCCACGAGATGGGCCACTTCCTGGTGGGCCGCTGGTGCGGTGTCGGCGTTCATGCCTTCTCGATTGGCTTCGGGCCGGAGATCATCGGCTTCAACGATCGCAACGGCACGCGCTGGAAGCTCTGTGCCATCCCTCTCGGCGGCTACGTCAAATTCGTTGGTGACGTGAACGGCGCCAGCGTGCCGGATGCGGAGGCCATCGCCCGGATGGACCCGCGCGAGCGCGCGATCAGCCTGCCGGCCCAGCCTGTCGCCAAGCGCGCCGCCATCGTCGCGGCCGGGCCGATCGCCAATTTCATTCTCGCGATCGCGGTGTTCAGCGGCGCGATCTGGATGAGCGGCCGCTACGAGATTCCGGCACGCGTCGAGGCCGTGATGCCAAACAGCGCCGCCGCGCGTGCCGGCTTCGAGACCGGCGACGTCATCAAGGCGATCAACGGCAAGAGGGTCGACACCTTCTCCGGCATGCAGCGTATCGTCTCGTCGAGCGCCGATTCGAGCTTGGTCTTCACGGTGCAGCGTGACGGGACCGAGACACGGCTGACAGCCAAGCCCGAGACCTTCGAGGAGACGACGCCGTTCGGACGGCATCGTCTCGGCCGCCTCGGCGTCCAGGGGCCGAAAGGCAACGAGGGCAAACTCGTCCAATACGGCCCACTCGACTCGCTCGCGCTCGGCTCGCAGGAGACCTATTTCATCGTCGAGCGAACCTTCGACTTCCTCGGCAAGCTGATCGTCGGTCGGGAATCCGTCGACCAGCTCTCCGGACCGATCGGGATCGCGCGGGTCTCCGGCGAGGTCGCTCGGGTCGGCGGCGTCAGTGGCATCATCAACTGGATCGCCTTCCTGTCGGTGTCGATCGGCCTGCTCAACCTTTTCCCGATCCCGCTGCTCGATGGCGGCCACCTGCTGTTCTTCGCCTGCGAGGCGATCCGCGGCCGGCCGTTGAGCGAGCGCGTTCAGGAGATCGGCTTTCGCATTGGCCTCGGCCTCGTCGCCCTGCTGATGATCTTCGCCACCAAGAACGACATCTTCAATGTCGTGGCGTCCTGGACGACCCGCGGAACCTGAAGCTTTCATCATTCACGAAGGTCATCCAGGAGTCGCGCGGCGGAGCCGGGACCCGAAGGGCGCGCCAGAGGCGTGCAATTCTTCGAGGACGCCCGGCTTTTACGCTCCGCGAAGCCTCATCCTGGATTCCAGGTTCGTCGTCCGCGCTTGGGAACGACCTCCGCGGCGTGGCGAAGCCGGGTTGCGTAAGCCTGGCCCGAAACCGTTCTCGCAAGGACGCGATAGGCTTCCTTGCCTGCCACGAAAAAGTCCCAAAACCGATGGTTCACAAACCCTGAAGATGGCTTTGGGTCATTCCTGAAAGCCAAATGGCTACGGGAGTTTACGACTCGTTCACCCTGTTGTGTGATCGCTTGAATCTGCCACTTCTCGTTAAGTTGCCCGAAGGCCACGACCCAGCAGAATCCCGGAGGGTCGTCCCTACTTGCCGTTGCTTCGCCTCGGATTCCCGATAGAAGCGTGGCTGGGACCAGAGGGCGTCACACCGCAAAGGTGGACGTCTGCGGGTGCAAACCCGCGCTGATAACAATGAGACGGGCGAATACATGATGTCGATGACGGGGAAACGCCGGCGCAAGTCGGCGGAACGGACCATCGTCCTGATCGCCACTGCCGCCGTCGGCGTCGTTGTGGGCGGCGCTGCATATGCGCAGCAGATCGTCGTCGAGGGGAATCGCAAGGTCGAGGCGAGCACGATCCGCTCCTACGTGACCGGGACCGCATCGGGATCGCCTGAAGAGGCACGCCGCAACCTGCTCTCCACCGGCCTGTTCTCCGACGTGAAGGTTTCGAGCCGCGGCGGCACCACCGTCGTCACCGTGCGCGAGAACAGCGTGATCGGCCGCGTATTCTTCGAGGGCAACAAGAAGCTCGAGAAGGCCACTCTGCAGGGCGTCATCGAGTCGAAGGACCGTGGCGCGCTGAGCAATGCCGTGATCGCTGCCGACGTCGAGCGCATCCGCGAGACCTACCGTCGCTCGGGCCGTGGCGGCGCCAAGGTGAGCTACCGTCTGGTCGATCTCGAGAACGGCCGCACCGACGTGGTCTTCCAGATCGATGAGGGCGACAAGACCGGCGTGCGCGAGATCGTGTTCGTCGGCAACAATGCTTTCTCGGAGCGGACCCTCAAGGGTCTGATGACCACTTCCGAGATGAACTTCCTGTCGTTCATCAAGACCTCCGACGTCTACGATCCCGATCGTATCGCCTCCGATCTTGAGATCGTTCGCCGCTACTACCTGCGCAACGGCTACGCCGATTTCCGGGTCGTCAACGCGGATGCCCGCTTCGTCGAGGGCGATGGCGATGCCGGCTGGGTGATCACCGTCACCGTCGACGAGGGTGAACAGTACACCGTCGGCGCTGTCTCCGTGGACAACCGCGTCCCGGGCGTCGACCAGGGCGTCCTCGAGGGCGAGATCCGCGCTCAGGTCGGCGATGTCTACAATGCCGAGGACGTCGAGAAGACGCTTACCGGCGTGACCACCGAGGTTAACCGCCAGGGCTTCCCCTTCGCCCAGGTCCGCCCGACTGGCCAGCGCGACCGCGCCAGCCACCAGGTGGCACTCGGCTTCGTGGTCGAGGACGGCCCACGCGTCTACATTGAGCGCATCAACGTCCGCGGCAACACCCGCACCCGCGACTACGTCATCCGCCGTGAGCTCGATCTCGGCGAGGGCGATGCCTACAACCGCGTGCTGATCGACCGCGCAGAGCGCCGGCTGAACGGCCTCGGCTTCTTCAAGAAGGTGCGCTTCTCCAACGAGCCGGGCTCCGCGCCCGACCGCGTCATCGTGAACATCGATGTCGAGGATCAACCCACCGGCTCGTTCTCGGTGTCGGGTGGCTACTCGACTCAGGACGGCATCATCGGCGAGGTCTCGGTCTCCGAGTCGAACTTCCTCGGCCGCGGTCAGTACGTCCGCATCGCCGGCACCGGCGGCCAGTACGCCAAGGGTGTCGACTTCTCGTTCACCGAGCCGTACTTCCTCGGCTACCGCCTCGCGGCCGGCTTCGACGCCTTCTACAAGTACTCCGACCTGACCCGGTACTCGCGCTACGAGACCACGGTCTACGGCGGCCAGCTTCGCATCGGTCTGCCGATCACCCAGGAACTCGGTGTCACGTTCCGCTACTCGCTGTACAACACCGAGCTGAAGGTCCCGAACACCCTGAAGCAGCCCTACAACGACTGCTCCAACCCGATCCCCGGTTACACAGCTCTGAACCCGCCTGGCACCATCGATCCGGTCAGCGGCCGGAACGTCGGCGGCTTGGCAGCCTATCCGACCTGCGCTTTCGACGGCGAAGCCTCGATCGCCCTCAAGGCGTCGCAGGGCAGCACGTTGACCTCGCTGGTTGGCGCGACGCTGGCCTACTCGACGCTCGATAACGTCGCCCGGCCGACAAACGGCTTCTACGGCGAGATCAAGCCCGACATCGCCGGCCTCGGCGGCGACTCGAAGTTCTTCCGCGTCACCGGCGATGCCCGCTACTACAAGGAGCTCTACGAGGACGTCGTCGGCTTCGTTCGCCTCCAGGGCGGTAACATCACCGCTCTGACCGACGAGAAGCTGCGCATCACCGACCAGTTCTTCCTCGGCCCGTCGCTCGTCCGCGGCTTCGCTCCGAACGGTCTCGGCCCGCGTGACGTCGGCACGACCGATACGCAGTCGAACGCCGTTGGCGGCACCACCTATGTCGGTGCCACGGTCGAAGTTCAGTTCCCGATCTGGGGTATCCCGAAGGATCTCGGTCTGAAGGGCGCTGTGTTCGCCGATGCTGGTACGCTGTTCGGTTACAGCGGCAAGACTGCATTCGACGTGAACCGCGACGGCGCGATCAACGGTATTGCACCAGGTCAGCTCGGCTGCAGCTACAGCAACTTCGGACCGAACGCGATCAAAGTTGAGCCCGAGTGCTTGAACGTTCGTGACAAGCCGATCATCCGGTCCTCGATCGGTGCGTCGATCCTGTGGAACTCGCCGCTTGGCCCGATCCGCTTCGACTACGCCTACGCCCTCAGCAAGGACGAGGGCCAGAAGGTCTATGCCGCCGACGGATCGCTGCTCGGACGCGTCGGCAAGGATCAGCTTCAGGCCTTCCGCTTCTCCGGCGGCTCGCGCTTCTGATCGACACGATACGCCGCCCGGATCTCGGGCGGTCCTCTTCAAAAGCCCGGAAGCGCTCGCCGCTTCCGGGCTTTGTCGTGCCGGCTCTGTTGGCATCGGGGGCGATCCGTGGTCTTGGACCGCTCGGATCCCAACACAGCCCCGTGATCACCCGATGTCGGACCGCCTTTTCTTCAAGTCCAACGGCAGCTTGAGCCTCGCCGGCATCGCCGAGGCCGCCGGCGTCGCGCTGCCCGAGGGCGCCGATCCAGATGCGGTCGTCACCGGCGTCGCCTCGCTGGAGAGCGCTGGGCCGGACGACCTCGCTTACATGGATAACGCACGCTACGGCGACGCTCTCGAGGCGACGCGGGCGCGGGTCTGCCTCGTCTCCAAGCGCTTTGCCGCCCGGGTGCCCGAGGGGACGCTTGCCCTCGTGACGCGCGATCCCTACCGGGTCTACGCGACCCTGCTCGGCCGTCTGTACCCTGACGCCCTGCGCCCAGGCTCGCTCTTTGCCGCCGCCGGTATCTCGCCCGGCGCCCATGTGCATCCCGAAGCGCGGCTCGAGGACGGCGTGCGCGTGGATCCCGGCGCGGTGGTCGGCCCCGGTGCGGAGATTGGCTCAGGAACCGTCATCGGACCGGGCGCAGTCGTTGGCCCCGGTGTCTGCATCGGCCGCGACTCCGCCATCGGTGCCGGCGCGACCCTGACGAACGCGTTGGTGGGCAACCGCGTCATCATTCATCCGGGCGCGCGGATCGGGCAGGACGGCTTCGGCTTCGCCATGGGGGCAGGGGGCCACCTCAAGGTGCCACAGATCGGCCGTGCCATCATTCAGGACGATGTGGAGATCGGTGCCAACACCACGATCGACCGCGGCGCCAGCCGCGATACCGTGATCGGGGAGGGCACCAAGATCGATAACCTCGTGCAGATCGCCCACAACGTCGTCATCGGACGCCATTGCGTGATCGTGTCGGGCGTCGGCATCTCTGGCTCGACCACGCTTGAGGATTATGTCGTGCTCGGCGGCCAGGTCGGCGTGGTCGGCCACTTGCGCATCGGCATGGGATCGCAGATCGCCGGTTCCTCGAACGTCAACCGTGACGTGCCGCCGGGCTCGCGCTGGGGCGGCACGCCGGCCAAGCCCGTGCGGGCTTGGTTCCGCGAACTCACGACACTGGCCCGCCTCGCCGAGCGCGGCGCGGACAAGGGCGGCGAGCCGGAGGCCTGAAGTCCAGCCCTCAGGCCGCGTCGAACAGGGCGCAGATGTCCGGGTGGCGGGACCAATGTTCGATGCGCTGGCAGGTCAGCCGCGCTCTCGGCAAGGTCCGGTAGAGAGCCAGGCTCTCGCGCACGAGTCCTGAGAGGTCGAGCACCGGCGGGGGCACCTTCGGCATCGCCCGGCGCTTGAAGATGTAGGATCCGCTCACGCCATAGGCTGCCGCCACCGCCGGGTAGACCGGCCAGATCACCTCGCCGAGCAGGTCGTCGGCAAGGTAGGCCTCGACTGGCAACTCCGCCGGCGCGAGGCCTGCCTCCGTTGCCAGACGCCGCGCAATATCGGCCATCACGAAGAGCTTGGGATGGTTGATGCCGTGCATGAACGCGCCTCGGCGCGACCAGCGCAAGAGCTCGGGAGCGAGATCGAAGCCGATCGCCCGGCTCGTCGCCACCAAGTCCTCGGCGGCCAAGTCCCATCCGTCGAGGAAGCCGAGCTGTGCGAGCGCGTCGTCCCGAAACAGCCGTAGGATCTGCTCCTCCGACAGGCCGCGCAGGTAGCCGAACAGCGTGATCGCCGAGTGGTAGGTATGGAGCGGCGACGGCACTAGGCCGGTCTCCCTGCCTGCCGACAGATTCCCGACATAGACCATGTCGGGATGAAAGGCGGCGAAGACGATTGCAGGGAACAGCCGTGCCCGCGGCAGCAGTCGCAGCAGCTCCGCCGAGCCGCCATCGGGAAAATGTCCGGTAATGGGCTGCGAGAAGACGCGATCGTAGTCTGCCAAACCCTCCGCCAAGGCGCGCAGAGTGCGCACGCTCCGGCCGAGCTGGCCGGTCGGCACCAGCGTAACGACGGCGTCCGGCAGCAGCACTTCGAGCGAGCGGGCGACGCCCCGCGCCTGGCAATTGCCGATCACGGCGATCCGTGCCCCCCGACGGTACGGGACATCGCGCGTGGCCGGCCGCCACGGAAGCCGGGCCAGGGCGCCGAGTAGCGCCTGGCGCCCTGTCTGCAGCACGGACACGGTGGGGCTACTCTCGCTTGATGATGCGGTCGACCATGAGGTCCGACCAGAAGCCCGGCCGGAAATCGCGCCGAAGCGCCTCCGGGTCGTAATCCGTCTCGACCCAGTCGAGGAAACTCTGTCCGCGCGGTTCGCCCTCCTGCAGGTAGCGCGCGAAGAAAGCATCGAGGATGCCGGTCCGTGCGAAGCGGAAATGTCCGTAGCGGGCCGAGAGCTGCAGCATCGCCTCCCGCACCGGCACGCCCTCATGCAGGATCAGGAACAAGGCAGCTCCGAGCCCCGCACGGTCCGCGCCCGACTTGCAGTGCATCACGGCCGGATACTCGATCGCGGCGAACAGCGCCTGAGCCTCGCGGATGGTCTCCTTGGCGGGCGGCTCGCGCGAGCGCAGGACGAGGTCGACGAGCGCGAGGCCTTGCCGCTCGCAGGCCTCGCGTTGGAGCGGCCAGGAGCCGTGCTCGCGCCCACCGCGCAGCGAGATCACGCTCCTGACGCCCTGCCGCTTGAACCACGCGAGCTGATGCGGACTCGGCTGAGCTGAGCGCCAGACGAGTCCGCTCCCGACACGGTGGCGGTTGGGATAGGCGAGCCGCAGGACGCCGTGGTCGAGCAGCAGCATGTTTGCCCAGGCCCCGGCACGGGCGAGCGGCCCGGCGATGGGCCTTTCGAACCGCGCGATGCGCGCCAAGCGCCGCGCGGAGCGCGCCTCGAAGGAGAGGTAGCGGTTGAACACGATGACTGGCTGCGGGGCGTCTCGGCAGGGTTCGCCGAGCCGCCGATCTAACAGGCGGCCCGGCGCCCGACAATTCGAGCTGTCCGCTGCCTTGGTTTCGCCATTGCCCCGGCGCTCCTTTTGCCGGCATCATCCGCCGACCTGCTTCGGAGGCCCGCGCATCCATGAGCACGAAGACCGTCAGTATCCGCCGGGCCAGGCCGGACGACATCGGAATGCTGTCGGCGGTGTTCGAGGCCGCATGGCGCGAGGCCTATCAGGGAGTAATCCCGGGCGTGGCGCTGCAGAAGTTCATCGCCAAGCGCGGTCCGAGCGCTTGGCGCGGCATGATCGGCCGGGGCCGCGGCCTTGCCGCGATGGAATTCGGCGATCAGGTGGTGGCCTACGCCGCCTATGGCCGCTCGCGCGACCGGACGCTCACCGCCGAGGGCGAGGTCGACGAACTCTACGTCGCGCCGGAATATCAGGGGATCGGGCTTGGCTCGCGCCTGTTCCGTGCGGTGCGCAACGATCTCGCCGACCACGGCCTGGCCCGCGTAGGCGTCTGGGCCCTTGCGGACAACGATCGCGCCCGCGCTTTCTACGAGGCGCTCGGTGGCCGGCCCGGCCCGGAGGCGATCGAGCGAGTCTCGGGGGCCTGCCTGCCGAAAGTCGCGTACATTTTCGGATGAAACCTCTGCCGACGGCCCCGGTTATGGCTGAACGGCCGATTTCCTTGGCGCGCGGGGCGGTTTAGAAGCCTGCCGCAGGAGCAAGGCTGGCTCCCCACGTCCGCAGGAAACGCGCTGATGATCATCGACAACATCTCGATCGGCAAGACCCCGCCTCACGACGTCAACGTCATCATCGAGGTGCCGATCGGCGGTGAGCCCATCAAGTACGAGATGGACAAGACCTCCGGCGCGCTCGTCGTCGACCGCTTCCTCTACACCTCGATGGTCTATCCGGGGAATTACGGCTTCATCCCGCACACGCTCTCGGGCGACGGCGATCCGTGCGACGTGCTCGTCGCCAATACCCGCGCGATCGTGCCGGGTGCCATCATGAGCGTGCGCCCGGTTGGCGTGCTGGTCATGGAGGACAACGCCGGCGAGGACGAGAAGATCATCGCCGTGCCCTCGCGCCACCTCACCGCCCGCTACGAGCGCATCCAGAACTACACCGACCTGCCCGACATCACGATCCACCAGATCCAGCACTTCTTCGAGCACTACAAAGATCTGGAGCCCGGCAAGTGGGTGAAGGTCGTCCGCTGGGGCGACAAGGAGGAGGCGCACCGCCTCATCCTCGAAGGCATCGAGCGCGAGAAGGCCGCGAAAGCCGGCAAGGCCTGACTGTCAGAGGTCAGGGGTCACGCCGGACGTCAGGCTATCGCTCTGATGATCCGGCGGTAGCCCACCGATCGTCCGATCGAGAACGATGTCGATCGGCTCCGGAGCTGCAACATAGGAAGCAACGGCGAGAACGTCAGGCGTCTCGCCGAATGCAACACCGAGCTCCTGCGGGCCACGCCAGACGACTTGCGTGGAAAAGCTCTCGCCGCTCTTCTGAACGACCAATCGAAATTTGTCGGGAATACCGAAGACGCTGTCGACAAGTAGTCTTGCCCCATCAGGCGACCGATCGATCATTCGGCAGGCGACAGGATTACCTGTCTTTGTGAAGATGAATGCCACGCTGTCAGCACGGACGCGTGGCCTTTTTCTGCGCTCGATCACGAACTGTCTCCCGTTATGCGGAGACTATACGCGCAAAAGTTGTGGGCTGTCGGTTGCTGAAACGTTAAAAGAGCTTGGCAGTTACAGCTATCTTGTCCCGCAGGTTGTAATCAGTTTTCCCCGCACAGGAGCCTAGCGCTGCATCGGCTTTCCCGTCTCGCCGATGGTTTGCTCGCGCGGACAGGCCTTATGCGAGGGCGCCGAGGGCGGAGAAGCCGATGGCGCTTAGGTCCAACGTCAATCGTCGCCCACGCCGAACAGCTTCTCCAGGAAATTGCGGTCGTCCTGGCTGTGGCGGCGATCGCGCGGTGCTGGCGGCGGGCGGGTCGAAGCGGTCTGCTGGGGCTCGCCCGTAATCGCGCCGATGATGTCCCCGATCGGGTTCGGAGTTGCCTGCGCCACGGCCGCCTCGGGCCGCGCGTGCCAGCGGTTCATGCCGGGCAGCGGTACCGGCTTCTCGCCCTTCAGGGCGACCGTCATGTAGGTCTTCCAGATCTCCAGCGGCAGGCTGCCGCCGGTGGCCTTCTTGGTCGACTCACCGTCGTCGTTGCCGAGCCAGACGCCGGTGACGAGGGAACCCGAATAGCCGATCATCCAGGCATCGCGGTAATCCTGGCTGGTGCCGGTCTTGCCCGCGAGCTCCCAGCCGGGGATCTCGCCCTTCTTGGCGGTGCCGCTGACGAAGGTCTCGTGCATCATCGCGTTCATCATGCCGTCGGCGTCCGGCGACATGACCCTGCCGAGGCCGCCTGCGCCGCGCTTGTACAGCACCTTGCCGTCCGCGCTCTTGATGCTCGCGATCACGTAGGGGATCACGCCGGTACCGCCATTGGCGAAGGCACAATAGGCGCCGACCATCTCCATCGGCGTGACCTCGGAGGTGCCGAGCGCGATCGAGCCGTTGGCCTGCAGCGAGGACGAGATGCCGAGGCGCTGGGCGGTCTGCACCACGGTCTTGGGGCCGACCTCCTGCCCGAGACGCACGGCGACCGTGTTGAGCGACTGTGCCAACGCGTCCCGCAGCGTCACCGGGCCGCGATAGGCGTGGGTGTAGTTCTCAGGCGACCAGTTGCCGATCTTCACCGGCGCGTCGTCGCGCACGGTGTCCGGTGTCAGGCCGCGCTCGATGGCGGAGAGGTAGACGAAGGGCTTGAACGACGAGCCTGGCTGGCGCTTGGCGGTCGTCGCGCGGTTGAACTGGCTCTGCGCATAGTCGCGGCCACCGATGAGCGCGCGCACCGCGCCGTCCGTCTTCATCGAGACCAGCGCGCCCTGGCCGACATTGTAGCGAACGCCCTTGGCGTTCAACTCGTCGACGAGCGCCTTCTCGGCCGCCGCCTGTAGGCCGGAATCGACGGTGGTCGACACCACGATGTCGGCCTCGAATTTCGGCAGGAAGTCGTCGAGCACATCCATGACGAGGTCGGCGACGTAGTTCGCCGATCCACCGCCACGGCTCGAATAGGTCCGGGCCGGCTGCGCCATTGCGACCTTGACGTCCGCCTCCTTGGCGAAGCCGAGTTCCTGCATGGCCGCCAATACCTGCGCCGCACGCGTCTGGGCCGCCTTCAGGTTGCGGTTCGGTGCAAGACGTGACGGGGCCTGCACGAGGCCGCCGAGCATGGCGGCCTCGGCAAGGCTCACGTTCTTGGCGGGCTTGCCGAAATAGCGCTGCGCGGCCGCCTCGACGCCGTAGGCGCCGGCGCCGAAATACACGCGGTTCAGATAGAGTTCGAGGATCTCGTCCTTCGAGTATTTGTGCTCCAGCCAAAGCGCCAGGATCGCCTCCTGGATCTTTCGGGAGGCGGAGCGCTCGGGCGTCAGAAAGAGGTTCTTGGCGAGCTGCTGTGTGAGCGTCGAGCCGCCCTGCGAGACGCCGCGCCGGGTCAGGTTCTGCACCACCGCGCGGGCGATACCGACCGGATCGACGCCGAAATGGTCGTAGAAGCGCCGGTCCTCGATCGCGACGAAGGCGCGCGGCAGGTAGGGCGGCAACTCCTTGATCGACACCGTGCGGCCGCCGGTCTCGCCGCGATTGGCGAGCAGCGAGCCATCGCTGGCCAGAATCGCGATGTTGGGCGGCCGCTTCGGCACGCTGAGCTGGTCGATCGGCGGCAGTTGCGAGGCGTGATAGGCCACAAGCCCGGCGACGCCGATCACCAGCCAAAGGCCGACGACGACGCCCGTATAGACGAGCTTGCCCAGGATCGATCCGCGCCGGCGCGAGCGGCCGCGCGATCCGCCGCCACCTTTGCCGCCCTTGGCCGGCGGCCGGCTGCCCCGATCCGTCGAACCCGATCCGCGCTTCGCCACGCCGCCCCCTGCGCGATCGGCTCCCGTGAGGCGGATGTCGAGGGTGCCGCGATCCGCGCCGCGACCGTCGGGCGCGTCGAAATTCGGCTCTTGCCTCGTCGTCCGCCCGCGTCCGTTTGCCATGTGCCCGATCTGACCCGTTCCGTCCGAAGCCGCATGAAGCGGGCCGGCCAGCACTGGTTCCGCATGGTAATTGCGGCGGGTTTAGGGAGCGTTAACCCATAAAATCCGTTTATTTAACAAATACATACACTTACGACTGCCATTCCCAGCTCGTTGCCGGCCCGTTCACGAGGCATCCTTGACCGCACGGCGGGTGAGGCGGGTTTCTACGAAGCGGCGGTGCGCCTCCAGCTGCTCACGGTCGTAGACGGTGTCGGTGGTGCGGACCCTGAGGTGGCCGGCGAGTTTGGCCGGGCCTCGATCTGGCCGCCGCCTCGGCTCTCAGTGACGTCGCTGCGTGAAGTCCGTGGCTCCAGAGTTCGGCGGGCAGCTTCCCTCGGTGCGGACGCGCTTCCACATCCGCTCGAACTGGCGCTGCGTATAGAGCAGGCTGGTTCGCTCGCTCACGATGATCGGGCCGGTGCGGGCCTCGACCGGAATGCGCTCGATTTCCTCTAAGGCCATCGGGCGGAGCATCAAGTCGATCAACACCTCGACAACGGTGTTTTCCGCGGTCTTGGTCGGGGGCAGCGCAGGATCACATCCCTGCCGATGGAGCGCTATTCCAGGCTGGCCCACTTCTGGCCGTTGCCGATCACTGCGCTCCGCACCGGTGCGTCGCACTGATGCTCGATCGGATCGTCGGCGCAATCATAGCGATCAGCGAGAGTTCACGGTCGCCGATCGCGCATCAACCAAACATCGATGGCCAAACGCAAACGACCTCGATTGCCTGGCCATTGTTGGAGCTCTGCACCACGCGCTGACGATCCGTGTCGTCGCGCGTGACGATAGCGCCTATCTGAAAGCACTCCCGCTTCAGGTGATCAGGTATATCACAGCCGGCCCGGTTCGTCCTGGAGGGTTTTATTTTGTCCCGACGGTGGAATGAAACTCTGCGGCCAGCGTTTATTAGTTAGGCTTTCCGTAGAGCCTTCGACCCAACTGAGCCCGCCCGGTTCGCCGCGGCGGGCTTTTCTGCTTGGATCGGATCGGGTCAAAAATTGAAACTGGAACCGCCAGTTTCCACTCAATCGGCAAGAAGTTGTGCCGGTTGCAGGACTTGAACTCGCGACCTGCCACTTACAAGGCGGTTGCTTAGGCCAATAAACTAATCCTCAATCTTGAAGGCGATCCGCTCAGCGATCCATGACGTGTTGCAGCGTTTCGTGAGGCGCGGTTCAATTGGCGTGCATCTGGCTTGACCGCCATTGCCTAAAAATTGCGATAGCGCCGAATAACGCAAGCTTTCTCTTTCAATGACTTACGCTGGCGAAAGCGCTAGCCCACTGTTTTCGAATAGGCAGCAGGCACATAGACTAAAGTGTGTCGTCGCGCACGCGCTCTCTGATCTGAGGCGCGGCGATAGGACGGTTCGGTGGCCGAGCCGTTCCATACATTGTTGCGCGCCGTCTGAACCAACGCGGGCGACCCCGGTTCACCGGATTGGGCACCCTGCTTGCAGAGTGCCTTTCCGAGAAGCGCCGCACGACGCCAGGGAGCGACCCTCGCATGATCGGCCTGTACTTCGTCACCTGCCTCGCCGCGAACCCGGCCCACTGTGTCACGCGCACGCATTACTTCGACGAGCCCGTGCAGACACCGATGCAATGCCTGACGCTTGCCCAGCTCACGATGGCCGGGTGGCAGAACGATCACGAGCATGAGCGTTGGCGAATCGAGCGCTTTCGCTGCGGAGGTCCGCCGCGCGATCCCGGCTCGATTATCTGATCGGGAGTTCGTAGCCCCGCACTCGGTCGACTTGCCTCGTGTAGGCCGAACCGACCTCTGTCATGCTGCCGTCCAGGGAGTCAGGCTCTGCGGCGCAGCCGTTGCCGACCCACTCGTCCAGCGCGGCTCTCATCGCATTCAGCCCGTCCCCTTCGCCGAAGCGGGTTTTCACTTGGTGCGGTATCAACCCTGATCGGCGCGCTCGCGCGCGAGGAAGTCGTTCATCAGCCCAAGGGCCTTACGGATGTTCTCGGCCGAGTTCGCGTAGGACAGCCGGATATAGCCCTCGCCGCAGACGCCGAAATCGGGACCGCCGATCACGGCGACGCCGGCCTCCTCCAACAGCGCAGAGGCGAGCTTCTTCGCTTTCCAGCCGGTCTCCGAGATGTTCGGAAAGGCGTAGAAGGCCCCCTTCGGCGAGATGCAGGAGACGTTCGGCAGGGCGTTGAGACCGTCGACGACGATCCTCCGCCGCCGGTCGAACTCGGCGACCATTTCAGTCACGCAATCCTGCGGGCCGTTCAGGGCGGCGATGCCGGCCCATTGCGTCGCGGCGTTGACGCAGGAATGCGAATTGACGGCAAGCTTGCGAGCCGCATCGTAGAGCGACTTGGGCCAGACCGACCAGCCGAGACGCCAGCCGGTCATCGCGTAGGTCTTCGATGCACCGTCGAGATAGATCAGCCGGTCGCGGATTTCCTCGTAGTTCAACAGCGAATGGTGCTGCTCGCCGTCGTAGGTCATCGTCCCGTAAATCTCGTCGGAGAGCACCGCGAGGTCGGGGTGCTCGGCCAAGCCCTTCACGAGCTTGTCGATCTCCGCCTTCGGCGTGACGCCGCCGGTCGGATTGGCCGGCGAATTGACGATGAGCAGCCGGGTCTTGGGCGTGATCAGCGCCAGCGTCTCCTCCGCGGAGAAGGCGAAGCCGTTCTCCTCGCGGATGGGCACCGGCACCGGCGTTGCGCCGGTGAACTCGATCATGGAGCGGTAGATCGGGAAGCCAGGGTCCGGATAGAGAATCTCGACGCCCGGTGCGCCGAACATCAGGATCGCCATGAACATGGTGACCTTGCCGCCGGGCACGATCATCACCGAGTCCGGATGAACGGTTACCCGATGGCGCCGCAAGATGTCCGAAGCAACCGCCTCGCGAAGCGGCAGGATGCCGACCGCCGGCGTGTAGCCGTGATGCCCGTCACGAAGGGCCTTGATACCGGCCTCGACGATGTGGGCGGGCGTCGGCATGTCGGGCTGGCCGATGCCAAGGTTGACGATGTCGCGGCCTTCCGAGGCAAGCGCGCCGGCGCGCGCCAGCACGGCGAAGGCGTTCTCCTCGCCGATACGGTCGAAAGCGGGAACGACGTGGAGCATGCTGTCCTCGTTCGGTTGAGCCCCGCTTATCAGGCGCGGCCGAGGCGGCCTGTGGCGGCCGCTCCCGGACGACGCCCGAGCAAGAAATCAGCCGTTCGAGCGCTCGGCGAGCTTGCTGGCCGCGAACGAGATCGCGCCACCGACGATGATGAGGATTACCGAGGTCTTCACGGCTGCGTAGAACAGGTCCGGCAGGACGCCAGTGTCGGTGTAGAGCACGAGACCGATGGCCGCGAGCGGCAGGCAGAACAGGATACCGAGCGGAACCAGCGGGTTCATGGACAATCACTCATGTTGAGCGGGGTCGGATCCCCGCATCCGGAAAACAGGTGCTCATAGCACCGCTCCCGCGCCGAGGGAAAACCCCTTCATCAACAATTTTGCCGGCCGTCCCGATGGGCGAGTGGCTGCTGATCCGCTTTGCACGCCCGGCAAGATCAAGGAGTGACAGCGCCTCCACCGGACATCCGATCCTTCGTTTTCAAAACGACAAACTGATGATGTGTGCCAGGATTTTTGCTTTAGAAATGTTATAGATTCAATTTGTGCTGTAGAAGGCTGTGATATTATTGCGACGGATTTCCAGACGAGATGTCCGATAAGTCGGATCTGATCTTTTGGAATTCTTTGCTTCATGATTCAGCCGTCGCATATCCTGCTGTTCAGCGTATCGATGCTCGCTTTCGTCCATGCGGGGCAGGCCGTAGCCCAGCAGTCGGTCCAGCTCGATCAGGTCGAGGTCGTCGGCGACGGCTCGGGCTCCGGCGCCGATGGATCGAGTGGCGCGCCCGGCATCGTCGCGACCCGGGGCTATACCGGCATCGGCGGACGCACGGCGACGAAGACCGACACGCCGATCTTGGAAACTCCGCAGGCGATCTCGACGGTGACGAATCGTCAGCTCGAGGACCGCCAGCCGCAGTCGTTGGTGGAGGCGGTGGCCTATGTGCCCGGTGTCAATACCGGGCAGTTCGGCTTCGATCCGCGCTACGATGCCTTCAAGATCCGCGGTATCGACGTGACCTATACGGGCGTCTTCCGCGACGGTTTGCGCCAGATCAACAGCCCCAACGGCCTCTTCCGGCTGGAGCCTTACGGTCTGGAGGCGATCACCATCCTGCGCGGGCCGGCCGCGTCGATCTACGGCGCCAGCAGTTCGGGCGGCATCGTCGATCTGATCTCGAAGCGTCCGACCTTCGTGCCGCTGCGCGAGATCAACCTGTCTACCGGCTCCTACGACCGTATCCAGGGTGCCTTTGACCTGTCTGGCCCCATCGAGGGCAACCCGACCATGGCCTACCGGCTGACCGGCCTCGTGCGCAGCTCCGGTACGCAGATCGATGCGATTGCCGACGACCGGGTCTTCATCGCCCCGGCCTTCACCTGGAAGCCCGACGAGGACACCAAGCTCACCCTGCTTGCCGAATACATGAACTCGAAGACCGGCGGCACGGCCGCCTACGTGAACAATTACGATCCGGTGACCTTCACCTCGATCGGGGCGACACGGGTCTTCGCCGGCGACAAGCGCTTCAACGACTTCATCCAGGATCAGGGCCGCATCGGCTACGAATTGGAGCAGCGACTGTCGGACGCCATCGTCCTGCACAGCCGGTTCCGCTTCTCAGGCCTCTCCACGAACCAGGAATACGTCTCCTCGACTTTCCCAGGCCTCGTCCTGGAGAGCAACAGCGGCATCGTCGCCGACAACTACTTCGAATCACGCTTTCGTACGGGCTTCGCCGAGCACCAGCTGATCACCGGTGTCGACGTCACGAGCCTCGACTACACTTCGCGTCAGGGCTTTGGCACGCAGCCCTTCACGAGCACCTTCACCTACGTTCCGCCGATCACCACTCGCGACCGGCAGAATCTGACGGAGGTCGGGCTGTATGCGCAGGACCAGATCAAGGTCGATGCGTGGCGCCTGACCCTCGGCCTGCGCCACGACTGGCTCGACACCACCTTCACCAGCGGCGCCGTCGGGTCGCCATCGAGCACCTTCACACGCCAGGACGGCCAGACCACGGGCCGCGCTGCGCTGAGCTACGTCACGCCCTTCGGCGTCGTGCCCTATGTCAGCTTCGCCACGAGCTTCGTGCCCAATCCCGGCACCGTCCTGAACGGCGCCGCAGGCTCCGGCTCGCTCGCTGCGCCAACAACCGGCCAGCAGGGCGAGATCGGCGTCAAGTACGAGATTCCAGCCTACAACGCCCTCGTCAGCGCCGCCTTGTTCGACATCGATCAGAAGAACGGTGTGGTCTTTGAGGCTTCGTCCGGCGTCAACGAGCAGATCCAACTCGACCTGCGCTCGCGCGGCTTCGAAATCGAGGGCACCGCTTCGCCTCTGCCGGGCCTCAACCTGACGGCATCCTACTCGTACAACGACGTCGAGATCACCAAGCTGACGGCGGCGACGGTGGGCAACACACTGAACGCCTCGCCGTATCACACGGCCTCGATCTACGCCGACTACACGATCCAGGGTGGGACCTTCGACCGGTTCGGCTTCGGTGCCGGCGTGCGCTACGTCGGGTCGAGCTTCGGCGACAACGTCCATACGCCAGCCCTGAACAACGCGCCCGGCACGTTCGTTGACGCCGCGCTCCACTACGAACTCGGCGCCCTCGACCCGCGCTTCGAGGGCGTGCGCCTGCAGGTCAATGCCACCAACCTTCTCGACGACGTTCAGCAGGTCTGCACGTCCGGCTACTGCTACTTCAACCAAGGGCGCCGGATCATCGCCAACCTGCGCTACCGGTTCTGAATGCGGGAGGCCTGACGCTAGGACGAGGCGGGAATGCACCATCGCCTTGGCCGCCGGATCGTGTCCCCGCGATGCCCGAGGATGGATCGGATGGGGCTCGCCATGAGCGGATAGCAGGCGCGGACGATCAGCCGGTCCGGCAAGAGGACACGGTTGCCGGACTAGGAAGAGCGGTATGACGGCAAGGTGCGGGTTCTCGCTGGCGCGAGTGCCCGGATGACGGTGCTCCGGCTCGAGATACCCGCGGACATGCGGCGGCTCCGAAGAGCGATGCCGTGGCAACCGCTTAGAACCGTGTGCACAATTGCAAATCCGCTGCCTCGGCGTGCATTTTGCATTCAATTTGTGCGATGCTTGTGTAATTCTTCGCCTCATTCACGCAACATTCGGGCTCGATGGCAGAGAAGCGTGAGACGGGGTCGCTCCAGTGACCACGGCACCCGCGGCACCCTCCGGAGCGAAACCCGGCCCGCCTGATGTCTTCACCAACGATGCCTTCATCGACGCCCGCTACCGCCGAGCCCCAGGTCGCGGTGCTGCCGGCCGCGCGGTCGCATTGGCGCGTGATCGGGCGCGCCCTGCCGCGCGCCGTCGGCTTGTGCCTGACCGTCGTGGCGGCGATCGCGATTCATCGCACGCTCGGCCGCGTCTCGATCGAATCGGTGACGAAGGCCTACGACCAGATTCCCGATGCGTCGCTGATGCTGGCGCTGGGGCTGACTGCGGTGAGTTTCGCCGCCATCGCGATCTACGATCTCATCGCCGTTGAGGCGGTGGCGCCAGGGCGCATCCCTCGCATCGCGGCCCTCGCCACGGGCGCTGGCGGCTACGCGGTCTCGAACGCCCTCGGCTTCCCAATCCTGACGCAGGGCGCCTATCGCGTCCGCGCCTACGGATCGCGTGCCTCGGGTCTCGCCGATGTCGGTCGCGTGCTCGGCGCGTCGTGGTTCGCGCTGCTGATCTCGCTCGTCACGATGACCGCTCTGGCCCTGATCTGTGGCCCCGAGCATTTCAGCGGCTTCGGCAACACCACGTCCCAGGTCGCCGCTCTGCTCGGCATGGCGGTGCTCGGTCTCGTGGCCGGATCGCTGATCTGGCTCGGCCCGACCTCCCGGACCCTGCGGGTGCGCAGCTTCGAACTGCGCCTTCCGACCTCGCGCGCGGCGCTGCTTCAGATCTGTGCAGGCATCGTCGACATCACGGCGGCGGCCGGCACGCTCTACGTGCTGCTGCCAGCGGATGTGGTGCCCGGCTTCCCGGCCTTCCTGCTCGCCTATATCGCGGCCACGGTCGTCGGCATCGCAAGCCATGCGCCGGGCGGCCTCTGCGCCTTCGAGGCGACGCTGCTGGCGAGCCTTGGCCTCGCGGACCGGCCCGACCTGTTCGCGGCTTTGCTTGCCTACCGCATCATCTACATGCTGCTGCCCCTCGGCCTCGCGCTGACCGGCTTGGCGGCCGTGGAAGTCTATCGCCGCCGCGAACCGATCCAGGCCTCCCTGCGCTTCCTCGAACCGGCGGTGCCGGCCGCCTGGTCCGCCATCGCCTTTGCTGGTGGCGCGATGCTGCTGGCTTCCGGCGCGACCCGCGACCTCGCCTCGCGCATCGCCGTGCTGTCCGATGTCGTGCCAGTGCCCTTCATGGAGGCCTCGCACTTCGCTTCCTGCCTCGTGGGCGTCGCACTGCTGGTGCTCGCGCGCGGCTTGTACCGGCGCTTGGCGCGAGCCTGGAACGCTGCCCTGATGCTGCTCGTGCTCGGCGCCGGCTTCGCGCTCGGCAAGGGACTCGACTGGGAGGAGGCCACGCTTCTCGCCGTGCTCGCCGCTCTGCTCGCCCTGTTCCGCGGCTCGTTCTACCGCTGCCCCAAGGCCAACCCTTTCGCGGTGAGCCGGATCTGGCTGAAGCGGGCCGGGTTGCGCTCGACGCTCGCGGCCGGAGGCCTGCTGACCGCCGCTTCCGCGGGCCTCGGCTTCCTCGGATGGACACATGTCGCTGTCGCCGACGCACTCTGGTGGCAGATCTCCTGGGACGGGAGCGGCTCAGGCGCCGCTCGCGCCACCTTCGCCGTCGTGGTGGCTCTCGCCGCAGTCGGCTTCGACGGCGCCGTCAACCATCGCGGCCGCCGCCGCGAGCCCGAGCCCGCCGTGCCTGCGGCCATCGCTGATCTCGTCGCCGCCTCGCCGAACGCCTCAGCCGCAATGGCGCTCCTCGGCGACAAGGAATTCCTCACGTCGCCCGACGGCGAGGGCTTCGTGATGTATGCCCGCGCCGGCCGCAGCCTCGTCGCGCTGGGAGATCCCGTCGGACCGGCCCGGCTCCAGGCGGACCTCGCCTGGTCGTTCCGCGAACTCGCGGACCGGACCGCTGCGCGCCCGGTCTTCTACGGTGTGGGCCCTGAAAACCTCGCCCTGTTCCTCGACATGGGCCTGACGGCCCTGAAGCTCGGCGAGGTCGCACGCGTCCCGCTGGCGGATTTCTCGCTCAAGGGACCGGCGAGACATGACCTCCGCTACGGCCAGCGCCGTGCCGAGAAGGAGGGCCTCACCTTCGAGATCCTGCCGCGCGAGCGGGTTCGTGCCGCCATGCCGGAGCTGCGCGACGTCTCGGACGCCTGGCTGGAGCTCAAGCAGGGCGGCGAGAAGCGTTTTTCCATGGGCGCCTTCGACCCCGCCTATCTGTCGCGCTTCGACATTGCGGTGATGCGCAAGGACGGCCGCATCGTGGCCTTCGCCAACCTGCTGCGCGGTGCCGGCCACAACGAGATCGCCATCGATCTCATCCGCTACGCGCCGGACGCCTCGAAAGTGATCATGGACGCCCTCTTCGCCAACCTGCTGCTGGCGGCGAAGGAGCAGGGCTATCGCTGGTTCAACCTCGGCGCCGCCCCGCTCTCGGGCCTCGTCGACAAGCGGCTGGCCTCGCGCTGGAACCGCTTCGGCGCCTTCCTCTATCGCCGGGGTGCCGACCTCTACAGCTTCGACGGCCTGCGCAGCTTCAAACAGAAGTTCGATCCGGTCTGGACGCCCTACTATCTGGTCTGCCCCGGCGGGCTGCAGACGCCGAAGACGCTGCTCGACGTCGCGACGCTGGTGAATGGCTCACCGTTCGGCTTGATCCGGCGATGACCCGTCGCCTCCGCCTCGCCGTCGGCGGGGCGATCCTCCTGGCCGTACTCCTTGGCCTGGTCTGGATGCTGACCAGCCGGCCTGGCGGGACGGTGATCGTTCCCGAGCGCATCTCCTCCTCGCATCTCGACGATGTCGAGGTGCAGGCGCCCATGGGGACGCCGGTCGGGCTGGCGGCCGTCGTCTCCGGCGCCGGAGGAACCGGTGAGGCGGAACGCACGATCGGCGCGGCGCTTCGGGCCCGCGGCTTCATCGTGCTCCAGCTCGATCTGGAGAAATGGCGCGCTGCGCTGAACCGCGACACCACGCCCTGCATCCGCCCCATCGTCGATGTCGAGTTGCTGGCCAAGGAGGCGCAGCGCTCGCTCAAGGGCGGCAGCTATCTCCGGCCGGTTCTCGTCGGGCTGGGCGAGGGCGGCACGCTCACCGAGGCGATCCTGGGGCGGACCTTCGCGGCGACGCTCGGCGGCGGCGTGGCCCTCGATCCCGCCGCCTCCTTCGCAACTGCCCGCGCGATCTGCGACGATAAGGCTCCGGTGGCCGCTCCCGTGCCGGTATCCGGCGGCTTCGCCTACCCGCTGCCGGCGAAGACGCAGGCTCAACTCACCGCGGTGAGCGCCGCCCCCACGGCAGCCGCTGCCGACGCGGCCGCTGGTGCTGGCCCCTTTGCGGTTGAGCGCCATGTCGAGGCCGACTCCAACCGCCGCACGGCCGCTGCCGTCGATGCCGCTGCGGCCATCGCTGCGCAGGATGCCGGCACGGGCGGGCTGCCGCTGGTCGACCTGCCCGCGACCGGCACGACGAGGGCCTTGGCCCTGTTCTTCTCTGGCGACGGCGGCTGGCGCGACATCGACAAGACGATCGGCGAGCATCTGACCCGCGACGGCATCCACGTGGTGGGCCTCGACGCGCTCCGCTATTTCTGGACCGACCGAGAGCCCAAGACCGTTGCCGCCGATGTCGCGGCGATGCTGCGCGGCGCCGATCCCGACGGCACGCTGCCGGTGATCGTGCTGGGCTACTCCTTCGGCGCCGACCTGTTTCCGTTCTCCTGGAGCTATCTACCCGCGTCGATCCGCGACCGCATCCGGCTGATCGCGCTGCTGGCGCCCGGTCGCAGTACCGGTTTCAGCGTCTCGGTGAAGGGCTGGCTTGGCTATGGCGGCGCGCATGCGGTGCTGCCGCAACTCGCGGCGCTTCCGCTCGAGCGCGTGTTCTGCGTCTACGGTTCGAAGGAAGCCGACACCACGCCTTGCCTCGACCCGAGCCTTGCCGCCACGCGCCGCCTGCTCATCGATGGCGGCCACCATTTCGATGGCGATTATCCTGCGCTCGCCCGGCGCATCATCGACGAGGCACGGCTGCCGCGGTGATGGGTGGCCGTGCTCGACTGCGGTACCTGAAATCCGGCTCGTGTTCCCTGCTCACGCGCAGCGGAAGTCATATTGCCGAAAACGTTCACCGGTGATGCCTGCCGGAGGGGAATCGATGCCCGATCGCAAACCGGCCGTGCTGTTCGTCTGCCTCGGTAATATCTGTCGCTCGCCGCTGGCTGAGGCCGCGTTTCGGCGCGAGGCCGAGCGCAGTGGTCTCGATGTCGCGGTCGACTCCGCCGGCACGAGCGGCTGGCACATCGGGTCACCGCCGGACCCCCGGGCGCAGGCGGTGGCCCTGAGCCACGGTGTCGACATCTCCGGCTATCAGAGCCGGCAGGTGCAGCGGGAGGATTTCGCGCGCTTCAGCCACATCGTCGCCCTCGACCGCGAAAACCTCGCTGCGCTGAAGCGGCTGCGCCCGGCGGATGGCGCCGAGCTGTCGCTGCTGCTCGACCACGTTCCTGGCCGCCGGGGCGAGGCGGTGGCCGACCCCTATTACGGGGATGATGCCGGGTTCGACACGACCTGGGCCGACGTCACCGCGGGCGCAAAGGCTCTTGTAGAGCGGCTGAAGCGGTGAGCGGGCTCGCCGAACACGGGGCAGCGTTGCTCGGCGGCAGGCTTCTGCGGGCCGAGGCCATCGGTGGCGGCAGCCTGTCGAGTGTGATTCGTATCCTCTTGGATGACGGGCGCGAGGCCATCGCCAAGGACGGGCCAGCGCCTATCGTCGAAGCCGCGATGTTGCGCGCGATCCGCGCCTCCGGGGCGCCCGCACCCGAGGTGTTCGGAGCCGATGCCACGGGCATCGTCATGGCGTGCCTGCCGACCGGGCCTGGGGATGCCGACCGGGATCTCGGCCATGCCGTCGCCCGGCTCCACGCGGCGACCGGCGACCGCTACGGTTGGGAGAGCGACTACGCTTTCGGCGAAGTCGCCATCGAGAACGCGTGGAGCGAGGACTGGCCCAGCTTCTGGGCCGAGCGGCGCCTGCTCTGCCATTGTCGGCATCTCGACGCGCCGCTCGCGCGCCGCCTCGAAGCCCTTGCGGCGCGCCTCGCCAAGCTTCTGCCGGCGAGGCCGCGACCGGTGCTGCTGCACGGCGACCTCTGGGGCGGCAACGTGCTCACCGACGGGAGCCGCGTCTCCGGCCTGATCGATCCGGCCTGCTACCATGGCCACGCCGAGGTCGATCTGGCGATGCTGACGCTTTTCGGTGGCCCGGGATCATCCTTTCGCGAGGCTTACGGTCCTGCCGAGCCCGGCTTCGCTGAGCGAGTGCCAATCTACCAGCTCTGGCCGGCCCTGGTGCACTTGCGCCTGTTCGGGACGGGTTATCGCGGCATGGTCGAGACCCGGCTTGCGGCGGCTGGGGCGTAGGGCACTCGGCTTGCTGGGCATTGCGGCGACGCAACTGCCAAGCCGAGTGGACAAGGCTCGCTCACATATAGGAAAATTAGCATAGTAGCGGTATGCTGTCAATCGACTTCGCGTGGGGCCGATTCCTGCCGAATGGGGCCGTTTCGAGCGTGGGACGGCCTGGGACAGGTGGGACAGGTGTCCCGAACGTTCGTTATTCCGTCCGGCGTCAGGCGGGGATCCGCACCGTCGCGCGCAGGCCTCCGAGCGGGGAATCGTGCAGCGAAACGTCGCCGCCGTGGGTGCGGGCGATGTCCCTGGCGATGGCGAGGCCGAGCCCCGAACCGCCGGCATCCTGCCGGGAATCGTCCAGCCGCACGAAGGGCTTGAACACCTCCTCGCGGCTCTCGGCCGGCACGCCGGGACCGTCGTCGTCGATGGAGACGAGGAAGGAGCGCCCATCGACGCGCCCGCCGATGGCGACAGTGTCGCCGTAGCGTGCGGCATTGGCGGCGAGGTTGAACAGGCAGCGGCGGAAGGCGTCAGGCCTCACGGTGACGATCGGCCTTCCCTCGAGGGTCACCGCGTTCACATGCGCACCCAGGCGCTCGACATCGGTGCGCAGGTCTTCGAGCAGCGCGCGCATGTCGGTGGCAGCAGCGGCCTCGGCGGAGTCGCCGCGGGCGAAGGCGAGGTAGCCCTCGAGCATCCGGCTCATCTCATCGACGTCGCGGCGCAGGTCCTCCACGTCGGGGTTCTGCTCAACCAGGGCGAGCGAGAGCTTGAACCGTGTGAGAATCGTGCGCAGGTCGTGGCTGACGCCGTTGAGCATCGTCGTGCGCTGCTCCATGGCGCGCTCGATGCGCCGCTTCATCTCGATGAAGGCGTGGCCCGCCTGCCGTACCTCGCGGGCGCCGCGTGGTTTGAACTCGATCTCGCGGCCCTTGCCGAAGCTCTCGGCCACCTGGGAGAGGCGGACGATGGGCTTGATCTGGTTGCGCAGGAACAGGATCGCGACCCCGAGCAGCACCATCGACGAGCCGATCATCCACACCAGGAAGATGTGCGAGTTGGAGGCGTAGGCCTGGCTGCGCCGCGCCGTGACCCGGAGCACGCCGCCGGGAATCGCGACGCGAATCTCGATGAGATTCGAGCGACCGACGGTATCGATCCAGAACGGCCGCTTGATCTGCTTCTTGATTTCCTCCGAGAGCGCCTCGTCGAGGATGGAGAAGAACGGCCGCGGCCCTGGCGGCGGCAGCTTGGCACCCTTTAGGATGTCGAGATCGAGGTTCAGCCGGTCTCCTGCGATACGGGCCAGCGTCTCGGCATCCTTGTCCTGCGGGTAGGTCTCGTAGATGTCGATCAGCGCGGCGATGTCGGCGGTGACCGCAGAGGAGAGCCGCCGCGTCACGAGCTGCCAGTGCCGCTCCATGAAGGTGTAGGCGATCACCGACTGCAGCAGCACCATCGGCGCGATGATGATGATCAGGGAGCGGGCATAGAGCCCCTTCGGCAGCGCGTCGCCGACGAGGCGCGAGACGCGACGCCAGAGTCCGCGCCGGCGCAGCGGCGTCTTCCCTTGCTGATCGGACGCCGCGCCGACGATGGTACCCTCGATCGTGCGGCCCTCGGCCATGTCCGGCCCCGCGTCAGTCGACCGCGAGGCGGTAGCCGACGCCGCGCACCGTCTGGAGGTAGATGGGGTTGGCCGGATCGACCTCGGTCTTGCGGCGCAGGCGGTTGATCTGCACGTCGATGGTGCGCTCGCCTGCCCAGCCGCCGGCCAGTGCCTCGCGCTCCACGTTGGCGCCGCGGGCCTCCGCCAGCATGGTCAGGATCTCGCGCTCGCGCTCGCTGATCTTCACGGCTTCGTCGCCGCGCCGCAACTCGCCCCTGTCGATCTTGTAGGTGAACGGCCCGAAGCTCACCTCGCCACCGGGGCTGCGCGCAGCCCCGGCAGGGGCGCCGCGCCTGAGGATGTTGTTGAGCCGCAAGATCAATTCCCGCGGTTCGAAGGGTTTCGGCAGGTAGTCGTCGGCGCCGATCTCCAGCCCCATCACCCGGTCGTTGGAGTTGGAGCGGGCCGTGAGCATCAGGATCGGCACGTTGGAGGTCTCGCGGACCTGCCGCGCGTAGTCGAAGCCGTTCTCGCCGGGCATCATCACGTCGAGGACCAAAGCATCGAAGACGAACGCCTTCGATCGGGAGCGCGCCTCGGGCACGTCCCCGGCGGCGGTGACGCGAAACCCCTGCTCGGTGAGAAAGCGGGTCAGCAGCTCGCGCACCCGGCGGTCGTCGTCGACGACGAGCACGTGCGGTGCGTGATCCGGCAATTCTGCCCGCGGTTTAGGAGATGCGGTCGTCATCAGGCGGCCTTCGTCCGGCGCGCCATGAGGCGGCGGACCGCGGCTCGCTCCTCGGGCTCGATCAGCGCGAGCAGGAAGCTCTGCGCCGAGGCCAGGGCCGCACCAAGATCGTCGTTCGCGCCCCGCCCCGGCTGATCGACCAGAGCACGGGCGACGCGGCGGATCTGCACGCGGCTGAGTTCCTCGGCGAAGCGGATGCCGGCTTCGGTGCAGAAGAGCAGCCTCTGGCGCCGATCGCTCGTGCCGGTGCGCTGCACGATGTAGCCCTGCTCGATCAAGTCCTTCAGCACCCGGTTGAGGCTCTGCTTGGTGATGCGCAGGATATCCAGGAGTTCGGCGATCGTGAGACCCGGATAGCGGTCGACGAAGTGTAGCACGCGATGATGGGCCCGTCCGAAGCCGTACTCCGCCAGGATGCGGTCTGGATCGGCGACGAAGTCGCGGTAGGCGAAGAACAGGAGTTCGATCAGATCGTCGCCATCGTTGCGATCGGGGAAGCGCGGCTCCACGATCGGAGCAGTTTCAGCGCGTTCGGCTGTATTTGTCGTCGCTCGGTGGGGCAAGGCGGTTGCGACCTCGACGGGCGATCGGCGCGGATAAGTCAGTGTTATTGACATATCTCAGCCTCGTTGTTAGGCGTCAACCCTTCCGGCGCCGCCCCAGGATCATCCTATTCGGCCCGCCGTTCGAGCCCGCGGCGGCCGCGAGCCGCGCAAAAGGAACCCGACATGTCTGTGATCCCGTTCGACCAGCGCGAGGGCACCATCTGGTTCGATGGCGCCATGGTGCCGTGGCGGGATGCGAAGATCCACGTGCTGAGCCACGGGCTGCATTACGGCTCGTCCGTGTTCGAAGGCGAGCGCGCCTATGGCGGTGTGATCTTCAAGAGCCACGAGCACGCGGAGCGCCTGAAGCGCTCGGCGCAGTATCTCGACTTCGAGATCCCGTACTCGGTCGAGGAGATCGAGGCCGCCAAGGATCTCGTGCTCAAGACGAGCGGACTGCAGAATGCCTATCTGCGCCCGATCGCCTGGCGTGGCTCGGAGATGATGGGCGTGTCTGCGCAAGGTAACACGATCCACCTCGCCATCGCCGCCTGGGAATGGCCGAGCTACTTCGATCCCGCAACGAAGATGAAGGGTATCCGCCTCGACCTCGCCGACTACCGCCGGCCCGATCCGCGCACCATCCCTTCGGCCTCCAAGGCGGCTGGTCTCTACATGATCTGCACGATCTCCAAGCACCGCGCCGAGAACAAGGGCTACGCTGATGCTCTGATGCTCGACTGGGAGGACAACGTCGCCGAGTGTACGGGCGCGAACATCTTCTTCATCAAGGACGGCGTCATCCACACGCCGACCGCCGATCGCTTCCTCAACGGCATCACCCGCCAGACCGTGATCGAGCTGGCCAAGCGTCGCGGCTACGAGTTGATCGAGCGCCGGATCAAGCCGGAGGAGATCGAGGGCTTCTCAGAGTGCTTCATCACAGGCTCCGCGGCCGAGGTGACGCCGGTTTCTGAGATCGGTCCCTACCGGTTCACGCCGGCCGCAATGACCAAGACCCTGATGGATGATTACACGGCCGAGGTGCAGCCGCGGGCAAAGGCCGCCTGATCAGGCAATCTGCTTCAGCACGAGACCGCGCGACCATCTTCTGGGATCGGAGGCTACGACAAGGCTTCCGATCCCGTATGCCGTCCCCAAAATCCAGCGGAACCCATCGGAAGGCCAGACGTTTTCTGGAACAGTTAGTGAACAGAAATGGTGGTCTCATGACGAAAGCAGTGAACGACACGCAACAGAATCCGAAGGTCGACCCCGATGATTCCTCGAACCGTATCAAGGATCCGGACGAGTGGACGACAGGCGGCGAGCCGATGACAGGCGCGCAGGCCTCATACCTTAAAACCCTGTCGGAGCAGGCCAAGGATCCGAACGCCTTCGATGCAGATCTCGACAAGGCTGAAGCCTCGAAGCGGATTGATGCCCTTCGGCACGCCGTAGGGTCGGAATAAGCTGACCCAACCGCATCTCGAATTTCAGTGTAAAGATTTGAGATTATCGGACCAAGTTAAGATGTCTGCAATCGTTCGAAGCCAATGGTGACGAGTTGCAGTCTGGCGAAGGTTCGACCGACGTGTTCAACCCTGTTCCCATTGATCCCGCAGAAGAGGCGCCTCGGCGTTCGCTTCTGGCGCGGTTCAGAGCGGATTGCAGCGGCGCGACCGCTATCGAGTACGGCCTTATTGTGGGAATGATTGCGCTTGCTGTGACGCCAACCATCAGGAATGCGATCACCAAACTTTGGGACACAGTGGTCGATGGTGTAAACGCGAAGTAACGGCGATGGCCTTATTTCCGTGAGCTTTTCGCATCTGGCGCCGGTCGTAATGAATGCGCTTCGCCGTTAACCGGTCTACTTAGCCTTACGACGGGCGGATGGTTTGCTGACGGCACCGCTGCTTTTGGGTCGAGAGGTAATCGGTTGTTCGTTGGGATCCGGCCTATTGAGGCTGGATGCTCCGTGTTCGGCTGACGTAGGCGCCTCGACAGACTTGCTCCAGAACGCGTCGAAGATGTCCTGCATCGCCTTTGCATTCTGCTCCTGGACCTGGACACCGGTCTGGAACATCTGCTGAAACGCCTCGAACGGTGCCTCATCCGTGCCGTCGGTCTTAGCCGGCTGCGGCTCGGCGGGCTGCTCCGGCGCGACGGTCGTTCGCGACGACACAGGCGCTTCGCGGGATGTCGAGGACGGCTTGTCCTCCGAGCGGGGCGACGGGTTGGATGCGCCGGTGAACTGGTTGATCCAATCACTCCAGAATGCGGCTACCGGGAAACTGGGGTCGGCCGGCGGTGACGGTGCAGGCTGGTGTTGGGCTGGAGCAGCCGGAGGCTGGTTGACCAGAACGTGGACGATGCCGGCGACCACCATCCCAGCCATCACCGGCAACATCTGGCGGAGAGCCTGCTGGCCAATGCCGCTGGCTGCTGAGGCTTGCTGAAGCACGGCCTGGCTCAGCATCGGAGAACCGAAGAGTTGTCCGAGGAAGTCGGGCTGCGCGGGCGCTTGCGGCTTGGACGCCTGGCCGAAATACGACTCGGGATTTGCCATGCCCAACATGCGCCCGAAGCCCATCGGATCGCTCGCTGCACTGCGCTGGAGCCCGGCCGCGATGGCTGGCAACAGCGCGGTCATGGCGCTTCGACTCTGCTCGGGGGTAAGGCCGAATTGCTGTCCGATCGTCTGCATGCCGGGACCGGCCTGGTTCTGCAGGATGTCGAACAGGTTGAACATGAGCGGTACTCGGGCTCGGACGCTCCGCGGCAGATCCGGAGGTTTCGTCTCCGAATCTGTCGCATCGGCGAACAATTCGCCAGCGCCAAGGCCTGCTTTGGGCAACTTAACACGGGATTCCACTCATATGCGCCCCGTCAGATCGGCATTTTCTCCCTCTTATCCAGCGCGATCCCGAACTGACCGGTCGGCGGCGCCTTACGGGCGCGGCGCTCCAGCGTTCCAATGGTTCGGATCGCCAGCGTGATCCCGATGATTCCGAAGGCAAGGGAGCCGACCCCGGTCCCGGCGATGACCCCGCGCGGCCCATAGAGCATGCCGCCGAGGAGGGCAGGGGGCATGGTGCCGAGCGTCGCCCGGCCCCAATTCAGCGCCGTTGAAGTCAATGGGAAGCCGAGGTTGTTGAAGGAAGCGTTCCCGAGGAACAGGAGCCCGTTGCAGAACCAGATCGGGCCGCTCACGAAGCAGAAGAAGACGAGCAGGCTGGCGGCGACGCCGTCGAGCTCGAACAGTCTGGTCAGCGGCCAGGCGCAGGCCATTAGCGCCAACCAGACCACGAACACGTAGCAGGCGCCGACGATTGCTCCGTCCCACAGCACGCCTCGCATCCGGTCGAAGCGGTAGGCGCCCCAGTTCTGGCCCAGGATCGGGCCGATCGCGCCGGACATGGCGAAGAGCCCGCAGAAGGCAACCGGCGCGAGGCGGTCGATCACGACGTTGGCAGCGATCGCAGTCGTACCGAATCTCGACAAGGCATGGGCGACGAAGGCGCTTGCTATGGCGGGCGCGAGATTGGTCAGAACTGCCGGAAACGCGATGCGTGCCACGACCGAGCCATCGTCCAGCACTTCCGTCGCCCTCGGTGGTTGGAGCATCTTGTGCTTGCGCACGCCCATCCAGCCGATGACGGCGAAGGTCGCCCTGGCGAGGCAGACCGTGATCGCTGCACCGTCGACGCCGAGGCCGGCCGCGAAAATCAGGAGCGGGTCGACGAAGGCCGTGACGATGGCGCCCCCGAGCGTCACCCACATTGCCTCGCGCGCCGCGCCCACAGCGCGCAGCAAGCCGGTGAACAGCATGCCGGGAGCCATCAGCAGGTTGGAGGGCAGGGCAATCCAGAGGAATCGCTTGGCGATCGGAAGGGTATGCGCATCGGCGCCGATCGCCCGCAATAGCGGATCGAGGAGCGGCAGCAACGTCAGCACGAGCGCGCCCGAGACGAGGAGCGAGTGGATCAGGGTCGAACTCGCGATCCGCCGGGCATGCGCCTCGTCGCCGGAGCCGATCGCCCGTGAGACCAGGGCGCCGGCTGCGATCATCAGGCCGATATTGATCGAGATCGCGAAGAACTGGACGATCGACGCGAACCCGACGGCGGCGGTGAGCTGCGGGGCGCCAAGCTTTGACACGTAGATCAGTGAGAGAAGATCGACGAGAAAGATCGCCATCAGGCCGACCGCGCCCGTCGAGCTCATCACGACGACATGACGCAGGATCGAGCCCGATAGGAAGCGGGCGCCGCCCGGCGGCGCAACTGCCTCCGGGCTCGGCCGATGTACGCTATCGTCGGGCCGTCCATCAGCCATCGGTGGCTGCGTCTTCCGGCTCCAATGTCCGCATCGCCGCGTCGCGCCGTTCGGTCTCGATGAGGCCGCGCGTCTCGGCACTCAGCGCGCGTGAGGGCCGCTGCGGTTCGGTCAGCGGTTCGGGGCGCAACTCCGTCGAGGCGCCGCGCATCCAACCCGCACCGTCGGGCAGGGCGCCGGCTTGCTGCAGGACGAGGCGGGCGACGTCGCGCTTCCGTACATCATCGACGCGCGCGGCCGCGACCGCCTCCGAGAGGCCGAGTCCTTCCAGGGCAGCCCGGCCGAACTGAAGAGCGGATTCGAGGGTCTCACGGATCTGATAGTCCACGTCGCGGTTCATCAGCTCGATGGCGTGATTGCGGTCGTAGGCTCTCAAGTAGGTGCGCACGCTGGAGAATTCCTCGTGCACGATGTCGACAATCTTCAATGCGGAGGCTGCGTCGTCGATGCAGATGCAGACCAACTCGGCCCGGCCGATGCCGGCGGCGCGCAGCACGTCGAGCCGCGTCCCGTCGCCGTAATAGACCCGGAAGCCGAAGCGTGCGGCGTTGCGGATCTGCTCAACATCCTTGTCGATGACGGTGACGCTGATGCCTTCCGCGAGGAGCACTTGGGTCGCGAGATGCCCGAACCGGCCAAAGCCGATGACGAGCACGCGCGCCTCCGACGGCTCGATCGTATCGGCCGGCGCTGTGGCGGTCTCGGGCCTTCGGCGCGCGAGGAGGGTATCGAGGCCCTTGGCGGCCAGTGGCCCGACGATCATCGTGAGCGCGGCGAGCGCAACCGAGAAGCGGGAGGCGGCCGTATCGAGCAGATGCAACTCGCCCGCGGCCGGAAGGATGACGAAGGCGAACTCGCCCGCGGGCGCCAGGACGGCACCGCCGCGCACGGCATCGAGCCAAGACGAGCCGAACAGCCGAAACAATCCCGCCACGAGGGCGATCTTGATCAGGATTGCGGCCGCCGTCGCACCGAGCAGTTCGGGCCAATGCGCGTTGAGCAGGCCGCCATCAATCGACATGCCAACGCTCATGAAGAACAGGCCGAGCAACATGCCGCGGAACGGCTCGATATCGGCCTCGAGCTGGTGGCGGAAGTTCGATTCGGCGAGCATCACGCCCGCGAGGAAGGCGCCCATCGCCATGGACAGCCCGACCTCCTCCATCAGCAGCGCAGTACCGAGCACCACGAGAAGCGCCGCTGCCGTCATCACCTCGCGGCCCCCGGCCGCCGCGAGCAGGCGGAAGAACGGGTTGAGGCCGTAGCGTCCTACGAGGACCACGGCGACGATGCTGATACCCGCAATCGCGGTCGAGCGGAAGGCACCCTCGATCCAGCCGCCCTCCGGCGCCTCTCCCGCCGAGGCGAGCAGCGGCAGCACGGCAAGGATCGCCACGACCGAGATGTCTTGGAACAGCAGCACCGCGAAGGAACGGCTGCCATAGGCACTTCCGAGATCGCCGCGCTCCTCCAGCAACTGCAGCGCCACGGCCGTGGCGGAAAGCGCCAGCGCGATGCCGATCACCGCCGCCGCGGCGACCGGGAGGCCGAACACAAAGCCTGCTCCGGCCAGCACCAGGGAACACACGGCGAGCTGCGCCGCGCCGAGCCCGAAGATATCGCGCCGCATCGAGACAAGGCGGGACAGTTCGAGCTCAAGCCCGACAATGAAAAGCAGCAGCACGACGCCGATCTCGGCGACGCTCGTTGCAGTCTCGGGTTCGGCAATGAGCGAAAGCCCGAAGGGTCCGATCACGACACCGGCAACGAGGTAGCCAAGCACCGCGCTCTGCCCGAGCAGCCGGAAAATCGGCACGCCGACAACCGCTGCCGATAGGAAGGTCAAGACCGGCGGCAGGAAGCTCGCATGCGTCGTGGCGCTCGCCATGAGGCTCCCGGAACTGCGAAGGGCCGCGCGGGGCGGAATGCCGCCCCATTAACGCGCCGCAACGCTGCATGCGAGAGCCCTGCTGTGCCGTTCGTCACCCGGGGGTCACGTTGACGACGGATTGTGCTACTAAGTTCGCACGACTTCGGAGTTCAGCCGCCCAGCCGGTTGACAGCATACCACCTGCCTCTCCACATCCTCGGGATCATGAGCGCCGATACCATCAACCTGACCGCGGATCCCGACCGGATCCCGCATCCCGCCATCAGCGGCGAGAAGCCTCCGCTGGAGATCCTGCTCTGTGCGCCGCGTGGCTTCTGCGCCGGCGTGGTGCGGGCGATCGACGTGGTCGAACGGGCGCTCGCGATCTACGGGCCCCCGGTCTACGTCCGGCATGAGATCGTCCACAACAAGTATGTGGTCGAGACGCTGAAGCGGAAGGGCGCCGTTTTCGTGCGGGAGCTCGACGAGGTGCCCGACGAGGGGGCCCCGGTGGTGTTCTCGGCGCATGGCGTGGCCAAGACCGTGCCAGCCAACGCCGTCAGCCGCGGTCTGACCACGATCGATGCGACCTGCCCGTTGGTGACCAAGGTGCACCGCGAGGCCGAGATCCATCACAAGCGCGGCCGCCACGTGCTGCTCGTCGGCCATTCCGGACATCCGGAAGTCGTCGGCACAATGGGGCAACTGCCCAAGGGCTCGATCACGCTGGTCGAGGACCTTGAGCAGATCTCCCGCCTCGAAGTCGCCGATGCCAACAATCTCGCCTGGGTCACGCAGACGACGCTCTCGGTGGACGACACCAAGCACATCGTCGCAGCGCTCAAGGAAAAATTCCCGAACATCACCGGGCCGCACAAGGACGACATCTGCTACGCGACCACCAATCGCCAGGAGGCGGTGAAGGAGGTCGCTCCGCAGGTCGACGCCCTGATCGTGGTGGGCTCCTCGAACTCCTCGAACTCGCAGCGTCTGCGCGAGGTCGCCGAACGTGCAGGCTGCCCGATCACCCGGCTCGTGCTCCGGGCCGAGGAGATCGACTGGGAGGCCTTCGGGAATATCCGCCGCCTCGGCCTGACCGCTGGCGCCTCGGCACCCGAAGTGCTGGTCGAGGAGATCATCGACGCCTTCGCCGCGCGCTACGACGTCAGCGTCGACCAGGTCTCGGTGACCATCGAGGACATGTCCTTCCCGCTGCCGCGCGAGCTGCGCAGTGAGGCTGCCGAGTAATCATCGGCGTTTCGAGAATCGCGACAACGAGGGCGCCGTGGTCGGCGCCCTTTGTTTTGGGTTGAGCAGCGAGGGGCAATCTGCCTTGGCCGTCTATACCGAGGTTTCCGACGAGGCGCTCACCGCCTTCCTCGCTGAGTACGATCTCGGCTCGCTCCTGTCCTACAAGGGCATCGCCGAGGGGGTCGAGAATTCCAACTTCTTCCTGCACACCACGGCCGGTTCCTTCATTCTCACGCTCTACGAGAAGCGCGTGCGTGAGGAGGATTTGCCGTTCTTCCTTAACCTGATGGGGCATCTCTTTCGCGCCGGGCTGTCCTGCCCGCAGCCGGTGAAGAACCGCCACGACACTGCGCTCGGTTCGCTCTGCGGCCGCCCGGCAGCGATCATCAGCTTCCTCGATGGCGTCTCCGTGAAGCGCCCGACGGCCGACCATTGCCGGGAGCTCGGTCGCGCGCTCGCCGGCCTCCACCATGCCGGCCGCGATTTTGGGATGACCCGGGCAAACAACCTCTCCGTCGGAGCTTGGCGGCCGCTCTTCGAGCAAGCCGGCACCCAGGCCGACACCGTCGCCGCCGGGCTTCGGGCGCGCACCCTGGAGGATCTCGCGCTGCTCGAAGCCTCCTGGCCGCGCGACCTGCCCTCGGGGGTGATTCACGCCGATCTCTTCACCGACAACGTGTTCTTCATCGGCGACGAACTCTCGGGCATCATCGACTTCTACTTCGCCTGCACCGATGCCCTCGCCTACGACCTCGCGATCTGTCTCAACGCTTGGTGCTTTGAGGCGGATGGCCGCTACGACCGCGCTATGGGCGCCGCGATGATCGCTGGATACCAGGAGAGTCGTCCCCTGGAGCCGCGCGAGGTCGAGGCGTTACCGGTTCTCGCACGCGGCGCCGCGATGCGGTTCATGCTGACGCGGCTCGTCGACTGGCTGAACGTCCCGCCCGGCGCCCTTGTGCAGCCGAAGGACCCGCTGGAATACGACCGCCGGCTCGCCTTCCACCGCACGGTAAGCCACGCGAGCGATTACGGCTGGACGGGATAGAAAATCCGACCGCTCTTTAGAGAAGCTGACAGGCTGCATACCGACAAAACTTGAGACACTCGCACTCGCCGGCAGGAATGCTGATTCCCCGGCGCTTACGCACCCGCGGTCATATCCCCTACGGCGCTACAATCCCGGCGAAGCGCCCATGACCCTCACCAGTGCGGTCAGTTTCTGTTAGAGCGTCTTAGATGCGCCGCAATACGACGGGTGCTCTGAGACCATGACAGCAGCACACACCCTCGAACCTCGATCCAGCATCAGCGTGGTCCTGACGGAGAACATCGCTCTCTCGGCGATCGATGTCCTGACCCGTGCTGGTCTGCATAACGTCTTGCGCCTGCCGCGTGCGGCCGGGCCCGGCGACACGGCGGAACTGGCCGGCGTGCACGTGCTCGGGATCCGATCCCGGACACAGGTCACGTCAGAGCTTCTGAAGGCTGCGCCGGAACTCGTGGCCGTGGGCTGCTTCAGCGTCGGCACGAACCAAGTTGATCTCGACGCCGCTCGGGCGCGGGGTATTCCGGTTTTCAACGCGCCGTTCTCGAATACTCGCAGCGTGGCCGAGCTGACCATCGGCGAGATCGTGATGTTGCTGCGGCGGGTTCCGCAGCGGTCGATCGCGGCCCATGCCGGCGGATGGGACAAGTCCGCAGACGGTTCGTTCGAGGTGCGCGGCAAGACGCTCGGGATTGTCGGCTACGGCAATATCGGCGCGCAGCTCTCGAACTTGGCCGAAGCCATGGGCATGCGGGTGATCTTCTTCGATCTCACCGACAAGCTCCGTCACGGCAATACCGAGCCGTCCGACAGCCTGGATGCGCTGCTCGCGGCCAGCGATGTCGTCAGCCTGCATGTGCCGGAGACACCGCAGACGGCTGGCCTGATCGACGCCGCTCGAATCCGCGCGATGAAGCCCGGCTCCTACCTGATCAACAACAGCCGCGGTACCGTCGTCGACCTCGACGCGCTCGCCGAAGCCTTGAAGCGAGGTCACTTGCGTGGCGCCGCTGTCGACGTCTTCCCGATCGAGCCGAAATCCAACAGCGAGCGCTTCGTCTCGCCGCTTCAGGGTATCGACAACGTCATCCTCACGCCGCATGTCGGCGGCTCGACCGAGGAGGCCCAGGATCGGATCGGTTCCGAGGTGGCACGCAAGCTCGTCGACTACGTCGAGACCGGCTCGACACTCGGCGCGGTCAACTTCCCGCAGGTGCAGATCCCGCCGGGGAAAGGCAGTGCTCGCTTCCTGCACGTTCACCGCAACGTTCCCGGTGTCCTGGGACGCGTGAATGCCGCTTTCGCGCAGCGTGGCGTCAACGTCTCCTCGCAGTTCCTGCAGACAGATGGCGATCTTGGCTACGTTGTCGTCGAGGCCGATGCCGTCCCTGCGGATCAGGCCGGTATCCTTGCAAGCCTGGGCGAGATCGACGGCACGGTACGGACTCGGCTGATCCGCGCTCGCGACTGAGCCGACGGGGGAGTGCCGCAGAGCAAGACTGGACCCTCGGCGGCGCTGATAGCGCAGCTCGCCGAACGGCTTAGGCCGGCTGGCGTTCTCACCGCGGAAGACGATATCGCGCCCTATGCGATCGACTGGCGCCGGCTATTGCCCACGCATAGGGCCGCCCAAGCCGGACTTGGCTATGGGTGTTTGAGGATCGGATCGACCGAGGAGGTCGTCGGGGCCGGCCTGGGCGACCTATTCGAGCCAGTCGCCGGGAAAGACACGCACGACCGCGTGCTTCCAGCGCTCGCGGGCCTCGGCCGCGCCGCCGGCATCGTGATCACCTGCGTCATGATCCGGGTGATCGTCTCTGCCAAGATCGTGCATCCTCACCTCGTCCCTCGCCGCGCGGCCGGAGCGACGACTCGAATGCCGGCATCGCCGATCGTTGCTGTTTTCGGAATCAGGCTACCGCGTAGGTAGAGACCGAGCGTGCGCTGCCTGTCGCCACTGACCGCATCGCGGACGGGCACGGTAGATACTCGGCACAGCCTCGGACAGGCCGACAAAGTCGTGTGAGGTGCCAGCTCGAATCGAATGGCCGGCGGCCCCGTCGGTTAGGGCAGCCATCTCAGCCACACGCACAGGACGCCGATCGCGATCAGCACCAGACCGATCGCGGCCCCCCTGGCTGCGCCGATCAGCGCGATTCTGAGGGCGGGCGGCCGTTCGTTCGTCGTCCCGTTCTCGCGGAGCCATTGTTGAACGAGCGTCTGTCGCGGCGCCGCCTTCACCGTTGACGCCTCGGCGCGTGCAGACGATCAGCCGATTTCTCGCCAACGACCGGGATGCGTTCGCTCGTTCTCAGAAAGGCCTCTCGCCAGCCCAACGTTTCGCGTGTGGCCTGGATTAGCAACCGAACGCCGAGCGGTTCATCCGTATCAACCGCCTCATGCTCGATCTCCATCAGGCGGTCGAGCGCCCATTTCTGGTGGTCGCACCGGGGGGCCTTTCGGACATCCTCGATCAGGGCGATGAGCTTGTCCGAAACGGAACCGTCGAGATCGTGATGGTGTGGCTGGCCCATGGCGGCCTACCGATCCCAGCCGACGATACGCAGGGCCATGCTGAGCGAATGCACTCCGAAGCCAGCCCGTTTCACGGCAAAGCCCTCCCGGTGTCAGCGGGCATAGCCACTTACTTGAATACTGACAGAAATTAGCAGTGAAAAAAGTATTCGACAATCGGCCACGTGCCGGCGGCAGGTGTCTTCAGTGGTGCGCCTTGAGACCTCCGACATCTGCACAACACGTCCAGGCCCACATCGAACGATCCTGCGCTCCGGCAGCCAGCACAGGGCTTGGTGGTTCGCGATATCGGGGCGCGTCGGACGACACTGCAGGGAGCCAAGCTACCTGATCGATCAGTAACCAGCTCTGCACTGGCGTTTGCCCGGATCATTGGGCGGGCATTGATCAGCGACGTCATGCTCCAATGTGGAAGCTAGAAAACATGGTCACGTGTGACTTTGGCACTGTCATCAGCGCCTGGCGAGGATGGCGTCATGCTGCCTACGCAATCTCCAGCATGGTCTAACTCACGGGTAAACAACCAGAAATTGACGAAAATCACATTAAAGTGAAAATCGGAAGCGCGCATTTCAATGATAATTTTGCTAAAGACAGATCTTGTCCTATTCCGACGATCGGTTTGAATTTTTGATTCTGTTCGGGCGAAAGCATCGAACCATGATCAGGGGCGCTCGGCACAGGGCGGCGTCCAGGTTCAGCCTTTGAAGGGCCGCTAGGGTCATTCGTTTCCGGAGGTCGCATGCCATCTCGCTTTCGGTTCGATCTTGAGAGCAGCCACGACCATATCAGTGATCTGGTTGGCGCGGAGGCGAGCGATATCAATCAGGCGACAGTGTTGGCGATCGATGCGATCCGTGAGATTCAACAAGAAGACGCGTTCGAGAGTGGGGTTTCTGATTGGGAACTCGTGATCCGCGACGATGCTGGAACTGAGTTAAGACGGCTTGCGCTCGTGCAACCGATGCTTCAGCGGGCCTCTTAGGCCGGCAGTACGCCATGCGATCAAGCGCTTGAGCTGCGCGCCGTCAGTTTGAAGAAAGACGGCACTCTCGTCAGAGTTCACGACTGGTCTTTATCATTCATGCGGCCGGCCGGCGCGCCAGCCGCTCAGGGTTCCTGAACGAGCCGCCACGATCACGCGTGACGAACACCGCCTCGGCTGACACTCACGCGCCTCTGCTACCGAGCTCACTTGGCAATCTCGCTTCCAATCGGTGCGCGACCGCCGAAGCGCTTGCAACGAGTCCGGAATGTCACGGCTCGGCGACCGACAAGCCATCCCTGATCGTCAATCGTAATCGATCAAGAGCCCATTATCGCACTATAGAGCCAGCTTAGCTCAGACGGCTCGGCGAAGCGCTTGGCGCGCGCAAACCGTGGGTGGTGGGCGTAAGGCCTCACGCCGATCCGCTGGAAGAGCGCCTGTTGCGCGATGCATGGTGCACCCGGCATCACCGTGCTCCCGATCGCGGCGGGATCGATCAGATCCCGCACCCGCTGCGGTTCGGCCCTTTCAACGCAATCCACCCAATTCAGCCATCCATCTGCCTCGAAGCTCGTCCTGTTGGAGCGAACCCTCATGAGGCGTCCAGAACAGCTCCGATTCCTCGACCTCTGGTAAAAGCTTGCGAGGATCGACCAGCGAAGGATGCGCCCAGCCGGGGCGAATGATCCAAACTGAAGGATAACTGTAAGGCTGCCGAACCGTTGGCGGCAGGATCCAAGGCCTCCAATTCAGATCGTGCAGGTTCACTGCCGAATTTTTGCTAGCCAATGTGATTACCTAAAATGTGTCGCCGACCGCTCTGCCGCCGATGCCGTTAGTCGAGGCTGTACCACTCGTCATACTGCGAACTTGCGATCTGGATCCATCGATCACAGCAACGGATATTTATTTCGGCAATGTGATGCGTGTATGCATGATGCTTGGCGGTTCAACCATTGGTACTTCGGGCCGTTATATCGACCGAAAGAAATTGAATTTGGATCATTGAAACAGCGTGACATTCCACGCGAAGCCTTAACGCGGATTTTTTATTTGATCAGTTTGATTTTTCTCCAGATTAGCTCTCGGATAATAGCGTTTTGCTAGGGCGCCTACCTTTGCGCCAGGAATTATCGGATAGCAGTATCCGGGGATCGATGATGGCCCGGGCGCCAATTTCTAGACTTTATTGACTAAGCCTGATGCGCCTACCACCGGGCGATTATTTGTGGAAAAGGCGAAGGACGAGCGTGGTAATTGTATTAAAAAATCGTATAAAAACTAATATGGATCATTCTGCTGGTTTTTGTGACTCTGTTAACAGGGATACTCGGCTCCTGACACTGTGAGGTTGACATGCACAATCGCTTCGAAAACGCGACTTGTAGATTGTCCAGCGCTGAGACTGGCCTCAAAGGATTGCCGGCGACGCGAACGGAAGGTGCGCCCTGCGCTCCCGTGCTCATCGTCGGTCAATCCGACATCCACAATCTCGGCTTGCGCCAGGTACTGAACCAACACGGCTTCCGTCATGTGTCGCAGGCGGCCGCGCTGAAGGACGCCAAGCTCGCTCTGCCGGGGAAACCCCAGTTGATCCTCATAACCGATCCGACGCTCGAGCCTGAATTGCCGGATACGGTATCAGCCTTGAGGGCTACTCATCCTGCTGCACGCATCGTCATTTTCGTCGACACCAATAATAGCGCGCATATCGAGGCGGCGATTGGGCTTCAGGCGCACGCGTACCTCTGTAATCGGATCAAGTCTTGGGCCCTCGTCAGTGCCCTTGACGTCGTGCTCGGTGACAGCGGCGTCCTTTCGATGGATTTCGTATCACGCTTCGTCACTCAGCCGAGCGGGCAGCCGGTCAAGTCGGCTGAGTACAGCGACCGCACGCCGTCTACGCCTCAATCCTGGCCACTCTCCAACCGAGAGGTCGACATCCTAAAGTGCTTGACGGACGGCGCTTCCAACAAGCTGATCGCACGGCAGTTCGATATTGCGGAATCGACCGTCAAGATTCATGTCAAGGGTATCTTGCGGAAGATCAATGTTCGCAATCGCACTCAGGCGGCAATCTGGGCGCTGGCCCACTATCCTTCAAACAACTCAATGAATGCTATGGTATGAAATTACAAATTGCCGCAAATTCGAAAATGGCAATATGCTATACTTCATAAATCGGCGGCAATAGCATGTTGTGACCGGGGTATGTTGCAAGCGAATTCGTATCGCTTCCCGAATCTCGGCTTGCCAGTCATTCTCACACAAGCCTCAGGCAGCAGGGAAGCTGCCTGAGGCTTGTGTGCGAGATGCGATTGCAGCCCGAACGCTTCGCAGCTCTAAGATGAGTGTTCGAGGCGACGACGCGACCCGCGGAGCAGGATCGCGTCGCTGAAGCCTTACCCGAGAGACTGCTCCTCCGTGGCCGAACGCGTCACGGATAACGCAGAAGCCTCCCTCACGGCCGGTTGTCGGATATGCGCTGTGGGGCTTGGTCGCCAAGCGCCGCAGCGCTCGATTGGACTTTCGGGCTCGCAGGTTCGCGTCGGACATCGACGATGTCACCAGGCGCAAGGAGCGTGCTCTCCGAGGCCTCGAACGTCTCGGGAACCTTGTCGTGAACCCGGGTGATGAAGACCTTCCGCTTGATGGGCGCACCACTGAACGCTGCAAGGGCCCCGCCGCTCTGGGTCCTCGACTCGCGGATCTCACGGGCGATAGGAAGCTGCGTCTCATTCTCGACCAGGCGGGTGGTCACTTCCTGAAGCTCTGACATGACCTTCCGGTAGTAGGCGTCCTTGGTCTCCTGGATACGCAAAACGAGGTCACCGAGAGCAAGATCGAGGCGAGCGAGATCCGAGTTCATCCGCGCGATCGATCCCCTGTTGCGCGCCTCTTCCCGCTGAAATTCGATGCCTTGGTAGCGGCGGGCCAAACCGCTCGCCATGAGCTTCTGATAATCCTCGATATGGGCCTGGATGAGTTGGAGTTGCGTCTCCTCGGACGTCCGCTGCGCCCGCACGCCGGCGATTTCCGCCTCGAGCCGAGGCTTCTGCGCCTGCAGCGACTGGATAGCCTGAGCCAACGCTCCCTGTTGGGTGGCCAGGATGTCCCGCTCCTCTGCGAGGATATGGTCGATATTTCCTTCCGCCTGCACATCGAACGGCGCTTCGAAGGAATTGCGGTTCTTCCGCTGGGCCTCGAGCCTTGCGCGCCGGATCAGGTATAATCGGCGGTTGGCTTCCAGCACCCGTACACGTTCATCAGCTGCCAGGAACTCCGTTCGCAGGTTGGTTTGCGCCTGCTCCGGGATGCCGAAGCCACCGGCGAGCGCAATGCCGCTGAGCACCGAGGAGCCGTACCGGAAGGGGTAGCTGCCCGGCAGACGGACGTCGCCCAGTACATAGATCGGTCGCATTTCCGCGATCCGAAGGCTAACAACGGGGCGCTGCAGGAAGCCATCTCCAAGGCGCTCGGCAATCGTCTTCTGCGCTTCGGGCAAGGTCATCGCTGCTACGGAGACTTCGCCGATGAGGGGAAGTAACAGGCTGCCGCCGCCGCCTACCCCGAATTCTCCAGACAGGTCAGCCTGGCCATACACGGACACCGCCACCCGGTCGCCCGGTGCGAGGCGATAGTTCGCATCCTGCGCGACAACCGGATGGACGAGCCCGACTGCTGCGAGCAGTGGGCCGAGATAACGGCCTCGCCACATCAGACGAGATCGGTGAGTTGAGACGGGCATGCAGTTCATCGCTCTCATCGAGACAAGATATCTCAGCTGGGAGCGAAGGTATCCGAAGGTGCTCGGGCGAACGCATCGGCTTTGGCACTAAAGGAATTCGCTTCCGAACTAATCCAGATCGTCAAGTTTTGGGCTTGAACAACCCTCGGATTTCACGTGGTGCGAAGTTCTCCGCTTCGAGGACGTGCCGCGACCATATCGCTGCAGCTTCGATACCTCGCCTTCGCCATCCAGTTCGCTGAGCCGATCTGCCTGCCTTCAGATCGAACGGACTAGGCATTCTACCGAAGTTTTCGCCGTCGCTCGGCATCATCACTTGATAAATTCGCGTTCAGACATCAGAGTTTGGGCATAATGCAATCTCAAGCTTGGCATTAAGGGATTAAAACAGTCTCAGTTGAGACTTTTCGCCGGGTAGTACTTTTGGGATCGAGAGATCCACCCCAAGAGACAAGCGGGTCTGATCCCCGCGACGTAAGCTCCATGTCAGAGGAATGCTCGAACGTTGAGGTGGGGTTCGATGAAAATCGAAAAGCGTAAGGCGACCGCAAAGGCTCGCTCCGGCGGTCGTCGGCAAACAGGCTCACTCGTTCCGACGGCCCTGGTCGAGCCCAATATTCTGTTCCGCGAGGGCTTGAATCACATCCTCGCGCAGACCCGCTTTCAGGTCGTGATTAGAGCCGATACCGTTGCCGAGCTCCCGGCAGCATCCCACATCTACAAATCGCCGAGCCTGGTGCTGCTCTGCACGCAAAACAGCGTCGAGGCCGCCATTGCCGACATCAGGAGCCTCAAGGCGACATACGCCGATTGCCGGGTGGTCTGCAGCGAACAGAGTTACAGGTCCGAGGACATCATCGACCTGCTGCGGGCCGGAGCCGATGGCATCCTCCTGCGCAGCATCAGCGCCGATACGTTCGTGAAGTCGTTGGAGCTCGTGATGCTCGGCGAGCGTGTGATCCCAGCGGCAGCCATGCAGTTCAGTGCTCTCGTCGGCAAGATTCCGACCGAGAAGCCGGACATCGCACGACTCGCGCCCGAGCAAGCAACCAAGCTTCATACGAGTCCCAAGGGCTATCAGCTCTCGGGACGTGAACTGGCGATCCTGAAGTGCCTACTCCTGGGCGAGGCTAACAAGATCATCGCGCTGAAGCTCGATATTGCCGAGGCGACGGTCAAGGTTCACGTCAAGGCAATTCTCCGCAAGATTCATGTCCAGAACCGCACGCAGGCGGCAATCTGGGCTCTCAACAACCTCACGGAGGTCGACGCGAGCGAGATCGTCGACCAAACCGACGATCATCCGGATGGGGCGAAGGGGCCGCAGCACCTGAAGCTTTCGAATGGTGCGGACACACCCCTCTGGCTCTGACGCATTCGTATCGATCCAGCCGCGGACGGCAGGATCTCAGTTCTCGCGCCAGGCCTTGGCGACTTGGTCGGCAAGCGGCTTGGTCAGGTACGAGATGACCGTCCGTTTGCCGGTTCGAATGAAGGTTTCGACCGGCATTCCGGGAATCAGGCTCACGCGCCCGAGCCGCTGACGCTCGGCATCCGGAATCGCGATGCGCGCCGTGTAGAACGACGATCCCGTTTTCACGTCCTGCGTCACGTCGGGTGACACACGATCAACAAAGCCGCGGACTTCCGGCGTCGTCCGTTGATTGAAGGCCGAGAAGCGCAGACCTGTCAGCTGGCCGACATGGACATGATCGATGTCCTGCGGCTGGATCTTCACGTCGACCGCGAGCGTGTCCGCCTGCGGCACGATCAACATGACCGGTTCGCTCGGAGTCACGAGGCCGCCGATCGTATGAACGCTCATCTGGTGGACGATGCCGTCCTGAGGCGCGCGCAGGTCGATGTGACGGAGCTGGTCCTCGGCGACGACGCGCTTCTCGACGGCTTCCGACAGCTTGCCGCGGATCTCGGCGAGGTCCTTGGCGACCTCGGAGCGCATGTCCTGCTCGATCTGCAGGATCTGCAGCTCTGTCTCGCTAATCTTGCCCTTGGCCTGCGCTGTCGATGCCAGGAGTTGCCCGCGTTCGCCTTCCAGCCGGGCAGCCTCCCGCTCCAGGGCCGTCACGCGTGAGACGGGCACGAGGTTCTTCTGGCGAAGCTCACGCAAGCCGACCAATTCGTCCTGAATCAGAGCGATCTCGCGATCCTTGGCCCCGCTCTGGTTGCCTAGGCCAACGATCTCCTGACGCAGCTGCGCGACCCGCTCTTTCAGCTGTGCCTTCTGACCCTCGCGCGTCGCGAGGCGGATCTTGAAATGCGCGGTCTCGCCCTCGACGAGGTGAGCGACCGTCGCATCCGTCTTGGCTCGTGCCAGAAATTCCGGCGGGAAGGAGAGGTGGTCGGCACCCTGCTGCTCCGCCTCGTCCCGCGTTCGCCGTGCCGTCAACTCGTCGATGGACTTGACGATGATGTCGAGATTGGCGCGGATCTGAGTGTCGTCGAGCCTTACCAGCACCTGCTGGGCTTTGACGACATCGCCCTCGCGCGCGAACAGGGCGCCCACGACGCCGCCGACTGGGTGCTGAACTTTCTTCACCTCGGACTGGACCACGATCTGGCCCGGCGCGATCACGGCGCCGACGAGCGAGGTGAAACAGGCCCACCCCCCGATACCGAAGACCAACACACCGCCCAGGATCATCGCGGCGCGAATCTGTCGGTTCAACGAGGTGTGCGCGCTGGTCGGGCCGGCCGGCGGCGTGATCAGGGTCGACACGAGGGCGCGAGCCTGGCCGACCCTCGGCCCGATCACGGCCAGCAATCGCCTGTCCGGCTTCCAAGCGAGAAGACGAACGAAAGTCATGCGCGCACCTGCCTGATCATCGACGAGCCGTGGCTCTCCTTCTGCACGCCCCCGGTCACTGGCGTCCGCTTGATCTCCCGGGGGTCGGATGCTGGCACAGGCGCGGGACGCAGCAGACGGCGCAGAACCTCGTCTTTGGGGCCGAAATCCGCGATGCGCCCGTCGGACAAGGCGAGGATCAGGTCGACGGTCGACAGCACGTTCGGGCGGTGAGCCACGACAATGACGATTCCGCCGCGCTGGCGGACACTCATCATGGCAGCCGACAGGGCGTTTTCTCCCGCAACGTCCAGGTTGGCATTGGGCTCATCCAGGACGACGAGAAACGGATCGCGGTAGAGTGCCCGCGCAAGCCCGACACGCTGGCGTTGACCGGCGGAAAGCCGCGTGCCCCGCTCGCCGATGGTGCAATCGTAGCCGTCCGGCATATTCACGATCGCGTCGTGGAAGCCGGCCGCCTGGGCCGCCTTGATGATCGCTTCCGGCGTGGCGTCCGGGTCGAACCTCGCGATGTTCTCGGCGATCGTCCCGTCGAACAGCTCGACCTCCTGCGGCAGATAGCCGATGTGCCGGCCGAGGACGGTGCTCGACCATTGATCGAGGGACGCGCCGTCGAGACGGACATAGCCTCTGAGCGGGCTCCAAACGCCGACGATCGCCCGCGCCAGCGACGATTTTCCCGAAGCACTGGGTCCGATGATGCCGAGCGAGTCGCCGGCTTCGAGTTCGATGCTGACGTCGTGCAGCACGACGCGCTGGACCGATGGGGGAGCGACGCTCAGGGATTGCACGCTCAGCCGCTGGCTCGGAGCCGGAAGGGTGTTCCGCTCCGGCAGCCGAGGCAGCGTCGCGAAGAGGTGGTCGAGGCGATGCCAGCTCTGCCGCGCAGCCACGAAGCTGCGCCAGTTCGCGATAGCGAGTTCGACCGGTGCAAGCGCACGCGAGACGAGAATCGAACTGGCAATGATGATGCCTGACGAGGCCTCGCCTTGGATGACGAGATAGGCTCCCAGGGCCAGGACGCCGGACTGGAGCGCGAGGCGAAACACCTTCGACACCGCCCCCAGGCCGCTGCCGACATCGGCCACGATCTGCTGCGTCTGCAGGTAGTCGCGACTGGCATTCGTCCAGCGGCGCGCGAAGACCTCCCGCATGCCGAGCGCGGCCAGCACTTCGGCGTTGCGCTGCCCGGCCTCGGCCAGGGCGTTTCGGCGCACGGCAAACCCGGTCGCCTTCTGCGCGGGTGCGCGGGTCATGCGATCGGTGAGAATCGTCAAGGCAACGAGCGCAAAGCCCCCGAACAAGGCCGCAACGCCGATCAGGGGATGAAACAGGAAACAGATGCCGAGATAGAGCGGCATCCACGGCAGATCGAACAGCGCGCTCGGCGCTGGCCCGCTCAGGAATGTGCGCAGCGCATCAAGATCCCGCACGGGCAGAAGGCCGTCACCGGGCATGGTCCCGACAAGCGGTGCCCGCACGACGGTGTCGAAGACGCGGGGGCTGAGCGCCTCATCGAGCGTCGCGCCGACTCGAACGAGCGCGCGCGCCCTGAGAATCTCGAGGCCACCCTGGAACGCATAGAGCAGCAGGGCAAGGATCGCCAATCCAAGCAGGGTCGGGACGCTACGGCTCGGGATGACCCGATCGTAGACCTCCAGCATGAAGAATGAGCCAGTGAGATAGAGGATATTGACGAGTCCGCTCATCAGGCCAAGCCCGATGATCGCGCGGCGGTAGCCGCCGAGAACGGAGGCCATTTCCGGGTCGTGATGTTTGGGTAGCAAGGAGATTCAGGTCCTGGACGTCAGACGAGCAGCACAGTCGCCAGGCTCCCCGGTCCGGAAGGACCGGGGAGCCTGATATGTCTCACAGCGAGAGGCTGGAATGATCGCCCATCTTTGCGTGATGGAACTGGTCGAACAGCTCGTGGATCGCATTGCCGTCAAGCGAAGCCTGACCTGCGCAATGCTTCGCCGCCAGTTCTTGATAGTGCTGGAAGACGTTCTTGATGGAGTGCGAGCCGATGTCCGGCTGTCCTCCGCACTGGCCGTGCTCCCTGAAGCCGTCAAACATCCCGGAACCGGAATGTTTGCCGAAGAAGTGGCTCGCCCAAGAGTTCACCCCTCCCGAGGTGGACGGGTCGTGCTGTGCCACCCCTCCGTTGCCTTCCGAAGCCGGATCCGTCGACACGCCCGGTGAGGTCACGACGGGTGCGCCGGCCGTAGCCTCGGGCGAGCCATCGGCCTGCGTCTCCGGGTTGGATGATCCGGCATTCTCCGGGTTGAGGACCGTCGACGGATCGACCGCCGAAGGAGTTGCAACGACGGTTCCTGTCGACGGCGCAACCACCGGATCCGTGGATGCAACCGGCTCCGCGGATGGAACCGGATCAGCGGATGGAACCGGATCAGCGGATGCCACTGGATCAGCGGACCCAGCCGGCACGGTAGGTTCGACGGCAGGCGCGGGAATCGCCTGGCCTCCATCCGTCGCAGCCGAACTCGGAATCGCTGGAGCGCTCGCGAGGTCCGTCGAAACCGTGCTGTTCGCATCCTGTCCCGACACCTGGCGATACTCGTCCCAAGTGTAGAAATTGTTCGTCCAGGCCCAGTGCTCGCCGGATGGGTCCGATACGTAGTATTGATTGTTGTTGAAGCTGTTGCCGCCTCCAGCCATGGCGGATTGATTGTAGTCGGCGATCGAGCCCGACGCACCGCTGCCTGGCGTCTCGTCGACGATGACGTTGTCGTGCACCGAATTGCCGGTGGTCACCCACGGCCCATACGTTCCCGAGCCGCGATCCTGTTGGATCAGCGTGATTGCGTTGCCGCCGGCCGACGCATCGACATGGTTTCCAAAGACCTCGACATTCTGTGAGTTCTGGATCTGGATGCCACCGTTCCACAGCCAGCCCGTGCCCTCGGTGCCATTGCCCGTGATCACGTTGTTACGAATCGTGGCGTCGTAGCTGATCTCGTGATTGATCCCGCCCGATATGTTGTTGGTGACCGTATTGCCTTCGTACAGGGTGTGGATGTTGTTGATGTCGGTCCAGAGACCGTAGCCGTTATTGTCGTGCGAGTAGTTGTTTCGCACCGTCAGATTGTCAGTTTCGGCGAACTTGGTGCCGCCACCTTCCCATCCGCGATCGAGTCCCGAAAAATAGCCGTTATGGGCGATCTCGTTGCCTTCGATGAGAACGTTGTCGCCGCTCGCGCCGAGGCCCATCTGCCCATTGTCATGGACGTAGTTGCCTTTGACCTGGCCGTTCGAGCCCGAATAGATACCGACGCCGTAGTTCAGGCGCACTTCGTTATCTTGTATGGTCCAGCCTTCAGCGGAAGAATTGTATCCGATCGCTCCGGCTTGAGCCGGGACGCTGTATTTCTCGACGACGAGATTCTGGACGACGACACCCTGGGCAGCGCCGCCAATGGCAAAGGGACTGACGCCTGCTTCGACCTTGTGGCCTGCCGGGTCATCCTGGAAGTAGATCTTGTCGGCTGCGTAATCGAAGTAGAACTTCCCCGGCGCGACCTGATCCAACGAATCGACAGGGGTCAAGGGCTTGTCGTCGATGTAGAAAGTCTCCGGATAGCCCGCGCGCTCCGCACCCTGGGCGCCATTCTCCGTACCCTGCCTGAAACCTTCCTGCGTCTGGCCGCTCGCGACCCAGTTCTGCCCCTCCTTGTCGAAGCTCGTAAGCAGCCTCGATCCATTCAGCACGGCTCCTTGCTCACCGATGAACTGGTCGTTGTCCTTCGGCGTCACCGACTGCATACGATGCTCGCCGGCCTCAATCCAGAACACCGATCCGGCAGGAGAGGCGTCGACTAGGCTCTGCAGATCCGCGCCGACGGGAACCGAAATTGCGCCTGCAGGCTTGGTCGTCGAAGTAGTACCGAATGTCTGTGATGCCACTATTGCACTCCACGTGACGTTGCTGATTGAATAGACGTGGTAGTCGATCCCAACTTGGGATTTTATGCTGCGAAGAACACTCTATTGGACTGAGGTTTGATAGGGATTTGAATGTCCGCGGCTTGGCCATTTGATACGCGTGCTCCGTCTGCGTTGTCTTGCTCTGGCTCGCCAGATGATCGCGACAGCGCGCCGATTGGCCGAGAAATGAATATTGCGATTGTTCTTGAGCGCCATGAATGCGGCATTGACGGTCAGATCAGCCGGGATTTTGAACCATCCGCGGAGGTTCGATGACCCTACCCGGCCAAGCTCTACCGCCCCGTACTCCGGCAGGCGGCACTGTCGTTCGGCTTGCCATGGAACGCCTGGCTCAGGCGGGGCTCGATCCTGGACCGCTGCTTCGGCAGTCCGGCCTGTCGGACGCAGCTACAGACAATCCAGACGTGGGCTCCGAAGCCGACAGCCAAGTCGCATTCCTGAACGCGGCCGCCGACGCCCTGCAGGACACGTCGCTGGGGCTGCATCTGGCTCAGGATTGCGATCTGCGCAAGCTCGGCCTGCTCTTCTATCTGATGAATTCGTCCGAAACGGTCGGCGAGGCGCTGAGGTGCTTCGAACGCTTCGGATCGGCCGACGACCCGAGCATCTACGGTTCCTACCGAATCTCCGACGTCGCCGTGACGGTCGCCCTCGGACATGCTGATGCCGAGCGACAGCTCGACCGGCAGCTCTCCCAGTTCTGGCTCCTGACGATCTACCGCCTGGTGCTCTCGTTCGCCTCCGAAGCAGTGGCACCGATTTCCGTCAGCTTCAGGCAACCGGAGCAGGATAGGTCCCCGGCGGCCCAGAGCTACTTTCCCGTACCGATCGACTACAACGCTTCAGAGGACCGGATCGATTTCGAGATCCAGGTATCGGATATGAAATTATCGACATTCGATCCGTACCTTCACGTCTATCTGACTCAATACTTCGAAGCTTTGGTCGAGGCGACGCGTTGGGAGCCGGCGATTCTATGGTCGCGCGTGAAGAAGGCGATGGCGCCTCGCCTCTCCCATGGGACGGTGACCATGGCGAACATCGCCAAGGATCTCGGGTTGAGCACCCGCACCTTGTCGCGGCGACTGAGCTACGAGGGCAAGACGTTCAGCGCGATCCTGGACGAGCTGCGGGCGGAGCTTGCGATCCATTACATCAAGATCAAGGGGATCCCGATTTCCGAGATTGCCTGGCATCTTGGGTATCGAGAAGCGAGCGCCGTCGTGGTCGCCTTTCGCCGCTGGACGGGCATGTCGCCGAGCCAACTGAGGCGGACGCACATCCTGAGATCAGTCTCGTCCGAGACGCTCGGGCATGGAGATCAGACGAACGGCCGCCTGGGAGAACGGCACTAGATCACGCTGCGTTTTGCGGGATCGATAAGGACCGGCTGTCGGCAGTGACACAGGCATCCGAGCGGGAAACGCATTCTGGGTAGCCCGACAGGATGGATTGTGCTGTCGCGCCGTCGCGACAAGATCGACGCTGTTGCGACTGGCATCATTCGGCGTCGGTGCCCGCCTTCGTCGAAATGGACGTTACGAAGCAACGGGCCCCTGACCGAGCGATCGGTCAGGGGTTTCCTGTCGGTCGATCTTGTTTATCCGACTAGAGCCAGAGGCACGCGCGGCTCGTGATCGACGATGCTGGCCTTCCCCCGTCCGACACCGACATAGCGGAAGCCGGCCTTGTCGGCTTGATCTGGCCCGTAAATGTTGCGCAGGTCGATGAGATTGGGCCGGGCCATCAGGGTCCGGATGCGGTCGAGGTCGAGCGCACGGAACGCGTCCCACTCCGTGACAATCGCAACCGCCTCAGCGCCGGTGACGCAGTCGTAGGCATCCCGACAATATTCAACATCGTCGAGGACCTCCCGGGCACGGTCCATCCCAACGGGGTCGTAGGCACGGATACGTGCGCCTGCATCCTGCAGGGCGGTGATGATGGAGATCGCCGGGGATTCGCGCATATCGTCCGTATTCGGCTTGAAGGTCAGGCCGAGCATCGCGATGGTTCGCCCGCGGACGATACCTCCACAGGCGCGGATGATCCTTCGGGCCATGGCGCGCTTGCGCTGGTCGTTCACTGCGGCGGCGGTCTCGATGATCCGTGCTGGCGCCCCGTGATCCTGGGCCATCTTGATCATGGCTTGGAGATCCTTGGGGAAACAGGAGCCGCCGAAACCCGGGCCCGCGTGAAGGAACTTGCTGCCGATCCGCTTGTCGAGCCCGATGCCGTGCGCGACTTCCTGCACATCCGCGCCAGCCTGCTCACACAGGTCGGACACCTCGTTGATGAAGGCGATCTTCGTCGCGAGAAACGCGTTGGCCGCGTATTTCGTCATCTCGGCGCTGCGTCGCGCCATGAAGAGAAGCGGAGCCTTGTTCAAGAAGAGCGGGCGGTAGATCTCCGCCATCACGTCCCGGGCGCGATCGTCCTCGGCTCCGACGACGATGCGGTCGGGTCGCTTGAAGTCGGCGATCGCGGCGCCTTCGCGAAGGAACTCGGGATTCGAGACCACTGCGTAGTCCAGTTCGGGACGAACCTCCCGAATGACGCGTTCGACGTTATCGCCTGTCCCGACCGGAACGGTCGATTTGACGACAACGACGGTGTAGCCGCGCAGCGCAGCCGCAACGTCGCGGACCGCGTCCAGGACAAAGGTGAGGTCCGCCTGTCCATCGCGGGACCGTGCGGGCGTTCCCACCGCGATGAAGACAGCCTCGGCATCCGACACGGGATCCGCCACCGTGGTCGAGAAGGTGAGTCGGCCTTCGATCGCATTCTTGGACACCAACTCCGAGAGCTGCGGCTCGTAGATCGGGATCTCGCCGCGCTGCAGCGACTCGATCTTGCTCGCGTCGCGATCGATGCAGACGACCGTGTGGCCGAAATCGGCAAGGCAAGCGCCGGTCACGAGGCCTACATATCCAGAGCCGATGATTGCGACACGCATCGTAATGACCTCCTGTTACCGGGACGGGGCGCCCAGTGCAGCCAGACGTCAGATCAGAAATCGAAATCTGAGCATGACCAATTGCGTTTAATAGTTATGCAATTCAACATTAACGCAGCAATTATACTTGCTGTATGGATATTAAGCTGCGCGATATCGTATAATTATTAATGTGTAATATTCTTGTGCTCTGCTCAATTCGAGCGAACACCTTCGAAGATGTGCCTCGCCACGCACGGCCCATGGGCGGAGCACCGATCGCCGCCGCGGCTCATGAGGCTGCTGTACTGAGCTCTGGCCTAGTGCCACGCATTGCCTCGGCCTGGGCGAGCAACACGGCCAGAACCTCGTCCTGCTCATCTTCCCGAAGGTCGGGGAAGAGCGGCAAGGACAGCGTGCCTTCGCCCCACGCTTGCGACACGGGCACGACCGGCGCCTCTACGGTAGAACGGTAGTAGGTGAGGGAGGGCACACTTCGATAGTTCACCGTCGCGCCGATCCCGGCTTGGCCGAGCGCGTACAGCACTGCGTCACGACGATTGCCCGGCACATGGATCGGAAAGAGGTGACGCGCAGAGACGGCTCCCTGTGCGATCGTCGGCCACGTGAAGGGCGTGCCGGCGAGGGCATTCTCGTAGCGCAGGCTGAGGGCCTCGCGTTTGACGAGCCGCTCTTCGACGGTGCTGATCTGAGGTTCGAGCAGCACCGCCAGGAGGTCTGGAAGGTTGGCTTTGGTCCCCAGACGGTCGATGTCCCAATGCTTGTACGTGCCGCCCTGGAAGCGCTGAGCCGCTCCGGCCGACATGCCGTGGAGCACCGTCTGCGTCAGCAGCTTGGCGAGGTCAGGATCGTTGGTGATGACCGCGCCGCCTTCGCCGCAGGTCACGTTCTTGGTTGCGTAGAAGGAGAAGATCGCGGCGTCGCCGTCCTGTCCCGGGCGGCGCCCGAACAAGCTCCCCTCGAAGCAGTGCGCGGCATCCTCGATGATGCGCACGGAGGGTGGAAGCACCTTTCGCAGCGCCGGCACATCGACCATCTGACCATAGAGGTGGACCGGGATGACGGCGCGCGTCCGCGGCGTGAGCGCCGCAGCCACGAGCCCCCGATTGATCAGGAGTGTCGATGGGTCGACATCGACGAAGACCGGTGTCGCGCCGACAAGCCGGACCACGTTCGCCGTCGCCGCGAAGGTCATGGCCGGTACGATGACCTCGTCGTCCGGTCCGATTCCATAGGCGAGCAGCGTTGCGACCGCCCCTTGGGTCCAGCTCGACGTCATCTTCGCATGATTGACGCCGAAAAAACCGCACAGTTTTTCTTCGACGCGTGCGCAGTGAGGCCCGGTCGTGAGGAACGGGCTCGCCAGCACCTCGGCGATGCGCGCGGCAGCCTCAGCCGTGAGAGAGTGTCTGTAGAAGGGAACGGCCATATTTGACCTCCTGACAATGGACCCGCCTGCGGAACGGCGGGCGGCGAAGGGCGTGCCGGCATCCGACAGCGACCGCGCCGATCAAGGAATTTGTTCTTGCGAAGTCGGGGATCGAGAGCCGATATCTGTCCTGCCCTCGATCCGGCTTTGACGACGAAGACTATGTGAAGACCGGTGTATCTGCTCCGGATCAACGGGCGACGATTGTCGTCGCCGAAGCTTTAGTTGATCAGATTATCGCGGCTTGAGCAGAGGCCTCGCGAAGCTCGGCTTCTGCGACGATCGCGCCGATCGGTGCCAAACCTGCCATCTCCTCGAGGGGCGCCTGCAGCAAATTGCGCGCCTCCTCCATCAGCCTGGCATACCATCTGACGGTGTAGCAGTTCGGCGACTCGACCAGCGTGCCGCTTGTCAGCGCCGTCGTGATCTCGACGACGCCATCTTCGATGGTCGTTCTGGGCGCGTACTTCAGGACATTGCGGATCTTCGAGAAATCGACGTGATAATCTCGCTTGTCGCACTTCGAGTCCAAGAACTCGATTGAGCAGGACCGCGACGAGAGGTTCTTGACCGCGAGAGCGACGTCGAGGATCTGCCGGTTGTCCCAGCCGACGTTGAAGACTTGACCGGCAACGATGTCGTGCGGCGCGCGCAAGGCCTTCAGAAAGGCGCTGACGACGTCGGCGACGTGAACGAACGGCCGCCACTGCGAACCGTCGCCGCCGACCTTGAGGTGACCCTGTTTCGCGGCGTCGAGCGTCATCTGGTTCACGACGAGATCGAAGCGCATGCGCGGCGATAGGCCGAAGACTGTTGCGTTCCGCATCGCCGTCGCGGTGAAATGACGATCGTTGAGGGCGAGCACTGTTGCTTCGGCTCGGGTGCAGGTCTGTGCATAGACCGTCAGCGGGCGCAGGGGTGCTTCTTCCGTGAGAAACATCTCCTGCCCTGCGCCGTAGACGGCACACGAACTCGCGAAAAGATACCTTCGGACGCCCGCCTGCTTGGCCGAGGTTACGACGCGAATGCGCCCGGTCTCGTTGATCGACTTCGTCAACTCAGGATCGAGATCGCCCGACGGATCATTGGACAAGGCGGCCATGTCGATGACCGCGTCGCAACCCTCGAAATCAGCCGGAGTAACCGACCTGATGTCGCGTCTCACGATCTCGAGACGAGGATGGCCTGAATACTGCGCCAGAGGTTCTTTCCCGAAGAAGAACATGTCGATGGCTTTGACTCGATAGCCGCTTTCGAGCAGCCCCCTGACCATGACCGAGCCAATATACCCGCCCGAGCCCGTCACAGCTATTCTCTCGCGCATGGTGCAAATCCATTATTGAAACATCCTGGTAAGTCTGAGATTTGCAGATCAACGATGTGCAATATCAAGACTTACGTGAATTTATTAATCCTATTATAAGTTATAACTCAAACAATCGATGGTATTACATAAAAATAAAAAGTGTTCATCACCGTGGGTGGCGGACTCAAATTACTGAGCACGAAGGTCGTAACCCAGAAGAGCATAGTACGGATGGCATAAGAGTTTGCCATGTAGAGACATGACGGTAATGTCATTGTCGCCACGAGCATTGTTGTTTTGTTTCCGCGGGTCCGAAGGTTGATAGGCACGCCGTCGCTCGCACTGGGCGGGACGCCCTGCACTGCGGCACGTAAACGGTGGAGGCGAGTTACCGCGCCCTCGCAAAGGTTCAAGTGAATGCTGCCTGCAGACTGACGCTGTGGTTTCGCAGCTACCAGAAGTCAACAATCTCGGTCGCGGGTTGATATATATAAAGTATAGCTACCTTAAGAAGCAAAATATTCTGTTATCATGGCCATCGTTTACCATCGCGCGAGGCCCTCGGCATGATCCGGAAAGTGCTGATCGTTCACAACGAGTATCAGAAGCACGGCGGAGAGGATTCTGTCGTCGTTCAGGAAGAAAACGCGCTTAAGCGGGCCGGCTACGAAGTCCAACTTTTCACCGTGAGCAATAAGGCAATCTCTTCCTTCGCCGACAAGGTCCAGGCAGCGTTCTCGGCGTTCAACTCACCGAGGATCATCAAGTCGATCGTAGACGTCGCTCGCGAATTTCGTCCGGACGTAGCCCACGTTCACAATTTCTTTCCGATGATCTCGCCGATGATCCACGCAGCCCTGCAGGAAAACGGTATCCCGACCGTTCAGACCCTGCACAATTACCGGGTGATCTGCGCCGGCGCGACACTGAATCGGAACGGCGCGCCTTGCGAGATCTGCATCACCAAATCGCCTTACAATGCCGTCCTCCATCGGTGCTACCGTGGCTCCTTGCTCGGATCACTGGCCGTCGCCTACTCGGTCCAGCAGCATAAGAGTCGTGGCACTTGGTCGAACGATGTCGACCGATTCATCGTGCTGACTGAGTTCGAACGCTCCCGGTTCATCGCGGCAGGCTTGCCGGCCGAGCGCATCAAGACGAAGCCGAATGGTTTGGCCGACCCAGATCCCGGCGTCGGCGCCGTGCAGCGCCACGGCCTGCTGTTCGTCGGCCGCCTGACCCATGAGAAGGGCGTCGACGTTTTGGTCAGGGCGGCACAGATGGCCGGCTGTCCGATCAAGGTCTTGGGCGAAGGCCCGCTACAGCCGCTCGTCGAGGGGTGCGCCGAAATCGAGTATCTCGGTCAGTGCGAGCCGAGCGTCGTACGCACGGCCATGGCTGAAGCGGCTGCGATGATCGTCCCATCGGTCTGGTACGAGGGGTTGCCGATGGTGATCGTCGAGGCCTTCGCCTCGGGCACGCCGGTGATCGCTTCGCGCATTGGCTCCCTCATCGAAATCATCGAAGACGGCGTGACCGGAATTCATACCGAGCCGGGAGATGCCGCGGATCTGGCGAGGGCCATGACGCGACTGGCCTCTGACCCGGCTGCGGCCCGCCGCATGGGTAAGGCCGCGCGCCTGAAATACGAGCAGAACTGGAGCGAGGCCCTAACCACGAGCCATCTCCTGTCGATCTATGAGGAGGCCGTCGCGTCCTACGCGCGGAAGCAGATCGTCGTCGAAGGCTCGCAGCCCTCGGAGCTGGCTCTCACCTAGAACGCTACGGCGTTCTCCCGTCGGATCGATCTCGCCATCGCAGTCGTCGTTTTCTTCGCACGCCGCGAGGCGAGCACAGGCCATGGAGCGCGGGCCGTGACCCAGTCCACCGTTCAAGCCTTCGGTTTCGCCCAGCCGGCATCGCGGACGTTCAACGACACCTACATGCGGGTGCTGTGTGTTGCGCTCGGTGGATACGCGGTTGTCGGGAAGACCTTCGCGTATATCGGCGTGCCGCCGCTCTACCTCGGCGAGCTCCTGCTCATCACCGGCTTCCTCACCTTCGTTCGAACGGGGTGCTGGCTGGCATCGATTGCGACCCCGGCGGCACGGATTCTTCTCGTCTTGATGGCATGGGTCGTGCTGCGCACAGTCCCTTATGTCGGGACCTACGGCGCCGACGCGCTGCGAGACAGCGTCATCGTCACCTATGGTTTCTTCTGCTTCATCGTCATCGCGCTGTTGCTCGAGGACCCGGGTCGTCTGGATCGGGCCATCGTTTCCTACTACGCGCTCATACGGGTCTACGCGTTCATCGGCGGAGGTTGCTCGGCACTCGCCCTGGCCAAGGTCACGATCCCGGGGACGAACCTCCAGATCATCGACCTCAGCCCTGGAGCGATCGCCACGCATCTCGCGGGAGCAGCCGCCTTCGCAATCCTGGGTCTAGGGCGCTTCTCGCGTATCTGGGTCGCGATGCTCCTCGTGAGCATGGTCATGGTCACCTCCAGCCGCGGGGCGATGCTGGCCTGCATCGTCGCCATCCTTGCATCCGCCATCCTCGGCGGTCGTCTTCGGCAGCTCGTGCCCGTGGTTGCATTCGCCGCCGTTGCGCTGGCGATCGCGTCCCTGCTGGATATCAACGTGCGCATCACTCCCGAAGGCCGCGCGATTGGTGCCGATCAGATCATCGAGGCCCTCAAGAGCATTCTCGGGGTAAGCGATGCCTCCAACTATGAGGCGACGAAGGAATTCCGGACGCGCTGGTGGTCGACGATCCAGGACTACACGTTCAGAGGTCCCTATTTCTGGTCCGGCAAAGGCTTCGGCGTGAACATCGCCATGGAGGACGGCTACCAGCTCTGGGCGACCACTGAGGGGCTGCGCAGCCCTCACAATGCGAGCATGACGATTCTCTCTCGCGCCGGCGTGCCCGGCTTGCTCCTGTGGGTCTCCCTGTTCGGCACCTGGTTCACGATGCTCATCCGCAGCATGCTGATGGCGCAGCGCCGGAACGAGACGCGTTGGGCGAAGATCTTCATTTGGATCGCGTCCTACGGTGCCGCGATCATCATCGAGGCGTCTTTCAACGTCACGCTCGAAGGCCCGATGGTCGGCATCTGGTTCTGGTGCCTATTCGGCTTCGGGATCGCGGCCAGTATGATGTTCCGATCGGGGCTGATCTCCGAGCACGCCCCTGACGAAATGCACCGGGCGGAGTGAACCGGCCGGGGAGGTGTCGTTACGGCGACGCCTCGTCTGGCTGTCGACGCGCATCGACTGCGTGATCAGATCTGCCGCCGGCCCCGCCAAGGGCTGTCTCTGAACCCTCTGCGATCAAGGCAGGGCAGCGATGCCCGGCTCGATCGGACTGCGCTCGGCCGAGGACACTTCTTCCGCGACCAGACGGTGCAGCAGGATCGCTGAGACGAGCATGCGGACGGCGTTCGCGATGCAGAGCGCGATGCAGGCTCCGCTCAGGCCGAAGCCGATAATGAGCGGCGCGGCCGTTACGATGGAGGCGGTCATCCCTGCAATGTTCGCGATCATCGCCTGCCGGACCGCGGAGATGCCGTGGAAGTACGAACAGATCATGTCCGCGATGTAGGATATGACGGCTCCGACGGTCAGCAGCCGGACGGGCGTGGCCAGGTCGGCATAGATCGATCCGGATCCGTAGATCACGCTCAACACCCGCTCGGGAATGGCTGCGACAACCACAAGGAACGCGATCGCCATCAGCAACCCCGAGAGCGCGAACGGCCGTGCCGCCCGAAGGGCCTCGATCTTGCCGCGCAGATGGGCGCGCGCAGTCACCTGGGGGATGACATTGCTGAGCCCGATGATGAGCGGATTCAAGATGTTCACGATGTTGATGCAGGCCAGCAGAAGGCCCGGAACGACGTCGCCCGATAGGGCCGCGAGGAACCAGAACACCGCCTGCAAGCGCAACGCCGCGGCGAGATTGCCGGCCAACGACCATCGTCCCAGGGCGAAGAAACTGTCTGCGATGTTGCGGAGATCGAGATCGGCACGGCTGCGCGAGATCAGGCCGGATTGAAAAGCCTGAAGGATCGCGGCCAGGCCCGACGTGGCCGCCATGGCGTAGAGCGCACTGGTCAGCGTGAGGCCGTCCCGTCGGTAGAGCCAGAACAGGACGAGGATCTGACCGAGATAGCTGATGATCTCGCCCGGGACCGCCGCCGCGAAGCGAAGCTCCGCGAACAGGCAACGGCGAAATGTCTCCTGGACCTGCCACGCCAAGAAGTAGGTCACGACCGGGAGAATCAGATCGATGCGGCCTAGCAGGACACCGACGAGGCAGAGGCACGCCATGGCCGGCACACAGAGAAAGAGCAGCAGGGCGAGACTCGCTCTCATCAGCTGCGCGCTGCGTTCGGCGCCGGAAACGTTCGACAGCACCGACATCGGGTAGAACACGAGCGACAAGATCGCCGTGAACAGAAGCATCTGGACACCGAGGAACAGGGCGAAGTTGCCGTATTCGCTGGGGGCGAGCGTCCTCGCGAGGGCGATCGTGAGAAGGAACCCGCCGAGGCTCGCGATGCCCTGATCCACCACCGGCCACAGGATGCGTCCGGCGCTCGTCGCAAGGTCGGGCCTGGCAAGGAAGGATCGCAGCCCCTTCACGGTCCTTGGCCGTGGCGAACTGGCATCCGCCTCTGCGGAGCATGCTCTTGTCTGCATCGGCTGGTTCCGGCTTGGCGGCAAAAGCGGTTCAAACAGATTGATCCCGACGGGTGGTCCTGGCCATTCTGGGCCGATTGATCCATCGGCACGAGGAGAACGGGCCGGTTTGTCCGGACGTCCGCGGGAGAGGCGTCCGGTTTACGCTGCTAGGACGCTTTCAGATCGATCTGCATGGGCGCCGATCCTGCCGTCTGCGCAGTCCGGGCACGTCTCTCGTACAGGGCCCTGTACTGGCTGTAGTGATAGCACTGGTCGACCACGCGATCGTGCCGATGGTCGTCCAGATCAACCTGGGTCAGGATGATCCCGCGAACACGAACCGTTTGATCCTGGAGACGCTGCAAGGCAGCCAGCACCGTGTCCCGCGGCGTCTGTTTCCAGCGCACCGCTAGAATGGTCGCATCGGCATGGTGGGCCAGCGTGATCGCTTCCTGGAACAGCAGCACCGGCGGCGCCTCGATCAGCACGAGATCGAAGGACTCGCGAGCGAGGTCCATGAAGTTCGAGAAAGCGGTGGTCGCGTAGAGATCGCGGAGGTTGCCGCCCGAGGAGCCGCGCAGCACGGTCAGATCGGAATTGCCGAGCCGATCTAGGACGAGCCGCTGATCGCCGAGCACGGCATCGCTCAAGCTCACGCGATCGTCCTGCTGATCGTCCTCATCGGAATTGCAGTCGATCACGAGGACGCGATGTCCGCGTCCGGTCAGGGACTTTGCCAGCGCCGTGCAGAGAAGCGACTTGCCCTCGCGGGGCACGGCCGAGCTGACGAGCAGGGTCTGAGGAGCGAGAGATGAGCGCGACCAGCCGAGCGATGCGCTGATGAGCCGAACCGCCTCGTCGAACATGCGCATCTCGCCGGCGGTCGAGCTGCCGTCGATCTTTGGCACCATGCCGAGGCAGCGCACGGCGGCGTCCTGAACGAGGTCGGTAGCCGACCGGAATCCCGTATTGCGTCGCTCCAGGAGAACGGCGGCGCAGAGGCCAGCGCCGCTTGCACCAAGGATCGACAGGCCAATGATGAAGGCGCGGTTGGGGCCGCTGGGTATGGTGTTGGGCTGTGCCCGCACGAGAGCTTGAGACGTCGACGACTTCATTCCGGCCAAGGCGGCGGCTTGAGCGTAGCCGTCGTTCAAGAGCTTCAGACGCTCGCGGATCGCGGAAGCACTGGCCTGCAGGCTGGTGAGCTGGGTCTCGCGGCCCATCGCTTCGATGACGCCCTTCTTGAACTTGTCGACTTGGCCAGACAGGACGGTCTCGTCCCCAAGTGCCGTGCGCAGGTCTGCCTCCAGGTTTCCGATGGCTTGCTCCACCTCCTTGCGGAGCCGCTCCTCCACCCCCTCAAGATTCGCCTTGGCGTTCAGGTAGTTCGGGTGGCGAGGCCCCATCTGGGCGACGTTCTGGAAGTCGCGCTTGGCCGTCTCGACGGCTTCGAGCATCCTCTGGACGACCGGAGCTCCGGCAAGGTCCTGCGCGGAAGGAACGCTGCCTGCGGCGAAGGCCTCACGCGCCCGCGCCAGCCGTGCTTCGGCGGCGAGGCGATTCTGGATTGCGGTGCCGAGCCGCGTCGTGGCGTCCCGCAACTCTTGTTGCGCAAGGTTCGGAGCGTTCACGGTGCCTTCGATGTAGCCCGTCTTCTGGCGGAACTGCTCTACGGCCGTGTCGGCTTGGTCGAGCGCAGCGCGCGTCGAACGGATCTGCTCCTGAAGCCAGGCGCTCGTCCGCTCGGCGGATGCGACGCCCATATCGAGGCGATTGCGCAGATAGGCGTCGACGAAGGCGTTCGCGATGCGGGCCGAGCGCTCTGGGTCGCTCGATGTGTAAGTGACGGAAATGAGATACGCGCGCGAGTCGTTCGTCACGCTCAAGTTGCGAGAGAGCTCCTTGGCGATCCTCTCCGTGACCTTTTCGGGATCCGTCCTGTCCTTGCGTAAGAGCAGCCGCGACAGCAGCGATGGACGGGGCGCAAAGTCAGGATCCTCCTCGAGCCCAAGATCCTTGACGACCCGTTGCGCGATGAAGTTGGACCGGAGGACGCGGGCCTCGCTTTCGACGATCGCGGAGCCTTCGAGCGTCGCCGTGACGGCCTGAGCGGCTTGTTGTGCTCCAGGCCGTCCAAGCTCGACTTGGATCAGCGCCTCGGCGGCATATTTGTTCGGGAGCTGCAAGCTCACCGCGGTCGAGATGACGAGAGCTGCCGCAGCGAGGATCGCAATCAAGCGCCAACGTCGCCGAGCTGCAGCGACGATACCAAGTGTCTGACCCTCAGAGGTCTGGCGGAGCAGGAAGCTGACGCTACGGCTCGGTTGCTCCACTGTTCGGTTCATTCGATCCCAACCTTCCGTAACAACTGCGTAGATCAGCTTCCATCATCATCAGTAGTCTTGGCGAAGTAATTCGGCAGCTGATCTGCCAGCGCGACGATGGGCGATGCATTCGATCCTGCTTCTGTCGTGTTGTGAACAGACGATCCGGGACTAGTTCGATAGCCTCCGTCACCAAATGGAGGACAGCTCGTCGCATCCTTTGGTCGATCCCAAGGGAAATTCCGAGTCTGAACGACATCCGCCGGACTGATCATTCATCGAAGACGCCGATTGATGTGCGCGTTTCGAGACTGAATTTTAAGTGATTTCAGATCAATCAATTTTGCTACAAAGCAACATGATTGGAAGTAACTGAAATATACCTGCAGATATATTACAACTAAGCTTTAGATCAAATTGGTAGTACCTCTGTAGGTGATGTTGAGGGTGCCTCGACTGAAGCGCAGAATAGGGCAGCCGAGGGGCTCTGATGGTGCGGAGTACGAAGCATCGCATCGTCGTCGGCGTCGGTGATGATGCAAAACGCCCGCAAACGGCGCGGTCACACATGATGCTGCGGATCGAAGCTATGCCGAGTGCCTCATGGCGCGCCGTGTCCTGCCTCGTGCCGATCCTGTTCGCCGTCGCTCCGATCTACTCGCTCGCCCAGAACGGCGAGCCGAACGCGCCGCCATGTCCTGCGACTGCCGTACGCGTGCCGGCCGGGGAGTCGATCCAAGCCGCGGCCCTGCGCGCCGGGCCTGGCGGCGCGGTGTGCATCGGCGCTGGGCTGCACCGGATGCAGCAGGTCGCGCCGCTGCCGGGACAGACTTTCGTCGGCGAGCCGGGAAGCATCCTTAACGGCGCTCAGATTCTCGGCCCCTTCGCACGCACCGGGCCGTTTTGGGCGACCTCCGTCATGCTTCCTCTTCGGCCACGCACCGGAGAATGCCGGAAAGGCTCGCTCTGCTCGCCCTTGCCTTGGCTGTTCCTGGATGGAAGGCCGCTGCGTCGCGTGCTCTCGAGAGCCGAACTCGGCCCCGGACGCTTCCTTCTGGAGCCTGCTCTCGGACGTCTGCTCATTGCGGACGACCCGACGGGGCGGCAGGTCGAGGCGAGCGTCGTCGCCACCGCGTTTCAGAGCTTGTCTCCCGATGTGCGGATCAGCGGCGTCATCGTCGAAAAATACGACTCACCCCCGCAGATCGGCGCCATTCGCGGGGATCGCGCGACCGGCTGGCACGTGGAGCGAACGGAGATCCGCTTCAATGCGGGGCTCGGCGTTGCGGTCGGCACGAACGGCATCGTGCGCGACAACATCATCCACCATAACGGCCAGCTCGGCGCAGCCGCGCACGGTCATCAGATCCGGTTCGAGAACAATCGGATCTTCGAGAACAACACCGCCGGGTTCGACCCCGGCTGGGAGGCCGGCGGCATCAAGATCACGGAGGCCCAGTTCGTCACGGTGCGCGGCAACCACGTCTACCGCAACGACGGCCCCGGGATCTGGTGCGATATCAATTGCCGCGATGCAGTCATCGAAGACAATATCGTGGAAGCCAATCAAGGGGCTGGCATCTTCTACGAGATATCCTTCAGCGCAGTCGTTCGCCGGAACAAGGTTCGCTTCAATGGAGCGAACGACGCACCGTGGTATTGGGATGCCGACATTCAGATCGCCGGCTCGCAAGGTGTCGAGGTCACGGACAACGTGATCGATGTGAGGCCCGGCGGCCACGCGATCATGCTCATCGACCAGGGCCGCGCGAAGTTGGGCGGCGGCCTGTACCGGACGACGGGCAACCGCGTTCACGGCAATCGGATCGTGTTCAGCGGAGACGGCGACGCCGGCGGTGTCACGGATACGGACCGGCTCTCGCCCAACGGCTCGGTCATCGAGGCCGGCAACAACAGCTTCGACGGCAACACCTATCTCGCACCGGCCACCGTATCACCGAGTTTCGTCTGGGGACGCGACCCTCTGACCTTCACCGCGTTCCGTCAGTTGGGCCAGGAACGAGCCGGCAGCGTGAAACTCGGAGCCGAGGTCCAGTAGCCTCAGCGGGCGACGAGGACGCTTGCCCCCGCGAGATCCGCGTTCACTCTTGCGATCATGTTAGGCAACATGACGCGCGCGCTCAGCATGCGGAGCGGGCGGGGTAGTCAGTCCGAGCCGGGCCGCGATGTCGTCGTATGCGAGCGTCACGAACTTCGACCAGGACAGTTCGCCGGCGCGGGTGAGGGCGCCTCTGCTCAGGCCCAAACGCAGATTCTCGGAATCTGCGAGTTCGAGGAGGGCGCGCTGGAGCCGCGCGACGACCTCTGCCTGCGAGCCATCCGCAGAGACGGCCCGGCCGCAGGTGTCATCGATCATGACCGCCGGTCCCCCGAGTGCCAGACAGATCACGGGGAGCCCTCGGGAGAGACCCTCCAACACGGCCATGCCTCCCGAGTCGTGCAGGCTCGGGATCAGCACAGCATGCTGCCTCTCATAGACCGCAAGCAACTCGCTGCGAGGAATCTCGCCGTGCCACGCGACAGCCGAGCCCAAATCCAACCGGTTGGCTTGATCCTGAAGCCGCTGCATCTGCGGGCCGTCTCCCACGACGGTCAGGCGAATGTCGGCGCCGGCCCGCCGCGCGCCGGCTAAGGCTTCCAGGCCGAGATGCAGACCCTTCCAGGCAAGAAGTCGTCCCGCGAAGATCACGTGGAGCGGATCACCGTCGCGGCGAGGCACGAGCCTCGCTCCGGCTTGCGGCTCAATGCCGATGCCCAGATTACAGACGACCTTCGGCCAGAGATGAGCGGGCAGGACCGCTCTGGTCTCGTCCGTGCGGACGATGATGACAGAGGCATCCGCGAAGGCGCGCTGGGAGATCGGATCGAAACGCGTCGCCCACGTGTGGAGCAATCTCATCGCTTCCGCTAGCCGGTCGAACGGGGCAAGGCCGCGTCTGAGATGAACCGGCCCGGATTCACCGCCGCCGAGCGGCCCGAGGATCAACGGCAATCCGAGCCGACCGAGACAGGTTGGATGCCGAATGGTCCCGAAGGTCACATGATGCACGAGATCGAAATCGAGCTTCGGGTAGATCTTCCTGACGTGGGACGGTAGCGCGAGTTGCCACAACAGGTTCGTGAAGAACCAGGTCATCGACTTGAAGCGACCACGCAGACCGCGGTCGCGAAACGTCGTCAGCCAGCCTGGCATGAAGATTTGGAAGGTGAGATTGGGTGGCAGCCGGCCTGAGGAGATCTCAGCCTGAATGAGCGGGCCGAATTCCGTGCTGGTGACCACCGTGACGTCGTGGCCGAGGCGCGCCGTCTCAAGAGCCCAGTTCCAGCCGATGCCCGCTTCGGAGCCCTGGCCGGGACCGCACGAGAAGGCGCTCATCAGGATTTTCATTCCGTTCCCCTCGGCCGGAAGAGGCCATCGACGTGCAAGTGGAGACAAGCCGCAGGGCACCGGAATGCCGATGCCGGGCCCGCTCCATTCCGCTCCCGAATTCAAGACGCTCTATCGCGCACCCGAGCCGCTGATGACGGCCGGGATCGTTGCGAGCAGGATGTAGAAATCGAGCCAGATCGACCAATTGCGTATGTAGAAGGTGTCCTGGCTCTTCTGGACGGCGAGGTCGCCATCACTGCGCGAGGAAACCTGCCAAAGACCTGTCAGCCCTGGCGGAACGGTCTGCCGCAGCGCCTGAAAAGGTTTGTCGAAGCCAGCGGTATGGTAGGATGGGAAGGGTCTTGGCCCGACGAGGCTCAACTCGCCGCGGACGACGTTCCAGAGCTGCGGGAGCTCGTCGAGGCTTGTACGGCGAATGAAGTGGCCGATGCTCGGTAAGATCCGCGGATCGCGCGAGAGCTTGAAGAAGCGCCGCCACTCACTCCTGGCTTGCGGGTCAGCGTCGAGATGATCCTGCAGACGCTGCTCGGCGTCGATGTACATACTCCTGAGCTTGAGAACCTGGATCGGCTTGCCGTTTCGCCCAACCCGTTGCTGTACGTAGAAGGCGGGCCCGGGATCGACGATCTTGATCGCGAGGGCGAGGGCCGCAACCAGCGGCGTCGCCAGCAAGACGGCGGGCCAAGTCAGCAACGTGTCGACGCACCGCTTGATGCGCAGATTGTGACGGCGATAGAGGTCGCGCCGCAATTCGAGCCCGAGCACGCTGCCCAGGGTCCGTGTCTGCGTCCAGAGGCTTTGGAAATCCGGTGCCTGCTGGGCCACAACGACCCGGGGAAACGGCAGCGGGCCGGGTCGTGCGAGATCGTTCAGCACGAGATCGGTGCAGGAACAGACGATCGCGACCTCGATATCGGCGTGACGAGCCGCGTCTTCCACCGATCCGAGAACTGGTAGCTTGGCCTGTAAGTGAGCTTCGAAAGTCTCATCGGAACCGAGGACGAAGCCGGCTGGGTGGAGGCCGAGTTCGGGTTGGGCCAGGAGGGCGTCGGCAAGAGCCAAGGCGCAGGCATCTGTGCCCACGATCGCCGTCCTGGCACCCCAGAGATCCCTTCGGATCAGGAAGCCTCTGGCCGCAACCTCCGCGTAGAACCCGACGACCAGGAGAAGGAACCCGATCAACGCGATGCCCGCAACCGTCATGGGCGTCGCGCCGAGCCCGGCTGCGAACACGAGGCAGCCGGCCGTCACGGCCAGCACGCAGTAAGTCCGGAGTCGCAGGCGCTCGGCAGGGCTTGGGCCGTAGCCGCCGTAGAGGCCGGCTGCAGCGAAGCTCAGGCATGCGATGATCGGCAACGCGACAACGTCAAAGCCGCCAAATAGCCCACCACCGGTCAACGCCGATCCAACCACGACCGCCACCGCTGCCGCCGCGGTGTCGGTCGCGACGAGTGCAGCGATGACTTTGGTGCGTCGGACAAATCCCGCCGTTACCGTCGTATCGAAAGATTGCCGCTCTGGTGTGATGAGGGCGTGGACGGCTGATGCGTCGACCTCCGGCCCTGCAACAGTCGTGTTCATCTCACGGCATCTCCGAATGAGAGCGAGGTCTTCCAGCGCGAGACGTCCGAGATCGACGCCTGTCGGACGGGCTGCCGCGGCGCACAGACACAACAGCGGCCATGGAACCGTGTCGGTTTGGCACCGGCGGCGCGGGCGCAGCCGCCGATGCTGATCCGAGAGAGCGCGGCACTGCTACTCCGCAGCGACGGCTGGGGCCGCCAGCGGGGCCTTGGCTGGGGCTTCGAGTTCCTTTGCGATCCAGTGGTAGGTCGGTACGAGGCCTTCCGCGAGCATGATCCGCGGTTCCCAACCGAGGACTTCCCGGAGTCGGCTGTTGTTGCTGTTGCGACCGCGCACGCCTTGGGGACGCGAAGGATCGTGACGCTTGATCAGGCGCTTACCGGCGATGGCGCTGACGAGGTCCACCAGGCCGTCGACGGAGATCAACTCGTCCGTTCCAAGATTCAGCGGCAGGTGGTAGCCGGACTGCATGATCCGGTAGATGCCCTCGACACAGTCGTCGACGTGCATGAAGGACCGCGTCTGCAGGCCGTCACCCCAGATCTCGATCTCGCCGCCGTCCTGGCTCAAGGCAACCTTGCGGCAGATCGCGGCCGGCGCCTTCTCCCTGCCGCCGTCGTAGGTCCCGAGTGGGCCGTAGACGTTGTGGAAACGGACTACCCGTGTCTCGAATCCATAATCCTCGGTGAAGTACTGGCAGAGTTTCTCCATGTAGAGCTTCTCGAGGCCGTACCCCTCCTCGGGATCCGCCGGGAAAGCATCGTCTTCCTTCAGCGGGGTCACATCGGCATCCCGTTGCAGGTATTGGGGATAGATGCAGGCTGACGACGAAAACAGAAACCGTTCGGCTCCGAATTTTCGCGCCGCATCGATCATATGAACATTGATCTTCGTGTTGTTGAGGGTGATGCCCGCATGTGACGATGTAATGTATCCGATGCCGCCCATATCAGCAGCGAGGTGGTAGATGTCCTGAATGTCCTTCACGGCTACGTCGCAGGACTCCGGCACGCGAAGATCCAAAACGTAGAATTCATCGGCGGACGAAGCCTCGTATTCGGGCTCTTTGATATCGACGCCGCGGACCCAATAACCTTTGTCTTTCAAAAATCTGACCAGATGGTGCCCGATGAAACCACCAGCTCCCGTAACAAGAGCGCGCCGATCTGCCATTGTATATCTCCCCGGGTCCGAAAAATCGGTCAGACTGTGTTTTGGGGAGCGAGAAATTACTATTGCTAACGCGTATTACGCCCTCCTCTCCGCAGAGATCGTCCGAAATTGCTCGTTGCGCCAATAACGTGGCCAACATGTATTGTGTTCGGTAGATAATGTAGGGGGGTGCCGGTTTAGGTCGGTCCTCTGCGCGGACTCAGTACAAAATGCGCAGTGCGACCGTGTCGCCTGCGCGGCCAAATTCGTATTGGTGGATGTCGTTTCGACGCAGCAGAGCTTAAGGCCTGCATATGGAGTGTCGAAGGCCCGAACGAGCTAGCCGGGCGCCGTCGCGCCTACAGCACCTCGGATGGGTAGCGTAGCGCTGTTCGATGGCGCAGCGCCATGCGGGCGCTTTCCACGTCACATCCGAACGCGATGTTGGGTGGTTCCTGGGCCGGAAAGAACCCTACGTGCGGACCGCTCTACCTCGAGTAAGCGCCAGTTGCGCCCCGGCTAGGATGAGAAAACGCGGGACGATCGTCGCATATCGACGTCCCAGGCGCCGTGGCTCCGAAGCAAGCCGGAAGGCCCATTCCAGGCCGTTTCGCTGCATCCAGCGAGGAGCTTGGCGCTTGGTGCCAGCAAGGAAGTCGAACGCTGCGCCGACACCGATCATGACGGGAGCCTCGATACGGTCGCGGTGCGCGCTCATCCAGCGCTCCTGTTTCGGAGTGCTGAGGCCCACCCAGACGATGTCGGGCTTGGCCGCATTAATCGCCTCGACGATGGCGTTGTCTTCCTCTTCGGTCACGGGACGGAAAGGGGGGCTCAACGTCCCAACAACATCGATGCCGGGGTAGGTTTCACGGAGGCTCGCTTCGAGAGTCTGGGCCAACCCGGGCCCACCACCGAAGTAGAAGTGACGATAGCCGCGCTCGGGCGACAGCCGGCTGACTTCCCTCATCAGATCGGGCCCGTAAACCCGACTGACACGGTCGAAGCCGAGGCGACGTGCCATCCAGACCAGAGGCATGCCGTCGGGAGTAACCATTCCAGCGGCATGGTGGATGCCGCGTAGATCGCTGTCGCGCCGGCATTCCATGACGCCGTGAACGCCAGTGATGCAGACGAAATGCTTCTGACGCTGACGAATCCAGCGATCGATGGTTGCGACGGCATCCTTCAGGTCAATCGCGCTGACGCCGACGCCAAGGATGTCAACTCGGGGAGGGAAAGCCGACGTGCTCACTTAGCCGACCTTCTGCAACGGGTGCACGGCCGATTGATTGCGTGCCAACAAGGCGTCGAAGTAGCTGATCGTCCGCCGCAGCCCGTCGTCCAGGCCGATCCTGGGCTTCCAGTGCAGAAGCTCGCGAGCCTGCGTGATGTCGGGGCGCCGCTGCATCGGATCGTCCTGGGGAAGCGCGCGATACTCCAGGACGGAGCGGGAATCGCAGAGCGCAATGATGCGTTGTGCGAGTTCCATGACGGTGATTTCGGTCGGGTTGCCAAGATTGATCGGCCTAGCGGTCTCACATTCCATCGCCATCAGTCGCACGAGCCCCTCAACGAGATCATCGACGTAACAGAACGATCGCGTCTGGAGGCCGTCGCCGAACAGGGTGATCGGTTGCCCGGTCAGGGCCTGAATGATGAAATTGGACACCACGCGGCCGTCCTGCGGATGCATGTTTGGACCGTAGGTGTTGAAGATCCGCGCGACGCGGATCGGCAACCGATGCTGTCGTTGGTAATCGAAGAACAGGGTTTCCGCGCAGCGTTTGCCTTCATCGTAGCAGGCCCGGGGACCAGTAATGCTGACGCGGCCGCGGTAGTCTTCTGGCTGTGGGTGTACGTCCGGATCGCCGTAGACCTCGCTGGTGGATGTCTGGAGAACACGGGCTCTCAAACGTTTCGCGAGACCGAGCATGTTAATCGCGCCCATCACGCTCGTCTTCGTCGTTTGGACGGGATCGCGCTGGTAGTGAATAGGCGACGCCGGACAAGCGAGATTGTAGATCTCGTCTACCTCGACGTAGAGGGGAAACGTCACGTCGTGACGAAGCAATTCAAAGGATGGGTTTTTGAGCAATTCCGCAACGTTATCGCGAGAGCCCGTGAAGAAGTTGTCGACGCAAAGAACCTCTTTATTCTCCTTTAGTAGCCTCGTGCACAGATGCGACCCGATGAATCCGGCGCCCCCTGTGACTAGAACGCGCTTTTTCATAATGTCTCTCCGGATTCGATGTTTCGGTTAGATGAGCTTTTGATGCGACTGGCCTTAAATATCTGTCGTGCTAGCCGAATTTGTAACAACGACTATTTTATATATTTCGTAGATTTGTTGTCAAAATAGAGACTTGCGCGCATTTATGCAGATGACAATATGTGCATTGGGAGAGTGGAAATCCCGGAATATCTACTCTCGTACTAATCCTAACAAGATTGAGATATGCATGGTAGCTCGGACGCGGCGTCCCACGGCGCAAGACAGATTTCGAACGAGCAACTTGTTGGAGAAGGCGCAATAGGATGCGACAAAGTCGCTCGCAAAAGTAATGGCGCCAATCTTGATTACATCTAATTTGCTTGACTGGTTATACTACTGCTTTTGACCGAAATTGGATTAATAGGTTAAGAATTACGTATTGCTCTAATTCCCGGCTGTTCACTCGGTTGGTATTTGTTGATGGTAGTATGAGATAGGATCGTTCCGAATAATCATATATTGATTTGTACAGTTTCTAATATAGCGTCTCGATTGTTGTAAAAATATCTATCGAGAAGTATTCCAAACAGCTCAGCCCAATTTTGCGCCGGGCTCATCTCCAAGAATGGTGGTCCTCGATGCAGAGACTGGATTTTTCCTTGGCCTTCTGCGGTTTCGGCCCCGCAAGCTCTGGGCTTCTGTTCAGCTTGGTGAAAAACGGGGAAATTGCTGACGTCGCTGATCATGGCATTATGGTCGTCGAACGCAGCCGGTTGCTCGGATGCGGCAAGCTTTCGGAATATAGGATTCCATCGAATACGCTGGCGGATGTCATCTTGGAATGCGTTTGCGACAACCTCCTGCCCGAGGGGATGGCTCGGCTGCGGCAGCAATCCCCCACTGTCGCTCAGCTCGAGGCGATGAAAGGCCTGGCTCCAGACCTCGATCTGGTGTCGGACTGTCTTTCGGATGCTGCCGAGATGCTTGTCTGTGACCTCTCGCAGCATCACCGCATCGCGGTGCAGCGCGAACATCTCGTCGAGACATTGATCGTACGTGACGACGGCACCTTCGATATCGAGGTGCGGAAGCCGTCGGGCAGTCCGACGACGGCGCGTGTCGCCTCGGTTGTTCTCAATCTCGGTGGGGTGCAGAAGGCAGAGACCATCGGCAGCCTGGGATCGTTGTTCCAGTGCGATCTTCCGGACACCATGCCGATCATGGCGTCCGACTCGATTCTGCAGCAATCCGATGCAGGGCTTGTCGCGCGATTTGCGCCGCTTATCGGTAAAAAGCGCACGATCGTCGTGGCCGGCAGCTCGCACAGCGCCTTCTCGGTCGTGGAACGTTTGGCCCGGGTTGCTGATCGTCTCGGACTCTCACGCATCATTATCGCCCATCGTACACCTCCGCGATTCTACTACCGCGACCTGATGGAAGCTGAGGCGCGTGGTGATGTCGTCGATGCCGTGGAGGACGTCTGTCCGCTGAGCGGCCGGGTGAACAGGCTCGGTGGTCTGCGCTTTCGAACGGCCGAGGTCGCACGAGCGGTGTTCGGAACGAACCGGCTCGACGCGTACCCCGTCGAGATCGAGACCAGGCATGTCATCGCCGGTTGCAGCGAGACCAGCCTCGCCGAAGATATGCCCGACGTCGGGGCGATCGTGACGTGCTTCGGCTATCGGCCGCTTCTTCCGATCATACGCGACCAGACGGGGGAGATCCTGCAGCTGGCGGAAGATCGGCACGGTCTCACGACCGACGATTTCGGACGCCCGATGAGGCAGAACGGACGCGTGATTCGCGGGCTGTTCTCGTTCGGACTGGGGTCCGGAATGCGCATCGGGAGTGAGGTCGGCGGTGAGCCGAGCTATAAGAGACGCCTAGACGGCATCTGGCTCTATCACAACCATGTCGGCAGCAAGGTCACAGCGGGATTGATCGAAGACTTGCGCCACTTCGATCTTGCGGAGCGCCAGGAGCTGGAGCTTTGCGCCTCCTGACGCTTAGCGGATGCCAGAACACCTCGTGGCGACGGCTACGGCCACCCTGCGATACGCTACATCCTGCGGAGCTAGGTTATTGCAATGATGGCGGCTGAAACTGCGTGGATCGGAAAGAGTAATCGCCGCGATTCAGGAAGCACAAATGCCGCTCTTACTCCGCCTGCCTGCCTCTACCGCCCA
>NZ_BJZV01000020.1 GCF_007992215.1 Methylobacterium gnaphalii | reverse complement strand
GTTCTTGCCGAGGCACAAGGCGAGCTTTTGTTGGGTCCCCACGAAATCTTGCGAGGCGAGGAGCTCGCGCAGGAAGACCGTCTCGCGCTTCGTGTTCGGCAACTCGATGCCGATGGCGTTGCGTCCGGGCACGACGGCAACGCGGGCCGAGATCGCCGACATTGAGCGGGCGATGTCGTCGGCGAGCGAGATCACGCGGCTCGATTTGGTGCCGGGGGCGGGCTCCAGCTCGTACAACGTCACGACCGGGCCGGGACGAACGGCCAGGATATCGCCGCGCACGCCGAAATCGGACAGCGTCGCTTCGAGCAGCGTCGCGTTCTGCTCAAGCGCATCGGCGGAGATTTCGCTACCCGGGGCAGCGGGGCGCGGCAGGGCGAGAAGTTCGAGAGCAGGGTGACGATACTCACTTGGTTCGCCACGCGGCATCGGTCGCGGACTGGCCGGCGGGGCCGGCGGCAGCGGAGCGGAGACGCGGCCGCGCGGAGCCTGGGGCGGCTCCTCGAAGTCTTCACCCTCGTCGTCCGGCTGGACCTGCGCGGCCGGCATGCGCCGCGAGCTGGCTTGCGGAGCGGGCGCCTCCGCCGCGTGTTCGAAGCGCTCGTCCCGGCGCTCGCTGCGTTCGTCGAAGGTCGGCTCGCGCCGCGCGCCAACGCTCTGCACGCGCTCCTGCGCCTGCGTGGCCCAAGGCGGATCGTCCTCGAAGGCGCGGCGGGCCGCGATGGCGCCGGGCGACGAACCAGCATAGGCGAGGTCGTCGACCTGCCGGCCCGCTTGGAAATTGGTCAGCCGCGCGCGCAGCGCTTGGCGGCCGTTCATCACGGCCTGGGCTAGGGCACCGAGTGACAGGATGCCGAGGCTTGGCTCGTCGGCGTCGTGCCGAGACTGGCGATCGTTGGCGTATACGGGCTCCTCAAAGTCCTCTTCCTCCTCGCCGATGCCAGCGCGGCATGCGCCGGTGAGCGAGAGGATGGCGATAGCGGCGTAGAGGATGCCGACGAGGGCCGCTGCCGGCCCGGCGATGGCGCCAACCACGAGCCGCGCGACCGAAAGCAGCGCATCGCCCGCGACGCCGCCGAGGCCCGTCGGAAGTGGCCAGCTCGCTGTCGGCGGCAGGGCACTCGCGACGGCGCTGGAGGCAAGAAATCCAATCACCCAGAGGGCGAGCCGCAACCCGCCGCGCGGCAGATTGTGCTCACGCATCAACCGGGCGCCCCAGAGCACCGGTGGCAGGGCAAAAGCGAGGGAGCCGAGCCCGAGGAGCTGCATGGCGAGATCGGAGACCGCCGCGCCCGCGCGCCCGAGCACATTGTGTGCAGCTCGTTCGGTGGCATGGTTGAGGCTCGGGTCGTCGATCGACCACGTCGCCAGCGCCACGATCATGGCCATGGCTCCGGCGAAGAGGACGAGGCCGCCGAACTCCGTCAGTCGCTTCGCCATGAACGGGCGGAAGCTGTCGACGAAGGTATCGTACGGCGATGCGGAACGTCGGAGCGAGCGCATGCGGGACCGGACGGGATTAAAGAAACGTTTCGCTAAGGCTAGCCCGGTCCAGTTAACGGTCCTTTAAGTCTGGCTTGGACAGCAGCGTTGCCACCTTGCGCGTGTGGGCTGACTCGTTTTGACTGCGGATGGCGCCTCCGCGCGGCTGCACTCATTAGACCTTGCCGATGCTTCATTCTTGGAGCCGATGAGCCGTTCGAAGCTCAGCCGTGGATATCGATAAAGCAGATAAGGGTACCGAGCATGCGGCTGCGAGGCGCCAACCGCGCGGATTGAGGTCACCCATGATCGCCCGTGCCGTCGCCGCGTTCCTTGCTGTGACTGCCTCCTCCTCGGCGCTCGGTGCGTCCTGGACAGCCTACGGCAATGGGCGGTTCGGATATCGCATCGACCTGCCGCCAGGCTTCCCTCCGATCCGGGAGGCCGAGAACGGCGACGGTGGCCGATCATCCTCGCCACAAGGGCATGCGGAATTCTCGGTCTGGGGCGCGAACCTGCTCGATGAGACCTTCCGGCAGGATGTCGTCGCGCGGATCGCCGGCACCATCCGCGACGGCTGGAAGGTCGCCTACCGTTCGGTGACGGCCAGCGGAGCTGCTTGGTCGGGCAGCAAGGGCGACCGCATCGTCTATGTCCGTGCAATTCCGCGCTGCAAGGACCAGGCAGCCTATGTCCGGCTCGAGTACGACGCGACCGCCAAGGTCGCCTTCGACCCGATCGTCGCCCGGGTCGCGAGGAGCCTGAAGGGGATTGGCCGCTGCTGAGCAGCTTCCGCACCACAGCATCTTCCCATCCCAGTCCCGGTCGCGTTACAGCGCGTCACCCTTCGGCCGTGCGATGGCCGCGCGACTTGGAATGACCACCATGAGCCTGCTCGCCCGCATCCTCTCACCGCGCTCGGCCTCGAGCGACGGAGCGCGGACCCTGCGCCTCGGTATTGCTGGGCTCGGCACGGTGGGTGCCTCCGTCGTTCGGATGATCGCGCGCCGCTCCGAGGCGCTGTCGGCGGCGACCGGCTGCACGATCACCGTCACCGCCGTCTCGGCCCGCGATCCGAAGCGCGATCGCGGCATCGACCTCGCCGGGATCACATGGTTCGACGATCCCGTTGCGCTGGCGCGTTCGGAGAATGTCGATTGCGTGGTCGAGTTGGTCGGCGGCTCGGAGGGCGCGGCCAAGGACATCGTTGAGGCGGCACTCGCCGCCGGCAAGCACGTCGTCACTGCCAACAAGGCGCTGCTTGCGCACCATGGCAACGCGCTCGCCAAGGAGGCCGAGGCCCGCGGCGTGTCGCTCGCTTACGAAGCGTCGGTGGCCGGCGGAATCCCGGTCATCAAGGCGATCCGTGAGGGCCTCGCCGGCAATTCCGTGAGCCGCGTCTACGGAATCATGAACGGCACCTGCAACTACATCCTCAGCCGGATGGAGGCGGAGGGCCTGACCTTCGAGGCCTGCCTGAAGGACGCCCAGGCCCTGGGCTATGCCGAGGCCGACCCGACCTTCGACGTCGAGGGCTTCGACACGGCCCACAAACTCGCCATCCTCACGAGCCTCGTCTTCGGTGTCGAGATCGATGTCGAAGGCGTCTCGGTGGAGGGTATCTCCGCGATCCAGCCGCTCGACCTAACCATGGCCGACGAACTCGGCTACCGCATCAAGCTGCTCGGTGTCGCTCAGGCGACAGAGGCCGGTATCGAGCAGCGCGTGCACCCGACCATGGTGCCGAAGGGCTCGGCCATTGCGCAGGTGATGGGCGTGACCAATGCCGTCACTATCGACGCCGACGCCGTGAAGGAGCTGACCCTGATCGGTCCTGGTGCCGGCGGCGACGCCACGGCCTCGGCGGTGGTCGCCGATATCGCCGACACGGCCTTGGGCCTGATGCGCCCAACCTTCGGCCAGCCCGTAGCACGGCTCGCCGCGCCGCGCCGCGTGGAGATGCAGCGCCACGAGGGAGGCTACTACATCCGTCTCACCGTGCACGACCGCACCGGCGTGGCGGCGGGTGTGGCCACCCGCATGGCCGAGCGCGAAATCTCCATCGAGAGCATCGTGCAGCGTCGCTCGGCCAAGGCCGAGCCGGCTGATGCCAAGGCCGCCTCTAGCGATCCGCGCGGCCTGGCGCGCCAGCCGGTGCCGTTGGTGTTGATCACCTACGCGGCAACCGAGGGGAACATCCGCGCGGCCCTTGACGCCATCGCTGCGGATGGTCTGCTGGCGGAAGCGCCGCAGCTTATCCGCATCGAGCGCGAATAAGGGACTGACCGGGGAACGGCCGGCCCACAGAATCAAAAGGGACGGAATCACAATGCCCTTGGCCGATACCGGGATCTTCAGCGACCGCTCCGCGCGGGGGCTGACGCTGGAGCTTGTGCGCGTCACGGAGCGGGCAGCTATCGCCGCGGCACGACTGCGTGGCCAGGGCAAGGAGCGCGAGGCCGACCAAGCGGCCGTCGATGCCATGCGCGCCGAGCTTGAGAGCCTGCCTATCGTGGGCACCGTCGTAATCGGCGAGGGCGAACGAGATGAGGCACCGATGCTGTACATCGGCGAGGTGCTCGGTACCGGGAATGGCCCGGAGGTCGACATCGCGGTCGATCCGCTGGAAGGCACGACACTCTGTGCGAAGGACATGCCGGGTGCCATCGCCGTGATGGCGCTCGCCGAGAAGGGCACGCTGCTCGCCGCGCCTGACGTCTACATGCAGAAGATCGCCATTGGTCCCGGTTATCCGATAGGCACGATCGATCTCGACAAGACCCCAGCGGAGAACATCGCCGCCCTAGCTAAAGCGAAAGGTGTCGAGCCCTCCGCACTCACTGCGATCATCCTCGACCGGCCTCGCCACATCGATCTCGTCGCCGCCGTGCGCGCGACGGGGGCGGGCGTTCGCCTGATCTCGGACGGCGACATCGCCGCCATCATCCACACCACGGCTCCCGAAGAGACCGGCGTCGACATCTACCTCGGCTCAGGCGCGGCCCCTGAGGGCGTAATCGCGGCCAGTGCGCTCTGCTGCATCGGCGGCCAAATGCAGGGCCGCCTGATCCTCGACAGCGCCGACAAGCGGGCGCGGGCTGCCCAGATGGGCATCACGGACCCGAACCGAAAATACGACATTCGCGACATGGCGCGTGGCGACGTCATTGTCGCTGCGACCGGCGTGACCGACGGGGCGCTGCTCGGCGGTGTACGCTTCAAGCCCGGAATTATCGAGACCGAGACGGTGGTTTACCGCTCCAACACCGGCACCGTCCGCCGCATCGCCTGCGAGCACCGTCGGCCGGAGCTGATGGACCGCTGAGGGTTCGCCTCCATCATTGCTTCGCCACGCTCGCAATGCAGGCTGACATGAAAAAGGCAGCGGATGATCCGCTGCCCTTCTCGTTTCAGGTTCGTCCAAAAAGCCTAGAAAATACTGCCCGACATCCGGCTGATACCCTGCTTGGCGACCACGTTGTTCGGGTCGAGCGATGAGGCCTGGGTGTAGCTCTCGCGAGCTTCCTTCTTGCGGTTCGTCTTCTCGTAGGCGAGCCCGCGATAGGCCCAGGAATTTGCGTCCTTCGAATTCACGTTGAGGGCCGCGTTGTAGTCCTCGATTGCCTTGTCGTATTGATTCGTGGCGATCAGGCTCTGACCGCGAGCCGCGTAGGGCGCCGAGACGAAGGGGTTGCGGTCGATAGCGGCGGCGAAGTCGCCGATCGCGTCGGCATCGTGGCCCTGCTTCTGGCGGACCAGACCGCGGGCGTGATAGGCCTCGGCTGATTCCGGGTTGAGGCGGATCGCGACGTTGAGGTCGTTCAGCGCACCACCAAGATCCCCTTGCGCGCGCTCAAGGTTGGCGCGGCCGATATAGGCGGCGGCGAAGTTCGGATCGATGGCGATCGCCTTCGAGAAATCCTGCAGGGCGGCGTCGTTGCGACCGGTCTGGCGATAGGCCAGCGCGCGGTTGTTATAGGCCGAGGACGAATTCGGATCGATCTGGATCGCCTTCGAGAAGTCGCCGATCGCGTCGCCGTACTGACCTGCGCGGGCATAGGCCGCGCCGCGGGTAACGTAGGCGCCAGCATCATTCGGATTGCGCGAGATCACCTCGCTGAGCGAGTTGATGTTGGTGTTCGTGGCACTGGTGGTGTCAGCCGCCTCAAGTACGGCGTACTGACGCGGCGAGCCGGCGCTGTAGGTCTCGCAGCCTGCCAGTGCGACTGCCGTCAGCGCCAGCGCGCCGACAAGTCCAACGTGGTGCGTCCTCGGCTTCATGGACGTCATCGACCCGCTCCCCCTCCGGCCATCCTGCGCTCATCGCGTCCGGCCGACACTGTCTACGATCCCGTCGCGCTCTCGACGTAGGTCGGAAGTGCAAGTGCACGTTCGCCGGATGCGGTGAACGCGCACTTAAGGCGGCGCGACTTTGCCGCTGAAACTGTTCGATGTGGCGAAGGTGTGGCCCCCTCGGCGGCAGAGGGCGTTCTGGGACCTTTGAGAGGCGAAACGCGCCCGGCTGTGGCGCGTGGGCTACGACTCGCGGGGCCGGACCAGCCGGGTGACGTGCCCCATTTTGCGGCCCGGCCGAGCGTCACCCTTGCCGTAAAGATGCAGATGGGCGCCAGGCTCGGCGAGGAGCCTCTGCCAGTCGTCGGCCTGGTCGCCGATCAGGTTGTGCATCTCGACGTCGAGGCTGCCGGTGCGTGACGAGTCGCCGAGTGGCCACCCGCAGACGGCGCGCACGCATTGCGCGAATTGTGAGGTCAGCGCGCCCTCGATGGTCCAATGGCCGGAATTGTGGACCCGCGGTGCGATCTCGTTGACGACGAGCCGGGCAGCGCCGGCCGGGCCGGCAACCTCGAAGAGCTCGACGGCGAGAACTCCGACATAATCGAGCGCCTCGGCAATCTGCCGTGCGATTCTCACCGCTGCGTCGCCGGTCTCGCGGGCGAGGCCCGGGGCCGGGACGCGGGTCACGGCAAGGATGTGGTTCTCGTGCTCGTTGGCACAGGGATCGTAGGCCGCGAATCTGCCATCGGTTCCGCGCGCGGCAACGACGGAGATCTCGCGCTCGAAGGGTACGAAGCCTTCGAGGATGCAAGGCACACCGCCGAATCCGGCGAGGATCGCAGCAAGGTCGTCACCATCGCGGATCATGCGCTGGCCCTTGCCGTCATAGCCGAAGCGCCGGGTCTTCAGCACGGCGGGGAAGCCTAGGGCGTCGAGGGCGTCCGACAGGTCCTGCACCGTGTCGACGGAACGGAACGGCGCCGTCGGGATGCCGAGGCCGTTGACGAAACGCTTCTCCGCGAGCCGGTCCTGCGTGGTCAGCAGGGCGCGTGGGTTCGGGTGCAGCGGAGCATGCCGCGCCAGAATCTCGGCGGTAGCGTGCGGGATATTCTCGAACTCGTAGGTGACGACGTCGACACTATCGGCGAAGGCCGCCAGCGCCTGCGCATCCTCGTAGGGAGCGACCGTTGTCGCGCTGCAGACGTCGAAGGCCGGGCTATCGGCATCCGGCGCGTAGACGTGGACTTTGAGACCGTAATTTGCCGCGGCGAGCGCGATCATGCGGCCGAGCTGACCGCCTCCGAGAATGCCGATGGTTCCGCCGGGCCGAACCGGCCCTGCCTTAGTGGTCTTCGCCATGATATGTGTCTTTAGTGTTCGGTCGTGTCCGGCCGTTCGGCGACGCTTTCGGTCTGCCGCGTACGCCATGCATCGAGCCTGCCGGCAAGGTCCTGGTCCGTCAGCGCCAACACGGCAGCAGCGAGAAGCGCTGCGTTGATCGCGCCAGCACGGCCGATCGCTAGCGTCCCGACCGGGATGCCGGCCGGCATCTGCACGATGGAGAGCAAGCTGTCCTGGCCCGACAGCGCCTTCGATTCCACCGGCACGCCGAAGACCGGCAGAGGCGTCATCGCGGCGGTCATGCCCGGCAAATGCGCAGCACCGCCAGCGCCGGCGATCACCACCTTGAAGCCGGCCTCGCGCGCGCCCTTGGCGAAGGCGACGAGCCGGTCGGGCGTACGGTGCGCCGAGACGATGCGCGTCTCATGCACGACGCCGAGCGCGTCGAGGGTCTCGGCGGCGTGCCGCATGGTCGTCCAGTCGGACTGGCTTCCCATGATGATCGCCACGGGGGCCGATCCCGACATCCTCGTCACTTTCGGTTGCTGGAAATGGACCGGCGATCACGCGCCAGGGTCATGTTGTCGAATACAGGTGGTGCCGCGAGCCGGCAAGGCACGGGTCCGTCCCGTTCGAGGTTTCGAGACCGGCCGTACCTGATCGGCCTCGCATCTGAAAGTAGCGCTCGACCCATTTGGCTGGGGCCCCGCTCTCAGATGCGTCGGCCGCGCCGCTCGCGGACGTCATCCTTGCTGTCTGCCGCGGCAGCGTCGAGACGAATTCAGACGGCAGAACGGCCGGTTATGGACGTATCCGATGCTCCGTAAGTTTCATCAGCATTCTCACTAGCCCGCCGTCTAGGAAGTCTTGGCGGACAAAGTTCCAGTATCGGGAGCCTTTTCCGCACGTCGATCCGGCGACATGCGAAGAATGCAACCTTCGCGAGACTGGTCGCGGGGCCTGAGCAGCAGTCTCGTCACGCGATGATATCCGGATGGATCTGATCCTCGATGTGGCTGATCCGGTCGCGCAGGAACAGCTTGCGCTTCTTCAGTCGCTGGATCTGCAACTGGTCGCTGACGATGCCAACCTTCAGCGCCTCGATCGCCGCATCGAGATCGCGATGCTCTTCCTTAAGCCGGCCGAGCTCCGACGCGAGGTCGGTCTCCGCATCGCCGCTGTCGTTGGCACCCATCATAATCGGCAAAACTCGACCACGCTTTCGTGAAAACCATGCGCCAAGGCCCGATCCCGAGCAAGGCGGCAAAGCTTCGCCAGTGGTCGTTCCACGTCGATATCGTCTTGTCGGCCACGCGAATTTGCAGCGGCTGCACGATCTCGACGAAGGTGCGGAAAACCAGCGTCATTTCGATGACGAAATCGAGAGCTTGACCGCCGAATCGCTTCGACAGCCGGCTCATCGTGTGTCAGTCTGCCCGAGTCGGTAACGATGACAGGAGAGACGCCTCATGTCCTTGGATACGCATTTGAGCCAGCTCGCCCGGAAGCACGACGCTCTGGAGCGGGAACTGCACGACGCGATGCAGTCGCCTTCAAGTGACGACCTCCACATCGCGGAGCTCAAGCGCAAGAAGCTCCACCTCAAGGACGAAATCAACCGGCTCCGGGACGACGGAGAGACGCTCCACTGACCCGGTCGGCCGGCGAGCCCGGCCGCTCCACTTCATAACCTGACGCGTTCACCGCCGCTCCGGATCTCCGGCGCGGCGGTTGTTTTTTTGGGCATTGCCCGGCAGATCGTGAAAGGATGCGGGGAAGCCGGCGCGGACCGGCATGATAACGCCGAGCAACGCCATGACAGCCGCTGCAACTGCCTATTCCGCCGTGCACGCGGCCTCGATCGCCGACCCGGATACGTTCTGGCTGGCAGCGGCGAAGGCAGTCGACTGGGAGCGCGCGCCAACCCGGGCTTTTGACCCTGAAGCCGGCGTCTACGGGCGCTGGTTCCCCGATGCCCAGCTGAATGCCTGCTTCAACGCCGTTGACCGGCATGTCGAAAACGGACACGGCGCACAGGCTGCGATCCTCTACGATTCGCCCGTCACGGGCACCAAGCGCCGCATCAGCTACGCTGAGCTGCGCGAGGAGGTGGCGACGCTCGCCGCCGTACTCGCCGCCTTCGGTGTCGGCCATGGCGACCGTGTGGTCGTCTACATGCCTATGGTGCCTGAGGCGCTCGTCGGCATGTTGGCCTGCGCTCGGCTCGGCGCTATTCACTCTGTGGTGTTCGGAGGTTTCGCCGCCAACGAACTTGCCGTGCGCATCGAGGATGCCGCGCCGAAGGTGATCCTCGCCGCCTCCTGTGGCATCGAGCCAACCCGGATCGTGCCCTACAAGCCGCTGCTGGACGCTGCGATTGCCCGCTCCTCTCACAAGCCAGAAGCTTGCCTGGTGCTGCAGCGCCCGCAGGCGAAGGCCGACCTCGTCGCCGGGCGCGATCACGACTGGGTGGCAGCGATCACTGCAGCAAAGGCGGAAGGTCGCCGGGCCGATCCCGTCGCGGTGGCGGCAACCGATCCGCTCTACATCCTCTATACCTCAGGCACGACTGGGAAGCCGAAGGGTGTGGTGCGCGATACCGGCGGCTATTGCGTCGCACTGACTTGGTCGATGGCCAACCTCTACGGCGTGAAGCCAGGCGAAGTGTACTTTTGCGCCTCCGACATTGGCTGGGTCGTCGGACATTCCTACATCGTCTACGCGCCACTCCTGCACCGGTGCACGACCATTCTCTACGAGGGCAAGCCAGTGGGCACGCCCGATGCCGGCGCCCTCTGGCGCGTGGCCGCCGAATACGGTGCCTGCACGCTGTTCACCGCGCCCACAGCCCTGCGCGCCATCAAGAAAGAGGACCCGCGGGCCGAAAAACTCGCCGGTCACGATCTCTCCGGCTTCCGGGCGCTCTTTCTCGCCGGTGAGCGGGCTGATCCGGATTCCGTAGCCTGGGCCGAGAAGGCGCTCGGCAAACCGGTGATCGACCATTGGTGGCAGACGGAGACCGGCTGGGCCATCGCCGGCAACCCTCTCGGCATCGAGCGACTGCCGGTGAAATATGGGTCCACCGCCGTGCCAATGCCGGGCTACGACCTGCATGTCCTCGACGAGGCCGGTAAGCGGGTGCCTGACGGCACCATGGGCACCATCGCCCTCAAGCTGCCTCTGCCGCCGGGCTGCCTGCCGACTCTGTGGGGCTCGGACGAGCGCATGCGCGCGAGCTACCTCTCGACATATCCTGGCTACTACGACACCTCTGATGCTGGCATCCGCGACAAGGACGGCTACGTTACCGTCCTCGGGCGGACAGATGACATCATCAACGTGGCCGGCCACCGTCTCTCCACTGGCGGCATGGAAGCAGTGTTGGCCTCGCATCCGGACGTCGCCGAATGCGCCGTCATCGGCATCCGCGATGCGGTGAAGGGCGAGGCACCCTGCGGCTTCGTTGTGCTGAAAGCCGGCGTCGCGAAGGAGCCGTCGGAGATCGAGCGCGAGTTGGTCGCTCGCGTCCGCGACGAGATCGGTCCGGTGGCTGCCTTCAAACTCGCGGTCGCGGTCAGTCGGCTGCCCAAAACTCGCTCGGGCAAGATTCTTCGTGCGACGATGAAGGCTATCGCTGACGGCCAGAGCTACACGATGCCGCCGACCATTGAGGACCCGGCGGTGCTCGATGAGATCGGTGATGGTCTGAAGTCGCGCGGGATCGGCGTGTAGCCTGTACACCCGCAGCAAGAGATGGTTTTCGCCCCCCCACGATCACCAGCATGAGGACCGTCCGGGACTTGCAGGTCTGGCGTGAGGTCCCGCTGGACCTCATACCGGCCTGCGCCAGTTAGCGCTCCAGTCATACTCCGGAGAACTCATGTCGGTCCGCCTTTTCGAGCCGCTGCACCTCGACGCGCTCGCACTCGACAACCGCATTCTGATCGCGCCGATGTGCCAGTACTCGGCAACAGCCGGCGAGGCGTCCGACTGGCACATGATGCATCTCGGCCAGCTCGCTATGTCCGGCGCCGCGCTGCTGACGCTGGAGGCGACCGCGGTCTCCCCAGAGGCGCGCATCACCGATTGGGATCTCGGACTCTACTCGGATGGCTGCGAGCGCGCGCTTGCTCGCGTGCTCGACGCGATCAACGAATACGCGCCGATTCCAACCTGCATCCAGCTCGCCCATGCCGGGCGCAAGGCATCGAGCAAAGCGCCCTGGGCCGGAGGTGCGCAGATCGCTCCTGAATCGCCGCATGGCTGGCGCACTGAGGCGCCCTCGGCGATCCCGCATGGGGAGAGCGAGGTGCCGCCGCACGCCCTCAGCATCTCCGATCTCAAGCGAATCCGCGACGATTTCGTCGCCTCGACCAAGCGCGCCATGCGGCTCGGCATCGATGCGGTCGAGCTGCACGGCGCCCACGGCTACCTGCTGCACCAGTTTCTCTCGCCCCTCTCCAATCAGCGCACCGACGCCTATGGCGGCAGCCTCGAAAACCGCATGCGCTTCCCCCTCGAAGTCTTCGACGCCGTCCGCGATGTCGTGCCGGCTGGTAAGCCGGTGTGGCTGCGCGTCTCGGCGACGGACTGGGTCGAGGATGGCTGGAGTCTCGACGAGACCATCGCATTCGCCCAAGCGCTCAAGGCGCGCGGCGCGGCAGCGATCCACGTCTCCAGCGGTGGTCTCTCGAGCCAGCAGAAAATCGCGCTTGGGCCTGGATACCAGGTGCCCTTCGCCGAGCGCATCAAGGCCGAGACTGGGCTCACCACCATCGCCGTCGGCCTCATCACGGAGCCGCGCCAGGCCGAGGCAATCCTCGCCGAGGGCCGGGCCGACGCGATCTCGTTGGCCCGCGCGATGCTCTACGATCCGCGCTGGCCCTGGCACGCCGCCGCTGAACTCGGTGCCGAGGTCCGCGCGCCGAAGCAATATTGGCGCTGCCAGCCGCGCGAGTTCAAAAGCCTCTTCAAGGACACGCAGTTTGGCCAGCGTTGAGGGCAATGAAGCGGGTCCTGCCGACGTTGTCGCCTTCGCCGTCGAGCGCGTGCGCATCGACGAAGAGGATGGCCTGTGCCTGATCTCGGGCGCAGATGACGAAGAGGAGCCCGCTGGCTACTTCATCATTCAGATCGATGTGGTCGGTGCTAGCCTGGAGTTTCTTAGCGAAGAGCTGAGCCAGCGCGACGGGGTCCAAGCGCTGGCGATCAGCAATCGTCGGCTCGACTTCGCCCTCGACCCGTCCAGCGCCATTGGGGCTCAGATGCCAAAGGTTCGGATCACGTCGCGCGAAGCGATCGGATCTGCCGTGAAAGCCGCATTGAAGAAGGCATTCGGGAACCGCGTCCGGGAGATCTGATCGACTCCCCCCGTCTTCTTTGCGCTCGCAAAGACGGCATCAGCGTGAGATCGCTCCCACCAACGGCCCGAGGGGCCGGCTGAGGTCTGAGCGGCCGAGGCCCGGCGCGTAGAGGCTCGACACCGAACCGTCCAGGAACAGTGCGTTCCGGCACCCGAGCGCGTCCTTGAATAGTCGTGCGAAGGCGCCGAAGCTCACCGGACGCTCAGAGATGGCAAAGATCGCTGTGCGCCCATCATCACGCACGCCGACGCCATTTCGCACCTTTTGGCTCGGGCCGTCCTCCGAGATCTTTGGGTGGATCTTGCCGTCGATCACCAGCATCGGGCCAGATTGTGTGGCGAAGTCTGGCTTCGGTTTCACCTTGAGATAGCGCACAGTGTCGAGCACACCCGCCCGGTCGCCCTTCACATAGAAGATACCGTTAGGCTTGAGGTGAAAATTGCCAGGCCCGTTGGCGGTCGAGACACGCTTTAGCTCACGACCCTCTTCGATGTAGAGGCCGACTGGCGCCTGATCCTTGTCGTACATCCCTGCGTTCATCGCGAAGCTCAGCGCCGATCCCTGTGATCGAGCGAGGCTCGAGAGCGATGTATAGGGAGCACCGTCCGGGCGGAGCCAGAACAGGCGTATCTGCTCCCGCCGGAGGTCTACGGCGCAGATGGTATAGGTCTCGCCCTCGGAGACGGTAGCGCGGCACGGTCCCTTGCTAGCCGAAGCGCTTGTGGACGAGGTAGAGGCATCTGCGGCTTCGCGTGCTGCTGAAGGCAGGGCCGTCAGAGCACACAGGCCGACCGCCAGTCCGGCAAGACGTGAACGCATTCCTAGATCTCGCTTCTGGCACTGACAGGTCTTTCCCCGATCCGGCTACGCTTTCGTCGCCGCAAAACAGGGGCATTTTCAAGTCGAATGAGCCCCGGCGAAGCACCGCGTTGGAGCACCCATGCAACCGGGACTGCATGCCGCATGAACTGTTTTCCACCATTGCACGTTTGATGGGCTGATGGGGGAGGTGCTCCTCGGAGATGACATCATGAAACGGGTAATTCTGGCATCGGCCTTGGTGGCGGGCGCCCTCGCCGCTCTGCCGGCGACGGCCGAGGCACGCGGTTTCGGTGGGTTCCACGGGGGTGGTTTCCACGGTGGCGGCTTTCATGGCGGCGGCTTCGGTGGCTTTCATGGCGGCGGCTTCGGTGGCTTCCGTGGCGGCGGCTTTCGCGGTGCGGCCTTCCATGGAGGCTTCCGGCCCGGCTGGGGCGGCGGGTGGCGGCATCGCGGCTGGGGCTATGGCGGTGTTGGCCTCGGGCTCGGCCTCGCCGCGGCAGGCCTCTATGGCGGCTATTACGGCTATGGCTATCCCTACGGCTACTCGACCGTCGGCTACGACGATTATGGGTATGGCTATGGTGGCTGCTACGCCGTGCCGCGTCTACGTTGGACGCCCTACGGTTATCGCCGGGTTCTGGTGCGACGCTGCTACTGAGCCGGTTTTCGGAGCGAGCAAAGATTGCGGGAAAGGGTCGCGAAAGCGGCCCTTTTTCTTGTCCAGATCAAGTGGGCTTCCAACGGAGTCGCTAGCTGCGGACGAAGCGTTTGATCCAGATGCCGTCAGCCCGCGTGAAATAGGCGGATTAGCCCGAACATCAGGACTGCGCCTCCGAGGCAACGCCGCCAGGGATTGACCCCGCGTAGGACCTCATCGACGGCCCACCAGGCAAGGCTCGCTATCGCAACCACCTGCAGGCTTGCGCTCAGCCAAGCAGGAACCGCAATGGCCGAGGCCTCCACGATCCATGCAAGACCCGCAGCGCTCGCAAAGATCCAGAGCGGCAGGTTCGGCCATTGTGCAATCACGATGGCGCCGGTGGCACGATCGCGAAAGAACCAGTTCAGCACCCTCATCACGTCGTAAGCCTGATCGGCACTCTCGACGGATCAGGTCTTGTCCGCGCCTGTGCGTTCGGCCTTACGGATCGGGGCGCAGATCTCCGGGCTGACTTTGTCCAGTGTCGGACAGGCATTAGCGAGATACCAGGCACGCAGGGGTGGCTGATTGGGGGCAATGTACATTCCAACGAGGATGAAGCCGCCTCCGAGGACGATGATGAGAATGAGGAGGTTTCGCACGGACAACTCCGGAATTGGTTTTTCCGCCCGTTCGATAGGGCCACTATGCCTGCATAACACAGGCATGCCTCGCGGCGACCGTGCCGAGCGTACTATCGGGGCGGGCTGCTCGCTGTCTGTCTACCGGCCAGGGTTCAGCGGCATCGGCCGGTCTTTGACCGGGGGCTGCCGGTCCTTGCTGTTAAGATAGCCGTTGTCCTGCAGCCAGATCATCAACAGCAGGGCGGCGAGCAGACTGGCGAGTTGCATCAGCGAACCCAGATGCTGACGCCAGAACACCATCAGCAGCAGAACGGCAGTCAGGGCGATAGCGAGAGCTGGAACCATAAAGCGTTGTGCCACTCCTCGCTGGTCGATGCACCCCACGGCTTTTTGTCTTCGGCTCGGTTCGCTACGGTTAACGGTAGGGGCATTGAATACTGAACTTTGCACCCAAAGCAGAATTTTCAGATCGGGTGCGCAGAAAACACCCAAAAAGAATCATTGCCGAACACTGAATTGCGTGACAGAAGCCCGGCTCATATCGGGACGCGGCGCTTGCCGGTCTTGAGGACTGCCGTCGATGACCACCTCCATCTCAGAACATTTTGCCGGTGCCCGTTTTGGGGGGCCTGTCTCCGCGATCCGTGCGCGCGCCGCGGCAGATGCCCGTTTTCTTCGCGCGCTGGCGCGCTCGGCCCGTGTCGACGGCCTGCCCCATTCCGAGCTGCGGGCGACCAACGCCCGCATCGCGGCACGCAACGTACTCGACCACGCGCGACGAATGTCTTCGCTCATTCCGGCCGCAATCGGCGGCATCCAGCCCGCTGAGATGGTGGACTGACTGAAGGATGGCTTCTTCACCACTCACCTCATGCTCTGTCGGACCACGGATCGCGTGATAGCTGCGTAAGCAGTGCGGTAGGTCGGAGCTCATTGGACGGCCTAAGAGTTTCGCAACCTGGAGCCGGTCCAACGCCGCTCCGGTCTCGATCGTGAGTTTGCACAGCGGCTCGCCGATCCCGTGGCCCTTCCGGGCCGCCCCACGGTCTTTTTCGATGGACAGGAATTGCCGCGGACAGTGTGAGTTGCGGTGCACCTGAGGATGGTCAAAAGGAACCCGTCACGTTGGGCTAGACAAGGCGTCGCGAAGTCCTTACACGGCGCGAGCTACGCCGACCGGCCGACGATATCCACATCGACGCCGTGTCTTGAGGGCAGCTGGTAAAAGTCACAATCGCTCTCGGCGGTGGGGGATAGTTTAACGGTAGAACAGTGGACTCTGACTCCTCTAGTCCAGGTTCGAATCCTGGTCCCCCAGCCAATACAATTCGCCCGCTCAGTCGCTGACTCGGCGGGTTTTTTCGTTTCTGGAGCTCTGGGAGTTCAAGGCAAATGGCTGGACCCGCGGCCCTTGTAGGTCCGTGCGTTCAACTTTCATTCACTGCACTGTCGCGGTCGAGTTCTCCATCCAATCAGCTGCGACGAACAATGTCGCCATGCCGAGGACGGTGAGCGCGATGGCGAGGTAGAACGCTTTGCCTTCGCCGAACCGCATCATCAGGAGGGCGCCGGCCAAGAGTTCGAGCGAACCGATCACCCCAAAGATGTTGGCCACGATCTCTCCCTCGCGCGAGCGGATCACCGTAGCATGACTGGCGAACGCGTCGACGGTTGCGGGTGCGATGCCTCGGCGGACCGGTGTTTTATCCAGGCTGTGCTTATGACACGCTGACACAGCTTCTGCGTGCGATGGCGGGTGCAGACGGTGTTTCCGGTCCGTCGCATGATCCATTGGCTGCCGCCCGACGTTACCGCGATGGATCCACTATGCAGAGCAGCAGGGCAGCACCATGAGTGACCACGAGAGGACGGACCACGAACCATCGACCGTGAATGTTTCGGAGCCTTGGACGCTGGCCTACTGGGCACGACGGCTCGAGGTGCCGGCCGAACGCATTGAGGAGGCCGTCGAGGCGGTCGGGCATGAACCCGCGAAGGTCGCCGCCCATGTCGGCAGGCCTTGGCCCTTCCAAGGCAGCGGCATCGTCTGAGAACAGTGGCTGGTCCGGCCGGGCTCGAGACTACGCCTAAAGGCTGCGGCTCGTCTTTGTCGTGAGCAGCCAGGTCCGTGCGCGGATGAGCAGCGCTGGGCGGACACGATCGACATCGTCCTCGTCAACGAGCGGCGACTGCGAGAGCGCCGAGAGGTAGGCGGTTTCGCTGTCGCGGCACTCGCGCAGAGCCATATCTGCGGCCAGCGCTCGGCTGGAGAGAGTGGCGCGTAAGGTGAAAGCATCTGAGAGGCAGCCGCGCCAGGCCTCATGCCGTTCGCCCACGCTCGTCTCGGCGAGAGCCGGCGCCGCAGCGGCAAGCAGACTGGCGACACCGATGATGCGAGCGATCGCGTAAGCCGAGATCATCGCCGGGACCTCTAGGTGTCCGCTGAACCTCGCGGCAGAGGCGGCGGATTGGGATGGGGCGCATTCGCGAGTTTCGCGAAACGCTCCGGTAACCCTTGCGTCCAAACTCTTAAACGTTCGAAGCCTCCTGCAGGAAGCGGTCGTCCCGTTTTGGGACGCGACTCAACGGTTGGCGGTGGTCACCGGCGAGACGGCGACGCCGAGGCCGACCCAGGCGACTGCGTCCTGGCTCTCGCGCTTGATGTAGGTGTAGCCGGTCTGGCGCCAGGGCAGGACGGCGCTGGTCTTGTTGTCGAGGATGAGATCGCCGCGGTCGGTGATCAGTGTAAGAACCGCGTGGCCCTCGCCCTTCTCGTCGATGACGACAGTCATGCGCATGGCGCGACGGGGCAGGCCGGCCTCAGCAAGCATCGCGCGCTTGCGCAGCTGGAAGTCTTCGCAATCGCCCTGGCCATCTTCAGCGAGGTCCCAGCGGTCGGCGAGGTTCCAGTGGTCTTGGTCGGTGACGGCGTGGACCGCCTTGTTCACGCGGCGGTTTACGATGTTGATGGTCTGCCAGATCGCTGGCGTGAGGGTGATCGACGTCGCTTCGTTGCGGTCGACGGCGCATTCGCTGGCGTAGCGCTCGCAGAATTCGGTCCAGGCCGCGATCGGACGCGCTGCGCCAGTGATCGAGGCGGCGAGGCCGGAGGTGGGCAGCGACGCGAGGGTCTGCGCCTCGGCCAATGGGACCCAAGCCAGCGACGCTACAGCGGCGAGACCCGCAACCAAACCACGAACCGAAGCCTTGATCCGCTTGGAAACGCCGGTACGCATGGCTTCGGAGAACCTCGTTAATCTTCTGTTAACGACCGTCTCACAGGTGCCGGGTGGCCGCAATCTTTCGGTTAAAGGTCGGTTAACGAGGCTGTTGAGGCCGGTCGGCTGAAGGCGTTACGGGGGCGACGAGCCGGATGAGCGCGGTCTTCGATCGCAGCTGCTCGATCGTTCGTGAAGCTGCCTCGCCGCGCTCCTCGAGCCGCAGGCGAAAGACCCCACCGGGGAGCGGGCCCTCGACGATGGTGGCACGGGTGTCCCGCAGGAGGGTCTCGATCCGCTCAGTGGTTGCTGCCGGCGTAAACGCGACCAGGACGAAGGTGCCCTCCACCGCTGCCGGCACAGGCGCCGAGGCCGTCTGGTAGCCTCCCGACCCCTTGCCAAAATAGGCCATCGTCAACAGGCCGGCCTGTACGGCGATCACCAGAGCCGCGACCGCGCCGGACCAGGCAAGCGAGCGCGGCGCTAGGCCAGCGAGCCAGTGGCGCCAGCGCTCCGAGAAGCCCTTGTGCGGCTTGCGACCCTCGGCCTCAATGCGTGCGAAAACTTTGTCGCGCGCAGCTCGCGAAGGCATGCCGAGCCCCTGATTCAGCGCCACCGTCTCGGCACGCTCTTCGCGGGCGATCTCAAGATGGCGCGCGCGCTCTGGGTCGGCGCGTAGGGCCGCTTCGACCCTCTCTGCCTCTTCGGCCGACAGTCGTTCGACCGCGTGCCACGGCAGCAGCAGGTCGATCTCGTCGGGTTTGCGGTCCTGGCCGGGCTCTCCTGCGGTCATGGCCAACCCCGATCGATGCCCATGGCGGTCAACTGTTCCGAGAGCCTCTTGCGCGCGTGAAAGAGGCGCGTCTTCACCGTACCGGGGGGCACGCGGGTGATTTCGGCGACCTCCTCGACGCTGCGCTCGTGATAATAGACAAGATCGATCACCTCGCGATGCTCAGCGGACAGAGCCGCGAGACAGCGGCGGATCACCGCCGCCTTACCGACCTTCTGGAGTAGAATCTCGGGAGTTTCGGCCTCGTCCTCGATCGCCTCGGCGATCTCTGGTTCGAGGGCTACGTGCGGGCGCTTGCGCAGATGCGAGAGTGCCTTGAAGCGGGCGATGCCCAACATCCAGGTGGTCACGCTGGAGCGGCCCTCGAACCGGGCGGCCTGCTGCCAGACATCGAAGAATACGTCGCTCATCAGGTCCTCGGCCTGTGTGGCATCCCGGACGAGGCGCACCAGGAACCGGTACACGCGGGTGGAATGCCGCGCGTAGAGGCTCTGCATTGCGAGCGCGTCGCCGCCCGCGATTCGCATCACCAGCACCTCGTCGGAGGCGTCGGTCATGCGGCCGGGCTGCTCATGGGTCGCTTCGAGCGAGGGTTCGGTTCAATCGTCACGTGAACGATTTTGGCGGCCGGCGTCATTTCAGGGGCACGTCGCTCTTCGTCGTAGCGGACAGTGTCGGCGCGGCGCTCGTCTCGAGTGCCGATCCGCTTGTCGTGCTCTCGACGGGCGTTGCCAGTTCGGCTTTCGCGGCGTCCGATGTGGATGGCTGTTCAATTCTGGCCGCGCCGAGGGGCGGCTTCGCATCGCTCACCAGCGCCGGTGTGAAGGAGACGCCGACAGCCTGGAGCGCCTCCCGCGCATCGGCTGAGCCTGCGCCAAAATCCGGATCGGGACCGGCCGGCCCAAGATCGCGGGCGCTCTTCGTCAGCGCATCGCGCAGGGCCGCGAGGGTCAGGTCAGGCTTCGCCTGCAGCATCATTGCGGCGATGCCCGCCACCTGCGGCGCCGCCATCGAGGTGCCGCTGAGGAAGCCGTAGCCGCCTCCCGGTGTCGCCACAAAAACCTCAACTCCGGGTGCCGCGATGAACACGTGCGGTCCGCGACTGGCGGCGGGAAACAGCTTGTCCTGCGCATCGATCGCGGTGACGGCGATCACGTTGGAGTCGGCGGCCGGATACAGCGGCGGCGAGTCCGGACCGCCATTGCCCGCGGCGGCGACGTAGATGAAGCCCTTACCCGCGCCGGCAGCGAGGAACTGCGAGAGCTTCGCGTCGGCCGGCCCGGTAAAGCTCATATTGACTACGCGAGCCTTGGCTGTGGCGGCGCGGTTGATCGCCCGCAGGATGTGAATCGTCGTGCCCTGGGCTCCGGGCTTCTGTAGTCCGACGGTGAAGGCCCGGATAGCGACGAGCGGTGCGTCCGGGGCTGCGCTGGCGAGCTGCGCACGTGCCCCGGCGATGCCGGCGACGGCGGTGCCGTGCGCTTCGCCGCCGCCCGCGGGTAGAGCGGTCTTGGTGATAGCATCCCAGTTCTCGCTCAGCGCACCGGCCAAGGCGGGATGTGCTTCGTCGACACCGGAATCGATTACTGCGATCGCAACATCGCGCCCGGTTGCTACTCGATGGGCCTCATCGAGATGAAGCTTGGCCACGACATATTGCACGCTCGCGAAGGGCAATGCAGGCGCGATGTCGCCGACCAGCGCATAGACGTGGTTTGCCTGGGCCGAGGCGACCTGAGAGTCCGCCTGAAGTGCACGCACAACGGTGGCCACGGCACGGCCGTCGCGGATGCGGTAGCGGTGCAGCGTGAGCGGCACCAAGTTGAAGCTCTCCGTCTCGATGGCATCGAGGCGCTGCTGGCGGGCGAGCCGGGCGATGGTGTTTCCCGGTGCGCCCGGCTTGAGTTCGATCAGGACTTCGCCCGGTACGGTCCCAGGTTCGTCGACCTGAGCGGCTGCGACTGGCGGTGGAGCGGCAGGACGAACCGGTGCAGGCACGCGCGGGGGAGGCACCTTGGCCACCGCGTTCGGGCGTTTAGATGAACCGGGGTGGGACGCGACCTTCGCCGCTTGAGCCGGCGCCGGATGCGCAGGCCTGACGATCCGGACGGCCGGCTCGGCCGGACGCGGTGGCGCCCCTAGGACGACCGGCGGGCGATGGCGCGGCGGCTTCTCGACGATGGGCCTCGGCCGCTCAGAGGGGGGGCGTTGACGTGCGGGCGGCTCGGCTGTGCCTCTCGGGCGCCGCAGTGGGGGCGGATCGCCCACGTCCTCGACCTCTTCGACCTCTGGAGGGCGGCCGCGACCCATCGAACCGACCACGCCGCCGAGGATCGCGCCGCCGATTCCGAGCCCCAACCCACCGCCGTAACCGCCGCCATAGCCGCGCCCGCCATAGCCGCCTCCGGGCATGCCTCGGTACTGGGAAAAGGCAGGAAGAGGAGCCAGCAGCAGGATCGCGCCGGCAGCCGCCCACACTATCGTCCGGCTCCCTCGCGCGCGATCCGCCATGGCAGAGAATTCTCCGATCCCTCGCAGCGTCGCCGCCACGACTCGCTTGGACTGTGTATCCGACGAGATGCGCACTCTGGCCGAATGATCAGTCTACGTCTATGCGGCCACCGATCTTGCGAACACTCTGCGATACTGCACCGAAGACATGCGGACTAGGCGAGGCGCCGATCGCGCTCCAACCATGACTGGCGGCCACTTTCTTTGACGGTTCCGTCGCAGATGCGGACCTGACGGCCGAATATGTTGCCGTCCTCGTCGATGGCGCAGCTATCGCCGTCCGCGCTAACGGCACTCGCCGTGATTGGTCTGAGATTGGAACCCCGATCCCTGCATCGATCACCGAGGCGGAGAGGGCAGCTAGAACGATCGTGCCGGCGCGGGTCGTCGAGACAATGGAGAAAAGCGATATGGCCTAGTTCCTTGAAGGGGCCGGCTCGCCCATCGCGACCCGGATAGGCGTGTGTCGCGCCGGGCTGGCAGCCGGTTCATCGCCTTTCGAGTTTTTCTTGATGAGCCGGCGCGCGTTTCCGGGGCAGGTGCGCCGAAGGAGAAGGCTGGTCCTCATGTGATTTTTCGCAAGCCTCGATGAACCGTCAGCGCCACCGCCGCGACCCATCGCCATCGCCCGACCGGATCGTTCGTCCAGGGCCGTGGAGACGTTGCAATGGCCCAAGAGCTGATCAAGTCCCCAAAGGTCCGCTGGGGCATCCCGCTCGTGCTGCCGCACGTCCTCGTGAGCGTCGGCCTGCTGGTCTTCGTGGCAGTCGACGAGCAGCCAGCTCGTCCTGCCATTGAGCAGCCCGCACCTGAGCTCGTCTCTGCTCCCGGCGCCATCACCGCCAACGCGGTACGCAGCGGCTGAGCGCGCACCGCGCGTGCCTGTGCACTGGCGGGCACGAGACGTCTCTTGCCATGCTCGGCAAGAAGTCCAGTGCCGCTACAGGGGCGCGGCACGGAGAATCGGGATGAGCGACAGCGAAGTGGAGCCGGTCCGGTCCGGGGCTGTCCCGTCGCTCGCGGGTCGCCCGTCATCTGCTCCGTCGCAATGCCGGCAGACACGAACCCGGCAGGCGACGTTTTCGGAGGCTGGCTGATGGCGCAGACGGATCTTGCCGCCGGCAATGTCGCTGCGCGCCGCGCGCGGGGTCGCCGTCGCCATCGGATCGGCGTTCGAGGCCGGTGCCGCCGGTAGAGGGTTAGCGCATCTGCACTGAACTCAGCTGCCGGCGTTCGGCATGCTGATGGAGGAACGCCGCCATCTCGGAGAGTTCGGGCGCCTTCGAGCGGAAGGTAATCGAGAGCGCGAGCAGCGTATCGGCGTGGTCAAGCCCAGCATAGATCCGCTCCTGCACCGGGACACGAGCATCCCGCAGTCGGGCCGCGAGGCTCTTCGTGTTGCGCGGGCGTACCGTCGTGTCGGCGTCGCCGGTGGCGAGGAAGGCGGGCGGCGAGTTCGGGCCGGCGAAGGTGATCGGCTGCGTCCCCTTCGGGTCGGGCGCCTGCCCGAACAGGTCGATCGAGGTCCCCTGGTCAAACGGGAAGAAGTCGTAGGTGCCCGATAGGCCGGCGACTGCGCGGATGGTCTGCGGCTCGACGCCAGCACGCCGCAGGTACGCTGGGTTCAGCCCGAGCATCACCGCGTTGTAGGCGCCGGCCGAGTGTCCGGCGAGGACGATCTTCTTCGGATCGCCGCCATAGGCCGCGATGTGGTCGCGGACCCAGGCGATGGCTCGCGCGCCGTCATCGAGGAAATCGGGGAAGCGCACCTGGGGGTAGAGCCGGTAATCCGGCAGCACCGTCACGAAGCCCTGAGCAGCCAGCGCCTGCGCGGCGAAAGCATAATCTTCCTTCGAGCCGCTCTTCCAGGAGCCGCCGTAGAAGAAAACCAGCACGGGCGCGTTGGCGACGTTACCGACCGGGGTGAATACGTCGAGGCGGTGGCGCGGATCCTCGCCATAGGCCGCGTCCTTCAGCGAGAGGCGGGCGCCGGCGTCGCGCGGGCCGAGCGCGTCGAACAGCGCGAGCGGCGAGCAGCCGGAGAGGCCGAGCGCGGAGAGCAGAAGGCAGCCGAACGAGAGCGCGGCGACGAGGACACGGAACATGCGTCTCCCAGGGGATGTGCTTGAGGCCGCAGATGAAGGGCCAGACTGGGCGGTTTCAAGGCCGTGCGCGCGCCGAACATGTTTCCCGTGCGCACGCGCATCAGGTGCGCAGGACGATGCAGGCGCCCCCGGCCTTGCGGATGCGTTCGCACAGGGTTTCGCCGGCCGCGCGGGTCTCGGCCGGGATGCGGATGCGGTAGAAGGCGCGTGTGCCGCGCGAGCGGAGGCGCGTGCCGATGATCATTGGCCGCACGGCGCCGATCACGTTGGCGTAGCGGGAGCGCGTCCGCGAGAAGCTCGCGAGCGCCAGCGATTTCGAAAAGTTGCCGGCGAGCTGGATGCCCCAGGGAGCCGTCACGCCACCCTCGACGGGCAGGGCGAAGCGATCCCCGCGCGAGGGAATGCGCAGGAGCGCCGTGACCTGAAGACAGGTCTGCGGCTCCGCCTCGACCTCCTTCGCCGTGTCCGCCTTGGCCGTGTCGGGCTGCTTCGCCTCGGGCTTGGCCGGCTCGCCCTCCAGCGGGGCCAGCTCGACGCCGGAGGGGCGCCAGTCCTCGGCCGGGTGACCGGTCAGCGCAATGACATAGGCGCGCGTCTCGGCCGGAAGCCCGCCCTTGCCGGCGAGCCAGGACGAGACCCGGCCGGCTCCGCCATTATAGGCCGCCGCCGCCAGGCCGAGATTGCCGAACTGCCGGCGGAGGTCGGCCAACAGATGCGCGGCGTGCGGGATCGCCTGCTCGGGATCGAACGGGTCGAGCAGGCCGCGCTCACGCGCCGTGCCCGGCATGAACTGCGCGACGCCCTGCGCGCCGACAGGGCTGACCGCGTTCACGCGGAAGGCGCTCTCGCGGAAGATCAGCCGGGTCAGGAAAGGAACCGGGATCGACCGCGCCCTCGCGGAATCCTCGATCAGCCGGCAGAGGGCCTGGGTAACGGTCTCGCCGTCGCCGCCGGGGCCCGTGGCTGCGGCGGAAGGCGGCGCGCTCGAGAGCAGCGCGAGAAGAGCGACGAGGATCAGCGAGACGCGCGGCACCACCGCCATCTAGACGTGTGCGGGCCGGGAGGAAATCCTGAAAGCGCCTTTGCCGCCGCATCGCGCGCCATTCGCCCTGCGGGCTTCGCGGCGCTATAACCCCGCCGACCGTCTCCGCGCCGACCGGCCGGAGGATCCCCTTTTCGCGGTGCCGATGACCGAACCGCTTCTCTCCGTCGACGATCTCTCGGTGGCCTTCCGCTCGTCGGAGGGCGAGACGCTGGCCGTCGACCGGGTCAGCTTCACGATCGCGGCCGGCGAGACGCTGGCGCTGGTCGGCGAGTCCGGCTCGGGCAAGTCTGTGACGGCGCTCTCGATCCTGCGCCTGCTCGACGGCGCGGCGCATCACCCGGGCGGACGGATCGTCTTCAAGGGCCGCGATCTGCTGCAACTGCCCGAACGCGAACTCAGGAAGGTGCGCGGCGCGGACATCACCATGGTGTTCCAGGAGCCGATGACCTCGCTGAACCCGCTGCACACCATCCAGCGGCAGATCGGCGAGGTGCTGCAACTCCATCGCGGCCTTACGGGCAGGAAGGCGCGCGCGCGGATTCTCGAGTTGCTCGACCTCGTCGGCATTCGCGATGCCGAGCGGCGGCTCGGCGCCTATCCGCACGAATTGTCGGGCGGCCAGCGCCAGCGCGTGATGATCGCCATGGCGCTCGCCTGCGAGCCCGACCTGCTGGTGGCCGACGAGCCGACCACGGCGCTCGACGTGACGGTCCAGGCGCAGATCCTGACCCTGCTCGCCGATCTGCAGAAGCGGCTCGGCATGGCGATGCTGTTCATCACCCACGATCTCGGCATCGTGCGGCGCATCGCAACCTCGGTCTGCGTGATGCTGCGCGGGCGCATCGTCGAGGCCGGCCCGGTCGCGGAGGTCTTCGACCGGCCGCAGCACGAATACACCCAGCGCCTCCTCGCCTCCGAGCCGACGGGCCGTGCCAACCCGGTCGATGCGGGAGCCGAGTGGCTGGTCCAGGCTGGGCCGGTCAAGGTCTGGTTCCCGATCAAGCAGGGCCTGCTCCGGCGCACCACCGACTACGTCAAGGCCGTCGACGGCGTCCGCCTCGCGGTGCGCAGGGGCGAGACCATCGGCGTCGTCGGCGAATCCGGGTCGGGCAAGACCACCCTCGGTCTGGCCCTGCTGCGGCTGACGGCCTCGGAGGGGCCGATCGTCTTCCTCGGCAAGGCGATCGAGAACTTCTCGGTGAGCGCGATGCGGCCGCTGCGCAAGGACATGCAGGTGGTCTTCCAGGACCCCTACGGCTCGCTCTCGCCGCGCATGTCGGTGGCCGATATCGTCGCCGAGGGCTTGGTGGTGCAGGGGCAGGCCAAGTCGCGGGCCGAGCGCCGCACCATCGTGGCCAAGGCGCTCGCCGATGTCGGGCTCGATCCGGCGGCGATGGACCGCTACCCGCACGAATTCTCCGGCGGCCAGCGCCAGCGCATCGCCATCGCCCGTGCCATCGTGCTGAACCCGCGTTTCGTCGTGCTCGACGAACCGACCTCGGCCCTCGACCGCTCGGTTCAGGCGCAGATCGTCACCCTACTGCGCGACCTGCAGCGTGAGCGCGGCCTCGCCTACCTGTTCATCAGCCACGATCTCAAGGTCGTGCGCGCCCTCGCGAACTACGTGCTCGTCATGCAGAACGGCCGCGTCGTCGAGGAGGGGGCAGCTTCCGAAATCTTCGCCCGGCCGCAGACCGAGTACACCCGCACACTGTTCGCGGCGGCCTTCGACATGGAGGCCGAGATCGTGGATCGCGAGTCGGCGCCTGCCGAGGGCGTTGCCGACGCCGTTCCGGCCTGAGCGGACGCGACCGGCAGAGATGGCGCGCGCACTCCTGATCGTCCTCGATTCCGTCGGCATCGGCGGCGGCCCCGACGCCGCCCGCTACGGCGACGAGGGTGCCGACACGGTCGGTCATATCGCGGAGGCCTGCGCGCGGGGGCGGGGCGACCGCGAGGGCCTGCGCTCCGGCCCGTTGCGCCTGCCCAACCTCGCCGCGCTCGGGCTCGGCCTCGCTGCGGAGGGCGCCACCGGCCGCGTGCCGCCGGGACTGGCGCCGCCCGGCCCGGTCGAGGCAGCCTATGGCCACGCCGTCGAGACGGCGGCCGGCAAGGACACGCCGTCGGGCCATTGGGAGATCACCGGGCTGCCGATGCTGGAGGATTGGGGGCATTTCCCGGATACGCAGCCGGCCTTCCCGCCTGAGCTGACGCGGGCGCTGATCGAGCAGGCAGGGTTGCCGGGCATCCTCGGGGACCGCCACGCGTCGGGCATCACGATCATCGAGGAACTCGGACCCGAGCATGTCCGGACGGGCCGGCCGATCTGCTACACCTCCGCCGACAGCGTCTTCCAGATCGCCGCCCACGAAGAGATGTTCGGGCTGGATCGCCTCTACGAGGTCTGTCGCGTCGCGCGCGATATCTGCGATCGCTGGCGCGTCGGCCGCGTGATCGCGCGGCCCTTCACGGGCTCGGCTGACGATGAATTCCGCCGGACCCGGAATCGAAAGGATTTCGCGGTCGCGCCACCCGGCGACACACTGCTCGACCGGCTGACCAGCGCCGGCCGGGAGGTCGTGAGCGTTGGCAAGATCGGCGACATCTTCGCGCATCGCGGCACCGGGCGCGAGGTGAAGACGGCCGGGAACGCTGCCGGCGTCGATGCCGCACTGGCCGCGATGGCAACGCTGGAGGATGGCGGGTTCGTCTTCGTGAACCTCGTCGATTTCGACACCGAGCACGGCCACCGCCGCGACGTGCCGGGTTACGCCGCCGAACTCGAGGCCTTCGATACGCGCATCCCGGAGATCCGAGCGGCGCTCCGGCCGGGTGATCTCTGCATCGTCACCGCCGACCACGGCAACGATCCGACCTGGCACGGCACCGAGCATACCCGCGAGCAGGTGCCGGTCCTGGCTTTCGGGCCGGACGTGGTGGCGGGCCCGATCGGCCGGCGCGAAACCTTCGCCGATATCGGCGCCACGGTGGCCCAGCATCTCGGGATCGGGGTGGCGGGCGCTGGGCGGGCGTGGTGACGGCAGGTCGCTCCGGCGACCAGCCCGCCCGTTCATCCCCTCTGGCCGCCCGCGGGGAGAGGGGTGGGGCGGTGCGTGCGTGCCCCAGCAAGCTGGGGGCCGAACCCTTCGGATGCCGAAGAAATTGTCGACGTCTCGACAGAGATAGCTGATAGCTTTTGCCGCTGTCTTCCGGTGCAACCTCTTGCCCGAATCCAGCTTTTGCGAACGGGCATGTGCTGCAAGGGCAAGGAGAGGGCTTCGTGCGACCCTGGCGTGAGCGGCCGGAAGACCGGCGCAGCTACCACCACGGCAATCTGAAAGAGGCGCTGATCGAGGCGGCGCGCCGCTTCATCGCGGAACGCGGCGTCGGCGGCTTCACCCTGGTCGATGCCGCGCGTCTCGTCGGTGTGACGCCCGCGGCGCTCTACCGGCATTTCAGGGGGCGGGAGGCGCTGCTGGAGGAGGTCGCGGGCCGCGGCTTCAAGGATCTCGCGGACCGCTTGGCGCGGTCCCTCGGCGGGCGTGGCACACCGCTGGAGCGCTTCACCCGGATGGGCGAGGCCTACCTCGCCTTTGCCGAGGAGGAGCCCGGCTATTACGCGGCGATCTTCGATGTGCGCGCCGCGGATCCCAATCCCGACCGGCCGAACCCGTTCGACCTCCTGGTCGAGGCCCTGCGCGCGACCTTTCCGGAGGGGTTCGGCGGCGTCGATCCGCGCTTCGTCGCGCTGGAGGTCTGGGCGCTCTCGCACGGTATCGCCACGCTATCGGCCTCAGGTCAATTGCCGAAGAGCGGGCCGGACAAATACGAGCTGCTGCGGGCCGGCGTGCTCGCCCTGGTCCACGGCGCGGGCGCGCGCGTGCCTGGTGCGTCATCGAACTGACGCCGTTTTCGATCGGACCTGTCTGCAAGGGCATCTCCGCCATCATGGGAGAAGGCTGCCGCGACATGTACGGCGAGACAGTGCCCTCGCTGCCAGGTTCGGAGCGAATCCTGCCAACGTCCCGCTGCCCTCGCGACGGCGCGCCGTTCGGCCCGTTTTGCCGGAGGAGCAGGAAGACAGCACTGCATCCACTCCTTTGAGGAAAACGGCAGGACGCCGCACCTCTTGAAAGGCTGGGTGCGGCTCCGCATGTGAATGTTGTTCACATTCACATGCGGAGCTTAAGCTGTGAGCACGTCGTCTGCCTCTTCCCCCTGGTCGGGCGCCAGCGCCCGTCACTGCGGGCCATTCCCGCGCCGCTCGCTCGAGATCGGCGCCATCGTCCTCGGCTTCATCTACTGGTGGCCGCTGGCCCTTGCCTATGTTGCGTGGAAGGTCGCGGGTTACCCCGCGCTCGGCCAAATGCGTGAGTTTGCCCAGAGCGGTTCGTGGAGCCGTGGCTCCGGCGGCACGTCGCGGTTCGCCAAGGCCTTCGAGGCCGCGAAGGATTGCGGCGTGTACCGCTCCAGCACCGGCAACTTCGCCTTCGACGAGTATCGGAAGGCCGAGCTGGACCGGCTCGAGGCGCGTCGCCGCGCTCTGCAGGAAGAGAGCCGCGCCTTCACCGAGTTTGTTGAGGAGCTGAAGCGCGCCAAGGACCGCGAGCAGTTCGACGCCTACATGGCCAAGAAGCGCGCCGAGGGCGGTGGCCCGACCATCGACGCCTGATCCAGACGACAGACGAGTCCCGCGTTGGGCCTCTCGCCGGAAACGGCGGGAGGCCTTTTTGCATCTGCGAGATTTTCCTGGATTCGATGCTGCCCCGCGGTTGCCGGTGGCGCCACTCGCGTTACCTCCGCTGACGGAACCGGGTGGCGCGGCGGGCCTTTCCCATCGGACTCGAGGCCCAGCCGGGCGAATTCACCGACAACAAGGATAGCGGCCCGATGCGGCGCAGCCATGCAATGGCCTACGGCAGCGAGGTGACCGATGAGGGAGCCCGCTTCGCGCTCTGGGCGCCGAGCGCCGCGGATGTGGTTCTCACCGTTGATGGCAGCGACCATCCGCTTCCCGATGTCGGCGAAGGCTGGCGTCGTACCGTCGTGCCGGGCGTCAGGCCCGGCGCGCGCTACGGCTTCCGCATCGGCGGCGATCTCGTCGTTCCCGATCCGGCCTCCCGCTTCCAGCCCGACGACGTCTCGGGCCTCAGCGAGCTGATCGACCCCGCCGCCCATGTCTGGAGCGACGGCGACTGGACCGGCCGGCCCTGGGAAGAGGCGGTGATCTACGAGCTGCATGTCGGCACGGCGACGCCGGAGGGCACCTACGCGGCATTGGAGGCCAAGCTCGACGACCTCGTCGATCTCGGCATCACCGCCATCGAGCTGCTGCCGCTCGCCGACTTCAAGGGCACCCGCAACTGGGGCTACGATGGCGTGTTGCCCTACGCGCCGGATGCCGCCTATGGCCGCCCGGAAGACCTCAAGCGCCTGATCGACACCGCCCATGGCAAGGGCCTGATGGTGCTGATCGACTGCGTCTACAACCACTTCGGCCCGGCCGGGAACTATCTCCACGCCTACGCCAAGAGCTTCTTCACCGAGCGTCACCAGACGCCCTGGGGTGCCGGCATCAACTTCGACGGCCGGGAGAGTGGCCGCGTCGTGCGCGACTACTTCATCGAGAACGCGCTGTACTGGCTGGAGGAATACCATTTCGACGGCATCCGCTTCGATGCCGTGCACGCCATCCTCGACGATTCCGAGAAGCACTTCATCGGCGAGCTGGCCGAAACCATCCGGGCGCGCCTGCCCGGCCGCCACATCCACCTGATCCTCGAGAACGAGGCGAACCAGGCCCGCTGGCTGGAGCGCGACAGCGAGGGCCGGCCGATCCAGCACAGTGCGCAATGGGCGGACGACCTCCACCATTGCTGGCACGTGCTGCTGACCGGTGAAGACGCCGGCTACTACGAGAGCTTCGCGGACAAGCCGGTGGAGCACCTCGCGCGCTGCCTCGCCGAGGGCTTCGCCTACCAGGGCGAGCCCTTCAAGACGCTCGATAACCACCCCCGCGGCGAGCCCTCAGGCCACCTGCCGCCCTCGGCCTTCGTCACCTTCCTGCAGAACCACGACCAGGTCGGCAACCGTGCGCTCGGCGAGCGTCTGAGCCAGCTCGCCGATCCCGAGAAGCTCGCCCTGGCCCGCGCCGGGCTGCTGCTCGCGCCGCAGATCCCGATGCTCTGGATGGGCGAGGAATGGTCAGCCTCCGCGCCGTTCCTGTTCTTCGTCGACTTCGCGCCGGACGAGGAGCTGAACAAGGCGGTCCGCGAGGGCCGGCGCCGCGAGTTCAAGAGCTTCGCGGCCTTCGCCGACGACACCTCCGTGATCCCGGACCCGACCGAGGAGAAGACCTTCTTGGATTCCAAGATCGATTGGGAAGAGGCCGAGCGCGAACCCCACCGCCACGTCTGGGCCGACACCCGCAACCTCTTGCAGATCCGCCACCAGACCGTGGTGCCGCTGACCAAGTCCGGCTTCCGCGGAGCCGAGGCCACGATCCCCGCGCCGGGCATCGTCGACTGCACCTGGCGGTTCGAGGCCGGCACGCTGCGCTTCGTCGCCAATGTCGGTACCGACACCTATGATGCGCAGAGCAAGGGCGGCCAGGTGATCTGGTCGAGCACATCCTCGCGGCAATCGCTGCACCTGCCGCCCTGGACCGGCGTCTTCCTGGTTGGAGCGCCGGCATGAGCGACGCCCTGACCCGCCTCGCCGACCTCGTCGGCATCGCAAAGGGTTACACGGACGCCTTCGGCAACCCCGTCGAGACCTCCGAAGAGACCCGCGCCGGCATGCTCGCCGCCCTCGGCTTCGCCGTCGGCTCCGAGGACGAGATCGCCCATAGCCTCGCGGAAGTCGAAGAGGTACGGCTCGGCCTGATCCCGCCCCTGCTTCCGGCCGAGGCGCGGCGCGCGTTGCGCGTCCCGATCCGGGCCGAGGGCGCGTATGGATCGGTCACCTGGCGGCTCGTCGACGAACGCGGTCACGCCAGCGAGGGCCGCGCGAACCTGAGCTTCGGCGAGGGCGGCACGAGCTTCGAGCTGCCGCCGCTGACGCCCGGCTACCACCGACTCACCGCGACGCTCGGCGAGCGCCGGGCGCAGGCCTGGATCATCTCGGCGCCGCAGCGCTGCTGGCGCCCGCGCGCCTATGCGGAGGAGGGCGCCCGCGACTGGGGCCTCGCCGCGCAGCTCTACGGCCTGCGCTCGCCGCACAATCTCGGCATCGGCACCTTCGCCGATGCCGGCCGCGCCGCCGCCGATGCCGGCCTGCGCGGCGCGTCCTTCCTCGGCCTGAGCCCGGTCCACGCGCTGTTCCCGACCGACCGCGAGAAGATTTCGCCGTACTCGCCCTCGTCCCGGCTCTTCCTCGAGACGCTCTACATCGAGCCCGGCGCGCTCCCCGGCTTCGCGGGCAGCCGCGCCGAAGCGCTGCTCGACGAGATGCGCCCGCGCCTCGACGCGCTGCGCGACGCGACGCTCGTGGATCATGCCGGCATCTGGGAGGTGCTCTCACCCGTGCTCGAGGCGTTCTGGCTGGAATCGCCGGCGCGCAGAGGGGCCGATCCAGGCTTCGCGGCCTTCCGGGCGGAGGGTGGCGAAAATCTCGAATGTCACGCGATTTTCGAGACGCTGTCAGAGCATTTCAAGGCGCAGGGCGCGCATTGGCTCGGCGAATGGCCGGAGCCCTATCGCCGTGCCGGCACCGCGGAGGTGACGGCCTTCGCCGAGGCGAATGCCGAGCGGGTCAGCTACCATGTCTGGCTCCAGTACCTCGCCGACCACCAGCTGAAGCAGGCCTCCGAGGCGGCGCTCAAGGCCGGCATGCGGATCGGCCTCTACCGCGATCTCGCGGTGGGTGCCGACCGTGGCGGGTCGGAGATCTGGTCGCATCCCGAGCGCTTCGCCAACGGCGTCTCGATCGGCGCACCGCCGGATCTGCTCGCGCCGAAGGGCCAGGATTGGGGCCTGCCGGCCTTCCACCCGCTCGAATTGGAGCGCGACGGCCTCAGGGCGTTCCGCGATCTTGTCCGGGCGAACATGCGCCATGCCGGCGCCATTCGCATCGACCACGCCTTCCAGCTCGCGCGGCTCTTCCTGATTCCCGTCGGCCAGTCGGCACAGGCGGGCGCCTATGTGGCGATGCCGTTCGAGCCGATGCTGGCGGTGCTGCGGCTGGAGAGCCACCGCTCGAAATGCCTGGTGATCGCCGAGGATCTCGGCACAGCCCCCGAGGGATTCTCCGACGCCCTGATGGCGGCCGGTATCCTGAGCTACCGCATCCTCGCCTTCGAACGGCAGCACGGCGGCGCCTTCAAGCCGCCTGCCGATTATCCGCACGATGCGCTGACCGCGATCACCACGCACGACCTGCCGACTTTTCTCGGCTGGTGGCGCGGGGTCGATACCGACACGCGCCAGTCCCTCGGTCTCTACGATTCCGACCGGGCCGATTCCGAGCGCGCCGATCGCGTGACCGAGCGCCGCCGTCTGTCCGAGGCGCTCTACTCCGAACAACTCCTGCCAAGCGCCGAACCGGCCGATGCCGCTCCGTTCGAGGCAGCGGCGCGCTTCCTTGCCCGCGCTCCCTCGATTCTGACGGCGGTGCAGTACGAGGACGTCGTCTCGGAGCTCGCTCAGGCCAACGTGCCGGGCTCGACCGAGGGGCATCCCAACTGGCGGCGTAAGCTCGACCGCACGCTGGAAGCCATCGCTGCCCCTGGCGGACCGCTCGCCAAGCTCGCAGCGTCGCTTGCGGGCGAGGATCGCGGACCGCGCTCGGGCGCCGGCCGGCTAAACTCGCCGCCGCCCCGGGCGACCTACCGGCTGCAGTTCCACGAGGGCTTCACCTTCGCGCAGGCCGAGGCGATCGTCCCCTATCTCGCGCGTTTCGGCATCAGCCACGTCTATGCCTCGCCGCTGCAGCGTGCGCGGCCCGGCTCGACCCATGGCTACGACATCGTCGACCACTCTCAGATCAATCCGGAGATCGGTGGCGAGGAGGGTTTCATCGCCTTCTCCGACGCGCTGAAGGCGAATGGGCTCAAACTCCTCGTCGACATCGTGCCGAACCACATGGGCGTCGGCGGTGCCGACAATCCGTGGTGGCTTTCCGTGCTCGAATGGGGCGGCCTCTCCCCCTTCGCGCATGCCTTCGACATCGACTGGGAACGGCTCGGCGCGAACGGCAAGCTCGTGATCCCCTTCCTGGGCGAGCGCTACGGCGAAGCCCTGGAGAAGGGCACGCTGGAATTGAAGTTCGATGAGGCCAGGGGCGCCTTCAGTGTCTGGCATTACGAGCACGAATTCCCGATCTGCCCGCTCTCCTACCCGGCGATCCTGAACCGGGCGCTCGCCGCCCTCGGCGAGGTCGGCGACGACCCTTCGGCCGATGTGCTCGAAGTCTCCGAGCGCCTGCGCGGCATGGGCGAGGAGACGAACCCCGAGCGTCGCAAGGCCCTGCCGGCCGAGGCCGAGGGTCTGAAGGCGGATCTCGCCGACGCGGTGCGTGCCTCGCCGCAGATCGCCGCGGCGATCTACCGTGCGCTTCACCTGCTCAACGGCAACAAGGACTATCCCGACTCCTTCGGCCCCCTGCACCGCCTCCTGGAGAGCCAGTCGTACCGGCTCGCTCATTGGCGGATTGCGTCGAGCGACATCAACTACCGTCGCTTCTTCGACGTAAATTCGCTCGCGGGCCTGCGCGTCGAGAAATCGGACATCTTCCAGAAATCGCACGCCCTGCTGTTCCGGCTGGTGAGCGAGGGTCGCATCGACGGCCTGCGCATCGACCATATCGATGGCCTCGCCGATCCGCTCGGCTATGCTCGTGCCCTGCAATCAGCAGTCGGTCCCGGCTTCTACGTCGTCGTCGAAAAGATCCTGGAGCCGGGCGAAAAGCTGCGGCCGTGGCCCGTCGCAGGCACCACCGGCTACGACGTGTTGAACCAGATCGACGGCCTGTTCGTCGACCGGGCGCTCAAGCCGCGCATCCAGAAGTTCTATCAATGGGCAACCGGCTTCGACGAGCCCTACAAGTTCCAGCTGCGCCGAGCCAAGGCCGAGATCCTGGAGACGAGTTTCGCCAGCGAACTCGAAGTCCTCACCGGTGACCTCAAGGCCATTGCCGATGCCGATCGACGCACACGCGACTTCTCCCTCAACGCCATCCGCCGTGCGCTGATCGAGATCATCGCCCGCTTCCCGACCTATCGCTCCTACCTGCCGTCCGATCTCGACGACAGTGATGTCGACCAGGAGGATATCGACCTTGTCGAGCAGACCGTGCGCAAGGCCAAGCGCTGGAGCGCTCTGCCCGACCGCTCGGTCCACGATTTTGCGGCGGACGCGCTGCTCGGCCGCATCGATACCAGGGGGCCGGGCGGCCCCGAGCCGCGGGTGATCCTGCGCTTCCGCCGCCGCTTCCAGCAGCTCACCGGGCCGGTCATGGCCAAGAGCCTGGAAGACACGTTGTTCTACCGGTTCAGTGCGTTGCTGGCGCTGAACGAGGTCGGTGGCGATCCGGGCGAGTACGGTATCGCGCTGTCGCACTTCCATGCGCTCCAGGCTGCCCGCGCCCGCGACTGGCCAAACGCCATGATCACCACGGCGACGCACGACACCAAGCGCGGCGAGGATGCGCGCTCGCGCCAGCTCGCCCTGTCGGAGCTGCCGGAGGAATGGGCGCGCGCCTGGGATGCCTGGCGCCGCGCCGCCGAACCGCATCTCGCCACCATCGAGGACGAGCCTGCGCCGGACCGCAACGACCAGTGGATGTTCCTGCAGGCGATCCTCGGGGCCTGGCCGCTCGAATTGCTGGAGGGGGATGACCCGGAGGCGATCGAGGATTTCCGCAAGCGGCTCGATGCCTATGCCGAGAAGGCGCTGCGGGAGGCCAAGCGCTTTTCCAGCTGGGTCAATGTCGACGAGGCCTATGAGGGCGCGGTCCACGCGCTCTTCGAAAAGCTGATCGCACCAGGCTCGGACTTCCTCGCACGCGTGCGTCCCTTCGCGAAGAAGCTCGCGCATCTGGGCATGATCGCCGGGCTCGGCCGCTCGGTGCTCAAGGCGACGCTGCCGGGCATCCCGGACGTCTACCAGGGCACCGAGTTCTGGGACTTTTCCTTCGTCGATCCCGATAACCGCCGGCCGGTCGATTACGGTGCGCGAGCGGAGGCCGTCTCCGCGGATGTCGCGCCGGCCAGCCTGCTCGCCCAGTGGCCTGACGGCCGGGTCAAGCAGGCGACGCTGGCGCGGCTGCTGGCGGATCGGGCCGCGCGCCCGTCCTTCTACGCCGACGCGGACTACCAGGCGCTGGAGGCCACGGGCGAGCGGGCAGACCACGTCGTCGCCTTCCTCCGCTCCGTCGACGGTGGCGGCGAGGGCGACCTGCTGGTAGCCGTGCCGCGCCTCGTTGCACGGCTTCTGGGCGACGCGGTCTGGTCCGGCAGCGCCTTCCGAGGCACGGGTCTCACGGTGCCCGAGGGCAGCCGCTGGACCGACCTGTTGACGGGCGCCGGCCATACCGACGAGGGCGGCCGGCTCGATCTCGGCACGCTGTTCGAAGCGCTGCCCTTTGCCGTGCTCAGACGAACCGCCTGAGCCCCACCGACTTACCCATGGGACGACGCGCGGGACCGCGCGAGGGAGGCCGACCATGAACGCACCGACGACGAAGGGCACCCAGGCGGGCGCCGCGACGCGGACCGACGCGGGAACCGTCGCCCTGCCGGCCGCTCTCGCACCGCGCGCCCAGGGGCCGCGAATCTACAACCTGTTTCCGCTCCTCGTCGGCACGGTCTCGGCCTGGACGGCAGAGATCCCGCGCATTGCCGGCCTCGGCTTCGACTGGATCTACCTGAACCCCTTCCACCAGACCGGTGGGTCGCGCAGCCTTTACGCGGTGCAGGACCCGGACAGGCTCGACGAGCGCTTCCGCGATCAGGACGGCACCTCGGACGACGAGCAGATCGCCCGGTTCTGCCGCGCCGCAGAGGCGCAAGGCGTCGGGGTGATGACCGACCTCGTCATCAACCACACCGCCGACAATGCCCGCCTACTGCACGAGCGGCCGGACCTGTTCCTGCGCGACGGTGAGGGACGGCCGGTCAGCCCCGGCGCCGTCGATCCGGACGACCCGTCGAAGAAAACCGTCTGGGGCGACCTGATCGAACTCGACTACCATTCCGATCACGCTCGCCATGCGCTGACCGGCATCTTCGACGCCTATATCGCCCGACTGCAGGGCCTCGGGGTGCGCGGCTTCCGGTGCGATGCCGCCTACAAGGTGCCGGCCGATGTCTGGCGTGCGCTGATCGCCTCGGCCAAGAAGCGCGAGCCGGACACGTTGTTCGCGGCCGAGACCCTCGGCTGCACCTTCGAGGAGGCGCAGTCCACCGCCGGCGCCGGCTTTGACTACCTGTTCAACTCGTTCGCCTGGTGGGACCTCAAGGCGCCCTGGGCGCTGGAGCAATACGACCGGCTGCGGGTCATCGCGCCCTCGATCGCCTTCCCCGAGAACCACGATATGCAGCGCCTCGCCGCCGACATCCCCGGCGATGCGGGCGCGATCGCAGCGCGGCTGAAGACGCGCTACGCGCTCTCGGCCTTCTTCTCGGCGGGCGTGCTGATGCCGATCGGCTACGAGTGGGGCTATCGCCGCGCGCTCCACGTCGTCGACACCACGCCCGGCTCGCGCGAGCACGATACGGGCATCGACATCTCGGCTTCGATCAAGGCGATCAACGCGCTGAAGGCCGAACTGCCCTCGGCCAATGTCGAGGGTTTCCAGGCGCGGGTCTCCTCGCCCGACGCCCCTTATGTCGCGCTGTTTCGCACCGATACCGGCCACCCGGCCTCGGCGACCCACGGAACGCTGGTGCTCTACAATCCCGGCAGCCATCCTGTGCCGGTCGATGCCGGCCGGCTGATCGCCCGCACCGGCGGCCGGCTCGGCCCCTTCGTCGATCGCACGCCCGAGGCCGACCCGATCGCCTTCCATCCGGGCGCGGGCATCGACCTGCTGCCGGGCGAGTTGCGCATTCTCGCCGCCGATGCGCCGAAGGAGAAATCCGCACCGCAGCCGACCAAGCCCGACGGCGCGGGCCGCGTTGTGATCGAGGCCGTGACGCCCGAGATCGACGGCGGCCGCTCGGCGGCGAAGCGGGTCGTCGGCGAGTCGGTGCGGGTGGAAGCCGATATCTTCTCCGACGGCCACGAGATCATCGACGCGGCGATCCTCTCGCGCATCGTCGGCGAGAGCACCTGGCGGCGCGACCCGATGGTCTTCGTCGACAACGACCGCTGGGCCGGTCATTTCCCGTTGGAGCGCAACGCCCGCTACGAATTCACCATCGAGGCCTGGCGTGATGGATTCTCGTCCTGGGTGCGCGATACGCTCAAGAAGCGCGATGCCGGCGTCGACGTTCGCCTGGAGACGATCGAGGGCGTCGCCCTCGTCCAGGTGGCCGCCGATCTCGCGACCGGTCGCGACAAGGAGCGGCTATCGGCCCTCGTCTCGGCCCTCGGCGCAGAGCCCGAGGGGTCGCCGGCAATCCTCGCCAAGATCCTCGCGCCCGAGGCGAGCGCGCTGATCCGGCGCAACGCCGAGCGTGTGAACCTCTCGCGCTATCCCATGACGATCCCTGTGATCGCCGACCGCCTCGCGGCGCGGTTCTCGGCCTGGTACGAGATCTTTCCGCGCTCGCAATCCGGCGATCCGAACCGGCACGGCACGTTCCAGGACGTGATCCGGCGCCTGCCTCGCATCCGCCAGCTCGGCTTCGACGTCCTCTACTTCACGCCGATCCACCCGATCGGGCGCACCAACCGCAAGGGCAAGAACAACACCCTCAAGGCAGAGCCCGGCGATGTCGGCTCGGTCTACGCGGTCGGCGCGGCCGAGGGCGGCCACGAGGCGGTGCATCCCGAGCTCGGCACGCTCGCGGATTTCCGCCAACTCGTCGCGGCGAGCCACGCCCACGGCATGGAGATCGCGCTCGACTTCGCGATCCAGTGCTCACCGGACCATCCCTGGATCAAGCAGCACCCGGAATGGTTCGAGTGGCGCCCCGACGGCACGCTGAAATTCGCCGAGAACCCGCCGAAGAAGTACGAGGACATCTCGAACGTCCACTTCTACGGCGGCGCGCTGCCCTCGCTCTGGATCGAGCTGCGCGACATCGTGATGGGCTGGTGCGCGATGGGCGTGCGCATCTTCCGCGTCGACAACCCGCACACCAAGCCAATTCCGTTCTGGGAGTGGATGCTGCGCGAGGTGAACGCGCGCTATCCCGACGCGATCTTCCTCGCCGAGGCGTTCACCCGGCCGAAGATGATGAAGAAGCTCGCCAAGGCCGGTTACCAGCAGAGCTACACCTACTTCACCTGGCGCAACACGAAGCAGGAGTTGATCGACTACGCACTCGAGCTGGCCGGCGAGATGGGCGAGTATTACCGCCCGAACTTCTTCGCCAATACGCCGGACATCAACCCGTACTACCTGCAGACCAGCGGGCGGCCGGGCTTCGTCGTGCGCGCGACACTCGCGGCGACGCTCTCCTCCGTCTACGGCATCTACAATGGCTTCGAACTCTGCGAGGCGGCGCCGTATCCCGGCAAGGAAGAGTACCTGAACTCCGAGAAATACGAGCTGAAGGCCTGGGACGAAGACCGACCCGGAAACATCCGCGAGCACATCATCAAGCTCAACCGGATCAGGCAGGACAACCCGGCGCTGCAGGACTTCCGCAACGTGGTCTTCACGGGCGCCGACAACGGCAACATCATCGCCTACGCCAAGATGACGCCCGACCGCGACAACTGCGTGTTCACGATGGTGAACCTCGATCCGAAGAACCGCCAGGAATGCTCCTACGAGATCCCGCTCTGGCTGTTCGGTCTGCCGGATGACGGTGCGCTGGAGGTCGAGGACCTGCTCGAAGGCTACAAGTTCGAGTTGCGGGGCCGCGGCCACCGCATCGCCCTCGATCCGGCCGAGCGCTCCTGCGTGATCTGGCGCCTCAGGTTGCCGCAGCGGGTTGCGCAATGACAGCGGGCGTGTAACCCGGTTGCCCCGCGGCGACGCGCAGTCCCCCGGGGCCTGCGTCGCCGCCAAGACATGCGGCAGATGCCGCGCCGCCTTCGCGCCCGGTCCCCGATCCGGGCTGGAAGGTCGTCAGAGATGCCCTCGAACCGAGACTGAGGCAGCGACGGATGATCGATCGCAGTGATCCCCAATGGTACCGCGACGCCATCATCTACCAGATCCACGTCAAGTCGTTCTTCGACTCGAACAATGACGGGATCGGTGACTTTGAGGGCCTGACCCAGCGGCTCGACTACGTGCGCGATCTCGGCGTGACCGCGATCTGGGTGATGCCGTTCTATCCGTCCCCGCTGCGCGACGACGGCTACGACATCGCCGACTACGAGGGCATCAATCCGTCCTACGGGACGATGGAGGATTTCCGGAAGTTCGTGGACGCGGCCCACGAGCGCGGCCTGCGCGTCATCACCGAGCTCGTCATCAACCACACCTCGGACCAGCATCCCTGGTTCCAGGCGGCCCGCGAGGCCCCTCCCGGCTCACCGGAGCGCGACTTCTACGTCTGGTCGGATACCGACGAGCCCTACGGCGATACGCGCATCATCTTCCTCGACACCGAGACCTCGAACTGGACCTGGGATCCGGTCGCCAAGCAGTATTTCTGGCACCGTTTCTACAGCCACCAGCCGGACCTGAACTTCGACAATCCGAAGGTGCTGGAGGCCGTCATCGAGACGATGCGCTACTGGCTCGACATGGGCGTCGACGGGTTGCGGCTCGACGCGATCCCCTACCTCGTCGAGCGCGAGGGCACGAATTGCGAGAACCTTCACGAGACCCACACGGTCATCAAGAAGATCCGCGCCGCGCTCGATGCCGAATACCCCGACCGGATGCTGCTGGCCGAGGCCAACCAGTGGCCGGAGGAGACCGCGCAATATTTCGGCAACGGCGACGAATGCCACATGGCGTTCCACTTCCCGCTGATGCCGCGCATGTACATGGCGATCGCCCGCGAGGACCGGCATCCGATCACCGACATCATGCGCCAGACGCCGGAGATTCCGGACGGCTGCCAATGGGCGATCTTCCTGCGCAACCATGACGAGCTGACGCTCGAGATGGTGACCGCAGAGGAGCGCGATTACCTCTGGTCCTTCTACGCCGCGGAGCGCCGCGCCCGCATCAATCTCGGCATCCGCCGCCGCCTTGCGCCGCTGCTGGAGAATGACCGCCGCAAGATCGAGCTGATGAAGTCCCTCGTCCTGTCGATGCCCGGTACGCCGGTGCTCTATTACGGCGACGAGATCGGCATGGGCGACAACATCTATCTCGGCGACCGCGACGGCGTGCGCACGCCGATGCAGTGGTCGCCGGACCGTAACGGCGGCTTCTCGCGGGCCAACCCGCAACGGCTGTTCCTGCCCTCGATCCAGGACCCGATCTACGGCTTCGACGCGATCAACGTCGAGGCACAGACGCAGGCGCAGACCTCGCTGCTGAACTGGACGCGGCGCATGATCGCGATCCGCAACAATTCCGTGGCGCTGGGCCGCGGCGCCATTCAGTTCCTCTACCCGTCGAACCGCAAGGTGCTGGCCTGGCTGCGCGAGTTCGAGGACGAGCGCATCCTCTGCGTCGCCAACCTCTCGCGCGCACCGCAGGCGGTTCAGCTCGACCTTTCGGATCTGCGCGGCGCCATTCCGGTGGAGCTGACAGGCGGTTCCGAATTCCCGGCCATCGGCGATCTGCCCTACCTGCTGACCCTGCCGGCCTACGGCTTCTATTGGTTCTCGCTGAGCTACGCCGATACCGGCGAGGTCGGCCCGCAGCCGCTGGCGCCCGAATTGTTCACACTGGTCCTCACCGGCGGTATCGAGACGTTGATGGCCGGCCGCGAGCGCACCGCCTTCGAGCGCACCGTGATCCCGCCCTTCCTGGCGGCCCGCCGTTGGTTCGGCGCGAAGGGCTCGCGCATCAAGAGCGTGCACGTCGCCGATTGCGCGACGCTGGAGGTTAAGGGCGAGGCGCGCTTCCTGCTGCCGCAGCTCGATGTCCAGCTCTCGAACGGCGAGCGGCAATCGTATTTCGCCCCGGTCGGCGTCGACGAAGGCCGCGAGGACGAGAACCTGATGGACCATGCGGTGGCGCGTGTCCGGCGCGGGCCGCGTACCGGCCTGCTCTACGGCGCCATCGCCTCGTCGGAATTCGCGATCTCACTGGTCGACGGCATGCGCGACGGCCGCGAGATCCAGACCGAGCGCGGCGAGCTCGTTTTCTCGGCCACCGCGGCTTTCGATCGCGAGGTCGTCTTCGAGGCCGATGAGGTGCGTCACCTCTCCGCCGAGCAAAGCAACACCTCCATTGCCCTCGGCTCGAAGGCGATGCTGAAGATCCTGCGCCGGCTGCAGGCGGGCACCCACCCCGAGGTCGAGGTCGGGCGCTTCCTCACCGAGCAAGCGCACTTCCCGAACACGCCGCAGCTGCTCGGTACGCTGGAGCATGTCGACGAGAACGGCGTGCGCACGGCGCTGGCCGTGCTGCAGAGCTTCGTCCGCAACCAGGGCGATGCCTGGACGCTGATGCTCGAAGGCCTGCGCCGCGATTTCGATATCGTGGTGCTTGCCCCTGAGAGCGAGGCGCCGACCCCCGAGGAGGCCTTTAAGGATCACCTGCGTTGGGCCGAGCTTCTCGGACGCCGCACGGCGGAGATGCACAAGGCTCTGGCCATCGAGACCGACGATCCGGCCTTCGCGGCCGAGCCATTCGCCGAGGACGACCTCGCCACGCTCGTTGCGGATGCACAGGCTCAGGCCAAGCGCGCTTTCGACGGCCTCGCCTCGATCGCCGCCTGGACCCAGGGACCCGCGAGCCAGGCCTTGGCGAGTCGCCGCGCCGAGGTGGAAGCGCTGATCGAAGAGCTGTCCGATCGGCCCCCGATCGGCGCGTACAAGACGCGCATCCACGGCGACTACCATCTCGGGCAGGTGCTCACCTCCGAGGGCGATCTCGTCATCATCGATTTCGAGGGCGAACCGTCCCGTCCGGTCGACGTGCGCCGGGCGAAGTCGACGCCGATGCGCGACGTTGCCGGCATGCTGCGCTCCTTCGCCTACGGCGCGGAGACGGTCGTGCGCGAGATCTCGGCTCGCTTCGGCGACAGCGAGGAGCGCGCCCGTAATGCGGCCATCGCCTGGCGCGGCATGATCGATGCCTCGTTCCTCGAAGGCTATGCCAACGGCGTCGCGGGTAGCCGCGCTGCGGTCTCCGACGGCCCGACTTCCGAGCGGCTGCTCAGACTGAGCCTTATCACGAAGGCGCTGTACGAGGTCGATTACGAGATCAACAACCGCCCGGATTGGATCGAAATCCCCGCGCGCGGGGTTCTCAACATTCTGGACGAAGCCAAGCGTTCGTGAAGGGAGAGGTCACTGGATGACGGATGCCGACGAGAAGCTCGCGACCAAGGTTGCCACCTCGGTGAGCACCACCCGGCCCGCGGATGGAGCGTCTCGTGACGTCGGCTCCAGGACTGGCGCAACGCCAGCCGGCACGGAGACGGTGAAGGCGCCTCAGGCGCGCGATGCGCTGGCGGGCACGGCGCCGGTCGCGCCGCCTGCCGGCGGGACAGGACGCGGTTCGACGCTCCATCCCGACGCGATCGCCGCCGTGATGGGCGCCAATCACGGCGACCCCTTCGCCATCCTCGGTCCGCACAAGGTTGCCGAGGGCCGCTGGGAAATCCGGGCGATCCTGCCGGAGGCCAAGAGTGCGACCCTGCTTGTCGGTGGCCGGCGTGTGCCCTTCGAGAAGCTGCATCCGGACGGGTTCTTCGTGGCCTCGATCGAGAGCCCCGGCCGGCCGCTCTACGAATTGGCCATCGAGCTTTGGGATGGCAGCGAGCGCAACCGCTACGACCCCTACAGCTTCGGCTCGAGCCTTAATCAGCACGACATCGACGCGCTGCGCGAGATCGGCAGCAATGTTACCTATCGCGTCCTCGGCGCGCACCAGCTCCGTCAGGACGGCACTGACGGATTCCGCTTCGCGGTCTGGGCACCGAACGCGCGCAAGGTCAGCGTCGTCGGCGATTTCAACGAGTGGGACGGCCGCCGGCACCCGATGCGGCTCTGGCAGAATGGCGGCGTCTGGGAGCTGTTCATCCCGGGCCTCAAGTCGGGGCAGTGCTACAAATACGAGATCCGAGGCCCAGACGGCTCGCTCCTGCCTCTCAAGGCCGATCCCGTCGCTTTCCGCGCCCAGCATCCGCCGGAGACGGCCTCCGTTCTCCAGGGCGGCGATGAGCCGGTCTGGCACGACAAGGCCTGGATGGCTTCACGCGGCGAGCGCGATCCGCGCCACGTCGCCATGTCGATCTACGAGGTCCATATGGGCTCGTGGATGCGGGTGCCGGAGGAAGGCAACCGCTACCTCACCTATAAGGAACTCGGCGAGCGCCTGATCCCCTACGTCAAGGAACTGGGCTTCACGCATATCGAGATGCTGCCGGTTACCGAGTTCCCGTTCGACGGGTCGTGGGGCTACCAGGCCGTCTCCCTCTTCGCGCCAACGAGCCGCTTCGGGACGCCGGACGAGTTCGTGGAATTCGTCAACACCGCGCACGAGGCCGGCATCGGCGTTCTGCTCGACTGGGTGCCGGGGCACTTCCCGCTCGACGCCCACGCGCACGGCCTGTTCGACGGCACGCATCTCTACGAGCATGCCGATCCCCGCCAGGGCTTCCACCAGGATTGGGGCACCTACATCTACAATTTCGGCCGCAGCGAGGTTTCAACCTTCCTCGCCGCCAATGCCCGCTTCTGGCTGGAGCACTACCACCTCGACGGCCTGCGCGTGGATGCCGTCGCCTCGATGCTCTACCTCGACTATTCCCGTCGCGCCGGCGAGTGGATCCCGAACCAGTACGGCGGCAACGAGAACCTCGACGCCATCCACTTCCTGAGGAAGACCAACGAGGCGACCTACAGCCACGCGCCGGGCACGATCACGGTCGCGGAAGAGTCGACCTCTTGGCCGGGCGTCTCACACCCGACCTATACCGGCGGCCTCGGCTTCGGCTTCAAGTGGAACATGGGGTGGATGCACGACACCCTGAAGTACATCTCGGAAGATCCGATCCACCGGCGCTACCACCACCACAACCTGACCTTCGGGCTGCTCTACGCGTTCAGCGAAAACTTCATCCTGCCGCTCTCGCACGACGAGGTCGTACACGGGAAAGGCTCGCTGCTTGGCAAGATGCCCGGGGACCACTGGCAAAAATTCGCGAACTTGCGCGCCTATTTCGGCTTCATGTGGGGGCATCCCGGCAAGAAGCTGCTCTTCATGGGCGGCGAGTTCGGGCAGGAGCGCGAGTGGAACCACAACCAGTCGCTCGACTGGCACCTGCTCGACGCCCCGCATCACCGCGGGGTCAAGGATCTGGTCCACGACCTCAACCATGCCTACCGGGCGACGCCAGCGCTCTACGAGCGCGACTTCGAGCCGGCTGGCTTCCAGTGGCTGGTGGCGGACGACCAGGACAACAGCGTCATCGCCTGGGCCCGCAAGGGCAAGGAAGATGGTGCCGTGGCCATCGTGGTCTCGAACTTCACGCCGATCCCGCGCGAGAACTACCGTATCGGCGTGCCGGCGGGCGGTTACTACCGCGAGGCGATCAACTCGGATTCGGAACGCTACGGCGGCTCGAACGTCGGCAACCACGGCGGCCTGCATGCGGAGCAGCAGGAGAGCCACGGCCAGGGGCATTCCCTGAGCCTCACGCTGCCGCCGCTTGCGACATTGATCCTCGTGCGTGAGGGCTGACCGACCGGCTTAGCCGGCAATCACGGGGGCAAGGATCACGCCCTCGTTCGGGCCGAGTTCGAGGCTGCCTGCCTCGCGAGCGCCCGAGCGCCCCGACCGGCTCGACAGCAGGACCGTCCAGGTCGTGCCGTCGGGCAACGCGTGCCGCTGTGATCGGTCACCGAAGTTCAGGGCGATGCGCAAGCAGGCGTCGTCCTTGAACCGTTCGTAGATGAACAGATTTCCGGCAAGCTCGTCTGCCAACGACACCGTCCGGTAGCTGCCAGTCGAGAGCGGGGCATGATCCCGGCGCAGCCACAGCAGGCGCCGATATAGCGTGAGGATCGAGCCGGAATCGTCGCGCAGCTCGTCGACGTTGCGGCGACCGGCATCGGTACTGAGCGGCAGCCAGGGCTCGACGGTTGAGAAGCCGGCCTGCGGCGCATCCTCCCACTGCATCGGCGTGCGTTCCGGATCGCGGCCATGGCCGGGCTCGTTGCGCTCCCAGGGATCCTGCGCGCGCTCCGGCGGGATCGCGATCTTGTTGAGCCCGATCTCGTCACCGTAATAGAGGGTAGGCGTCCCGCGCAGCGTCAGCAGCAGCATCGCGGCGATGCGCGCCTGTGCCTCCCCAACGCGGGCGGCGATGCGGGGCTGGTCGTGGTTGCCGAGCACCCAGTTCGGCCATCCGCCATCGGGCAGCGCCGCCTCATACTCCTCGACGAGGCCCGCCACCGAGTCCGCCTGCCAGGGCGTGCTCAGGAGCTGGAAGTTGAAGGGCAGGTCGGCGCCGGTGAGGTTCTCGCCGTAATAGGCGACGAGCCGCTCGATCGGCAGGTAGATCTCGCCGATCAGCACGCGCTCGCCATGCTCGCGCAGCACAGCCCGCATCCCGGCGACGATGTCGAACACCTCCGGCCGATCGCAGGAATAGACCTGATCGAACCGGTTGATCTCGGGCAGGTCCGGCACGAAGGCCGGGTTGAGCGGGTTGTCGCGGAAGCCTTCGTCCTTGATCAGGTGCCAGATCACGTCGACCCGAAACCCATCGACGCCGCGCAGCAGCCAGAAGCGCAGCACGTCGTGCATCGCCTCCCGCACCGCCGGGTTGCGCCAGTTCAGATCGGGCTGCTCGCTGAGGAAGGCGTGGTAGTAGTACTGCCCGGTCGCCGCGTCGCGGGTCCAGGCAGGACCGCCGAAATTCGAGAGCCAGTTGTTCGGAGGGCCACCATCGGGCGCGGGGTCGCGCCAGATGTACCAGTCGCGCTTTGCGCTCTCCCGCGAGGCACGGCTCTCGGCAAACCACGGATGCGCGATCGAGGTATGGTTCGGGACGAAATCGAGGATGACCCTGAGCTTGCGCCGATGCGCCTCCGCGACCAGCGCGTCGAAATCCTCGAGTGTGCCGAAGAGCGGATCGACGCCGCAATAATCCGATACGTCGTAGCCGAAATCGGCCATGGGCGAGGGATAGAACGGCGAGATCCAGATCGCGTCGACGCCGAGCCAGGCGAGGTAATCCAGCCGCGACGTGATCCCGCGCAGGTCGCCGACGCCGTCGCCGTTGCTGTCCTGGAACGAGCGTGGATAGATCTGGTAGACAGTGCCGCTCTTCCACCAGACCGTGTCGGACATCAGGATTTCCCCGGCCAATCGTCGTGCTGCACAGGCCAAGCTTAGCCGCAGTCAGCGATCAAAGCGAGACATCGAATCAGCGCCGGAATAACCGTTCCTTTGCCGTATCTGGACGGAACACCTAGGATGTTTGCTCGTTCAGGAAGGCTTCAAGAGGATTTCGGCACGGTCCGTGCGTCGTCGCTGCGGCGCGGTTTGTGTCGACTGGGACACAGATGAGCAGGCAAAGCATTTGCTGCCTGGGCGTTGACCATGCCGAAGTCTCGACAGATCGACATTGCTGGAGACACCATGCCGGACCAAGCCCCCGGAGCCGATCAGCGTCGAAAGAAGCGCGTGGAGCATCCGGGATCCGGTCGAACTCCGGTGGCGACGAAGGGGGACCCGAAAATGCTCAACGAAGCTGAGGCTAGCCACGTGCCATCCGCAGACGCGGAGGCTGCCGCGTCGTCCTCCGCCAAGTTCGCGAGAGAGTCTGCCGCGACGCGCGCGCGCGCGATGGACAAGCTCTTCAACGGCGATGCCGTGGTCGAGCTGCGCGAGGCCATCCGGGCGAAGCTCGTCTACGCGCTCGGCAAGACGCCGGAGAGCGCCCGCGACCGTGACTGGTTCGCCGCGACCGCCCTGGCTCTGCGCGACCGGATCGTCGATGCCTGCCACGGCGGCACCAGCGGCAAGATTCCGGAGAAGCGGGTCTATTATCTCTCGCTGGAATTTCTGATCGGCCGGCTCCTGTCGGACGCCATGAACAATCTGCGCCTCGTCGAGGTGACCAAGGCTGCCCTCAAGGATCTCGGCGTCGAGCTGACCGAGGTCGAGGAGGCGGAGCCCGACGCGGCGCTCGGCAATGGCGGCCTCGGCCGTCTCGCGGCCTGCTTCATGGAGAGCATGGCCAGCCTGTCGATCCCCGCGATCGGCTACGGCATCCGCTACGACCACGGCATCTTCCGGCAGTCGCTGGAGGATGGCTGGCAGCGTGAGGCGCCCGAGACCTGGCTTGCCGAGGGCAACCCCTGGGAATTCCCGCGCCCGGAATCGACCTATCGCATCGGCTTCGGTGGGCATGTCACCATGTCGGCCAGCGGCGATCAGATCCGTCGCCAATGGCAGCCGGCCGAGACCGTCAACGCGGTCGCCTACGACATCCCCGTGGTCGGCTGGCGCGGCCGGCATGTGAACCAGCTCCGCCTCTGGAAGGCAGAGGCCGACGCGCCCGTGGAGCTCGCTCGCTTCAATCACGGCGACCATGTCGGCGCCGTGGCCGGCCGTGCCCGGGCCGAGTCGATTTCCCGCGTTCTCTATCCGAGCGACTCCTCGCCCGAGGGGCAGGAACTGCGCCTGCGCCAGGAGTATTTCTTCACCTCGGCCTCGCTGCAGGACCTCGTGCGTCGGCATCTCAACGAGCGGGGTGACCTTCGCTCGCTGCCGGACCACGCTGCGATCCAGCTCAACGACACGCACCCGGCCATCGCGGTGCCCGAGCTGATGCGCATCCTCATGGAGGAGCACGATTTCACCTATGACGATGCCTGGCACGTCACGACGAACACGCTCGGCTACACCAATCACACCCTGCTACCCGAGGCGCTGGAGACTTGGCCTGTCGAGCTCATGGAGCGGCTGCTGCCGCGCCATATGCAGATCATCTACCTGATCAATTGGATGCACCTCGAGGAGCAGGCCAAGCAGGGCAAGGGCGATGCCGCTCACGTCGCCGCCGTCTCGCTCATCGACGAGTCCCACGGCAAGCGCGTGCGGATGGGGCATCTCGCCTTCCACGGCTCGCGCCGCGTCAATGGCGTGTCGGCCCTGCACAGCGATCTGCTCAAGACCACGCTGTTCAAGCCGCTCCACGAACTCGAGCCGGAGAAGATCGTCAACAAGACCAATGGCATCACCTTCCGCCGCTGGCTGCACAACGCCAATCCCGAGCTGACGCAACTTGCCGTCGAGACGGTCGGTGAGGGCGTTCTCGACGATCCCGAACTGCTGATCGGGCTCGCAGACCATGCCGACGATCCGGATTTCCGGCAGCGCTACGCGGCCGTGCGCCGGGCGCGGAAGCGCAGGCTCGCCCAGGTCATCGTCGAGCGCACCGGCATCGCGGTCGATCCTGCCGCCTTGTTCGATGTGCAGATCAAGCGCATCCACGAATACAAGCGGCAGCTCCTGAACCTGGTCGAGACCGTTGCGCTCTACCAAGCGATCAAGGAGGCCCCGCACAAGGATTGGACGCCGCGCGTCAAGATCTTCGGCGGCAAGGCAGCGCCGAGCTACGTCCAGGCCAAGCTGATCATCAAGCTCGCCAACGATATAGGCCGGACCATCAACGACGATCCAGACGTCGCCGGCCGCCTGAAGCTGGTCTTCCTGCCGAACTATTCGGTGAGCCTCGCCGAGGCGATCATCCCGGCGGCCGACCTCTCCGAGCAGATCTCGACGGCCGGCATGGAGGCCTCGGGCACCGGCAACATGAAGCTGGCGCTCAATGGTGCGCTTACCGTCGGCACGCTTGACGGCGCCAATATCGAGATCCGGGACCATGTCGGAGCCGACAACATCTTCATCTTCGGCCTCGATGCAGCCGGCGTGCAGGAGCGCGTGACCCAGCATGCCTACGCCCAGCGGGCGATCGCGGCGTCGCCGCGGCTGGCAGCTGCGCTCGACGCCATCGGTTCGGGCCTGTTCTCGCCGGATGAGCGTGGCCGCTACGGAGGACTGGTCGACGGGCTGCGCTATCACGACCCCTACCTGCTCACCGTCGATTTCGACGATTACTGGCGGGTCCAGCGCGAGATCGACGCGGCCTGGAAGCGTCCGGCGACGTGGTGGCGCACTGCGATCCTCAACACGGCGCGCATGGCGTGGTTCTCGTCGGACCGCTCGATGCGCGAATATGCCGAGGAGATCTGGCGGGTGAAGGTGGCCTGAGGGCGTTTCGCTTCCAACAAACGGGCCCGCCTCGATGCAGAGGCGGGCCTTTTTGATTCGTTAGAGCGTCGGATCGAGCGGGATCGTGTAGCAGCGGGCGCCCACACTCGCCGCGAGCACTTCCACGGCGCCCACGGTGGCGGCGCGGCCGGAAACGTGCACCGCGTCGTTGGCTCGCAGCATCGGGATATGCGCCGTGAGCGGTCCCGGCCGCACGTCCGGCGGGCGCTGCCGGTTGCGGTCCGCGACCGTGACGATCCGGGAGACGCCCGTGGCCGTCAGCCAGTCGAGGGCAGGGCGCATATAGAGGTCGAGGGGGTCGCGCGCGCCGACGACGAGGGTCTGCTCACGGGCGGGCTCGATGTAGCGCGCAGCGCGCGCAATGGCCCAGATGCCGGCAAAACCCGCTTCGTCTGCCACCAGCACCAGGCGGCCGCCGCCGGGCCGGTACTGACCACGGCCGACCGGGCCTTGAACCTTGACCGGCTTACCGAGTTCGAGTTCGCCCGCGAAAGAGCCCGCCACGACGCCGGCTTCCACGCCGAGATGGAAGACCAGCTCGTTTAGCTCGGCCGCACCGTCGACACGCAGCGACGGCGTCAGCGTGACCGGGTGCCAGCCGTTGAGCGTCAACACGACCTGATGGCCGGGCTGGTAGGGCAGGGGATTGGTCAGCGTGACCACCGCCTGCACCACGCCCGGGCAGAGCCGGGTAATCTCGGTGATGCTGCCGCTGCGCTTCAGCGATTCCTGGGTCGGCTCAGGCTCGCCCGGCGCCTGCAGCGGATTGGCTGCGGGCATTTTGAGACGCACCGGCTCGGCGCGCTGGGCGCGAGGCTCGGCACGGCGCCCGGCCGGTGCAGCGCCCTGACCAAGCATGGCGGTGCCGTGCAGGCCCTGGGCCTGTGAGATCATGCCGTCCGAGACGGCGTCGTCGAGTGCCGTGTCTCCCGTGGAGACGCGCACCGACTTGCCGTTGACGACGAGTGAGCAACGGGCGCTCATGGCCGTCTCCCGTATCGATGAATGGCGATGACGCGGGTTTCGCGCGTCAGGCGGGAGCGTGCAGAAGCCGGTCGACCAGGGTGGCCCAGCGATCGCGAACGGCGCGCGCCTCGGCACCGAGGGTCTCGTCGGCCTCGTCGACACCGAGACAGGCACGCAGGGAGGCGTTCTCGCTGCGCTCGGCATGAAGCACCGCTTTCAGCAGCATCATCTCGGCCCGCAGGCGCTTGATGTCCGAGGACGCCGCCTCGGCTGGCTCGTTGACGGCCATCTCGGGCTCTTCAGCGATCGGCCGCGAGGCGCTGGTAACAGCTGCCTGCGCAGCCGGAGCCGCATGGAGGCGGATCGGGCGTGCGATCAGGCGCCGAACGACGTCGGAGCCTTGTCCGTTTCTCGTCCGCCGCGCCGCCTCGGCCATCGCCTGTCTCCGCAAACCGTTCGCAGACCGCTCGAAAAGCGATCCTCGTGTCTCCACAGGACTTTGAGACGACATGGTTAAGGGAGCTTTAAACCGATCGTCGAGATACAGCCTCATCCGTTCGTGGTAGCAGAGATCCAACAAAGCGGCGCTGATTTTGCGAAGCTGATTTTCGCTTAAATTGTATCGTTGACGACAGTCCAGCCAAGCTGCAATCTCGGTTTCGCAGGCTGCTTCGCGAGACCTGAGCCCCGGTTCACTTCACGGGTCTCACTCGGCACTAGCCTGTCATGTTCCCGAGTACACGGTCATCTTTGGCTTGGCGCATCTACATGCGCCTGGGAGCTTTCCATGCTGCAGGGAAGACGCGTTCTCATCGTCGAGGACGAGGCGCTGCTCGCGATCGAATTGTCCGACATCGTGGAGGGGAGCCGCGGCTACGTCGTCGGCCCGTTCAGGACCAATCAGGACGCATTGCGCTTGTTGGACAGTGAAACCGTCGACGCCGCAATCCTCGACCTCAACCTCGCTGACGGCGAGGCGACACCGACGGCCGAGCGGCTCGCCGCGGCGGGCGTACCTGTCCTCGTCTGTACGGCCGGAACCTTGCCACGGGCGATGAAGCTGCAATGGCCGGACATTCCGATCCATCGCAAGCCAGTGAGGGCGGAGCGGTTGGTCGACACCCTGCGCAATCTCTGCGCTTCGCCTTAGATCAGGCTGCCTCGGGCGCCGCCCCCACGAGCTGGCGCGCCTGCAGCACGGTCATCGGCTCGCCGAACGCAGCGCCCTGCGCGTAGTCGCAGCCAATATCCTGCAGGCCCTGCGCGTCGGCCTCGGATTCTGCTCCCTCGGCAATGATGGCGAGGCCAAGTTCCTGCGCCATCTTGACGATCGAGCGCAGGATCGCCGTGCGCCCCGAGCCCATCTGCCGGACGAAGGAATGATCGATCTTGATCGTGTCGAAGGGAAAGCGCTGCAGGTAGGATAAGGCCGAGTAGCCCGTGCCGAAATCGTCGAGCGAGAGGCCGGCGCCGAGATCGTGGATGCGGGCCAGCATCTGCGCCGCGTATTCCGGGTTCTCCATCACCAGGCTTTCGGCCAGCTCCAATTTCAGCGAGCCGGGGATGACGCCCGAGCGGGCGAGCACTGTCTTCACATCGTGCAGCAGGTCATGCCGCAGGAGCTGGCGCGACGAGATGTTCACGGTGGCGAAGATCGGCGGCTCGACTTCGAGCGAGCGCTGCCAGGCGGCGAGCTCCAGCGCCGTGCGCTCGATGGCGAAGTTGCCGAGATTGACGATGAAGCCAGTCTCCTCCGCCACCGGCAGGAAGGTCGACGGTGGGATCCGTCCAAGCTTCGGGTGATCCCAGCGCAGCAGCGTCTCGAAGCCGGCTACGGTGCGGTCCTCCAGCCGGACGATCGGGTGAAACAGGACCTTGATCTCGTTGCGTTCCAGCGACTTGCGCAAGTCACCTTCCAGCATGAGCCTGTCCGAGCGCTCGGTGCGCATGGTGGCGCGGAAGACGTCCGTCCGATCGCCGCCGCCGCGCTTGGCCTGGATCATCGCCATCTCGGCGTTCTTGAACACGTCCTCGCGCTTCGGCGCCGCGATGCCTTGGCCGCCCTCGTACAGCGCGATGCCGACGGAGACGGTGAGGAAGACCTCGCGGTCGGCATAGGTCACCGGCGTTGCGATGGCCCGGCGGATCATCTCTGCGAAGGAGAGGATACGGTCGGGATCGCGCTCGGATTGCAGGATCACCGCAAACTCGTCGCCAGCCACGCGCGCCAGCGTATCCTGCGGGCGGAGGAGGCGCCCGAGGCGGCGCGAGAGCGTGAGCAGGATGGAGTCGCCGGCCGAGAGGCCGATCGCGTCGTTGATCGCCTTGAAGCGGTCGATGTTTAGCACGATCACCGCCGGTTTCAGACGCTGATCCTGGCTCGCCATGGCCAGCGCCGCATCGAGCCGATCGTAGAACAGCTCCCGGTTCGGCAGGCCCGTAAGGCTGTCATGCACCGCGTCGTGCAGCAGCCGCTCCTCGGCGGTCTTGTTCTCGGTGACATCAGCGATGGTGCCGACGATGCGTACCACCTCGCCATCGGTGCCGATCACCGGCCGCGCCTTGAGGCGGTACCAATAATACGGTCCCGAAGCCGAGCGCAGGCGGAAATCGTGCACGATGCGCCCGCGCCGCTCCTCGATCACCGTATCGAGGGCCGCCGAGTAGCGCTCGACATCGAAGGGATGCAGCAGGCCGAGCCAGTTCGAGGCCGGCCCTTCGAGCGCGCCGCGTTTGAGGCCGAGCTGACTCTCGATTTCCTGGCCCGCGAAAACCCGGTCGCCGAGCACGTCCCAGTCGAAGACGATGTCGCCGGCGCCGGTCAGCGCCAGGGCCCTGCGTTCCGTGTCGGAGACGAGGGCGTGGCCCATGCCGCTGCCCGTGAAGGCATGCTGCATGACGGTGAAGCCGATCAGCATCACGATCAGCACGAGGCCACCGATCAGCGCCGGCTGCACCAAGTCCGAGCCGATCTGGCCGGTGACCGTGAAGGCCGCCGCGACCACCCAGACCAGGAGCAGCAGCCAGGTGGGGATCAGCAGAATGGCCCGGTCGTAGCTGTTGTGGACCGCGAGGTAGAGGATCAGCAACAGGCCAACGCCCGCCACGGCCGCGATCGAGATGCGCGCCACGCCTGCCGCCACGGGCGGATCGAAGGCGGCGAGCCCGACGAGCCCAGCAAGGAAGGCCAGCCAGAAGAAGGCGACGTGGCTGTAGCGCACGTGCCAGCGCGACAGGTTGAGATAGGCGAACAGGAAGACGAGGAGCGTCGCCCCCAGCACCGCCTCGGCCGAGGCGCGGTAGATGCGTTCTACCCCCTCGGTTGTCGGGAAGACCCGCTGGAAGAAGCCGAAATCGATGCAGGCATAGGCGAGCACCGACCAGGCCAGGGCAGCGGCGGCGGGAAAGATGATCGCGCCCTTCACCACGAAGATGATCGTCAGGAACAGCGCCAGCAGGCCGGCGATGCCGATGATGATGCCTTCGTAGAGCGTCAGGCCCGACGTTTTCTTGCGGTAGGCGTCCTGGTCCCAGAGATAGACCTGCGGAACGTTCGGGCCCTTCAACTCGGCGACGTAGGTGACGGTGGTGCCGGGATCGAGGGTGATCAGGAACTGGTCGGCGTCGGTGCTCTCGTCGCGGTCAGGCCGGATGCCCTCGCTCGCAGTGATCGCGGCGATGCGCGAGCCGCCGAGATCCGGCCAGACGACACCCGAACCGACGAGCCGGAAATGCGGGGCCACCAGCAGCCGGTCGATCTGCTCGTCGGTGTCGTTGGTGAGTGCGAACACCATCCAGTCCGGCCGTGCGCCGGCCTCGCGCGCCTTCACGGCGATACGGCGCACGATGCCGTCCTTGCCCGGCGCGGTGGAGATCTGAATGAGGTCGCCGTCCGAGCGATAGCGCTCGATGGCCGAGGTCAAGTCGATAACAGGCGCGTCCAGCGTGACGCGCACCGCCTCGACCGCACGAGCGGGCAGGGCGAAGCCGAGAGCGCCGAAGAGCGCCGTCAGGAAGGCGAGGACGAGGGGGATCTGGCGCAACGGGGCTTTTCTTCGGGACCGCTCTTCAACCACGGCATGCGATCCGGCAGGCGGGACAAGTGGTATCGGCGTGGCATTCCAGGGGCAAGGTCGCTGACTCCGGGACATCGGAGTGCTCACCGCTGAAACGCCCCGAGACAGGGCGACGGCGTCGCGTGGATTTGCGGCCAAAACAAGCCAGGAGCGGCCTAGCGCCTAGCTTGGCTGTCGAATGCTCGCCGACAGACAGGCGTCACTGGCCTCGGGCCTGCGCACCCGTCTTGCTTTGCAGGTTACGGCCCGGCACCTTCGCGGCGTCGATGGAGGCGGTGGTCTCGTTGCCCTGCTGCGCCAGCGAGGACCAGCATGAGCGGACCCTTGATTGCGCTCACCGGCGCGACCGGCTTCATCGGCCGGCACCTGCTCACGGCACTCTCGGCGCGCGGCTATCGCGTCCGCGTCCTTCTGCGCCGCCCGGTCGAGGTGCCGGAAGGGGCGAGCAGCGCCGTGGTCGGCGATCTCGCCCGGCCGATCAATATGGCGGCTGGGCTCTCCGGCGTGGATGCCGTGGTGCATTCGGCCGGTCTCGCCCAGGCCATGTCGGGTGCGCCGGAGGACGACTTTCGCAGCTCGAACACCGAGGCGACGCGCCGCCTCGCCGAGGCGGCGCACCGCGCCAGGGTCCGGCGTTTCGTGTTCCTGTCTTCGGTCCGGGCGCAGACCGGGCCGAGCGCGCCGGAACCGATTGCCGAGACGGATGCCCCAGAGCCTACCGATGCCTATGGCCGCTCCAAACTTGCGGCCGAACAAGCCCTTGCGCAGACCGGCCTCGATTGGGTCGCACTGCGCCCTGCGCTGGTCTACGGCGCCGGCGTGAAGGGCAACATGGCGGCTTTGCTCAGCCTCGCCCGGTCTCCCTACCCCCTGCCGCTGGCGAGTCTGTCCGGCCGGCGCTCCCTGGTGTCGGTGGAAAGCCTGTCCACCGCGGTAGCGACCGTGCTGCAGGCGGCAGGGCCGCTCGATCGCCCGCTCATCGTCGCCGATCCCGATCCGCTAAGCCTGCCGGAGATGCTGTCAGCCCTGCGCTCGGGGCTCGGGCGCCGTGCCGGCCTGGTTCCAGTGCCGACACCGCTGGTCGGACTCGTCTGCCGGATGACGGGGCGCGGGGAGATCTTCGATCGGCTGTCCGGCTCCCTCATCGCACGCTCGGATGAGCTGGCGGCGCTTGGCTGGCGACCGGCGCAAGCGTCGCCGGATGGGCTGGCGGCACTCGCCCGCAACTCGGCAGCTTGAAGGCGCGGCCCGTCAGGCGCCCTTGTCGGGCTTTCCCGCCAGCGCGATGTAGAATCCGAGACCGTCCTCGGCCGGAAGCGTCTGCAGGCGGTCGACCCAGCCGCGGCGTTTGGCATCGAGCAGCAGGCGGCCGACGGGCTGGAACAGCGTCTCCCCACCGCCTTCCGGCGGGGGCTCGAGGCGCACGGCCACGGTCTTGCCCTTCGCGAAGCGGCTGCGTTCGAGCATGTCGTTGAGGGAGGCTTCGGCCTTGGTCCAAGCCGTGCCGCGCAGGTCGAGCACAGATTCCGCGTCGGTCAGCCCGAGCGAGCCGCGCAGCTTGTTGGCGTAGAAATCTTCGAGATGGGGCAAGGCTGGGGACCCGCGACGTTTGTGTCTGGAAGCTGCATCACCGTGGAACCCGGCGACGGCAAGTCGTTCGCCAAGTTCCTCCACTGTGACGGGAGCGTCCAGCCCCCAACCCAACTCCAGCTGCGCCGGTTCGAAGCAGAACCCGCTCAGGCCACGGCTCGATATCGCGCGGCGGCGTGAACCTGCCGATAATTTGGGAGCATCGCGCGCCGCGCGGCCTCCAGCGCATCCCACTGGCCTGCATCCGGAAGCGGGGGGATTGTCACCGCCTCGCGCCGGTCGAAGCCGACGAGGGCCGCGTCGACAAGCTCGGCGGTTTCCATGACCGCTGGCATGGCATTCACGTCACGACCGGAACGCTCCCAGATTTCGGTGCGCGTGACGGCAGGCAGCACGGCCTGGACATAGACGCCCTTCGGGCCGAGCTCCTGGGCGAGTCCCTGGCTGAGGAACTGCACGAACGCCTTGGTGGCACCGTAGACCGTCAGGCCGAGTTCGGGGGCAAGCCCGACCACCGAGCCAATGTTCACGATCGCGCCAGAGCCGGCGCGGGCAAAGCGCGGCGCGACCGCCGCGGCCAAACGCGTTGGCGCCGTGACGTTGAGGGCAATCAGGTCGGCCGCCTGCGCAGCATTCTGCTCCACGAAGCTGCCGGGGAGAGCCGCACCGGCATTGTTCACGAGAATGCCGATCCGCTCGTCTTCTCGAAGGCGCTCCTCGATGCGGGCGATGTCGGCAGCGGCGGTGACGTCGGCCTGAATGATGTCAACCGTGACATCAGTCTCGGCACGCAGGCGGCTGGCGACGCTTTCAAGACGTTCGGCATTGCGAGCGACAAGGACGAGGTCGTGGCCGCGCCTGGCGAAGCGGTCGGCGTAGACGGCGCCGATGCCGGAGGACGCACCTGTGATGAGGACGGTGGGCTTGCTGGCCATGATCGGGTTCCTAGCTCATAAACATGATCGACATCATGTATCACAAACATGACGGCCATCATGATTAAGGGCAAGCGGGCTCGCGCTCGTTTTAGGTGAGGTTGCGCACATGAGAGTCAGCCGCGAGCAGGTGGCCGAGAACCGCCGCCGCATCCTAGAGGCCGCCGGCCGCCTGTTTCGTGAACGCGGCTTCGGCGCCGTAACGGTGGCCGAGGTGATGAAGGCTGCCGGCCTCACCCATGGCGGCTTCTACGGCTACTTCGGCTCGAAGGATGAGCTGATCGCCGCAGCGCTTGAGGACCTGGTAGTCGCGCCAGTCCCCAAGCCGGTGACGCTCGAAGCCTACGCCGACCGCTATCTCACGCCCGAGCATATGGCCGACTGCGCCGGGGGATGCCCCGTCGCGGCGCTCGGAACGGATGCAGGGCGGCAATCGCCCCAGGCACGCGCGGCGATGACGGAAGGGCTGCGGCTGCAGATCGCGCGGCTCGGCGAGGGCGCTGGTGGCGAGAGGAACGCGACGGCCCGGCAGGCAGCGATCGGGAGCTGGGCCGCGATGGTGGGGGCGATGATCCTCGCCCGAATGAGCGACGATCCCGCGCTTGCGCAGCAAGTATTGCAGGAGACCCGCGCCTTTATCGGGCAGCGCGTCGGAGATGAGCCGGGCGAGATCTGATCCGCCCGGCTTTGGGGCCGGCCGCCATCAACAGGTGGCCGAGGCCGACTTCAGCCGCGAACGAGGATGTTGCGGAACTGCCAGGGATCGCTCGTGTCGATGTCGTCCGGGAAGAGGCCAGGACGGCCGTCGAGCGGCGTCCAGTCGGTGTAGTAGCCCTTGACCGGACCGAGATAGGGAAGCTGGATTTCGAGGCAGCGGTCGACGTCCATCTCCTCGACCTCGACGATTCCGGCGCGTGGGTTCTCCAGTGCCCAGACCATGCCGGCGAGGACGGCGGAGGTTACCTGAAGGCCGGTCGCGCTCTGGTAGGGAGCCAGCGCCCGCGTCTCCTCGATGTCGAGCTGCGAGCCGAACCAGTATGCGCCCTTCTCGTGGCCGTAGAGCAGCACGCCGAGTTCATCGACGCCGTCGACGATCTCGCTCTCTTCGAGAATATGATGCTCGGTCTGCGGGCGTCCGGCGTTGCCGAACATCTCGTGCAGCGAGAGCACCGCATCGTTCGGCGGATGATAGGCGTAGTGACAGGTCGGCCGGTAGATGACCTTACCGCTCTCGTCGCGCACGGTGAAGTAGTCCGCGATCGAGATCGACTCGTTGTGCGTCACCAGGAACCCGTATTGCGGGCCAGGCGTCGGGCACCAGGTCCGAACCTTTGTCTCCGCGCCCGGCTGCATCAGGTAGATCGCCGCTTGGGATCCGGTCTCGTGGGTCCGGGCGTTTTCCGGCATCCACTTCTCGTGCGTGCCCCAGCCGAGCTCTGACGGCTGCAGACCCTCGGAGATGAAGCCTTCCACCGACCAGGTGTTGACGAAGACGCCCGGCGGCTTGGGATTGCGCGAGCGCTGCGTGTCGCGCTCTGCGATGTGGATCCCCTTCACACCGACGCGCTGCATCAGGGCTGCCCACTCCTCGCGGGTCGTCGGCTGCGTCGCGTTGAGACGCATGTCGGCGGCAAGGTTCGTCAAAGCGCGCTTGGCGAGCCAGGAGGCCATGCCAGGATTGGCACCGCAACAGGACACCGCGGTCGGCGAGCCCGGCGCGCGGGCGCGTTTGGCGTCGAGCGTCATTTCCCGCAGCGCGTAGTTCGAACGCTCGCCGGGTCCCTTGCTGTCGTCGAAATAGAAGCCGAGCCAGGGCTCGTTGACGGTGTCGATGTAGAGAGCGTTGAGGCTGGAGCAGAACTCCATGATGTCGCGCGAGCCGGTATCGCAGGACAGGTTCACGCAGAAGCCCTGGCCGCCGCCGGCGGTCAGCAACGGTTCGAGGATCTGCTTGTAGTTGGCGGGAGTCAGGGCTTCCTGAATGAAGCGAATGCCGCGCTCGTCGAGAAGATGCCGGTTCTCGTCGTCCGGCGCGATGACCACGAAGCGGCTCTTGTCGTACTCGAAATGGCGCTCGATCATCGGCAGGGTGCCGCGGCCGATGGAGCCGAACCCAATCATCACGATGGGGCCGGTGATGCGGCCGTAGACCGGCCATTCGGTTGGTGTGCCATTTGTCACGGCGCGGTCACTCCTCGCTGGATCGCCTGTCGCTGACAGGGATGCCTTGCTTCCGGGAAATGACGTGCGGATGACGCCTGTTCTCCTCTGGGTCAACCACATGCGTCATGACAATCTTGCAGAAGTATGACGCTGCATTCCTGGTGTCATGACTTCGGTGCAAGGCCGAACTGAGTTGATCACCCTGCCGCCGCTCATCGGCGCAAATACATTGCACAGCAACACAGACGTGCCGCGGAGTGGTCCCGGCGCCTCATCTGAAGGAGAGCCCATGCTTAGTCTCATGACCGCGAAGGAAATACGCCCCGAGGTCGAAACGCGCGATCTCGACCCCGGCTTCCTCAGCCTTGTGGCTGCGTTCGTCCGCTTCACCGGCGAGTTTCGCTCGAGCCGCAAGGGACAATGACGAGCTGCTGGCACCGCCGGTATCGCTCACCCCGGTGCCGTCCTGTTCAAGATAGGCCGATTAATCGGGAGGCCAGGCTTCAGCCGCTTACCGGACAGGCTCTGGCGAGGCCGTCTCTAGCAGGACGCGCAGGCGACAACCGGCCGGATGAATGCTGATCCGGCTCCTGGTTCCGATCGCTATCGGCAACATTGGTTTCAGCGGCCACTGAGTCGGGACAGGCACTTCTGAATGCAGGATTCCTGCTGTCCCGAACCGCTCGGATACGGGCAGTTGCTGTCGCAGATAAACCGGTTATTCGAAGAGCCCTTCGCCTGCTATCCCGGGCGATGCCACGGGCGGTTCCAGGGACGCTGCCAGGGACGGGGCCTCCAATGCGAGCGCCCGTCGACATAAGGCGAGCCACCGCCGTCGCTCGTCGTCATGCCCATCCGTTCAGCGTAGTAGGCCCTGAAATCGGCCGGACAGGCCTGTGACCTGGTCTCCAACATCAAGCGGGACAGGCAGTCTCGCGTGATCGGAGCGGGCATCGTCTGCCCGCGCAGACCTTGCGCCCCGACTGGGGACGGCGCCCCAGCCATCAGAAGGGCGAGGAGGCTGATCGGCATCCAACGCAAAAGAACCGGAATCCGCACGGCAACGGCCCTCCCTGGTCGGTCTGCTGGCCGAATTGATCTTCACGGAAGATTTGCAATCTAGAGGCGAAATCAGTTTTCGCATCTGATACGTCTGTATACGCAAGCCCAAGCTCGGCCATAAGAATCTGATTTATTGCCAGTAACCGCCAGATGGTATCGTGAAAATTGTCTAGGTGATAGGATTATCTGAGTTCGCGCGAATCAAATATGTGAAAAATGGCGAATTCCTCTCATTGAGGGCTTGTTTCCATGGAGGATCGGACGCGATGATTGCGCATCTCAGATATCGGATACTGCCTTTACTCGCCGGCGTCGCGGGCTTCGTGCTCGTGGTGCCGGCTCAGGCGGAATGGGGCGGCGGTTACGGCGGCACCCCCGGAGGCAGCAGCAAGCCGAGCAGCCAGGGAAGTTCAGGGAACTGGAACCAAAGCGGTGGTTATGGCGGCAGTCAGGGACGTCCCGGCGGCTGGAACCAGGGCAGTCAGGGACGCCCGGGGGGCTGGAACCAGAGCGGTGGATACGGCGGCGGCCAAGGGCGTCCCGGGGGCTGGAACCAGAGCGGCGGTTATGGCGGCGGCCAGGGCGGGCGTCCGGGCGGCTGGGACCAGGGCGGAGGCTACGGCGGCGGACGCCCCGGCGGCTGGAACCAGAATGCAGGCGACTACGGCTATGGCGGCAGGCCCTGTCGCGGGTCCTATTGCGGCCATCGTCCCGGAAATGGCGGCGTCTATCGGCCGGTCGAGTATGGCGGCGGCGGATATGGTGACTACGGTGGCCCCGTGAGGGGCAAGCGCTGCTTCAACTACTTTGGCAAGCCGTACATCTACAACGGTCCCGGCCGCTGTCCGATCAGCTGAATTGCTGCGCCGGGCCGCAATTCATGCGCTCTTCGCGCGTTCGGTCCCGTCATGATCGGAGACGGAACGCGCGAAGATGCGACTGCGAGATCTCGCCCGCTACCCTGGTGGACCAGGCTAGCGGCGATCGTCTTGCGCCCGAACAGCACGCTAAGGACGCATGCGGACGTGCTCGACGAAGACCTGCTCACCCTAGCGAAGGGCTGAGCGCCTCCAGGAAGCTTCCCTGCCGCCCTTGCGGTGAGAGGGAGGCGCGCGTCATCGTATTGATCGATCTGCAGTCGCGTCAGGCGGCTTGTCGTCGAGCGTCCGCCGCCACGATCTCGCCCGCATGGACAGGGATCGGTTCGAAGGCGCCGGTACCGCGCAGGACGCCGCGGGCGCCGCTGAGTGCGCCGGTCTTCAATTCCAGCCCGAGGAAGCGTTCGCGCTCGAAGGGTCCTGGCATGTACAGGCTGGCGGTCTTCTCGCCGGAGAAGCCGAAGCGGGCGTAGTAGGGCGCATCGCCGACGAGCAGCACGGCGCCGTGGCCGAGCGCCTCCGCGCGGCCCAGCGCAGCCTGGATCAGCCCGCTGCCGAGGCCGCAGCCCTGGATCGACGGATCGACGGCGAGGGGCCCGAGCAACAGGGCAGGACGGCCGCAACCGGTCGCGACATGCCAGAGGCGCACGGTGCCGACGAGGTGGCCGTCGGCATCCTCGGCGGTGAAGCTGAGGCCGTCAGCCGGCAGGCGGCCCTCGCGTAGGCGCTGCGAGGTCTTGGCATATCGGCTCTCGCCGAAGCACGTGTCGAGCAGGCGCTCGCGAGCGCCGATGTCGGAAGCGGTTTCGTGGCGGATCAGGATCACGGCCAACCCCTCCTCGGGTCGTTCAGCCGGGAAGATCAGCCCTCGCACCGGCCGCGTGCGGCCGGCCGTCCGGGTACTGGGTGTCTTGTGCGCGATGGCGGATGAAGACTCGATGAAGCGGCCAAGGTTCCCTCGGCCGCGCATCGTCAGATCACGATCTGCTCGAGTGGGGGGAAGCCGTTGAAGGCCACCGCCGCATAGGTCGTGGTGTAGGCACCAGCGCCGTCGATCCAGACCTTGTCGCCGATCGCAAGCGAGACCGGCAACGGGTAGTGGTTCTTCTCGTAGAGCACGTCGACGCTGTCGCAGGTCGGCCCGGCGACGACGCAGGGGGCCATGCGGTCCTCGTCATGGTCGGTGCGGATCGCGTAGCGGATCGACTCGTCCATGGTCTCGGCGAGCCCGCCGAACTTGCCGATGTCGAGATAGACCCATCGGACCTCGTCCTCGGCTTCGGACTTCTTCGAGACCAGCACGACTTCGGCCTCGATCATCCCGGCGTTGCCGACCATGCCGCGGCCGGGCTCGATGATGGTCTCGGGGATCTGGTTGCCGAAATGCTTGGTGAGCGCCCGGAAGATCGCGTCGCCATAGGTCTCCACGCCCGGCACCTGCTTCAGGTACTTGGTCGGGAAGCCGCCGCCGAGATTGACCATCGAGAGGCCGATGCCGCGCAGGGCGCACTCGCGGAAGATCATTGAGGCGGAGGCGAGCGCCCCGTCCCAGGCCTCTGTGTTGGCCTGCTGCGAGCCGACATGGAAGGACACGCCGTAAGCCTGCAGGCCCGCACGGTGCGCATGCTCCAGCACGTTCACGGCCATTTCGGGCTCGCAGCCGAACTTGCGCGAGAGCGGCCAGTCGGCGCCCGCGCCGTCGCAGAGGATGCGGCAGAAGACCTGGACCTCGCCGGCCTCCACCTCGGCCTGCGCTGTCGCGGAGAGGATCTTGTCCGCCTCGCCCTGGCAGTCGATCGCGAAGAGGCGCACGCCGAGCTTGAGCGCACGGACGATATCGCGCTCCTTCTTGATGGTGTTGCCGTAGGAGATCCGGTCGGCGGCGGCGCCGGCGGCGAGCACCATCTGCATCTCGGCCACCGAGGCGGTGTCGAAACAGGAGCCCATCTCGGCGAGCAGGCTCAGCACCTCCGGCGCCGGGTTCGCCTTCACCGCGTAGAAGACGCGGGTGTCCGGCAGGGCGCGGGCGAAGGCCGAAAAATTGTCGCGCACGACATCGAGGTCGAGCACCATCACCGGACCCTCGTCGAGGCCGAGGTCGCGGCGTGCGCGCAGGTAGTCGCGGATGCGATCGGTCATGGTCGTCCCCACCACACAGGTTCGCAAGCGCCCATTCACGGGACGCGAAGTCGAAATCTGACGATCCTCGCGGATCGCCGGCGTCAGGGGGCGGCGCGTCGCGCGCGAGGGCGTGCTGTGGAGACACGGTCCTGCGAGCGGGCGCAGAGCACCCGGATGCTGCCGTGGATTGGTGGGGAGAACCCCAACCGCACGCCGGGCAAGGAGAAACAAGCCTCTTCGGTGGCGGCCTTTGGAGGGCCGACGAGACCAAAAAAGCCCGTTCGTCGTTGCTTTAAGCTGCGTCCCCCGTGGAGAGCGGGGTTCGCCGGTTTCGCCTCCGGCTGCCGGTTGTTGTCGGGGTCCGGTGTCGCCACCTGGATTGCCGGAAGCAGGGGATCCACCCCCACGACCATCGATCCTAAGACCCCTGGCGGCTGTCCGGCAGTTGACCGGATGCCCACCAACCGACACGCGGCCACAGGCACGTGCGAAATTGGGCAAGGCGCATATACGGACAGAGTGGCTTCACCACAAGCGAAGATAGGGGGCAATCTCCGCGTTATTCGCTTCGAAATCCGATCCCGTGGCCAAATGGCCTCAGTCCGGCTCATGCCTCTTTCCAAGGCGGGCGAGCCGGGCCATGGAACCGACTTCGCCGATCAGCAGGACATCGAAATACCTTGGCGCAGCATCGATGACGAAGACCCTCGCATCGCGCCGCCCAATCGCGGGGCGCTCGGGCCCATCGGCGACGGCTTTCTCCGCCAGCGTTCGTCTCGCGGGGCTCGCGGATCTCGATGCCCTGGTGGCGCTGGAGAACGCTTCCTTCGTCGATGAGCGTGCGAGCCGCCGCTCGATCCGCTACTCGCTGCGCTCACCCACCATGAGCGTGCTCGCTGCGGTGATCGAGGATGGGGAGGGGGAGGTGCTTGTAGGCGCTGCGACCCTGGAGCGCCGTCGCGGGGGAAAGATCGCCCGTCTCGCCTCGATCGCGGTGGCGTCGTCGCGCAGCGGGCAAGGTCTTGGGGGCCTGCTCCTCGACGCAGCGGAGGCCGAGGCCCGTCGGCATGGCTGCACGCGCCTGCGGCTCGAAGCCCGAACCGGCAACCATGGCGCCATCCGGCTCTATGAGCGGTACGGCTACACTTACTACGCGACCAAGGACGACTACTACCAGGATGGCACCGCTGCCCTCTGCTATGAGAAGGCCGTGGCGTCCGTCTGAGCCCACCTGCGACCGCCTGGTTGCCGGCGAAGGTGCGCTGTCACACGTCGCGACGGCTTCTGTGGCCGCGAAGTCGAGCGGTCTGCACTGGCATGGGCGCCCCGATGGCCCATGTGAGCGAGATAGGTGGCGAACCTGGCGGCCGGCTTCGGCCGCGCCACGCCCGACCAATCTCTCAAGGATTTTCATGCCCTCATTGTTCGACCCGATCCGTCTCGGCAATCTCGATCTGCCGAACCGTATCCTCATGGCGCCGCTCACACGTGGTCGTAGCACGCGCGACCATGTGCCGACGCCGATCATGGCGGAGTATTATGCTCAGCGGGCCAGTGCAGGCCTGATCATCAGCGAGGCGACCGGCATCAGCCAGGAAGGCCTTGGCTGGCCCTACGCGCCCGGCATCTGGAACTCTGCGCAGGTCGAAGCCTGGAAGCCGATCGTCAAGGCGGTGCACGACAAGGGCGGGCGCATCGCGCTCCAGCTCTGGCACATGGGCTACCTCGTCCATCCCGACTTTCTCAACGGTGAACCGCCGGTATCGTCTTCGGTGAGGACCGCGCCGGATCACGCTCATACCTACGACGGCAAGAAGCCCTACGGCGAGGCTCGGGCCCTCCGGGAGGACGAGATTCCGCGTTTGCTCTCGGACTACGAGAACGCGGCCAGGAACGCGGTCGCGGCCGGCTTCGACGGCGTGCAGATCCACGCGGCCAACGGATATCTTCTGGACGAATTTCTCCGCGATGGCGCGAACAAGCGCACCGACCGCTACGGTGGCTCCATCGAGAACCGCGTGCGCCTCGTGACGAAGGTCGCGCAGACGGTAGCTGGCGTGGTCGGTCCCGAGCGGACCGGTATTCGCTTCTCGCCGAACGGCCCGATCCAGGGCGTTGACGATTCCGATCCGCACGCTCTGTTCGGCCTCGCCGCCGAGATGATGGCCCGTGTCGGCCTCGCCTATATCGAGCTGCGCGAGCCGGGCCCGGACGGCACCTTCGGCAAGGCCACCGTTCCACCGGTAGCGCCGACCATCAAGAAGACCTTCGGCGGCCCGGTCATCCTCAACTGCGACTACGACGGCGCGCGGGCCGAGGCGGCGGTCAAGTCCGGGGAAGCCGACGCCATCGCCTTCGGCCGTCCCTATCTCGCCAATCCCGATCTGCCCGAGCGGCTCGCCAAGGGGGCCCCGCTCAACAAGGACGTGATGGCAACCTGGTATAGCCAGGGACCGGAAGGCTACGTCGATTATCCGACGCTCGAAGAGGCCAAGGCGGCCTGATCGACCAAGCCATGGGAGGCGACGAGCCTGCGCGACGCTATCGGCTCGTCGTCTTCGATTTCGACGGCACGCTCGCGGACACCTACGATTGGTTCGCGGGCGTCATCAACGGCGTGGCCGACCGCTACAACTTCCGTCGCGCCGAGGAACACGAGGCCGAACTCCTGCGCGGGATGGATGCCCGCGGCGTGATGCGCCATCTCGGTATCCCGTCCTGGAAGCTTCCCTTCATCTCTCGTCACATGCACCAGCTTGCCGCGCGCGACGTGGCCTCGATCCGGCTGTTTCCTGGCATCGAGGCGATGTTGAGCGGGTTGCAGATCGACGGCTTCACGCTCGCGGTGGTCAGCTCCAATACCGAGCGAAACATCCGCACCGTGCTCGGGCCAGCACTCGCTGCCCGTTTCCAGCACTATGCCTGCGGTGCATCGGTCTTCGGCAAGGCCAAGCGGCTGCGCACAGTGATGAAAGCGGCCGGTATCCCGGCGCCGCAGACTCTCGCCATCGGTGATGAGATCCGCGATTGCGATGCCGCCGAGGCGGCGGGCTGCGCCTACGCCGCCGTGTCCTGGGGTTATACCCGGGCCGATGCGCTCGCCGCACGCCGGCCGGTAGCGGTGTTCGAGGCGCCCGCGCAGATCAGGACGTTTCTCACGCAGCGATGACGCGGCTCGCCATCGTCAATCGCGGTTTGAGCGAAGTGCGACGGATAAGGGGGCGGCCAGCCGCCCCGCTCGTCTTACTGACCGCGGTTGGCGCCGGGCACGATCGATGTGCCGGAGCCGGAGCCGAAGGGCTCGTAGCGGGTCAGGCCGCGGAAGAGCTGACCAAGGAAGGCGCGATCGGCGCCGCTCGATGGGGTCTTGCGTTCGATGAAGTCGAACACGCGGCCGTCCTGCAGGCCGTAGAGCGCGACGCGTTCGACCTTGAAGCCGCTGTTGAAATAGACCGCCGTGACCTTCTGGTCCTGGACGCTCTCGCCCATGAACAGCACGGTGCGGCTCGAGGTCTGCGAGATGTAGTACCAGCTCTTGTTGCCGACCGTGGACACCGTGGAGGGCGAGCCGAGGATCTGCAGCACCTGCTCGGCGCTCATGCCGGGCTTCACCGTGGCGAGCGCGGCCTGATCGATGACGTAGCCGTGGCGGATCTCCTCGCCGATGCAGCCGGACAGGCCGGCGCCCAGGAGAGCGAGCACGCTTGCGCGCGCAAGCGACGAGACGAGACGGCGCGACATCGAGGCCCCTTTATCCCTGACCGGAGAGCCCGCGGCACGATTTCTCTCGCGCTCTTCGGGCTTGCACCTGGAACAGGGGTTGCCGTACCGCGGGGTTATGGCTTTGACAAGGCAAGCTTGGCCGCAAGCAATTTCCTTCCGGTGGATCGGATGATCCTGGGTTTCTTTCGCCGCGCGGAGTCGCGCAAACGCCTCGTCGCCGGCTTGCACCTGCGCATCGACCGGGCTGCGCGGGCTCCTGGCCTCTACCAACGCCTGCAGGTTCCCGACACCGTGGAAGGACGCTTCGAGGCCGTGTGCCTGCACGTCTACCTGGCGATGCGCCGCCTCAAGCAATTGCCGCCACCTGCCGAGGATGTGGCGCAGGACCTGATCAACGCTGTCTTCGCCCAATTCGACGCCAGCCTTCGCGAACTCGGCGTCGGCGATGTCGGCGTGCCCAAGCGCATGAAGAAGCTGGCGCAGGCCTTCTACGGCCGGGCCAGCGGCTACGATGCCGCGCTCGATGCCGGCGACCGGACCGCTCTCGCCGTGGCGCTCGGGCGCAACGTGCTCGGGGATGTCGATGGCGGGCAGGCCGGCCCGCTCGCCGATTACGTGATCGCCGCCGACGCCCGGCTGGCGAGGGCAAGCCTCGACGATCTCCTGGGGGAGGGGCCGCTCTTCCCTCCGCCGGAGGATGTGAAGACAGCCACAGGAGCAGAGCCGTGACGAAAGCCTCCATCGGTCCGCTGAGCCGCCCGACCCGGGTCGATCGTCTCGTCGGCGCACGCCCGGCCACCGTCACGGTCGAGGCGACGCCCGAGGAATGCGTCGCCCTGGCTGAGGATTTCAAGATTCCGGCGATCCGCGATCTCAAGGGGACGTTTCAGCTCACCGGCACGCTGGCACGGCTCAGCGTCGTCGGCATGGTCGAGGCCGTGGTCACGCAGATCTGTACGGTGACGCTAGAGCCTTTCGATGCGCCGCTGACCTCGGAGGTCGAGGTCGACTACTCCGACGGTGCCGAGTTCCTCGGTGCCGATCCCGAGTCCGTCGACGTGCCCGATCCGATCGTGAACGGGCGGATCGATTTCGGCGCGCTCACCGCGGAATACCTGGCGCTCGGCCTCGATCCCTTTCCGCGCATTCCCGGGGCGGTGTTCGAGACGGTCACGGTGGGCGAGGACGAGAGTCCCTTTGCGGTCCTCAAGGCGCGGCCAGTCAACGACGACTGACGGCCGGCAGACCGGCATCGCCAGAATTCGTTTGCCCCCGGGCCCTCGATCGGTATTTTCCGCGCGGCTGGCGCATCTCAGTCGCCCTTACGTTTCTCTCCATCGCCTTCTCGCGAGGGAGCCCTCCGCGACAGGCGTTGATCTCAGGACAGATGTCGAACCGCGTTTGCATCTCGCTCGACGCCATGGGTGGCGACCACGGACCCTCGACCGTCGTGCCCGGTGCAGCCATCGCCCGTGAACGGCATCCCGAGACCACCTTCCTGATGTTCGGCGACGAGGCTGTGGTGCGCCCGCTCGTCGAGGCCGAGCCGCGGCTCAAGGGCGCCGTCGAGATCCGTCACACCTCCGTTTCCATCGCCATGGACGAGAAGCCGAGCCAGGCGGTACGTACCGGCCGGGGCAAGTCGTCGATGTGGCGCGCGATCCAGGCGGTGAAGGACGGCGAGGCTCAGGCTGCCGTCTCCGCCGGCAATACCGGCGCGCTGATGGCGATGTCGAAGATCTGCCTGAAAACCATGGCCGGCATCGAGCGTCCCGCCATCGCCTGCCTGTGGCCGACCGTTCGCGGCGAGAGCGTGGTGCTCGATGTCGGCGCCACCATCGGAACGGATGCCGAGCATCTCGTCGAGATGGCGGTGATGGGCTCGGCCATGGCCCGCATCGTCCTTGATATCGAGACGCCCACCGTGGGCCTGCTCAATGTCGGCACCGAGGAAATGAAGGGCAACGAGGCGGTGAAGGAGGCGGCGCGCCTGCTTCGCGAGACCGAGTTGTCGAACTTCTCGTATCACGGCTTCGTCGAGGGCACTGACCTCGGCAAGGGCACCACCGACGTCGTGGTGACCGAGGGCTTCACCGGCAACATCGCCCTGAAGACGGCGGAAGGGACGGCCAAGCAGATCGGCAGCTACCTGCGCTCGGTGATGAGCCGAACGCTGTCGGCCAAGATCGGCTATCTCTTCGCCCGCTCCGCCTTCGGGGCCTTGCGCGAGAAGATGAACCCGAGCCGGGCCAATGGGGGCGTGTTCCTCGGCCTGGAGGGCATCGTCATCAAGAGCCACGGCTCCGAGGATGCGCACGGTTTCGCGGCCGCCGTGGACCTCGCGCACGACATGGCTCGTTACGACCTCATGCGCACGACGCGAGAGATGCTGGAACACACGCCAGCGGTGGCGCCGGTATGATGCGTACCCTGCAGGAAGGACTTACCCGATGACGACCCTGCGTTCCGTGGTGGTCGGCTGCGGCTCCCACCTGCCAGCCAATGTCGTGACCAATGCCGATCTCTCGGAGCGGATGGAGACATCCGACGAGTGGATCGTGCAGCGCACCGGAATTCGCCAGCGCCACATCGCGGCGGCCGACGAGACGACGGCCGTGCTCGGCACCCGTGCGGCCCGCGCCGCGCTGGAGGATGCCGGCCTATCCGGCGCCGACATCGACCTCGTGATCTGTGCCACCTCGACGCCGGATTACACCTTCCCCTCGACCGCGACGCAGATCCAGGCGGCGCTCGGTGTTGAGACCGGCTTCGCCTTCGATCAACAGGCCGTCTGCGCGGGCTTCGTCTACGCGGTGGCGACGGCGGACAGCCTCATCCGGACCGGGTCCGCCAAGCGCGCGCTGGTCATTGGGGCCGAGACTTTCTCGCGGATCGTCGACTGGGAGGACCGCACCACCTGCGTCCTGTTCGGCGACGGCGCCGGTGCCATCGTTCTGGAGGCACGCGAAGGCGAGGGCAGCAAGGCGGACCGCGGCGTGCTCTCGAGCTGCCTGCGCTCGGACGGCCGCCACCGCTCCAAACTCTATGTCGACGGCGGGCCCGGCTCGACCGGTACCGTCGGCAAGCTGCGCATGGAGGGCAGGGAAGTCTTCCGTTTCGCCGTCGGCTCCGTCACGGATGTGATCGCCGACGCGTTCACATTATCGGGAACGATAGCCGAAGAGCTGAACTGGTTCGTGCCTCACCAGGCCAATCGCCGTATCATCGAGGCGTCCGCGGACAAGCTCGGGATCGCCCGCGAGAAGGTGGTGCTGACCGTCGATCGGCACGGCAACACGTCCGCGGCATCGATCCCTCTCGCCCTGGACGCGGCGCGCAAGGACGGCCGCATCCGCGACGGGGATCTCGTGATGATCGAGGCGATCGGCGGCGGCTTTACCTGGGGAGCCGCGTTGATCCGCTGGTGATCGGCTTGTCGCAGTCCAGAGCCAGTCCAGCAAAAAGCGTCGGTTGACCGGGCCCAGTCGGCGGATTAGCGTTAGCGATCATAAACATACGCCACAAACGACGAATCGCCCGGAGGGGGAAATCATGACGGGAAAGACGGTCACACGCGCCGATTTGAGCGAGGCCGTCTATCAGCAGGTCGGCCTCTCCCGTGCGGAGTCCGCCGCGCTGGTCGAGACCGTGCTCGCCGAGATCTGCAACACGCTGTCCGAGGGCAAGACGGTCAAGCTGTCCTCGTTCGGCTCCTTCCTCGTGCGTTCGAAGGGCAAGCGCGTCGGCCGCAACCCGAAGACCGGTGTCGAGGTGGAGATCGAGCCGCGTCAGGTCATGGTGTTCAAGCCCTCGAACGTGCTGAAGGCCCGCATCAACGGGATGAACGGCGTCGAAGAGCACGACGACGATTGATCGTCTCTCCACCGACGTGGCATCGTGCGCGCGACCCGGTGAGGAGAGACCATGGCGCTCGCGGTTCTTGTCGATAGCGATCAGGATTCCGACAGGTCCGAGAAGCGGCCCGGGGCCTTCCGCACGATCAGCGAAGTGGCGGACGAACTCGGTGTTCCGCAGCATGTCCTCCGCTTCTGGGAAAGCCGCTTTGCGCCAGTCCGGCCGCTGAAGCGTGCCGGCGGCCGCCGCTACTACCGACCCGACGACATCGATCTCATCAAGGGGATCCAGCGCCTGCTCTATGGGCAGGGCTACACCATCAAGGGCGCCCAGCGTGTTCTGAAGGAGAACGGCGTTCGCTTCGTCCAAGCGATCGGTCGCGGGGAGGCCGAGGCCGGCCAGCCCTCGCTTCAGGATCGCGAGCCCGACGGTGAGCCCGTCGCCGCGGCCTCAACGACTGATGTCGATTCCGTGCTGCATGACGTGTTGAGCGAACTCCGCGCCTGTCGTGAGGCCCTGGCCTCGCTGCGGCCTGGCCTGTGATCGCAGTTCGCCGTCGCGCGAACCTTTGAGGCTGGCACGGCGTTGAGGCGCCATGGCCGAAACCCGCCGACCAAGATCGCCAACCCAAGAGCTGATCGCTCGCGTCCTGCGGATTGTGCGCGCTGCGCCGGATGCGGCCTCCGAGATGCTCGAGCTGATGTTCTTGGTGAGCCAGATCGAGGCGCTGACCACGGTCGACCGAGAGTATCGCGACGCCCGTCGCGTCATCAGCCGGCTGCGTCATCCCCTCTGGGAGATGGGGCCGGCCGACCGCGAGCAGCTTCTCGCCGCCGCCGAGGTTATTCGAAAGGCCTGCAATCTCAAAGAGAAGGACATCCCCGTCACGCCGATCGCCGATCTCGGCGAACGCGAGCGGATCGAGCGGCACCTGGTAGCGGCCCTCGGACAGGATTTCGACGCGGCGCAGATCGCCCGTGTAACCGGAGCGGTCGCTGCTGCGCTGCAGCATTGAACCCTGGCGCTAGATCCTCGACGCCGCCCTTCGGTATCCCCACATCGACAAGGTCTCACAGTCCCTGTCGCCCCTCGGATGGTCCGGCGGGCGCGGAGACGCGGAGGAATCTGCATGATCGCTGCCCGTCCTCTCGCCGCGGCCCTGGCTGCCGGCCTCGCCTGCGCCGCGCCGGTCCATGCCCAGACCGTGACGACCCGTAGCGAAACCGTCGCCCCCGGTAAGGTCAAGCGTCTGGTCATCAGCCCGAACTTGAAAAAGGATTGCTCCACCGGCCCACTGCCGGAGATCAAGATCGTGACCGCGCCGAAGAATGGCCAGCTCCAGACCAAGAGCGGCAAGTTGAAAACGCCGTCGAGCTATCGCTGCCCGAGCAAGGAAGCTCAGGCCGTGGCGGTGTTTTACAAAAGCAAGAATGATTTCACCGGCACCGACCAGGTCTTGGTCGACCTGAAGACGGCAGATGGCGTGGTGGAACGGCAGGATATCCGCATCACCGTCGAAGCCGCCAAGGCCGAGGACAAGAAATCCAACGAGACGAAGTCCGACGAAAAGAAATCGGATGCCAAGAAAGATGACAAGAAGGACGACAAGGACCTCTCCGATCTCTGAACCGGAGGATCGCCTTCCTTTCTTCGGCATCATTATTGCGTTGCACTAAGCATTCTGGCGCCATGCCAAGCGCCCTCGACTCGGCCAAGCCTATAACGGGCCTGGCTGAGGACGAGAACTGCTGCATACCTGCAAGAGTGTTACCTGTTTCACACGCCCGGACAGCGTGATGTGGGCAGTGCGACAAAACCGATAATGTCCGTTGCATCCGGGGCAGGACAGGATGAAGCTGTCCTGAGTTTGATGGGGGTGTCCGAATGCCGACGCACTCGACGAGCGATCTGTTCCAGAGCTTTGCCCGGGGGTACGAGGCACGCCGGGACACGGAGATGTCGCTCTCCGAATTCCTGGAGGCCTGCCGCGACGAGCCGCTGATGTATGCCAGCGCGGCCGAGAGGATCCTCGACGCGATCGGCAAGCCGGAGATGGTCGATACGGCGCGGGACCCGCGCCTGGGCCGGATCTTCATGAACCGGACGATCCGGATCTACCCGGCTTTTGCTGAATTCTACGGCATGGAGGAGACGATCGAGCGCATCGTCTCGTTCTTCCGCCACGCGGCGCAGGGCCTCGAAGAGCGCAAGCAGATCCTCTACCTGCTCGGCCCCGTCGGCGGCGGCAAGTCGTCCCTTGCAGAGCGCCTGAAGGCGCTCATGGAAGTCCATCCGATCTACGTGCTCAAGGCTGGAGACGAGGTCTCACCTGTCTTCGAGAGCCCGCTCGGGCTGTTCGACCCCGAGACCATGGGCAGGGAGATCGAGGAGCGCTTCGGCATCCCGCGCCGCCGTCTCACCGGTTTGATGAGCCCCTGGGCACTCAAGCGCCTCGACGAGTTCGACGGCGATATCTCGCGCTTCAAGGTGATCAAGGTGCGCCCGTCGCGCTTGCGCCAGATCGCCATCGCCAAGACCGAGCCGGGCGACGAGAACAACCAGGACATTTCCTCGCTCGTCGGCAAGGTCGATATCCGTCGGCTGGAGACGCTCTCCCAGTCCGATCCGGATGCCTACAGCTACTCGGGCGGCCTGAACCGGGCCAACCAGGGCATTCTCGAATTCGTCGAGATGTTCAAGGCGCCGATCAAGATGCTGCATCCCCTGCTCACGGCGACGCAGGAGGGCAACTATGTCGGCACCGAGAATATCGGCGCGATCCCCTTCACCGGCGTGATCCTCGCACACTCGAACGAGGCCGAGTGGCAGTCGTTCAAGACGAACAAGAACAACGAGGCCTTCATCGACCGCATCTACGTGATCAAGGTCCCGTATTGCCTGCGTGTCCAGGAAGAGCAGCGCATCTACGAGAAGCTGATCTCGCGCTCCGAGCTGTCGGAGGCTGCCTGCGCTCCCGGCACCTTCGAGATGCTCGCCCGCTTCTCGGTGCTCTCGCGCCTTCGCGAGCACGCCAATTCCAACCTGTTCTCGAAGATGCGCGTCTATGACGGCGAGTCCCTGCGCGAAGTCGATCCCCGCGCCCGCTCGATGCAGGAATACAAGGACACGGCCGGCGTCGACGAGGGCATGGACGGGATCTCGACCCGCTTCGCGTTCAAGGTGCTTGCCGCGACCTTCAACCACGACACGACCGAGGTCTCGGCCGATCCGGTACACCTGATGTACGTGCTGGAACAGGCGATCAAGCGCGAGCAACTGCCGCCTGAGACCGAGAAGCGCTATATGGAGTTCATCAAGACCGAACTCGCGCCGCGCTACGCCGAGTTCATCGGTCACGAGATCCAGAAGGCCTATCTCGAGAGCTACCACGATTACGGACAGAACCTGTTCGACCGTTACATCGACTACGCCGATGCCTGGATCGAGGATCAGGACTTCAAGGACACCGAGACCGGGCAGCTCCTCAACCGTGAGCTCCTGAACCAGGAACTCACCAAGGTCGAGAAGCCGGCAGGCATCGCCAATCCGAAGGATTTTCGGAACGAGGTCGTCAAATTCGCGCTCCGGTCCCGCGCGCAGCACGGCGGGCACAACCCATCCTGGACGAGTTACGAAAAACTGCGCGAGGTCATCGAGCGGCGCATGTTCTCCCAGGTGGAAGAGCTGCTCCCGGTGATCTCCTTCGGCTCCAAGAAGGACGGCGAGACGGAGAAGAAGCACGGCGAGTTCGTCGAGCGCATGACAGCCCGTGGCTACACGGAGCGTCAGGTCCGGCGGCTCGTGGAATGGTACATGCGGGTGAAGCAGGCGGGTTAGAGCGGTCGTCTCGGCCGCGACGCCCCGCCGCTTCCGTCGCACTTTCGAACGGTTGTCCGGGTTTCCTACCGGAAAGGCACGAGGACGAGGCACCTAGCGAGACCCGATGCACATCGTCGACCGCCGGCTCAACCCTGGGGGCAAGAGCCTCCCGAACCGACAGCGCTTCTTGCGTCGCGTCAAGGACATGGCCCAACGCGCGGTACGGGAGTCCGCCCGCGAGAAGGACATCAGGGATCTTGGCAAGGATGGCCGGATCTCGGTGCCGGCCGATGGCGTGCGGGAGCCGCGTTTCAGCCGCCAGCCCGGCACGGGCCTGCAGGACTACATCATCCCCGGCAACAAGACCTACGTCGAGGGCGACCGCATCGAGCGGCCGCCGGGCGGCGGCGGGGCCGGGGGGGCTGGCGAGGGCGGCGACGGCGGCGAGAACTCGGAAGACGCCTTCCACTTCGCGCTGACCCGTGACGAGTTCCTCGAACTCTTTCTCGACGACCTCGAATTGCCGGACCTCGCCAAGCGCCGCCTCTCCATCGTCGAGACAGAGGGCCTGCGCAGGGCTGGCTACACGGTCAGCGGCTCGCCGGCCAACCTCGCCCTGACGCGCACGCTCCGCAACTCGATGTCACGGCGGATCGCCCTCAAGCGCCCCAAGCTGGAGGAATTCGCGGCGCTCGAAGCACAGATCGCCGAAGTCAGCGAGTTCGATCCGATCCTGCCGGAACTCAAGCTCAAGCTCGAAGCCTTGCGCGAGCGCTCGAAGCGCATCCCCTATGTGGACCCGCTCGACCTGCGCTTCCGCCGCTTCGAGCCCTATCCGCGCCCGATCGCGCAGGCCGTGATGTTCTGCCTGATGGACGTGTCCGGCTCGATGACCGAGCACATGAAGGACCTTGCCAAGAGGTTCTATATCCTGTTGCACATCTTCCTGACGCGCCGCTACAAGCACGTCGAAATCGTCTTCATCCGGCATACGGACAAGGCGACTGAGGTCGACGAGGAGACCTTCTTCGGCTCGCGCGAGACCGGCGGCACGCTGGTGTCTTCGGCGCTCGTCGAGATGAAGCGCGTGATCACCGAGCGCTACGACCCGAACGACTGGAACATCTACGCCGCTCAGGCCTCGGACGGCGACAACGTCTCCTCGGATGGCCCGACCTCCACGGAGTTGCTGCGCGCCCACATCCTGCCGGCCTGCCAGCACTTCGCCTATCTGGAGGTTGGCGACGAGAACGGCCCGCGCGCCGGCTTCGTCGAGCACCGCACCACCCTGTGGCGGACCTACGAGGCGCTCGCCAAGTCGGGCGAGCCGCTCGCCATGCGCAAGGTCAACCACCGGCGCGACATCTATCCGGTTTTTCGCGAGCTGTTCGGCCCGAAGGATGCGCGCCAGAGCGCAGAAGCCTGAGAGGAAGGTCGAGAATGACCGCAGGGCTGATGTCCAAGACATCCAAGCCGATCGCGAAGGCGGCCGAGCCGCTCTTCACCGGCAACGATTGGGATTTCGACACCATCCGCCGCATCCACGATGCCTGCGAGGTCGAGGCCGCGGCGCTCGGCCTGTCCTGGTACCCGAACCAGATCGAGATCATCACGACCGAGCAGATGCTCGATGCCTATGCCTCGATCGGCATGCCTCTGTTCTACAAGCACTGGTCCTTCGGCAAGCATTTCGCCCAGCAGGAGGCGAGCTATCGGCGCGGCCATATGGGGCTGGCCTACGAGATCGTCATCAACTCGGACCCGTGCATCTCCTACGTGATGGAGGAGAACTCGGCGACGATGCAGACGCTCGTCATCGCCCATGCCGCCTTCGGCCATAACCACTTCTTCAAGAACAATTATCTCTTCCGGCAGTGGACGGATGCGGAAGGCATCCTCGACTATCTGGATTTCGCCAAGGCCTACATCTCGCGTTGCGAAGAGCGCTACGGGCATACGGCCGTCGAGCAGGTGCTGGACGCAGCCCATGCCCTGATGAGCCAGGGCGTGCACCGCTACCCGCGCAAGAAGCGGCCGGACCTTGCCTCCGAGCAGCGCCGCGAGCGCGAGCGCCAGGAGCACGGCGAGCAGATCTTCAACGATCTCTGGCGGACCCTGCCGGCCAAGGCCGATGCCGCCAAGGGCGACCCGGCGCTCGACCGCCGCCGGGCGCTGCTGGAGCTGCCGCAGGAGAACATCCTCTATTTCCTGGAGAAGGTCGCCCCGCGCCTGCGTCCATGGCAGCGCGAGATCCTGCGCATCGTCCGCCTCGTCGCGCAGTACTTCTACCCGCAGCGCCAGACCAAGGTGATGAACGAGGGCTGCGCCACCTATTGCCACTACCGGATCATGAACGCCCTCTCCGAGAAGGGACTGATCGGCGATGCGGCCTATCTCGAGTTCCTGACCTCGCACACCAACGTCATCCGCCAGCCGAATTTCGACGACCGCTCCTTCAGCGGCCACAACCCCTACGCGCTCGGCTTCGCGATGATGCAGGACATCCAGCGCATCGTGGAGAACCCGACCGAGGAGGATCGCGCCTGGTTCCCCGATATCGCCGGCACTGGCGATGCCATGGCCGTCCTGCGCAATTGCTGGGAGAACTACCGCGACGAGAGCTTCATCGCACAGTTCCTCTCGCCGAAGCTGATGCGTGACATGCGCCTGTTCCACGTCGTCGACGATCCCGACGAGCCGGACTTGCGCGTCGAGGCGATCCACGACGAGCGCGGCTACCGCAAGATGCGCCGCTCCTTCGCCCGGCAATACGACGTGGCCTGGCTCGATCCGGACATCGAGGTGGTCGATGTCGATCTCGAAGGCGACCGCCGGCTCATCGTCCACCACAAGGCCCTGAACCGCATCACCCTGCAGAAGGACGACGCCCGCCGCGTCCTCCAGCATCTCGCCGACCTCTGGGGCTACGACGCGGTGCTGAAGGAGGTTGATCCGACGACGGGCGCGGTGCTGGTCGAGCACACGGCGAGTGCGCGGCCGATTTTTTTCTGAGCCTTAACCCGCCCGCGCCGGTGCGAACACGAAGCGCTGGTAGACCAGCCCAATCCCGATCAGGACCGCGCCGAGCCCCAGGAAGGACAGCGCCCGCAGCGGCCCGTCGAGCCCGGAGAGATCGAACAGGAAAACCTTCAGCGTCGAGAGCCCGACAAGGGCTGCCGAGGCGAGGCGGGCGGCCAGGGATTGGCGCAGCAGCCCGTAGGCGAGCAGGGCCAATCCGAAAGCCAGCCAGCCAGCCGAATAGGCGTACCATTCGGGCTGGCTCGTCTCCCGGTCGATGCCGAGCTGGGCGCCCTGGAAGCCGTGGCGGATCAGGAGCGTCACCGCAAGGAAGCAGAGCACCACGCCGACGCCGCCGGCTCCCACCACATACCATGGCGGCCGCGTCGCCTGCGCCGCGCGGGCGAGCGCGAGGGCAACGAGGGCGGGCAGGCCGTAGGCAACCGGGATCTCGTTGAAGACCAGACCGCCGGCCACAGGCTCGTCCGTGAAGTACGGGTTCACGGCGAGCCCCAGCGCGGCGAGGCTCTGCACGAAGGCGATGACACCGAAGGCGAGGCTTGCGAAGCGAATGACAGGCGAGCCGTGTACACCGTCGAGGCGCACCAGCACCGTCGCGAAGCCGAGCGCCGAGAGCGACAGCAGGCCGTGCTCCAGCAGACCGCTATCGAGCGCATAGATGTCGCCGCCGTGCAGCGCATGCCGGATCTCGAAGAAAACCAGGAAGGCGGCGAGCAGCAGGCTCAGTGCCTGGGCGATGAGGGGAGGGGCATCCGCCCTGGTGCCCGGCAGGCGGATGATCCGCGAGGCGAGCCCGAAGGCGAGCGCCGGAACCCCGTAGCCGACGAGCAGCCAGTTGAAGATCGGCGTGCGGCCGAGTTCGCCGCCGACCACCATCGGATCCCAGGCAAGCCGCCCGGCCACCACGACTCCGAGGCCGGCGACACACCAGCGCAGAGCCGGGATGTCCAGCCGTCGCGCGATGGCGCCGGTACCGAGCGCCGCGAGCGCCATGGCCACCGTGAGCGAGCCGCCTGAGACGGCGAAGACCAAGCCGAGCGCGAGCGCGGCGACCGCGGCCGACGCGAAGGCGCCGAGGCCGATGGTGAGCGCGTCGGCTGGAGTCTTCTCGCGCTGGGCGCGGAAGGTGGCCGCGAGCCAGGTCATGGCCAGGGCGAGCACGCCGGCGGTGACTGCGAAGGAAGACGAGACCTCGGCCTGCGCGAGCCGCAGATAGGTCAGTCCCAACGCTGCCAGCGGTGCCAGAGCGGCGCCTGCCGCATAGATCAGCACCGTGGCGAGCGGCAGCCGTCCGCCACCGATCAGCCGGAGCGCGCCGGCCGAGGCGATGCCGGCGGCGGAGAGCCCGGCCACTGCGATGAGCACGCCTGGATCCGTCGTATCCAGGCGGATCAGGACGCTGACCCAGTTCTCGCTCGGAGGCGGCACCCAGAGGACGATCACGCCGCAGAGCGCGATGCCGGCAATGACGAGGCCAGCAGCGAGGGGCGCCACGAGGAAACCGGCAACCGCAGGAATCGCCACGGCGGCCGCCGCGGTGAGGATCCAGAGCGGGCCGTACCCGGCTTTCGGGGTCAGGCCGATCAGAGCGATCAAGACGGCCATCGCGACGAGCAGCACGGCGCTGCCGAAGCGGTCGGGCTTCGCGTGTTCGGGCGAGGTGAGGCGGTGGGGCAGCGCGAAGACGAGGCTCGCCAGGGCCGCCTGAATCACGCCGTGAAGCTGCGCCGCCCCGGAGGCGGTGGCGGTGGAGCTGGCGAGACCCAGGACAAGCGCCCAGACAGTCGCACCGATCCCGGCTGCAACGGCGAGCGCACGCCAGCCCTTGAACCATGCAAAGCCGTAGGCACTCGCCGCCACGGCCGGCAGGTAGACAGTCAGCGGCCACGGGCTGCCGCCTTTGCCGATGAGCAGGGGCGTTCCCATCGCGGCGATCAGGCCGAGGCCTGCCAGCGCCGGGCCGTGCAGGAGCGCCAACGTCATTACGCCCAACCCGGTGGCGCCGAGCGCGATGAAGGCAGCCTCGGGGCCGATGAAGCCGTAGAGCGCGTGAGCGGAGTAGATCGTGCCGAACAAGGCCACCGTGCCCGCGGCCGTTACCATGGCGGGGATGTCGGGCCATGTCGCCGGAACCGGCAGGCTGCCACGCAGGCGCCGCCGCAGGAACTCCCCAGTGGCGAGGAGGCCGACAGCCAGGGCGAGGCCGGAGACGACGCGCATGGCCGGCCCGAAATATCCGGCTTCCACCGAATAGCGCACCAGCAGTGCCGCGCCGAAGGCGAGGGCAATCCCGCCAACCCAGACGGTCCAGCGCGTGCCAAACCGCTCCTCGAACGAGGGGCCCGGCTTCTTCGGCTCGGGCGCGGGACGCGCGGCCGGAACAGGCGGAACCCTCGGTGTCGGGGATGGCACCTCCTGGACAGGTTCAGGCTGAGGTTCCGGCCGAGCGACCGGCGACACAGCTTCGTTTGCCGGAGCTGCGGCCGGCGGCATTCGCTCGAAGCGTGCCAGCCGCTGTTCGAGAGCCGTGATCCGTCCTCGCTGTGCGATCGCCAGGGCGAAGGCGACCGGCCCGGAAATGGCGAGCCCGAAAGCGACAAGCGCGAGAATTACGAAGATCGAATCGTCCATCGTCCGGGCGCCCGAATGACCAGGTCACGGCATGCGCCGGTCAAGCGGAACAGTCTGTGCGTCCGGTCACGCGCGAAGAAAAGCCCCGCAACGGTGGCGTTACGGGGCCTCTCACCAAAGGACAGTCATTACGGACAGGGTCGCCGCTTGCCTCCCTTGGCCACATAGGTGCCGGTCCGTGGGTCGTATGTCTTGAACCGCCTCGCGCAATAGGCGGCCTGGGCATCGTCGGCCGGCACGATCTCCTCGCCATAGGTGGCAGGCATGTAGCCATCGTCGTAGTAGCCGCTCCCAAAGCCGAGACCGCTGCCGAAGCCGAAACCGTAGACCGGGTAATAATAGCCGCGCCAGCCATGGTGATGGTGGTGGTGATGATGGCCGTGATGGCCGTGCCAGCCGGGCCGATTCCATCCAGGCCGCCCACCGAGCCCGCCATTGTTCGCGATGAGACCGGGCCTGCCCGCTAGGCCGGGATTGACGCCCGGATTGACTGGCGGCGGCGTTACGCCTGGTTGGACTGCGCCTCCACCAAAACCGGCGCGCGGACCTGCCCCGAGACCGCCGCGGTGGAAAGCGCCGGCACCTTGCGCGCGGCCGAAGCCGCCGCCACCGATCCCACCACTCTGGAGGCCGCCGGCACCGAGCCCGCCGCCTTGGAAGCCGCTGCCGCCGCTGCGTATTCCCCCAAACCCGCCGCCTCCGGTGCGGCCGAAGCTGCCGCCGCTGATGCCGCCACCCTGTGCGCGGCCGAAGCCGCCGCCACCGATGACCCCGGCACCTGCTCCCGCATTCGCCTGCGCTTCGACGGGAGCCGAAGTCATGGCCCAGCCTGCGAGCGCGATGACTGATGTCAGTAGGATGCGTTTCATGTCGAGACCCGATGCGTGAAGACCCACTCCATGCAACGTCAACGTCTATCGATATGGGATATTCCCAGTGGTGACCCTGCAATAGCTTGGCAGTGACACTCTGACTGGTCCGATGATTGTCTCTTCGAGCGAACTTGGCAACTGGGTCGCGAAACGATGCGCCTCGATTACGGGGCCGCAATCAAGTCACGGATACGGCTGGCCAAGGCTTCCATCACGAAAGGCTTGGTCAGAACCTGCATGCCCGGTTCGAGATGGCCGTGGCTCAGGACCGCGTTCTCGGCGTAACCCGTGATGAAGAGGACCTTCAACTGCTGCCGAAGCGCTC
>NZ_BJZV01000019.1 GCF_007992215.1 Methylobacterium gnaphalii | reverse complement strand
CCGGTCCAGCTCGTATGGACTGGTCCGATCCGACTGCGTCAGGGCGGCGGCGGCTCCTTTGTGACCTAGCGTTCCAGTCACCACGCGAAATCCGGTTCGCACGCTCGTCTTCGTAGCCTTTTGCGTCTTGCCAAGGACGCCGCTTGCATCATTGCATTGCGGCATGCATGCACTCGCGGGCTTTCGCCGTCACGCCCTCATCCTCGACTGCCGTGCGTTGGCCCGGAGGCCGGGTTTGGCTGACAGAACAAGAGCGCTAGAAGGGGCGGGATGACGATCGGACGCCTTCTCTATCCCGGCGCGCGCCTTGCCGGCTTCCTGCCGCGGGTGCTCCTCGGATCCGTCCTTCTCGCAACCGCCGCCTGCCCTGCTCTCGCGGACGTGGTGGTCGGCGTCGCGGTGCCGCGCTCTGGCCCCTACGTCGCGATCGGCGAGCAGGTCCTGCGCGGCGTCCAGGCCGCGACCCGGGACGCCAACGCCAAAGGTGGCCTCGACGGCGAGCAGATCGTCCTCGACGTCCAGGACGATGCCTGCGATTCGAATCAGGCGACAGCGGTGGCCAACCACTACGTCCAGGCCAATGTTCGCCTCGTTGTCGGCCACGTCTGCTCGAACGCCTCGCTGACCGCCTCCGACATCTACGCCGCCAACGGCATTGTGATGATCACCGCGGCCTCCGTCGCGGCGAAGCTGACCGATCGCGGCCTGCCGACGATCTTCCGTGTTTGCGGGCGCGACGACGACCAGGCGAAGCTTTCGGCAGCCGTGCTCGCCGAGCGGTTTCGCGACCGCAAGATCGCGATCCTCTACGACCCCTCCCCACCTTCGCGCGCGCTGGCCGCGGCCACCAAGGACAACCTCAACCGCATCGGCGTCAACGAGGCCCTGTTCGCCGCCTTCCAGCCAGGCGACCTCGACAACGCAGCTTTGGCCGACCGGCTGAAGGGCATGGGAATCGACGTCGTCTATTATGGCGGCGGCGCCCAGGAGATGGGCCGCCTGGTGAAGATCTCGGCCGATCGCGGGTTCAAGCCGCAATGGTTCGGTACCTCGTCGATCGCCACACCGGAATTCGGCAAGATCGCCGGCTCGGCGAGCAACGGCGTGCTGATGACCTTCTACCTCGATCCGAGCCGCAAGCCGGACGCGCAGGCCGTGGTCACCAGGCTGAAAGCGGAGGGAGCGGAGCCGGACGGCTCTCTCGTCTACGGCTACGCGGCTCTGCAGGCGCTGGTGGAGGCCGGCAATTTCGGCCACAGCACCGATCCGCGGGCCATCGCCAAGGCGTTGCATACCGAACGCTTTGACCTCGTCCTCGGCCCCGTCGGCTTCGACGCCAAAGGCGACGTCACTGCTCAGGGCTACGTGCTTTACGTCTGGCGCGACGGCAACTTCAATTACGCCAAAACGAACTGAACCGACTCAAGGCCGGATAGCTGCTTCGACCTCGGCGGCCCGGTTGAGGTCACGCATCAGTGCATCGAGGCCTGGGTTCCTGGCGAGTTGGCGTCCGTGCAGGCGGCGCACGGCCTTGACGAGCGTGCCGCCGCGGCCGAGCGCTTCGTCGGCGAAGCCGATCATCCGGGCATTCGGCCAGGCTCCGTCCCGCTGCGCGTACAGCCGGTCGATCAGTTCGTCGGCCGGTGTCTCCGGCTCGGCCTGCGCGAACAGCGTGGCGAGAGCCGCCGTCGAGCGCGACAGGCCGAGATGGCAATGAACAAGGATGTGGGTCTCGCCGGCCTCGGCCGAGACAGACCGTCCGAAATCGAGGATTGCCTCGACGTCGCGAGGTTCCGGCAGCACGAGGCTGGGTCCCGGTGCGATGGCATCGTGGAAGCGCAGCACCGTGCGGCGGTGCGTACCGTAGCCGCCGAAATCCGGATCGGGCCAGCCGGGATCGAGAATCGACAATACATGCGTAACGCCGCGGGCGCCGTGGCCCGGCAGCTCCTCGAGGCCGCAGACGGTGTGAAGGGTGACGCGCGTGGGTTCCACGACCCGCTGCTATCACGGGGACGGTAGCAGAGCGAACGCGGCACGACTTCGCACCGTGGAATGTGTATGCCGCGGCAAGCCGAGATCGGAGACGAGCGAGCCAAGATGCCGAACACGCTGCCGCGACGAACACTCCTCTCTGCGGGCCTAGCAACGGCCGCCACGCCCTTGGCCGCGCCTGCCCTCGCCGAGGCCGCGCCCGAGCTGACCTGGCGGCTCGGATCGGGCTTTCCGAAATCCCTCGACACTCTGTTCGGCGCCTCCGAGAGCTTCACCCGGATCGTCAGCGAGGCGACCGACGGCCGCTTCAAGATCCAGCCCGCGGCAGCCGGCGAGATCATGCCGAACGACGGCCTGCTCGACGCGGTCGGGTCGGGCAAGGTCGAGATCGCGCACGCGTCGTCCACGCTCGGCATCGCCCAGGATCCGGTCTTCGCACTGGCATCGGTGACGCCCTTCGGCCTCAATGCGCGCGGGCAGAGCGCCTGGTGGCTTCAGGGTGGTGCGAGCGATCTGTTTACCGAAATCTTCGCCCGGCACGGACTCGTTGCCGTGCCGGGCGGCAATACCGGTGCGCAGATGGGCGGCTGGTTCCGCAAGGAGATCAAGACGACGGCCGACCTGCAAGGGCTGAAGTTCCGCATCACCGGACTCGGCGGCCAGGTTCTCGCCAAACTGGGCGTCTCGCCCCAGGGAATGGCAGGCCCGGATCTCTACGGCGCGCTCGAAGCGAAGACGCTCGATGCAGCCGAGTGGATCAGCCCACACGACGACGAGAAGCTCGGCCTGCAGAAGGTTGCGCCGGTTTACCACTTCCCCGGCTTCTGGGAAGGCGGCGTGATGATGCTGTTCTGGTTCAATGCCGAGAAATGGAAGGCACTGCCGAAGAATTACAGAGCCATTCTACAGGCGGCCGCGGCCCAGGTCGGTGCCGAGGTTCAGGCGAAGTACGACGCGCACAACCCGCAGGCCCTGCGCCGGCTCGTCGCCGGGGGTGCGCAACTGCGCCCGTTCCCGCAGGACGTGATGGAAGCGGCCCTGAAGGCGGCCAATGACCTCTACGGCGAGCTCTCGGCCAAGAGCGCCGACTTCAAGCGCGTCTACGAGGCGATGAAAACCTTCCGGAACGAGGAGTATCTCTGGTTCCAGGTCGCTGAGTACACTTATGACAACTTCATGATCCGCGCCCGCGCACGCGGCTGACACGACAAAAAAAAGCCGCCCGTGAGAGCGGCCCGTAGTCTAGGGAGGAAACGCCCAAGGAGGGCAGCAGGACCGAAACGCCATCGATCCCGCGACGCACAATCTGATCCTTCGACGACAAAATGCAAGGCCGCCGCGTTGGGTGGCGCAACGCTCGACGTGCCGAACCGCACATTGCTCGAACGATGTTACCGAAATGTCTCAGGGTTGGATCGTGCCGATCATCAATGATCGAGAACGGACCACAAGTAGATTGACGCGTAAACCCCTGTAAATTCAGATATTCCTAATCATCTTGAGCTCCCGTACTGGTAACCCGCACGGTTGAAGGTTCGGCAACCAGCAGGGTCGTGGCGCAGCGCCTCCCGCGATGCCACCGACTGCAATGGAGATTTTTGATTCGGCATGGCAATCCAGGCGATGCGTCTCAAGGCTCTGAACGACGTCGAGCCGCGTGAGGGCGGCTCCTACGTCCTCTACCTGCTCCAGCAAGCCAATCGCGCCGACTTCAATCCGGCCCTCGAATTCGCGATTGAGGAAGCCAATCGGCTTCGCTGTCCTGTAGTCGTCTGTTTCGGCCTGCTCGACGGCGAGAGCGGCTTTCCCGAGGCCAATGCTCGGCACTACGCCTTCCTGCTGCAAGGGCTCGCCGATTGCCGGCAGCGGCTGGCCGCGCGCGGCATCGGCTTCGTCATGCGCAAGGCCTCACCCGCTCGGATCGCCATCGATCTTGCGAGAGATGCAAAGCTGCTGGTGCTCGACCGAGGCTACCTGGCGATCCAGAAGCGCTGGTACGGCGAGATCGTCGACGGGGTCGAGACCCGCATCGTGCAGGTCGAGGGCGACGTGGTGGTTCCCGTCGAGACGGCCTCGACCAAGCATGAATTCGCCGCGCGCACCCTACGCCCGAAGCTGCATAGGCTCTGGGACGAGTATCTGAAGCCGCTGCAGGCCCGCACGGTGAAGTATAAGGCCGACGGCGTGAGGCTTGCGAGCGAGATCGACGTCTCAGATCCCGATGCGGTGCTTGCCGGCCTGAGCCTCGATACAACGGTCGCCCCTGTGCGGCGCTTCGTCGGCGGGCATACGGAGGCGACCCGGCGGCTGAAGGCCTATCTCGCCGGATCCTTCTTGGGCTACGGGACCGACCGCAACAGGCCCGAGGCGGATGCCGCCTCGCACATGAGCCCTTACCTGCATTTCGGGCAGATCTCGCCGGTCGAGATCGCACTGGCCGTGCGGGCCGTCGAATCTGCCAGCCGCGAGGATCGCCAGAGCTACCTCGAAGAGCTGATCGTGCGGCGCGAGCTCGCCATGAACCACGTGTTCTACACGGACGGATACGACCGCTACGAGACCGCCCTGCCCGACTGGGCGAAGAAGACCCTGGCAGAGCAGGCGGGGGACCGTCGCCCCCACCTATACAGCGAGGCCGAGCTCGCCGAGGGCATGACTCATGATGCATATTGGAATGCAGCGATGCGCGAGATGCGCGAGACCGGCTACATGCACAACCACCTGCGCATGTACTGGGGCAAGAAAATCCTCGAATGGTCGCCCTCCCCCGAGGAGGCCTTCGCGCGTACCCTGCGCCTCAATAACCGTTATTTCCTCGACGGGCGCGACCCGAACTCCTTTACCAACGTGGCCTGGGTCTTCGGCCTGCATGACCGCCCCTGGCAGAAGCGACCGGTCTTCGGCACCGTGCGTTACCAGAGTGAAAACTCGCTCAGGAAGTTCGACGCCAACGCTTATGTGAAGGCGGTGGAGACGCTTTGCGCCGCGGAAGGCTGAACCGGCCCAGAACTGGCTTAAGAGGATCCTGTCGGGAAGGCGGAGGCCTCGCACCCGCTCTCCCCTCCTATCCCGAGCCGGCCCGAGACCATGCACCTTCGACCCCAGCAGATCAGACGCACCATGCTGCGTCTGCGCGGCGCCTCCCTCGATGGCTGGGAGACTTGGCGGCGCAGGCTGTTGTTCCTGTCGGGCGGCCTCTGCGTGGGCCTCGCCGCCGTAGTGATGGCGAAGCTCGCCGACGCAGCGCAAGCGCTGTTCAAGCAGGGGCTCGCGCTCTCGCCCTGGTTCGCGCTTGCAGCCACGCCGGCCGCTTTCGCGCTCGCGGCCCATCTCGCCCGCACGGTGTTTCCGAACTCGCAGGGCTCGGGCATTCCTCAGGTGATCGCCGCGCGTGCCATCGGCGAGGCGCGGGCTCAGCGCGCCCTGGTCTCGCTCAAGGTTGCCTTCGGGAAGGTCGTAGTGATGACACTGGGGCTGCTCGGCGGCGCCTCGGTGGGACGCGAGGGGCCAACAGTTCAGGTCGGTGCCGCGATCCTCGCTGCCTTCGGGCGATTCTCGCCGACGCGGGTGCGGGGCCTTTTGCTCGCTGGCGGCGCTGCTGGCGTCGCAGCCGCCTTCAACACGCCGCTCGCCGGCATCGTCTTCGGTATTGAGGAGCTCGGCCGCGCCTATGACCGCAAGGCGAGTGGATTGATCGTCGCCGCGATCATCGCCGCCGGCCTGACCTCGCTCGCGATCCTTGGCGACTACACCTATTTCGGCACGACTTCGGCCACCCTGCCCTTCTCTGCAAACTGGCTCGCCGTGCCCCTGCTAGGCGCGATCGGCGGTCTCGCGGGCGGCCTGTTCAGCCGCATCGTCATCCTGTTCGGCATGGGGCTGCCGGGTCGGGTGGGGGCTTGGATCGCCCTCCATCCCGTCCTGTTCGCGCTGTCCTGCGGGCTCTGCGTTGCCATCTGCGGCCTCCTCTCGGGAGGGACAGTCTACGGCACGGGCTACGAGGAGGCGCGGGCAATTCTTCATGGCAGGGAGGCCATCGACTGGGGCTTCGCGCCACTGAAGTTCGCAGCCACGGTCTTCTCCTCGATCAGTGCGATCCCTGGGGGCCTGTTCGCGCCCTCGCTCGCGGTCGGCGCGGGCCTCGGAGCCGAGGCCAAGCTGCTCTTCGCCGAGGCGCCCATCGGCGCCCTCGTGCTGATCGGGATGGTCTCCTACCTCACCGGCGTGCTGCAGGCGCCGATCACCTCCTTCGTTATCGTCACCGAGATGACTCAGGACCACGCCATGATGATCCCGCTGATGATCGCAGCGATCATCGCCGACGCAGTCTCGAAACTCGTGTGCAAGGAGGGGATCTACCACGCGCTGGCCGCAGCACTCGTTGCCAGGGCGGAGCCGTTCCACCAGGACTCGGCTACGGATGCGGCGCTGGCAACGGAACGCGGTACCGCCAAGCCGGGTTGATGCACCGCTGTTCGCTATCTCGTAACCTGGAGTGCACCCGATGAAGCTGCTGCGATGGGCCCTGATCGCCTTCGTGATCTCGATCATCGCCGGAGGTCTCGGCTTTACCGGTATCGCCTCCGGCGCGCGGTCGATCTCGAAGATCCTGTTCGGCGTCTTCCTCGCGATCGCCATCGTGATCGTGCTGATCGCCGTGCTGATCGGTAAGGCGGTTTTCTGAGCACCACCGCTTCTATGCGGAGCAGGATCTGTCTCGTCACCGGTGCATCCTCGGGCATCGGTGCCGAGACGGCGCTCGGGCTGTCCCGCGCCGGCGCCCGCGTCGGCATAGTCGGCCGGAACCACGAGCGTGTCCGTGCAGCCGCCGACCGTATCCACGCGGAGACGGGTGGCAAGGTCGATGTCTTCGTCGCCGATCTATCCGCGCAGGCCGAGATCCGGCGTCTGGCGGCGGAGGTGCTCGCGCTCTATCCGCGCCTCGATGTCCTGGTGAACAATGCCGGCGCGATTTTTGATACGCGGTCACTGACCGCCGATGGACTTGAGCGCACCTGGGCGCTCGACCATCTCGCCTATATGCAGCTCAGCCTCGCGCTGCTCGAGCGTCTGAAGGCCAGCGCGCCGGCCCGCATCGTCAACCTGTCCTCGGCCGCTCATACGCGCGGCCGGATTGCCCTCGACGACTTGAACAGCGAGCGTTCCTTCGGCGGCATGAAGGCCTATTCTCAGGCCAAGCTCGGCAACCTGCTCTTCACCTATGCCCTCTCCCGCCGTCTCGAAGGAAGTGGCGTCACCGTGAACGCCGTGCATCCCGGCGTGGTAGCCAGCGGCTTTACCAAAAATCTCAACGGGGCGCTCGGCCTCTTCTGGAGCCTGATCCGTCCCTTTCTGATCTCGACCGAGCGCGGCGCCAGAACCTCGCTCCACGTCGCGACGGCGCCAGGACTCGACCGCGTCTCCGGCCGCTACTTCGCCAGAAGCCGTGAGACGGCCTCGTCGCAGCGAAGCCGTGATTGCGCTCTTCAGGAGCAGGTCTGGGCGGCGAGCCTGGAGCAGCTCGGTCTGGCTGAGGTGGTTTGACGGTTCTTCGTATCGGCTCGTAGCGGCCGATCAGGCAGAGCGCGTCCCAGAGTTCGAAGACTAAGGCGCCGACGATCGCCTAGCGCGCGTCGGCACCTCGTCTTTGGTGTCAGTATCCGTCGCAACGATGGAGGCCCTGCGTGCGGCCGAATCGAACACCACGGCTCGGTAGCCGGCGATCAAGCCCTCCAAACCATCGGAAGCAACCTCGACAGGTTCATGCGTCATATCCGGTCTGGTTCGGAGCGGGAGAGCGCCAACTTCGGTCGCCAGCGCAAATCCTCGTCGTCGTCGAGGTCTAACATTGGCAAATTGTATGATTTCTACAATCAACCCCCGCAGTGGAGCGGGCTACTCCATGACAGCCGCCTTCATGATCACCACCATGGTGGCGCGTCCAGGCTCGGATCCGACGCAGCGCACCACGTGTGGACGGTCGCAGCGGTAGCGCAGCGTCTCTCCTGCGCGGGCGCGCTGGATCTCACCCGAGACATCGACCTCGAAGGCACCCTCAATCACCGAGAGCGACTCTACCGAGCCACGCTGATGCGGGTCAGAATCGAGTATGCCGCCGGGATCAGCGGTAACGTCGTACCATTGCAGCCACTCGACCGTCTTGATCCAGCCGATGATGGCGAGCCGTACCTTACCGTCCTCCGAGAGTAGGATCGGCGTATCGGCCCGCGAGGTCTTCTCGATGAAGGGCTCTTCGTCGGAGGTGGCGAGCACGCGCTCGATCGAGACGTCGAGAGCCTGCGACAGGCGCCAGATCGTGGCGAGCGTCGGGTTAGTCTCGTTGCGCTCAATCTGGCTGATGATCGACTTCGCGACACCAGACTGCTCGGCGAGCTCCGAGAGCGAGAGGTTGTAGGCCTTGCGCAGCCGGTGGATGGTCTTGCCGAGCTGGCCCGAGAGCACCTGCGCACCGAGATCTCTCGCTCGCGCCCGTTCCAGGCCTGTCGCCGTATCCTGCATGGTCTCCGTCCACCGCGCCGCCATCCGGTAATCCGAACGAGCGTTTGCTCCATCAAACGCAAAGCGGGGGCGGACGCAACCCGGGATGGGGGTGCGATTATTGCCAGAGGGCGTGGAAATGGTGCACGGGTCCATGTCCCCGTCCGACCGAAACACGGTCGGCCGCCCTGATCGCGGCCGTGATGAAGGCCTTTGCGCGCGCGGACGCCTCGGCGAGCTCAAGCCGGCAGGCGAGCCCGGCCGCAACGGCCGCCGACAGGGTACAGCCGGTGCCGTGGCTGTTGGTCGAGGCGATGCGCGGCGAGGCGAGGCGGCGCAGGGTCCCGTCGGCGCCGATGAGATGGTCGACGCTCTCGTTGCCCTCGGCATGTCCGCCCTTGATCAGGACGGCACGCGCGCCGAGCGCGAGGATCTCTCGTGCCTGGGCGACGGCCTCGTTCTCCGTGCGGGCCACCTCCGTCCGGCCGAGCAGCGTCGCGGCTTCCGGCAGGTTGGGTGTAATCACCGTGGCGAGCGGCATCAGCTCGTCGCGAAGCGCCGTCACCGCCTCCTCCGAGATCAGCCGGTCGCCGCTGGTGGCGACCATCACGGGATCGAGGACGACGGGGAGCCCGGCAGCGTGACGCCGCAGCCCCTCCGCCACAGCGCGGATGGTGGCGGGCTGCGAGAGCATGCCGATCTTCACCGCACCGACGGCGAGATCGGACATCACCGAGTCGATCTGCGCCGCGACGAAGTCCGGCGGGACATCGTGGATCGCCTGCACGCCGGTGGTGTTCTGCGCGGTGATCGCGGTGATCACGCTGGCACCATAGACGCGCAGGGCCGCGAAGGTCTTGAGGTCGGCCTGGATGCCGGCTCCCCCACTCGAATCCGAACCGGCGATGGTGAGCGCGATCGGGGTGGTGGCCATCGGCGAAGGTCTCCTCAATTCTTGTGCTCGCGCGCCATCAGCACCGCATCGATGCGCTCGCGCAAGTCGCGGGCCCTCTCCTGGGTGGCGTCATCCTTGAAAAGGGCCGAGATCAGCGCCACGCCGTCGGCACCGGCCGCGATCACCTCGGCGACGTTGCCCGCGTCGATCCCGGCAATGGCGCCGAGCGGCAGGCTCTGTCCGCGGGCGAGGCGGCCGCGCACGACGAGGCGCTGCAGCCCGTCGAGGCCCACCGGCGCGTCGGGATTGTCCTTGCTCGTCGTGGCGAAGACGCCGCCGATACAGGCATAATCCACCGGCAGCCGGTAGAGTTCGTCGGCCTGGGCCCCGGTCTTGACCGTGAGCCCGATGATGGCGCCAGCGCCGAGCAGGCGGCGCGCCTCGTTCGGGTGCAGGTCGCCCTGGCCGAGATGCACGCCCTCGGCCTCCGCCGCGAGCGCCAGGTCGACCCGGTCGTTGACGAGCACCGGCACCCGGCCCTCCACCGCGGCGCGGATCGCGCGGATGCGGGCGAGCGCGGCGCGGGCGCTGTCCATGTCCTTGTCGCGGTACTGCAGCAGCGTGCAGCCGCCGGCGACGGCCTCCGAGGCCAGCTCCGCGAGCCGCTCGGCATCGCCGCCGAGCACGCCCACGTCGAGGAGGCCGTAGAGCCTCAGGTCGACCGGGTTCTGCGCGCCGACGCCTGCGCGCTCGATCATGACGTTCCTCCGCAGCGGATGGCCGGCCGGCGACACTTCATCGACAAATCCGTTCGTTCTTCCGGTCCAACTCTGCCGGATGCGACCGAATGGATGCTCGTCCCACCCGTCCCAGGCCGTCCCAAGGCCCTCATAGGGGCTCAGAGGGCTTCGGAGAAGTGTCCTACGGTTCCCCGGCGAAAGGCAGGACGCGAGGCGGGCGAAGCGCTGGCCTGCCGTCCGCCCGGCCGCCGCGGCAGGGGCGCATCGATGCCTCGATCACATAGGATCCGATCCAGCCGGTGCACAGGTGCACGGCGGAACGCCGACAGCCAGGATCCCGAGCCCGAGAGCAACCGGAGACATGGCTACGCTCGGGGTCCAGAAACGAGAACGCCGGCCCCCCGCATTGCGGATCGTCACCAGGGTGTTGGGGGAGGTTCCGCAGGCCGGGTTGTGGTCCATGACGTCGACCGCCTCAGGCATGGACGCTGTCTCCAGGTGGGCGGTTGCAGGCGGAAAGGGCAGCGACCGCCGGGGCACAGACCTCGGGCCGGCCCTGGCAGCAGTCGCGCATCAGGAAGGCGATGAGGTCGGACAGGCCCTCGTAGGCGGCACTGTAGATGACCGACTTGCCCTCGCGCCGGGACTGGATCAGCCCGGCATGGGACAGCTCTTTCAGGTGGAAGGTCAGGTTCGTCGCCGACACACCGATCTCGGTCGCGAGCAGGCCGGCAGCGAGGCCATTCGGCCCAGCCACGACGAGGGCACGGACCACCCGGAGCCTGGTCTCCTGCCCGAGGGCGACGAAGGCTGCGACCGCTTGCCGTTCGTCCATGGCCAGTCCATTGATTCAATGATTGTTGAAACGTTGAAAAAGCACGCGCCGTGGACAAGCCCCATCAGCCTTTCGCCGACGGCCTCCCGAACCTCAGCGAGGCGCATTTCGAGGTGCCGACGAGCGAGCGCGTCCACGCAACAACGCCCTTCACCTACGCACCGCGCTTCCTGATCCTCTACGGGTCCCTGCGCGAGCGGTCGTTCAGCCGCTTCCTGGCCTACGAGGCGGCTCGGCTGCTGGAGGCGATGGGCGGCGAGGTCCGCATCTACGATGCCCACGGCCTGCCGCTGCCGGACGATGCCACGGCCGACCATCCGAAGGTCCAGGAGTTACGGTCCTTGTCGATCTGGTCCGAGGGACAGGTCTGGGTCAGCCCTGAGCGGCACGGCAACTGACCGGCGTCATGAAGAGCCAGATCGACTGGCTCCCTCTCAGCGAGGGCTCGGTCCGCCCGACGCAGGGTAGGACGCTCGCGGTGATGCAGGTGTCCGGCGGATCGCAGAGCTTCAACGCCGTGAACGCCCTCCGCGTCCTCGGACGCTGGATGCGGATGATCACGGTTCCGAACCAATCTTCGGTGCCGATGGCCTACAAGGAGTTCGACGAAGCCGGCCGGATGAAGCCGGGCCCGCTCTACGAGCGCGTCGTCGACGTCTGCGAGGAACTGATGAAGTTCACCCTGCTCACCCGCGAGCGGGCCGAGTATCTCGTCGATCGCTACAGCGAGCGGAAGGAGCGCGAGCCCGATCGCCTGAAGGCGGTCGCGGCCGATATCGGCTTCGTGAAGCGCTAGACGGGTCGGCTCGCCTTCGTTCTCGAAAGCGGCCATTCCTCAAACGACCCAACGCAGTCGTACACGCCCGGCCTCGCGATTCCCGAAAGCGGACGGTCGTCGTGACGACCTCGCGGTCTTTTACCTCGGCCTTTGTGCTAGGCACGGTGGGTATCCGGATATCTCTTCGCCGCTGCCATCGCTCTCGTCGCCGCGCTCTACTCTGCCGTGGGACAGGCAGGCGGCACCAGCGCATCGGCGTAGCCGAGCCTTAACCTCCAGGCTGCAGACTCTTCCTCATGGCCTCGGTTTCTCTCCGCGTGAGGGTGCCTGATGGCGTCTCGCAGATGATCTGCGCGGGCGGGCTCCGGGTAGACCAGCGACGCCGCAGAGCCGAACGCGGTCCAGACTGGAAGCGAGCCTTCTCGAACGAACATCTCGATGGCTTCGATCGCCTCCCAACGCTCGAACGCGTCAAGCCCATACGCTGCCCGGCAGACAATGCGAGCCCGGAGGAACGGGTCTTCAGACGTGGGAGCAGTCTCCAACGAGAACATCACTCCGGAACGATCCGGCCGCAATTCATCTGGAAGCGCCTCGACCTTGCGCCACAAGCAGTGCCACTTCGCGCACGCTGCTGGACGATCCTTATAAACACCGCATGCGGCACCCGTGTTGTGCTCACATAAGGTACCGGCAGGTTTGGCAAGCGTTTTGATTTCGAGAACCAGGCAGCACACTGTACATGCGCCACAGGTTCTCTCACCGGGAAGTGATCGCACGGCTCAGTCGAGCTCTAATCTGCTGCTTTGTCGCGGGTGTTGTCATCCTCTCTTTACCAGAGGTTTCCTCGTCAGATCGTTGTCGGCAGCATCCCTCGCGAGCCGTGCTGCCTTTAGCCGTGCACTCTTCTCGTCCAAGAAGCTGGGCGCTGCCTCCTGACTGATTTCCTGCAATGCAGGGGCCTGCGTTTTCGCAAACTCAGCGTCGGCCCGCTTCCACTCCTTGCTGCGATTTTCGTTCATTATCCGCCTCCAAAGGCCGCCTTCAGACGAGATTGCGCTTTCGCTTCGCTCTAGCCTTCGGCACCAAAGCCGCCTGAGCGGTAGCTGCTTTCTCCGCAGCTTCTTTCGCGAGGCGCAGGGACTTCAGGCGAAATGTCTTCTCGTCACGTGCCCGAAGCTTCTCGTCATGTTGCGTCCAGGCGTCGACGCTCTCTTGGGCCCACCGTTTCTTTCGGTCTGCCAAGGGCTCTAGGAGGACTGGAACATACCCTGCAAAATCGGCCATGGTAGCCTCCTGCTTAGCGCGGAAAAGATTTGGATGCCGCCGCATTATGCTCGTGCGCCGACAATACCAATCCGTGCGCTCTGTGTTGGGTTATGGCCCCGGTTGAGCAGGGCGAAAAACAGGTGAAGCCGCCCCAGAGGGGCGGCTTCAAACTCGTCAGTTGATGACGAGCAGGCCTCAAGCGGCCTGAAGGCTGCCGGCAGATTGCTTCCCAGAGCGGCGGTCAGTTTCCATTTCGTAGGAGACCTTCTGCCCTTCAATCAGGTTGCGCATTCCAGCTCGCTCGACAGCAGAGATGTGAACGAACACATCGTTGCCGCCGTCTTCGGGCTGGATGAAGCCGAAGCCTTTGGTGTCGTTGAACCACTTTACGGTACCGATGCTCATTGGAAATCCTTTATCTTCGTAGTCGATGTCGTTCGCGGGGCGCCCTATTGCGCTCGCCGCTCAACCGAGGGCGTCTAAGACGATCTTGCGCAGCTCGTCGCGGGATAGGCCACAAGAGTGAGGCTTCCAAGTAGATTGAGCTGTCGCGAGCGTCGAAGCGGCTTGCGGGCATAGCGCTGCCGTCGCTAGCTTTGTTTCAGAGATAATAGGCATGTTAATCCGCGCGCAGCTCCGGGCGAACCGTGAAACGGCGCTTATGTTTAGGATCGTCGTTTGCCAGAGCAAACAACATGGCGCTGCAACGAATGCAGCGATCAAATTTTGATTTTAACCAGGAAACCGGACTCGGCGCTCGATAAGGAGCAGGAGAGCAGGCCGAGGACATCTAATCCGATGAAAATGTTATATCGGAAGAATGCGGCAATCGCAAGGGACAACTGAGCGGATCTGGAATTTATCGATGCCCTTGCTGCTATAACTATGCCCGCTCAACCGGAATATTGCGATGCATATCCATGCCGTAGAAGGCATATGTGGATCGTTTCCCAGAATGCCGCCAAGTAGTGCCTGTGCAGCCGCTCGAAGATATGCGCCCCATCCTGGGTAGGCCCCGGAGTGGCGTGAGCCGGGACTGAAGCGCGCTGGATGGAAAGGCCACGCACACCGGCACGCCTCTGGGTAGGCGTGCTGCCCGAAGCACCAGAGCGAGAATGTCAGGTTGATCAGGCGTCCAATATCGGATCATCCGCCTGTTCGGTGCAGCCGAACTCGTCCAGGCCATCCGAGCCTGAGCTGGGGCACCACGCTGCGATCCATCTGCAGCCGATCGGGGCAGACGACAGAGCTCAACGCGTTTTGAAACAGCCTCGACCCAACCCAGTCGTGCACGAGCGGCTGCGTCACTCCCGAAAGCGGATGGTCGTCGCGACGACCTCGCGGTCTTTTACCTCGGCCTTTGTGCTAGGCACGGCGGGTGTCCGGATATCTCTTCGCTGCTGCCATCGCTCTCGTCGCCGCGCTCTACTCTGCCGTGGGACAGGCAGGGGGCACCGGCTACGTCGCGTTGATGAGCCTTGCCGGATTCGCACCGGCGATCATGAAGCCTTCTGCGCTGGCCCTGAACATCCTGGTGTCGGCGATCGGGACCGCGCGCTTTGCGAAGGCTGGGATGCTCACGTGGCGAAGCTGCTACCCTTTCGCGGTCCTGGGCGCCCCATTTTCCGTTTTCGGAGGGGCGACGCATCTCGATCCGTCGCTGTATCGGCCGGTCGTTGGTGTGCTGATGATGGCAGCGGCCGTGCCGACGCTGCGCGGCCGTTATCGCCCTGACGACCCGATCCCTCATGATCCACCCTTCCTGCCCGCCCTTATCACTGGGGCTGGAATCGGCTTTGCGTCCGGTGTGACCGGGGTCGGAGGAGGAATCTTCCTGGCCCCACTGATCCTCGCGATGCGTTGGGTCCAGGTCCGTCAGGCAGCGGCAATCTCGGTCGTCTTTAACCTCCTGAACTCCTGCGCCGCCCTGATGGGATCATGGGCCACACTGAGCCTTCTTCCGTCGGAGCTGCCGATGTGGCTCCTTGCCGTCGCAGCAGGCGGCTTCGCCGGCTCATGGCTCGCGGTCCAGCATCTGCCAGTGCTCATACTGCGTTGGCTTCTCACTGCCCTGCTCGTCGTTGCAGGACTACGAATGCTCATCGCCGCCTAGTGCCCTGCCTCCGCTGAGGCCCGAACACCGGCAGATGAAGCGCGTGAAACGTCCATTCCTCGAGCCTTGGTCGCAAGGGCCCGTCACTCCGAGGTGTGGCTCTGCCGATACAGGTTCAGGCGAGGCGGCCGCGCACGCGTTGACGCTTGGACGATGCCGCCGCTAGCTAGGCCATGACGGTTCCCCCCGGGGATCAAAAGGGAACGCGGTGAAGGGCTTTGGCTCCGATGCCGCGGCTGCCCCCGCAACTGTAAGCGGCGAGCCTTCCGCCACCTGTGTCACTGGGTTCCTCGACCTGGGAAGACGGATGGAAGGCAGCGACCCGCGAGCCAGGAGACCTGCCGTCAGTCGTGGTCACACGCGAAACGCGTTGGGCGGGGTGCCCCAATGGGTGTCGAGAGGCAGGGCCTGAGCTTTGCATTGAGACTCTTCGCGGTGACGTGCCACTGCCGTTGCCGAAGGTCCGCCGACCGTGTCACGCCGTTCGTTGTCTCGTGCTGCGCTCGCTACCGTAAGTCTCCTTGCGCTCGCACCGGTCGTTTCTGCCGAAGAGGCGCCACTGGACGAGATCTCGGTGTCCGGTGAAGGCGCACGTGCTCCGGCGGCGGCCTCATCCGGACCAGCGGCGAATGCCGGCTTCGTCGGCGGCACGATGGGGATTGGCGGTGCGCTACCGACGGTCGATGCCGCGAGTGCCGGCATCATCACTGGTGCCCAGCTCAACAGCCGTCCGGTCACACGCCCCGGCGAAGTGCTGGAAGCCGTACCGGGGCTGATCATCACTCAGCATTCGGGCGAGGGCAAAGCCAACCAGTTCTTCCTGCGCGGGTTCAACCTCGACCACGGCACCGACATCGCCATTGAGGTCGACGGCATGCCGGTGAACATGCGGACCCACGCCCACGGACAGGGCTATGCCGACCTCAACTTCCTGATTCCCGAGCTGGTCGGCGGTGTCGAGTTCCATAAGGGGCCGTACTTCGCCCGCGACGGGGACTTCGCCTCGGCCGGATCGGTGCGGATCGGCTACCTCGACACGGTCGAGAAGAATATCGCGCTGACCGCGATCGGCAGCTTCGGCTACAAGCGCGCGCTGACGATCGCCTCGTCTCCGTTGGGAGACGGCCACCTGCTCGTGGCCGGCGAGGCGCAGACCTATGACGGGCCCTGGGACGTGCCCGACCGGCTGGGCAAGCTCAACGGCGTCGTCCGCTACAGCCAGGGCACTCAGAACGACGGCTTCTCCGTCACCGGCATGGCCTACTGGGCCAAGTGGAATGCCACCAACCAGATCCCCGAGCGAGCGGTGAACGAAGGCTTGATCGGACGCTTCGGCACGCTCAATCCGACCGATGGCGGCAATACCGGCCGCTTCTCGCTCTCGGGCCGCTGGAGCATGACTGACGAGACCGGGATCACCAAGGCCTCCGCCTACGTGATCCGCTACCAGATGAACCTGTTCAACGACTTCACCTATTTCCTGAACGACCCCGTCAACGGCGACCAGTTCTACCAGCTCGATCAGCGCGTGCTGGGCGGCGGCGAGGTCGCACACATCTTCCAGGGCGACGTCCTCGGCCGGCCGGCGGAGCTGGAGGTCGGTGTCCAGACGCGTACCGACAGCATCCGGGTCGGGCTCTTCAACACCGCCAACCGCCAGTACCTCTCAGGCGTGCTCGACGATCGGGTGCTGGAGTCGAGCGCAGCGTTCTATCTCGACACGCGCGTCAAATGGACGGAGTGGCTGCGTACCAGCATCGGCTTTCGCGCCGATGGCTACTATGCCGACGTCCGCTCGGACACGCCGGCCAATTCCGGCAAGGCGCGCGACGGCATCGTCAATCCGAAACTCGGACTGGTGCTCGGCCCCTGGGCCGACACCGAGCTGTACGTGAACTACGGCGGGGGTTTCCATTCGAACGACGCGCGCGGGGTGACCGCCACCGTCGATCCGACCAGCTCGCTCTTCAACGTCGTCCGCGCGCCTCTTGTCGTCCCCTCCACCGGCTACGAGGTTGGCATCCACAACCGCTCGATCGCCGGGCTGGAAACCAGCCTTGCCTGGTTCCAGCTCGACTTCGCCTCGGAGAACCTGTTCGCGGGCGACTCCGGCACCACCGAGCCCAGCCGGCCGACCCGCCGCATCGGGGTCGAGTGGGCCAACCGCTACGCCGTCACCTCCGCGCTCACGCTGGAAGGCGATCTGACCCTCACCAACGCCCGCTTCACCAATGTCGACCCGGTCGGCAACCGCGTGCCGGAAGCGCCGCAGGTGATCGCCTCTGCCGGCATCACCTACGGCGAGCCGCTGGGATGGTTCGCCAGCCTGCGCTTCCGCTATTTCGGCCCGCGCCCGCTGATGGAGGACAACAGCGTGCGCTCGAAGCCGACCGCGCTGCTCAACGGCCGCGCCGGCTACAACTTCGAGAACGGCATGAGCTTGGCGCTCGACATTCTCAACCTCACGAACGCCAAGGCGGATCAGATCACCTACGCCTACGAGTCCCGGCTGCCCGGCGAACCAGCGGGCGGCGTGTTCGATCGCGCCTTCCACCCGGTCGAGCCAACCGCCGTACGACTGACGCTGGCAGGGCGGTTTTGACCACTCCGGGGTTCTCGAGGCGTTCGTTATTGGGGTCGGCGACAGGTCGAGGTGATCCTATCTCGGGCAGCTTTGATCACTCGTCGATGGCCCGCTTTCCCGTTTCCGAAGCTGGAAGCAGACTGCCCGCTTCCCACCCTGATCGGCCCCGCCACTTTTCGACCGCAGTCCTTCACGCGCAGCCGCTCGGTTCCAGAAAGCGGACGTATGCTCTGCCGTTGCCCTATCAGCAGTGCGCCCCTGTCGGCCGTTCAGTCGACCTCGGCGCCGACGTGGACGTTGCAGCAGCTCAGTCTTAGGTCTGAGTTACGCCTGCCCAAGCAGAGCCAGCTCGGGTTGAACTCGCAGGCTCGACAATGATCGCGTACAGCGCTCTTCTATCTTTGATTCGCTGTGCGCCCCTTGGCAGCCTTCTAACGGAAGGATGCGGGCACATGTCATGAAGGCTCGCAGAAGCCGCCCATCTGAGCACGAACCTCCATCCCCTCTCAGCCGGGGATCACCGAGGACACGCTGGTGACGCATGCGATCCATTACGCCCGCTACCGCATGACCAACACACGTGCTCTACGGGCCGTCATCTTGGCGATTGCCTTAGCCCGTGCCGCGATCGGCGAGGCCGCACGGTTGACCACACTTGGGACCGCAAGCGCTCGCAAGCTCTTGGTCTTACGATCAGACGATCCGCTGTAGCGGCTCTGCGGATGAACGTAAGGTTGACTGGCCCTTTCGTTCATCTCCGCGCCTCAGCAACTGTCGCGCAACAGCGCGGCTGCCTCACGGAGAGCGGCCGATCCTTCGGTGCGCGCTTCCTCCTCGCTGGCCAGCGAGTAGCAGGATTGCCGGAAGACATGGTCGCGGTCGCGGATGATCCAGCGAAAGCGGCTCGGATCATCCTTGCAGGGTTCCACCTGAAGGACAAGGGGAGCCGCAAACTCGGCAGCCATCGTCATCGTCTCCTATGTGGCTGACTGGCCAGCCTCAGTGGCGGACGGGCAATCCGGGAAAGGCTGCCAGTCCGTGAAGGCATCTGTTGGATAGCTGTGCTGGCAGGAGGCGACGTGCCAAGGACGGGCGTCACCGAAGCGCGCCGGGTCCCAGCGGATGACAGCTCGCGTGTCGGGCTCGTGCCGGTTGATGGCAACGATCCACCGGCCGTCCTGCGGGGCCCGGTCCATGGACCGCCAACTGGCCATAACACGCTCCTGCCCTGTCGAGTTCGACCGACAGGAACGCTCAAGAGGCCGAAACTGTTTCGGGTCCTCTCAGGCGCACCGCCTGCTCATGAGGCCCAACTGGGGAGCCGCCCAAGGTTGATATCCTATGGCCCGCGTTGCCACCCTGATCGCCACACCAAAGGGGCTTCGCTGCATGACGCTAACGAACCCATGGCTTCCTCGGCCGGTCCGCACCAGTGCCCGAACGTGACGCAGCTCCATGCCCTCGCTCGGCTGCTCGAGAGTTCCTGCCCTCCGCCGTCTGGCCGGGGCATGCCGGGCCGGAGCGCCGCGATGCAACGGATGAGCGCTGGCCGACTGGCCCAAGGCGCCGCGACGCTATGGGTGCATCAGCCGCAGCTTCTACTGGCTCACGGCGGCCCTCCTTGCTGAGCAATTCGCGGGGCATCGCTATGTCCGCCCCGGTGACAGGCCAAAGGGCCCTTAGCCCACTTCAAGATCGCTGCATGACTGCTCCTGACGTCGAACTTTGCAGGTCGGAGTGTCTGCCGCGCGGCCTCGGCAGCTCAGAGGCGGCCATTCCGCTTTCGGCCATCTCCGGTCGAACGTCGAACGTCCGCATTTCTCAAATCCCTCCCGCAAAGCAGACCAGCTGAAAACCACCCCAACCGGACCCGCACGATCGAATTTCAAAATGCGACACGATCGGCAGCGTTGACGAGGCGGCGGGCGGAGCCGTTATAGCGGGGGGAATTCAAAGCAATCTCGGAAGGAACAGGCGCGATGACGACGGCGGAGCCGATCCGGATCGCCGCCCAGGACGGAGAGGCGCGGCCCGTCACGCCATCCTCCTCGGGCGCGTCGACGGGTGCCTCCTCCGTCGGTCTCGTCGCGGTCATCCTTGCCGCCACCGATGGCGAGCCCCGCGCGCTCACGGTACCCGTCCCGGGCCAGGCCAAGGGCCGCGAGACCGGCCTGCCCTCCGGCCCCCTGGTCTCAGAGCACCCGACGCTGGAGCGCGGCCTGCGTGCCTGGGTGGAGCGGCAGACCCAGCAGCGCCTCGGCTATGTCGAGCAGCTCTACACCTTCGGCGATCGCGACCGGAAGGCGGCCGGACCGGGATCCGACGCCGTCCACCTGCTCTCGGTCGCCTATCTCGCCCTGACCCGCGAGGCGCGGGCCGTCGGCGAGACCGCCCCCGATCTCGAGCCGACCTGGCGCAACTGGTACCGCTTCCTGCCCTGGGAGGATTTTCGCGACGGCCGGCCGCCGGCTTTGGCGGAGATCGAGCCGCGGCTCGCCGCCTGGATCGCCCAGGGATCGGACGCCAAACTGCGGCGCCAGCGCGAGGACCGCGTCGGCCTCAATTTCGCGGGGACCTGGAACGAGGAGCGGGTGCTGGAGCGCTATGAATTGCTGTTCGAGGCCGGGCTGATCCCGGAGGCCAAGGGCCAGGCCGGCGCCGCCATTCCCGCCGACCACCGCGTGACCGGACAGCCGATGGCCCTCGATCACCGCCGCGTGCTGGCCACGGCGATCGGGCGCCTGCGCGGCAAGATCAAGTACCGCCCCGTGGTGTTCGAGCTGATGCCGCCCGCCTTCACGCTGCTGCAGCTCCAGCGCACGGTGGAGGCGCTCTCCGGGATCCGCCTGCATAAGCAGAACTTCCGCCGGCTCGTGGCGCAGCAGGGCCTCGTGGAGGAGACCGACGGCATCACCAGCGGCGCCGCCGGACGGCCGGCGAAGCTGGTGCGCTTCCGCCGCGAGGTACTGCTGGAACGGCCCGCCCCGGGCGTGCGGCTGACGCGGTCGCGCCGGTCCGTCTAGAGCAGGTTCAGCCCTCCTTCTTGCGCGACGCGCGGGGCTTCTTCGGTGCGTCCGCTTCGGCGGCCGATGACGCCGGCGCCGCCTCGGGTGCCGCGACGGCAGCATGCTTGCGGCGCTGCTGTCCGAGCCCGAGGGCGCGGGCCAATTCCGAGCGCTGCTCCGAGTAGCTCGCGGAGGTCATCGGATAGTCGGGGCCGAGGCCCCATTTCGCACGGTACTGCTCCGGCGTGAGCCCGCGCAGCGTCAGGTGGCGGCGCAGGGTCTTGTAGGGTTTTCCATCCTCGAAGCTGATCAGGTGCTCGTGCGTGATCGAGCGCCTGATCTCCTGAGCCGTCGCCCTGGCCGGCGCGGCATCCGCGGCGGGGGCGATGGCCGACACGCTGCAGATGGCCGTATGCACGTCGCTGAGCAGTTTGGCGAGGTCAGCGCTCTGTACATGATTGTTGCTGACATAGGCCGAGACGATATCTGCGGTAAGCGTGACACGTCGTGCCGTTTCGGCGCTGGATTCGCTCATCTCTGACCTGCCATCTGTTGATAGAAAGATCGAGCGGATAGTATGCCTGATAATGTCTACGAGCAAGAACTCGAATTTGTATATTCTGGCGATTTTCTGGGAAAAAAGCGTAACGCCCCGGGAATTCGAAATTCTGATGATTGCAAAACTCGGCTGCTCCGCAATCTAAGGATGACCGTTCGTCAACATGGACTAGATCTGTGCTGAACGAGGCATTGCCGTAAAGCGTAGCTATTGTGCGGTTTGCCGAAACACGCCTGGCTCTACAGCCGATCGTGCAAGGCGATGTCCGATCCGGGTCCGCGCCTGCCACGATCGGCCCGCCTTCAGGCACGGCCAAGCCCTGACGGAACGCGCCGATATCTCGGGCGCTGCGCCATCCACTGATAGCCGGGGCGACGAGGGCCCCAGGTGGCCTCGACGCCGTCTTGCGGAAGACGCGCTCAGTCGAGGTCGAGCATCAGCCCGATATTCTGCACGGCCGCGCCCGAAGCGCCCTTGCCGAGATTGTCGAGCCTGGCGACGAGCACGGCCTGACGATGCTCGTCCGAGCCGAACACCCGGAGCTCGAGCCGATCGGTGTCCTTGAGCCCCTCGGCCTCGATGCGCTCGCGATGCGCGCCCTCGCCCGCGCCGGTCACCACCTCGACGAGGCGCGCACCTTCGTAATGCGCCACCAGAGCCGCCTCGAGATCGACGGCGGAGGGGCGCCCGGGCAGCATGTCGAGGTGGAGGGGGATGCTCACCAGCATGCCCTGCCGGAAGTTGCCGACGGAGGGCACGAAGATCGGCCGGCGCGTCAGCCGCGAATAGGCTTGCGTCTCCGGCAGGTGCTTGTGGCCCAAGCCGAGGCCGTAGAGCAGGAAGGGAGCGCCCTCCCCGGCCTCGTAGCTCTCGATCATCGTGCGCCCGCCGCCGCTATAGCCGCTGACCGCGTTGATGCTGATCGGATGATCGGCGGGGATCAGCCCCGCATCGACGAGCGGCCGCAACAGGCCAATGGCGCCCGTCGGATAGCAGCCGGGATTTGCGACGCGACGCGCGGCGCGGATCACATCCTGCTGGGCTCGGTCGAGCTCCGGGAAGCCGTAGGCCCAGCCGGCGGCGACGCGGTGCGCGGTGCTGGCATCGAGAATGCGCGGTCCACCCTCGGGCAGGCCGTCGGCGAGCGCCACCGTCTCGCGGGCCGCATCGTCGGGCAGGCAGAGCACGACGAGATCGACCTGGCCGAGCAGCGCGCGCTTGGCAGCCACATCCTTGCGGCTCTCATGGGGAATGCTGACGAGCTGAACGCGGCCCTCGCGCTCCAGGCGCTCACGGATGCCGAGCCCGGTGGTGCCAGCCTCGCCGTCGATGAAGACCTTCGGCATCTCGGAAGCGTTCATGGCGGACATCGGGTCCTCTCGTGTCGCGGCGTGCAAGCCTTACGACGTTCGGCAGGCACCTGGAATTTCGGCTTCGCCGAGTCAATGGCGCAGGAAGCATGACAGAGCCGTGACGGCCCGGTCCACGGTGCCAGCCGCCCGCCCCGGAACGGCTCCGGCATCCTCCGGTTGACGGACAACGATCCGTCCGGAGGCGCGATATGGCAGGAACAGCGAAGAAGACCGACCCGAAGCTCTGGGAGCAGGTCAAGGACAAGGCCACGAAGTCCAGCAAGGGCGGCAAGCCCGGCCAGTGGTCGGCCCGCAAGGCCCAGATGGCGACAGCCGAATACAAGAAGGAGGGTGGCGGCTATGCCGGCGCCAAGTCCAAGGACAACCACCTCAAGCAGTGGACCGAGGAAGAGTGGGACACCAAGTCGGGCCGCGAGAGCGGCAAGACCGGCGAGCGCTACCTGCCGAAGAAGGCCCGCGAAACACTCTCCGACGACGAGTATGCCCGCTCGACCGCCAAGAAGCGCGCGGACGGCGCCAAGGGCAAGCAGCACTCGTCCCAGCCCGAGGACGTAGCCCGCAAGGCGGCCTCCGCAAGACGCTCGGGGCATGGCGGCGGTCAGACCAAGGCCGATTTGCTGAAGAAGGCCAGGGCCAAGGGCGTCAAGGGACGCTCGACCATGAGCAAGGGCGAGCTGGAGCGGGCGCTGGGCGCGTAATCCGGGTGTTCCGGTCCGACGCCCTGCAGCGTACCAGGGTATCAGCCACGGTCTGGGGGAACAGGTGAGCCGAATCGGCACGGTGATGCGGCTCTGCCTGTCGGCCCTGGCACTGACGGGCGCCACTCTTCCGGCGGCGCGCGCCGCGGCACTGACGGTGGTCGCGGTCGGGGCGAGCAACACCTCCGGCTGGGGCGTCGGCGCGGCGGCAGCCTACCCGGCCCGGCTCGAGGAACTGCTGAGAGAGCGTGGGCTCGACGTGCAGGTGGTGAATGCCGGTCGGCCCTTCGACACCACCTCGGGCATGCTCGGCCGGCTCGACGCCGTGGTCCCGGACGGCACGCAGCTCGTGGTGCTGCAACCCGGCGCCAACGATCTTAGATTCTTCGGGACGCGTGAGCGGCGGGCGGCCAACATCGAGGCCATGGTGGCGCGGCTCACCGCGCGCGGCATCCCGTCGATCGTCTATGATCCGGTCTTTCCCCGCGAGATCTATCAGTGGGACGGGATCCACATCACCCCCGAGGGCCATGCCCGGATCGCGCAAGACCTCGCGCCGCAGGTGATCGAGGCGCTCAAGCCCGCGGCCCAGGCGGTCAAACGGCCGAAGGCTTCGCCGCGCTAGCGCGTTTCGGCGATGCCGAGGCCGGACGGGTCAAGCCGCCTCGCGCGCATCCTCGTTGGCGCAGGCATCGACGCGCACGGCACCATCGGCAGTCAACGAACAGATAAACTCGGTGCCGTCGTCGAGCGCGAAGGCATGAAAGAAGTGTTTCTCCAGTTCTTCGAGACCTTCGCCGGGAAGATCCGCGATCTCATCGCGCGTCCGCTCTTCGAGTGATGGGAGATCACCATGACCGGCGACGGCGCTCTGCGCCGAGCGGGTGAAGACGACATCGAATGACATTGTTGCGTCCTTGCATCAACCAAGGTTTCGATGCCCGAAAACATCGCCGAGATGAGGCGATTTTGGGGCGGGCGTGTCGCGGGGGCCTCAGCCCCTCCGATCGCGCCCGCCAGGACGGCCCTTGTGACGCTATGCCCAACCAGCTCCGGGAGCCTTTTGCCGCCGGCGTCAGTTCCCTCTGCCGCGCCCTCCCTTCCTGCGGGATCCACGCCATGATGAACACGATCCTCGTCGTCGCCCTCGTCTGCGCCAACTCGGTGGCGGCGCCGGACTGCACCCGCGATACGGCGCTGGACGTGGTGACCGGACCGGCGCACTCTCTGCAGGAATGCCTGGTTCAGGGACCGACCATCGCAGCGGGGTCCGGGCGCGCCACCGACAAGGACACCTACGTGAAGACACGTTGCGAGCAGCGCCACTGATGAGCGACGAGGTCAGCCCGGAGCGGGCGGTGATGATCCGCCTGCGCGCCCGTCTCGCCGTGGTCGAGCGCGCGGCCTGGTTCGGCTTCCAGCACGCCATGCGCACGCAGCCTGCCGAGACCGAGGCCTTCATCGCCTCCGAGCGAGCACGCTGCGCAGAAGGTTTTGCGGGCCCGAACTGGGCGAAGGATCTCACCGCCGCCGAGCGCGCTCTGCTCGGCGCCGAGGTCGACAAGGGTCTCGCGCAACTCGTCGCCGATGCGAAGGAGGAGCCGGGAGGCTAGGCTCCGACAGCATCGGACCGCCGGGCAGAGAAGGCTTTGCTGCCACGCCAGAGTTGCTCGACATCGCGTTCCTCCAGCTTCAATCGTCGGTTCTGCGCAGTGAATCGACAGCGCGTGGAGCATCGCATGACCGAGCCACAGATCGGGCAACCCTCACAGGACAGTTGGCCGTCCGCGGAACCGAGGGAGTCGGCAGGGCACCTCACCCGCCGATCCGTCGTCGGCGCTCTGGCCGCCTCGGCGGTCGTGATCCCTTCGACGCGCGGCGTCGCCGCTCAAGGCGACCCGTCGCTTCTCGATGGAGGCCGGCTGCAGGCCGGCTACGGGGATCGTTCGCTCTCGCCGGTCGAGGTGGCAAAGGCCGCCTTCGCACGGATCGACGCGCTCAACCCATCCGTGAACGCCTTCGTGTTCGTCGACCGCGACGGAGCCGTGAAGGCCGCGGAGGCCTCGGCAACGCGCTGGCAGAAGGGCAAGCCGCTCGGGCCGCTCGATGGCGTGCCGGTGACCATCAAGGACAACATCCCCTGGGCCGGCCACCCAACCCGGAAGGGCAGCCGCACCAGCGCGGATGGACCGAGCCCCGAGAGTGCGCCGGTGGTGTCGCGGCTCCTCGATGCCGGCGCAGTCATCCTGGGCAAGACCTGCATGCCGGAATTCGGTTGGAAGGGCGTTGGGGACAGCCCGCTCTCGGGCATCACCCACAATCCCTGGAACACGAAAGTGACCACCGGCGGCTCGACAGCGGGCGGGGCTGCCGCTGCGGCGTTGAACCTCGGTGTGCTGCATGTCGGCACCGACGGCGCAGGCTCGATCCGCATCCCGAGTTCGTTCTGCGGGGTGTTCGGCATCAAGCCGAGCCTCGGCCGCATCCCCGCGGTTCCGGCGGCGGCGACGCTGCATGTCGGCCCGCTGAGTCGCAGCGTGCGCGATGCCGCCGCCCTGCTCCAGACCATCGCTGGCGCCGACTCGCGCGACATGACCTCGGCGAGCGCTCCTCTGCCTGATCTCCTCGGCACGCTCGACAACGGCGTCAGGGATCTGCGCATCGCCTGGAGCCCGCGGCTCGGCTACGTGAAGAACCTCGACCCGGAGGTCGAGGCCATCACCGAGCGGGCGGCAAAATCTTTCTCCGATCTCGGCGCGAAGGTGGAACAGGCCGATCCGGGCTTTCCGGATCCCGCGCCGATCCTCGATCCGATCTGGCTGACAATCTGCTGGACGGCTGTGCGCTCCGTCCCGGAAGCGAAATGGGGCGAACTCGATCCGGCCCTGCTGGCACTGGCGATGAAGGGCCGGAGCGTCTCGGCGGCCGATTACGGGACGGCCCTCGCGGCCCGGGCCTCGCTCCACGCCGCCATGGGCCGGTTCAACCAGAACTTCGATCTGCTCCTGACCCCGACGCTGGCCTGTCCCGCCTTCGAGACCGGACACAACACGCCGCCCGACGGCCGCTTCGGCGACGATTGGCTGAACTGGGCACCCTATACCTACCCGTTCAATCTCAGCTGGCATCCGGCCGCCTCGGTGCCCTGCGGCTTCACCAAGGACGGCCGGCCCATCGGCCTGCAGATGGTGGGTCCTTACCTGCGCGAGGACATCGTGTTTCGGGCGGCCCGCGCCTACGAGCAGGCGCATCCCTGGCCGCTCACCGATGTCGTGAAGAGGGGCTGAACGGCGGATCGAAGCCGCTAGCGCCCGGGCCGTCCCGAGCCTTGCCCGAAAAGATCCCGCCAGGCCGGAAGGCCGAGACAGGGCAGGCGCCGCGCGCTGTAGACGCCGATCGCCACGGCGCGTGTCAGGGTATCCGCCGCCGCCGCACCGATGCGGGCGAGGTCGCCGATCGGATCGGCCAGCGGCAGGCGGCCGGTCGACACCGCGAACACCACGTCGCCGTCGAGCGGCGTGTGGACCGGATGGATGGCGCGCGCCAGGCCGTCCTGCGCCGTCACCGCGAGGCGCTTCGCCTGGGCCTTGGTGAGCGCCGCGTCGGTGGCGATCACCGCGAGCGTGGTGTTGGTGCCCGGCAGCGCCTCGCGCGGCCACGTATGGGCATCCGCCGGCATCGATGCGGGAAGGCCGAGGCCGCCGAATTCGTCCGCCCGTTCGAATGGCGCCGCCCAAAAATGCGGGCCCTGCCCCAAGGTGACCCGGCCGAAGGCGTTCACCGCCGCGAGTGCGCCGACACGAAACGGCCTGTCTGGCACCTGCGCCGAGGCGCTGCCGAGACCGCCCTTGAGGTTGGCCGTACGGGCGCCGGTTCCGGCCCCGACCGTACCGAGGGCAACCTCCTCCGAGGCCGCGCAGGCGGCCGCGTAGCCGAGGTCGCGATAGGGCGAGAAGCGGCCCCATTCCTTGTCGCCACCGTTGATCAGATCGAACAGAATCGCGCCGGGCACGATCGGCACGCGCACGCCGCCGACGGCAAATCCGCGTCCCGTCTCGGCGAGGCGCGCGACGATGCCGGCGGCCGCATCGAGTCCGAAGGCCGAGCCGCCTGCCAGGCTCAAGGCGTCGATTGCCTCCACGGTCGAGGCGGGGTCGAGCAGGTCGGTCTCGCGGGTGCCGGGACCGCCGCCGCGCACGTCGACCGCCGCGACTGCGGGCCGGTCGAACAGAAGCGCGGTGACGCCGCTGCCGAGGCGCTCGTCGCCAGCATGGCCGACGCGGATGCCGGCGATGTCGGTGATGCTGTTGCGCATAGCTTCGCTCAGGCCCCCCTCGTCTCGGCTGTCGAGCCTCGCATGGCGGCGCGTGTCCGGCGAGCCGTCAGCAGGGAATCGCCCGCATAGAGCACCAGGGCGATCCAGATCAGCGCAAACAGCACCACACGGTCGGGCGTCGGGATCTCGCCGTAGAGCAGGATGCCGAGCAGCATGATCCCCGTGGGGGCGAGATACTGCATCAGCCCGAGGGTCGCGAGGCTGAGGCGCTGGGCGGCGGCGGCGAACCAGATCAGCGGGAGCGCCGTCGTCACGCCGGTGAGCAGCAGGAGGCCGAGATGCCAGCCATCGGCGGGCACGGCATCGGAGGCCAACAGGGCGTAGGACAGGGCGATGGGCAGCAGCAGGAGCGTCTCGGCATAGAAGCCGATCATCGCATCGACCGCGACGAGCTTGCGCAGGAGTCCGTAGAGCGCGAAGCTCATCGCCAGCCCGAGCGACAGGAGCGGCAGCCGGCCGGCCATGGCCACCGCGATGGCGACACCGAGCAGCGCGATGCCGACCGCCAGCATCTGCACCGGCCTCAGCCGTTCACCGAGCACCAGGGCGCCGAGCGCGACATTGACCAGCGGATTGATGAAGTAGCCGAGGCTCGCATCGAGCATGTGCCCGGAGCTGACAGCCACGAGATAGAGCAGCCAGTTGACGGCGATGGCCAGCGCCGAGGCGATCAGCAGCGCGTGGCGCCAGCGCAGCGGAAAGGGGTTCACCAGCCGCTTGCGCAGGATCACGATCAACGCCGTGACGAACAGGGCCGACCAGATGACGCGATGAGCCAGGATCGCCGGCGGCGATACCCCATCGAGCAGCCGAAAATGCACCGGCACCACGAGGCCCCAGCTCAGATAGGCGAGCAGCGCGTAGATCAGGCCCACGAGGGTGTCTTTCCGCGACGGATCCGAACCGGAGCGGTCCGCGGGTGTTCTACCCGTCCCTGCGCAACGTGGCAGAGGGCCGATGCAGGTCAGCCATCACATCAGAGCCTGCGCCGGTCAGCGGCGGCGGGACGGCGCGGGTGCCGGCGGCGGGGGCATTTCGCCGCGCATCAACGCATTGAGGCGCTCGGTATCGAAGCCGCTCATGGCGCGGGCGGGCTTGGCCTCGGGCGCCTCGGCGGTTTGAATGACGGTGCCCGTGATTTCCGGGTCGATGACGGGCGCCTTGGCGATGGTCAGCGTCGGCGGCGCCTGGAAGCGGGTATGCGACAGCCGGTCTGCGGCGACGAAGCCGATGACCAGGGTGGAGGCGCCGACGATGCCGGCGAGAACCAGGGAACGCAGGATACCCAACGCACACACTCGACGATGGCGGCCGGACAGGCGGCTGAACCGTGACCGCAGGTGCCGGCGAGCGGCTGCCTGCGATCTGGTGCGAGGATAGGAGGACGCCGTTAACGAAACGAAGGCTTCGCCGCCGAACCCAAGGCAGGCCCGGCAACATGGTTAGCGCATCGTTACTGCGCCTCTTGCGAGCGGCGGCCGAACGAGACCGCATAGGCCTGGACGCGGGCATCGATCAGCGGATCGTCCGAGACCTCGACGCCGTCGACGAGCGCGTTCGGCATGAACAGCAATTGCTTCTCAGCCTCGGCATTGTCGGCCACCGCCTTGGTGATGGTCAGCGTGCCCATGTTCACGCTCCTACGGTCGTCCGGCCAGGGCTTGGTGGCGTCGTTGACCGGATCGCCCTCTTCCGCGAGCTGCGCCTCGACGCGGTAGCTGACCGGCCCCTTGGCGAGGCGGGCGCGGATCTCGTCCATGAGGACGTTCGGCGCCTGCTTCGCGGCTTCGTCCGCCGACATCAGCTCCTCGCCGTCGACCGGCACGATGCGCCAGCGGAACGCCTGTTTCTTGCCGGCAGCGTCGACGAAGAAGAAGGCGTTGACGCCGTTATAGATCTGGCGCGCGAGGCTAGTCGGGGTCTTGGCCGTTCCGCCGGCCTTGGCGGCCGCCGGATGGCTCGCGACGAAGGTCTCCAGCGGGGTGGGCTTGGCGGCGTCAGGGCCGCTCTTCGAGACGGCTGTGAGCAAATCGCGGAACTCCTCACCCGTCGCCACGGGGAAGAATTTCAGGGCGTTGGTGACGACGTCCATGTCGCCATCGGGCAGCTTGAAGCGCACGGCGAGGCCGTGCGGGTTGGCCTTGGCCGAGGCATCGGGAATCGTCGGCACGCCGGTGGCGTCCGAGTAGCGCGCGGTCACCGGTACGGCGGGGCCCTTGAACAGCGAGGCCTTGCTCAGCGAAGCGGCCTCCTTGCTCGGCGTGAAACTGCCCTCGACCACCGCGCCCTTGGCGTGATTGGCGCGGATGCCGGCATGCTTGCCGAACAGCGTATTCATCACGTCGATGGTCTGCTCGGCCGTCGAGGACTCCTCGGCGCGCACCGGGACAGCGCCAGCAGCCAGGACGAGGGCCAGAGCAGCCGTACGAAGAAGGAGGGCATGCTGCACGACGTCGACTCCCGATCATCCGATGGACGCGGCCAAGCTGTCATTCCTTTCATTCGAGGACAAGGTGACAGCGGGTGTGAGACACAGCATGCGTGCCGGCCGGGTTGACGCGGAAGCAGGCGCCGGGCTGAAAGCCTGTTCCAGGCTCCGGCGAAAAGCCCCGCTCCGCAAGGCCCATGTCGAACACACCTCCGCGCGATCGCAGCCGCTTCCAGGCCGATACCCGTCTCGTCCATGCAGGACGCGACCCGTCCGCCCAGCACGGCTTCGTCAACACGCCGATCTATCGCGGCTCGACGGTGCTGTTCCCAGACTACGACGCCATCAAGAACCGGCGCGGCCGCTATCAGTACGGCACCTCCGGCACCCCGACGATGGACGCCCTGTCCGACGCCTGGAGCGAGATCTCGGGTGCCGCCGGCACCGTGCTGACCCCCTCCGGCCTCTCGGCGCTCACCATCGCGCTGATGGCGGCGGTCAGCGCCGGCGACCACCTGCTCGTCACCGATTCCGCCTACCGGCCCACCCGGATCTTCTGCGACGGGGTGCTGAAGCGCTACGGCGTCGAGGTCGAGTACTATGATCCGCTGGTTGGCGCCAGCATCGCGGCGCTGATCCGCGACAACACCAAGGCGGTGCTCGTCGAGGCGCCAGGCTCACAGACCTTCGAGATGCAGGACGTGCCGGCCATCGCCGAGGCGGTGCATGCCTGCGGCGGCGCGGTGATCATGGACAATACCTGGGCGACCCCCCTGCTCTTCCCGCCGCATGAGCGCGGCGTCGACATCGCGGTCGAAGCCGGCACCAAATATCTCTCAGGCGGCTCCGACCTTCTGATCGGACTCGTCTCCGCCACCGAGCGCTGGTACCCGGCGGTGAAGCGCACCTTCGAGCACTTCGCCCCCTGCGCCGGTCCCGAGGACATCTTTCTGGGGCTTCGGGGCTTGCGCACGATGGGCTTGCGCCTGCGCGAGCACGGGGAACGCGGCATCGCCATGGCCGAGTGGCTCCAGGCGCGCCCCGAAGTGGCTCGGGTGCTGCACCCTGCCCTGCCGAGTGATCCGGGTCACGCCATCTGGCGGCGCGACTTCAAAGGCGCCTCGGGCCTGTTCGGCGTGATCCTGAACCCGGTTTCCGAAACGGCTCTCGCCGCGATGCTCGACGGGCTCGAATTGTTCGGGATGGGCTTTTCCTGGGGCGGCTTCGAGAGCCTCGTCATCCCCTTCGACCCGACGATCTACCGCACCGCGACCCGCTGGAGGGCGGAGGGGCCGGCACTCCGCTTCCATATCGGCCTGGAAGACCTCGACGACCTCAAGGCCGATCTCGAGGCCGGTTTCGCGCGGATGGCGGCCACCGGCTGAGCGCCCGTCGCACGGCTCGGCCGGACGTCGCCCAGCTTACGGCGTCAGCCAGGTCTCGACCCAACCGGCCTCGCTGCGCAGCCAGAGGGCGCGCCGGTGGCCGCGTCTGTCGAGATAGAGGAATTCCAGGCGCTCGGCCCGGATCACCACCACGCAGAAATTCTCGCGGCCGTCGCGGATCGCCTCGTCTGTCTCGGGCAGGGTGTAGCTTCCGCCCTTCGCCAGCGCCGTACCGGGGCCCGGGCTGATTCCGTAGACCGTCCGGTTCATCGGCCGGGCCTGCGCCCAGACGGAATCGGCAAACCAGCTGTCGGTATGGAGCTCGGCGGTCCCGTCGACCCGAACCTGGATCTTGGCGGCCGGATCGTAGACCTGGAGCGCCGCGCAACGCGTCCCGGCAATCTCGGACGCCTTCTCCGAACGCCGGTCGCAGTGGAACGTCAGGGTTCCCGCCCTGCGGTCGGCCTGCCGAAGCACGACGGCTCGAACCTGCGGGCGCCCATAGGGATCGACGGTACCGAGAGCCGGCGTATGAAACGCGCTGTTCCGGTCGCTCACGCCCTCCTCCAGGCGCCGCCAGACCTCGTCATGGCAGGCCGTGAGATCGTCGTAGAATGGGGGAAGCTCCGACATCCGGGCCGCTCCTGAAACCCTCGCTGTTCAGGTCACGCGTCGTCGCAGCCCGGCTCGGTCAGGCGTGCATCCCGTCCCAATGCGGCGCTTTTCCGATTCACGCCGGGTTCTCCAGCGACCCTTGCCCTGCCGGGCCTTCGGCCGAGGGGCGGATGCGGTCTCAGCCCGTCCGCGCCGGATCTTGAGCGGCCTCAGCCCCCCGCTGGCGCCGCTCACGAAAGATCATCGACAGGTTGCGCAGGTAGATCCCGGTCGAGAGCCCCTGCCCGATGATGATCACCGGCTCGCGGCGCACGAAGCCGTAGACCAGGGTCATCAGGCCGCCGATGATCGACAGGAACCAGAACGAGAGCGGCATCACGCTGCGGCCGGCCCGCTCGCTGGCGATCCATTGCAGGATGAAGCGTGAGCCGAAGACGAGCTGGGCGCCGATGCCGAAGACCAGCCAGAAGTCGAAGCGGGTGACGAAGACGTCGTAGAAATAGGCCGGCAGGTCGTGGGCGAGCTGGATCAGCATGGCGTCAGCGAACCTCGCTCGTGCCCCCGGCCGGAATCTCGCGCGAGGCCGGAATCGTCTTCGCGCGGCGGATCAGCCACCAGACGCCGGCGAGATCCATCAGTCCGACCCAGAGGCGGTTGAACAGACCGTATTTCGAGACACCGGCGAGGCGAGGCCGGTCGACCACGTCGCGATGGGTGACCCTGTAGCCCTCGCGGGAAACGAGCGCCGGCAGGAAGCGGTGCAAGCCGTCGAAATGCGGCAGCGCCAGGTAGAGGTCGCGGCGGAACACCTTGAAGCCGCAGCCGGTGTCGCGGGTGGCATCCTTGAGGATGCGGCCGCGCACGCCGTTGGCGATGCGCGATTGCCAGCTCTTGAAACGGCCGTCCTTGCGCCCGATGCGCTGGCCGGCGCAGAGGCCGGTGGTCTCGCCGCCCTCGAAGACGGCCGCGTACATCGCGGGGATGAAGGCCGGATCGTTCTGGCAATCGCCGTCGAGCACCGCGATGATGGGCGCGCGAGCATAGCGCACGCCCGTCCGCATCCCGGCCGCCTTGCCGGCGCAGCGGTCGTGCTGGATCACCCGCAGCCAGGGCCTGCGCGCCCGCGCAGCCTGCAATTCCGAAAAGGTGGCGTCGGTCGAGCCGTCATCGACATAGACCACCTCGAAGGGCGCGAGCTCGGCGCAGGCCGTCTCGATCTCGGCGAGGAGCGGCTCGATGTTTCCGGCCTCGTCCTTGACCGGGATGACGACGCTGAGGCGCGGCTCGAACGTAGGCGCAGTCACTGTGCACCCTCCGTCGGCGAGGCGGGATCGAGGCCGGCCGCGTAGGCGGTGACCTCGGTGCGCCGGCCCGTATTGATGTTGAAGCCCGACACCGTCGCGACCGTGCTCGGATGCAGATTCGCCGCGGCGATCGCGTCGGCGAACGCCTTCGCGTAGCGGCCCTCGACGAAGATCAGCCGGCAGCCGCCCTGCTTGAGGAAGGCCGTCGCCGCCTCGCCACTCTCGACCATGTCGAGATCGGTGCCGATGGTGAAGACGAAGCTCGGCTCACGGTAGCCGAAGGTCGCGACCTGCGCCGCCTTGCAGGGCAGTGCGTCGCGGACCGCTCCGAGGCGCGGCGAGACCTTCAGGCTCGCCAGCACCGGCTGCACCAGCCCGAACACGCTCGAGGACAGCACCACCGAGGCCGCAATCCCGATGCCGAGTGCCGCCTCGACGGCCCTTCGCGAGAAGGCGGCCCAGGCGAGCCAGGACAGGATGCAGGCGATGAGCAGGAACGGCAGGGCGGTGAGCGGCAGCGCATGGTCGAACGACCACGCCACCGCCGAGAGGCCGATGGTGAGCCCGACGGGGATCAGCACCACGAGCCCGGCGCTGGTCCGCGCCCCGCGCCGGTCCGGATCGAACCCACCGCGCACCAGGGCGACCACGGTCAGGATCGCCACGGCCGGATAGAGCGGCAGCACGTAATGGGGCAGCTTCGTCGCCACCGCTTCGAACACGATCCAGGACGGCACGATCCAGGCGAGCAGGAACACCACGTGATCGTCGCGGCGGTTCACCCAGGCGAAGGGGATCGCCAGGGCAGAGAAGATTGCGGCAGGCCAGAACGTCGCGAAGAAGGCGATGGCGTAGAAGCCGGGCGGGCCCCAATGCCGCTCGGTGCCCGAGCCGACCTTCGCCAGCATGTCCTTGCCGACGGAGGCTGCAAAGAACTCGCCGCCGGTCTTCCAGGCAATGGCGATGAACCAGGGGGCCACGATCGCGAGCACCAGCAGCAGGCCGGATCCGAAGCGCAGCTCGGACAGCCAGCGGGCCGAGCCCTCACGGATGCAGAGCACGAGGATGGCGAGCCCGGCGAACATCGGCACCATAGGCCCCTTGACCAGGATGCCGAGAGCCAGGGCAAGCCAGAAGATCGAGGTGGTGCCGAGGCCGGCCGGCGCCCGCTCGCGGGTCAGCCGCACGCGCCCGAGCCAGACGCGCGCCAGCGCGCCCATCGCCGCGACGGCGCAGGCGGCGAGAAGCGCATCGGTCTTGGCAAGGCGGGCCTCGGCGGCGAGATCGATGCAGGCGGTGAACAGGGCGGCGGCGAGCAGCGCGCCCCGGCGCTCCAGGAAGGCGAGGGCCGCCCAGTATGTGAGCAGTGCGGCCGCCAGCGCGCCGAGCAGCGACGGGATGCGGTAGAAGAAAATCCGGCTGCGGGCCTCCGGCACACCGAGCGCCTCGGCTGCACCGACGGCGGCGGCCTGCGCCCAGTAGATGCCGACGGGCTTCTTGTGGCGCGCCTCACCCTGGAAGCGGATATCGACGAGATCGCCCGTCTCCAGCATCTGCTTGGAGGCCTGGGCGAAGCGCGGCTCGTCCCGGTCCATCGGCTGCAGCGAGACGATGCCGGGCAGGAAACAGGCGAGGCCGAGCAGAACCAGCAGGATCGCGGCCCGCGGATGGCTCGCGGCCCCGAGAGCGAGCACCCGTTCCGCGAGCCGGATCGCTCCTCCGATCACACCAGGGCGGGTCTCGTCCGCGTGCGATACCGCGGTGCCGGCGGTGGAGCTCGTCATGCCGTCCAAACGGTCGATGATGGGGATTGATGGGGGGTGCGGATCACGCAGGCATTCCGACCGGAGAGGGCCTCGACAGCGGGTCCGCGCGCCGCCTGGCGGGCGCTCTTAGAGAGGCGCCCCGTGTCGATGATCGACCCTGCAATGTCAATTCCGAGAGGCTTTTCGCCCTGTCGCGGGCCGCGGATCGTACGCCTGGAGGATGCGGTTCCAGCCGGCCGCAACCGAGATATGCGGCAGTGCGGTAGCCGAGGCGGAGTCGGCACCCTATATCCCCTCCATGAGCAACAATTCAGCGAACCCCTACACCCTCGAAATCGCAGCTTGCGAGCGCCCGGCCGGACACTTCACCTGGGCGATTCGCCGACACGGCAAGCTCTTCCAGCGGGCGGATCGCCTGCAGACCACGGAAGAGGCCGCGGAGCGGAGCGGCCTCGCCGCCATCGAGAAGCTCCTGAACGGACACGAGCGCTAGGGTCCAGCCCGGGTCTCCACCGGGACCCGGACGACCGAGCCGCCGGCCCAAGGGCCTGAATCGACCCGATCCGACGATCACGAAGAGCCTGCGGCGTGTGACGCGCCGTAGGCTTTTTCGTATCCGCATCAGACCGTCATTCCGGGGCGCCGATGGCGACCCCGGAATGACGCGGGCCCACGCAAAATCCATTGATCGCCAAGGACATCCGGCTACTCTCCCGCGAGGAGAAAACGCCCATGTCCAAGAAGCCGAAAACGGCAAAACCCAAGACGACGATCTACGACCGGCATCTCGACCGGAACCCGGCCAATTACCAGCCGCTGACGCCCCTGACCTATCTCGACCGCGCCGCCCGCACCTTTCCCGAGCAGACGGCCGTGATCCATGGCGATCTGCGCCGGTCCTACGCGGAGCTCTACGCGCGCGCGCGCCGCCTCGCCTCGGCCTTGGCGGCGCGCGGGATCGGGCGCGGCGACACCGTGGCGGTGCTTCTCGCCAACACGCCCGAGATGATCGAGTGCCATTACGGCGTGCCGATGACCGGCGCCGTGCTGAACACCCTCAACACCCGGCTCGATGCCGCGGCGATCGGCTTCTGCCTCGACCATGGCGAGGCCCAAATACTGATCGTCGACCGCGAATTCTCGAAGACTGCGCGGGCTGCCCTGAAGACCGCCGGGGTCGCTCCTTTCGTGATCGACGTCGACGATCCGGTCTTTTCCGGCGAGGGCGAGCGGCTCGGTGAGATCGGCTACGAGGCCTTTCTCGAAACCGGCGATCCGGATCACGACTGGGCGATGCCCGACGACGAGTGGGACGCCATCTCGCTGAACTACACCTCGGGCACCACGGGCGACCCGAAGGGGGTGGTCTATCACCACCGCGGTGCGGCGCTTCTGTCGCTCGGCAACATCATCACCGCCGCCATGCCGCAGCACGCTGTCTATCTCTGGACGCTGCCGATGTTCCACTGCAACGGCTGGTGCTTCCCTTGGTCGCTCTCGATCGTCGCCGGGACGCATGTCTGCCTGCGCCAGGTGCGCGCGCCGGCCATGTATGCGGCCCTCGTCGACCACAAGGTCACCCATCTGTCGGGGGCGCCGATCGTGATGTCGACGCTCCTGAACGCGCCGGACGACCAGAAGAAGCCCCTGCCCCACCGGGTCCATTTCCTGACCGCCGCAGCGCCGCCGCCCGAGGCGGTTCTGGCGGCGATGGGCGAGGCCGGGTTCGAGGTCACCCATCTCTACGGGCTGACCGAGACCTACGGCCCGGCCGTGGTCAATGCCTGGCACGAGGACTGGAACGACCTGCCCTCCGACGAGCGCGCCAGGAAGAAGGCCCGCCAGGGCGTGCGCTATCCGGTGCTCGAAGGCTTCGATGTACGCGATCCCGAGACCATGGTCTCGCTGCCGGCCGACGGCGAGACCATCGGCGAGGTGATGTTCCAGGGCAACGTCGTGATGCGCGGCTACCTGAAGAACCCGAAGGCCACCGAGGCGGCCTTCAAGGGCGGCTGGTTCCGCTCCGGCGATCTCGGCGTCAAGCACCCCGACGGCTACGTGCAGCTCAAGGACCGCTCGAAGGACATCATCATCTCGGGCGGCGAGAACATCTCCTCGATCGAGGTCGAGGACGCCCTGTTCAAGCACCCCGCCGTCTCGGCCGCCGCAGTTGTCGCCAAGCCCGACGAGAAATGGGGCGAGACCCCGGTGGCCTTCGTCGAGCTCAAGGACGGCAAGGCGGTGTCGGCCGAAGAGCTGATCGCCTGGTGCCGCGAGCGGCTCGCCTCCTACAAGCTGCCGAAGCAGGTGATGTTCGGGGAATTGCCCAAGACCTCGACCGGCAAGGTCCAAAAATTCGTGCTGCGGGAACGGGCGAGAGACGGGTGACGGGGAGGCGCGGCCTCCCAACCCGCATACGAAAACGGCGGGACCCTCGTCCCGCCGTTTTCGGTGTGAACTCCGTGAGCGCTCAGTAGGCCGGGCCGCCCGAGGTGGTGCCGTATTGCGGGAAGGCCCGTTCCGGCTGGGAGGCGTTGCCGCCCTTGGCCGAGGAATCGTAGCCCCGCACGCGCGCTGCGATGAGATCGGCCGAGCGCGGCTGCCAGCCGGGGCCGGCTTCCACCGCGGCGAGGGGGAATCCGGCGGGCGCGATATAGGTTTGTGCGAGGGCCGAGACGGGAGTTGCCAGGCCGAGAGCCAGGGCAGCGGCGATGGATGCGAGACGCGTGTTCATGGTCATCTTCCTTGTCGTTTGTGCGCGGTCTCCGTCAAATATCGGGGGCCGTGTCTTCTTGGTGAGACCGTGAGATGGGCAGCGTCTCGCCGTAATGTCGTGCAGTTTCGCACATGAGACCAAGTCAAAGTCCTCGTCTGTGAAGTCGTGCGAAATCGCACATCCGAACAGGGCGGAAAGGCTTAGGTTCCTGCACGAGGGGACGTGCCGCCTGCCGGGTGCAGCGCGGTTCGTATTGGGATTTCGGCCATGGTCGTTCGGTCCGTCACTGCATTCGCCGCGCTCGGCGTTCTGGGCGCCGCATTCGCCGCCTCCCCCGTTCTGGCTCAGAGCGTCGATCCGGCCGCCGTGCTCGCGGCCAAGGGCTCGTCGAAGAGCGGGCAGGGCTTTGCCGGCCGCACCGCCCGCATCACCTCGATCATCGGCTCGGACGTGAGCGCGGCCGCTCCCCTGCACCTGCCGGGCAAGCCGGTCTGGACGCGTCCGGCGCGGCGCGAGGCCGACGCCTCGGCCGGACTGCGGTAGAAAAGCCGCAAGCCGCCGGTCTCGGCGCGTGCCGCCTCCGTAGCCCTGGCCACGATCCTCACCTCGCCTTAACGTCCGCCCCGAGTCACGTTGCCGGGGACGACCGTGCTGCGCCACCTCTCGGGGGTGTTCCTGCTTGCCACCGCCCTCGCCTGCCCGGCGCGAGCGCAGGAATTCGAAGGCGCGGGCGGCGACCCGCGCATCTCGGTCTCGCAGCCTGAATCGACCAGCCAGGCCTCGGGCGGCTATGTCCGCTCGATCGCGCCCTCCCTCGGACCCTTCGGCGATCCCCTCGGCATCCGCCCGGTGCTGAAGGAGAAGGGCATCGAGTACAGCCTGACCTACATCGCCGACTTCCTCGGCAACCCGGTCGGCGGCATCCGTCAGGGCGCGATCGCCGAGGATCGCCTGAATCTCCGGCTCAACCTGAACCTGCAGAAGCTCGTCGGCTGGGAAGGCGCGACAATCCACGCCAACGCCTACTTCATCCACGGCACCGGGCTGTCGCGTTACTACGTTGGCAACCTGCTCACCACGAGCGTGATCGAGGCCCTGCCCTCCAGCCGGCTCTACGTGCTCTGGTTCGATCAGCAGTTCATGGACGGCAAGCTCGGCCTGCGTATCGGCCAGCAGGCGGCCGATACCGAATTCTTCGTCAGCCAGACGGCGACGCTCTTCGTGAACTCCACCTTCGGCTGGCCGGCGATCACCGGGCTCAACCTGCCGAGCGACGGGCCGGCCTATCCGCTGGCGGCCCCGGCGGTTCGCGCCAAATACGTGCCGGGCGGCGGCTTCTCGTTGCAGGCGGGGATCTACGACGGCGACCCGGCCGGTGCCAATCGCCCCGGTGACGATCCGGACGCGCAACGCCTCGACCGCACCGGCACCAATTTCCGCACGCGCGACCCGGCGCTCGTCATCGCCGAGGCCACCTACGCCTACAACACCGACAAGGATGCCAAGGGCTTGCCCGGCGACATCACGCTGGGCGGCTGGCAGCATTTCGGCCGCTTCGATTCCCTGCGCTTCGACACCAACGGCGTGCCGCTGGCCGCTCCGAACTCCACCGGCATCGGCCGGCCCCTGCGCGGCAATGCCGGCATCTACGCGATCTGGGACCAGACGCTGTATCGCGAGACCAACAAGGACGACGAGGGCCTGGGCTTCTTCGTGCGCGCTGCCTACTCGCCGACCCGCTCCAGCTTGGTGGACGCCTATGTCGATACGGGCCTCGCCTATAAAGGCCTGTTCGAGGGCCGCGACGACGACACGATTGGCCTCAGCCTGGCCCATGCCCGGATCAGCGACGACGCACGCCGGGCCGATGCCGACACCATCGCCTATACCGGCATGCCGATGCCGCGCCGGCGCGGCGAGACGGTGCTCGAGGCGACCTACCAGGCCCTGGTGGTCCCCGGCTTCACGGTGCAGCCGGACGCCCAGCTGATCCTGCATCCCGGTGGCGGCATTGCCAATCCGCGCTATCCCGAACTCGGCCGGGTCAAGAATGCCGCCGTCGTCGGGATGCGGGCGACGATCCAGTATTGATCAAGCCGTCATTGCGCGCAGAGCCGAAGCGATGACGGCGGAGCCACACCTTCCCCCCGATTTCGAACCGTGCGCAGCTCGGTCTTGCGCCGCTTCGCTGGCCCGATAGGTTTCCCATCCTGTCCCGCGTCGACGCGTGAGGTCCCGTGCCCTTCGGCGAATCGAGTCTGACGGCCTGGATCCTCCTGTGGGTGGCAGCCCTCTCCAGCTTCGCCACCTTCGTGCTCGCCTTCCGGCGCGACGCGCAGGCACGCCGGAAGGCATTGGCGGAGGAGGAGCAGCTCTGGTCGCTGACCTGGGCCGACTATCTCGACGACGGGCCGTTCCGCTGCCTCCGCCTGCGCCTGCACGACGTCGAGCGGCACAAGTGCCGTCTCAAGAGCGTGGTCTTGAAGAAGCCCGGCGCCGGCCGCCTCGCACCTCAGACCTGGATCGACAAGAGTGCCTCCGAACCCTGGCACAAGCGCGCTCAAGCAGACCGGACCGCTCTCGGCCGGCGCGTCAACATCGCCCGCGACCTCGACGGCTCGAATGCCCGCTTCTCGGGCCAGCCCTACGACGATGTCTACCTCTACATCCTGATGCCGAGGCGTCCGGCCTTGAGCCTGTCCGCCCAGACCTCCGTGCGGCTGGTCTGTCGCATCTCGGAGATCAGCCGCCGCTCGCGCCGCCGCAAGATTACGTTGATCAGCCCGCCCACCGACTGGGCTCGCCCGGACGCACCCCGTCCAGAGGATGTGAGACTGAAAGCGTAGGCCCTATCCCTCCGCCGGCGCCCAATTCGCCAGGAATGCCGGCGCCAGCACCATGCCGTGCGGCACGGCGAGGGACGGCGGGGGCCGGCGCAGGGCCTGTTCGAGGAAGGCCAGGGTGTCCTCCAGGACACCGCCCGAGAACGGCTTGGCGATCACCGCGGCGGCACCGGCAAGGTCATCGCCGAGCTGGCGCGGATTGGCGGTGATGAACACGCAGGCGATGCCGCCGAGATCGCTCGCGGTTCGCGCCACATCGAGACCGGAGGACCCTTCGGCCAGCCGCAGGTCGACGAAGACCAGCTCGGGCCGGGTCTCGCGCAGCAGCGCCGAACCGGCAGACGCAGTCATGGCCGTGCCGACGACGCTGTGCCCGGCATCCTCCAGCAGCATCTCGAGCTGCATCAGGATCAGGGCCTCGTCCTCGACCAGCAGGACCCTCAAAGGCTCGGTCACCTGGGCTCCGAATGGACTGCCGCGTCGTGGGGCAGACTGATATGGACGACGGTGCCGGGATCGGCAGCCCGCCATGTGATACTGGCATTCAACTGGCGGGCAAGGGTTTCCATCAGCCGCTTGCCGAAGGAGCGCCGTCCGGAAGCCGGGGCGGGATCCGTCATCCCGACACCGTCATCCCTGACCTGGATCGCAAAGGAGGCCTCGCCGGGCGTCACCGCGATCGAGAGCCGTCCCGGCCGTCCATCGGGGAAGGCGTGCCGGAGAGCATTGGTGATCAGCTCGTTCAGGATCAGCGCGATCGGCGGCGCCTTGGCCACGGGCACCTCGACGGCCTCGACGTCGAAATGCAGCCGGATGTCGCCGCGCCCGAGCCCGCGCACCAGGTCACCGGCAAGGTCGCGCACGAACTCCGTCACATCGAAGCGCTCGAGATCGTTCGACTGGTAGAGCCGGCGATGCACCGTGCCGAGCGCCTCGACACGCTTGAGCATGCCCTCCATCGTCTCCCGCGCCGCCGGATCGGTGATGGTGCGCGTCTGCAGGGCCAGCAGCGAGGCGACCATCTGAAGGTTGTTCTTGACCCGATGGTCGACCTCGTGGAGCAGCATGGTCTTGGCGGCGAGCGCCTCGCTCAATTCGCGCGTGCGCTTGGCGACCTCGCGCTCGAAATGCTCCTTCTCGCTCCACGTCTTCAGATGCGCATCGATGCGGTCGGTGACGTCGACCTGCGAGGCGAAGAAGTAGAGCACCTCGCCGGCCTCGTTCGAGACCGGGCTGATGTAGAGCGCGTTCCAGAACGGCGTGCCGTCCTTGCGGTAGTTCAGCACGTCGATGGAGATGTCGCGGTTCGCTTCGACCGCTTCGCGGATCTGCTGTACGGCCGCCCTGTCGGTGTCCGCTCCCTGCAGGAAGCGGCAGTTCTGCCCCATGACCTCGTCGCGCCCGTAGCCGGTCAGGCCGAGGAAGGCGTCGTTGACGTAGACGATCGGATTGTCGGGCTGGCGCGGGTCGGTGATGATCATCGGCATGCGCGTGCCGCGCACGGCGGCGGCGAAGGGGTCGCCCTTGCCGGTCTCGGTCTGCAAGCGATCGGTTTGCCGCCAGGCGTCTTCCCGTTCCATCCCGTCTCGTCTTCTGCCGTCTTGTCACCGCGCGGGCGACGCATCCCCGCGTTGATCCGGCCTTCGCGGCCCGCAGTCAATTCGCAGATGCCAGGTCGCGGAAGGAAAGGAGGTGTGACGACCGAAGAGGTTCAGGCCGGGATTCCGGCGCTGCTCTCCCTGGCCGGCGAGGAGACAGCCCTGCTCACGCCGTTCTTACAGTGCGTCGGGCCGGCGCGGTGCATCACGCCTCGCCCCCCGCTTCGGCCAGGGCATAGACCGCATCGCCCATCCGCGCGAGCGGGCCTCCGGGTCCAGACCGCTTCCAGAGGCGTGTGTTGAGTGCGGCGACGGCATCATGACCAGGCAGGGAAAAACCCCGGCTGGTAAGCACGGCCAGGATCTCGCTGGCATGGAGGGGCCGACCGGCCTCGCGCAGGGCTTGAATGGCCGCCTCGATCAGCGCGCGACCGTAGCGGCGAGCGAGCACGCCTTCCGAAAGGGCGCCCTCGACCGGGTGAGGAGCGCCCGCCGCCGGCGGCCCTGCCGGAGGTGAACCCGACGCGCCAACCGGGGCGGGGCTGGGCATGATCCTGGGATCGGGTGTCGCTGGCGCCCGGCCTGGAGCGGTGACGTGCCGCTCCGGTGGGGCTTGGTGCGACGCGAGGTCTGCCCGATGCGGATCGGTGTCGTGGTTCCATCGCCCGCCGCCCTGGCCCAGCGGGACATCGCCGGGGGCCATGGCCGGACCGGGGGCCGGAGCGTTGCCCAAGCCGGCTTCCTTGGTCAGTCGGCGGCCGAGTTCGAGATAGAGCGTTAGATCCGCGATGGCGCGATCGAGTGCCTCACGCTGCCGGTGCAGGGCTAAAAGCTGTGCCTCGGCCTCCGCTTCGGACAGAACCATGGCGCATCGATCTCCTCGTTCGGATCACCGCCGTTCCAGGATCCTCACCCATCCACTAATGGAATATTCTTATTCCGTCCAGCCATTCCCGTATTTCCAAAATTCCGTTTTATTCCATATTCGGAATAATAGATGGAATATTCCGCTGGCAGACGATATCCCGCTCCCATGCGAGCCAGCCCGCAGCCGCACGTCATGTTGTCACGGGTGAGCAGCTGTATCATCACGCTGATGCGCACGAACGGAGCCCCGGTATTCCGAGAAAAATCAGGCTGCGCTACGCTTCTTCCGAGCTATTCCGATTGCTTTCGGCGGGACGATCAGCGCGCTCGGATCGGCTGGGTTGAGCAGCATGCCACGCTCATCAAGGCTGATCGGCAGGCGCGGAAACACCTCGAGCACTCCGGCGAGATCGGCCTTGAAGGCCTGGCGGAAGCTGCGCTGGCTGGCGTTGTCCGCCCCGAACTGCTTGTGCAGGTTGTCCCAGGTGAGCCTGAGCGGACGCTGCAGCGCCCGCAGCCGGTATCCGACCCAGAACAGCAGGTCGAGCTTGCGCGCCGACCCCGACAGCGCCCGCGCCGCACGGATATCGACGGGCAGGGCGTGCTTGATCAGGCTCTCGTAGAAGTCCTGGTGGAACTGCACCTCGCGCTGCCAGACTACCTCCCCTGCCCCTTGCGGTCGCCACAGATCGAGCCGGCGGAAGGGCGGGACGGTCAGCGTCGAGGCGCTCTCGCGGCCGTCCCAGAGGCCGATCTGCATGGAGCAGGCCGCAAGCCGATTCAGTTGCTCCTTGAAGGCACCGATGGTCCCACGCTCGCCGCCGGTCACGGCGAAACCCATCTCGCGCATGAAGCCGGACAGGCTGTCGGCCACGGCGATGACGGGGCTGCGCTGGCGCACGGCCTCCGTGCAGAGGTGCAGCAGCAGGAGGCGCGCCTTCGGCCCGAAGGGAAGCCCCTGCGCCTCCATCTCACCCGTAACGGGGTTCTTGAGCCGGCCGGCACTGAGGCTCAGTGAGTTGCGGCCATACTCGCGCACCACCTCCCGCACGGGGCCAGGATCGCGGTAGGGCAGGCCGCAGAGCGCCAGCACCGAGTGGATGTGCTGCAGGTTCTCCGGCGCCGCAGGCTCGTTCTCGATGACCTCACGCACGGCATCGCGCCGGCGCTGGTCGCGCCCCATGCCGTCGCGCCGGTTCTTCTGCGTGGCCTCGGCAGCCGCCTGCTCATCCCGCTCGCGCTGGCGGAACAGGATGTGCTCGACGATCTGAGCGAACAGGAATCCGCCACGCGCCTGCTCGAGCTCGGCGCGCAGATCCGTGTCCCGGATCTGATCGATCTTCTGCTCGAGCCCCGACATTCCCGTTCCGCGATCCCCGTCCCCGCCACCCTGCCCCATCAGTCGACCGAGGCCGGATGGGGATGGCAGCGGATGTCGCACGATTCGTAACCGCGGAGTCCTGTGGCGGATCCGGGTTATCCCGGCTTTCCCCGCATCTCAATGCCGGCAATCCCCAGGCAATTGCACGAAGACACGGCACGCAGATTTCGATGCGGCGAAGACCCGGCCTCGGGCCTTACGCAGAGTTCAATACGGGGCGCCCCATCGCCATGATCCCCGGAATGCACAGCCTCACGTGATTTTCCCCGCCGAATTCCATGCACCACCACGCAGAATCCCATGCGACTGAGGGAAACCGACACGCAGAATTCAATACGTCTGCACGCAGAATCCAATGCGCCCCCACGCAGAATCCCATACCTAAACCGGCTCTAAATCTCTGATCCAGATTGATTTTCCGGGTAGTCATATAACCTGCTGAAATGACTCTCCTAAATCATGGTCTGATATATTTCCTAAAGGGTGCGCAATCTGTTCTTCGTAGCGAACAGGCGAATTGCCGTAGGATTGTATGGAATAATTGGAATTATCCACAGATCCAGGGGCAGTTATCCCACGCCTCAAGGCATAAGCGTCTGAACAGGCGCGAGAGCCGAAGAGATACCTTCTGGAACGAAAGCGGTACGACCACCCATGCCCAACGCATCCATCGACAGCCTGCTCTCGCTGATGGCGACGCTGCGTGATCCGATTCGGGGCTGTCCTTGGGATGTCGCACAGACTCCAGCCAGCATCGTGCCCTTCACGATCGAGGAGGCCTACGAGGTCGCGGATGCGGTCGATCGGGCGGATGACGACGACCTGCGCGACGAGCTCGGGGACCTGCTGCTGCAGGTGGTCTTTCAGGCTCGGATGGCGGAGGAAGCCGGAAAATTCGCGTTCGCGGACGTTGTCGAGAGCATCGTTGCCAAGCTCATCCGCCGGCACCCGCACATCTTCGACACCGAGGGCAACCCAGTACCGGCCGACAAGCGGGTCTATGACGCGCATGCGGTGGATCTGGCTTGGCAGCGCATCAAAGCTGAGGAACGCGCCGGGAAGGTGCGGCGGAATAGCATCCCGAGACGCGAGTCACCCCTCCATGGGGTCCCGCTGGTGCTGCCGGCTCTCACCCGCGCGGAAAAAATCTCGCGAAAGGCCGCCAGCTACGGATTCGATTGGCCGGATGCGAGGGACGTGATCGCCAAGGTTCGGGAAGAGGCTGACGAGGTCGAGGAGAGCCTGGGGCAGGGCGACCCGGAGGCCGTCGCCGAGGAGATTGGCGATCTTCTGTTCTCGGTGGCGAACTTGGCCCGGCATGCCGGCGTCGACCCGGAGGAGGCGCTCCGGCGAGGCACCCGCAAGTTCGAGCGCCGGTTCGAGGCGATGGCGGAGCATCTCGCAGGGCAGGGCCACTCGCTGTCATCGAGCGCCCTCCCCGTTATGGAAGCGGCCTGGCAGGCTGTTAAACGGAAGGAACCCTGACGGCTCCAGGCTCGGCGAATCACGCTGGCAGCGACCTTGTCCCCTGATCCTTGCATCAAGGGATCAGAGGATCGGCTGAACCTGTGATCGGGCTCGCCAGGGCGATGGCGCCCACGGTCTCACACAGACCCGTCGCCGCCATCACGAGATGCGGCTTCAGCACCCGGTTCGGCCTGGCGGCTCAGGCCGTGATCATCGCCCAGCGCATCTGGGCACGTGTCGCGGGTTCGCACCCGTGGTTCATCCGTCCTTAGCTCTTCGAAACCTCAAGCCTGAGCGGCAGCGACGGCACGCGCGATCAGCTCGCGGCAGCGGGCTGTCGTGACATCCTCGTCATCAGGCCATGACCGGTCACCGATCGCCGCAACCGGACTGAGCAGGCGCAAGGAGTTGGTCACGAACACGGCTTGGGCTTGCCGAAGCTCATCGAGGCTCAGCGCCCTCTCCTGAACGGGTAGGCCGAGGCTCGGAGCCTGCTCCAGAAGCAGCGCGCGTACGATTCCCGCCAGAACGCCCTCCTCGACGGGTGGCGTGACGAGTTGCCGATCAATCACGGCGAAAACGTTGCCCGTTCCCGCGCAGGCCACGCGCCCCCGCGTGTTGAGAAACAAGGCCTCGTCAAAGCCTTCGGCCCGGGCAGCGTGGGCGGCCAGCACCGCGTCGAGGTAGCCGAGAGTCTTGGTGCGAGAGGCCGGTGAGGTCTCATTGCGCGCGATCGTCGAGACCTGGAGACGCAGACTCGCATAGGCGAAGCCGGGATTCGCTGCGGCCGCGCTGGCAAAGACGAGGGGGCGCGGTTCGGCAGGCGGCGCGATTCCGCGCGGACCGGCTCCGCGCGTGACGGTGGTCCGAACCGCCGCGCGTGGCGCCGCACCGGCAACCGCGCGCATGGCCTCAATGATGACGCGCGCGTCGACCAAGAAGCCGAGCGTTTCGGCGGCTGCGACGAGGCGGGCGACATGGGCCGCCTCGAACACGATCCGGCCGTCGAGAGCGAGCGCGGTGTCGAACATCCCGTCGCCGAGCAGCAGGCCACGATCGGCGAGGTCGAAGGGGACGGGCCCCTCGACGATCCGGCCGTCATACCAGAGCATGGGTATCCAGGGGCCGCGACACGCGCTCCGGCATCCGGCCCCTGCCCTCCCGCCAGGCGCGGGCGAGCCGGAGGAAATTGGAGAAGATCGCGTGGCCGCCCTCGGTGAGCACCGATTCCGGATGGAACTGGATGCCCCAGGTCGGATGCCGACGGTGCGAGAGGGCCATGATCTCGCCCTCGGCGGAAAGGGCGTCGATCGCGAGCTGATGCTCCATGCCGGATTCCGGCGCGACGATCAGCGAGTGATACCGTGCCACCGCCATCGGGTCGGACAGGCCCGAGAACAGCCCGGTTCCGTCGTGGTGGATCGGCGTCGCATGGCCGTGGAGCGGGCGGATCGCGCGCTCGACGCGTCCCCCGAAAGCAGCGCCGATGGCCTGATGGCCCAGGCAGACGCCGAGGATCGGCACGGCGCCCGACAGCTCACGGATCGCCGGCAGGCTAACGCCTGCTTCGGCAGGCGTGCAGGGACCGGGCGAGATCACGACGGCGTCGGGGACGGCGTCGCGGATCTCGGACACCGAGAGCGCATCGTTGCGCGCGACCTCGACCGTCTCACCGAGTTCCTCGAAGTAGCGGACCACGTTGAAGACGAAGGAGTCGTAATTGTCGATGACAAGGATCATGGCGCGGCCACCTCGTCGGGCTCGAAGGCGGCGAAGACCCGGGCGGCCTTGGTCAGGGTCTCCTCGTATTCGGGACCGGGCTCCGACAACAGCGTGATGCCGCCGCCGGCCTGGAGCACGGCCTGGTGCCGGTCCATGAATACGGTGCGGATGGCGATGGAGGTGTCCATCGAGCCGTCAAAGCCGATGGCACCGATGGCGCCGCAATACAGCTCGCGCGCATCGCCTTCGATCTCGGTGATGATGTCCATGGCCCTGAGCTTCGGCGCGCCGGTGATCGAGCCGCCCGGAAAAGTCTTTGCGATGAGGTCGAGAGCGTCGGCTCCCTCCCGCAGAGTGCCGGTGACCACCGAGACGAGATGGTGAACCGAGGCGTAGGATTCCAGACCGCACAGGACCGGCACATGGACGCTGCGCGGTTCGCAGATGCGCGAGAGATCGTTGCGCAGCAGGTCGACGATCATGATGTTTTCGGCGCGCTCCTTCGGGTTCTGCTGAAGGGCTCGGGCCAGGCGGGTATCCTCGTCCGGATCGGCGACACGGCGGACCGTTCCCTTGATCGGGCGCGTCTCGACATGCCGGCCGCGCAGCGTGATGAACCGCTCCGGTGAGCTCGAGGCGACGGTGAGGTCATCGAAGGCGAGATAGGCACCGAAGGTGGCGGGATTGGTCTCGCGCAGCCGCCGATAGAGCCCGAACCCATCGAAAGCCGGGGGCAGATCGGCGCTGAAGCGCTGGGCGATATTGGCCTGATAGATGTCGCCGGCACGAATATAAGCACGAACCTTTTCGACAGCGGCTTCATAAGCTTGCCGCGTGAAGTTCGAGTTCCATGAGAGCGCGGCTGTGGCTGGAACTCCGGACGGGGCGGGCTCTCGCGTCTCGAGCACATCGGCGAAGGCATCGAGGCGGCTCTGCGCCCGAGCCTCGCGGGCCTTTGCCTCCGTTTCCGGAAAGCCGGTGGCCACCAACAGGCATCGGTCGCGCCCGTGGTCGATGACGAGGAGTGTGTCGTAGAGGTTGAGCGCGATGTCGTCGGTCAATCCAGCTCGACGAGGGGGCGGTACGACCCGCTCCAGTTCACGGCCGAAATCGTAGGCGAAATAGCCGATGGCCGCTCCCGGGAAGCCGGGAAGGTCCGGCATGGGCGGCAACTGGTAGGGCGCGAGGCAGGCACGCAGGGCCTCCAACGGTGTGCCATTGAGCGGCCTGCCATCGAGGGTGGCGTAGCCTTCACGCAGACGGAAACGAGCGAAGGGATCGGCCGCCAGCACGGAGACACGACCCAGCGTGTGGTGGTGCATGGCACTGTCGAGAAAGGCGAGCCCGGGCAGGCGTGACAGGCGCGCCGCCGCCACGATCGGATCGATGGATGGGATCTCGCGGGTCCAGACCATGGAGGAGGTGTTTTCGCGTCTCGCGCTCGTTGACGTTCCAAGCACCAACCGCGCCGACACGCATCCCGTCAATTCCGGGATGATGCGACTCGTCTGCAGCCACGACATGAGTCACGAGACAGAGGGCTGATCCGAGCTTCAGAAGAAAACTTAGAAAGCTCCTATAAGCTATTCAAATAAAAGAGGTCTATTGTGCCGTTCGGGCGTCCGAGCGCTCGCAAGCCAGCTGCTGGCTGAGCGCCGCACCGTCAAAACCCTTTTTGTCCGTTCACTCAAACCGCCAGACGCCATTCCGCGTCAGGCTCGCATCGCGCGCTCTGGCCGGTTATACCCCCGGCATCCTTTCCCGCCCGAGATTCACGCGGCCGCCCGGCTGCCTCTCGTCGCCTTGCCGTTCGAGACGTCATGACTGCCATTGCCCAATCCGTCACCCCGGATGCCGGGACGAAGGCCGCGCCGCGGATCTCGTTCGTCTCGCTCGGTTGCCCCAAGGCGCTGGTCGATTCCGAGCGGATCCTCACGCATCTGCGGGCCGAGGGCTACGAACTGGCGCGCCGCCACGACGGGGCGGACGTGGTGATCGTCAACACCTGCGGCTTCCTGGATTCCGCCAAGGCTGAGTCGCTTTCGGCCATCGGCGAGGCCATGGCCGAGAACGGCCGGGTCATCGTCACCGGCTGCATGGGGGCTCAGCCGGAGGAGATCCGCGAAAAGTATCCGCAGCTTCTCGCCGTCACCGGCCCTCAGGCCTACGAATCCGTGGTCGCGGCCGTGCACGAGGCGGTGCCGCCTGCCCATGATCCGTTCCTCGACCTGATCCCTCCGCAGGGCGTGAAGCTGACGCCGCGGCACTACGCCTATTTGAAGATCTCCGAGGGTTGCAACAACCGCTGCACCTTCTGCATCATCCCGAGCTTGCGGGGCGATCTCGTCAGCCGACCGGCGGCCGACGTGCTGCGCGAGGCCGAGAAGCTGGTGAAGGCCGGCGTCAAGGAGCTGCTGGTGGTCTCGCAGGATACCAGCGCCTACGGCATCGACACCCGCTACGCCGCGAGCCGCTGGCAGGACCGCGACGTGCGCGCCCGCTTCTATGATCTCAGCAAGGAGCTCGGTGAACTCGGAGCCTGGGTCCGGCTCCATTACGTCTACCCCTACCCCCATGTCGACGAGGTCATTCCGCTGATGGCGGAGGGCAAGGTGCTGCCCTATCTCGACATGCCGCTCCAGCATGCATCTCCGAGCGTTCTCAAGAGGATGCGCCGGCCGGGCAACCAGGAGAAGCAGCTCGATCGTATCCGTCGCTGGCGCGAAATCTGCCCGGATCTGGCGATCCGCTCGACCTTCATCGTCGGTTTTCCCGGCGAGACCGAAGCGGAGTTCGACGAGCTGGTCGACTGGATCAAGGAAGCGCGGCTCGAGCGCGTCGGCTGTTTCGAGTACGAGCCGGTGCGTGGCGCCACGGCGAACGACGTCGGCGTGCAGGTGCCGCCCGAGGTGAAGGCCGAGCGCAAGCGGCGCTTCATGGAGGCGCAGAACGGCGTCTCGCTCAAGCTGCAGCGAGCCAAGGTCGGCAAACGGCTGCAGGTGATCATCGACGAGAGCGGGCCGACGGTGGCCAAGGGCCGCTCGAAGGCCGACGCGCCCGAGATCGACGGCACGGTTCATGTCGCCTCGCGACGGCCCCTGCGGCCGGGCGACATCGTCACCGTGAAGATCGAGCGGGCCGAGGCCTACGACCTGCACGGGATCGCGGTGTAGCGGACCCGTCCCGTGATCCCTGGATCACGGGCAGGTAATCGGCCGGCAATCCTGTGACGACAGGATCCTGTCAGGCCTCGATCGAGCGGCTGTCGATCCGCTCGACACCTGCCTCGCGCATCGCCGCCCAGGCGTGCTCGACCGAACCGGCGACGTCGATCCCGCGCACCGCATCCTCGACGACGGTGACTGCGAAGCCCTCCTTGCGGGCGTCGAGCGCCGTCCAGAGGATGCAGAAATCCGTCGCGAGGCCGGTGAGAACGAGGCGGGTCAGGCCGCGTTCGCGCAGGTAGCCGGCGAGTCCCGTGCGTGTCGTCCCGTCCGCTTCGAGGAAGGCCGAGTAGCTGTCCACGCCCGGGTGGGTCCCCTTGCGCAGGATCAGGTCCGCTCGCGCCACCTCCAGGCCCGGTGCCAGGTCGGCCCCTGGAGAGCCCTGGACGCAGTGATCCGGCCACAGGACCTGCTCGCCATAGGACATCCGAATCGTCTCGAACGGCGCCCTGCCCCGGTGGCGCGAGGCGAAGGAGGCATGGTCGGCCGGATGCCAGTCCTGCGTCAGCACGACATGCGGGGCGTGGCGGGCCAGCCGGTTGATCGGCCCGATGACCGCGTCACCATCCGGCACGGCCAAGGCCCCGCCGGGGAGGAAGTCGGACTGGACATCCATCACGACGAGGACGTCCGCCTTCGAAAACCTCATCACCGAGAACGGTCCTGCAAGGACACCAGGATCCCGGTATCCGGTGGTCCCTGGATCACGGGATCATCACCGTGGAGCCCGTGGTCTTGCGCGCTTCGAGATCGCGATGCACCTGCGCGGCGTCCGCGAGCCGGGCACGCGAGTGGATCGGGATCTTCACCGCGCCGCTCTTCACGACGTCGAACAGCTCGGCCGCGTTGGCGTCGAGGAGTTCACGCGTGGCGATGTGTGTGAACAGCGTCGGCCGGGTCGCGAAGAGCGAGCCCTTCTGGGCAAGGATGCCGATGTCGAAGGCATCGATCGGGCCAGAGGAGGCACCGAAGCTCGCGAAGATGCCGAAGGGCCTGAGGCAGTCGAGCGAAGCCGGGAACGTTGCCTTGCCGACACCGTCATAGACGACCGGGACGCCCGCGCCCTTGGTGATCTCCTTGACCCGAGCGGCGAAATCCTCGTCGCGGTACAGGATCACATGATCACAGCCGTGCGCGCGCGCGAGCTCCGCCTTCTCCTGCGAGCCGACGGTGCCGATCACGGTGGCGCCGAGATGCTTGGCCCATTGCGTGGCGATGAGGCCGACGCCGCCGGCGGCCGCATGGAACAGGATCGTATCGCCCTTCTGGACCCGATAGGTCCGGCGCAGGAGGTATTGCGCAGTCAGGCCCTTCAGCATCATCGCAGCGGCGGTCTCGTCGCTGACGCCGTCCGGCACGTGCACCGTGCCCGCCGCCTCGACAATCACCTCCTCGGCGTAGGTGCCGACGGCGCCAGCGTAGGCGACGCGCTCACCGACCCGGAAACCGGTGACGCCCTCGCCGATCGCTGCAACCTCGCCGGCACCCTCCTTGCCGAGGGTGAAGGGCAGCGAGGCCGCCTTGTAGGCGCCCTTGCGGAAATAGACGTCGATGAAATTGACCCCGATTGCCGTCTGGCGGATGCGGAGCTGGCCAGGACCCGGCTCCGCGGTCGGCACGTCCTCATAGGACATCGCCTCGGGGCCGCCATACTCGTGAACCCGGATCGCCTTGGGCATCTGCGCTCTTCCTCAATACTGAAGGTTGGAGCGGAGATAGGGCCGAACCGACGAAAACGACAGTGTCAGGCTTCGCTGACCGCGACCTGCATCCCGGTGCCGAGCAGGCAGCGGCGAATGCGGTTCTCGATGTCGGGGGTCAGGTCGCGCACGCTGACATGCATGGTCGCCGTATCAGTGGGCCGGACGTTGAGCGTGTAGTCGAGGCCCTCATCCTGCATCTGGCGCAGCAGGTTGGTGCTCGCCGCCGTCATGGCGGCGATGTGCTGGTCGATCAGCTCGGCTCTCATCTCTGCCCCCTACTCATCCGTGAGTTCATCCTCCGCCCGATGCAGGCTGGACACTTCCTGCCGGTCGGTCGAGCAGGCGATCTCGATGGGTGGAAACAGACGGGCGAGCCCCTGTGCGACGCCGTGCAAAAGAGGGTCGAGAGTCGATCCGAAGCTGCGCTCGTCGAACTCGGTCTTCGTCAGAAAGAAACTGTTCAACAGACGCCCCCGCGCCGCCTAGAATTCGAACGCAGCAGGAATAATGCGAGTGGAAAGGTTTGGTTTCATGCGAGAGCTGCATCCGACCCATGGCATCGGGCCGGTGACCTCGATCCGGGCCGTGACGCGCCTTTGACCGGCTGGCCTCCACGGTCTTGGGAAAACACGCGGGGACCGCAGGAGGGCGAGACGCGGTCTTGACCCGGCCGCCGCGCCGCCTCTGTAAGCAAGGGACGGGAGGCGCGTTGCGAAAGCCGCGCCACGGGTTCCCTTGAGGTGCACGGTGTCGAGCAGCACTCGCTTCGAAGTGGCGGTGGTCGGAGCGGGAGCCGCCGGGCTCGCCGCTGCACTGGCGCTGGCGCGCGAGGGCATCGCCACGGCGCTGGTCGGGCGGCACGCGCCCGTCGCCGACGGCCGGACCGTAGCTCTGCTCGACGGGTCTGTCCGTTTCCTCGATGCACTCGGAGCCTGGCAGACGATCGCTCCGCACGCGGCACCTTTGGCCGAACTCCATCTCGTCGACGACACCGGCAGCCTGTTTCGCCCGCCCCCTGCCCGCTTCGTCGCCTCCGAGATCGGGCTCGACGCCTTCGGCTGGAACGTCGAGAGCGCCCGGCTGGTGAACGATCTGCGCAGGCTCGCGCACACGGCGCCGAACCTCACCGTCTTCGAGAGCGACGCGACCGAGAGCCATCGCGACGCCGACGGTGCGCAGATCAGGCTCCAGGATGGCGACGGGGTCGAGGCCCGCCTGATCGTCGGGGCGGATGGCGGCCGCTCACCGCTCAGGGGCGCATCGGGATTGGCGGTGCGCGATTGGTCCTACCCGCAGGCGGCGATCACGACGATCCTCGGTCATGACCGTCCCCATCGCGACGTCTCCACCGAGTTTCACACGCGCTCGGGACCCTTCACGCTGGTGCCGCTGCCCGGCGGCCATCGTTCGAGCCTCGTCTGGATGATGGGAGAGGCCCCGGCCCGTCGCCTTTCCACCCTCGACGACGTGGCCCTCGCCGCATCGGTCGAGCGCCAGGCTCAGGCGATGCTCGGCGCCATGCGGATCGACGGCCCGCGCGGACTTGTGCCGATGCGCGGGCTGTCCGTCTCGACGCCGGTCGCCGAACGCCTCGCGCTGATCGGCGAGGCTGCTCACGTCTTTCCGCCCATTGGCGCGCAGGGGCTGAATCTCGGCTTGCGCGACGCTGCCGGTCTTCGTGACGCGGTCGTTGCCGCCCGCGAGGCGAGGCGCGATCCGGGAAGCCGGGCGGCGCTTGCCGGCTTCGCGCGAGGCCGGGCCGTCGACGCGCGGCTGCGGGGAACGGCGGTCGACTGGCTCAATCGTAGCCTGCTGGCGGATCTCCTGCCGGTCGACGCCCTGCGCGGGCTCGGGCTGCTCGCCATGGCCACGATCGGTCCGCTCAGGCGGGCGGTGATGCGTGAGGGTGTGCTGCCCCGTCTCGGCGCCCCCACGCTGATGCGAGGGCGCTGACCGAGGGTTCAGCGCTGCGCGAGGGTGCGATCATCCAGCGGTATGGTCTCGGCGCCCTTCACAATGTCGGAGCGCCCCTTCGGCGAGGCAATCCGGGCCTCCGGGAAGGCCTTGCCAGCCTTCGCCAGGGCCTCGCCATGCTCGAAAAGGGCCTTCATGTATTTCGGGTCGAAGGGACCCGGCGAGGTCTTGTCGAAGCGGGCATCGATCTCGGCGACGCGAAGGTCGAGATGCGTCCGGGCGGCGTAGGCCCGGGTGATCGCGAGAGCGCTCTGCGTCTGCGCCTTGATCGCCGCCGACACGGTGCCGCTGAGCACGCCGAGCACCGTGCGCGGCACGAGACCGAATTCCGGCGTCAGCTTGTTGTTGATGACGAGATAGACCGTACTCGCCGGAAGCGGCGAACCGCCATCCGGTGCCCCGGTAAGCGTTGCGGCCGGTGCCAGATAGTATGGCGCCAGGGAGCCGCCGTCGTCATGCATCTCCTGGATACGCTTGCCGCCCTCGGTGACGGCATCGATCATCACGGGCGGGAACACGCCGGGAACGGCGGTGGAGGCGAGCACGATCTCGCGAAACAGCTTCAGGGCCTTCTCGCCGTATTGCCGGCCATCGGCGCCAGAGGCGAGGGTGGCGATCTCGCCCATGTCCCACACGACCGGACGCTCGGTCTCGACCTGCGTCGTCGCGACGAGGAGGCGCCGGCCCTTGGCATGCTCGGCCGCGATCGCCTTGAGCAGATCGGGCGTGACCGACTTCTCGATTCGCTCCTTGAGCGGCCAAGTATCCGTCAGCGCGGCGTTGGTACCTCCGAACTCGAACACGTCGGCGGCGGTGATCTTGGTGTAGTTCTGCTTGAGCGCCGCATCCGCCTCGGAGCCGACGAAGGCGAACGGTGCGATCAGCGCGCCCGTGCTCACCCCCGTGATGACGCCGAAGGCCGGACGGTCGCCGGCCTGTGACCATCCGCTGAGGATGCCGGCGGCGAAGGCACCGTTCTCGCCGCCCCCGGAGATGACGAGCCAGGGATCATGTGCCGCCTTGGCCTCGCCGATGACAGTGCGGAAGGCCGCCGGGTCGTCGCCGAAAAATCTCAGTGGCCCGGGCAATCCCTCGGGCTTGGCGGTGGCCGTCTCCTGCGCCGTGAACGGCGTGCGCTCCTGTTTCCCCTGCTGGAGCGGATCGGGGGATTGCGGCTTCGGCGATGCCTTCTCGCCGGCTTGCGGGCGCTGGTGCTGCGCCGGGGAGCGCGCGAGCGCGCCGTCGTTGAGACCGAGACCGAGGGCGAGCAGGATTGCGCCTGTCACAGCTCCGCGCCGGCTCGCGCTCATCGTCGTCAATTCTGTAGTCATGGCGATTCCCCGGGGACGAAAGCAGTCTCACGACGACACGGCCATCATACGATGTCCACGAAATCATGACCCATCAAGAGTTCCCAAATGCCTTCTTGAGAAAAGCTTTTGGAGACCAGTTCAGGACCACCCGGTCCGACTGCCTTATCCTGACTGCCTCTTTGCATCTGCGCCTGAGCGCTCGTTGCCGCCTCGACCCAGAAACACTCTGGCCATCGGCCAGTTCCGAGGTTTTCGCAGTGCAGCGCTCACCGCGCGCATCGCTGTGCGGCACCGCACCCGATTCCGATGAAACCGGCGGCTGCCGGCCTCGCTGATTCGCATGCGGGCAACGCCGAGCCGGCCTCCCGGCGGCGAACCCAATCGTCCCTTGCAGATCGTGGTCATCATCGCCGAGCGCTTCGCCGCGCGTATGGCCTCATGGTTGTACTTGGGTAGCCTTTACGCGGAGGCCGAGGGTGAACTACGGGAGGCACAAACCCGCGCCTTACGGAGCTGACCCGCATGAAACTTCCGCGCCGCTTCTTCCAGCCGCTCGCCGCCGGGGCCCCCGAGCCGTTCCGCGAGCTTCCGGTGAAGCTGGAGCGGATGATCCACTTCGTGCCGCCGCACAACGAGAAGGTTCGCGCCAAGGTCGGCGATCTCGCCGCGACCGTCGACGTGGTGCTCGGCAACCTTGAGGACGCGGTGCCGGCAGATCAGAAGGAGGCCGCGCGCAAAGGCTTCATTGCCATGGGCAAGGAGGTCGACTTCGCCAAGACTGGCACCGGCCTCTGGACCCGCATCAACGCCCTGAACTCGCCCTGGATTCTCGACGACCTGTTCGAGCTCGTGGCCGAGATCGGCAACAAGCTCGACGTGATCATGGTGCCGAAGGTCGAGGGGCCTTGGGACATTCACTACATCGACCAGCTGCTCGCCCAGCTCGAGGCGCGCCACAAGGTCGAGAAGCCGATCCTGGTCCACGCCATTCTGGAGACGGCCGAGGGTGTCGCCAATGTCGACGCCATCGCCTGCGCCTCCCCGCGCATGCACGGCATGAGCCTCGGCCCGGCCGATCTCGCGGCGTCCCGCGGCATGAAGACCACCCGCGTCGGCGGCGGTCATCCCGAGTACCGCGTCATCGCCGACGCCCGGGGCGAAGAGGCCCGCGTCTCGGCCCAGCAGGACCTCTGGCACTACACCATCGCCCGCATGGTCGATGCCTGCGCCGCCAACGGCATCAAGGCCTTCTACGGTCCGTTCGGCGATTTTTCGGACGCCGCGGCCTGTGAGGTCCAGTTCCGCAACGCCTTCCTGATGGGCTGCGCCGGCGCCTGGACGCTGCATCCGAGCCAAGTCGCCATTGCCAAGAAGGTGTTCGCGCCCGATCCCGACGAGGTGAATTTCGCCGCCCGCATCGTCGAGGCGATGCCCGACGGCACTGGCGCGGTGATGCTCGACGGCAAGATGCAGGACGATGCCACCTGGAAACAGGCCAAGGTCATCGTCGACCTCGCACGACTCGTCGCCGACAAGGACCCGGAGCTGGCAAAGGTCTACAAGCTGCCGTGATCCTGTCGCAGGCTGGGATCGGGTGACACGAACGATGAGCCGGCCTATTTATCGACCATGGCCGATACTGCGATGCCCGAAGACCTGATCAGAACCGCCAAGTTCAACCTCGGAGCGGTGGTCCGTCACCGAATCTATCCGTTCCGCGGCGTCGTGTTCGACGTCGACCCGGAATTCGCCAACACCGAGGAATGGTGGGAGGCGATCCCGGAGGAGGTGCGGCCGCGCAAGGACCAGCCCTTCTACCACCTGCTCGCCGAGAATGCGGACAGCGAGTACATCGCTTACGTCTCGGAGCAGAACCTCGTGCCGGACATGTCGGGCGAGGCCCTGCGCCACGCCGGCATCCCGGAGGTGTTCGACCGGGCGCCGGATGGGGCCTACCGGGTGCGGGCCGGCCAGGCGAACTGAGCGATCCAAGATCCTAGAATACGAAAAAGGCCGGGCAGCGCTGCCCGGCCTTTTTCGTATCCTGGTGTGATCCCCCTCGACCCGAAATCTCAGGTCGAGGGCGAAGGCTCGGGCCTTACGGCTTCGGTGCAGCGTTTGCAGCCGCGCCGCCCTGGCTCTCGAGCTTCTTGCGCATGTCGTCGCTCTTCTTCTCGAGCTCGGCCTGCAGCTTCTTCTGCTGCTCCTCGAGCACCTTCGGGTCCATGGCCGGGCCGTCGAAGGCCGCGCCGAAGCCGGCGAGCGGCACCGCGAAGATGACTTCCTTCTGGGTCTGGTTCTGAACCGCGACGTTGAGCGTGGTGCCCTTCTTGAGCGCGTTCATGAACTCGGCCGAGACGCCGCCGGCCTCGGCGAAGCAGCCGTTGGGGAAGCAGACCGCGAACTTGCCCGCGGTGAGCTCCTTGCCGTCGACGTTGAAGCGGATACCCGGGGCGAGCATCAGGCCGAGGGGCAGCAGGAAGCGGACGACCTTGACCTCCTGCTTCTGGGCCGCGTTCTTCATGTCGTAGACCGCGGTTGCGAGAACCGGCTGGCCGTTATCCGAGACGAAGTCGCGGGTGGTGTAGCAGACGTCGGTGCCCGAGTTCTTGTCGTTGCCGCAAACCTTGGTCCACTTGTCCTGGCTTGGCTCGGACTTGACGGCGATGATCTGCGGGCCAGCCTGCTGGGCAGCACCCTGAGCCGGCTGGGCGCCGGGAGCGGCAGGGGCCGGGGCAGCAGGCGCGGGAGCCGCCGGAGCGGCCTTCTTGTTGCCCTGGGCGAAGGACGGGCTGGCAAGGCCGGCGCCGAGGCCCGCCAGGGCGATGAGCGCGGCCATGCGCAGCGGGCGCGCGGGACGGTTTGCAAGGAACATCGGCTTCATGACCCCTTCAACGGATTCGAATCGTCGCTTCGTGGTGCGGCTGTGGTGACGCACGTTGCTGTCCGGAGACCAGCGGGACTGGTGCGATCCGGCCATCCGGCGACGGGTCGGCCCCGTCACGAAAAGCCGGACCTTCGCGGGCATTGAGGCGCTGGCTCAGCTAACCCACTGCCCTGTCGAATGATCGCGCGGCCTGCTTTCCCCCCGTAATGAGGCGAAGGCATGACGTCTGCGCCGTACACTCATGCGGGCCGAATCGGAAGAGCGCAGGCGGCCGCGATGGTCGCGCCCTGGCCGGTTCGGCGACACCCCTCGAGGGCGGTGTTTAACGTCCGCTTAACCATAACCGCGCCATCACCTGGGACAGGATCGGAGATGCGTCCAGGTGTCTGCGCATTGGGCTGTCACGGGGGCTGAGACGCTGGGTACGCCCGTGATGGCGCGGATCGGGCTCGGCGCGCTGCTGCGCATGACCGCCCGGCGCCATCCGGACCGCATCGCCCTGATCGATCCGGCCGACAAGCCGCTCTGGAGCGGCCGGCCCGCGATCACCTGGACCTACGCCGCCGCCGCCGAAATCGTCGACCGGCTCGCTCGCGGCCTGCGCGGCTGGCGGCTTCCACCCGGAAGCCGGATCGGTCTGTGCCTGCCCGGCAGCGCAGAGAGCGCGCTCGCCCTGCTCGCAGTGGAAGCCGCCGGCCATACCCCTTGCCTCCTGCCCGTCGCCTGGGACGAGGACACCCTCGTCGCCGCCGTTCAGGGCGTCGGGGTCTCTGCGATCCTTACCCAGTCCCGCCTCGGCATGGCGGCGCCCGCCGAGCGGATCTGCGCGGTCGCCGCGCGCTATTTCGGGCTGCGCTACGTCGCGGCATTCGGGCCGGACGTGCCGGACGGCGTGATCAATCTCGACGGCATGGTGCTCGACGAGCGCGCCGCCGCCTCGAATGAGCCGGGCGCAGCACCCGCTCACGCGCCCGCCGGCACCGGCATCGTCAGCTTCGTTGCGGGCGATCCCGGCCGGCCGGTCCATCGCGGCTTCGGCTCCCTGGTCGCGGCCGCGACGGCGCATCTCGTGGCCACGCGCGTCGAACCCGACGAGCGCATCCTGAGCCTGATCGGGCCGCACGACCTGCGCGGCCTCGCCACCGGGCTCGCTGCGGCGCTGGTCTCGGGGGCGAGCCTCGAAACCCTGCCGCTCTTCGACGGGGCAGCCTTCGCCACGGCCCTGGCGCGCGAGATGCCGACCCACCTCGTTGCCCCCGGCTTCCTGGAAGCCAACCTCGCCGGACGCACCCTGCCCTCGACCCTGCGCTCGGTCGGCCTGGCCCATCGGGCGCCCGTCCGCTTCCCCAACCGCAGCCGCCGGCCCGATCAGGCGCTGCGCGTCGAGGCCGTGATCGAGACCGTCGCCTTCGACGAGACCGCGATCCTGTCCGGCCGCCGCGGCACGGCGCGCGATCTCGCCCTCGTCCTGGCCGCGCCCGAGCGCCTTGCCCTGCCCGAATCACTGATCGCCATCCGCCGAGACGGCGAAGGCCGCCTCGCCTTTTGGGGGCAAGCCTGTGCTTGCGCCCCGCTGCATCGCGGAATTCCGGCTCCCGAGCCGGCCGAGGCATGGCGGCCGAGCCCCTACGTACCAGTGGTTGCGGCAGGGCTTGCCACGGCGCTCGTCTCGGAAGCGGGCCATGCTCTCGGTACTGTCCTCGGCTCTTCCGGACAGGCTTGACCTTCACACCGTCCTGCACATGCCTGCATGACGCCGCTGCCCACTGCTTTGATGTGGCTTGAAAATTTTCTCAATTTTATCAGGCGATTGCAGAGGCCGTTCGGTGGTGGTCGCAGCCGAATCAGTCCGATCTGGCACTTTGGTTCACCTTTCGCCTACCCCTGATGTCGCATCGTTTCGCGACGAATACGGCCCGCGAACCAATCGTGGCCATGGGAGTTATTGCGCTGCGGCCCTTTCCTGGGCCGGCTATCTGAGGTATCAGCAACGCTTATGGGTGCGCTGCAGCAAGTGCTAGTCGTCGACGACGGCGTCCGCCTCGCCGACCATTCCCTGGCCGCCGACCTCGCAGGGCTCGGTTATGCCAGCGTCACCGCTTCGATCGAAGCCTGCGACGACGTGCTCGACGTGATCGCGCGGCCCGCCGCCGTCGTCCTCCAAAGCTCCCATCGTCGCGACGCCGCCTACGAGCGCCTCGCGGCCCGTCTGCGTGAGCGGATGAAGCGCGGCGGCATCCCCGTCATCGAGATGGATGGCGAATCAATGCCAGCCGGTGCTCCGGTCGATCTCAAGAGTCGCATCGGGCCCTACGTGCTCAACGAGCCTGAACTCTAGGGCCCTCGGGCAACGAAACGATGACGGGCGGGCCAGGAGGTCCGCCTTTTTCGTTTCAGGCGGCTTTCTTTCCCTTCCCCGCGATCTTCGCGAGGCTTCTCAGGATATTCGTGGTCTCCTTGAGACGCGCCGGGATGCTGGTGAGCTCGCGGATGAACACGATGCTCATGTCGGGCCGGACCTTGGCGAAGGAGGCCTGCTCGGTGACGTAGGCGATCAGCCCCTGCGGGTTGGCGAACTTCCGGTCGCGGAACTGGATCACGATGCCCTTCGGGCCAGCCTCGACCTTCTCGATATTGGTCTCGTGGCAGAGCAGCTTGATGGTCACGATCTTGAGGAGTTGCTCCACCTCGGGCGGCAGCTTGCCGAACCGGTCGATCAGCTCGGCGCCGAAGCTCTCGAGTTCGGCATCGCTCTCCAGCGTCGAGAGGCGGCGATAGAGGCCCAGCCGAACGGTGAGGTCCTCGACATAATCCTCGGGAATCGTGACCGGCGCGCCGAGCGCGATGGTCGGCGACCAGGCCTCCTCCTCCGGCTCCTCGATGCCGGCCTTCAGGGCCGTGACGGCATCCTCCAGCATCTGCTGGTAGAGCTCGTAGCCGACCTCCTTGATGTGGCCGGACTGCTCGTCGCCCAGGAGATTGCCGGCGCCGCGGATGTCGAGGTCGTGGGAGGCGAGCTGGAACCCGGCGCCGAGCGTGTCGAGCGTCTGCAGCACCTTGAGGCGCTGCTCGGCCTGCGTGGTGAGCTGGCGGTTGGCCGGCGTCGTGAACAGGGCGTAGGCGCGCGCCTTCGAACGGCCGACGCGCCCGCGCAGCTGGTAGAGCTGGGCAAGGCCGAACATGTCGGCCCGGTGCACGATCAGCGTGTTGGCGGTGGGGATGTCGAGCCCCGATTCGACGATCGTCGTCGAGAGCAGCACGTCGTACTTGCCCTCGTAGAAGGCGGTCATGACGTCCTCCAGCTGCCCGGCGGCCATCTGACCGTGGGCGACCGCGACCGTGGTCTCGGGCATCTCCTGGTCGAGGAAGCGTTTGACCTCGGCGAGGTCCTCGATGCGGGGCACCACGTAGAAGGATTGCCCGCCCCGGTAGCGCTCGCGCAGCAGCGCCTCGCGGATGAGCAGCGGATCGAACGGCGTCACGAAGGTACGCACCGCGAGGCGGTCCACCGGGGGCGTCGCGATGATCGAGAGCTCGCGCACGCCGGTCATGGCGAGCTGCAGCGTGCGCGGGATCGGCGTGGCTGAGAGCGTCAGCACGTGGACGTCGGCCTGCAGCGTCTTCAGCCGCTCCTTGTGGGAGACGCCGAAATGCTGCTCCTCGTCGACGATGATGAGGCCGAGATTCTTGAACGAGACGTTCTTGGCCAGGAGCGCGTGGGTGCCGACGACGATGTCGACGGTGCCGTCGGCGAGCCCGGCCCGGGTCTGGCGCATGTCGCCGGCCGAGACGAAGCGCGAGAGCTGCGCCACCTGCACCGGCAGGCCTTTGAAGCGTTCGGCGAAATTGCGGTAGTGCTGGCGGGCGAGCAGCGTCGTCGGCACGATGACGGCGACCTGCTTGCCTGAGATCGCAGCCGCGAAGGCGGCGCGGAGCGCCACCTCGGTCTTGCCGAAGCCGACATCGCCGCAGACCAGGCGGTCCATCGGGCGGCCGGCATTCAGGTCGTCGAGCACCGCGTCGATGGCGTTCTGCTGGTCCTCGGTCTCCTCGAACTGGAAACGCGAGGCGAACTCGCCGTAGAGCCCCTCCGGCGGGTGCAGGCGCGGGGCCTGCTTCACGAAGCGCTGGGCCGCGACCTTGATGAGGGCGCCGGCCATTTCGAGGATGCGCTTCTTCATCCGGGCCTTGCGGGCCTGCCAGCCGCTGCCGCCGAGGCGGTCCAGCGCCACCTCCGAATCCTCGGAGCCGTAGCGGGTCAGCAGCTCGATATTCTCCACCGGCAGCAAGAGCAGGCCGGTGGCGTACTGGATCTCCAGGCAATCGTGCGGCGTGCCGGCGGCATGCACAGTCTTCAGCGTCACGAAGCGGCCGATGCCGTGGTCGGCATGCACGACGAGGTCGCCCGGCTGCAGCGCCTGCACCTCCAGGATCACGTCCTGCGGGCGCTTCGACTTGCGCTTCTGGCGCACCAGCCGGTCGCCGAGGATGTCGCCTTCGGAGACGACGGCGAGCCGGTCGATGACGAAGCCGGATTCGAGGCCCCAGACAGCCACCGCCACGTCGGTCCCGCGCTTGAGCGCGTTCACGGCCGTGAGCGTGTTGATGGCGACGGGCTTCTTCAGGCCGTGGTCGGAGAGCACGCCGCAGAGCCGGTCGCGCGAGCCGTCGGACCAGGATCCGAGGATCACGTGATGACCGGACGCTTGCAGATCCTTGATGTGGGCGACCGCCGCATCGAAGACGCTGGCCGCCTCGTCGGCGCGCTCCGGCGCGAAGTTCCGGCCGGCCCTGGCGCCGCAATCGATCACCGCGCGCTCGCTGGATTCCGGCTGCGCGAAGGGGGTGAGCCGGGCGACGGCAACCGTGGCGATGCGCTCCTTCAGCTCGTTCGGCGTGAGGTAGAGCGCGCGCGGCGGCAGCGGCTTGTAGGGGGCGACACCGGCCTGCGGCGTCTTCTGGGCCTCGTCGCGAGCCTGGAAATAGTCCTGGATCAGCGAGAGCCGCTCGGCGGCCGCGTCCTCGGCCTGCGCGTCGAAGATCAGCGGCACGCCGCCGACATAGTCGAACAGCGTGTCGAGATGCTCGTAGAAGAGCGGCATCCAGTGTTCGAGGCCGGCATAGCGGCGGCCCTCGCTCACCGTCTCGTAGAGCCGATCGTCGCGGGTCGTAGCGCCGAAGGACGAGATGTAGCCCTGGCGAAAACGCCGGATCGTCTCGGTGACGAGCTGCACCTCGCTCATCGGCACCAGATCGAGGGAGCGGAGCGCGCCGACGGTACGCTGGGTCTCCGGATCGAAGGCGCGAATCGTCTCCAGCGTGTCACCGAAGAAATCGAGGCGGATCGGATTCGGCAGGCCGGGCGGCGACAGGTCCAGGATGCCGCCGCGCACGGCGTATTCGCCCGTGTCCCGCACCGTCCCCGTGCGCAGGAAGCCGTTGGCCTCGACCCATTCCTGGACCTTCGCCATCGGCACGACGCTGCCGGCCGAGGCCGAAAACGTCTCCACCGCAATGCGGTCCCTCGGCGGCACGCGCTGCACCAGGGCGTTCACCGTGGTGCAGAGGATGCGCGGCTTCTCCTCCGAGGAGCGCGAGCGGGTCAGCCGCGAGAGCGCCGTCATGCGCTGGGCGGCGATGCCGGCATTGGGCGAGACGCGGTCGTAGGGCTGGCAGTCCCAACCGGGGAAGTTCATCACCTCGATCTCGGGGGCGACGAATTTCAGCGCCGTCTGGAAGGCGTTGGAGCGGCTGGAATCGCGCGCTACGTGCACGAGCACCGCCGGCCCCTCGAAGCCGGCGCCCAAGGCGCGGGCGAGATCGGCGACGACGATGGTGTCGAACCCGTCGGGCACGCTGGCCAGCGTCGGGCTGTCGCCGCGCTTCAGCGCCTCGATCGCCTTGGTCAGCGGAGCGGATTTCGGCAGCGCGAAGCGCGCGACCGGCTGCTTCGGAGCGGGTGCAGGGGCGGATTTGGCCATGTCCGGCGGGATGTAGCTCGAAACGGGGTTCTTGGTCAGGGGGCGATGCGCGCCCTCGACGTCGCGCCGCCGCATGCCTGTCCGGGACGTGTCGGGCAAGCCCGGCCGGCCGGTCGAGGTTCCCACGTGGGGAGATGCCGGCACGCGTCTTCGTCCCCGCGCGGACGATCTCCGCCGTGGTTATGGATCGGGGAGACGCGGGACGCCGCGGACCCATGTCGACACGCGTGGTCACGAGAGGCGGGGGTCCCCGGCGTCCCGCGGTCCTGGCGCCCGTCGTGAGGGGCGGCCGGACCGGTTTTGCGTCGCGATGTCTTCGGTGATGTCGACCTGTCGCTCAACACGCCCCGGTGCCGGGCTCCTGTCTGGCAGGACGCCCCCATCCCGAGGAAGTTGCGTGGCTACCTCCTTCCGTGCGCACCGCCCCGTAGTGGACGATGCCGACAGCATCTCGGTGTCGCCCAGGCAGGGTCGGCCAAAGCCCGGCGCATTTCCTCGCCGAACCCCGCCACAGCCCGGGCAGACCTTGCGTCGACCCTTCCCGCCCGGGGCGGCGATGGGTGAGACCACCGACGCGGGCATCGCCCAAGCCTCCCCGGAACACCGCCCTCGACCCCGCGGCGCTCCCCCGACGGGCGGGAGGCTGGTGACGGACTTCAATCATGTAATAGGAAATTTGTCAAGGGGGGCGGCGCTGTTGTCCTCCCCTCCCTAGGTGAGGGAGGTCGCACACGGCACGATCGAGCAGGCCTCCAGCGTGACGCTGCACTCCGTCCTCCAAGGCGGGACGATGTGGCCGGACAGGTCCGCCTGCACCGGCCTCGGCTCAGGAATGGATCGGGGAATCGTGGCGGTGGAACGCCTTGAGGCGGCGAAACACCGGCGTGTCGTAGTTCGATGGGGTCGCAGCCTCCCCGGTGAGCCAGCCGAGGAGATCCCGGTCGGGCAGCTCGATCAGCGCCTCGAAGGCGGTGAGGTCGTCCTCCGACAAGGCGCCGATCTCGGCATCCGCGAAGCGGCCCATCAGCAGGTCCATCTCGCGCATGCCGCGATGCCAGGCGCGGAACAGCGTGCGGCGGCGGCGGGGGTCGAGATCGGCGCTGGTGCGGGTGGTGCCGGACATGACGGGCTCCATAGGGGATGGCGGAGTCTAGCCGAGGCGGCAGGGCGAGCGAAACCGCACGGTCACGGGATCGGCTGATCCTGGGATCCCGGCATCCGGTGATCACGGGATCCAGGGTCGATTGCCTGAACCTGTCACGTCGCTCCTCCCGCAGCCGCGGGCCATTCGACGCGCCGCCAGTCCGGGATCATTGCGGCGCCCCGGAAGAGCGGGAGAGAGGATAGAAAGGGCAAGGCAGCCGAAATTGGCCTGTGTCCAGGGCCGTAGGGACGCGACGGCAGGCGGGTGACGCCATATCCTCCCCGGCCTACACAGCCTCGCTCCCATGACCGACGACTCCCCCCGCCTGCGTCCAAGTCTCCTCGACGCCCTGTTCGCCCCGGCCCGTGGGCTGCCCGGCGTCGGCGCGAAGATGGCACCGCTGATCGAGAAGCTGCTCGGCACCGACGAGCGGCCGGCGCGCATCGTCGACCTGCTGTTCCACCTGCCCCAGCGCAGCATCGCGCGCCCGCTCGTCGGCGCAGTCGCGCAGGCGCCGATCGGCGAGCCGGTGACGCTGGGCGTCACCGTCGTCGAGCACCGCGCCCCGGCGGCAGGACGGCGCGCCTATCGCGTGCTGGTGGAGGATGCGGCGGGCACCCATATCAGCCTCGTCTTCTTCGGCATGCCGCGGGCGCGGGTCGAGAAGATGCTGCCGCTCGGGAGCCACCGCTACATCTCGGGGCGGATCGAGCTGTGGGACGGCATGCGCCAGATGGTGCACCCCTCCCGCATCATCGACGAAGCCGGTTTCTCGGATCTGCCTGCCGTCGAGCCGGTCTACGGAGCCACCGAGGGACTGACTTCGCGCGCCATCAGCCGTCTGGCGCACAGCGCCCTCGACCGGCTGCCGGTTCTGCCGGAATGGCAGGACCCGGCCTGGCTCAAGGCCAACGGGCTGATGCCCTTCGCCGATGCCCTGCGCGCCGAGCATCATCCCGTGGACGCCGCTCCCCCCGTCGCCGAGGGCGAGACCCCGCCGCAGACGCCGGCCCGCCGCCGCCTCGCCTATGATGAGCTCCTGGCCTCGCAACTGGCGCTGGCCCTGATGCGGGCCCGTGCGCGGCGAAAACCCGGCCGCTCCAATGCCGGCGACGGTCATCTCAGGGAGCGGATCGAGGCCGCCCTGCCCTTCGCCCTGACCGGCGCGCAGAGGCGCGCCGTGGAGGAGATCCGGGCCGACATGGCCTCGGACCGGCGCATGCTGCGCCTGCTCCAGGGCGATGTCGGCTCCGGCAAGACCGCGGTGGCGCTGCTTGCCATGGCCTCGGCCGTCGAGGCCGGGCGGCAGGCGGCGCTGATGGCACCGACCGAGATCCTGGCCCGGCAGCATTTCGAGCGGCTGACGCCTCTCGTCGGGGCCTTGCGCATCCGGCTCCTGACCGGCCGCGACCGGGTTGCCGAGCGCCGTGCCACCCTCTCCGACCTCGCCGAGGGCAAGATCGACATCCTGGTTGGCACCCATGCGCTGTTTCAGGAGAGCGTGGTCTTCTCCGATCTCGGCCTCGCCGTGGTTGACGAGCAGCATCGCTTCGGCGTGCACCAGCGCCTGGCGCTCGGGGCCAAGGGCGAGGCGGTCGACATCCTGGTCATGACCGCGACGCCGATCCCGCGCACCCTGGCGCTCACCTTCTTCGGCGACATGGACGTCTCGGTGCTCGACGAGAAGCCGGCCGGGCGCCAGCCGATCAAGACGATCCTGTTCAACATCGAGCGCACCGACGAGGTGGTCGTCGGGCTGCACCGGGCGCTGGAGGCAGGCGACCGCGTCTACTGGATCTGCCCGCTCGTGGCCGAATCCGAATTCGTCGATCTCGCCGCCGCGGCCGAACGCTTTGACGACCTCGCCAAGGAGTTCGGCACCAGGGTCGGTCTGATCCACGGCAAGATGCCCGGGCCGGAGAAGGACGCGGCGATGGAACGCTTCGCCTCGGGGGAGACCCGGATCCTGGTCTCGACGACGGTGGTCGAAGTCGGCGTCGACGTGCCGGAGGCCACAATCATGGTGATCGAGCATGCCGAGCGCTTCGGCCTCGCCCAGCTTCACCAGCTGCGCGGCCGCGTCGGGCGTGGGTCGAAGCCGTCCTCCTGCCTGCTGCTCTACCGCGGCCCCCTCGGACAGGTCGCCAAGGCCCGGCTCGAGATGATGCGCGAGACCGAGGACGGTTTTCGCATTGCCGAAGAGGACCTGCGCCTTCGCGGCGAGGGCGAGGTGCTCGGCACCCGCCAATCGGGCGCCGCAGCCTTCCGCCTCGCCCGGATCGAGAGCGACGGTGATCTGCTGGAGGCTGCCCGGGACGATGCCCGGCTGATCGTCGAGCGCGACCCGGCCCTGCGGAGCGAGCGCGGCGAGGCGCTCCGGGTGCTGCTCTACCTGTTCGAGCGAGACGCGGCGATCCGGCTGCTCGGGGCTGGGTGAAGCGCTGCCCGGCCCTTCCCACGCGATTCCTCAGAGATCGACCGGGAGACGGGCCGGATCGAAGCAGGCAGTCAGCCACGCGCCTGCTGCCGACCGTTCAGATTCGCGGCGGTCCGGCGCGTTCAGAAATCCGATCCTGAACAGGTTCACACTGTGGCAGACTGCGCGCCCACGCCGCACCCGAACAGACTAGCTCAAAATGCAACGATTCCATTTTATGATTATCTGACAATTGGATAGGCAGATAACTTGAAGTTCTGTGCCAGCAAGCTTGAGTGCAGTAGGGCAGGCAGTGTGGCCTTCATGAACTTGAAATGAACGTATTCGCCGATTAACTGGAGATGAACGAAAGGCCGTTCACATTGGCCTGCGACAGATGGAAACGGGAGATCGGACATGTCTGCAGGACTGTTCCAGAACCTGCCGGGCGCCCACGAGATGGGTTCCGCGAACTCTCTGGCGAGCGAGCCGTGGCTGTTACCGATCTCCGATAAGATCGTGGCCTCGACCCCTTCGGACGACCTGATGGAAGGCGTGCGCCTCTCAGCCCGCCCGTTCCGGATCGCCGCGAACGCCCTCTGCGCGGTGCTCGCTCTGCTGCTAACGGCGCAGATGACCACCAACTGGGCGGGATCGCCGTCCCGGTCCCCCGCGGGTCAGATGGCCGAGGCGGCTCCGCCGACCATCGCTGCCGAGAAGGCGTCGCTCAGCATCCATCACTGAGCCGGCCACCCTCGGCCTACATCGAGATCGAAGCGTCCTGGCGCGCCGGTTCCCGGCGCGCTTTTTCGTTGGCCTGCTCCTGCTCGGACTGGGCCGAGCGCAGGGTCGCGGCCATTGCGTTGAGGCGTCCCTGCGGGTCCTCGGGCTGGATCACGCCGGCGGACATCACGAGCTTGGCCGCGTCGTCGACGCTGATGTTCAATTCGATGATCTCGGAGCGGGGCAGGTAGTAGAAGAAACCCGTGGTTGGGTTCGGCGCGCAGGGCAGGAAGACGCCGACATAGTCGTGCCCCTCGCCCTCCGGCCTGCCGTCGTTGCGGGCGAGCGCGCTCTGGACCTCGGTGCCGGCCGGTGCGGACAGGAACACCACCGACCACGTTCCCTTCACCGGGAACTGCACCAGCCCGACCGTGCGGAACGAGGTGCCGTTGGCCGAAAAAAGCGTCTCGAAGATCTGGCGCAGGCCGCGATAGAGCCCGGAGATCACGGGCGTGCGGGCGAGCAGCACCTCGCCGAACTCCACCACGGAGCGGCCGACGAGGTTCGCGGTCAGGAAGCCGAGCATCGTCACCGCCACGAAGGCGATGACGAGGCCGAGCCCGGGGATCGAGAAGGGTAGGTAGTGATCCGGCAGGTACATCGCCGGCACCAGCGGCTTCACCCAGCCATCGATCAGGGCGATGATCCACCAGGTGATGTAGATCGTGATCGCCAATGGCCCGGCGACGATGACGCCGGTGAGGAAATAGGTGCGTAGCCGGCCGCGCGCGCTCACCCGTGTCTTCGAGGAGAGCGGCTCTGGGTCCGGGATCGGCGAGATGGTGGGCGCCACGGAAGGAACTCTGGACCGCAGGACTGCTGGAAGCTCGGGCGTTTCGGGTCCTGTGAAGAGGTAACCGGTCGCCTGCTCCGTCTCAAGTCCGTGCGCCCTCCCCGGTTCGGCGAACCGCTCTCAGTGGCAGCAGAGGCGCTACGCTCCACGGCCATCATAGAGGTCATACGGCCGCAGCCAGCGCGTGGTGCCGTGCTCGCTGCGGCGCGGAGTCCTCTTCAATCCTGACTCAGGGCAGCGCGCGCCGGACGGCGCTGAGCGCATCCTGAGGACCATGTGAGCCCTGGGAATCCAGCGACGGAATCTCGGAGGCGAATCGGAATCAGCGTGCCTGGCCACGCGGTGCGCAGAGTGAGGCGATGCCAGGCCGGCAGGCCGCGAGCGACGTCCTCGCCCCGGGCGAGGGGCCATGCGACAGCGGGGTAGGGTGGCGAGCGAGCCGTCTGCAGGAGCTGGGCCCGAGGCCGGCGAGGGCGCTGCTATCCCCTGCGTCCATCACAGACAGGATCAGAGACCGTCCCGAGCGGAGGACGAGGTGACGCCGTCCAGTTCCAGCCATCGCGCCATCTCACCGAGTTCTGCCCAGAGTGCCTCGCTGGTCTGCGCCGGCGCACCGGGTTCGACATGGACGGACTGCACCAGGAGCCGGCTTCTCTGGCGGTCGGCCTTGAGGTCGACGCGGGCGACGAGGCGGTCTCCGAGGAGGAAGGGCAGCACGTAGTAGCCGTGCACGCGCTTCTCGGCCGGCACGTAGATCTCGATCCGGTAGCGGAAGCCGAAGAGTCGCTCCGTGCGGTCGCGCTGCCAGATCAGCGGGTCGAAGGGCACCAGAAGCGCCCTCGCCTCGATCCGGCGCGGCCGGCGCGCATCCCGGTGCAGCCAGGCATGGCGCCATCCCGGCACGGAGACCGGGATCAGCACCCCCTCCTCCGCCAGCGACAGGATGGCCGGCCGCGCCTCCTCCGGCGAGAGGCGGAAATAGTCGCGGAGCTCGGCCTCCGTCGCGATGCCGTGCGCGGCCGCGGACCGCTCGATCAGGAAGCGGTGCGCCTCGGCCTCCGACGGTGTCGGCTGGTCCAGCACCTCGGCGGGGAGCACGCGTTCGGGCAGGTCGTAGACGCGCTCGAACCCCCCGCGGCGCGCGGCCGTGGTGATGTGGCCCGCCCAGAACAGCCATTCGAGCGCGCTCTTCACCTCGCTCCATTCCCACCAGCCCGACTGGCCCTGATGGGCCTCGAACTCCGCGGCCGCGAGCGGCCCCTCGCCACGGATGCGATCGAGCAACGCCATCGCCTCCGGGCGCCGCTCACGCGCGAAGGCCCGCATCCGGGTCCAGCCCGCCGCGCCACGGTCGGCCTTGGCCATCCGCCAGCGCAGATAGGGCTGGAAGGCGAAGGGCAGGAGCGAGGCCTCGTGTGCCCAGTACTCGAACAGCCTGCGCTGACGCCGCGGCCCCCAGGCGAGACGATCGAGCTCGGCCCGGTCGTAGGGGCCGAGCCGGGAGAAGGCGGGCAGATAATGGGCGCGGGAGAGGACGTTGACGCTGTCGATCTGATGGAGATGCAGCCGATCGAGCGTCCGGCGCAGATGCACGGTGCCCGGCGTCTCCGGCCGCCTCGCGCCGAAACCCTGCGCGGCGAGGGCGATCCGCCGCGCCAGCGGCAGGCCGATGGTTTCGATCATCCTGGTCCCAAGGGGTTTGCCGAAAGACAGCTGCTCGTCATTGCTTCGCTGCGCTCGAGAGGACGATCAAGGCAAGGAGGCGATCGGCCGAACACTATGGCTCGCTGACTCCGTTCGACCCTGCCGCCCGTGCGCCGCCCTCCCCCAAACCGTCGAGCTGCGTCCGGATATAGGCCGCCTCCGCGGCCGTGCCGGCCAGCGCGATCGCCCGGTCGAAGCTGATGCGGGCCGCCTCGCGCCGGCCGAGGTCCTTCAGGAAGGCGCCTCGCGCCCCGTGGAAGTAGAAGTAGCCCGACAGGTCCTTCTCCAGCGGCGCGATCAGCGCGAGTGCGTCCTCTGCCCCGCGCGCCTTGAACACGGCGACCGCCCGGTTCAGCGTCACCACGGGCGAAGGCTGCATCCGCTCCAGGCTCGCATAGAGGTGCTCGATCTGCGCCCAGTCGGTCTCGGCGGCCGTCGTGGCGCGGGCATGGAGGGCCGCCACCGCGGCTTGAATCTGGTAGGGGCCGGGCTGGTTGTGCCGCATTGCCTTGTCGAGAAGCGCCAGCCCCTCCCCGATCATGCCGCGATCCCAGGACGCACGATCCTGGTCCTCCAGCAGCACGAGGGCGCCCTGCGCATCGAAGCGCGCCGCCGTGCGGGAATGCTGGAGCAGCATCAGGGCGAGCAGGCCCATCAATTCGGGCTCGGCCGGGAAGATCTTGAGGAGCAGCCGCGTCAGCCGGATCGCCTCGTCGCAGAGCGGGGCGCGGGCCTCAACCTGGTCGTAGCCGGCGGAATAGCCCTCGTTGAAGACGAGGTAGAGCATGGCGGCCACTGCCGAGAGCCGCTCGGCGCGCTCGGCCGGGCCGGGCGCCTCGAAGGGCACCTCGGCCCGCGCCACCCTCCCCTTGGCGCGGGTGATGCGCTGTTCCATGGCGCTCTCGCCGACCAGGAAGGCGCTGGCGATACGGGCAACCGATAGGCCTGAAACGATCCGCAGCGCCAGCGCGATCTGACCAGTGCGCGGCAGGCTCGGGTGGCAGCAGATGAAGAGCAGCCGCAGGATGTCGTCGCGATACTGCGCGCCGTCCAGCCGCTCGGCGATCGCGCCCTCGGCGTCCTCCAGATCCGAGAGCTTGTCCTCGTCCGGCAGGGCCTCCAGCCGGCTGCGCTTGCGCGCAGCATCGACCCCGGCATTGCGCCCGACCATGATCAGCCAGGCGGCGGTGTCGCGCGGCGGCCCGTTCTTCGGCCAGTGCGACAATGCCCTGAGGCAGGCCTCCTGAAAGGCTTCCTCGGCGGTGTCGAGATCGCGGAAATAGCGCAGTAGGGCGGCCACCGCGGCGGGACGCGCGCCGGTCAGCGCCTGCTCGATCCAGTCGAGGTCGCTCATGACGTGATCGCCTTGGCGGGATCGCCCATATGCGCGTAGCCCACCGGCCGGACCTCGTGGGCGCCGCCGGGATTGGCCTCGCCGAGTTCCCGCGCGATCGCCAGGGCTTCCTCCAACCCGGCGACCTCGACGAGGTAGAAGCCGAGCAACTGCTCCTTGGTCTCGGCGAAGGGACCGTCGACGACCAGCGGCGGGTCGCGGTCCTTGCGCAGCGTCGTGGCGGCGGTGGTCGGCATCAGCCGGGCCACCGGCCCGAGCCGGCCCTCCCGGGCGAGCCTCTGCTGGATGCCCATGAGCCGACCCATCACCGCCTCGTCCTGCTCCCGGCTCCAGGCGCAGACCGTGTTCTCGTCGTGATAGCAAAGGATGGCGTAGAGCATGGCGTCTGAACCCGATTCCCCGAGGACGGGCAAGGCTAGCCGCTGCCGACACGGCCGCGCAAAAACTCCGAGGCTTCCCGAGCGCGCCGCGTCCGCTCCCCGCAGGAGGGAGCGAGTGCTTCTACTCCGCCGCCATGCGCGGCTCGTCGGAGGGGTCGTCCGGCGCATTGGGATCGCCCGGTGCCGTCTCCCAGCCCAGCGCCGGAATCGCCACGGTGCGCAGGTTGCGGAAGCCCGAGCGCACCGCGATGTGGCCCTTGCGCTCCAGGAACGAGATCATGCCTCGCGCCCGGCCCGCCGAGCGGGTGCCGCAGATCCGCGCCACGGTGGCGTCGGGCGGGCATTCGTGGCGGTTCATCGCGGCCCGGGCGAAGAGCAGGAACAGGGTACGGTCCTCGACCGGCACGTCTTCCGCCACGCCGAGCGCCTGCTGCCAGCGCTCGTCGGAGGCGTCCATCGTGTCACCGCCCGCCTTGGCGAGCACCAGCAGGCGCCGGAACTCGTCGCGATTGGCCGCACCTGGCAGCCGCTTGAAGCGGTGAGCGTAGGAATAGGCGTTGAACAGGGTCTGCTCGTCCGCGAAGGCGTTGTCGGGGTTGGCGACGATCTCCTGGACGATGGCGCGCAGGGCCGCCTCGCGCTCCTCCGGCGGCATGCCCGGGAGCGGCGCATGCTCCTCCTCGTCGGCCTCGCGCCGCTCGGCGATGCGCGCCAGCATGTCGTTGACAGAGGGCGGCGGTGGCGCGGCGGCGCGGCGCTCCGCGACCGGACGGGGTGCCGTCATCGGCACCGGCGCGAGCAACGCCTCGCGCTCCTCCAGCGAGACCTCGGCGGGCGGCGGCGTGAGCTTCGGCGCCGCGCCGAGCGCGCGCAGCGCAACCTCGCCGACATGGAGCTGCGTCGGGCGCCGGTAGAGCGCCGGCCCGAGCGCCATGAAGTGGCCGCGGCCGAGATCGCGGAACATGTCGGTCGAGCGCCGGTCCATGCCGAGCAGGTCGCCGGCCCGCGCCATGTCGATGTCGAGGAAGGTTCGGCCCATCAGGAAGTTGGAGGCCTCCGCAGCGACGTTCTTCGCGACCTTGGCGAGGCGCTGCGTCGCGATGATGCCGGCGAGGCCGCGCTTGCGGCCGCGGCACATCAGGTTGGTCATGGCGCCGAGGGAGAGCCGGCGCGCATCCTCGGAGAACTCGCCCCGCTCCACCGGCGCGAAGAGCTGCACCTCGTCGACCACGACGAGGGCCGGATGCCAGTGCTCCCGGTCGGCGTCGAACAAGGCGTTGAGGAAGATGCCGGCCGCCCGCATCTGGCCCTCGACCTCGAGGTTCTGGAGATCGAGCACCGCCGAGACGCGGGACTGGCGCACGCGCAGGGCGATGGTCTCGATCTCGGCGTCGCTCCGGCGCGCATCGATCACGACGTGGCCGTAGCGCTCGGCCAGCGACACGAAATCCCCTTCCGGGTCGACGATGACCTGCTGGACCTTGCCGGCGCTCTGCTCCAGCAGCCGCATGAGCAGGTGCGACTTGCCCGAGCCGGAATTGCCCTGGACGAGCAGTCGGGTCGCCAGAAGCTCCTCGATGTCCATCAGGGCGGGCTCGGCGCGAGCCCCTTTCAGCACGACCTCGCCGAGGACGATCTCGATTTTCATACGGTGTCCGCTTGGCATCGGCAGGCGCGGCCGAACGGGCGGCGCAGCTCTCCACGATCAAAACCCAGTTCGAGGGACGATGTCCACGCCGGGGAGGGGCATCCGGGGCGATCTCGAACCGGGTGTGGCCGTCGGCCGCGAGGACTACTCCACGGTGACCGACTTCGCGAGGTTTCTGGGCTGGTCGACGTCTTTCCCCATGAAGACGGCGGTGTGGTAGGCGAGAAGCTGCACCGGCACCGCGTAGACGATCGGCGCCACCACCGGATCGACATCTGGCATGGTCAGCGTTGCCAGCGTGTCGAGGCCGTGATCGGCCGCCCCCTTGGCATCGCCGATCAGCACGATCCGGCCGCCGCGGGCGGCAACCTCCTGCATGTTCGAGACGGTCTTCTCGAAGATCGCGTCGTGAGGCGCGATCACGATCACCGGCACGCTCTCGTCGATCAGCGCGATCGGGCCGTGCTTGAGCTCGCCCGCGGCATAGCCCTCGGCATGGATGTAGCTGATCTCCTTGAGCTTCAGCGCGCCCTCCAGCGCCAGCGGGTAGGAGGTGCCGCGGCCGAGATAGAGCACGTCGCGCGCCTTCGCGATCTCGCGCGACAAGACCTCGACCTCCGGTTCGAGCTTGACCGATTCCGCCATCAGGCCGGGCACGGTGATCAGCGCATCGACCAGCGCCCGCTCACGCGCCGCGTCGATCGTGCCGCGCGCGCGGCCGGCCGCGATGGCGAGGCAGAGCAGCACGGTGAGCTGGCAGGAGAAGGCTTTTGTCGACGCGACGCCGATCTCGGGGCCGGCCAAAGTCGGCATCACCACCGAGGATTCGCGGGCGATGGTCGAGGTCGGCACGTTGACCACGGCAAGCGAGTGCTGGCCCTGCGCCTTGGCATAGCGCAGGCTCGCCAGCGTGTCGGCGGTCTCGCCCGATTGCGAGATGACCAGCGTCAGGCCGTCCCGCTCCAGCGGCGGCTCGCGATAGCGGGTCTCGGAGGCGACGTCGATCTCGACGGGCAGCCGCGCGATGGTCTCGAACCAGTATTTGGCGACGAGCCCGGCATAGAAGGCGGTGCCGCAGGCGGTGATCGAGAGCCGCGAGAGCCGGGCGAAGTCGAAGGGCAGCGCCTCGGGCAGCGCGATGCGGCCGTTGGCCATGTCGACGTAGTGGGCGAGCGTACGGCCGACCACCTCGGGCTGCTCGTGGATCTCCTTCACCATGAAGTGGCGGTGGTTGCCCTTGTCGACGAGGAAGGCCTGGGACACGATCTTCTGGCGGGGCCGCGCGACCACATTGCCGGCAATATCGCGAACCTCCGCGCCGTCGCGGGTCAGGATCGCCCAGTCGCCCTCGTCGAGATAGGTGATCTCGTCGGTGAAGGGGGCGAGCGCCAGCGCGTCCGAGCCGAGATAGGTCTCGCCCTGGCCGAAGCCGATGGCGAGGGGCGCGCCGTGCCGGGCGCCGATCAGGAAGTCCTCCTCGCCCGCGAACAGGAAGCCGAGCGCGAAGGCGCCGCGCAGGCGCGGCAGCGCGGCTTCCACGGCGGCGACCGGTCCGAGCCCCTGCCCCATCAGATGGCTGACGAGCTGGGCGACCACTTCCGTGTCGGTCTCGGTCTCGAAGCGTGCGCCGGCGGCCTGCAGCTCGGCCTTCAACTCGCGAAAGTTCTCGATGATGCCGTTATGGACCACGGCCAGCCGCTCGGTGGCGTGCGGGTGGGCGTTGGTCTCGTTCGGCCGGCCATGCGTCGCCCAGCGGGTATGGCCGATGCCGATGGCGCCGGAGAGCGGCGACTGCACCAGCTTGAGCTGCAGGTTGGAGAGCTTGCCCTCGGCCCGCCGACGTTCGAGCCGGCCCTGTTCCAGGGTGGCGATGCCGGCCGAATCGTAGCCACGGTATTCGAGACGCCGCAGCGCCTCGATCACCTGCCCCGCCACCGCCTCGCGCCCGACGATGCCTACGATCCCGCACATGCCAGCGATCCTGCCGTTATAGACGCAACCGCGACGCCGCATCGTCCCGCAACGGGACGGCACGCCGCCTCGATCGACCTCACGCGCAAGGTTCGGGCCTCATGCGTCAGGCTATCGAGCCGGCTTGTAGCGGATCGAAGCGCCACAGTGCCAGCGATGCCGCGCCGCGCGACTACGGCGCGGGCGTCTTCGCCTTGGCAGCCTTGGCAGCGAGCATTGTTGCGCGCTTCGATTTGGCGAGGCCTTCCAAGGTGGTCTGGCGCCCGCGTGCGACGGCCAGCGCATCGGCCGGCACGTCGCGCACGATCACCGAGCCCGCCCCGATCAGGGCACCCGCCCCGATCGTGACCGGCGCGACGATGGCGGAATTCGAGCCGATGAAGGCGTTCTCCCCGATGCTCGTGCGGTGCTTGCTCACCCCGTCGTAATTGCAGGTGATGGTGCCGGCGCCGATATTCGCCCGTGCGCCAATCTCGGAATCGCCGAGATAGGTCAGGTGTGCGGCCTTCGAGCCGGCATGCATATGCGCGTTCTTCAGCTCGACGAAATTGCCGAGATGGACGCCCTCCTCCAGCACCGCGCCGCCGCGCAGGCGTACATGCGGGCCGATATCGACGCCGCGCTCCAGGCGGCACTCGACCAGATGCGAGAAGGCGCGGATCAGGCAGCTGTCGCCGATGCGCACGCCGGGACCGAAGACCACATGCGGCTCGATCACCACGTCGCGGCCGATCACCGTATCGGCGGCGAGAAACACCGTCTCCGGCGCGACCAGCGTGGCACCGCCGAGCTGCGCCGCGCGGCGCAGGCGGCCCTGGATCGCGGCCTCGGCCACCGAGAGCTGCACGCGGTCGTTGACGCCCTGCGCCTCGGCCTCGTCGATCGAGACCACGGCGACGCGCAGCCCTTCCTCGACGGCCAAGGCGACCGCGTCGGTGAGGTAGTACTCGCCCGCCACATTGTCGTTGCCGATGCGGGTCAGGAGCCGCAGGGCATGACTGCCTGAGAGCGCCATCAGCCCGGCATTGGAAAGGTGGGTCCGCCGCTCCTCCTCCGACGCGTCCTTCTCCTCGCGGATCGCGACGACCTGGCCACCCTCGGTGAGAACCCGGCCGTAGCCCTTCGGATCGGCGGCATCGAAGGCCAGCACGGCGATGGCTGCGCCGTGAGACAGGGCTTCGCTGAGCCGACGAAACGTCTCCGCGGTGACGAGCGGGGTGTCGCCGAAGGCGATGATCACGTCGCTGCCGGTCTCGAGCGCCGCGCAGGCCTGGAGGGCCGCATGGGCGGTGCCGAGCCGCTCGACCTGCGGGTGGACCTGCGCGCCCGGCGCCTGCCGTTCGACTTCGCCGGCGACGTCGGCGCGGCCGGGCTCGATCACCACGTCGACGCGTGTGGCGCCGGCCTCCTGCACGGCGGCGAGCACGTGGCCGAGCATGCTGCGCCCGGCGATGGCGTGCAGCACCTTTGGCAGATCGGAGCGCATGCGCGTTCCCTTGCCGGCGGCAAGGACGATTGCTGCAAAGCCGCGCGCGCCCATCCCCTGCCCTGCTCCCAGATTCGTCATCCGCTGTCCCGTTCCCTCGGCGTCGGCGGCATGTAACCGATCGCCGGGCTTGCGGAAAAGGCCGCGCGACCCGATGGGGAGACCGCAACCTTAAGCCCGGGTTCAGGCGTTGCTTCGTAACGACCTGACCGATCCCGCCCCATCTCCATTTTGCATCGACGAGGGCATGACGCATCCTTCCGCCGGACTTTCCGAGCATGAGCCGTACGAGCGGGTCGGTGCCGATGCCGGACACAGCCGCCGTGACGTCCTGCGGACCGCGGCCGGCCTCGTTGCGGGAGCCATGGCCGGAGTCGGGCCGGCCCTTGCGCAGCAGACGCCGCCCGCCATGCCTGCCGCCGGCACGCCCTTCGCCGCCTCGACCGTGCCCGACCTCGCGCGGGCCCTTGCGCGGCAGCCCTACATAGCCCAGCGCGCGGACGGCCTGCCGGACGTCCTCAAGAACCTGACGCGGGAGCAATATGCCGGGATCCGCACGGCGCCGGGCGCCGCGGTCTGGGGCGATGCCGGGCTCGACTTCGCCGTCGAGCCCCTGCATCGCGGCTCGGTCTATACCGACCGCGTTCAGCTCTTCCTGATCGAGGACGGGGTCGTGCGCCCGGTGCCCTATGCCCGCGACCGCTTCGCGGCCGACGGCATCGCCCTGCCCGATCCCGGCCAGACGGATCCGGGTTTTTCCGGTTTTCGCCTGCGTGCGCGTTTCGGCGGCGGCGAGCTTACCGATTTCGCGAGCTTCCAGGGCGTCTCCTTCTTCCGCGTGATCGCCCGCGGCCAGGGTTTCGGCCTCACCGCCCGCGCCCTGATGCTGCGCCCGGCCGATGCGCGCGGCGAGGATTTCTCCCGGTGGCGGGCCTTCTTCATCGAGCGGCCGGGCAAAGACGGGGCGCCCCTGGTGCTCCATGCCCTGCTCGACGCCGAGTCCTGCTCGGCAGCGCTACGCATGACGCTGAAGCCGGGCGATGCCTCGGTGGTCGAGGTGGAGGGGTCTATCTTCACCCGCGCGGCGATCGACCATCTCGGCCTCGGCGGCGCGCAGACCAGCTACCTGTTCGGCCCGGTCGGCCGCCGCGGCGTCGACGATGCCCGCGCCGCCGCTTACAGCTCCGGCGGCCTGCAGATCCGCAACGGCAGCGGCGAGGCGATCTGGCGTCCGGTGAACAACCCGCAGGCGCTGCAGATCTCCTCCTTTGTCGACGACGGTCCGGACGGCTTCGGCCTGATGCAGCGCACCCGCGACTACGCCGCCTTCCAGGACGACGTGCAGCACTGGGAATGGCGGCCCTCGCTCTGGATCGAGCCCCTGGAGGCGGAAGGCGGCGACGGCAACGCGATCTGGGGGCCGGGGGCGGTGACGCTCCTCGAGATCCCGAGCGATTCGGAGGTCAACGAGAACGTTATCGCCTATTGGCGTCCCCGGGCGGTGATCCCGGCCAACGGCGAGGCGCGCTTCCGCTATCGCCAGACCTGGTGCTGGCAGGCGCCGGACCCGTCGCCTGACCAGCCTGCCCTGGCGGTGGTCGGCAACAGCCGCAGCGGGCGCGGCTCCAGCGCCGCCCGCCGGCTGTTCCTCGTCGACTTCACCGGCGACATCCTGTTCGCCGGCCAGGACGGGGCGGTGCCCGAGTTGCGCACGCTCCTGATCGCCAGTCCCGGCACGATCACCCGGCAAGCGATCTACCCCTATCCCGAACGCCGCACCGTACGGGTCGTGTTCGAGCTCGATGCCGGCGGGCAGCCGGCGAGCGAATTGCGTCTCGCCCTCAAGGCAGGCGAGCGCCAAGTGAGCGAGACTTGGCTCTATCGCTGGACCGGATGATGCCCGCGACCGCCTCCTGGAAGCCTCGATGACGGACGCCATGACCCTCGCCGATGCCGCGCCGGCTCCCCGTCAACCCTCGCCCTCCGCCGAACACGAGCGGGTTGGGTTCCGGCCGGCCATGCCGCCGGAGGCGCCCCTCGCCATGCCGGTCCAGGACCTCACCCGCTGGGACCGGTCGGCGCGGCGGGTGCCGTTGCGGCCGGAGCCCCGGCCTTACGCCGCACGCGTTTTCGTGTTCGGCGGAGCCGCAGCGCTGACCGCCTACGGCACATGGCAGATGTACGAGGTAATCTCGGTCTCGGGCGCCGCGACCGCGCTGCAATACGTGCTGCTCGGGCTGTTCACCCTCACCTTCTCCTGGATCGCGTTGGCCTTCACCGCCGCGATCCTCGGCTTCTTCGCGCTGCTGCGGACCCGCAGCACGGGAGGTGTCCCGGCGAGCCTGTCGACCCGGACGGCCGTGGTCATGCCGGTCTATAACGAGGCGACCGCGCGCACCTTCGCGGCCGTCCAGGCCATGCGCGAGGAGGTCGAGGCCACCGGCCTTGGCAAGCATTTCGACTGGTTCGTCCTGTCGGACAGCACCCAGGCCGATGCCTGGATCGCCGAGGAGCGCGCCTTCCTGCGCTTGCGCGACGAACTCGGGCCGGATGCCCGGCTCTACTATCGCCACCGTCCGAAGAACCATCACCGCAAGGCCGGCAATATCGGCGACTTCGTCACCCGCTGGGGCGGCGCCTACGACCACATGCTGGTGCTCGACGCGGACAGCCTCCTCTCGGGTGCCTGCATCACTGGGCTGGCCGCGGCGATGGAGGCCGATCCGGATGCCGGCATCATCCAGAGCCTGCCCCTGATCATCAACCGCAACACGCTGTTCGCCCGTGTCCAGCAATTCGCCGCGCGAATCTACGGGCCGGTGATCGCCACCGGCCTGACGATCTGGTCGGGCCGCGACGGCAATTACTGGGGCCACAACGCGATCATTCGGACGCGGGCCTTCGCCGAGGCCTGCGGCCTGCCCGATCTCGAGGGCCGCCCGCCCTTCGGCGGCCACGTGCTCAGCCACGACTTCGTCGAGGCGGCCCTGATCCGGCGTGCCGGCTGGGGCGTCACCATGCTGCCGCTGCTGGGCGGCTCTTACGAGGAGAGCCCGCCGACCCTGATCGACCTCTCCGTGCGCGACCGGCGCTGGGCGCAGGGAAATCTGCAGCATGCGCGGGTGATCGGCGCGGCCGGCCTCGCCCTGCCCTCGCGCCAGCACTTCGCCACCGGCATCATGGGCTACCTCGCCTCGCCGCTCTGGCTCGCCCAGCTCGTCATCGGTATCGCCCTGGTGCTGCAGACGGCCTGGGTGCGCCCCGAATACTTTTCCGCCGAGTTTGGCCTGACCCCGGTCTGGCCGCGCTTCGATTCGGTGCGCGCTCTCCAGCTCTTCGGGCTGACCATGGGCATCCTGCTCGCCCCTAAATTCCTGGGGCTGCTGCTCGCGCTGATCGACGGCGCGACGCGGCGGGATTCCGGGGGCGCCGTCCGGCTCGTGCTGTCGTTCCTCATCGAGATCCTGCTCTCGGCGCTGATCGCGCCGATCGCGATGCTGATCCAGTCGGGCTCGGTCTTCCGCATCCTCGCCGGCCAGGATACCGGCTGGAACCCGCAGCGGCGCGACGACGGTTCGATCCCGCTCTCCGACATCATACGCCGCCACCGCTGGCACACGGTGCTCGGCCTGCTCACAGGCGGTGCCGCCTTCGCCATCGCCACCTCGCTCTTCCTCTGGATGTCGCCCACAATCCTCGGCCTGGTGCTGGCGATCCCGATCTCCTGGGCGAGCGGTCAGCTCGCCTGGGGCCTCGCCCTCAAGCGCTTCGGCCTGCTCGGCACCCCCGAGGAGCACACCCCGCCCGCGGTGGCACAGCGCGCCGGCGAGCTTGCCGCCCGCAATGCCCGGCAGGGTTTCGACGACGTAGACGCCCTCGCCGCCCTGCACGCCGATCCGCGCCTGGCCCACGACCACGCCGCCATGCTGCCGCCGGCCACGGCCCGCCCGCGCGGCAGCATCGATGCCGACCAGGCGCTGGCCCAGGCCAAGATCGTCGAGGCCGACACGCTCGGCGAGGCAGCGGCCTGGCTCGCGCCGAAGGAGCGCATGGCACTGCTCCACGACCGCGCCCTGCTCGACCGCCTGACGCGCCTGCGGGGTACTTGAGAATTTCTCGCGGTTTTGGTTTCCGAGCGGCGCGGTTGTCCGCTACAAGCCCCCGGCTGCGGGGCTCGATCGCGGCTCCGGTGTCGTCCGGATCGGAAGGGTGGCCGAGTGGTTTAAGGCAGCGGTCTTGAAAACCGCCGTGGGGGCAACTCCACCGTGGGTTCGAATCCCACCCCTTCCGCCAACGTCCAACTCAAATTTGCAAGCAAACACAGTAGGTTGAAGGTCGTAGTTGGCCGATCGTGCCCTCATAGGGCATGAAATCGTCCAACGTTTCGTCCAACAGGCTGTTGCTGGATGTCCGACCTCGCCGATTACCTCACGGCTCGCGCCGGCATCTGGCACTACGCCCGGCGGGTGCCGGCCGCCTTCGCCGAGTTCGACCCGCGCGGTGTCATCCGGCAGTCCACCAAGATCCGCGTCATCGACGATCCGAGGAAGGTGCGCGCAGCGCGCGCTGCCGCTCGAATCAACTCTGAGCTCGAAGCCTATTGGCGCGACGGCCTGCGTGGCGATGCCGTTGCTGCCCGCGCCCGTTACGACAAGGTCCGGCGCGACGCCCGCCGCCTGGGGTTCGAGTACATCAGCGCCGTCGAGGTCTCGCAGCGGCCGATCGAGGAGATCCTCCAGCGCTTCGAGGCGCTCGCCGCCCGCAACGTGATCGACGACAAGCCAGCCGAGGCCGCGCTGCTTGGCACAGTGCCGGCGCCGGCGCTCGAACTAACCGGCCTGTTCGACGAGTTCGAGACGCTGATGAAGGCGTCTCTGCGAACCATGTCCGAGGATCAGCTCCGGAAGTGGCGCAACCCGAAAAAGCGCGCGATCGCCAACTTCATCAAGGTCGTCGGGAACAAGGCGGTCGCCCAGTTGACCCGGGCCGATGCTCTCGACTTCCAACGATGGTGGCAGGCCCGCGTGATCGCCGAGGATATGGAGATCGAGACGGCCAACAAGGACATCGGCCACCTCAACAAGATGCTCCGCAAGGTCGAGCACGCACACCAGATGCAGATCGGGCCGATCTTCGCGCAGATGCGGATCGAGGGCGGCACCACCGGCCAGCGCGTCGCCTTCGATCCCAAGTTCGTTCAGGACGAGCTGCTGAAGGACGGCGCACTCGACGGGTTGAACGACGAGGCGCGGCGGGTGCTCTACCTGATCTCGGAGACCGGCCTGCGGCTGTCGGAAGCCTGCAACCTGACCCGCGAAACGATCAAGCTCGACGCGGCCGTTCCGCACGTCATGGTTCGGCCGAACGGGCGCAAGATGAAGACCGAGCAGTCGGAGCGCGACATCCCACTGGTCGGCGTGGCGCTGGAGGCGATGAAGCTGCAGCCGGACGGGTTCCCGCGGTACCGGCACAAGTCCGACAGCCTCTCCGCGCTCGTCAACAAGTTCCTCGACAGCAAGAAGCTGCTGCGCGAGGACGGCCAGACCCTCTACTCGCTTCGCCATACCTTCGAGGATCGGCTTACGGCCGTGGAGGCGCCCGACAAGCTCGCTGCGGCGTTGATGGGTCACAAGTATCACCGGCCGCGCTACGGCGTCGGACCAAGCCTCGCGCAGAAGCGTGAATGGCTGGAAAAGATCGCCTTCAAAAAGCTGCCGGCCGTGTAGGAGGCGAAGCGGCGAGACGATTTGCCGTTACAAACCGGCCCGCAAGTTGCGATTTAATGGGGGTTGAAGAGAAATACGGCTGGAGGTGGCCGCTAGAGCCACCATCCAAATTCTGCGCCGAGTCGGGTTCTACCAATACCAAAAGATACATCGTTGCTCGTAAAGAATTCACTTAATTTCTAGAGTTCCAAGAGCAAACTTCAAAGATTTTTCGCCAACTGCCGTAAGCAAAATCGTCGAAAAGATGGCCTGGGGCTGCTCAGACCAAGCCTTGAGGTGCCTGCTTTCTACATGCACTGTGGCGTCCTTGAACTTATAAGCTCCTGGAGCGGACGGAAATCCTAGATCTTCGTGAGAAATATTCGGGAGCATGGCGCCTCGCAGGTCATATATACACAGAAGCACCCGACCTATTTCCGGTTCCGGCTGCCAGTAAAATATTGTGAGGATGACCCGAGGAGCCACTCGGGAGCCAATACGTTCTTGTGGCGCGGATGTGGCCAGAACCGCATCCAGTACGACCGCGATGGAACACAAGGACTGACGATATGGCCGCCAAGCAGAAAACCCTGAGTGACGCCTTTTATGAGACCCTGAAGGACGTCTATTGGGCCGAGAAGCAGTCGGTGAAAGCCCTTAAGAAGTCGGCGAAGGCAGCCGAGCACGAGGAACTGCGTCAGGCCTTCGTCACACATGGCGAGGAGAGTGCGGTGCAGGTCGAGCGGCTGCAGCAGGTCTTCGAACTGATCGGCAAGTCAGCGCGGGCGAAGACCTGCGAGGCTATGCAGGGCATCACCTCTGAAATGGAAGAGGATCTCGAGGATTTCGGTGAGACGCCGGCAGCAGATGCGGTGCTGGCCGCCTGCGCCCAGGCCGTCGAGCACTACGAGATCTCGCGCTATGGCACCCTCAAAACGTGGGCAACTCAGCTCGGCTACACCGATGCAGCCAAGCTGCTCGACCAAACTCTGCAGGAGGAGAAAAAGGCTGACGCGCTGTTGTCGAAGATCGCCGAGAAGATCAACGTCGAGGGTGCGACGGGCGCGTAAGCCTCGCTAGCAAGGGAAAGGCGCCGGATCCTGGCGCCTTTCCACGGAAGTAACGTGCCGACGGATCGCTCAGACTCGCCGCGTCGCTGTGACACCACCGGTCAGCGTCGGATTGACCGCGCCAGCGCGGCCAGCCAAGAACGAAGCAGCCGCTCCAATGAGGAGGGCTAGTGCAGCGTAAAGGGCGCCCTGGGCAGCCGCCTTACGCGTCGCCTCAGCCGTCTGTTTTGCCTGTTCCTTGGCGTCAGCAACCGCCTTGTTGTACTGATCCTGGTACTGCTGAACCTGTTGCTTGGCTTGGTCCTGCGGGATGCCTTGCGCCTTGGCGATCGCCTCGGCTGCCTTATCCTTCGCCGCCTGCTGCTTGTCCGGATCGCCGGACAATGCATCGCGAACAGCCGTAACGGCTTGATCGCGCAAGGCTGCCGGGTCCTGTCCGCCAGAAGCACCGCGCACCCTGCTCTCAATTTCAGTCATTGGGTTCGGCAGGTTCGGCATCGACGGGCCGGCTGCCTGAACTGCTGTCTTAGCGGCGCTTCCTGCGCCAGACGCGACGCTGCCTGCACCGCTCGCAACGCTGCTCACCGCACTCGATACGGTACTGAAGGCGCCCCCGACCAAGCCGCCGAGCGACGACGTCAGCAGGTAGATCACGACGAAGGTGGTTACGGCCCAGGAGATCAGGCCGTGATAACCGGCGGTCGATTCGACCGGTTTTCCGGATAGACGCCCAGCCGTGTAGCCGCCTGCTGCGGCCGCGATGATGCCTGAGATCACCCACCAGACACCGGCGCTGATCGAGAGCGTGCTCGCAGCAGGATTGCCGCCTTCCGTGGCGCTGACGCTGGTCAGGCCTAGGCCAAGCCCAAGGAGACTGAGGATCAGCTGGAGGATCAGCGCGATGAACACGCCACCTAAAATTGCGCCCCATGAGATATGGTGAAGGGCGATCGTGCGAAGGTCCTCAGCCGGTGTTACCGGGCTTCGATGGGTGTCGGATAGATCGGCCATGGCGAACTCCAAAGCCCGACGTGGGCTCTAAGGCGAACCCCGCCCCCGCGTGATGTTTCCCTCTTTTACATCCCAGGTGGTCGCAGACGTGGCATTGGCGTGGAGTCGGAGGGCAATCGCGCCTGAGCCGCCCATCCTGTAGCTAAGTCAGCGCTCGTGCTGCGGGGAAAATAGGATCACCGCCGCAAGAGCAACGGCGTCCAGTACCTCATGATGACGGAAGCGGCGCTCAAGCATCCGGTTTCCCGGAAGTGGAAGGGTTACTGGCAGCGTAAGAGTTCCTGCCAAAACTAACTCGACGTACCGGTTAGAACGGGCCCGCTATCGCTTTTTGGGTCAGAGACAGCCTCGACCGTCTTAGTGTGATCTGAAGTCGTTGATACGATCAGACGGCCCAATTCAGCGATCACATTATCTTCGGCACTTAGGTGTATGGCCGACACTATATCGATCATTGGACGTCTAGGCTCAGAGACCCATTTGCGAGCCTCGCCCATTTCGTCCTTTCTTTTTCCCTTCTCAAATAGATCTCTATACCTAAAAGGAGATATGCCAATAAACGGCTTAAATTCAACCTTGTTCGGGTCCGAAGACCCGTCGACAGATATTGAGTCGCTGTGTAGACGTTCCGCATAGCTTTTTGGATAGGGCTCCAGATAGACTACATTTGTGACGCCGCTTGCAACTATATGTTTTGCACAAAGATGGCACGGGAAGGTAGTGCAATACAGCGTGGAGTTTTTTATTGAAGAGCCATTCCTTGCTGCGTCACAAATTGCTGACATCTCAGCATGTATTATGCGACCAACCTCGAGGCCATCGCGGCCTTGTCCACGAATGCCTTCGGCCGAAGCCTGCTGACCAAGAACAACGCTGCGGAAGTCTTCGCAGCCCTCGGCCTCTCCAGCGGGGGCATGACCTCCTACAGCCCGACGCCCTCGGCGACCGGCGGAACAATCGGATCGGCCACGGTCAATTCAGCCAAGTATCAGCTCATCAACACGAAGCTCTGCTACCTTGCGGTTGATATTACGATCAACAATGCCGGAACCGCGAGCAGACAAGGCCTAAATGTCAACATGCCGTTCAATGCGACCGGATTATTCTATGGCTTAGGTCGAGAACTGGCAGTCAACGGCTTCGGACAAGTTGCCTCTACATCGCCCGGCTCCAGCACGCTCGCGATCGTCAAGAACGACTTCACAGCCAACATCGTGACCGGTGCGCGGATCACGGCCAGCATTCTGTTCGAGGTTGCCTGATGGACGCTCATTACCTCCCTGATGGACAGGTCTCTGTCACACTGCTCGACGGCGAAGAGCTTGCTCACATCGAGGGGCCGGCCACGCTGGAGATCACACCGCGCGATGGGCTGATCTTGTGGGACGCCTTGCGCGCGCTCGACGTTCCGATCGCGGCAGCGCCGGCTACGGTGCTCGATAACCCCACGCTCTCGGACTGGCGCGTCGCCTTAACCCTCTGGGGCCGGATCGATGACGTAACCGCGAAGGTGAACGCGCTCGTCGCATCCACGACGCCGGCTGAAGCCATGCTCGGCAAGGTCGCCAAGGAACGGCTGGAATACGCGAACAACGTCCTGCGCGCGCAGCTCCTGCAACTGAAGGACGTGTTCGGCTTCAGCGCCGACGAGGTCGACGAGAGCCTATGGCGCGCTGCTCAGGTCTCGAAGGGTGATCTTTCCGGCCAGTGGCCGCTTCCTGGAGCCGCATGATGCTCACGCTCAGACAGACCAAGGTCGAAGAGACCACGCTCGACACGCCCGAGGCGATTGCCGATCACGTCCACGCCGAGTTCGCGCGCCGGCAGGGCGCAGCCCCGTTCCAGAATGGCGACCGTGTCCGCATCGCGAACCGCGCCGGCATCCCGCCTGAGTTCATAGTGGGCGATGTCGGCACCGTGATGCTCTGCGATCCTGAGTTCTCACCGCTCACGACGCTGATGGGCGTGAACAGCTCTGGGATGACGACCTAGTTCCCGGTGCAGACGGCGAGCCTGGAGCGGGTCGGGTAGCTTCGCTAGATGGTACAGCGCGTGCGGGGCGCACAGAGAGAAACCGGCAGCTCGATGCAGAGCTTCGGCCCGTTGATAAAGACGGACATTTGGTTGGTGTCGCCCAGGGCCGGGATCACCCCGACGGCGTGGAACTCATTCAAGAGGGTGGAGAGACTGCCTTGCGCGGCCTCGCGGACCTCAGCCTGCGTTTGTGCGCCAGACGCCAGAATATCCGAAAGTATGACCGTGCAGAGTTCGGTCGCCAAAGCCTCTTGAGGCACCTTCCGTGCTCCTTGATGATTCGCCGCCTCGTGGCGCGAAGGGAGTAATTAGTTTTCGCAGGCCGACAGTCAAATCAGAGAGCGGGCTTAGCGTGCCGGTCGCGTGGTTTTACGCGCGGCCGCCCATACCAAGTCAGCCGAAGGCTTAGCGGTGGGCCGAGCCTACGCAGCGAATATTGCAGAAACGTTGCGCTCTCAGCCGGCCGGGTGAGGCCGAGCGCTCTTTGACATCGTGAGGATCTGAAATGGCCACTGCCCCGGCAGACGCGTTCGCGCGCCTGCGTGCCGCCGGCTTCGTCGGTGCGGCGATCAAGATGCAAGACCAGGATCTCCCGGCCGCTGGCCACTTGGTCGGCGTCGGCGAAGACGAGATGCACGCGATCATCGACGTGGAGTCAGGCGGCTCGGGCTTCGACAAGTTGCGTCGGCCTAAGCAGCTGTTCGAGCCGCACGTCTTCTACCGCAACCTGTCGGGTGAGAAGCGCACGCGCGCCGTGTCGCTCGGCCTCGCCTATGAGAAGTGGAAGCCCGGCAACTATCCGACCGACAGCTATCCGCGCCTGGCGCAGGCGCTGGCGATCGATGAACGCGCGGCGTGCCTGTCGGCCTCGTGGGGCCTCACGCAGATCCTTGGCGAGAACTACGCCCAAAGCGGCTTCGCCAGTCCGCAGGACATGGTGGTGGCCATGGCGGCCTCTGAGGGTGCGCAGCTCACCGCGACCGTGATGCTGATCAAGGCGATGGGGCTGGCGGCCAACCTGAAGGCTCACGAATGGAAGCTCGTGGCTCGCGGCTGGAATGGGCCGAGCTACGCGAAGAACGCCTACGACGACAAGCTGGCGGCTCGCTTCGCGCACTGGAAGGCGATCCCCGACACGCCATGGTCGCCGGACCAGGTGGTTGCCCAGCCGATCCCTGCCGCGCCTCTGCCGGCGCGCGATCCCGTTCCGATCGGCACCGCGAAGCTGCCGATCCCGGAACCAATTCCGCTCGGCGGCGCGCGGACAGACCCCACTGCCGCTGCCATCGACAAGATCCAGCCCGTTCCGGTGCCGACACCCGTCGCGCCGGCCGAACCCAAACCTGGCCTCCTCGCCCGCATGGCCGAACGCCTGCGCATCGCATTCCCCATCAAGAAGGTCTGATCCACGGCAAGCGGAGCTGGCGGCTTCATCGGAAGCATTCTCGGAGGCGCGCTGACGGGCGGAATCGGGCCAGCGATCGGTGCGGTTCTCCCGTCGGTGGCGGACACCGCGAAAATCTTGGTGGATCGGCTCGTGCCGGACCCGGCAGCGAAAGCGGCTGCACAAGCCGAACTTGAACAAGCGTTGGCCGCCCGTGACGTGGCAGCGATCAATGCGGCGATGGAAGTCGCCAAGGCGCAGTCTCAGGTGAACCTCGCTGAAGCGACGGGCAACGACCGGTTCTCGGCGCGCTCGCGGCCGTCGGTTGGTTGGATCTGCGCTGCCGGC
>NZ_BJZV01000018.1 GCF_007992215.1 Methylobacterium gnaphalii | reverse complement strand
GAGCTGATGACCTTCTCTTCCCGCTTCGCTACGGTGCCATTCAAAGCCGCGCGCGAGCGCGCTGGCATTCAAAATGCCTTGGGAGTTGAATGGGATGACCAGTAACGCGAGCATGGCGGAGGCTCAGCGCGAGCAGGTCAAGCGGGACAAGCCGTGGCTCATCCGAACCTATGCCGGTCACTCGAGTGCGGTCGAATCCAACAAGCTGTACCGCGGCAATCTCGCGAAGGGCCAGACCGGCCTCTCGGTTGCCTTCGATCTGCCGACCCAGACCGGCTACGACCCGGACCATGAGCTCGCCCGCGGCGAAGTCGGCAAGGTCGGAGTGTCGGTGGCGCATCTCGGCGACATGCGGACGCTGTTCGACCAGATCCCGCTGTCACAGATGAACACCTCGATGACGATCAACGCCACGGCGCCGTGGCTGTTGTCGCTCTACCTCGCCGTTGCCGAGGAGCAGGGCGCCCCGATTGCCGCTCTTCAGGGGACGACGCAGAACGACATCATCAAGGAGTATCTGTCGCGCGGGACCTATGTGTTTCCGCCTCAGCCTTCCCTGCGGCTGACGAAGGACATGATCCTGTTCACGACGAAGGAGGTTCCAAAATGGAACCCCATGAATGTCTGCTCGTACCATCTGCAGGAGGCCGGCGCGACGCCGGTGCAGGAGCTGTCCTACGCACTCGCGACCGCGATCGCGATCCTCGACACCGTGCGCGACGATCCGAACTTCGACGAGGTGATGTTCCCGGACGTATTCAGCCGCATCTCGTTCTTCGTGAATGCCGGCATGCGGTTCGTCACCGAGATCTGCAAGATGCGGGCATTTGCCGAGCTCTGGGATGAGATTGCCCGGGAGCGCTACGGTATCGACGATCCGAAGAAACGGATGTTCCGCTATGGTGTGCAGGTCAACAGCCTCGGACTGACCGAACAGCAACCGGAAAATAACGTTCACCGCATCCTGATCGAGATGCTTGCAGTGACGCTGTCGAAGCGTGCTCGCGCGCGTGCCGTGCAGCTTCCGGCCTGGAACGAGGCGCTCGGCCTGCCGCGGCCTTGGGACCAGCAATGGTCGATGCGCATGCAGCAGATCCTCGCCTACGAGACCGATCTTCTTGAATACGACGACATCTTCGACGGCTCGAAGGTGATCAAGACGCGCGTCGAGGCGCTGAAGGAACAGACCCGGGCCGAACTCAAGCGGATCGAAAGTCTCGGCGGCGCCGTCCTGGCCGTTGAGGCGGGCGAGCTGAAGCGGGCGCTCGTCGAGTCGAACGCCAAGCGCATCTCCGCGATCGAGTCCGGTGAACAGATCGTGGTGGGCGTCAACAAGTGGGAGCAGGGCGAGCCCTCGCCGCTGACGGCAGGGGAGGGGGCCATCTTCACCGTCTCGGAGACCGTCGAGATGGAAGCCGAGGCCCGGATCCGCGAATGGCGCTCCAAGCGCGACGCGAACGCCGTCGGCAGGGCGCTCGATGCGCTCGAACAGGCGGCTCGCTCGGGCTACAACATCATGCCGGTCTCGATCGCCGCCGCGCAGGCCGGCGTCACCACCGGTGAATGGGGTCAGCGTCTCCGTGACGTGTTCGGGGAATACCGGGCACCGACGGGTGTCACCCTGGAGACGGTGACGTCGGGAGCGGCCGAAGATGCGCGCTTGCTGATTGCCGATCTCGGTGAACGCCTCGGCGAAACGCCGAAGATGGTGGTCGGCAAGCCGGGCCTCGACGGGCATTCGAACGGTGCCGAGCAGATTGCCCTGCGCGCCCGCGATGTCGGCTTCGACGTCACCTATGAAGGGATACGGCAGACGCCGGCGCAGATCGTCGCGAAGGCGAAGGAGACCGGCGCCCACGTCATCGGGCTCTCGATCCTATCGGGATCGCACGTGCCGCTGGTGCGCGACGTCAAGGCAAAGCTGCGTGAGGCCGGCCTCGACCACATTCCTCTCGTGGTCGGGGGGATCATCTCTCCGGAAGACGAGCTGGTGCTGAAGAACTTGGGTGTGAATGCCGTCTACACGCCGAAAGATTATGTGCTCGACACGATCATGGTCGGAATTGCCAAGGTGATCGGGCGCTCGCTCGATAAGCGAGATGCCGAGCGCGCCGACGCCGAGGCCGGCATCCAGGGTGCCGCGCCGAGATCCGAGAGCGGCCAACAGATCTACTGATCGATCAGCATAGGCCGGTATTTGATGAAGCCCTTTCCGAATAACGGGAGGGGCTTCTTTGGTTCATGCCGTCTGGGACGAGCTGCGTGTCAGCGCATGAACCGAGAACAGCCCCTCGGGATCGGTCCAGACGTCACAGGCGGTCCAGCCGGCCTTCGCCGCGAGAGCGCGGAAGCTCTCAACCGAATACTTGTAGCTGTTCTCTGTGTGGATCGACTCGCCTGCCGCGAAGCCGAAGCGGCGACCCGCGACCTCGATCTCCTGGTCGCGATGGCTCACCAGATGCATTTCGATGCGCGAGGCCTCGGCGTTGAAGAAAGCGCGATGCCGGAAGTTGTCGGGCTCGAAGCTGCCGGCGAGCTCGCGGTTGATCCGGGCCAGCAGGTTCAGGTTGAACGCAGCCGTCACACCGGCGGCATCGTCGTAGGCCGCTTCCAGCACGTCCGTATCTTTGACGAGGTCAACGCCGACGATGAGTCGCGCATCCTCTCCTAGGATGGTGCCGAAGATGTCGAGCAGACGGACCGCCTCGTCCGGCTGAAAGTTGCCGATGGTGGAGCCTGGAAAGAAGCCGGCGCGCGGAGCATCACCGATGGATGCGGGCAGCGCGAACGGATGTGTGAAGTCGGCAACGACCGGCTCGACGGCCAGTCCTGGGATGTCCCGTCGGAGTTCTTCAGCCTGCGCCCTCAGGAAATCTCCCGAAACGTCGACCGGAACGTAGGCCCTGAGATCGGTCAGATGCTGCAGAAGCCGGCGAACCTTGACGGTCGAGCCGGCACCGAACTCGACGAGAGCGCTGCCCGCCGGCAGCACGGCAGCGATCGCGGCTCCATGCTCATCGAGGATCCGCAGCTCAGCCCGTGTCGGATAGTATTCGGGTAGGCCCGTAATGTCCTCGAACAGCTCGGAGCCGGCCGCGTCGTAGAAGTATTTGGCTGACAGGAATTTCGGCTTGGCCGACAACCCCTCCCAGACATCGTTGAGAAAACCGTGGTCACACGGCAGGTCGTCGATCGGACTGGCGCCCTCGAAACGGGGATTGATGGTCAAGAGACGTCCTCCAGCCCTACCGCAAGTTTACTCAATGACGCTGGCTCTCGGTACGGCGGCACGCCCGGAACGTTCGTGCATAGCCTCAGGCTGCCTATCGCCCGGCATCGGACAGCCTCAGCCCCGTGAACTGCCAACGCTGGTGAGCGTAGAAGAAGTTGCGGTAGCCGACCCGCGCATGCCCCTTCGACGTCGCCACGGACGAGCCGCGCAGCACATATTGGTTCGACATGAACTTGCCGTTGTACTCGCCGAGCGCCCCAGGCAGCGGACGGTATCCGGGGTAGGGACCGTAGGCGCTGCGCGTCCATTGCCAGACATGGCCGAAGGCATCGCCGAGCAGGCCGTCACGGGCGGCGATCTCCCATTCGGCCTCGGTCGGTAGGTCGCGGCCCGACCAACGGGCGAAGGCATCGGCCTCGTAGTAGCTGATATGGGTGACGGGCTGCGCCGAATCGACCGGCCGCAGGCCACCAAGTGTCATGCTCGACCAGCCATCCGCGCCCCGGCGCCAATAGCCTGGCGCCTCCCAGCCATCGGACTGGACCTTGCCCCAGCCGTCCGAGAGCCAGAGCTCGGCGCGCGCGTAGCCGCCATCCTCGATGAAGGACAGCCACTGCGCATTGGTGACGAGCGCGCGATCGATCGTGGCTGGTAGGACGAGGACGTCGTGGCGCGGTGACTCGTTGTCGAAGGCAAAGCCCTCGCCGTCATGCCCGATCTGGTGGATGGCGCGGGAGAGCTCGGCCTTGCCCGTGCATCCTTCCGAAGCCGGCCAGCGCCAGGTTTCGTCATAGGCTGGCCCGAGTGGGTTCTGCGCGAAGGCGTGCAGGATGTCGGTCAGCATCAGCTCCTGATGCTGCTGCTCGTGATAGAGCCCGATCTCGAGGATTGGCAGGATGGTCTTGAGGGCAGCCGGGTCCGCCTCGTGCAGCAACGCCTCGACGGCTGTGTCGACATGGGCGCGGTAGGCCCGAGTTTCTTCCGTCGTCGGACGGGTAATCATGCCGCGCATGAAGCGCGGCTGCCGCGGCCCGGCCTGCACGTAGTAGGAGTTGAACAGGTAGTGCAGCCGCTCGTCGTAGATCCGGTAGCCCGGCTGATACTCGCAGAGCAGGAACTGCTCGAAGAACCATGTCGTATGAGCACGATGCCACTTCGTCGGGCTCGCATCCTCCATCGACTGGATCTGCTGGTCCTCCGGGGAGAGGGGCGCGGCACGGCGCTCCGTCTCCGCCCGCACGGTGCGAAAGGCGGCAATCCAGGCCTGCCGATCGATCGGCCGCGCATCGAGGCGGGGCGGTGGGAAGGCGGAGCGATCAGGGGCGCCAGGGAAGTGCGAAATTGCTGCGCTGGCGGCCATTCCTGAACTCTCTTTCTCTCAAGCCATCCGCATGTAGCCTTGAATTCTCCCACGACAACGCCGCGGCGCTTACGCCGTTCGTCGCGCCTGGCCTGGAGAGGCTCTCGAACCGCCGCCTATTCACAGGCATTCGCAGCCTTTCGGGGGATGGTTACGCGATTGCTGGCCTTTTTCCTGCCGCAGTGAGGCTCTCGTTAACCGTCCCGCTTCGACACTGGCCCATCGGGCGATGTCGGGTGACGTCATGCGGATCGATCTGATGGCCGGAGCGACACTCTCCGCGGCTTACCCCGCGCAGAACCCCCAACCCACGATCCTCGTCTTCGATTCCGGGCTCGGCGGTCTGACCGTGCTGGACCAAGTCCGGCATGCGCGGCCCGATGCCCGCTACATCTACGTCGCCGACGATGCGGCCTTTCCCTATGGAGGCTTGAGCGAGGCTGCGCTGGTCGATCGCGTCCTGGCGGTGATGGGCCGACTTCTCGCGCTCCACGCGCCCGACCTCGTGGTGATCGCCTGCAATACGGCCTCAACCGTGGTGCTGCCGAGCCTGCGCCAGCGCTTCGTCACACCCTTCGTCGGCGTCGTGCCACCGATCAAACCGGCGGCCGCAGCGACGCGCTCGCGGGTGGTGACGCTGCTCGCTACGCCCGGCACGGTGGCACGCAGCTATACGCGCGACCTCGTCGCGACCTATGCGGGCGCTTGCGACGTCACTCTCGTCGGCGCCCCGAACCTGGCGCGCTTCGCAGAGGCCGAGATGGCGGGTGAGCCGGTCGCGGATGCGGCTCTTTCAGCCGAGATCGCACCCTGCTTCGTGACCCGTGACGATGGCCGGCGCACGGACGTCGTCTGCCTGTCCTGCACGCATTACCCGCTGCTGCTGCCGCGCTTCGAGCGACTGGCGCCCTGGCCGGTGACCTGGATCGATCCGGCCCCCGCCATTGCCCGCAGGGTGGTACAGTTGCTGGGAGCCGCGCCCGAGGAGGTCTCGACGGCCAGCCCGGACGTGCTCGGCACCTTCACGGGCGGTACGGGCCTGAGCGCGGCTCTGGAGCGCTCGCTGGCCGGCCATGGCATCCGATCCCTGACGGTCGAATCCATGCCGCTGGCGCGTCAGTGACGAGACGCGATCGCTGATCGATATCGTCTGGAAAAGCATTCTCGGCGCAGCCTGATGGCACGCGGAAACCAGCGATTCCTGGCTCGCCATCTAGCCCGATCGAGGCCGTAGTCCGGTCATGTCGGCGTCACCACATGCCGAAGTGCCCGCAGAACGGCCGATGGTGCGACGGGCTTCTCCAGCCGTCGGACAGCACCAAAACGCTGCGGCAGGGAGGCGTGATCATAGCCGGTCGTGATCAGGAACGGCACGCCGCGCTTCAGCAGCGCGTCGGCGATGGTTTCAGCTGAGACACCTCCGAGGTTCATGTCGAGGATCGCTGCGTCCGGAGCTTCCCCATTCTCCAATATGTCGAACGCCGCCTCGACCCTCGGAACCGGACCTAGCACGATCACACCTGCGTCCCGCGCAGCCCGAGTCAACTCATCGGCCAGATAGTACTCATCCTCGACCACAAGGACACGGCGTCCAGACAGGATGTCTTCAGCCATGAAGAATCTATCTTTCGAGCCGTTTGATCGAGATCGGCAGGGCAATTGTGCAATGAACGCCGTCCGGCTCCATTACATAGGTGGTCTTCGCGCCGAGCTGGTACGGGAGCGCGCGCTCGATCAGCTCGCGACCTGATCCGCCGCCACGTGGTGCTTCGCACGATGCCGGCATCACGACGCCGCTCTCTCGCCAGTCGACATGCAGCCAGGGTTGTTGATCGAGGTCCGAGACGTCAGTCCGCCAGGAAATGACAAGCCGACCGTTCGGTTGGGCCAGCGCTCCATATTTCAACGCGTTGGTCATCAACTCGTGGAATGCCAAAGCGAGGGTTTGAACTGTGGACGAACGCAACGCCACGCCGGTGGGGCCTGACAGGGCGATCCGTGTCGCGTCGCTATCAAGTGCCGCCAGTTCCGATGCGATCAGCTCGTCGAAAGTCACCCGGTCCCATTCATCGAGCCGCGACAGCAGGCCTTGAACGCGCGCGAGTGCAGCCAACCGGTCGCCGAAATGGGCCTTGAAATCTGCGAGATCGACCGATCGGTCCAGCGTCTTCTCCGTCATCGACCTCACGACGCCCATGAGGTTGCGGGTGCGATGCTGCAACTCGCCGACGAGCACCTTCTGGCGCTCCTGCATCAGGCGAAGGTCATCGATATCGGTCGATGTGCCGAGCCATTCGACGATACGACCGGCTTCGTCCCGCACGGGCGACGCACGGGTCTGAAACCAGCGGTAGCTATTGTCGGCCGCGTGACGAAGACGGCCGTCCATCTCGAGATAGCCGGTGACTGCCGCTGGCTCCCAGAACGTGGTCGCGCTCTCGCGGTCGTCGGGATGAAGCGCCGCAAGCCAGCCGTGCCCCCGGCTTTCGACATCTGACAGTCCCGTATAAGCGCTCCATTGCGGACTGGCCCAGGTCCAGACTCCACTGTCTGCCGCTCGCCAGACGAGTTGCGGGATGCCCTCGACCAGAGTCCGAAGACGCGCTTCGCTCTGGCGCAACGCCTCGGCGCCCCGCTTGAGCGCGTCGATGTCGCTGATGGCGCTGGCCAGTCCTATGATCTGTCCTGATGCGTCCTGGATCGGCGTGGTCGCTACGCTGGTCCAGATCTCCTGACCATCATCATCCGTGTACAGCATCTCCTGGCCGGGCACGGTGCGCTCGCCTCGCATCGCGCGGGACCCAGGATAATCCCTCACATCGAGCACTTGGCCCTGACTGTCCCATGCCTTCCAGCGGTGGGCTCTCTCGGGGTCTCGCGAAGGAATCAATCCATTCGGCAGGAAGCGGCGATATTCCTGGTTCGAGGTCACGACCCTTCCGGCAAAATCGATCACGGCCACCCCAACCGGCACGCTCTCGAAAGCCGCTGTGAGCCTCGCTTCGGTCTCTCGAAGCGCGGCCTCCGCTTCCTTCCGTGACGTCACGTTGCTGGCCGTGCCGAACCATTCCAGGATCGTTCCATCTTCCGCGAAGATCGGCACCGCGCGTGACAACGTCCAGCCGATCCCGCCGTCGGCTCGACGAACCTGGTGCTCCAACTCAAACAGGCGCTGATCGCGGATAGCCGCCTCGATCTCTGCAAAGAGCGCGGAGCGGTCTTCGGGGAGAATGTAGCTCTCGACCCAGCTATCGCTCGGAGTCTCCGTGTTGGCGAGGAATCCGCGTCCGTCTAGCTGCTGCATCTGCAGCCAGTCCGGACTCATCCGGTAAACGGCATCCGAGCTGGCGGTGACGAATGCACGAAAGCGCTCCTCACTGCGTCGCAGCCGCTCGTTGGCCTCTCGACGTGCGGTGACATCCTGGCCGATCTTGACGAAGCCCTGAAGTCTCCCGGCCTCGTCGCGCAGTGCCCAGACAGCGCCCTCGATGAAGACACGCTTACCGTCTTTCCGCTGGTGCCATCGCACGTTCGCGGCGGAGCCTTCACGCCGCGCCGTCGAGATTTCTTTCTCGTCTTCACCCGCCTCTCGATCCTCGGACGTGAAGGTCATGCTGGCGGAGCGGCCGATCGCTTCCTGCGCCGTCCATCCGAAAACGCTTTCGGCACCGGCAAACCACGCATTGATCCGGTCCTGAGCATCTGTGGTGAAGATGGCATAATCCCGTGCAGTCTCGACGATCAGGCGAAAGCGCTCCTCGCTTGCCCGAAGGCTACGGATCTTTCGCAGGCGGTCGATGACAGGCCCAATGATGGCGGCGTAGGTCCGCAGGAACTCGATGTCGTCCTGCCCAAATTCGCGCGGCTCGCTCGCATCGACCTGCAGGAGGCCATACGGCTTTTGACCGGGTACGAAGATCGGCACGTTGACGAGGGCGACGACCCCTGCCTCCTTCATGAATTGCGGGATCTCGAAACGGTTCTCGAGCCTGATGTCCTGTGAGATGACGGGTTTGCGTTGCCGGATGGAGAATGTTTCCGAGGTGCGCTCGCTCATCAGCAGGCGGACCTGCCCGACGACGCTCGGCCCCCAACCCACGCCCGCCCGTACCAGAAGTTCAGAGCCGCCATCCTGGATCTCCAAAACCTTTGCGCGATCCGTGCCGAGGGCCTCGCCGACGAGACGACAGGCCTCTGTCAGAACCTCGTCCAGATCCTCAGAGTGCAAAGCGAAGTCGCCGAAATCGCCCAGCACGCGCTGATGGTTCATCAACTGCTGGTGGTCGAGCATCTCGCGCTCCGCACGGTGGATGGTGCACGACTAACGCGTGGCACGCCCGATTGCCTCCGGGCGGCGTTCTCTGGCGCTGCGGCGCACAGAGCCCACTCTCGCGAGACTTGCGACCACGCGTCTAGGGCGAGGTCGGGTCGAAAGTGCGCGTCACTCGACCTCGGATCCGTCGGATCAGGCAACGCTGATTGACGTCTGCCGGCTTTCCGTCTAGGCACGCGCGGTTCGCGGGGCTCCGATCAGGGGCCCCGTGACGTTTTCAAGCGCACCCGCGAACGGCCAAAGGCCGGTCTGTCGTCCCCGCGCAATGCAGGGGGAGAGGAGGGCGCGTTCCTCTAGCTCAAGCGTTCTTGAGAGGAACCGCGAATGTCAAAACGCATCGAGGCGAAGCACAAACTCGATCGCCGGATGGGCCAGAACATCTGGGGCCGTCCGAAGAGCCCGGTCAACCGTCGTGAGTATGGCCCCGGCCAGCACGGCCAGCGCCGCAAGGGCAAGATGAGCGACTTCGGCACGCAGCTGCGCGCCAAGCAGAAGCTCAAGGGCTATTACGGCAACATCACCGAGAAGCAGTTCCGCCGTTACTACGCCGAGGCAATCCGCCTGCGTGGCGACTCCGGCGAGAACCTGATCGGCCTGCTCGAGCGTCGCCTCGACGCCGTGGTCTACCGTTCGAAGTTCGTGGCGACCCCGTTCGCGGCGCGCCAGTTCGTCAACCACGGCCACATCAAGGTCAACGGTCGCCGGGTCAACATCCCGAGCTACCAGGTGAAGCCGGGCGACCAGATCGAGATCAAGGAAGCCTCGCGTCAGCTCGAAGTCGTCGTGGTGGCTTCGCAGCTCCCCGAGCGCGACGTGCCGGACTACATCGAGGTGGATCACGCCAAGATGACGGCCCGCGTAACCCGGATCCCGGCGCTCAACGAGGTGCCGTACCCGGTTCAGATGGAGCCGAACCTCGTGATCGAGTTCTATTCGCGCTGATCGTTCCGGTCAGAGCAGAAGACGAAAAGGGCCGCCCCCATCGGGCGGCCCTTTTTTCTTGCCCGGTGCCCCGGCACGTCGAACAGGTTCCAACCGATGAGCTTGGTCCCGTCCGGCGACTTTCAGCTGTCATTGCGAGGCGAAGCCGAAGCCATCCACGAGAAACCCGCGGCGCCAACTCATCGGCCCGGATGACTTCGCTACACTCGCAAAGACGGCAGAGCCTACGAACTCATCGAGCGGACATCGTATCAGCGGCGCGCGGGCGACATGGAGTTCGAGCCTCGCATCGCCGACGATCGTGATGCCGTCTCTGCGCTGGGAGGCAGACCGTTTGGTGCTTCGGCATTCGTCGCTTGGCCTGGGCCGGCCTGCATGCCGCTTCCATCGTGCCGATTGCGATCGAAGGCATATCCGGCATTCACGCCGGCATAGAACCCGGTGAAGTCCTCCGCATGCACGGCGAGACTTCCGAGCGGCGAGATCAGGAGAGGCAGACCGAGAAAAATTCGGCAGAGAGGGGTCAAGGCACGGGCTCCTGCCGACCGCTCATGGCGGGCTCGGCGGCCTCATGCGGTCTGTCCGCGATCACAAACGAAGAGGGCGGCGGCATTGCGGCCGCCGCCCTGATTCTCGAAGCCGAACAGCGGATCAGTAATCGACGCTGACGCTCTGGGCCTCGCGGCCCTTCTGGCCCTCGACCACGCCGAGCGTGACCGTCTGGCCCTCGGCGAGGGAGTCGAGACCGGCGCGCGACAGCGCGGAGCGGTGCACGAATACGTCCTTGCCGCCGTCGTTGACGGAGACGAAGCCGAAGCCCTTGGCCGGGTCGTACCACTTCACGGTGCCGGTCATCTCGATCGAGGGGCCGCTGGCGAAACGCCCGCCGCCGCCACCACCGCCGAAGCGATCGCCACCGCCGCCGTAGCCGCCACCACCACCGAAGCGGTCGCCGCCGCCGAAGCGGCCGGCCGGACGAGCCTCACGGCGCGGGGGAGCAGCTTCCGCCGTCGAGGTGTCGACGCTGGTTACGGCCGTGACCTGGGGACCCTTCTGGCCCTGCGCGGTCTGAACCGTCAGGCGGGTGCCGGGCATCAGATCGTCGTGGCCGGCGGCCTCGACGGCGCGGATGTGAAGGAAGGCATCGCCCGAGCCGTCACCGAGCTCGACGAAGCCGAAGCCCTTCTCCTTGTTGAACCACTTGACCGTCGCGTCACGCTCCGGTCCCGTCGGAGCAGCCGCGGGGGCAGCCCCACGGGACGGGCCGCGGTCGAATCCGCCGCCGCCACCGAAACCACCGCCACCATATCCGCCACTGCTGGGGGGCAGCTGGTCGGGCCAACGCGGCTCCGCTCCGCCCTCATCGAAGCCGCGCTTGGGCGACCCCCGAAAATCACGACCACGTCCCATAGAAAGCTCGCAAAACCCGACCGCTGACCATCTTGCTGAAACTCGTGTGCATCCCGTCCCGGACAGGACACGCCCACGCCACCATCCCCATCGGCCGCGGCAACCGACAGCAACGCCTCAGTCCTGACGCAATCCCGGCTGCGCCGCAAGGACCTTCTGTTAACGGATCGCTCCATTCAAACGATTTTCGTGGGTGAAATGCGTAGACGTTGCAATCTAACGCCACCGGGCCTGTCCGCTTTCCTGCACAACACTGGCCGTTGGCCATTCGGTCGCAGTTAGGAAAGTGCAAACCACCGCGGGGCTAGGGTGGGGTTTGACGTCATTTCGCCCAGGATCGCGTCCGTGATCGCGACCCCGACATTCCCGGATCTCTCCGCCCTCGTGGTGGATGAAAGCCTCTATATCCGCCGCACCGTGCGCGACATGCTTCTGCGCGTCGGCATCAAGCGCGTGCTGGAAGCGCCCGACGGGGCGGAGGCGCTCGGCGTGCTCGCCGAGAGCAAGCCGGACCTGACCATCCTTGACTGGGATCTCGGCATCCTGTCGGGCGAGGAATTCATCCGGCTCGCCCGCACGCCGATGACGTCGCCGTCGCCCACCGTGCCGATCATCCTGATGCTGGCCCAGCCGCGGCGCAACGTCGTCGACCGTGCCATCTCGCTCGGCGTCAACGAGATCATCGCGAAGCCCTTCTCGCCGAAGACGCTGTGGTCGCGCCTCGACGAGGTGATCAATCGGCCGCGGCCCTTCTCGCAGGTCAAGAGCCTGCTCCGGCCGGTGCCGAGGGCCAATAGCGCGGCCAAGGCACTGGCCTGAATACCGCTGCGGCCACGCTTCGTGGTCGACGGCGTGTGAAGGAGCCTTTGCGTTTCCTGGCAACGCCTGTAGCGTCATGGCCAAGTGATGGCCGGCTGTCCCATACAGCCGCGACCTTGAGGAACCGGCGTTGCCGATGAGGGATGAGAGCACCGCGGCCGACCAGGCCAGCGGATCGGCCGTCGCGACGACCCATTCCGCCGCGGGGTCGCCGATCCCACGCGCGGGCGTCCCCTTCACGTCGGGCAACCTGCGGCACGTCGGTGCGCCCGGCTACGGGCACCGCGGGGCGCCCTCACGCTACGGGCGGCGCAACGCCTATGCGGCGCTCGATCTCGGCACCAACAATTGCCGGCTGCTGATCGCGGAGCCGGCCTCGCACGGCTTTCGTGTCGTCGATGCCTTCTCGCGCATCGTGCGGCTCGGCGAGGGCCTGAGCGCCTCCGACCGGCTCAGCGCGGCCGCCATCGAGCGGACCATCGAGGCCCTGCGCATCTGCCGGTCGAAGATGGAGAACCGCAGCGTCGTCCGCTCCAAGGTGATCGCCACCGAGGCCTGCCGGCTCGCCGTGAACGGCGCCGAGTTCGTGGAGCAGGTGCGCCGCGAGGTCGGACTCGATCTCGAAATCGTGGACCGGCAGACCGAGGCCTATCTCGCCGTGACCGGATGCGCTGCGCTCGCCGACCCAGCCGCCGAATCTGTGGTGATCTTCGACATCGGCGGCGGCTCCACCGAGATTGCCTGGCTCGATGGCGCGGCGACCAATCCGTCGACGGACCCGACGCTGCGCATCCGGGCCTGGGACTCACTCCCCGTGGGCGTCGTAACCCTCGCCGAGAAGCACGGCGGCTCCGAAGTCACCCGGATGATGTTCGAGGGCATGGTCGAGGAGGTCGGCGACCTGCTCGCGCCATTCGCGATCCGGGCCGCGGCGGCCGCAACAGCACCCTATTTTCATCTGCTCGGCACGTCCGGGACGGTGACCACGCTCGCCGCGATGCACCTGCGCCTCGTCCGCTACGAGCGGCGCCGGGTCGATGGGCTCTGGATGACCGATGCCGAGGTCATGGAGGCGATCGAGGATCTCCTGGATACCCGCCTCGACCAGCGCGCCGACAATCCCTGCATCGGCCGCGACAGGGCAGACCTCGTGCTCGCCGGCTGCGCGATCCTGGAGGCGATCCGGCGGGTGTTTCCCTCCGAGCGCCTGCGCATCGCCGATCGGGGCCTGCGCGAAGGGCTCCTCATGAACATGATGCGCGAGGACGGAGTCTGGCGGCAGGGGCGCTGAACCCCCGTCAGCGGGCCGGGGCCAGTCCCTTGAGCAGGAAGGCGATCATCGCGTCCAGCGGCGGCACCGGCGCGTCGGGGCAGGTGCTCACGAGCACCGGATGGCAGTAGCGCACCACGGCCGCGTGGACGCAGGACGCGGCGATGCGCGTGTCGGGCACGTCGAACTCACCCCGGCTCACGCCCTCGGCGATGACCTGCTCGAAGACGGTGACGATGAGATCGATGTGCTGGCGGCAGACCGCCCAGCTCTCGGTCATCGCCGCCTCGATCATCTCGTGCATGCGCGGGAAAGCCTCGCACCGTTCCAGGCAATCCTGGTGCAGGGCGGTGATCATCTCGGCGAGCCGCTCGCCCGCGCTCAGCCCGGGTGCCTGCGCGATCTCGCGGATCAGGGCCTCGACCTCACGGGTCAACCGCTCGACGACAGCCTCGTTGATCGCCTTCTTCGAGTCGAAGAAGCGATAGACGTTGGCCGGGCTCATCTTGAGCGTCTTGGCGATGTCGGCGACGGTGGTCTTCTGGTAGCCGATCTCACGAAACGACCGTTCCGCCGTCGCGAGGATGCGGCAGCGTGTAGTCGGCGCGCTCTCCTCGACATGCAGATTGATCGGATCGGCGATGGCACTCATCTGTCGAGCTTAGGGACCGGTGTGGATTGGGTCAAAATCATCTAGTCCAACGTCGCGACGCCCGATCGGTGCCGCGGCATCACAGAGTCGTACGGTTTTCGACCTTTCGACCCAATGAGACCGTGATGGATGGCACCCGAAGTGCGGCGGCTTCGGCGCGTTTAACCCAATGGTAGGCAAGAGCGTTAATTCTAGCCGAATGCGCTTCCTTCGCAAACAGTTGGCCCCAGCTCAGGTGACGGACACGCCGGCACCCGCCGCGATGCCCGAGCCACCCCCGGCGATCGTCGCTCAGGCGCCGCGCAGCGACGTCCTCGATGCGATCGAGGAGGACGTCTCCTCCGCGATTGCCGGCGTCAGCGGCTCGATCGCCACGGCGCGCTCCGAAGTGGCGCTGATGTAGGCCGGCCTCTCCGGCATCCGTGCGCAGATGGACGCGCTGACCCGCGCCGCGCGCGAGGCCGCAGCGGCGACGGCCGGGCTCGCGGAGAAATCCGGCGGCCTCTCGGCGCTTGCCGGCCAGACGCGCTCCGCCATCGACCAGGCCGGCAGCTACCTCGACCAGGCCGGCGATCGCGGCGTCGAAGCTCGCGCCCTGATCGCGGCGCTGGCGGAGGCCGGCGACGAGATCGCGGGCATCGTCGACACGATCTCGGCCGTGGCGCGGCAGACCAATCTTCTGGCGCTCAATGCGACGATCGAGGCGGCGCGGGCTGGCGAGGCCGGGCGCGGCTTCGCCGTGGTCGCCAACGAGGTGAAGGCGCTGTCGGTCCAGACCGCACGCGCGGCCGACGACGTGCGCGCCCGGGTGATGCGCCTGCGCGACGGCGCATCCGCCTCTGCAGTGGCGATCGAGGCAGCCGCCGGCGCCATCGAATCCGTGCGGCCCTCCTTCGCCACGCTGCGGGACATCGCCGAGGTGCAGGTGCGGACCGTCACGGATATCGTCGGTGAATCGGGGCGGGCCTCGACTCTCGTCTCGACGGTCGATGCGGATGCGGGATCGGCAGGAGCGGCGGCGCTCGATCTGGACGCTCAGGCCGAAGGCATGGAGGCGGCGGCCGCAGCGGCGGCCGAGCAGGCATCAGACCTCAGACGGCGCTTCGTGACGGTGATCCGTGCGAGCGAGATCGGCGACCTCCGCCGGTTCGACCGATACCCGATCGATCTGGCGGTGCGGTTCGCGAATGGTCGCACCACCCGCACCGTCGACCTCAGCGAAGGCGGCGTGCTGCTTGCCGCGCCGGAGGGGGCGCCGGTCTCGGCCGGTCTGCAGACCTCGCTCGACATCGAGGGGATCAGCTCCGTACCGGCGCAGGTCGTTGCCGTGAGCGAGATGGGCCTGCATTGCGCCTTCGGCGCCATCGAGCCGATCGTGCAGAGCCGTCTGATGGCAAAGCTTGCGGCCGTCCGCGACGAGCACGCTCCGCTGGTCGGCAAGGCTCAGCGCCTCGCTCAAGAGGCGGCACGGCTGATGGAGACCGAGATCGCCGCGAGCCGCCTGTCGGAGGCCGCCCTGTTCGATACGGACTATCAGCGCATCGCGGGATCGAATCCGCCGCAATTCATGACGCGCTCCGCGCAAGCCCTGGCAAGGCTGTTGGCGCCGCTGCTGGAGCCGGAACTCGGCCACGACAAGCGGATGCTGTTCTGTATCGTCACCGATCGCAACGGCTTCCTGCCGTATCACAATGCGACCTATTCCAAATCGCAGCGCCCGGACGATCCGGCCTGGAACCATGCAAATTCGCGCAATCTGCGCATCTTCGACGACCGCACCGGCATCACCGCCGCGCGCTCGACGCGGCCGGCAATGGTCCAGGTCTATCGCCGCCAGATGGGCGCGCAGACCATCGTCGTGCTCGAAATCGATGCCCCCATCCGCATCGGCAACCGCCATTGGGGCGCCTGCCGCACGGCGTACCGGCTCTGAAATCTAGCCGCCCGGCTCGGCCGCGTTGACCAGCTCGGGCGGTTCGATCTCGGGAAGTTCGATGACCTGGGAGGCGTCGGGCCTGGTGCGCCGCTGCATGGGCGCAAGATCCTGCATCAGGCCCGTCTCGAGCGCCCGCTCGATCGCGACGAGGATGCGGACATCGGCGAGGCCCTCCTCGCCATCCGGCTCTGGCGCGCGGTCGTCGAGGATGCAATCCGAGAAGTATCGCGTCTCGGCTCCGAACTGATCGACGCTCGGATAATCCAGCGCCGTGGTCTCGCCACCGACTGTGAGCGTCCCCTTCAACGCCGTGCCGAACCCGAAGCCGGGCGAGAGACGGAGGTCGCCCTTGGTGCCGGCGATCCGGTACTCGTTGACCGGGTCAGTGGCGTAGGAGACCGTGAACTGCGCGATGCGCTCGTCCGGGAAGACCAGCGTGACCGCAACCGTTTCGTCGCAATCGTAGGGGCTGTCAGGCCGACGCACGCCGCGTGCGCCGACGGAGATGGGCTCGTCGCCGAACAGGTTGCGGGCGGCATTGATGGGATAGGTGCCCATGTCGGGGACGGGACCGGCCCAGTAGCCCTGTTTGGCGCGGTGATTGTCGGGCGCTACGTGCTGGCAGAACACGGCGCTGAACAGGCGGGGATCGCCGATCTCACCCCGCCGCACACGCTCGATCGCGTCGAGCGTGGCGGGCTCGAAATGCAGGCGGTAGGCGATCATCAGCCGCGCGTTGGCCCGTTGAGCCGCCGCGATGATCGCCTCGCACTCCGCGACGCTCGTCGCCATCGGCTTTTCGAGAAGCACGTGCCGGCCGGCCTCCAGGGCGGGCACGGCGAAGTCGCGGTGCATGCCGTTGGGAAGAGCGAGGTAGACCGCGTCGAAAAGGTTGGCCTGGAGCGCCTGGGCGTACTCGCCATACGAGAAGGTCTGGAGACCGTACTCGGCGCCGAGAGCGGCGGCCTTCTCCGGGTCACCGGTGATCAGCGCGGTGATCTCGGAATTGCCCGTCTGCGCCACGGCCGGCATGAAGGCGGCCTGGGAGATCCAGCCGCCGCCAACCACCGCGTAGCGAACCTTGCGGCGCGAACCTGTCGTCTCACTCATCCATCGCCTCCGTGATGGAGGCGAAACCGCTCGCCACGCGCGAGGTTTCCGGCGGCTGGTCAGGCCGCCGGCTTGAGGGCGCCGGTGCGCGTGTGGAAGTCCGGCCCGTTGGTGGTCTTGGCGACATGCCCGGCGCGGATCACGAAGTCGCCGAAATGCTCGCCGGGCTTCCGGCTCTTGGCATAGTCGGCGAAGAGCGGATCGAGCGTGGCCTTGATGTCCTTGGCCTCCACATCTTCCTTGTAGAGCTTGCTCAGGCGTGAGCCGTCGAAGGCCGCGCCGAGATAGAGGTGGTAGCGCTCGGGGCCGCGCCCGACGAGACCGATCTCCGCGATGTAGGGACGGGCACAGCCGTTGGGGCAGCCGGTCGAGCGGATGGTGATCTCGTCATCCTGCAGTCCGTGGCTGGCGAGGCTCTCCTCGAGTTCCGAGATGAGGTCCGGCAGGTAGCGCTCGCTCTCGGCCAGAGCGAGGCCGCAGGTCGGCAAGGCGACGCAGGCCATGGAGTTGCGGCGCAGCGCGCCGGCTCCCTTGGTCAGCTTGTACTCGTCGACCAGCGCCTCGATCTCTGCCCGCTTCCCGGCGGGCACGTTGGCGATGATGACATTCTGGTTGGCGGTCAGGCGGAAGTCGCCCTCATGCACCTCGGCAATGCGGCGCAGGCCCGAGAGGAATTGCGGTCCGTTCTCGACATCCTTGATGCGGCCCGACGGCACGTAGAGCGTGAGGTGATGACGGCCGTCATCACCTTCGGTCCATCCGTAGCGATCGCCGTTGCTGTCGAAGGTGAAGGGCTTGGGGGCGCCGAGCTTCTTGCCCGTCCGCTTCTCGACCTCGGCCCGGAAGGCGTCGAGGCCGTAGCGCTCGATCGTGTATTTCAGGCGGGCGTTCTTGCGGCTCTTACGGTTGCCCCAGTCGCGCTGGACGGTCATCACCGCCTCGGCAACCTTCACCGCATCCTCGGGCTTGCAGAAACCCATGACTTCAGCGGTGCGTGGGAAGGTGTCTGTCTCGCCATGGGTCATGCCCATGCCCCCGCCGACGGTGACGTTCCAACCCGTGAGTTGGTTCTTCTTGTCGAGGATGGCGATGAAGCCAAGGTCGTGCGCGAAGACGTCGACCTCGTTGGAAGGCGGCACCGCGATGACGATCTTGAACTTACGAGGCAGGTAGGTCTTGCCGTAGACCGGCTCGAACTCCTCCTCTCCGCCGACGACCTTCTCGCCGTCGAGCCAGATCTCGCGCCAGGCATTGGTCTTTGGCAGAAGGGTGTCGGAGATGGTCTTGCCGAGCTCGTAGGCCGCCTTGTGGGCGCCAACTTGCGCCGGATTGGTCGCGGCCATGACGTTGCGGTTCACGTCGCCGCAAGCGGCGATGGTGTCGAGCAAAGCCGAGTCGATGGCGGCCATGGCCCGCTTGAGGTTCGACTTGATGACGCCGTGATACTGGAAGGTCTGGCGCGTCGTGGCCCGCAGCGTGCCGTTAGCGTAGGTGGTGGCGAGATTATCGAGGATCAGCCATTGCCGCGGCGTCACCACGCCGCCGGCGATACGCAGGCGGATCATGAAGCTGTAGGCCTTCTCCAGCTTCTTCTTGGTGCGCTCGGCCCGCAGGTCGCGATCGTCCTGCATGTACATGCCGTGGAACTTGACGAGCTGTCCGTCATCCTCGGTGATGGCGCCCGTGGCGTGCTTCAGCAGGCCCTCGGCGAGGCCGCCGCGCAGGTAGCGGCTGGCGATCTTGAGATGCTCGTTATGGGCGAGGCCGGCCTCCTTGGCCGCTACCGGATCGTCGATCGGGCGCCCGGTCGGCGGCGTCTCATAGCGACGCGCGCCGATCCCGGGGCTCTCGAAGGCCGGGCCGTCTACGGTCTCGATCGGCTTGTGGTCGTCCATGGTGATCTCTGTCGGTCACATATTGATCGGCTGCCGCCACCGGACCATCTCCGTCCGAGATGGCCGCGCGAGGCGACGTCCTCGACGTCATCGTCCGGCTTCGCGAGCGGCGCCGCCAAGCTCGTCCCGAGCCGTGGGACGGCCTGGGACAGGTGGGACGCTTGTCCCGAACGTTCGGTCCTTCAGTAGACGTCCTGCTGGTAGCGCTTCGCCTTTTCGAGCCCCGCAACATGCGCCTCGGCATCGGCCTCGCTCAAGCCCTTGTGGGTCGAGAAGGCGCGAACGACCGCCGCGCGAACGTCCTTGGCCATGTTCTTGGCGTCGCCGCAGACGTAGAAATGCGCCCCGCCATCGAGCCACTCGACGAGCTCTTTGCCGTGCTCGTCGATGCGATTCTGGACGTAGATCTTCTCAGGCTGGTCGCGCGAGAAGGCGACGTCGATCTTCGAGAGCGAACCGTCCTCCAGCGCCTCCTGCCATTCGAGCTGGTAGAGGAAGTCGTGGGTGAAGTGACGGTCGCCGAAGAACAGCCAGGAGCGGCCGCTGGCCTCGTTGGCGCGGCGCTCCTGCACGAAGGCGCGGAAGGGCGCGACGCCGGTGCCGGGGCCCACCATGATGATATCGGTGGCCGGATCGCTCGGCAGGCGGAAATGCTTGTTCGGCTTCAGGCGCACACGCAGCTTCGCCCCGTTGCTGATGCGGTCGGCGACATGCGTGGAGGCAACGCCGGTGCGCGCCCGGCCATGCGTCGCGTAGCGCACCGCCGCGATCACCAGATGCACCTCGTCGCCGACTTCCTTGCGGGATGAGGCGATGGAGTAGGCGCGTGGCGGCAGCGGCCGGGTGATCGTGTTCAGATGCTCGGCCGTCAGAGCGGCCGGATAGGCCTCGATCAGGTCGATGAGGTGCCGGCCCTCGATCCAGGCCTTCACCTCGCCGCTCTCGATGAACTTCTGGGCGTCCGCGTGTCCCGTCGCCTTGGCAAAGCGCTCGACGGTGGCAGCCGAGAGGGTGGTGATGTCGCGCTCGGAGAGCAGAGCCTTGCGCAGGGCCTCGTCGCCGGACAGCCCGGTAGCCTTCAGGATCTCCTCGACGAGCTGCGGATCGTTCTCGGGGTAGATCTCGAGGGAATCACCCGGCTCGTAGGCTGGCGCGCCGTCCTCGAATTCCAGCGCGAGGTGGATCGTTTCCTTGTCGGAGCGCGAGGAGTTGAGGTTCACGTGCTCGATGACCTCGACCACCCTCGGCTCGCGGCTCGGCTCCTCGTCTTCGTCGTGCCCGGCACCACGGGCGAAATCGACGGCGACGACGTTATCCGCGGCGGGCTCGGAGGGAGCGAGCGCTTTCAGCGCGCCCTTGATCCAGTCGGCGGCAGGCTTCTCGAAATCGAGATCGAGGTCGGCGCGGTCGTAGGCGCGCCGGCCGCCGAGCGCCTCGAAGCGGGCATCGAGCGCCTTACCGATGGCGCAGAACTCGGCGTACGAGGTGTCGCCGAGCGCGAGCACGCCGAACTCCACGCCGTCGATGCGCGGGGCGCCGTCGGCCATGATGGCGTTGTAGGTCTCGACCGCGCGGGCCGGCGGCTCGCCTTCGCCCCAGGTCGCGGCGATGGCGACGAGCTTGCCGGCTTTCGGCAGGGTGGCGAGGTCGAGATCGGCGAAGTCGACAACCTTGGGCTTGAAGCCCTGCTTCTTGGCGAGCTTCGCCACGTTCCCCGCCAGCGCCTCGGAATTCCCGGACTCGCTCGCGAAGATGATCGTCAACGGCTCGGCAGCCTTGGGCGGCGCCAGCGGCTGCGCCGCGGGCTGGCCGCCCGCAGCGTCGATGCCGGCGAGGAAGCCGGCGAGCCAGGCGCGCTGGATCGGCGTCGCCGCTCCGAGAACGGCGTCGAGACTGGCGCGTTCGGTGTCACCGAACGGGGCCGTGCGGGGAAGGAGTGCGTTGCGTGCCATCGTAAGTGCCATGTCGTCCGCGGGCGGCCCGCTGTCAACGAAGAAATGTTCGTTTTACAGAACGGATGCGCGAGAGAAGCTCTTGCCTGTCATCGCGCCGCACAAAAGAAAATTATTCTCCGACCACGGCGAGCTGAGGCGCGACGCGGCCGCGGCTCGGAGGGGCAGGGAGGGGGAGGGCCGTTGTCGACTTCACCTTCTCCATCGCGAAGCGCGAGGTCACGTTCTTGAGGGGGAGGGTGGCGATCAGGTTCTTGTAGAACAGGTCATAGGCCTGCATGTCGGCGACGACGACGCGCAGCATGTAGTCGACGTCACCCGCCATCCGGTAAAACTCGAGCACTTCCGGCATTGCCGCGATCTCCGAGGCAAACCGGTCAAGCCAGTCCTTGGAGTGGTCGGCCGTCTCGATGGAGACGAAGACGGTGAGCCCGAGGCCGAGCTTCACCGGGTCCAGCACGGCAACGCGCCGGTCGATCACGCCGTCAGCCTCGAGCCGCTGGATGCGCTTCCAGCAGGGCGTCTGCGACAGCCCGACCTGCTCGCCGATGGCGGCGATGGAAAGAGTGGCGTCCTTCTGCAGAAGGGCGAGGATCTTCAGATCGATGGCGTCCACGCTGACCTCTTGATGTCCGGCACCACGGGGCGCCGTTTTTAAAAAAGGCCGATTGTCCGACCTCGATGTGTGCTGTCGCACTGAGCTTGAGAAGGATTTTCTTCGATCAGGCAACGCATAGCTGCCTTTTCGGTGCCCATCCTACGGATTGCTGCGGTGCCGGATCACCACCACGCACCTCACGCGCCTTGACAGCGTTCTATATAGCGAACATGTCAGGTCTCCAACAAGCTGGTCAAGCTCAAGCGGCAGACGCAAATACGGACAAGCTGAAATGACCGTCGCTCTCGTGCAGCAGGCCGAGAGGCTCGCCGAAAGATTGGCGGGGCTCGACCTCACCGGACGCATCCGCCTCGTTGAGGCCGAAATTCCCGGGCGCCTCGTCTTCACCACGAGCCTCGGCATCGAGGACCAGGTCCTCACCCACGCCATTGCGCTGGCCAAGGGCAGGACGGAGATCGTCACGCTCGATACAGGCCGCCTCTTCCCGGAAACCTACGACCTCTGGGCCGAGACAGAAGCCGCCTACGGTATCCGCATCCGTGCCTACGCACCCGAGCGGACATCGGAGGAGGCCTTCGTTGCAAGGGAAGGCATCAACGGCTTTCGCCATTCCGTCGAGGCACGGCAGGCATGCTGCGGCTTCCGCAAGGTCGAACCGCTCGGCCGCGCACTCGATCAGGCCGCAGTGTGGTTCACCGGATTGCGTGCCGGACAATCGGCTAACCGGGCCGACACCCCGTTGGCAGAGGCGGACGAGCAGCGCGGCTTGATCAAGGTCAATCCACTCGCCGACTGGACGCGGGCGCAGATCGACGCCTTCGTGAAGGATAACTTCATTCCCTACAACGCCCTGCATGATCGCGGCTTTCCGTCGATCGGCTGTGCCCCCTGCACCCGCGCTGTTCGCATCGGCGAGGACGAGCGGGCCGGGCGCTGGTGGTGGGAACAGGAATCCAAAAAGGAATGCGGCCTGCACGTGCACAGGCCGGAAGAGGATGTGGCGCCAGGCCAGGAGCCGGCGGCGTTCGAGGAGCCGGCACGCGCGGCAACCTCACGCGAATACAGAAGGGAATTGGTTTGATGAGCGTTGCCACCGCCGAGCAGCTGTTGGATCTGGCTGCGCCGTCGCCGGCGCGCCTGACCCATCTTCAGCGTCTGGAAGCCGAGAGCATTCACATCTTCCGGGAGACGGTCGCCGAGACCGAGAACCCGGTGATGCTCTACTCGATCGGCAAGGACTCGTCCGTGCTGCTGCACCTCGCGCTGAAGGCCTTCGCGCCGGGCCGGCTGCCGTTCCCGCTGATGCACATCGACACGACCTGGAAGTTCAAGGAGATGATCGCCTTCCGCGATGCCCGCGCGAAGGAACTCGGCCTCGACCTTCTGGTCCATACCAATCCGGACGGGTTAGCCAAAGGCATCGGCCCAGTCAGCCACGGCTCGGAAATCCACACCGATGTGATGAAGACGCAGGCCCTCAGGCAGGCGCTCGATAAGCATAAGTTCGATGCGGCCTTCGGCGGCGCCCGCCGTGACGAGGAGGCGAGCCGCGCCAAGGAGCGCATCGTCTCCTTGCGCAATGCGCAGCATCGCTGGGATCCGAAGCGCCAGAGGGCCGAGCCCTGGCACCTCTACAATTTCAAGAAGCGCCGCGGCGAGAGCTTCCGCGTCTTCCCACTCTCGAATTGGACCGAGCTCGATATCTGGCTCTACATCGAGCAGGAGAAGATCCCGATCGTGCCGCTCTATTTCGCGGCCGAGCGTCCCGTGGTGGAACGCGACGGCCAGCTCATCATGGTTGATGACGAGCGCCTGCCGCTCGAGCCGGGCGAGACCCCGCAACTCCGTCAGGTTCGTTTTCGCACGCTGGGCTGCTACCCGCTGACCGGCGCCGTCGAGAGCCCGGCCGCGACCCTGCCCGAGATCATCGGCGAGACGCTGGCCGCCCGCACCTCGGAGCGCCAGGGCCGCGTGATCGACAAGGACGGCTCGGGCGCCATGGAGCGCAAGAAGCAGGAGGGTTACTTCTGATGACGATCCATCAGTCTCCCGAAGCCTTCGGCTACGAGAAATTCCTACACGCTCACCAGAGCAAGGAAGTCCTGCGCTTCATCGCCTGCGGCTCGGTCGATGACGGCAAGTCGACCCTGATCGGCCGCCTGCTGCACGACACCAAACAGATCTTCGACGATCAGGTCACGGCGCTGCAGCGCGATTCCCGCAAGCACGGCACGCAGGGCCAGGAAGTCGATCTCGCGCTTCTCGTCGACGGCCTCCAGGCCGAGCGCGAGCAGGGCATCACCATCGACGTTGCCTACCGCTTCTTCTCGACCGAGACGCGCTCGTTCATCGTCGCCGACACGCCCGGCCACGAGCAGTACACTCGCAACATGGCAACGGGCGCCTCGACCGCCGACGTTGCCGTAATCCTGGTGGACGCACGCCAGGGACTTACCCGACAGACGCGGCGCCATGCGCTCCTCGTCTCGCTGCTCGGCATCAAGCGCGTAGCGCTCGCCGTCAACAAGATGGATCTGACCGGCTGGTCGCAGGACACCTTCGACAGGATCGTCTCAGGCTTCCAGGAATTCGCGGCGCCGCTCGGCTTCGCTGAGATCCGCGCGATCCCGCTTTCGGCCAAGAACGGCGACAACGTCGTGCTGCCGGGCACCGCGGCAGCCTGGTACCAGGGCGGCCCGCTGCTGAGCTACCTCGAGGAGGTCCCGGTGAAGTCGGAGGAGCGCGCCGCCGCCTTTCGCCTGCCGGTACAGTGGGTGAACCGCCCGAACTCCGATTTTCGCGGCTTCTCGGGTCTGATTGCCTCGGGCTCGGTCGCACCGGGCGACCGGGTCGTGATTGCACCGTCGGGCAAGACCTCGACCATCGCACGGATCTTCACGGCCGATGGCGATCTGAAGCGGGCCAGCGAAGGCCAGTCGGTCACGATCGTACTCGCCGACGAGGTCGATGCCTCGCGCGGCTCCATCATCGCCACGGCGGATGCGCCGCTGACCGTGACCGACACACTCGACGTCCGCCTGTTCTGGGCGCTGGAGACCGAGCTGACCCCGGGCGCGAGCCTCTGGGCGAAGATCGGCACGGTCACCACCAACGCGGTGGTGAAATCGATCCGCAGCCGGATCGATCCTGAGACGGGCAGGGCGGCTCCGGCCGACAAACTCGGCGTCAACGACATCGGCGAGGTGACGCTGAACCTCGACCGCGAGGTCGCCGTCGACCCCTATGCCGACAACCGCGACACCGGCTCGCTCATTCTGATCGACCGCGAGACCACCGACACGGCGGCTCTTGGACTCGTAAAGTCCTCGATCGCCGTCTCGCCGAAGGGCGAGGAAGCGGCTCGGAAGGGTACGCCGCGCCCCGCCGGCGGGTTCCTGGCGCGGCTGCGCTGGGTGTTCGGCGGGATCTAAGCCAATCCGGTAGCCGGCGACCGTGCCGCACCGAAAATGAAAGTCATCATTCCGGGGCACCATCGGTGCACCCGGGATGCGTCCTAGCGGCAAACCGTCGAGACCAGTCGCGGATTGCCCGTCTTCGGTGCCCTTGTTCCGCTGACACCTCGGGATTACGGTCCAGCCGCCTCGCTCGCATCGCCATGCGCGGCGCACGTCACGACCTTTCGGAGACCCTGTGATGGGCCTGCTGGCCGACACCCTGTCGCGCGTGAAGCCTTCCGCGACGATCCTGATGACGCAGAAGGCCCGCGAGCTGAAGGCTCAGGGCGTGGACGTGATCAGCCTGTCGGTCGGCGAGCCGGATTTTGCGACGCCGGATCACATCAAGCAGGCCGGCATCGAGGCGATCAACCGGAACGAGACGCGCTACACGCCGGTGTCGGGTATCCCCGCCTTGCGCGAGGCGGTGGTCAAGAAGTTCAAGCGCGAGAACGGGCTCGACTACAAGGTCTCGCAGACGATCGTCGGCACCGGCGGCAAGCACATCATCTACAACGCGCTGCTCGCCACGCTGAACCCCGGCGACGAGGTGATCATCACGCGGCCGTACTGGGTGTCCTATCCCGAGATCGTCACGCTCTGCGGCGGCACGCCGGTCTTCGTCGAGACGCAGATGGCGCACGGCTTCAAGCTGCAGGCCGAGGCGCTGGAGCGCGCGCTGACGCCGAAGACGAAGTGGATCATCCTCAACTCGCCCTCCAACCCGTCCGGCGCTGCCTACACGTATGCCGAAATGAAGGCCGTCACCGACGTACTGCTGCGGCACCCGCAGGTGCACATTCTGACCGACGACATCTATGAGCACCTGACCTACGGCGAGTTCGCGTTCGTCACGCCCGCCCAGGTCGAACCCGAGCTATACAACCGCACCGTCACGATGAACGGGGTGTCGAAGGCCTATGCCATGACCGGCTGGCGTATCGGCTACGCGGCCGGTCCGGAACCGATCATCAAGGCGATGGATTTCGTGCAGGGCCAACAGACGTCCGGTGCCACCTCGATCTCGCAATGGGCCGCCGTCGCCGCCTTGGAGGGCCCGCAGGACCATCTCGTCCGCTTCAGGCAGGCGTTCCAGAGCCGGCGCGATCTCGTTGTATCGATGCTGAACCAGGCGCGCGGGCTGACCTGCACGACGCCGGAAGGCGCGTTCTACGTGTTCCCGTCCTGCGCAGAGCTGATCGGCAAGCGTACCGAGAGCGGCACCGTGATCGAGACCGATCAGGACTTCGTCACCGAACTCCTGCAGGCGGAGGGTGTCGCCGCAGTCCACGGGTCGGCCTTCGGGCTCGGTCCGAACCTACGTATCTCCTACGCGACGTCGAACGCGGTGCTGGAAGAGGCCTGTACCCGTATCCAACGCTTCTGCGCCTCGCTTCGGTAGAGCACGAGCGCCACTCGCGCGAGAATAGAACGCCGACGATCGCCATTCTCGCTCCGGGCTCCATGGGAGCGGCATTGCCGCCCGGATGACCGAGTTTGGCGTACTGATTGTTGGGCGCCGGAGATGCGTGAGATCGCGGGCTCCCTCGACGATGAGGCGGGCCGGCTGATCTTCGACGGAGCCGAGGTTCTCTACGCACGTCTCGGATGAAGAGCGCAAATGATGTCGCCGCGCTCCGGGCCATTGCGGCTGGAGCGCGGCGGCGAGATTCCTTAGGGGCCGGATACCGGTTCGCCCTCCTGGCGGGACCCTTATTTCTGCAGGTCCTGCGCCATCTTCAGATGCTCTTCGAGATGGGGCTGGGTCTTGGAGGCCCAGGTCTTGAGCTCGGCGTTGTCGCCACCAGAGGCATAGCGCTTGAACAGGTCGACCGCCGTCTTGTGCGCGCTGACCTGATCCGACAGGTACTGCTTGGTGAAATCGTCGCCATTCAGACCCTTGAGCTTGTCGATCTTGCTCTGGTGCGTGCTGTCGAGGGCTGTGGGGATCTCAGCCTTGACCTTGCCGCCGCTGACCAGGGATTTCAGCTCTTCCGAGGTCTTCTGATGATCGGTGATCATCTGCTTGGCGAAGGTCTTGGTCTTGTCGTTCGATTTTTCTTCGGCGAGCTTGCTCGACTGGATCTCGAACATGTCGCTGATCGCGGCCTCTTTCACGAAGTCGGCGGCGATCGGGGCAACGCCGATCAGCGAGTTCACGCCCGTCGATTCTCCGACGGATTTGGCGCGCTCACCAATGGTCTTGTCGTTGGACTCGGCAAGCGCAGGACCCGCGAGCAGCGCGCACAGGGCCGCAATGGCAACGCGTTTCATCAGAACATCTCCTCGAATTATTGCGAGGAAACTGGGAGCGTCCGGCCAAGTTCCTTGAATCCTGCGGTGGATGTCGGCTCGCCGCAGCGGGGATCGTGATCGCTATGACTTCACGATCCGGTCGAGCTTGTTGTTCACGAAGAAGTACAGCTCCTTCGCGCCAGGCTCGTTATAGAGCACCTGGACCTCCCGGCCGGTGCGGCCCTCACCCACGAGAACATCCGTCGGCGGCTTGCCCTTGAGGCGCACAAGTTCGCACTCGCCGATCCCAGGAGCGATGGCGGTGGCGGCGCTGGGCACGGGGCCGTTGCAGGTGCCGCCCGCATCGAGCACCGGGCCGGTAAAGCCCGGCGGGGCCGGCACCGGCGGCGCAGCCGGGGGCGTCAACGCGGCCTGAGATGCAGGCGGCCTCGGCGTACGATCCTCGGTGCTGGTGCAGCCTGCCAGGAGTGCCGTCGATACGGCGAGAACGACGAATTTCGCAATCAGACTCACGGTGTCGGGCGCTCCTGTGTCCGCTCGCGGCGCTCGCCTGGGGTCGCTGTCCCGTTCGAGCGACCCTGGAGGGCGAGGGCGTAGAGATCGGCGGCATCTTCGTGGAAGGCGGCGCGGGAATCGGCCCTCGCATAGAACATGTGCCCGCCGGGGTACACGGCGAGCTTCAGCCGCTCGCCACCACCATAGGACGGCATCTGGTCGATCAGGAGCTTCGAGGCGAAGTAGGGCGTCACGAGGTCGGTGAAGCCGTGCGCGACCAGTACGCGTAGCGATCCGTCGAGGGAGAGAATGCCCTTGAGCGCACCCATCGCCTCCGGCGCGCTGCGGCCGGAGCCCCACGACCAGCCTCGATTCACCGCGCCGTTCAGCAACTCGTAGCGCATGTTCGGCACGCGCCAGTTCAGCTTGTTGGCATAGAGATCGACCATGGCGCTGGTGAGCGGCGCCTGCAGCGCTGTCAGAACCGGATCCTCGAAATGGCTGCTCGGCGCCGTCGGGTCGGGATCCCATCCGGTGACGGAGGTGTCGTAAGCCGAAGAGACCCGGCCTTCGTCGCGCCCGATCTCGCGCTGGTAGCTGCTCGCGGTGGGTCGACCCGCCTGCCGGCGCGCGATTTCCGGATCGAGCCCGGTGAGCGCCGCGACCTTTTCTGAGAGGCGCGCGACCGCCTCGGCACTGCCGGGGCCTTTGAGCAGATCGGCGATGTAGTCGCCGGAGGCGTAGCGCTCGGCCTCCGCCATCAGTTTACGTGTCGGGCGCGTGCCCGAACGTTCCAGCGCGGCTGCTGCGAGAGAGGGCAGGCGCGTGACGAAGCCCCAGGGCGTAGTGCGGGCCGATTGCAGCCAGGCGAAATCGAGCACCGGCGACAGCAGGACAAGCCCCGAGAGGCCGACGCCGATATCCTCCTGCAGCTTCGCCGCGATCAGCGGCCCGCGAAAGCCGCCATAGCTCTCGCCGACATAGAATTTCGGCGAGGCCATCCGATCGTTCTGGCGCAGATAACGGGCGATAGCCGAGGCGAGCACCGAGGCATCGCCGTCCAGGTTCCAGTAGCTTTTGCCGTCGCCCTCCGCCGCCCGGCTGTAGCCGGTGCCAACCGGATCGATGAAGACGAGATCGGTGAAATCGAGCCAGGTCTCTGCATTGGGCTCCAGCGCGATTTTTTGCGATGGGCTGATCGTTCTCCCGTCGGTCGGGAGGCGCCACGGGCCGATCGCGCCAATATTGAGATAGGCCGACGCCGCGCCGGGGCCGCCGTTGACCGCAAAGCTGACGGGCCTAGCGGCGATGTCGTCGGCCGAGCCCTTTTTGACATAGGCGATGAAGGCGATCTCGGACTGGAGCTTTCCGGATTCGTCGACGAGGCCGAGGCTGCCGGCCGTGGCGGTGAACGCGATCGTTCGGCCGCCGGGGAGGGTGAGGGTATGCTCGGTGGTCGAATCTGCCGGTAGCTTGCGGCCCTCACGAGCTTCCGCCGGACGTTCAGGTGCTTTGCGAGCTGCGTCGGATGGTGCGGCGAAGGAAGGCAGGGGCGCGACGGCAACCGCGACTGCCACCAGCGCAGACAGGATCGCACGGCAAAATCCTCCCACCTTCCCCGGATAGGGGAGAGAGGTCGCGGACGGCACCAAACGGTCGGCCATCAGAATCCTCACGCCTTCTTGCTCCAGCGGCCGTCGTCGTCCTGCTGCCAATAGGCCACGGTGTGGCCTTGCTCCTTGGCGCTCTTCCACTGCTCGCGGGCGAGGACCAGGGCGTCGGTGTCGGTACCGTCGAACAGGATGCAGATGCGGGCGTAGTCGTTCGCATCCGCTGGCAGGTCGGCGCCCTCAACGAGGAAGCGGATCGCTGCCTTGTTGGGATTGCCCTCGCGCAGGGTCAGCACGACGGGCTGCGTCGCTGCATCCGGCTCGCGGTCGGTAGCATGCGGCAGGAAGCTGTCGTCCGAATAGGTCCAGAGCCCATCATCGAGGGCCGACAGACGCTCTTCGCTTACCGCCTGGATCGCGGCCTGCCAGCCGCGCTCCAGCGACTTCTCGACGAGGCTCGGCAGCACCTTTTCGAGGGGCTGACGCTGCAGGTGATAGAACAGGATCTCGGTCACGATGATCTCACCATAGCGCGGAACGCGCGCCACGGCAGCGCCAACGGCCGGTTCGCGTCCTCACGCCGCGGGTTCGATGAAGTGCGGAACGAACAGGGCGTCGTTACCGGTGATCGCGCCGCGGCTCTCCCGCACGCAGAGGCCCGCTGGCGCATCGCCTATGATCCACGAGCCGATCAGCGGCCTGCGACGGTCGTCGAAGCTCGGTAATTCTGCGAGCGCCTGCCGGATGTAACCTTCGCCACCGTAGGGGCCGGGCTCGTGCGCGAGCAGCGCACCATCGCAGAGGATCTCGATGTTCGAGCCCTCTCGCGAAAAGAGCGGCTTGCGCACGTAGGACGCGCCGAGGCTGGCGGCCTTCGGATCACTCTCGAAGAAAGCCGGAAGCAGGTTCGGATGGCCGGGCTCCTGCGCCCAGAGGTGCGGTAGCAACCCCTTGTTCGAGAGCACCGCCTTCCAGGGCGGCTCGAGGAATCGGGTTGGGCTCCTTGCGACGCCCGCGGCGAAGGCATCGGCGAAAGCCCATTCCCAAGGGTAGAGTTTGAATAGCAGGTCGATCGGCATCTCCTCCGGCGAGCAAAAACGGCCATCCCTCTTCAAACCGATCTCGGAGAGGTCCAGGAAGCGCGTGATGTGCCCGGCCTGGATCGCACAATCCTGCAGATAGGCGACGGTGCCGCGATCCTCGGGCGCATCAGCCTCGGCGGCGAAGCCGGTGAGGCTGCCGGCGCCGATCTCGCGGAAGCGCGCGATCAGCCGCTCGTGGACGGCATTGTACTGGTCGCTGCCGGCCGGCAGCAGGCCGTCGCGCAGCAACTCTGCCAGCCAGAGCCACTGGAACACGCCGGTCTCGTAGAGCGCCGTCGGCGTGTCGGCGTTGTATTCGAGGAGTTTGGCTGGCCCGTTGCCGTCATAGGAAAGGTCCAGCCTGCCGTAGAGGCTGGCATCGCCCCGGCGCCAACTGCCGCGAACCGCGTCCCAGGCGCTTTCGGGGATGCGGAGTGAGGCGAGGATGCGCTCGTCCTCGACGGCGCGACCGGCGAAGTCGAGGCAGAGCGCGTGCAACTCGCCGCTCGGCGCCCCGATGTCCTCCTCGATCTCGGCGAGCGTGAAGGCGTAGGCGTGGCTCTCCTCCCAGTAGGGAGCGCCATCGAGCGTGTGAAAGACGAAGCCGTTTTTCCGCGCGGTCTCGCGCCAGTCGGGCCGCTCACCGGTGGGGACGCGGCGCATCAGCCGCCGAAGAAGCCGTGCGAGGATGATGAGTAGGACGAGAACGACCGTCCCGTGCCGCCGAACCCACCGAAGGACGACCCGCGCAACGCCGCGGAGGACACCCGCGCCACCGAGGATCGGCCGTAGCCCGTGGTCCAGATGCGGGCGCCCGAACCGGTGCAGTAGCCGCTATGGACGCCGGTCGAATGGCTGGCCTGCTGCGTCTCGTCCTTCGGGGCGTGGTCGAAGACCGGTTGCGGCGGCAGCTTCTGCTCCGCCGTCGCGCCGATCACGTAGCCGGCCATCACCGGGATGAATTTTCCACGGGCGGCCTCGGCTACGCTCTCGCCAGCGACGCAGTGGCCTGGGCCGTGATGGGCCTCGCAGTCGATCGTCGAGGTGTAGCGCGGGGCAGCAGTCGTGTAGAGTGCGCGGGCGATGTCGTATTCGCTCTGGCAATCCGCCTCGCTGCGGAGATGCGCGGCGATACATTTGGCGGGGTTCGCATAGACGCGAACATCCTCCTCGGCCTGCGAATGATCGACCGAGGCGAACCCGAAGGCCGCAGCGCCCGCACCCGCGAGCAGGACGAGCGAGACGGTCTGCGAGCGCTTCATCTGCGCGGGCTCACCAAGTTGAGCCAGGCGTTCATCCGCAGATTCGTCATCCGACCCCCCGTGCTGCCTCAATACGACATCGAGGCCGCGTTCACGATCCCGCCCGCGAGTGAGGCCGCCCCGAGCAGGATCGCAGCCGCTATCTCGTTCTGCGAGATGCGGCGGGAGAGGTCGGGCAGAATAAACCGTACGAGCCAGTAGATCAGGATCTGCACCACCAGGGCGACGAGGCCCCAGACGATGCAGTCGAGGATCGACTGGGCGTTGCGGATCGCCACCGAGAGCGGCAGGGCGTAACCGATCAGACTGGCGCCGAGGCTAAGCGCGGCAGCGGTGTTGCCGGCGCGGATGAGCGCCATCTCGCGATGCGCCGTCGCGGTGATGTAGACCAGGATGTAGAGCGCCACGAGGACGATCGCGGCGGCGAAATAGGCGAGGAAGGCGGGCAGCCCGGAGATCACGTTCATCGGGCTGCTCTCATGCTCAGACCAGTCTGCTCTGCTCCACCGCCGCGGCGACGAAGCTCTGGAACAGCGGATGCGGCTCGAAGGGCCTTGACTTCAACTCGGGGTGGAACTGCACGCCGATGAACCACGGATGCCCGACATGCTCCACGGTCTCCGGGAGCAGGCCATCCGGCGACAGCCCCGAGAAGCGCAGTCCCTTGGCCTCCAGCCGCTCGCGATAGGCCATGTTGACCTCGTAGCGGTGGCGATGGCGCTCGGAGATGGTGGTCGAGCCGTAGATGCTGGCAATCTTCGTGTCGGAGCCGAGTGCGGCTTTGTAGGAGCCGAGGCGCATGGTGCCGCCGAGATCGCCCTCGGCCGCGCGGCGCTCCAGAGCGTCGCCCTTCATCCACTCGGTGAGCAGACCGACCACCGGCTCCGGCGTCGTGCCGAACTCGGTGGAATTCGCGCCTTCGATCCCGGCAAGCGAGCGGGCAGCTTCGATCACCGCCATCTGCATGCCGAAGCAGATGCCGAAATACGGGATGCGGCGCTCGCGGGCATACTGAGCCGCGCGGATCTTGCCCTCGGCGCCGCGCTGGCCGAAGCCGCCGGGCACCAGGATGCCGTGCAGACCCTCGAGGAACGGCGCGGGAGCCTCGCGCTCGAACACCTCGGCCTCGATCCATTCGAGATGCACGCGCACCTTGTTGGCGATACCGCCGTGGATCAGCGCCTCGGTCAGCGACTTATAGGCGTCCTTGAGGCCGGTATACTTGCCGACGATGGCGATGGTGACCTCGCCCTCGGGGTTCTTCACCCGCTCGGATATGGTCCGCCACCGATCGAGCGGCGGCTCGCGCTCGGAATCGAGGCCGAAGTGCTCCAGCACCTCCCGGTCGAGGCCGGCGGCGCGGTAGGAGAGCGGCACGTCGTAGATGGACGGCACGTCGAGCGCGTCGATAACGGCGGTCTCGCGCACGTTGCAGAACAGGGCGAGCTTGCGCCGTTCGTCGTTCGGGATCGGCCGATCACAGCGGCAGAGCAGGATATCGGGCTGAATGCCGATGGAGCGCAGCTCCTTCACCGAGTGCTGCGTCGGCTTGGTCTTCAACTCCCCGGCCGACGGAATGAAGGGCAGCAGCGTCAGGTGGATGAACAGGCAGGTGCCGCGCGGCTGCTCCTGGCCGAGCTGGCGGATCGCCTCGAAGAAGGGCAGGCCCTCGATGTCGCCGACCGTGCCGCCGATCTCGACCAGCACGAAGTCGTAGCCCTCGTTGCCGTCGAGCACGAAGGCCTTGATGGCGTTGGTGACGTGCGGGATCACTTGGATGGTCGCGCCGAGATAATCGCCGCGGCGCTCCTTCGCGATGATGTCCTGGTAGATGCGGCCGGTGGTGATGTTGTCGGCGCGGCTCGCCGGTAGGCCGGTGAAGCGCTCGTAATGGCCGAGGTCGAGATCGGTCTCGGCGCCGTCATCGGTGACGAAAACCTCGCCGTGCTGCGTCGGGCTCATCGTGCCCGGATCGACGTTGAGGTAGGGGTCGAGCTTTCTGAGGCGGACGCGGTAGCCGCGGGCCTGGAGGAGGGCCGCCAATGCGGCAGACGCGAGTCCCTTCCCGAGCGACGACACCACGCCGCCGGTGATGAAGACGTACCGTGTCGAAATCCCATGCGTCGAATGCTGCGTCATGGGCCTCGGTCCTTAAACAGGGTTACGCGATTCGCCAAACCGCAAAGGTTCACCCGCCGCGCGGCCCGCCGGGCACGCACCGCAGGGCCATGCCGCTGGCGGGTTTCATCAATGCCTGAGGGCCGACGCTAGAATCGGCCGCCCTCGGGCGCCCAGTCGCGCGGAGTCTCCTCCGCGCTGTTGCCTCAACGCGACTGCGGAGCCGACGGCGCGGCGGGGGCTGCCGGCGGCGCAGCGGGAGCTGGGCTCTGCGGAGCGGGTGCGCCATCCGCCGGCTTGCCGCCTTGCTGGCGCAGCGTGTCGAGCAGGTTGTCGGCGTTCGGCTGCTGCTGGACCGGCTGAACATTGCCGTCACCGTCGAGGATCGAGCGCGGCCCGGCGCTGTGATGCGCCATGATCGCCAGCGTGATGCTCGTCGCGAAGAACATGGCGGCGAGGATCGCCGTCGCCCGGGTGAGGGCATTGGCCTGACCGCGGCCGGTCATGAATCCGGATACGCCACCGCCGCCACCGCCGCCGAGCCCGAGGCCGCCCTCGGAGCGCTGCAGCAGCACCGTGACGATGAGCGCCAGGACGATGAAGAGGTGGACGACGATCAGGACGGTCTGCATGGGGTTCCGGCGGTCCGCGATCGCGGACGCGAATCAGGCGATCGGCAAAACGAAACGACCGCCCGGAGGAATCCTCCGTTCGGCCAGCGGGCTCCTACACCAGTTGGGCATCAGCGCCAACCGGCGCCAGGGCCCTCGGTGCATGGGTCGACCGCGGGTCAAGAGCTTCCCAGCTGGTCGTCCCAGGCCGTCGGATATGAAAAAGGCGACGCTGAGGAGCGTCGCCCGTCAACGTCCAGGGTCGGGCGTGGTGCCCGACTCCCGAAGAATCACTTCTTGCCGAAGGCCAGGCCACCAAAGCGCGAGTTGAAGCGCGAGACGCGGCCGCCGCGATCGAGCATCTTCTGCTCGCCGCCGGTCCAGGCAGGGTGGGTCGTCGGGTCGATGTCGAGGTTGAGGACATCGCCCTCCTTGCCGTACGTCGACCGGGTCATGTACTCGGTGCCATCGGTCATCACGACCTTGATGAAGTGATAGTCGGGATGCTCGGTTCCCTTGGCCTTGGCGGCCGCATCTTTTGCCATGACGAAGTCCTGATTGGGTCACGCCGACCGGACGGCGCTGCGGTCCGCGGCCGAATATCACGCGCGTTTCGGTGAAGGCGGGCCTATACCCCAGCCGCTTCCAGCGAACAAGACCGCTCCGAGAACGCAAGCAAAACACTTCTGGGATGAGAAGATGACGAGGACTCATGGCCGCCGCGGATGATGCCGTCACGGGGGCGAGAGGCAGGCGCAGGCGCAAGGCTGAGGATGGCCGCGAGGCCGCGAGGCGTGCCCCGCTCAGCGCGCTGAGGCCGCTGATTCCGTTCGCCGCCGTCTATCGCGGCCGCATCCTGGCGGCGCTTCTCTCGCTGATTTTCGCCAGCGGCGCGACGCTGGTCGTGCCCATCGCGATCCGCCGGGTGATCGATCACGGCTTCTCGCCGGAAGGCCATGTCTTCATCGACAGCTACTTCCTGGCTCTGCTGGGCGTCGTGGCAGTGCTCGGCCTCTCGAGCGCCGGCCGCTACTACACCGTGGTCAGCCTCGGCGAGCGCGTGGTCGCCGACCTGCGCACCGCCGTCTTCTCACGGCTGACCATTCTCGATCCAGCCTTCTACGACCGCACCCAGTCCGGCGAGATCGTCTCACGCCTCACGGCGGACGCGACACAGGTGAAGTCGGTCTTCGGCGTTTCGATCTCGATTTTGCTGCGCAACGCCTTCCTGTTCGTCGGCGCGATCGTGATGATGGTGTGGACGAGCCCGCGGCTGTCGGTCCTCGTGCTCGGTGCGATCCCGTTGATCGTGTTCCCGCTGATCCTGTCGGGACGCGGCGTCCGCCGCCGCTCGCGCGCCGCGCAGGATCGGTTGGCCGACGCCTCGGCCTATGCCTCGGAGGCGATCGGTGCGGTGCGCACCATGCAGGCCTTCGGCATGGGCCGCGAGACCACTGCGCGCTTCGGCGCCGCTGCCGAGAACGCCTATGCGGCTGCGCTCGCCTCGATCAAGGCACGTGCGATCCTCACTGGCGTGGCGATCTTCCTGATCTCGGGCTCGGTCGTCGGCGTGATGTGGTACGGCGCGCAGAGCGTGCTCTCGGGCGCCATGAGCGCCGGTACGCTCTCGCAATTCGTGCTCTACGCCGTGTTCGGCGCGAGCGCGCTCGGGCAGCTCTCCGAGGTCTACGGCGAGCTGGCGCAGGCAGCCGGTGCCGCCGAGCGCCTGGGCGAGATCCTGGCGAGCGAACCGGCGATCCGGGCGCCGGAGAACCCGGCCGTCCTGCCGCAGCCGCCGCGCGGCGAGGTGACCTTCGAGGACGTGCACTTCACCTATCCGACGCGACCGGAGCATCAGGCGCTCGACGGCGTCCGCATCAGCGTCGCCTCGGGCGAGCGCGTCGCGCTGGTCGGCCCCTCGGGTGCCGGCAAGACCACCGTGCTGCAACTCCTGCTGCGCTTCTATGATCCGCAGGGCGGCCGCATCCGCGTCGACGGCATCGACATCGCCACCGTCGATCCTGAGGCCCTGCGCCAGCGGCTCTCACTGGTGCCGCAGGACCCGACGGTGTTCTCCGGCACCATCCTCGACAACATCCGCTACGGGCGCCCCGCCGCGAGCGAGGCGGAGATCCAGCACGCCGCCAGTCTCGCCAATGCCGACGGCTTCATCCGCGCGCTTCCGCAGGGCTACGCGACGCAGGTTGGCGAGCGTGGCATGACGCTGTCGGGAGGACAGCGCCAGCGCATCGCCATCGCCCGCGCCATCCTCAAGGACGCGCCGATCCTGCTGCTCGACGAGGCGACCTCGGCGCTCGATGCCGAGAGCGAACGCGCCGTGCAGAACGCGCTCGATCACCTCATGGAGGGCCGCACGACGCTGGTGATCGCCCATCGCCTCGCAACGATCCGCGCCGCCGACCGCATTCTGGTCTTCGACAATGGCCGCATCGTCGAGGAGGGGACGCACGAGAGCCTGCTGGCGCGCGGCAAGCTCTACGCGCAGCTCGCCGCCCTGCAATTCACCGATCCGTTTGGCGACAGCGCCCGGCCGCGCGAGCCGCACCTCAAGCTCGCGGCGCTCCCGGCGGAGTAGGCTTTGCTCGACCTCTCGCGCTTTCCACGGATCGACCTGATCGGCGGACCCACGCCGATTCAGCCGCTCGACGGGTTGAGCCACCATCTCGGAGAAGGGCTGAACGGTGTGCGCCTCTTCGTGAAGCGCGACGATATCGGACCCGTTGGCGGCGGCGGCAACAAGCTGCGCAAGCTCGAGTTCCTGCTCGGGCAGGCGAGGGCGAGCGGTGCGGACACCGTCATCTCGGTGGGCGCCCTGCAATCGAACCACGCCCGGCTCACCGCCGCGGCGGCTGCGCGATGCGGGTTCCGCTGCGAGCTGTTTCTGACCCGCTCGGTGCCGCGCGAGGACCCCGACTACACCGGCAACGGCAACCGCCTGCTGCACGAGCTGTTCGGCGCCCGCGTGCACCTGCTGCCGGGTGAGGCGGATTCGCTCGCCGCCGCCACGGCGCGCGCGGCGGAACTGGAGGGTGAGGGGCGGCGGGTTGCGGTGTTTCCCTCTGGCGGATCGAGCGCGCTCGGTAGCCTCGGCTACGCCTCCTGCATCGCCGAAATCCTGGAGCAGTCGTCTGCGCTGGGTATAGGCTTCCGCCGCGTGGTCACGGCCAATGGCAGCAGCGGCACCCATGCCGGACTGGCAGCGGGCTTGGCCGCCCTCGGGCGTGATCCGCGCCTCGCGAAATCTTACACGGTGCTCGCGCCGCTCGACGAAGCGCGGCGGATCACTCTGGGCAAGGCACGCGACGCCCTCGCGCTGCTCGGGATCGACCGCGCCATATCGGATGCGGAGATCGTCATCGACGGTGCCGCCCGTGGCGAGGGCTATGGCATCCCGACGGATGGGATGCGCGAGGCGGTGACGCTGATGGCCCAGACCGAGGGGATGCTGCTCGACCCGGTCTATAGCGGCAAGGCGTTCGCCGGGCTGCTCGCCGATGTGCGGGCCGGCGCCTATCGGCCCGGCGATGCCGTGCTGTTCTTGATGACGGGCGGCGTGCCGGGGCTGTTTGCTTATCGTGGCGAGTTCGGCGTTCGGCCCGTTTAGACGCCCGCTCCCGTCATGGCGGGACTCGCCAGAGGCAAGACCCGGATCCGAAGGGGCAGGTCGCAGACGGCAATCCACTGCTGATGTGGAAGTCCGAGCCGGCCATCGTGCCTTAGTCGTGGATTCCGGTTGCCGCTGCGCGGGCCCGGAATGACGGCGTTGTTCTTGGAGCCCTATGCAGAGCGCCTCACCGCTCCGTCAGCTTCATCTCGATCCGCCGGTTCTTGGCATAGGCCTCTTCGGTCGTGCCCGTATCCAGGGGCTGGAACTCGCCGAACGCGCCCGCGAGCATCCTTTGCGGCGGGATGCCCTTGCCTCTCAGATACTGCACCACCGCGATGGCGCGGGCCGCCGACAGGGACCAGTTCGAGGGAAACTGCGCCGATTGAATCGGCCGTGAATCGGTGTGCCCGTCGACGCGTAGCACCCAAGGAATATCCGCAGGAATCTCCTTCGAGATATCGAGGATCGCGCTGGCGATGCGGTCGATCTCCGGGCCGGCCTCGGGTTTCAGGCTGGCGGAGCCGGCGGGAAACAGAACCTCCGATTGGAGTACGAAGCGGTCGCCGACGATGCGGATGTCGGAGCGGCTGCCGATGATTTGGCGCAGCCGCCCGAAGAAGTCGGAGCGGTAGCGGGCGAGTTCCTGGACGCGCTGGGCCAAAGCCACGTTCAGACGGCTGCCGAGATCGGCGATGCGGGCCTGGCTCTCCTTGTCGCGCTTCTCCGAGGCCGAGAGCGCGTCCTCCAGGGCGGCGAGCTGACGGCGCATGGCGCGGATCTGCTCGTTGAGCACATCGATCTGGTTCTGCGCCCGCGCGGTGGCGCCGCGCTCGGCTTCGAGTTGCTTGTCGACCTCGGACGACTGCCCCTTGGCAGCCTGCGCGGCGTCGTTCAGCGCCTGCAGGCGGTCCCGGTCGCTCTCGGCGCGCTCGAGGCTGTTCTTGAGCGACGCGGCCGTCTCTTCCTGTGTGCGCCGGTTCGAGCGCTCCAGGGCCAAGAGGTCGGTGAGATCGGCAATCTGGCGGTTGAGGCGATTCAGAACCTCGTCGCGCCCGGTCAGCTCCTGCGAGAGGAAGAACTGCCCGACGACGAAAATCGTCAGCAGGAACACGACCGAGAGCAGCAGCGTCGCGAGCGCATCGACATAGCCCGGCCAGACGTTGATGCTGCGATGCGTGCGGCCTCGGCTCGACGCCATCAGGACTCGACCCGCTCACGGCTCAGCCGGTCGAGCACCTGCTTCAGTTCCTTCTCGCGGCTCGCCTGGGCTTCGACCCAGTCGCGGATCATCTGCTGCTCGGCGCGCATATGCTGCACGAGGCCCTGGATGCCCTCGGCGAGGTTGGTCATGGCCTGTGTCGCCGTGCGGCCACCGCTGCCTTCAGCGATCTGCTTGCTGAGGCGCTCCAGGGTTTCCTGCAACTCGCGCGACAGAGCCGCGCCCTGCTGCGAGGCCGCGCCGTCTCTGACGGTCACGGCCTGATCCTCGCCGGAGACCAGCCAATCCTCCAACTCGTTATGGAAGCGGGCATGGGCTTGGCCGGCCTGGAGGTCGAGAAAGCCGACGATCAGCGAGCTGGCGAGGCCGAACAGGGACGCGGAGAAGGCGAGCCCGATGCCCGAGAGCGGCACGGCAAGGCCGTTCTTGAGCTCGTCGAACATCACCGCAGCATCACCGCCGCCGCGCATGCCGCTGATCACGCCGCCCACCGCCGAAAGCGTGTCGATCAGGCCCCAGAAGGTGCCGAGCAGGCCGAGCAGGATCAGGATGCCGGACACGTAACGCAGGATCTCGCGGCCCTCGTCGAGCCGGGCAGCGGTGGTGTCGAGATGAGCGCGGGTGCCGGACAGCGTGGCGCCGTCCGTGCGTGCAGCAATTGCCGGGACAAGCGGGCCGAGCAGGGTCGGCCTAGCCTTCGGCGGCGTCTGTCCGGTGGCGACGGCATTGACGTAGGAGACTTCGCGAAACAGCCGGATCACCTGCCCAAAGGCGAGCAGCACGGCGATCAGCAGAACGCCGAGAATCAGACCATTGAGGCCGGGATTGGCGAGGAAGGCCGGCGTGATCTGCCGGAAGAGAACGAAGGCGAGGAACCCAACGAGGATCAGGAACACCAACATCCGCACGAGGTAGATGCCGGGTTTCTTCAGCGGAGGGGATGCGGGTCGAGCCACCATCGAATCCGGGTTCGGTTGGGCCGAACCCTTGCCTGGAGAGGCGAGCTCGGTCGTGCCGCACTCTGGAGGCTGGACCCAGGCCGATCAAGACGGCGGAGCGGTCCGCAACCCGTACTTGATCCTCAATCCCACCCGCGTGGCCAAGTTTCCTCCAGGTGCGGCCCGAGGCGCACAGCATGGACCGATCTGGCGAGCCCGGTCGCGTCGTCGGTTTCGACGGCGATGCCGCAGAGCGTGCCCTCGCCCTGCGCCGGCTCGAGGCGCGAGCCGGGCGTTTTCTGGAGGAAGCGGCGCAGGGGCTCCTCCTTCTGCATGCCGAGCATGGAATCGTAGTCGCCGCACATGCCGGCATCGGTCAGGTAGGCGGTGCCGCCGGGAAGGATGCGATGGTCGGCGGTGGGCACGTGGGTGTGCGTGCCGACGACGAGGCTCGCGCGACCGTCGAGATGCCAGCCGAAAGCCTCCTTCTCGCTGGTCGCCTCGGCATGGACGTCGACGATGACGGCGTCGGCGGCGTCGCGAAGCGGACAGGCGGCGAGTTCGCGGTCGACCGCCGTGAAGGGATCGTCCATCGGGTCGATGAAGAGCCGGCCCATGACATTGACCACCAGCACCCGAGCGCCGCTGCGGGTCTCGATCACGGTCGCGCCGCGGCCGGGGGTGCCGGGCGGGTAGTTCGCGGGGCGGATCAGGCGCGGCTGGCGCTCGATGAAGACAAGCGCCTCGCGCTGGTCGAAGGAGTGGTTGCCCAGCGTGATGACGTCCGCGCCGGCACCCAGAACCTCGTCGCAGATCGACTCGGTGATGCCGAACCCGCCGGCGGCGTTCTCACCATTGATCACCACGCAATCGAGGCGCCACCGCTCGCGGAGGGCCGGCAGACGGTCGGTCACCACATGGCGGCCGGGACGGCCTACGATGTCGCCGAGGAAGAGAAGGCGCACTCGCTAAGCCTCTAGGTGGCGCATAAGATGATCCGAAAACCGGATTCCACTGATCCGCGTCATGCGCGAATCAAGGGAACAGGACCGGTCTCGGTGACGAGATGGTCGAGGGGCTGGTCATGCGCCTCCGCCGGCACATGCGCCGCCTCCTGCACGGAATAGGCGATGCCGATGGTGAGCAGCGGGCCACGGCGGGACAGACGCTCGATCGCCTTATCGTAATAGCCCTTGCCGTAGCCGATGCGGTTGCCGGTCCGGTCGAAGACGGCGAGCGGCACGATCAGGGCAGTGGGAAACACCTCCGGCAGGTCGTCGCGCGGCTCGCTCAGTCCGAAGCCGCCGCGCACCAGCGCCTCGCCGGCCCGCCATTCGCGGAAGACGAGCCCATCCGGTGTCACCTTCGGCAAGGCCACGCGCTGTCCGCGCGCGAAGAGTTTTTCCATGATCGGGCGAGGGTCGATCTCGCTGCGGATCGGCCAGAAACCACCCACCAACTCGGCCTCGGCGAGACCGGGGATCGCGATGACGGTCTCCGCCACCGTTCGGGAGCCGGCCTTGCGCGCGTCGAGATCGAGCGCGTCGCGCCGGGCGAGCACCTCTGCCCGCAGCCGGGCCTTTTCGGAGAGGAGGGAAGCGTCTGACATTTCTGAGAAAGGGTGCGGAGCCACGTGGGCCGTCGGAGGATCGATCCCGGGAAACCTACAGAGTAGGTGGGCGCCGTGTTGGCCAAGTCCAGGGACGAGGCCAGTGACAGCTCCCGAGGGAGTCGATAAGGCCCCGGGGATAGTGCTCCAGTCGAACCCTGCAGCCCCGCCACCCCGATGTAATACCGGTGTGCCTGCTGCGCCAGTGGATTGAACGCACAGCCTGCGGAAATCGTGTGCCTGGACTCGTCGCGGTCGGCCTGGACCGCAACGTCAGGCGTTCTGATCGCCTTTGCCCTTGCCGGTCGGCGCTGTCAGCGCCTGCGTCAGCCGCTCGATCCGCTCCGCCGTTCGCTCAATCCCTTCGGCCAACTGTGCCTCACTGGACGACGCCGCATCGCGCAAACCTGCAGTTTCCGCCCCCAGCGCGGCGAAGCGCCGTTTCAGCTCCGCCAACTCGTCGGAGATGGTCAGTGCGGCCATGACGTGGAGGCGCATGTCGCCGATTTCGCCGAAGGCCTTGCGCATCTCGGCGACGCGCTCGTCGAAACTGGAGGCGAGCTTCGTCAGATGCTCCTCCTCGCCCTCGCCGCAGGCCATGCGGTAGGTTTTGCCGGCGATGGTGACGGTGACGTGGGCCAAGCCGCTCTCCCTCAGGCGCCCGGACGCGGTGGCACCCGGCGATCGAGCACGGTCGAAACCGTGTCGATGGCCCGGTCGATCCGGCGCTCGACCTCGCCCGTGACGTTCGCCATGCGGGCGAGCTGCGCGCTCGCAGCGTCGAGCTCGGCGGCGAGCCGCGCGCGGTCCTCGTCCATCAGCGCCAGCTCGATGTCCCGGTCGGCGCGGGCCTCGTCGGCCTCGACCCGCCGCGTCACCGCGGCCTCGAGGCGCACCATGGCCAGATCCAGCCGTCTAAGCGCGTCCTCCACTAACGACATTCGCAACCTCTCCCGCGCTCATGGTGTCGCCCGAAGAGCGGGAATTTTCCAGCCGTCGCCTCATCATAATCGTCGTTGGCAACACGCCCCTGTCCTTTGACAGCCCCCAGCCCCATGTTAGAGAGCCGGCGCCCGCCACGCTCCTTTCGAGGCGTGCGCAGTTTCCCGGAATTTTCGCCCGTGACAGCTCCCGGCTCCTCGCGCAGATCGTCCGTTCTCCGGACGGTCGCGAGTGGCGCTCGGTGCGCGACGCCGTGGAACGGCATCGGTTCATCCGAGGTTCAAGCGGAGCCGTCATGGAGCGGGCGACGTACTGTTTGGTCAGTGCCATTGCACGAGCTGATCGCACGGCGTCGGAACGCCGTTTTTTGTGAAGGAGTCACGCCGTGACCGTGAAGGTTGCCATCAACGGGTTCGGACGCATCGGTCGCAACGTCCTGCGCGCTATCCACGAGGCCGGCCGCAAGGATATCGAGGTCGTTGCCATCAACGATCTCGGCCCGGTGGAGACGAACGCCCACCTGCTGCGCTTCGACTCGATCCATGGCCGCTTCAACGCGGACGTGAAGGTGGATGGCGAGTTCATCGTCGTCGACGGCAAGCGCATCAAAGTCACCGCCGTGCGCAACCCGGCCGAGCTGCCGCACCGCGATCTTGGCGTCGACATCGCGCTGGAATGCACCGGCATCTTCACCTCGAAGGAAAAGGCCAAGGCGCATCTCGATGCAGGTGCCCGGCGCGTCCTCGTCTCGGCTCCGGCCGACGGTGCCGACCTCACGGTCGTCTACGGCGTCAACCATGACGAGCTGACCGCCGACCACGTCGTCGTCTCGAACGCCTCCTGCACCACCAACTGCCTGGTGCCGGTCGCCAAGGTGCTGCACGACACCGTCGGGATCGAGCGCGGCTTCATGACGACGATCCACTCCTACACAAACGACCAGCCGTCGCTCGACCAGATGCACAAGGATCTCTACCGGGCCCGCGCCGCTGCGCTCTCGATGATCCCGACTTCGACCGGTGCCGCCAAGGCCGTCGGCCTCGTGCTGCCGGAGCTGAAGGGCAAGCTCGACGGCACCTCGATCCGCGTGCCGACCCCGAACGTCTCCGCCGTCGACCTGGTCTTCACCGCCAAGCGCGAGACCACGGCCCAGGAGATCAACGAGGCGATCCGGAAGGCCGCCGACGGCCCGCTCAAGGGCGTGCTGGCCTATACCGACCAGCCGAACGTCTCGGTCGACTTCAACCACGACCCGCACTCGTCAACCTTCCACCTCGACCAGACCAAGGTCATGGACGGCACCTTCGTTCGCATCCTGTCCTGGTACGACAACGAGTGGGGCTTCTCAAACCGCATGGCCGATACGGCCGTGGCCATGGCCAAGCTGATCTGATCGTTTCCGGGGGGCGTTTCGCCCCCCGTTCCATTGCTGACCCGAACGACAGCCGGAGTGACCCCAACGATGGCCGACGACGCTCAGACCAAGCCCTCCGGAGAGAGCTTCATCCCGTCCTCCCCCGCGCCCGCTCCGACGCCAGTCACGGCCTCGGCCCCGGCTCCCATCGCCGACAAGCCTGCCGTCTCTCCGAGCGCGCCGGCCCCTGCCGGCTCCGCCGTCGGCGACCAACTCGCCCGGATCGAGGACAAGACGGCGCGCATCGAGGACAAGTACGCCCGCTCCGAGTCGCTGCTCTCCCGCATGGAGGACAAGATCGAGGGCGCCACGACCCGCATGAACGAGGTTGCCCGGCAGTCCGATCTCGCGGCGCTGCGCAGCGAAGTCCGCGCGATCAACGAGCGCGTGAAGCGTAGCCCCGGCACCGGCGCCCTGGTGCTCACCGCGATCATCACCTCTGTGCTCACCGTCGTCCTGATGGTGGCCGTCCAGCGCCTCAACGTCGACAGCATGCTGCCCCAGCGCGCCGCCCCGGCGGCCTCGCAGCCCTAAGCGAGACCCGATGACCTTTCGTACACTCGATGATGCCGGCGCGCTTGCCGGTCAGCGCGTCCTCGTCCGCGTCGATCTCAACGTGCCGATGGAAGTAGGCCGCGTCACCGACGCCACCCGGATCGAGCGCATCGTTCCGACGATCCGCGAGATCGCCGACAAGGGCGGCCGTGTCGTCCTGCTCGCGCATTTCGGACGCCCGAAGGGCAAGCGCGATCCGAAGGAGTCGCTGCAGCCCGTCGTCGGCCCGCTCTCGCAGGCGCTCGGCAAGCCGGTGGCCTTCGCCGACGATTGCGTCGGCGAGCCGGCCAAGGCCGCCGTCGCCGCTCTGAAGGACGGTGACGTCCTGCTTCTCGAAAACACCCGCTACCATGCGGGCGAGGAGAAGAACGATCCGGATTTCGCGAGGGCGCTCGCCGAGAACGGCGATCTCTACGTCAACGACGCCTTCTCCGCTGCCCATCGCGCGCACGCCTCGACCGAGGGCATCACCCGTCTGCTCCCGGCCTATGCCGGCCGCGGCATGCAGGCTGAGCTCGACGCCCTGACCAAGGGCCTCGAAGCACCGAAGCACCCGGTCATTGCACTGGTCGGCGGCGCCAAGGTCTCCACCAAGATCGATCTGCTGCAGAACCTCGTCGCCAAGGTCGACATGCTCGTGATCGGCGGCGGCATGGCCAACACCTTCCTGCACGCGCAGGGCAAGGATGTCGGCAAGTCGCTGTGCGAGAAGGATCTCGCCGACACCGCCAAGCGCATCGTCGAGGCGGCCAAGGCTGCCAAGTGCCGCATCATCCTTCCGACCGACGTGGTGACCGCCAAGGAATTCAAGGCCAACCCGCCGATTGAGACAATCGCCGTCGACGCGGTGCCGTCCGACGCGATGATCCTCGATGCCGGCCCGGATTCGGTAGGGGTGGTCAACGCAGCGATCGACGAGGCGGCAACCCTTGTCTGGAACGGCCCCCTCGGCGCCTTCGAGCTGACGCCGTTCGATGCGGCCACTGTCGCGGCGGCCCAGCACGCGGCCGAGCGCACCAAAGCCGGCAAGCTCGTCTCCGTGGCCGGCGGCGGTGACACGGTCGCCGCGCTGAACCATGCGGGCGTCGGTGAAACCTTCACCTACGTCTCGACGGCCGGCGGTGCGTTCCTAGAATGGCTGGAGGGCAAGGAACTGCCGGGCGTCGAGGCTTTGCGCGCGAAGAACTGAGCCTTATCGCGCGATCCCGCCCCTCCGCCTCATCCTGAGGTGCTGCGCAGCAGCCTCGAAAGAGGGCCCTGGGGAGCGCGAGACGACGGGAGGCCTCGCTCGAGGTTTTCACTTCGCTACGGCGCCTCAGGAGGGGTGCCGGGATTGGATCGGCCGAGCGGCGCCGATCGCATTGGATCGGGGGACAACGGACCATGGCACGCATCACCCTTCGGCAGCTTCTCGATCACGCCGCCGAGCACGGCTACGGCGTTCCGGCGTTCAACCTGAACAACATGGAGCAGGGTCTCGCCATCATGGCGGCGGCGGATGCCACGGATTCGCCCGTGATCCTGCAGGCGAGCCGCGGCGCGCGCGCCTATGCGAACGACGTGGTGCTGGCCAAGCTCATCGATGGCCTCGTCGAGATCTACCCGCACATTCCCGTCTGCATGCATCTCGACCACGGCAACAACGAAGCCACCTGCGCCACCGCGATCCAGTACGGCTTCACCTCGGTGATGATGGATGGCTCGCTGAAAGCCGACGGCAAGACACCGGCCGACTATGCCTACAACGTCGAGATCACCCGGAACGTCACCAAGATGGCGCATTGGGCCGGCGTCTCGGTCGAGGGCGAGCTCGGCGTGCTTGGCTCACTGGAGAGCGGCCAGGGCGAGGCCGAGGACGGCCACGGCGCCGAGGGCGTTCTCTCGCACGACCAGCTCCTGACGGATCCCGATGAGGCTGTGAAGTTCGTGCGTGAGACCAAGGTCGACGCGCTCGCCGTCGCCATGGGCACCAGTCACGGCGCCTACAAGTTCACGAAGCAGCCCGACGGCGACGTTCTCGCGATGAACGTCATCGAGGAGATTCACCGCCGCCTGCCGAACACCCATCTCGTGATGCACGGGTCCTCATCCGTGCCGCAGGACCTCCAGGACATCATCAACCAGTATGGCGGCCAGATGAAGCCGACCTGGGGCGTGCCGGTGGAGGAGATCCAGCGCGGCATCAAGCACGGCGTGCGCAAGATCAACATCGACACCGACAACCGCATGGCGATGACCGGCCAGATCCGGAAGGTCCTCACCGAGAACCCGTCGGAATTCGATCCGCGCAAGTATCTGAAGCCTGCGATGGACGCGATGACGAAGCTCTGCAAGCAGCGCTTCGAGGAGTTCAACACCGCCGGCCAGGGCTCCAAGATCCGCCCGGTCTCCGTCGCGCAGATGGCCAAGCGCTACGCCGACGGCTCGCTCGATCCGCGCATCGACGCCTGACCGGTCGCGGAGGTTGACCAGACGCCTCCGCAACGCTCATTGCCAGGCAGGCTCCTCCCCGTTGTGGGGGAGGGGCGGCAGCCATCCGCGGAGCCGATGCCCGAAGACGCCCCCCGCCTCGCCCTCCTGACGCCCTACGGCATCGATGCCGGGCAAGCCGATGCGGCGGCCGCCGCCCTCGCCAAGGCTTGTGCCGCCGGCGACGTGGCCGCTCTGGTCTTGCGCCTGGCGCCGTCCGACGAGCGGTCGCTCGTAAACCTCGTCAAGCGCCTGGCCCCGGTGGCGCAGGAACACGGTGCGGCCGTCCTGGTCTGCGTTCCTGGCTTCCAGGGCGACCTCGTCGGCGTCGCCGCTCGCGGCGGCGCGGACGGCGTGCATGTCGACAAGGCGGAGGAGAGCACACTGCGCGACCTGCGCGGGCGACTGCGCGACGGACGCATCCTCGGTAGCGGCGGCTTCCTGGATTCGAAACACGCTGCGATGGCCGCGGGCGAGGCACAAGCCGACTACCTGATGTTCGGGGGGCTCTATCCCGATGGTGCGGCTCCGGACCCGGAGCTCGTCCGCGAGCGCGCGACGTGGTGGGCCGAGATCTTCGAGACGCCCTGCATCGCGGTTACCGCCGAGGCCGCCGAGATCGACGCTCTCGCGGCGACCGGTGCCGAGTTCGTGGGCCTCGAAGGTGCGCTTTGGTTCGACAGGCCCGAGGCCGTGACGGCGGCTCTGGAGACGCTCGCCGCCGCGGGTGCCGCACGATGAGGCTGGCCAAGGTTGGGCTGGCCGCCCTGCTGGTGCTGGCCTCGGCCCTCAATGCCGCGGCGGCGCCGAACCAGCCTCCGATCGTTGCGCCTCCGAACGACCAGACGCTCAAGTCTGCCGATCCGAAGAAGACCTCGAAAGGTCTCTCGCGCGACCTGCCGACGCCCTACACGCCGGGGGCCGAAGGCCTGCGTCCGCCGCCGAACCCCAATGCCGACCTCGCCTACGGGGCCTATCAGCGCGGCCGCTACATAGCGGCGTTCCGGGAGGCGACGAAGCGCATCGAGGCGAACTCCAAGGATGCGGCGGCGCTGACGTTGCTCGGGGAACTGTACAACCAGGGCCTTGGCCTGAAGCAGGACCCGAAGCGCGCGCTGGAATGGTATCGCCTCGCGGCGAAGCTCGGCGATGCCCATGCCATGGCCTCCCTCGGGCTCATGGCGATGGACGGGCGGGGACAGGCGAAGGACCAAAAGGCCGGGCGCCAGTGGCTGGAGCAGGCCTCCGCCAAGGGGGAGCCTACGGCCTCCTACAATCTTGCCCTGATCCTGCTCGGGACGGGCAAGCAAGAGGATCTGGAGAAGGCTGCAACGCTCTTCGAGAAGGCAGCGAAGGCCGAGCTCGCCCCTGCACAGCACGATCTTGGCGTGCTCTACCTCCAGGGTCGCGGCGTCCCGAAGGATGCCGGCAAGGCTGCCGCCTATTTCCGCCGAGCCGCCGATAACGGCGACCTGGCCGGCGAGGTCGAATTCGCGATCCTGCTCTTCAATGGCAACGGCGTCGCCAAGGACGAGGCACGGGCCGCCCGCTACTTCCTGCACGCGGCCTCGCGCGGCAACGCGATCGCCCAGAACCGCATCGCCCGGCTCTACGTCGTCGGCCGCGGCGTGCCCAGGAATCTCGTCGAGGCCGGCGCCTGGAACCTTGCCGCGAGCGCACAGGGCCGGTCCGACGGTTGGCTCGATCAAGCCTTGAGCGACCTCAGCCCGGACGATCGGAAGCGAGCCGAAGCCCTCGGCTCGGAGCGTGCGAAGATCCAGCAGTAGCGCGGGCGAAGATCCCTCAGCCCCGATACGGCCATCGCTGGCCCGGCGAAGCGATCCAATGCCGCGTCCTCAATGACGAAGCATTGGTGCCGGATTGCTTCGCTACGCTCGCAATGTCGGGAAGGGTTTTCCTAACGGCTGAACCCCGTCAGCCGTCAGCATCGACTACTCCGCCGCGTTCGAGACCGATTGCGCGTCACCCACGGCGCCGGTTGCGGAGGTCTTCTCGGCGGGCGGCTCGGCGCTGGCGACGGTCTTCGTCTCGATGAGGGGCTGGAGGCGCGCCGCGAGCTGCTTGTCGAGATGCTTCGCGTAGGCGCCCTTGAAGTAGCGGTCGCCGGTGCCTCTGCCGTAGAGCCGGTCATGGGCCTGCACCATGCGGCTGACCTCCGGCCGGCAGAGGAATCCGATTACGCCGGCGGCATCGTACCAGCGGCCGGCTTGAGCGAGCCGCGTCGCCTTCGGATTCGCCATCACCGTCTCGGCAAAGCAATCCGTGGCAGCCTGCTCAAGCGGAGCCATCACCGGATGCGGCTTACCGGGGGTGCGCTGCTCCGGCCGCGCCTGGGCGCCCGTCGAGACCAAGAGGACGGCGAGACCGGGGACGAGCAACGCTTTCATCGCGGGTGCCTCGAAGCAGAACTGATTTGCCGAGTATCACCGCAGAATTGAGCCCGGAACAGGGCGATGTGCGTTGCAAAATGAAGCGACGGGCGGGAGCGCCGTGCCCTGTCACCTCGCGGTCACAGAGCGCGCTCCGGACGATTGCGGCTCAGCCGCGCCGTATGGCCGTCCAGCGACCGCTACAGCCGATCGGCCCGTCGCCGGTGCTGCCCCAGCTGCCGCCGCCGGAGCCGTTCGCGGTCAACCGCCCGGAAACCTGCGCGGAATCGGAGCCGCGCGAGATGATGCCCGACACCAGGCCGGCCTTGGTGACGCGGCCGCGGATCGAGACGTCGCCGCCCGGATAGATCGCCTGACCCTTGTAGACCTGGATGGCGTAGCGGTAGGCGCGATCGCACGGGCCGTCCTGCGTGACGACCTCGATGCTCCAGTTGCCGTCGAACTTGTTCGGAACCGCGACCTTGCGCTTGGCGGCATCGGCCGGCGCGCTCAGTACGCCGAGCGACAACGCGGCCACGGTCGCGGCGAGGATCGGTAGTCTCATAGTCAGCCCCTGCTGCACAGCGTTCGTTATGTGCGAACCAAGCGGAAACGCCCGAGGCGAGATGAGGTTTCAGGCTCAAGCTTGCGCCGAAGCGCCGCTCTGTGCCTCGACGAGCAGCGCGAGAAGATCGCAGCCCGCGAAGAGGAAGGCGTCGACCCCCGCAGCCTCGAGCTGCTGCGCATCGGCCGGCTTTCCCGCGAGGTAGACGATCCGTGCTCCGGCTTCCTTGAGGGCTCGCGCGGCCGGCACCACCTGCGTTTCGTAGACGGCGTCTGACGAGCACAGGCAGGCGATCGCGGCGCCGGATTCTCCGAACGCGCGCGCCATGTCTTCGACCTTCTCGAAACCGTCATTGCCGATGGACTCGATGCCGCCGGCGGCGAAAGCGTTGGCGGCGAAGGTTGAGCGTGCGTTGTGGACCGCGACCGGGCCGAGATTGGCCAGGAACACGCTCGGCCGCCTGCCATGCGCCGTCAGATGAGCGTCGGAAGCGTCGCGCAGGGCCTCGAACGGCTCGGCGAGGCGCAGCGAGGGCAGGGCTCCCTCGCCAGGCGCCGCCGCTGGCCTACGCGCGACATCGAGTACGGTGACCGGCTTCTCGGCGAGGAAGGGGAATTCGCTGGCGCCAGTCAGCGGCTCACGCCGGGTCGCGACGCGCTTGGCGCGCGCCTCGCGGATCTCCGAGATGCGGGCCTGGACCTTGCCGGCCTGCAGGCTCGCGAGGATGCCGCCCTCGGCTTCGATCTGCTGGAACGCGGTCCAGGCGCCGTCGGTAAGCGAGGCGGTCAGGGCCTCGAAGCCACCAGCGCCGGCGGCCGGGTCCGAAACCTTGGCGAGGTTCGATTCCTCGATGAGGATGATCTGGCTGTTGCGCACCACCCGGCGCGCGAAGGCGTCCGGCAGGCCGAGGGCGATGGTGTAGGGCAGGGCCGTCACGGAATCGGCACCACCGAGACCAGCCGAGGCAGCGGCCATGCCGGTCCGCAGGATGTTCACGAAGGGGTCGCGCCGCGTCATCATCCGCCACGCGGTCTCGGCATGGACGCGAACAGGCTGCGGATCGAGGCCGCAGGCCTGTTCCACCCGCGCCCAGAGCCGGCGGATGGCGCGGAACTTTGCGATGGTGAGGAACTCGTCGGCATCCGCCACGAGAAGAAGCGAGATCGCGTCGCGGGCGCGCTCGAGCGGGATGCCCTCGGCTTCGAGGGTCCGCAGATAGGCGACGGCGGTCGCGAGAACCGCGGCGAGCTCCTGCACCTCGCTGGCGCCAGCCTCGTGATAGGGGCGTGCATCGGCCAGGGCTACGCGACCGCGATAGCCCTCGAATCCGCGCACGGCCTCGGCGAGCCGGGACTGCCAGCCGGCCGGGGCCCCGCCGCTGGCGGCGAAGACTCCGATCGGGTCGAGGCCGAGATCGATGTCGAGCTCTGCTGGATCGTCGCCGCGTTTCTCGACGAGCGCTTTCAGGTACTCGGCGGTCTCGAAGCCCTGCGAGCCGGCATCGAGGCGGAGCGCGATGATGGTCAGCAGCACCCTGTCGAGCGCCGCGTCGAGATCCGCGGCGCTGCCGATGGGCAGGCCGAAGCCGCGAGCAGCCGGCGCCTCGCGATGCACGAGCGTCAGCGAATCGGCGCCGCCTTCGAGGTCGAGGAGGGCCTGCGCGGCCGCCTTCACGAAATCCGGATGGTCGATCCGCTGCGAGAGGCGCCAGGGGCCGGGGGCACGCACCGGCTGGGCGATCGGCTCCGCGGCGGGATAGAGCGGCTCGATCCGCAGCCCGTCGGCGGTCCTGGAGACCAGACGCTTCTCGAAATCGCCGCCCTTCAGCGCCGCCTGTACGGCCTCGCGCCAACGCTCCTGCGTGGCGGGCTCGAACAGCTCGGCAAGCGGACGGTCTTCCATCGGTCTCGTTACCCCGGCACTGGCATGGCTCGCGGGCTTCGAGGGGCCCGCGACATCGTCAGTAGCCCATGCACTGCCGGGAACGGTGGTGCAATCGCCCGAAAGGCCGATTCAACCTTCAGCCGAACACGATCAGGGCGGCGAAGCCGAGCGAGCCGACGATGATCCGCCACCAGGCGAACAGCCAGAAGCCGTGCTTGGACACGTAGTCGAGCACGCTGCGTACCACGATCAGCGCCGAGACGAAGGCCGCGATGAAGCCGACGACGATGAGGAGGGAATCGTTGGTCGACAGGTTCTTGTAATTGTCGAGCAGGTCCTTGGCGAAGGCGCCGGCCATGGTCGGCATGGCGAGGTAGAACGAGAATTCGGTGGCCGCACGCTTGCTCGCGCCCATCATCATGGCGCCGACGATGGTGGCGCCAGAGCGCGACACGCCGGGAATCATGGCGAGGCACTGGAAGACGCCGATCTTCAGCGCCATCGGCAGGCTGAAATCATAGACGTCGTCCTTGCGCTCGCGGCGCTCCCGACGGACCTCGCGGTCGTCGCCACCCGCGGCATCATCGTGTTGGTAGGGGTCGGTCTCGTCGATCACCAGGAGGACTAGGCCGCCGGCCACCAGCGTCGCGCAGACGATCCACGGATTGAACAGGTAGGCTTTGATCACCTTCGAAAAGAGGCCGCCGATGATCGCCGCCGGGATGAAGGCGAGCAGGATCGAGCCGACGAATCGGCGCGCGCGCGGGTCGTGCGGCAGCGAGGTCGCGATTTTCCAGAGCCGGGAGAAGTAGGCGTAGAGGATCGCGAGCACCGCGCCGAGCTGGATCAGCACCTCGAAGGTGTTGTTCGGCGAGTGGAAGCCGATGAAGTGGCCGATCAGCAGCTGGTGGCCAGTGGAGGAGACCGGGATGAACTCGGTGGCGCCTTCGACCACGGCGAGCACCAGCGCCTTCACCAGGTTTGCGAAATCCATCGGCCTGCCTGCTTTGATCTGTCGTGGGAGTTCCGCCCGTGTTCGCCGGCGCGGAAAACGGTGTTCGTTCTTCGCTTTGCCGTCATCGGACGACGAAAAGGTGGCAGCCGTCGACGTGCTTCCTCGCGACAGTCGTACGTCCGGCAGGCGCCGATCATCCCGATGTCGCCGATCACGGTTGACGTGCGGTTACCGCAGCGGTTTGAGCGTGTTAATGAGGCGGCAACGATCGGGCAATAATCATCGTCCAGCCGCCCGTTCCGCCGGCCTCTCCCGCCAGATTACGGCCTGAATGGCGACGCTGCATCACGCCCCCTTCTGCCCGAACTCCCGCTTCATCCGCTTGGCGCTGGCCGAGATGGGCATGGAGCCCGAGCTCGTGGAGGAACGCCCCTGGGAGCGGCGCGAGGCCTTCCTGGCGCTGAACCCGGCGGGGACGACGCCGGTGCTCCTGGAGCAGACCGGCCTGGTCGTGCCGGGCGCCGGGATCATCGCGGAATATCTCGACGAGACACGCGGGCTCGGCCTCAGCGGCCGGCGGCTCCTGCCGGAGACCACAGCGGCACGCGTCGAGGTCCGGCGCCTGCTCAACTGGTTCCTGGTGAAGTTCGATTCCGAGGTGACCGACTATCTGATCACCGAGAAGATCTACAAGCGCTTCATGAAGACCGAGGAGGGTGGCGGCGCGCCGGACATGGCCGCGATCCGCGCGGCACGGGCCAATGTGCGCTACCATCTGAAGTATATCGGCTACCTGATCGGCCAGCGGCGCTGGATCGCCGGCGACCATATGACGTATGCCGACCTCGCGGCGGCGGCCCACCTGTCCTGCGTGGATTATCTCGGCGACGTGCCATGGGAAGAGGACGAGATGGCGAGGGACTGGTACGCGCGGCTGAAGTCGCGCCCGTCCTTCCGCGCGATCCTCGCCGAGCGGGCCCCGGGCATGGCCCCGGCCGCGCATTACGCGAACCTGGATTTCTGAAACCGAAGGCCGTCCTCTCGGGCCATGCGCTTCGGCAGGTGGTCGAGGACCGTGCGCGCAAGCTCGGATTCGATACCTTCGCGGTCACGCGTCCCGACAGCGTTCCCGGGCTGCCCGACCGGCTCGCACGCTGGCTCGTCGACGGCCATCACGGCGACATGGCCTGGATGGGGGACCGGGCCGATCAGCGCGCGGCACCGTCGGCGCTGTGGGACGACGTGCGCAGCATCGTCATGCTCGGCCTCAACGCCGCGCCGGACCAAGACCCGCTCGACAACCTCGCCCGCAAGGATCGCGGCACCATCGCGAGCTATGCCCAGCGCCGCGACTACCACGAGGTAATCAAGGGCAAGCTCAAGGAGATCGGCGGGCTTCTCTCCGCGCGCAGCGGCCGGCCGGCCAAGGTGTTCGTCGATACGGCGCCGGTGATGGAAAAGCCGCTTGCCGCCGCTGCCGGTCTCGGCTGGCAGGGCAAGCACACGGTGCTGATCTCCCGCGAATTCGGCAACTGGATGCTGCTTGGCGCGATCTATTCCGCGGCCGAGCTCGAGCCGGACGCGCCTGGCCGCGATTCCTGCGGGACCTGCCGGCGCTGCCTCGATATCTGCCCGACCGGCGCCTTTCCCGAGCCCTACCGGCTCGATGCCCGGCGCTGCATCTCATACCTGACCATCGAGCACGCCGGCCCGATCCCCCACGAGTTCCGCGAGGCGATCGGCAACCGCATCTTCGGCTGCGACGACTGCCTCGCGGTGTGCCCCTGGAACAAGTTCGCGGAGCGGGCCGGCGAGGCGAAGATGGCCGTGCGGGCGGACCTCGCCTCACCCTCCCTGGCCGAGCTGGCGCGTCTCGACGATGCGGCGTTCCGTGCCTTCTTCGCCGGGACGCCGGTCAAACGGACCGGACGTGACCGCTTCCTCCGCAACGTGCTCATCGCCATCGGCAATTCGGGTGACCCGGCGCTCGCCGAGGAAGCTGCACGCTGCCTCGATGATCCGGCGCCCGTCGTGCGCGGCGCCGCGGTCTGGGCTTGCGGACAACTGCTGGACGACGACCGGGTCGGGGCACTCCGCGCCATGCATGCGCCTATCGAGCGCGATGCCACCGTTCGCGAGGAATGGCACGCGCTCAACCCTTGCCCGTCTTCCGCAAAGGGAAGAGAGCCTGGCGCAGTGACGTCGCGCCTCTGATCGGACTTCCAGCCGCATGAACCTCTTCGTCTTCGGCCTCGGCTACACGGCGCGGCACTTCGCCGAGCGGGAGCGCCGGCGCTTTGCCCTCATCCGAGGGTCGGTGACGGAAACCGATCGCGCCGAGGCGATCGCCGCCGAGACCGGCTTCGCGATGCGTGCCTCCGGCCCAGAGACGGACGATCCCCGCATTCCCGCCGATCTGGCCGACACGGACGTTCTACTGGTCTCGGCGCCTCCGGGAAAAAGCGGCGACACCGTTCTCGCCCGCTACCGCGGCGCCATCGCCGCGAGCCGGATCTCGTGGATCGGCTACCTCTCGACCATCGGCGTCTATGGCGACCAGGGCGGTGCCTGGATCGACGAGAGCGAGCCGGCCGTTCCGAAGAGCGGGCGTTCCAAGGGGCGACTCGAGGCGGAGGAGGACTGGCTGTCCCTCGGTTACGAGGCCGGCAAGCCCGTGCACGTGTTTCGGCTCTCGGGCATCTACGGGCCGGGCCGCAGCCCGATCACCAAGCTGCGCGAGGGCAGGTCGCAGCGCATCGTCAAGGCGGGCCAGGTCTTCAACCGCATCCATGTCGACGACATCGCGACGGTGCTGGCGGCCTCGATCGAGCGGCCCCGCGGCGGCGCCGTCTACAACGTGACCGACGACGAGCCGACGGCGCCGCAGACCGTGATCGAGCATGCCGCGCGGCTCACGGGCCTGCCGCTGCCGCCGGAGGTCGATTTCGAGACCGCCGATCTCAGCCCGATGGCGCGCAGCTTCTACGGCGAGAACAAGCGGGTGCGGAACGGCCTGATCCGCGACGAGCTCGGCGTCAGGCTGGCCTACCCGACCTATCGCGAGGGGCTCGCCTCGCTGCTCGGCGACGCGAAAGGCTGAGGCTTACTCGGCCGCCGGGAAGCTCAACGAGAGCAGCCGCGCCGTGCGCGTGCGGGCCGCGCCCGTGGTCTCAAACAGGGGCGGCGTCACGCCGATGCTGCGACGCGCATCCTCAAGGGCGGCGTGCACGGCGTCGATGGCGAGGATCAGCGCGCTGAGGACGCGGGTATCAAGCGCGCGCTCGCGCGTTTGGCGCACCACGTCGGCGACGAGGCCGTCCATTTCGCGCCCGATGGCATCGAGCGCGGCCGCATCCGTTGCCGCGCGAACCTCGGCCAGGATCTCGAGCAGCCGGTCGAGCACGCCGTCGACGCGCTCGCGGCGCTTGCGGGCGAGGCGCTGGCCGAGCCAGGCGAAGCCCGAGCCGATCGTGCCGCCGAAGAAGGCGACGAGGTAGACCCAGTCCTCGTAGCGCTGGATGAAGGTCTGCTGCTCGCGCTCGAAATAGTCGACCGCGCCGGGGTGGTTCGGTAGCCGAGCGCTCGTCGCCGTAACGGTGGTTTCGTAGTCGGGTGCCTTGATCTGGTTGGCCAGCGGGGTCGCGGCGGCGAGCCTCGGCCGCCACTCGAACAGGTGTTGCGTCACCGAGGCGACCGCGATCCGGCTCACCGAGCCGCGCGCCATCAGCCGGTAGGAGATGCCGAGCGTCTCGACATCCTCGTCCGGCAAGCTCGGACGGCCGCCGAAGGTGCCAGCCGGGATCGAGATCGGCTGCAGTTCCGGAAACCGCTGGATGATGGCCTTGCCGTCCGGCACGTTGACCAGCGTCACCTTGTGGTCCGGCGACGAAGCACCGACTGCGCGCACCACCGAGACGGCGGCTTTCGAGGCAGGCGCGGCGATCACGGCCACGGCATCGACGCGCTTCTCGTCGAGCGCCGCCTTCACCTCGGAGGCTTTCAGCGGGACGATCCCGACGCGGCCAGCCGCGAGGGTCTTGTCGAGGGCGGCCTCCGAGCTGGTCGCCGGCTCGAAGTCGTAGAACTCGAGCAGGTGATTGATGAAGGCGAGGTCGGCCTTGTGGCGGACGAGAACGCCGAGGCGATGCTTCGAGAGGTCTGTGAAGCTGTCGATGTCGGACGGTTGGGGCGTCGCGACGATCAAGGATTCGTCGTGCAGGACCGCGAGGGTCAGGCCGTTATCCGGCAGCTTCACGTCCGGGCGGACGACGGCGAGGTCGGCGCGATTCTCCTGAAGGGCAACGGCGCTGTCCTCGACGTCGTCGAGCGGCAGCACGTTGAGGCGAATATCCTCGCGGTTGCGTGCCAGCGCCTTAGAGTAGGCCTCAAGCAGCACGGCTTCCGACCCGTCGCGCGGCCCGACGGCGACGGTGAGCGTTGTCGGTCGCGACAGGTAGACGACGGCTCCGGCAACAGCGGCCAGACCGAGGGCGAGCAGAACGAGGAGCCACTCCCGCCTCATGAGGCAGTTGGCCAAGAAGACGGCGACCGAGCGCCGAAGCGACGTGCTATCCATATCCAAGTCATGGATTGGAAACCTGTCCAGATCGTGAAGAACCGATGAATCCCCGGATCGTTGCGCCCGGAGCCCGAGCAAGACCCGCGCCACCGGTGACGGCCCAATGGCTGGAGCGCGTGGCCCTGCACTATCTCGACCGCTACAGCGCGACGCAGGAGATGCTGCGCCGCGTCCTGGCGCGGCGCGTGGCCAAACGTCTGCGCGACCGCGACGAGGAGCCTGGGAGTCATTCCGATCTCATCGAGGAGACGGTGGGGCGCGCCGTGCGCGCCGGCCTGATCAGCGACGAGCGATTCGCTGCCGCTCGGCTTGCGACCCTCCGCCGTCGCGGAGCCTCGACGCGCAAGGCCGGCGCGGCGCTCGCCGCCAAGGGCGTCGATCGCACGGTAGTGGAGGCGGCGCTGGCCGCCGAGGAAGAGGATGCGGAGGACCGCTCGGCCGTCGAAGCGAAAGCCGCTCAGGCCTTCGCGCGCCGCCGCCGTCTCGGTCCCTACCGGAGCCCGGATGCGAGGGAGGCTCACCGCGAGCGCGACCTCGCCGCGATGGCGCGCGCCGGGTTCTCCTACGCGGTGGCCAGGGACGTCGTCGATGCCTCGGAGCGTGATCCCGATCTGTGACGACCCTCGACTTCGCGCCCTCGCGCACCACCTCGCCTTGCGTTGCGCGCGAGCGCCGAAGCTGAGGAGCACCCCATGACCGACCGCCACGCGAGCGCCCACTGGGAAGGCGACGGCAAGTCCGGCAAAGGCACCATCACCACGCAGTCCGGTGTGCTGAGCAACAACCCCTACGGCTTCAACACGCGCTTCGAGAACGAGCCCGGCACCAATCCCGAGGAGCTGATCGCCGCGGCCCATGCGAGCTGCTTCACCATGGCGCTCGCCTTCCAACTCCAGGCGGCGGGCCTGAAGGCCGATTCGCTCGACACCAAGGCAGTGGTGACGCTGGCGAAGGACGGAGACGGCTTCAAGGTCACCAAGTCTGCGCTCACGCTGAACGCCAAGATTCCCGGCATCGATAAGGCGAAGTTCGACGAGCTGACCTACAATGCCAAGACCGGTTGCCCGATCTCGAAACTGCTCACAGCAGAAGTCACGCTGCAGGCGACGCTGGCCTGATTGATCCTTGTGTACGTGGGTTGCGGGGCCGCACGGCGGAACCCGCGATCCACGTCTGGCTGCGACGCCGAGGCTGGCCATCAATTCCCGAGTGCATGGCGCTCCGTCGGCCTGCACCGTCAGGGTCGGGATTGGCCCACGGCCGATGGGCTGATCCGTCGCAGCCGTCTCAACCGCCAATCCCATCGATCGATCGCCCGCAACCTTGTTCCAGCCCACGCGAACGTTCATGTTACGTTCGATGGATGAAATCCTTGCGAAGAAGCTGCGCATCCTTGCAGACGCGGCCAAATACGATGCGTCTTGCGCCTCCTCGAATGCGCCGAAGCGATCGGCTGGAAAGGACGGGCTCGGCTCGACGACCGGTGCCGGCATCTGCCACGCCTATACGCCGGATGGCCGCTGCGTTTCGCTGCTGAAGATCCTGCTGACGAACTACTGCCTGTTCGACTGCGTCTATTGCGTGAACCGTCGCTCCTCGAACGTGCGTCGCGCCCGTTTCTCGGTCGACGAGGTCGTGACGCTCACGGTCGAGTTCTACAAGCGCAACTACATCGAGGGGCTGTTTCTCTCCTCCGGCATCATCCGCTCGCCCGATTACACGATGGAGCAGATGACACTGGTGGCGAAGAAGCTCAGGCGCGACCACGGCTTCCGCGGTTACATTCACCTGAAGTCGATTCCCGAGGCGAGCCCGTGGCTCGTCGAGGAGGCCGGCCTTTTTGCCGACAGGCTCTCGATCAATCTCGAGCTGCCGACCGAGGCGAGCCTCGCGCGGCTGGCGCCTGAGAAGAGCGGCGCCACCATCGAGACGGCCATGGGCCGGATCGGTGAGCGGATCAGCCAGGCCCGGGCCGAGAAGCGGCGGTTCTCGCCAGCCGGGCAATCAACGCAGGTGATCGTCGGGGCAGATGCCACCGACGATTCCGCGATGATCACCAAGAGCGCCATGCTCTATGGGTCCTACGGCCTCTCGCGCGTCTATTACTCGGCGTTCAGCCCGATCCCCGACGCCTCCGTAACCCTTCCGCCTCAGGCGCCGCCGTTGAAGCGCGAGCACCGGCTCTACCAGGCCGACTGGATGCTTCGGTACTACAAGTTCACTGCGCCCGAGGTCGCCGAGGCGACCGATGGCGGCATGCTCGCCCTCGACATCGATCCGAAGCTTGCCTGGGCGCTGAAGAACCGCCATCTCTTCCCCGTCGACGTGAACCGGGCCGACCGCGAGATGCTGTTGCGCGTACCGGGTCTCGGTACGCGGGCGGTGGATGCGATCATCAAGGCGCGTCGGCACACGTCCCTGCGGCTCGACGATGTCTCGCGTCTGACCTCCGGCCTGAAGCGGGCGCGCGAGTTCCTGGTCGCCGAGGACTACAGGCCCGGCGCGACGAGCCAGCGGCTCGATCTCCGGGCAAAGCTCGCCGAGCCGGCGCAGCAGCTGAGCCTGTTCTGAGATGTCGACATCTCCAACCGCCCTGACGGTGCGGCTGCCGGGCTCTCCGTGAGATGGGTCGCAGCCGGTCATCCCATCGATCCCCTCATCCTTCGACGCCCGACACCCCCTCGCGGGATGAGGCTGTGAGTGGGAGTGTGGAGGCTGGTGTGCAGGTCGCCATGCTCTCCGAAGGGGCCGACCTCGCCGGCTTCCGCAGGGCAACCCGCCGCCTCGTCGCAGCCGGGGTTCCGCCGGAGCGGATCGTCTGGGAGATCGGCGAGGCCACCAGCCTGTTCGGCGCCGGCGCGGACCCCTCGGACGGGCCACCGCTGCAGCTTCCGCGCGCCGTCGGCGAGTTGATCCCGATGGTCGTGCCGCACAGCGACCCGGAACGCTACGCCCTGCTCTACACCCTGATCTGGCGGGCGACCCAGGGGGAGCGCGCCCTGCTCGACGTGGCGAGCGATCCGCTGGTTCACCGACTCCACCTGATGCGGAAGGCCATCGGGCGTGATCTGCACAAGATGCACGCCTTCCTGCGATTCCGCCGTGTCGAGGCTGGACCGCCGGAGCGGTTCGCGGCGTGGTTCGAGCCCGAGCACCATATTCTGGAGGCGGCCGCGCCCTTCTTCGTCGAGCGGTTCCGTTCCTTCGCCTGGACCATCCTGACGCCGGAGGGCTCGGTACATTGGGATACCGACACGTTGCGCTTCGGGCCGCCCGGCCGCCGCGAGGACGTGCCGGATGGCGACGGCTTCGAGGCGGGTTGGCGCGACTACTACGAGAGCACGTTCAACCCGGCCCGGCTCAACCTCGACGCCATGCGTGCCGAGATGCCGAAGAAGTACTGGCGGAACATGCCGGAGACCGCCGCCATTCCCCGGCTGGTACGCGATGCCGCGATGCGGACGTCGCAGATGATTGAGAGGGGACCGCAGATGCCTGTGAAGCGCGATCCGGTGAAGGCCGTGGCCGCCATGTCCGACCAGAACCCGACGTCCCTCGACGAACTCAACGCCATCATCCAGCGCTCGGAGCCGCTGGTGCCGGGCGCGACGCAGGCGGTGCTCGGCGAAGGACCGATCGGCGCGCCGATCGCCTTCGTCGGCGAGCAGCCCGGCGACCAGGAGGATCTGCAGGGACGGCCCTTCGTCGGCCCGGCGGGACAGCTCTTCTCCCGGGCGATGGAGCAGGCCGGCCTGACGCGCGGGGACGTCTACGTCACGAATGCGGTGAAGCACTTCAAGTTCACGCTGCGCGGCAAGCGTCGCATCCACGAGAAGCCGACGGCCGGCGAGGTGAGCCACTATCGCTGGTGGCTCGACCGCGAGCTGGAATTCGTGCAGCCGAAGATCGTGGTGGCGCTCGGCGCGACGGCGGTCCTGGCGCTTGCCGGCAAGGCCGTGCCGATCACACGCAATCGCGGCCCGTTTGAGTTCGGCGGCAAGCCGTTTCAGGGCTTCATCACCGTCCACCCCTCCTACCTGCTCAGGCTGCCGGACGAAGAGGCGAAAGCCATGGCCTATGAGGGGTTCGTGGACGATCTGCGCCGAATCGGCGATCTCGCGGCCTGAGCCGGGACCGGTCGCCTACTCGGCGGCCCCCTTCCAGGGCATGATCTTGCGCATGGTCCGCATCTGCTGATCGGTGGTCTCGTTCTTGGCCTCGACGGCCTTGATCTCGTCGGTATGCGCCAGCTTCAGCTTGACCTTCATCACCTTGCGGGCCTGATCGGCCGGCATGGCGCCGATCGGCACCATCATGGCGAGCAGCTGGAAGCGGGTCTTCTTGTCGACGAAGCGTGAGTGCTTCACGTCTTCGAACTCGCTCATGCGATGGTTTTTCTGCGAGTTGCCGACGAAGACCTTCGGGCCGGCCGGCATCACGACGATGTCGCCGGGGCGTAGGGTCTTGTCTTCGAGAATTGCCTTGGTCGGATTGTCCTGGATGGCTTTCTGGTCCACCGGCTGCTTGCCGCTAATCTCCTCGGTAATGCTCTCGGCGCGAGGCAGGGCGGCATAGCGGGTCTTCACCCGCAGGGCGCGGCGGCGCTCGGTGCGCTGGCGCCGATAGACGGAACGGTCGGCATAATCGTGGGAGGGTGCCACCGCAGGGGCCGGCGCAGCCTGGCGCTGCCCGCCGAACAGCATCTCGAAGAAGCCACCCTCTTGCGCGTTCACGCCGACGGCTGTCGTGAGCAGCAGGCTCGCCGAAACGACGCCCAAGGCAAAGGCACGCGGCGTGCGGCCGGTTCGGTACAAGCTCATGGTGGTTCCCCGCTGCTCCGCCAAGCTGGGCCGATATCGGCTCAACGGGAGCGTCTGCGACGGGTTCCTTCCGGGCTCACACGATCTCTGAAATTTCCATGAACGGCCCCGTCCACGGCAGGCGAGCGGCGAGGTGGAAGCCTCGCCGCTCTGACAGGGTTAGTAGGCTGCGCGGCCGTTGGTGTAGCGCCCGCCAATCGAGCCGGTCACCACGTCGTCCGCAGCCCCGGTAACGCCGCCGACGACACCACCTACCGCAGTGCCGACCCCGTTGATCGTGCCGCCGACCACATTCCCGACGCCGCCGACGAGACTGCCGCCCTGTGCTGGACGCGGGTCGATATGCGCGCCGAAGACGTTGAGCGTGCCGTCGTCGTTATAGCCGGTTGCGCGCTCGCCGTAGCCTGCGGTGCGGCCTTCATAACCGTAGCCATTGCCGAGGACCTGCGCGGAGGCCGGGGCGGCAGCGAGGCCGATGCCCATGGAGGCGGCTGCGATCACGGTCTTCATGCGATTGTTCATGGTGAACTCCACTAGTGACGGGGCCGAGCCAACCGCGGACCGGTCTCCGGCGCTTCCCGTCGTTGCGTGGGTTCGATCTGGTGAAGTGAGATCTTGCGACAAGGCACGCTTTGTCGCAGTGCAGCATCGTTATTTTTCAGATGTTTGGCGAACCGAATGCAGCTTAGTGCAGACCAGCGTCTGTAAGATTGAAAGTCCTCGAGAGAACAGAAGCGGTTCCCATTGCTCAGCTTGACCGCTGATTGTGCCGTGCACAATCGCACATGGCTTGATCACCGACCTGCGGATACGAAAACGGCGGTGCCTGCGCCCCGCCGCTTTCAGTCCGAATCTTACGGGGAAGCTCAGCCGCCCTTGCTCGGGTCGTCGGCCGGATTGAGATAGTCAACGCCGAACGGGCCTGAGCCGTTGACCTGCAGCTCGACAGGCTCGCCCGTCGTCCACAGCGCATGCGGCATCAGCTCCGGCAGGTAGACGAAACCGCCTGTCCGCAGCCCCTTGCCCTTCATCTTGTCGACCGTCTTGCCGTGCTGGTGAACGATCGAGCCGCTGAGGATCGTCAGCGTCTCGGGCTTCGAGTGGGTATGCGGCGCGATCAGCGTGTTGGCCGGAAACTTCAACCGGATCGCGAAGGGGCCGGGCTTCGAGGGATCGCCGGAGAGAACGGCGAGCTCCGTGCCCTTCGGCAGGTTCTTCGGCCCGGGCCCGTATTTGACGGAGGCCGCATCGGGCGTTTCCACCAGGTGATCGCCGGCGAGGGCAGGCCCACCGAGGAGGAGCGTGGCGAGCAGGGTGGCTTGGACGTGCTTCCTCATCCTGACCTCTTCTTGTTGTGTCGGGAGGGAAGACAATGCCGCGTGTGACGAGACGCCTCAAGCCGTCGCTTCAATGCCTGACCGTTACGGTGGCGTGCGCGCGCTCGGCCCTCTAGACATGGCCTCGATCCGCGCACGAGTTCCAGCCGCATGACCGTCGAGCAAGACCAGCAGCCCTTGAAACCCGTCGGGGAGGGCGATCAGGTCATCCTGGTTGATGGCTCGTCCTTCATCTTCCGCGCGTATTTTCAGTCGATCAACCAGGACCAGAAGTACAACACCCGCCCCTCGGATGGCCTGCCCACCGGCGCGGTGCGGCTGTTCTGCACGAAGATCGCCCAGTTCCTCCAAGATGGCGCGGCCGGCTGCAGGCCGACCCATCTCGGCATCGTCTTCGACAAGTCGGAGAAGTCGTTCCGCAAGGAGCTGTACACCGACTACAAGGCGCACCGCCCCGACGCGCCGGACGATCTCAAGCGGCAGATGCCGCTGATGCGCGACGCGGTGCGCGCTTTCGGCCTGCATGCCATCGAGATGGAGCGCTACGAGGCCGACGACCTGATCGCGACCTATGCCCGCCAGGCCGAGGCGCGGGGTGCCGGCGTCATCATCGTGTCCTCCGACAAGGACCTGATGCAGCTCGTCTCGGACAAGATCCGGTTCTACGATTTCGAATCCGGCTCGAAGGGCAAGCCGGGCTACCGGCCCGAGCGCAACCTCGACTCCGAGGCCATCGTCGCGAAGTGGGAGGGGCTTTCGCCGTCCCAGATCGGCGACGCGCTCGCGCTCATCGGCGACACCTCAGACAACGTGCCCGGCGTGCCGGGTATCGGCCTGAAGACTGCCGCCGCACTGATCAAGGAGTATGGTGGCCTGGAGCCGCTGTTGGAGCGCGCGGCCGAGATCAAGCAGCCGAAGCGCCGCGAGACACTGCTCGCCAACATCGATCAGGCCCGGCTCTCGCGAAAGCTCGTGGCACTGGTCGAGGATGTCGAGGTGCCGGTGGCGCTGGACGAGCTCGGCGTGCCGGAGCCGGACCCGCAGAAGCTCGTCGGCTTCCTGAAGGCGATGGAGTTCAACACGCTCACCCGCCGCATCGCCGACATGCTGCACGTCGACCCGGAGAAGGTGAAGCCGGACCCGGCCCTCGCACCGGGTGCGCGGGACGCGGGCGACGAGGCCCCCTTCGACGATCCGGAGACCGCCGCTGCGGGCGGCGAGCGGGCCCCCGGCGAGGCGCCGCCCGACGTCGACCCCTTCGCGGACCTCGACCTGCCCGATGCTCCGGCCAAGAAGCGCGGGCCGGCCGAGCCAACACCCTCGAACGTCGTCGCCGCGCGCGCCGCGGAGGCGGTGAAGCCGTTTGACCGGGACGCCTACGAGACCGTCCTCAGCCGCGAACAGCTCGATGCCTGGATCGCAGAGGCCTTCGAGGCTGGCATCGTCGCCGTCGACACCGAGACCGACGCGCTCGATGCGCAGCGGGCCGGGCTCGTCGGCGTCTCGCTCTGCATCGGCGCGGGGCGCGCGGCCTATATCCCGCTCGCCCATGTCCAGGCGGCGGGCGGCGGCGACCTGTTCGGAGGCAAGGACGCCTCCAGCATCACCGAGCCGGTCCCGGGCCAGATCCCGCTCAAGGAGGCGATCGCGGCGCTGAAGCCCCTGCTGGAAGATCCCGGTACGCTGAAGATCGGCCAGAACATCAAGTACGACCTGTCGGTGCTCGCGCGCTACGGCATCGACGTGGCGCCCTTCGACGACACCATGCTGATCTCCTACGTGCTCGACGCCGGAAAGGGCGGGCACGGCATGGACGAGCTCTCGAAGCGCCATCTCGGGCACACGCCGATCACCTTCTCCGAGGTCGCCGGCACCGGCCGCAACAAGATCACCTTCGAGCGCGTGCCGCTCGACAAGGCCACGGCCTATGCCGCCGAGGATGCCGACGTCACCTACCGTCTCTGGCGGATGATGAAGCCGCGCCTCGTCGCCGAGCGCCGCGTCACCGTCTACGAGACCCTGGAACGGCCACTGGTCGCGGTGCTCGCCCGCATGGAGGCGGAGGGTATCCGCATCGACCGCGACCTGCTCAGCCGCCTCTCCGGCGACTTCTCCCAGACGCTCGCGCGGCTGGAGGAGGAGATCCAGGAGGATGCGGGGGAGAAGTTCCAGGTCGGCTCGCCGAAGCAGATCGGCGACATCCTGTTCGGCAAGATGGGCCTACCCGGCGCCAAGAAGACGCCGTCCGGGCAGTGGGCTACGCCTGCGACCCTGCTCGAAGAACTCGCGCAGGGAGGCCATGAGCTCCCGAAGAAGATTCTGAACTGGCGCCAGCTCTCGAAGCTGAAATCGACCTATACCGACACGCTGCAGGAGCACGCGGACCGCGAGACCAACCGCATCCACACCTCCTTCGCGCTCGCCGCGACCACCACCGGCCGGCTCTCGTCATCGGAGCCCAACCTGCAGAACATCCCGATCCGCACGGAGGAGGGCAGGCGCATCCGCAAGGCCTTCGTGGCGCCGGAGGGCACGCGGCTGATCTCGGCCGACTACAGCCAGATCGAGCTCAGGCTGCTCGCCCACATCGCCGACATCCCGCAATTGCAGGAGGCCTTCGAGCAGGGGCTCGACATTCACGCGGCGACGGCGAGCGCGATGTTCGGCGTGCCCCTCGACCAGATGACCGGCGACCTGCGCCGGCGCGCCAAGACGATCAATTTCGGCATCATCTACGGCATCTCGGCCTTCGGCCTCGCCGACCGGCTCGGCATCGGCCGCGAGGAGGCCGGCGCCTTTATCAAGCAGTATTTCGAGCGCTTCCCCGGCATCCGCGACTACATCGACAGCACGAAGAGGTCCTGCCGCGAGCACGGCTACGTGAAAACGCTGTTCGGCCGCGTCTGCCACTACCCGCAGATCCGCTCCAACAACCCGAACGAGCGCGCCTCGGTGGAACGCCAGGCCATCAACGCCCCGATCCAGGGCACGGCCGCCGACATCATCCGCCGGGCCATGATCCGCATGGAGGCCGCGCTCAAGGCCGAACGGCTCAACGTGCGCATGCTGCTGCAGGTGCACGACGAGTTGGTCTTCGAGGCGCCAGAGGAGGAGATCGACAAGGCGATCCCAGTGATCCAGCGAGTGATGGTCGAGGCCCCGGCCCCGGCGGTGTCCCTCAAGGTGCCGCTGGTGGTGGAGGCGCGGGCGGCTGGGAATTGGGATGAGGCGCATTAAATCAAAATAAGAGCCGCCAGTCTCTTTGGATGCAAAGGCCAGATATTGTGCTAAATGCGGATCGGATTGTATCGCTGATATCCGCATTGGCTGCATCAATTGCAGCGATTGCTGCGGTTTGGAACGTCAGCGAAGTCAACAAGCAGCGTGAGACTACATTTCGCCCTGAGCTCGTTTTTTCACGGTTGGATTTCTCGGGTAAACCAATAACAAAAGACAACCCTGTACCCCTAAGTTGGCAGCCGATAGCAGAAAAAGTTTCCAGTGCTGAGAACAGCGATTTTTCGTCCTGCCTGAGAATTACCAACGTTGGCCTGGGCGCCGCCAAGAACGTGAAGATCGAGTGGTCCTTTGAATTTGATCGAATGGCTGCTTATATTGATGTCTTATCTCAAATGTCAAATTATGACTTACGTATTATTAAGAATGGAAATTTCCATGCCCTTGAAATTCGCAAAGATATTAAACTTGGATTCAATAAAAATGGAGAATTTACTCAGAATGTCGGATACATTTTGAATGGAACGCAGAGCCCGTCAGTTTGCGGTGCGATTATTCCGACATCTTACAAAGTAATTGTATCTTCAATTTTTTTATTGTCTGCAAAGACGGGTAATTTTTCAGATTTCGACAATATACCAGATTTGAAAGCTAAATTGTCGTATGAAGACATTGGAGGAAGTTCTTTTTCAACATTTCATATTTTCGGGATCAAAGTCAATGGAGTTGGGGAGAGTTTTGCTATTGGTTCAGTAGTAGAAAAACCGCTCTAAACTTCCAGGCTGCTATTCAAGCAGTTCATAGCCGATCCCGCCCGCTTTCTTGGCCTTGAGGTGCTCGCCTCAGGAGGGGCTCGAAGGAGACCTTCGAGGCTGCCGTTGAACGCCAGCACCTCAGGATGAGGGAACGGCTGGGATGGCCCAGTCTGCACCCGCGCGCGTTCCACCGGCGTCGCACCGCTGCTAAACCCCCAATGACATGCCCCACACCGTCGCAGCCCTCTACCAGTTCGTTTCCCTGCCCGACGCCGCCGCGTTGCAGGCGCCGTTGCAGGCGCTCTGCGAGTCGCTCGGGATCACCGGCACGCTGCTGCTGGCGGGGGAGGGGATCAACGGCACCGTCGCGGGCTCGGCCGAGGCGATCGACGCCTTTCTGGCGGAGCTTCGCAGCGGCCCGCTGCTCGGCGGCCGGCTCGACAATCTCGAATGCAAGCTCTCGACCGCCGAGGCGCCGCCCTTCCGCCGGCTCAAGGTGAAGCTGAAGCCCGAGATCGTCACTTTCGACGGCGGCCGCACCGATCCGACGCGCGGAGCCGGCGAGACCGTCGCGCCCGAGGACTGGAACGCGCTGTTGGCGCGGCCGAACCTGCTCCTCGTTGATACCCGCAACGCCTTTGAGGTGGCGCTCGGCACGTTCGAGGGCGCGGTCGATCCCGGCACCCGGACGTTCTCGGAGTTTCGCGCCTTCGCGGACGGGCTCGATCCGGCCGAGCAGAAGGAGGTCGCGCTGTTCTGCACCGGCGGCATCCGCTGCGAGAAGGCCGGGGCCTATCTCAAGGAGCGCGGCTTCGCGCATGTCCACCTGCTCAAGGGCGGCATCCTGAAATACCTCGAGACCGTGCCCGAGGCCGAGAGCCGCTGGCGCGGCGACTGCTTCGTCTTCGACGAGCGCGTCGCGCTGGGCCACGGGCTGGAGGAGCGTCCTGGGCATACCCCGGAAGAGACGCGTTAGAGCCGGATCCTTCCGCCCTCGCCACGGACCTGGCCTAGCAGGGGGCGGCGGGGCAGCGTCACGCTGGAGGCCCAGGCTACCATGCCTCGGATCGCCTCCTCGCCCTGTAGGCAAGGATCGGCCGCCGCACCGCAACTTGACAAAAATCCTATTCTATGATTGTTTGCGGCCACTCGCCTCCCGGACTTTCGGGGTGCGCAACCGGTGACCGACCGGAGGCGTGATGGGAGGCGGGGCGGTGCCTGCGGTGGGGGTTCGGTCCCCTCGCTCCGGGCGGCCGGTTCGGCGAGACGCCGCTCTCGGACAGGGCACGGTTAGCGATTACGCGCACCGGGAGGAAATGACCGGTCCCGTGACCCGACTCTGGGACGTGCGAGTGAACTGCGGCGCTGCTCACTACGGGGCAGTAGGCTGGGACAGACCCTTTTGTGGCAACCCGGGGCATCACGACCCGGAAACGTCTACTCGCAGGCCGAATTCGGTTGGAGACACCGCGACGAAAAACCGGCCGACGGCTCCGATCCTGGGGCCGCCTGCCGCGGGACGCCGGGGGACCGTCGTTTCTAATGCAAGCTTGCCGTGGTTCCACGGCGTCCCGCGTCACCCCATGCCTCCGGAGCGCACCGCTCGCGGAGACGCCGGCGCTCGTCTCGGATAAAATGGGCCTGCAGCAGGACGAGCGAGACCCGATGACCGACGACCCGCATGGCCGCATCGACCGCCTCGAAATCCGCCTCACCGAGCAGGAGGCGACGATCGAGGATCTCAACGCGACGATCACGGCCCAGTGGAAGAAGATCGACGCGCTGGTGCGCGTTGTGCAGCGCCTCGAGGCCCAGATCGAGGAGGCCTCCGCCCGCGGCGCCACCGGCGGCGCCGAGCCGCCGCCCCCGCATTACTGAGTCGCACCGCTGCGGCGCTTGCAGAACGGAGACGTTTTTCGTAACGCTCCCCGCGTGGTCGGGGCGGTTAGCTCAGTTGGTAGAGCGTCTCGTTTACACCGAGAATGTCGGCGGTTCGAGCCCGTCACTGCCCACCACCATCCTTCCCCAGGACCGAAGACGCGACCGAAACCGTACCAATTGGCGGTTCTGCGTCACCCGGCACAATCAAACCTCAGGTCTGAACGAATTGGTGACGGTTGCCGGATGACAGTTACGGTGGATCGAAGGAACCTCCGTTCATGCTGCCCCGACCTCATCGCAGCCCGAAAGACAGCTACCAGGCTGGCGATCTGGATTTCGATTCGCTCATCCTGCGCATCCGCCGCCTCGCGGCCCATCGCGGCTACGATCGCGATGCGCTCCTGAGCCCGATGCTGAAGCGGCTCATCCCCGCTGGCAGGCTCTCCGGCGATGCACTCGCCGACACCGCCGAGCTGCGCAAGCGCCTGCGCGGCGCTGCGCTCGACCAGAAGTCGTTGGCTTACCTCACGGAATCCGTCGAGATCGAGCTCGACTTCGCGCGACTGCGGCTGAGCTGACGCGCCATCGCGGCTGGGCTGCCCGCTGAGCGACACTGTTTGGCCCGCGCACGCTCCTCGACGCCACCGGGGCACGCCCGACGCCTCCCGGATACCGCCGATGCGCACTACATTCCGCTGCGCTCTGCCGATGCGATCGGCAAGGGCGCTGCGGCCGGGGCCGCGATCACCTGAGGCCGACATGCCGTTCCTCAAGGAAGAACGCCCCGATTGGGAGCGCGACGGCCACGATTGGCCAAACCGGGCCGCGAGCCGTTTCGTCGAGGCCGGCACGTTGCGCTGGCACGTGCAGGAATTCGGTGCACGCCAGGCACCTGTGCTGCTGCTCCTTCACGGCATCGGCGCGGCCACGCATTCCTGGCGGACACTCGCGCCGCTCCTCGCCAAGGACTTCCGCGTCATCGCGCCGGATCTGCCTGGCCATGGTTTCAGCGACCCGCTGCCCGCGGAAGACCTCTCCCTTCCAGGGATCGCGAGGGCGGTTGCCGGGCTGCTGCGCACGCTCGACGTCCCACTGGCCGTGGCGGCAGGACATTCCGCCGGGGCCGCCTTGCTCTGCCGGATGTGCCTCGATGGCACGATCGACCCGCGCTTGCTCATCGCCTTGAACGGGGCGCTGGCGCCATCGCCCGGAGCCGCGAGCCGCCTGTTCCCGCCCATGGCGCGGATGCTGTTTCGCAATGCGGTCACGCCGAAATTGCTCGCCTGGGTCGCCGATCGCGCGGCGGTGAAGCGGCTCATCGACCGCACCGGCTCACGCCTCGATGCGACCGGGCTGGATCTCTACAAGCTTCTCCTCGCCAGATCCGGTCACGTCGCCGGTGCGCTGGGGATGATGACGAACTGGGATCTCGAAGCCCTCGGCCAGGATCTGCCGGCGCTGAAGCAGCACCTGTTGCTCGTCGTCGGCAGCGAGGATCGTGCGATCCTGCCTGAGACCGGTTTTGCGGTGCGTGACCGGCTGCGGGATGCCCGCGTTGAACTGATGAGCGGGTTGGGGCACCTGGCCCACGAGGAAGCCCCGGAACGCGTCGCCGAACTGCTGGTCCGAGAGGCGCGGTCCGTGAGCGTCCTGGCGCCGGGTGGCGCTGAGGCGTGATTGAGCGATTCTGCCTGGTTCGAGCGCCGCGCGCTTGGAGGGGCAGCGGGTTCCTGACACGGCATATGGCGGTACGGTGCCGCCTCGGCGCCCACTGCTCCAGAGTCATTGCATTCAAGAGCTCGGCAGCCTTGCCTGTGCTGCCGTGTCTCTGGTAAGGGCACCGTCTTTCCGCGATGCGTGATCTGCCATCGCCGGGGCGCCCTCGCGGCATCCCGTTCCTCACGATACCCAAACGACAGGCGGCCGGGCAGCCCGCGCCGAGTGAACATCGATGAAGATCCGCAACTCGCTCAAGTCGCTCCGCGGCCGTCACCGCGACAACCAGCTCGTGCGCCGGAAGGGCCGCGTCTACGTCATCAACAAGACCCAGAAGCGCTTCAAGGCTCGCCAGGGCTGAACCGCTTCGCCGATGCCGCGCCCGCGTGTCACGTGGGCGCGTTGACGGCAGGGCCCGCGGCGTGACAGCCTCGGGACGATGATGCTTGCGCGAACCGGCACTTCGGCCCTCTCCCGCGTCCTGCTCGCCGTCGGATTGACGGCGATGTCGGCAGGGCCGCTCCTTGCCGCTGGGCCCAAGCCAACGCCGGAGCAGGAGCGCAAGGCGCATCCTCCGGTCTCTCTCGACGACCTCTATGCCCGCCTCAAGGAAGCGGACGATCCCGCCGAGGCCAAGGGTATCGCCGGGCTCATCGAGCGACGCCTTGCACGCTCGGGAAGCGCGACCGTCGACCTTTTGACCGAGCGCGCCCGCGAGGCGATGGCCGGCAACGACCTGCCACTCGCCGTCGAATTGATGGATCGGGCCATGGCCCTGGAGCCATCGTGGTCTGAGGGCTGGAGCCGGCGCGCCACGCTGTTCTGGCGGCTATCCGACTCGTCGAGCGCCATCGCAGATCTTGAACGTGCCCTGGTGCTTGAGCCCCGCCATTTCGAGGCCTGGGCCGCGCTCGGCAAGCTCTACCTCGCTGATGACGACAAGCGCCGCGCCCTGGACGCCTTTCGTCGGGCCCAGGCGATCTATCCGCAATGGGATGTGCTGAAGACGGCGATCGATCGCCTAGCGCCCGACGTCGACGGGCGCGATCTCTGAGCTGGCTGCGCGGCTGCCCGAGCGCGCTACCGCAAACAAGGCTCGACCGACCTTGCGAGGCGAGGCCGAAGCAATCCAAGTCACCATAAGCCACCTCGGCCTATCGTGCTGGATTGCTTCGCTACGCTCGTCGTACGCGGTGATGGGCCGAAAACAGCCCTACACCTGTGCCGCGTGGTCGCGAGTCACGTGGGCGATCCGCACCATGTTCGTGGCACCGGGCGAGCCGAACGGCACACCCGCCACGACAATCACCTGATCCCCGACGGCCGCGAATTCCTCACGGATCGCGAATTTGGCGGCGCGGAACGCCATGTCGTCGACGTCGCTGGCATCCTTCGTGACGATCGGGTGTGTGCCCCAGACCATGGCCAGACGCCGGGCGGTTTCGCGCTTCGGCGTCAGTGCGATGATGCTGGCGTTCGGCCGCGAGCGCGCGAGCCGCTGCACGGTGGAGCCGGAGCTCGTCCAAGCCATGACGGCACGGAGGTTCAAGGCCTCGACGATCTGATGCGTCGCCGCCGCGATGGCATCGGAGTCGGTTGCCTCGGGCTCTGACCGCTGAGCGGTCAGGATCGTCCAGTACAGGGCGTCGCGCTCGACCTGTTCGGCGATGCGGCTCATCATGAGGATCGCCTCGACCGGATAGGCACCGGCCGCGCTCTCCGCCGAGAGCATCACCGCGTCGGCACCTTCGTACACGGCGGTCGCCACGTCGGAAACCTCGGCGCGCGTCGGCACCGGTGCCGTAATCATCGATTCGAGCATCTGCGTCGCGACGACAACCGGCTTGCCGAGCCGGCGCGCGCCGCGGGTGATCCGCTTCTGAACGCCCGGCACCTGCTCCAGGGGCATCTCGACGCCGAGATCGCCGCGGGCGACCATGATGCCGTCGGAGACCTCGATGATCTCGTCGAGGCGGGTGAGCGCCTGCGGCTTCTCAATCTTGGCCATGATCAAGGCGCGGCCAGCGGCGATAGCCTTGACCTCGGCGATGTCCTCGGGGCGCTGCACGAAGGAGACGGCGATCCAATCGGCTCCGGCGGCGAGCCCGGCCTCGAGATCGGCACGGTCCTTGTCCGTCATCGCCGGCACCGGCAGCACCGTATGCGGCAGCGAAACGCCCTTGCGGTTCGAGATCCGGCCGCCGACGTCGACCCGCGTGACCGCACGACCCTCGCTCACCTCGGTGACCTGTAGCCTGAGCTTGCCGTCATCGATGATCACGGCGTGTCCCGGCTCGACCGCAGCGAGAATCTCCGGATGCGGAAGGTAGACACGGTTGACGTCGCCGAGCGTCGGATCGCTGTCGAGAACGAAGGTCGCGCCTTGCTCGATCTGTGCGGAGCCTTCAGCGAAAGTGCCGAGGCGCAGCTTCGGGCCCTGCAGGTCTACCAGGATCGCGATCGGCCGCTTGGCCTCGCGCTCGATGGTCCGGATGACCTCGACCTTTTCAGGCAGTTTCTCCCGGGCCAAGTGGCTCATGTTGAGCCGAAAGACGTCGGCGCCGGCATGAAACAGCTTTGCGATCATCTCCGGCGTGTCGGAGGCCGGGCCCAACGTGGCAACGATCTTGGTACGGCGTGCGCGCTTCACTCTGGCTTCCTCCATGCCCGTTCTAGGACCCGGCGGAGGTCGTTGCGACCGCGGGAACGGCCCGGCACTGAAGCGGTGCAAGCGCACCTGCGGCCGGACAAGGACGTGGGCGCCACAAGACCTGTCGCAGGGTCCGCGTCAAGGTGCTGTGCCCGTATCGACAGCACGGTCTGCCGCCGAATGAGGGGCGTTGCTGGCTCTGCGCGGCGTCTTCAGTCCGGAAATACGCTGCCCGGACAGGACGTATGAACCCGTGCTCGATCACTTTGCGCCACACTGTGGCTCAGGAGTCATATCTGAGGGACAAGCGTCGCCGTACGGTCTCGACAGTATTCGATCCCGGAAAGGGTGATTTTCATGAAGATGGTTGTTCTGGCGAGCACCGCGCTCGCCCTCATCGCAGGCGCCGCCTCCGCTGCCGACCTGCCGCGCCGCGCCGCGCCGCCGCCCGTCTTCGTGCCACCTCCGGTGTTCACCTGGTCAGGCGTCTACATCGGGACGCACACCGCCTACACCTTCAACGATCGGAAGCGGATCACCACGACCGCCAACGAACCGCTCGCGGCAGGTTTGATCACGGCCGGTATCATCCCGAGCGTCGTTTCTCCGAGAACGAGAGACGATTTCGCGAATTTCGGCGGTGGTTTCGGTATCAATTACCAGCTGACGCCCGGCTCGGGCTTCGTTATCGGCGCGGCGATCGACGCCGATTGGACCGATCTTCGGCGGACCACTTTCGTCAACGGCACGCCGGTCGGGGCCATCGGCACCGTCAACGCCTACACGCAGCAGCTCGATTGGCTCGCGACGGCGAATGGCCGTATCGGCTATGCCTTCGACCGCCTCCTCGTCTACGGGACCGGCGGTGCTGCCATCGGTCATGTCCGTTACGGGCACAGCTTGTTCGTGGGCGGCGGTCTCATCGCCGACGGTGGCAACGGCGGCAATGAGGTCGGTTACAATTTCGGCGGCGGCATCGAGTATGCCATCCCGACCGACAGCTTCCTGAGCAACCTGAGCGTGCTGAAGCTGGTGGGTATCAATCTCGGGGGGACCACGACCCTTAAGGCCGAGTACATTCACTTCGATCTCGGCAGCAAGAACGTCAACGTGACGGACGCCTTCGGCGCCGGCCTCAGCGCCACATCGCGCTTCAGAACCGAAGGCAACATGGTTCGCGCTGGCTTCAGCTATAAGTTCCCGTAGTATTCCAGCTACTCGGTTCAAGGTATCGCGGGCGGGCACTCAGACGAGTGTCCGCCCTTTTTTCGACTGCTCTACGGCTGGCCGCCGAGACGCTGGCCGGGATCGGTAAGCTGGATCGTCCAGCTCTTCTGCTCGCCGGTATCGACCTCGATGAAACCATTGCGGTCGTAGCCTCGCGCGAGGCAGTCTTCGACGCCGCGGATGGTGAAGGCCGTGTCCTTCGTGCACATCATCGCGCGCCCACTCCACTCGCCGCCCCGCGTGAAGTCGACGGCGTAGACGTAGTAGAACCGGGCGGTCAGCGTGCCCTTGAGCAGCGTTCCGCAATCCTTCGGCTTCAAATCCCACCAGCCTTCGGTGACCCAGCCTTGCGGGTCGCGGTAGCCGAGCGTCACGCCGACCTTGCTGCCGGTGAGGTTGCACATGCGCAGATCGGCCGACGCTGGATCAACCGTAGACAGCCATCCCAGGGCCAGCATACCGGCCATGGCAAACCTGCGGCCCATCCGGCAGCCGCGGCGCCTTGGTGCCTCAGGCAAGGGCTCAGCCAACGAGGATGATGCGGCAATCGTTGACATTGGTGCGCGTCGGACCGGGCTGAACGAGGTCGCCGATCGTCGCAAAGAATCGCGTCGAATCGTTGTCTGCAAGCATCGCCGCAGGATCGAGCCCTTGCTCGCGTGCGCGGGCCAGGGTTGTTGAATCGATCAGGCCGCCGGCTGGGTCCGTCGCCTTGCCACGGCCGCCATCGGTGCCGTCCGTGTCGGCAGCGATTCCGGCAATGCCCTCTTCGCCGTCGAGGGCCAGCGCGAGGGCGAGCGCGTATTCCTGGTTCGGCCCTCCGTCTCCCTCGCCCCGGATCGTCACCGTAAGTTCGCCCCCGGAGATCAGTGCGACCTTGCGGCCCGACGCCTTCATCTCGCGCGCGAGCCGGGCATGGTCGGCGGCCACCTCGCGCGCCTCGCCTTCCAGATCGGAGCCCAGCATCACCGGCTCATAGCCGGCAGCCCGCGCGGCAGCCGCCGCCGCCTCGAGGGCGTCGATGGGGCGGGCGACGATGCGGTACTCGGACCGCGCAAAGGCCAGGTCGCCAGCCTTGGGCGTCTCGTTGCTCGGATCGGTGAGGAGAGCCCGCGCCGAATCCGGCAAGGGGATGCCGCGGCGCTCGCAGATAGCCAGCGCCTCGGCCAAAGTCGAGGGATCGGGCACGGTCGGACCGGAAGCGATCACCGAGGGGTCGTCATGCGGCACGTCGGAGATCGCGAGCGTCAAGATCCTGCGCGCCTTCTGCGCCGCGACGGCCAAGCGGCCGCCCTTGATCCGGGAGAGATGCTTGCGCACCGCGTTGATCTCGTTGATCGGCGCGCCGGAGCGCAGCAGCGCCTTGGTGATGCCCTGCTTCTCCTCGAGCGTCAGATTGCCGGCGGGCGCGATCCAGTTTGCCGAGCCTCCTCCCGACAGCAGCACCAACACCTCATCGTCGGGTCCAGCCAGCGACGCGATCCGAAGGGCTTCCCTCGTTGCCTCTATGCCAGCCGCGTCCGGCACGGGGTGACCGGCCTCAACCATGCGGATGCCGGGCGCGTCCTCGCCATAGCCGTGGCGCGCCACGGCGAGACCGAGGATGCGCTCTTCCGGAACGCCATGCTCCTGGCGATAGAACCGGCTCGCCATCGCAGCCATGCTGCCTCCCGCCTTGCCGGCGCCGAGGATGATCAGGCGGCCCGGTACCGGCGGCGGCAGGTGGCCGACCAGGCACTTGCGGGGATGTGCAGCCGCGATGCCGGCGTCGAGCAGGCTCCCGAGCAGCTCACGGATGGCGGGCGTGTCAGGGGAGGGGGCGGTCATGCAGGCGTCCTCGCAGCGGTTTCTTCAAAAACCTTTTCTGCTCGTGCCATGCCCGAGCCGCGCGGCCACGGCAAGATTTTGGCTCGACATTAGACGAGCACCGATCATGCATGGCTCCGGGACTACTGAATACGAGCTGCCGGCCCAGATAAGCCCCATGCCGACATCCGCCGCCCTCCGCACCGCCCCCGAATCCCTCGAACGTCCCGAGCATCCCGTCGAGATCATCCCTGGCAATCCGCAAGGCGGCCTGCTGCTCCTGTGCGACCACGCTTCGAACGCAGTGCCGGACGACCTCGGTCGCCTCGGCGTCGCCGAGCACGAATTCGCCCGCCACATCGCCTACGATATCGGCGCTGCGGCGGTAACACGACGGTTGGCCGATCTGCTCGGCGTGCCTGCCATCCTGACCATGTTCTCGCGGTTGGTGATCGACCCGAACCGTGGTCGCAAGGATCCGACCCTGGTCATGCGGCTCTCGGACGGAGCGATCGTTCCGGGCAATGCCCGGATCGACGCGGACGGCGTCGCTGAGCGCATCCGTCGCTTTTATGCGCCGTACGATCGAGCGATCGATGCAGCCGTCGCAGAGGCGGAGGCTGCCGGTGCACCACCGATGATCCTGACCATGCACAGCTTCACCCGCTACTGGCGAGGCATTGAGCGCCCCTGGCAGGTCGGTATCCTGTACGACCGTGACGAGCGCCTGAGCCGGCCGTTGATCCAGGGCCTGCGGGCCGATCCAGCCGGCCTTACCGTGGGCGACAACGCGCCCTACGGCGGAGGCCTGCCTGGCGACACTGTCGACCGACATGCGACGGCCCGCGGGCTTCCGAACGCACTCGTCGAGATCCGCCAGGATCTTCTGCTGAACGATGCCGGCATCGAGGAATGGGCCCAGCGCTTCGCCCGGCTGATGCAGCCGCTCATGACGAACGGTTGCTGACAGCCGCTGGTCTGGCTGGGCATAACATCGCGCCTCATCGGAAACGCGAGGCCCATCGGGGTTCACGCAAGCCGCATAACCGTGAAGCCGGCCTTCTCATAAGGCGCGAACCGCGGATGTTCGCGATGCGCTCCCGCACGATCAGCCTGTGAGCTTGGAATGGGAGCGAACTAGTGCCAGATCATGGTCATCATTGAGGTGCCGACATGGACGGAATTGACGCGAAAACGCAGACCGAACTCGAGGCTGCCGTCTTCAGACGACTGGTTGCACATCTGCGCGAGCGGCCAGATGCGCAAAACATCGATCTGATGAATCTCGCAGGCTTCTGCCGGAATTGTCTGTCGAATTGGCTGAAGGACGCTGCGGACGAGCGCGGCCTCACCATGAGCAAGGATCAAAGCCGCGAGCACGTCTACGGCATGCCTTACGAAGACTGGAAGCGGCTGCACCAAAGCGATGCAACTCCGGCACAGCGAGCCGCTTTTGCGAAAAGCCAGGGCGGCCATTGAGCCAGCTGCCCGTGCCTGATCGCGCGGAGGCCCGAATCGGTTTTTCCTTGCAGCCGCAGGGGATGATGAAGCACCATCGCGTTCTGCGCGTCGCGCCTGCTTGTGATTCGAACGTCTTGCGCCGCGAGCCGCGCTCCACGGTTTTGGACCGCCACCTGGCACATGTTCGGGTTGCGACCGTTTTGCTGTGTTCAGGGCCTTGGCAGGCGGCTTGCTAGGCTCTATACACCGCCCTCCACGAATTCACTCTTTTGAAGGAGTTCGGCCCATCGGCCGATTTCCGCTTGAGATGTCGTCCGGGAAACCGGGCGGCGATGGCCGGAAGGACTTCGGGGCAGATGCCTCGGAAGCCTCGTCCGGCCATGTCCTGTCCGAGACTGCAGGGGCCGGCTTGCCGGCTTAATCCTGAAAGCGCCTGCACAGACGGGGAAGACCGAGTTTTCGACACGCCTCGCCCATCGCGGTTCCCGCGAGTGGTAGGGCATCGGTTTGAACCATCTCGCCCATGCCGGCGTGCTTCCAGCACGGCGTCAGGGGACAGGGCCGTGAAGCGTCGTTCGGACGGTTCCGGCTTTTCGCCGAGACCGTTTCCGGGCGGCATGTTGCAACCGGCGGACCCTCCTCGAGGTTCCGCCAGAACCGGAGAGAGCCCAGGTGGACAGAACAGCAAAAGCTGATCTCGTCTCGACGCTCAACGGCGTGTTCAAAACGAACGCCGTCGTCGTCGTGGCCCACTACAAAGGCCTCACGGTCGCCGACATGCAGAAGCTGCGCTCGCAGATGAAGCAGGCCGGCGCCACCGTGAAGGTCGCCAAGAACCGCCTCGCCAACATCGCTCTCGATGGCACGGACGTCGCATCCATCAAGCCCCTCCTGAAGGGCCCGACCCTGCTCGCCTATTCGAGCGATCCGGTCGCGGCTGCGAAGGTTGCGGTGGATTTCGCCAAGGCCAACGACAAGCTCGTGATCCTCGGCGGCGCCATGGGAACGACTGCCCTGAACCCGGACGGTGTGAAGGCGCTCGCCTCGCTGCCGTCCCTCGACGAACTGCGCGCCAAGATCGTGGGCCTGGTCCAGGCTCCCGCGACCAAGATCGCCCAGGTTGTCAACGCACCGGCGGCCAAGCTCGCCCGCGTGTTCGGGGCCTATGCCACCAAGGACGAGGCTGCCTGAGGCAGTTGCCCTTTAAAATCAAACCGTTCAAACCGATCTATAAGGAAATCACACATGGCTGATCTCGCCAAGCTCGTCGACGACCTGTCCTCGCTGACTGTCCTCGAGGCCGCTGACCTCGCCAAGATGCTCGAAGAGAAGTGGGGCGTCTCCGCCGCTGCTGCCGTTGCCGTTGCTGCTGGCCCGGCTGCTGCTGGTGGTGGTGCTGCCGCTGCTGAAGAGCAGACCGAGTTCACGGTCGTTCTTGCCGCCGCTGGTGACAAGAAGATCGAGGTCATCAAGGAGGTCCGCGCGATCACCGGCCTCGGCCTCAAGGAAGCCAAGGACCTCGTCGAGGGCGCTCCGAAGCCGATCAAGGAAGGCGTTGCCAAGGACGAGGCCGAGAAGCTCAAGGCCGCTCTCGAGAAGGCCGGCGCCAAGGTCGAGCTCAAGTAAGAACCAGATGGGCCGGGTCCGGCCCATCGTTTCCGACCTCTTGCGACAGAGGCCGGCACCAGACGCCCGCGAGCCCGACCGGCTCGCGGGCTGACGCCGCTTCCGGCGGCCTGCGGATCGGGGCGGTTCCGCTGGCAGCAGAAGAACGAGATTGCAGTTCGAGTGAGGCGGTCCGGCGGGGCACGTCTCGCAGCCTGGAGCGGGAAGGGCACTTTCCCCGGGCACGTTTACGCGGGTAGGTGGAGCGAGATCACATGGCCAATACGCTGGTCGGTCGGAAGCGCATTCGCAAGTACTTCGGCAAGATCAAGGAAGTGGCAGAGATGCCGAACCTCATCGAGGTTCAGAAGGCGTCCTACGACCAGTTCCTGATGGTGGACGAACCCGAGGGCGGCCGCGGCGACGAGGGCCTGCAGAGCGTCTTCAAGTCGGTCTTCCCGATCTCCGACTTCTCGGCCACCGCGCTCCTCGAATTTGTACGCTACACCTTCGAGCAGCCGAAATACGACGTCGACGAGTGCCGTCAGCGCGGCATCACCTTCGCGGCCCCTCTCAAGGTGACGCTGCGCCTCATCGTGTTCGATGTCGATCCGGATACCGGCGCCAAGTCCGTCAAGGACATCAAGGAGCAGGACGTCTATATGGGCGACATGCCGCTCATGACGGACAACGGCACCTTCATCGTCAACGGCACCGAGCGCGTGATCGTCTCGCAGATGCACCGCTCGCCGGGCGTGTTCTTCGACCACGACAAGGGCAAGACCCATTCCTCGGGCAAGCTGCTCTTTGCCGCCCGCATCATCCCCTATCGCGGGTCCTGGCTCGACGTTGAGTTCGATGCCAAGGACATCGTCTATGTCCGCATCGATCGGAAGCGGAAGATCCCGGCGACCTCGCTGCTGTTCGCGCTGGGCCTCGACAGCGAAGAGATCCTTTCGACCTTCTACGACCGGGTGACCTACACCCGCGACAAGGCGGATTGGCGCGTTCCGTTCGACCCTGAGCGGCTGAAGGGCTTCAAGGCCACCGTCGACCTGATCGACGCGGATTCCGGCGAGGTCGTGCTCGAGGCCGGCAAGAAGATGAACGTGCGCAACGCGCGCCTCATCTCCGAGAAGGGCACCAAGTTCCTCAAGCAGACGAACGAGGACCTTGTCGGTCAGTACATCGCCGAAGATCTGGTCAACCTGAAGACGGGTGAGATCTACGCCGAAGCCGGCGACGAAATCTCCGAGAAGCTGCTCGAAGGTCTCGATGAGGTCGGCGTTCAGGAGCTCCCGGTTCTCGACATCGACCACGTCAATGTCGGTCCCTACATCCGCAACACGCTCGCGGTCGACAAGAACTCGGCGCGCGAGGGCGCGCTGTTCGACATCTACCGCGTCATGCGCCCTGGCGAGCCGCCGACTCTCGAAACGGCGGAAGCCATGTTCCACTCGCTGTTCTTCGACAGCGAGCGCTATGATCTGTCCGCCGTCGGCCGCGTGAAGATGAACATGCGTCTCGACCTCGATGCCGAAGACACGGTGCGTACCCTTCGCAAGGAGGACATGCTCGCGGTGGTCAAGGCTCTGGTCGACCTGCGCGACGGCAAGGGCGAGATCGACGACATCGACCACCTCGGCAACCGCCGCGTACGCTCGGTCGGCGAGCTCATGGAGAACCAGTACCGGCTGGGTCTGCTGCGCATGGAGCGCGCGATCAAGGAGCGCATGTCGTCCGTCGACATCGACACCGTGATGCCGCAGGACCTGATCAACGCGAAGCCGGCGGCCGCCGCCGTGCGCGAGTTCTTCGGCTCGTCGCAGCTCTCGCAGTTCATGGACCAGACCAACCCGCTCTCGGAGGTCACCCACAAGCGCCGTCTCTCGGCGCTTGGCCCGGGCGGTCTGACCCGCGAGCGCGCGGGCTTCGAGGTCCGCGACGTGCACCCGACCCACTATGGCCGCATCTGCCCGATCGAGACGCCGGAAGGCCCGAATATCGGCCTGATCAACTCGCTCGCAACCTTTGCGCGCGTGAACAAGTACGGCTTCATCGAGACGCCCTTCCGCAAGGTGAAGGACGGCGTGGTGACGAACGAGGTCTCGTACCTCTCTGCGATGGAAGAGGCGAAGTACCACGTCGCCCAGGCCAACGCGCAGATGGACGCGAACCGCAAGCTCACCGAGGATCTCGTGGTTTGCCGCCGCGCCGGCGAGGTGATGGTGGTCACGCCCGACCGCGTCGACCTCATGGACGTGTCGCCGAAACAGCTCGTTTCGGTCGCAGCCGCGCTGATTCCGTTCCTGGAGAACGACGACGCCAACCGCGCGCTGATGGGCTCCAACATGCAGCGCCAAGCGGTGCCGCTCGTTCGTTCGGATGCGCCGTTCGTTGGCACGGGCATGGAGGCTGTGGTCGCCCGCGATTCCGGCGCCGCCATCGCTGCGCGCCGCTCGGGCATCGTCGATCAGGTGGACGCCACCCGTATCGTCATTCGCGCCACGGAGGAGGCCGACGCCACCAAGCCCGGCGTCGACATCTATCGCCTGCAGAAGTTCCAGCGCTCCAACCAGTCGACCTGCATCACGCAGAAGCCGCTGGTTCGCGTCGGTGAGCCGGTGAAGAAGGGTGAGATCATCGCCGATGGTCCCTCGACCGAGTTCGGTGAGCTTGCGCTCGGCCGGAACGTGCTCGTCGCGTTCATGCCGTGGAACGGCTACAATTTCGAGGACTCGATCCTGCTCTCCGAGCGGATCGTGAAGGATGACGTGTTCACCTCGATCCACATCGAGGAATTCGAGGTGATGGCCCGAGATACCAAGCTCGGTCCGGAGGAGATCACCCGCGACATCCCGAACGTTTCGGAAGAGGCCCTCAAGAACCTCGACGAAGCCGGTATCGTCTATATCGGCGCCGAGGTGCACGCCGGCGATATCCTCTGCGGCAAGATCACACCGAAGGGCGAGAGCCCGATGACCCCGGAGGAGAAGCTCCTCCGTGCCATCTTCGGCGAGAAGGCCTCGGACGTGCGCGACACCTCGCTCCGGGTTCCCCCGGGCGTGACCGGCACGATCGTCGAAGTCCGGGTGTTCAACCGCCACGGCGTGGACAAGGACGAGCGCGCTCAGGCGATCGAGCGCGAGGAGATCGAGCGTCTCGCGAAGGACCGCGATGACGAGCAGACCATCCTCGACCGCAACACCTATGCTCGCCTTGCCGACGTCCTGATCGGCCAGTCGCCGATCGCCGGTCCGAAGGGCTTCAAGAAGGATACCAAGCTGACCCGCGAGGAGATCAGCGAGTATCCGCGTTCGCAATGGTGGCAGTTCGCTGTCGTCGAGGACCGTCTAATGACGGAAATCGAGGCCATGCAGAAGCAGTACGACGAGTCGAAGAAGCGCCTCGAACAGCGCTTCCTTGATAAGGTCGAGAAGCTGCAGCGCGGTGACGAGCTTCCTCCTGGCGTCATGAAGATGGTCAAGGTCTTCGTGGCGGTGAAGCGCAAGATCCAGCCCGGCGACAAGATGGCTGGCCGCCATGGCAACAAGGGCGTTGTTTCGCGGATCGTGCCGATCGAGGACATGCCGTTCCTGGAAGACGGGACCCATGCCGACATCGTGCTGAACCCGCTCGGCGTGCCCTCGCGCATGAACGTCGGCCAGATCCTCGAGACCCATCTCGGTTGGGCTGCTGCCGGTCTCGGCCGCAAGGTGGCCAAGGCGGTGGATGCCTACATCAAGAACCAGGACATCAAGCCGCTGCGCGCGGAGATGGAGGCGATCTACTCGCCGTCCGAGCTGGAAGGCTTGTCCGATGAGGAGCTGGCCCAGGCCGGCAACAACGTCCGCCGCGGCGTGCCGATGGCGACTCCGGTCTTCAACGGCGCGAAGGAAGCCGACATCGAGCAGATGCTGGAGATGGCCGGTCTCGACCGGTCGGCCCAGTCGACGCTCTATGACGGGCGCACCGGCGAGCCCTTCGACCGCAAGGTGACGATGGGCTACATCTACATGCTCAAGCTTCACCATCTCGTGGACGACAAGATCCACGCGCGTTCGATCGGCCCGTACTCCCTCGTCACCCAGCAGCCGCTGGGCGGCAAGGCGCAGTTCGGTGGTCAGCGCTTCGGCGAGATGGAGGTCTGGGCACTGGAGGCCTACGGCGCGGCTTACACGCTGCAGGAGATGCTCACGGTGAAGTCGGACGACGTGGCCGGCCGCACCAAGGTCTACGAGGCGATCGTCCGCGGCGACGACACCTTCGAGGCCGGTATCCCTGAGTCCTTCAACGTGCTCGTCAAGGAAATGCGGTCGCTCGGTCTCAACGTGGAGCTCACCTCCACCAAGAAGACCGCGAACGATCAACTCGAGCCGCCGGCCGAGGCGGCCGAGTAAGGCAGGGACGACAGCTCCCGTGCCGGGTCTTCGGAGCCGGCACGGTTCGAGCGGGGAGGGGTGGTACCTCCCGGGAGACCAGGCCAGCGGCGTCCCGACGGACGCGGCGCCTTTTGGATTTCAGTCGTGACACCCAGGCGCGGGGTCTCACGCGAACAAGGAGCGGATCATGAACCAAGAGGTCATGAACCTTTTCAACCAGCAGTCCCAGCCGCAAAGCTTCGACCAGATCAAGATCTCGATCTCATCGCCCGAAAAGATCCTCTCGTGGTCGTTCGGTGAGATCAAGAAGCCCGAAACGATCAACTACCGGACCTTCAAGCCTGAGCGCGACGGCCTGTTCTGCGCGCGCATCTTTGGACCCATCAAGGACTACGAGTGCTTGTGCGGCAAGTACAAGCGCATGAAGTACAAGGGCGTCATCTGTGAGAAGTGCGGCGTCGAGGTCACCCTGGCGCGCGTCCGTCGCGACCGCATGGGCCATATCGAGCTCGCTGCCCCCGTCGCCCATATCTGGTTCCTGAAGTCGCTGCCCTCGCGCATCGGCCTCCTGCTCGACATGGCCCTCAAGGACCTCGAGCGGATCCTGTACTTCGAGTCCTACTGCGTCATCGAGCCTGGCCTCACTCCGCTCAAGGAGCGTCAGCTTCTGACGGAGGAGGAGTACCTGCGCGCGCAGGAGGAATACGGCGAGGATTCGTTCACGGCGATGATCGGCGCCGAGGCGATCCGTCGGATTCTGCAGGAGCTCGACCTCGAAGGCATCGCGACCTCGCTCAAGGAAGAGATCGCGACGACCACCTCCGAGCTGAAGCCCAAGAAGCTGATGAAGCGTCTCAAGATCATTGAGGCGTTCCAGCAGTCCGGCAACAAGCCCGAGTGGATGATCCTGACGGTCGTTCCCGTCATCCCGCCGGACCTGCGCCCGCTGGTTCCGCTGGATGGCGGACGCTTCGCCACGTCGGATCTGAACGACCTCTATCGCCGCGTCATCAACCGCAACAACCGCCTCAAGCGGCTGATCGAGCTGCGCGCGCCCGACATCATCATCCGCAACGAGAAGCGCATGCTTCAGGAGGCCGTCGACGCCTTGTTCGACAACGGTCGCCGTGGCCGCGTCATCACGGGTGCCAACAAGCGCCCGCTGAAGTCGCTCGCCGACATGCTGAAGGGCAAGCAGGGCCGCTTCCGCCAGAACCTCCTCGGCAAGCGCGTCGACTACTCCGGCCGTTCGGTCATCGTGGTCGGCCCGGAGCTCAAGCTGCACCAGTGCGGCCTGCCGAAGAAGATGGCGCTCGAGCTGTTCAAGCCGTTCATCTACGCGCGCCTCGACGCCAAGGGTTTCTCAGCCACCGTCAAGCAGGCGAAGAAACTCGTCGAGAAGGAGAAGCCCGAGGTCTGGGATATCCTGGACGAGGTCATTCGCGAGCATCCCGTGATGCTCAACCGCGCACCGACCCTGCACCGCCTCGGCATCCAGGCCTTCGAGCCGAAGCTGATCGAGGGCAAGGCGATCCAGCTGCACCCGCTGGTCTGCGCCGCGTTCAACGCCGACTTCGACGGCGACCAGATGGCCGTGCACGTCCCGCTGTCGCTCGAGGCGCAGCTGGAAGCGCGTGTCCTCATGATGTCGACGAACAACATCCTGCACCCGGCCAATGGTCAGCCGATCATCGTGCCCTCGCAGGACATCGTTCTCGGCCTCTACTACCTCTCCATTGTCGGTGAGGGCTTGGTCGGCGCGTATCAGCCCGACAACAAGCAGAATCCGATGCAGGGTGTGTTCGGCGACATCGGTGAGCTGGAGCATGCGCTCGCGGCCGGAACCGTGAAGCTGCACTCGAAGATCAAGTGGCGCTGGTCGGGCATCGGCCCGGACGGTGAACCGCTGACCAAGATCTACGACACCACTCCGGGCCGCGTGATCCTCTCGGGTGCGCTGCCGAAGCACGCCAAGGTGCCCTTCGACGTCGTCAACAAGCTGATGACCAAGAAGGAGATCTCGGGGATGATCGACACCGTCTACCGCCACTGCGGTCAGAAGGAGTCGGTGATCTTCTGCGATCGCATCATGGCGCTCGGCTTCACCCACGCGTTCAAGGCGGGCATCTCGTTCGGTAAGGACGACATGGTCATCCCCGAGAACAAGTGGTCGATCGTCGATACGACCCGCGCGCTCGTGAAGGATTATGAGCAGCAGTACAATGACGGCCTGATCACCCAGGGTGAGAAGTACAACAAGGTCGTCGATGCCTGGGCGAAGTGCTCGGACAAGCTTGCCCAGGAGATGATGGGCCGCATCTCGTCCGTGCAGAAGGACGAGCACGGCGCCGACAAGCAGGTCAACTCGATCTACATGATGAGCCACTCCGGTGCCCGTGGTTCGCCGGCGCAGATGAAGCAGCTCGCGGCGATGCGCGGCCTCATGGCCAAGCCTTCGGGCGAGATCATCGAGACCCCGATCATCTCGAACTTCAAGGAAGGCCTCGACGTTCTCGAGTACTTCAACTCCACCCACGGTGCCCGTAAGGGCCTCGCGGACACGGCGTTGAAGACCGCGAACTCAGGGTACCTGACCCGTCGTCTCGTCGACGTGGCGCAGGACGCCGTCATCCGCGAAACGGATTGCGGCACCACCAACGGCATCAAGATGCGCGCCATCATTGATGCGGGTCAGGTCGTGGCTCCGCTGGCGAGCCGCATCCTCGGCCGCGCTGCCGCCGAAGAACTGACGGCTCAGGACGGTAGTGTCATCGTCTCGGCTGGCGAGACCATCGAAGAGAAGCACCTGCCAGCAATCACCGCCGCCGGCATCCAGGAGGTCAAGATCCGCTCGGTTCTGGTCTGCCAGACCAAGAGCGGTGTCTGCGCCACCTGCTACGGGCGCGACCTCGCCCGCGGCACGCCCGTCAATATGGGCGAGGCCGTCGGCGTCATCGCGGCGCAGTCGATCGGCGAGCCGGGCACCCAGCTCACCATGCGTACCTTCCACATCGGCGGCGCGGCGCAGATCGCGGATTCGTCCTTCATCGAATCAAGCTTCGAGGGCACGATCGCGATCCGCAATCGCTCGGTCGCGAAGAACTCCGACGGCGACCTCATCGCTACCGGCCGCAACGTGGCCGTGGTGATCGTGGGAGCCGACGGGACCGATCGCGCGGTTCACCGTCTTCAGTACGGTGCCAAGTTGCGTGTCGACGAAGGTGATAAGATCAAGCGCGGGCAGCGGATCGCCGAATGGGATCCCTACACCCGTCCGATCGTCTCCGAAGTCGACGGTATCGTTGCCTATGAGGACCTCTACGACGGTCAGTCGATCACTGAGACCACCGACGAGTCGACCGGCATCTCGAAGCGCGTCGTCATCGACTGGCGCGGTTCGGCACGCACCTCCGACCTCAAGCCGGCGATGGTCATCGTCGACTCGGAGGGCAAGCCCGTGAAGCTGCCGCGCGGCTCCGAGGCTCGCTACCTCCTGCCGGTCGAGGCCATCATCGGCGTCGATCCCGACACCAAGATCAAGGCCGGCGACATCCTGGCCCGCGTCTCGTCGGAATCGGCCAAGACCCGCGACATCACCGGCGGTCTGCCGCGGGTGGCGGAGCTGTTCGAGGCGCGTCGTCCGAAGGATGCTGCGATCATCGCCGAAAAGTCCGGCACGATTGCTTTCGGGCGCGACTACAAGAACAAGCGCCGCCTGTCGCTGACGCCGCATGACGGTTCGGAGACGGTCGAGTACCTGATCCCGAAGGGCAAGCACATTCACCTGCAGGACGGGGACGTGGTCGAGCTTGGCGACTACATCGTCGACGGCAACCCGGCGCCGCACGACATCCTGGCGATCAAGGGCGTGGAGGAGCTCGCTGCCTACCTCGTCAACGAGATCCAGGAGGTCTACCGGCTCCAGGGCGTGCTCATCAACGACAAGCACATCGAGGTGATCGTCCGTCAGATGCTGCAGAAGGTGGAGATCACCGACGGCGGCGACTCCGACATCATCCCGGGCGACCAGATCGACCGGACCGAGTTGGCGGAGTTCAACGAGAAGCTTCTCGCCGAGGGCAAGAAGCCGATCCAGGGCGTGCCGGTTCTGCTCGGCATCACGAAGGCGTCGCTGCAGACGAAGTCGTTCATCTCGGCGGCCTCGTTCCAGGAGACCACCCGCGTCCTCACCGAGGCGGCGGTCAACGGCAAGGTCGATACGCTGGAAGGCCTGAAGGAGAACGTGATCGTCGGCTCGCTCATCCCGGCGGGCACGGGTTCGCTGGTGGCCGACATCAAGTCGATCGCTCGCCGCCGCGACGGCCTGATCCTGAAGCAGCGTGCAGACGAACATGCCGCGCGTAATCCGGCTTCGGTCGGAGAGCTGCCACCAGCCGCCGCCGAGTAAGCGGCGCCTGCAATAAATCTGATGAAGGGCGGCCTGCGGGCCGCCCTTTTTCGTTCCGCCTCTTCCGGGCGATGACCCCAACGCATGAGATACGCTAAGTCCCGGTGCTCTCGCGAAGAATGTGTTGCCGGGCCGTTGACGTGTACCGAATCCCCGCGTACAGACGCGTCACTTCGGTTGGCCAAGAGTCTCCGACGGTGCGAAGCATTGCTTCAAATGACCGTCGCCGGGCCGAAGCCGAGGCTCACATAACCTGACTTCTGTCAGATCCGTGGGTACGAACGCGCCCTCATACGGCGTGATCCTCTGCCTCAAATGCGCCAAAGGCCGCTATCGGCCTATGGCGTTATTCGTTTTGCCGTTGGCTCCCTTGGGGGCCGAGAGTTCGATGATCAGGGGCGCCACCGAGCGACCCAAGGGATGAGGGCAGAGAATGCCGACGATCAACCAGCTGATCGCCCAGCCGCGTAAGGCCCAAAAGGCCCGCAACAAGGTGCCGGCGCTCGATGCGTGCCCGCAGAAGCGTGGCGTTTGCACCCGCGTCTACACCACGACCCCGAAGAAGCCGAACTCGGCGCTTCGTAAGGTTGCCAAGGTCCGTCTCACCAATGGCTTCGAGGTGATCGGCTACATCCCGGGCGAGGGCCACAACCTTCAGGAGCACTCCGTGGTGATGATCCGCGGCGGTCGCGTGAAGGACCTTCCGGGCGTGCGCTACCACATCCTGCGCGGCGTGCTCGATACGCAGGGCGTCAAGAACCGCAAGCAGCGTCGTTCGAAGTACGGTGCAAAGCGTCCGAAGTAAGCTTCGGCGCGACCACGTTTTTCCACGGCCTCGTAAGGATGTCGCCGGCTCACGAGCTAAGGCGGCCTGCGCGGGGCGCTTAAGACGATTTTACGAATACAAGGCTCAACCCAATGTCTCGTCGTCACTCTGCCGAGAAGCGCGAAATCATCCCGGACGCCAAGTACGGCGACGTCGTGCTCACCAAGTTCATGAATTCGATCATGTACGAGGGCAAGAAGTCGGTTGCTGAGAGCATCGTCTACGGCGCCTTCGAGATCGTCGAGAACCGCGCCCGCGCCAACCCGATCGAAGTGTTCCGCGCTGCGCTCGAGAACGTCGCCCCGGCGATCGAGGTCCGGTCCCGCCGCGTCGGCGGCGCGACCTATCAGGTTCCCGTGGAAGTGCGGGCCGAGCGTCGCCAGGCGCTGGCCATCCGTTGGCTGATCCAGGCTGCTCGCGGCCGCAACGACCGCACCATGGTCGAGCGTCTGTCTGCTGAGCTGCTCGATGCCGCCAACAATCGCGGCAACGCCGTCAAGAAGCGCGAAGACACGCACCGGATGGCGGAAGCCAACCGCGCCTTCTCGCACTACCGCTGGTAAGCGGCCACCCTTCGCCGATTTCGCACCTTCTTCGGAGAGACCCCGATGGCCCGCAGCCACAAGATCGAGGACTACCGTAACTTCGGCATCATGGCTCACATCGATGCCGGCAAGACGACGACGACCGAGCGCGTCCTCTACTACACCGGAAAGTCCCACAAGATCGGCGAAGTCCATGAGGGCGCCGCGACGATGGACTGGATGGCGCAGGAGCAGGAGCGCGGCATCACCATCACGTCTGCCGCGACGACGTGCTTCTGGCGCGAGAAGCGTCTGAACATCATCGACACCCCCGGTCACGTCGACTTCACCATCGAGGTCGAGCGTTCGCTGCGCGTCCTAGACGGTGCTGTGTGCGTGCTCGACGGCAACCAGGGCGTCGAGCCCCAGACCGAGACCGTCTGGCGCCAGGCCGACAAGTACGACGTGCCGCGCGTCGTGTTCGTCAACAAGATGGACAAGATTGGCGCCGACTTCTTCAAATGCGTCGACGACATCGTCAAGCGCGTCGCCGGCAAGCCGGTTTGCCTTCAGCTGCCGATTGGCGCCGAGAACAACTTCAAGGGCGTCATCGACCTCATCAAGATGAAGGCGATCGTCTGGTCGGGTGAAGCGCTCGGCGCGAACTTCGAAGAGCAAGAGATCCCGGCCGAACTCGCCGATCAGTCCGCCGAGTACCGCACCAAGCTGATCGAAGCTTGCGTCGAACTCGATGACGACGCGATGGCTGCCTACCTCGACGGCGTCGAGCCGGATGCCGACACGCTGCGCAAGCTCGTGCGTCGCGCTGTGCAGCTTCGCGCCTTCCATCCGGTGCTCTGCGGCTCGGCGTTCAAGAACAAGGGCGTCCAGCCGCTCCTCGACGCCGTCGTCGATTACCTGCCTTCGCCGGTGGATCGCGGCGCCGTCAGCGGCATCGACTTCAAGACCGAGGAAGAGACCACCCGTCAGCCGACGGACGAGGATCCCTTCTCCATGCTCGCCTTCAAGATCATGGACGATCCCCACGTCGGCACGATCACCTTCTGCCGCGTCTACTCGGGCAAGGTCGAGACCGGCTCGAACGTGCTGAACTCCTCGCGCGACAAGAGAGAGCGTGTTGGCCGCATGTTGCTCATGCACGCCAACAACCGTGAGGACATCAAGGAGGCTTTCGCCGGCGACATCGTCGCCCTGGCTGGTCTTAAGGATACTCGCACCGGCGATACGCTGTGCGACCCGTCCAAGGCTGTGATCCTCGAGAAGATGGAGTTCCCGGAGCCCGTCATCGAGATCGCCGTCGAGCCGAAGTCGAAGGCCGACCAGGAGAAGCTCGGCATCGCGCTCTCGAAACTCGCTGCCGAGGATCCGTCGTTCCGCGTTTCGACCGATCAGGAATCGGGCCAGACCATCCTTCGCGGGATGGGCGAGCTCCACCTCGACATCAAGGTCGACATCCTCAAGCGTACCTACAAGGTTGAGGCCAATATCGGCCAGCCGCAGGTCGCCTATCGCGAGAAGCTGACCCGCCGTCAGGAGATCGATTACACGCACAAGAAGCAGACCGGCGGTACCGGTCAGTTTGCCCGCGTGAAGTTCGTCGTCGAGCCGAACGAGCCGGGTGCCGGCTTCCAGTTCGAGTCCAAGATCGTCGGCGGTGCGGTGCCGAAGGAGTACATCCCCGGCGTCGAGAAGGGGCTGAACTCGGTCCTCAGTGCCGGCGTGCTTGCCGGCTTCCCGGTGGTCGACATCAAGGTGGAGCTGGTGGACGGTGCCTACCACGACGTCGACTCGTCGGCCCTCGCCTTCGAAATCGCGTCCCGCGCTGCTCTGCGCGAGGCGCTTCAGAAGGGCGGCTCGGTTCTGCTCGAGCCGGTCATGAAGGTCGAGGTGGTTTCTCCCGAGGAATACACCGGCTCGGTCATCGGCGACCTGAACTCGCGTCGCGGCCAGATCCAGGGCCAAGACATGCGCGGCAACGCCAACGTCATCAACGCGATGGTGCCGCTCGCAAACATGTTCGGCTACGTGAACCAGCTGCGTTCCTTCTCACAGGGCCGCGCCAGCTTCACGATGCAGTTCGATCACTACGAAGAGGTGCCGCGCGGCGAGGCCGACAAGGTCATCGCCAAGTACGCCTAACGCTCGGCGTACCCACTCCTCTTTCGTCCCACCCATTCTTAGATCTTTACGGAGGCTTCC
>NZ_BJZV01000017.1 GCF_007992215.1 Methylobacterium gnaphalii | reverse complement strand
CCGTCAGAGTTGGCTTTGCGTAACCCGCGCTCTTGTCATTCGGAATCGAAAGGACCCGCCGAGCGGCTGATACCAGCTCGGCGGGTCCCGACCTCGAGGCGCTCTGAGCGCGTTTGTCGCTACTCAGATCAAGGCTTGGGTGCTGCAGGCTTCGGAGCGTCGGGGTTCGTCGCAGGCGGCGTGGTCGGTGCGGTGTTAGCCGGCGGAGAAGCGGGAGGCGCGGGTGGCGGAGCCTTCTTCTCGTCCTTGCAACCGGCCAGAGCCAGCATACCGGCTACGGGCAGCAGGTAACGGAATTTCATGACGTCCCTCCACGTTATTGGGACTTCAGCAACGCCTAAGCCCACGAATCGGTTCGAAACGGCCTGTGGGCAGCGCTGCAGCTAGCGTTTTGCCCCGAGTTCTGGGATCGACCGGACGAGTTCGGGCATCCCGCCGAGAAAGACGCGCACGTCGTCGGCAATGGTCTGCGTCAGGTCCGAGGGAATGACACCGCCATAGACGAATTTTCGGATGGCCAGGTAGAACACCTTGCCGTGGAGCGCCCAGACGGCCTCCACCTCCCGCTCGGTCAACGGAACATCCGCGACGGCGGGTAGGGCAAGATTGTGCCGGACCTCCTCGGCAATCGGCAGGATCAGCTCATCGCGCACGGTTGCGAGGTAACGCGGGGCGATGTCGTAGCCTTTCAGCCCGGAAAACACGAAGATCCGGACCCAGTCGTAGTCGAAGACCCGAGCCGCATAATCACCGTAGAAGCGGAGCAACCGGTCTTCGAAGGCAAGCGAGCGATCCCGAATCAGGCCGGTCCAGCCTGAATCCCAGCGGCTGACATAGACGTGCTCGTAGACGCGATCGACCAATGCTTCCTTGGTCGGAAAGTAGCGGAAGATCGCCGAGTGCGTGATGCCGAGGCCGCGAGCGAGTTCGCGCGTTTGGCCCTCGAAGCCATGCTTGGCGAAAAACCGCGTCGCTCCTTCGACGATCAGGCGCTCGCGCTCCGCCGCGGGCAGATGGCGCCGCCTGCGCTCGGTCAGTTGGATGATGGCCTCGTCGCTATCATCCATCACACTCGATCTCCCCGAGAACTGGCTTTGGCGGCCCTGCTCGTGACCATGCGGTCACATCTGTTGACGAGCCGTGCCCATCCCGGTACCCATTGTAACCAAGCGGTCACAACCAGTCGATACGCGGCGTGCCCAGGGCAAGCCGCCACGGCCTTCGCCGTCACGACAGCCGCGTTTGCAACCCAAGTTCATGGGAGATCCATCATATGACTGCGCATGTCCAAGCCGCTGCCGACCGTTGGGACGAAGCCTTCAACAACGGCGATACCGACAAGCTCGCAACCTTCTACAGCGCGGAGGGTCGCGTGCTGCCGGCCGGCGGCACGCCTGTCGATGGTCCGAGCGCGATCGGCGCGTTCTTCGCTGACCTGCGCGCCAAGGGCTTCGACGGGCACAAGATCACGGTCCAGTCCGTGCTCGAGCGCGATACGGTCCTCGTCGCCTCGGGCACCTGGGCGCTGACCGGCCCGGGCGAGGGAGGCCAGCAACAATACAGCGGCAACTGGGTGAACGTGATCGAGCGTCAGGGCGACGATCTGCGCATCCTTCTGCACAGCTGGAACTGAGATAAGCCTCGCGGGCCGATCAGCCGGGCAGGGGGATGAACTCCGCCCGGTCGTCGGCCGGCAGGTCGAACTGGCCCTGTCCCCAGGCCCCGCGCCGCCACTCCTCCTTGGCGGCCTCGATCTTGTCGCGGCTGGAGGAGACGAAGTTCCACCAGACGTAGCGCGGCCCGTTCAGCGTCGCGCCGCCCAGCGCCATCAGACGTGCACCCTGCGGGCCAGCGGCCACGGTAATGGCGTCGCCTGGGCGAAACACCATCATCTGGCCGCCCTCGAAGACCTGGCCCGCGATCGAGACCGAGCCTTCGACGATGTAGAGGCCGCGATCCTCGTGGTCAGTCGGCAGCGGCAGCCGCGCGCCGGCTTCCAGAACGACGTCGGCATAGAAGGTGTCGCTGAAGACGCTGGCCGGTGCCGTCTCGCCATAGGCGCGGCCGAGGATCAGGCGGAGGCGGACACCGTCGCTCTCGATGACCGGGAGGGTGTCCTTGCCGTGGTGCTCGAAGATCGGCGCAGCCTCTTCCTTGTCCTCGGGCAGAGCCACCCAGGTCTGGATGCCATAGAGACTGTGTGGCGCTAGACGGGTCGCCTCCGAGGTGCGTTCGGAATGGGTCACGCCGCGCCCGGCCACCATCCAGTTCACCGCGCCCGGCAAGATGGTCTGGTTCGAGCCAATGCTGTCGCGGTGCTGAAATTCTCCGCGGTAGAGATAGGTCACCGTGGCGAGGCCGATATGCGGGTGAGGGCGCACATCGACGCCCTTGCCGGTCACGAACTCGGCCGGGCCGGCCTGATCGAAGAACACGAAAGGCCCGACCATCTGCCGTTTCGGCGAGGGCAGGGCGCGCCGCACCTCGAACCCGCCGAGGTCGCGGGCGCGGGGCACGATCAGCGTCTCGATGGCGTCGATGCCGATGGCATCGGGGCAGCCAGGCTCCAGGGCCGGATTCCAACTCATCGCGTCACCTCGCTCTTACGGCCGCAGGCCTCAGGGATAGAGCCGCGCGCGACCCCAGCCCTCGCTTTCTCGCGTGAACCTCACCCGGTCGTGAAGGCGAAACTCACCATTCTGCCAGAACTCCATCTGGACGGGTGCGAGGCGAAAACCCGACCATGTCTCCGGGCGCGGAATTGGGCCGTCGCCATATTTCTCCGAGAGCGCGTCGACCGCAGCGATCAGCGTCGGCCGGTCAGCGAGCGGCCGTGACTGCCGGCTGGCGATGGCGCCGAGACGGCTCTCGCGGCGGCGGCTGGCGAAATAGGCATCCGCCTCCTCCGCCGTAACCGGGCTCACCGGCCCGCGCGCCCGCACCTGCCGGCCCAGCGACTTCCAGTAGAAGACCACGGCAGCTTGTGGATTGCGGGCAAGCTGCTCACCCTTCGCCGATCCGAGATTGGTGTAGAAGACCAGCCCGCCCTCGTCCGCTCCCTTCAGAAGGACCGTGCGCACGTCCGGCAGGCCGTCGGCATCGACCGTTGCGAGCTGCATCGCGTTCGGATCGGCAGGCTCCGCGGCCTCGGCCTCGGCCATCCACGCGGAAAACAGCTCCCAGGGATCTCGCGCCAGAGTGAAGTCCGCAGGCAGACCGGGCTCACCGTCTCTTAACCGATCCACGCTCTACTCCTCTGTCGTGACATCCGGGTCGGGGGGCACCGACGTGGAGCGCCGAAGCGTCGGTCACGGGGTGTGGCGAGTTCAGGTTTAATGCGTTTTCGCGAGTGTAAAACCCCAGCAGGTTGGAGACCGGCCGCGCTGGTAGTGTCGAGCCTGATCGTCTCGAGCCTGTGCGGCTGCAGCGGACCGATCCTTTCGTTCCAGGCCGAGCAGAAGGATGACCCCGCCCGCGAGCCCGTCAGCACGGGTAGCATCACCAAGGCTCCCACCACATTCGGCAAGGATCTCGGCGATGAGGACTGGCGTCGGGCTCACGCCGCCCTCGCCGTGGCGCTCGATCCGCAAGGCAACGGCAAGCCGGTGAAGTGGGAAAATCCCGACACCGCTATGCGCGGCTCGGTGAATCCCACTGGCCTGCCTTACGTCGACAATGACGAGATCTGCCGTGACTTCCTCGCCTCCGTGATCGCGCCGGCGACGAGCCGCTTCGTGCGTGGCACAGGGTGCAAGCCGTCGGGCGGCAACTGGGAGCTGAAGCGCCTCAAGAGCGCTGCCAAGCCCGCCACCACTTGACCTCGCCTCGTCACCCGCGAAGGCCGTTGCACATCCGCCACGTACCACCCACGTTGTACGGCTGACCACGAGGCCGTATCCGTACGGCCAGATTGCGCTTGGACAAGACCCTGGATGCGAAACCCCTACGACGTGCTTGGCGTGCCGAAGGGCGCGAGTGAGGCAGAGATCAAGAAAGCCTTCCGGAAGCTCGCCAAAGCCTACCATCCCGACTCGAACAAGGATCCAAAGGCCAAGGAGCGGTTTGCCGAGGCGAACACCGCCTACGAGGTGGTGGGCGATAAGGAAAAGCGCGCTCAATTCGATCGCGGCGAGATCGATGCCGAGGGCAAGCCGCACGCCACCGGCTTCGAAGGCTTTTCCGGCTTCGGCGGTGGACGCGGCGGTGGCGGCTTCGATTTCGAGCATATGCAGCGCGCTCGCGGCGGCATGGGTGAGGACATCTTCTCCTCGCTGTTCGGAGAGGCCTTTCGCGCGAGCGGAGCCGGGCCGGGGCGGGGACCGATGCGGGGTGAGGACGTCCAGGCCGAACTCGCAGTAACCCTTGAGCAGATCGCGGCGGACGAGAAGCTGCGCCTGATCCTGCCAGGCGGACGCGGCGTCGACGTGATGATTCCTAAGGGCGTTGTCGACGGTCAGACCATCCGGCTGCGCGGCCTCGGCGGACAGGGCGGCCCTCGCTCGGAGCCGGGCGATGCCCTTCTCACCATCCGCGTCAAGCCGCACGACCGCTTCAAGGTCGACGGTGCGGATCTGCGCGTCACCGTCGAGCTTCCCCTGGAGGATGCGGTGCTCGGAGGCGGGCTGCGTGTGCCGACTCTGACCGGAGCCGTCGAGATGAAGATCCCGGCCATGACCAGCTCCGGCCGCTCCTTCCGCCTGCGGGGCAAGGGGCTACCGAAGAAGGATGGCAGCCGAGGCGATCTCATCGCCACCACCGCCATCGTTCTACCGGCAGACGACGAAGACGCGCTCGCCGACTACGCGCGGCGCCGGCGCGAGGCGAAGGCCGGCACGGCCTGAGACCCGCACTGCACTGCGCACAAGGCTTTCCCCTACGCCGGGCGTCCGCTAAGGATGCCGGCCGCATGGCCGTCCCGTGGGTCGGGCGGAACGTGCGGTCCTAAGGTCAAGGTGGGTCATGTCGGACGGAACCGGTTTGCTGGCTGGCAAGAACGGGCTGGTGCTCGGGGTAGCCAACAACCGATCGATCGCCTGGGGCATCGCCAAGAGCGCTGCGGCGCACGGTGCCAAGCTCGCCTTCACCTACCAAGGCGACGCACTCAAGAAGCGCGTCGAGCCGCTGGCAAAAGAGCTCGACGCGCACGTCGTCGGTCATTGCGACGTTACCGACCCGGCCTCGATCGACGACGTCTTCGCGCGTGCCGGCGAGGTCTTCCCGGAGGGTCTCGACTTCGTCGTCCACTGCATCGCCTTCTCCGACAAGGACGAGCTGACCGGCCGCTACGTCGAGACCTCGGAAGGGAACTTCACCAAGTCGCTGCTGATCTCCTGCTACTCGTTCACGGCCGTTGCCCAGCGCGCCGAGAAGCTGATGAAGAATGGCGGCTCCCTGCTGACCCTGACGTATTACGGCGCCGAGAAGTGGATGCCGCATTACAACGTCATGGGTGTCGCCAAGGCCGCGCTCGAAGCCTCCGTGCGCTACCTCGCTGCCGATCTTGGACCCTCGAACATCCGGGTCAACGCGATCTCGGCCGGTCCGATCAAGACGCTAGCAGCGTCGGGCATCGGCGACTTCCGCTACATCCTCAAGTGGAACGAGTACAACGCGCCGCTGCGTCGGACCGTGACCATCGACGAGGTCGGCGAGACGGCCGCTTATCTTGTCTCCGACATGTCGCGCGGCATGACCGGCGAGATCCTGCACGTCGATGCTGGCTACCACGTCGTCGGCATGAAGAACCCTGAAGCCCCCGACCTGTCGCTCGACAAGGACTGAGCGCATCTAGCCTTCGCGGCGGGGGGTCCAATCGCCAACCGCCTCGCGCTCAAGCTGCTGGGCGACGAGCGGCCACCGGGATGTCGACAGCGGTTCCAGCGCGGCCCTGTCGATCTGTCTCGAGCGGCCGCTCAGTCGTCCACGCGCAATCCTGAGATGCCTGCTCTGGCTTCGGGGAACTGGGGGTCCATCGCCTGAAGCGTGTCGGCGATGGTGCGGGCGACGACGATGTTGCGGTACCATTTGCGATTGGCCGGCACCACGAGCCAGGGCGCGTAGGGCGTCGAGCAGCGCGACAGGGCATCCTGGAAAGCGCCCTGGTAGGCGTCCCAACTCTTGCGCTCGACGAGATCGGCCGGGTCGAACTTCCAGTGCTTCTCCGTCTCGGCGATACGCGCCTCCAGACGCTTCTTCTGCTCGTCCTTCGAGATGTGCAGGAAGAATTTGAGCACCGTGGTGCCGGAGGCCGTGAGGAGGCGTTCGAAACCATTGATCAGGCCGTAGCGCTCACGCCAGACAGGCTCGGGCACGAGATCCTTGACCCGCACCACGAGCACGTCCTCGTAATGGCTGCGGTTGAACACGCCGATCATACCGCGGCCGGGCGTGCGCAGATGGTAGCGCCAGAGGAAGTCCTGATCGAGTTCCTCAGCGCTCGGCACCTTGAACGACCAGACCCGGCAGCCCTGCGGGTTCACGCCCTCGAAGACGTTGCGGATGGTGCCGTCCTTGCCGCCGGTATCGATCGCCTGGAACACAATGAGCAGGCTGCGCTTGTGCTCAGCGTAGAGACGCTCCTGCAGAGCCTTGATGCGTGTGCGTTCCGCCCTCAGCAGTTCCTTGGCGGCATCCTTGTCGAACCCGCCATCGGTGCTCGCGTCGATCGCGGCGAGGCTGACCGTCTTGCCAGGCTCGACCATGACGATGCCGGGCGCGGGCCGCGGCACCGTCGGGGCGTAGCCGCCGATGAGCGCCGGGGCCGTTTCCGCAAGCGCCTCAGCGCCGCGCGCCCATTCGGCGGAGGAGGGCGGATGGCCGCCAACAAGCCCTGCACCGCGCGCTGCATCCTGCGACGCTTTGGCAGAGTCTTTCTGCCCGTTCGCGGCATCGTGATGCTTGCCCTGCTTCTTTGTCATGCGGACAGTCGTGCCTTGGCAAGGTTTCGAAATGCAATCGAGTCACGCTACCTAACCGAGACGCTATGATCCAGGTTAAGAAGCGGCACGACGCGCCGAGGCACGCGTCGAAGAGTATCGGAACGGTGGCGTGAAGCCGAGATCGGCGATCTGGTTCGTTCGTCACGGCCAGACCGACTGGAATGCGCAGAGACGGCTTCAGGGCCAGCGCGATATCGACCTCAACGCGACTGGGCTCGCCCAGGCGGCGGAAGCCGGAGCGCGCCTGCGTGCGGTGGCCGGCCCGAGGCTGGCCGCGGCCGCATTCGTATCAAGCCCGCTCCTGCGCACCCGCCGAACCATGGAGACTCTGCGCGCGACGTTGGATCTTCCCCCGGATCAGTACCGGACCGATCCGCGGCTGATGGAAATCGGCTTCGGTGCCTGGGAAGGCTCAACCTGGGCGGAGATCCGGCGCTGGGATCCCTCCGGCGCGGCCGCGCGCGACCGCGACCGTTGGAATTACCAGCCGAAGGGTGTGGGTGCGGAGAGCTATGCCATGCTCGCAGGGCGGGTCGGCGCAATGCTCGCCGAGTTCGAGGGCCCCGCAGTGATCGTCGCCCATGGTGGTGTCGCTCGCGCAGCCCTGGTGGCACTCGGCCATCTCGATACCTACGCCGCCGTGCGTCTCGGCATCCGCCAGGGCAAAATCCTGGTCATCGAGCCGGATGGCTGGCGCTGGGCCTGAGGCCATCCGCTATTCAAACCCGGTTCAAGCGCGGCATGGAACCGTGCTAGGCGACGCTTACGAGGTTCACGCCTTCGTGAGGGCAGGGTCCGGTCGCAAAACGGCCCCGAGCGTCGGCCAAGCGTCGCCGAGCCGATCCAAGACCAGAGGGCCGGTCCCTGACGGGGACGGAAGTTCGGATGAGCACACTCGCCGAGACGAGCACGGCACGCCACGGCACGGTGCCCGACGGACTCGTCGGCAAGGCCGTCATGCATGGCGAAACCCGCCCTGAATTCATCCGTGACGAAGTGCTTGCCGACATCTTTCGCGCGAGCGCTGAGGCTCGTCCGGACCACCCTTGCCTGATCGATGGCGCCGCCGGCAGCGCCGGCAACCGCTATCCGGCCCTGACCTATGCCGAGGTCGATGCCCGCTCCGACGCGGTCGCGGCGGCTTTGGCCAATCGCGGCATCGGCCCGGGCTCCGTGGTCGGGCTTTGGATGGCGCGCGGGCCCGAGTTGCTGATTGCCCAGATCGGCATCACCAAATCCGGCGCTGCCTGGCTGCCCTTCGACGCTGAAGCTCCCGCGGATCGCGTCGCGGTCTGCCTCAAGGATGCAGAGGCCAAGGCACTGCTCGTTTCGGAGGCCTTGAAACCGGGTGCGCCCGACGTGGCACCCATCGTCACCACCGAGACCCTGCTGCGTGCCGTGCCGGAGGGGGCTCCCGCCCCGGACCTCAAGGCCCTGCGCTTGACCCCGCAGCACCCTGCCTACCTGATTTACACCTCGGGCTCGACCGGCGTGCCCAAGGGCATCGTCATCAGTCACGCCAATATCTGCCACTTCCTGCGCGCGGGGAACGCGCTCTACGGCATGCGCGCGGACGACGTCGTCTTCCAGGGGGCAAGCGTCGCCTTCGATCTGTCGATGGAGGAGATCTGGGTTCCCTACCTCGTCGGCGCGACGCTCTTCGTCGCCACGCCCACCATGATGGGTGACGTCGAGAGCCTGCCCGGCATCATCGCCGAGGCCGGCGTCACGGTGCTCGACACGGTGCCGACGCTGCTCGCCATGATCCCGGGCGACCTGCCGAAGGTCAGGCTGGTTCTGCTCGGCGGCGAGGCACTGCCTGAGCCGCTGGTCGGCCGCTGGGCGGTGAACGGGCGCCAGCTCTTCAATACCTATGGCCCCACCGAGGCGACGGTGGTCGCCACCGCCGCCGAGATGCGGCCCGGCGAGCCGGTGACCATTGGCGGCCCGATCCCGAACTATACGATCTACGTCGCCGACGAGGCGCTGAACCTGCTCGGACCTGGTCAGCAAGGCGAATTGCTGATCGGCGGCCCGGGCGTCGCCAAGGGCTACCTGCAGCGCCCAGAGCTGACGGCGGAAAAGTTCATCGCCAATCCCTTCGCCGCGGGCGGCAACGATCCGGTGCTCTACCGCTCGGGTGATGCGGTTTCGCTGGATGCCGAGGGCCGTATCGCCTTCCACGGTCGCATCGACGACCAGGTCAAGATCCGCGGCTTCCGCGTCGAGCTCGGCGAGATCGAGACGCGGGTGCGAGCCGAGCCGGGCATCAATCAGGCCGCTGTTGTCGTGCGCAACGACGACGGCGTCGAGCGTCTCGTTGCCTTCGTGGTCCCCGAGCGCGATGCCACGGTCGATCCGGCCGCGCTGCGCAAATCGCTTGCCGCGCAACTACCGCCCTACATGGTGCCGGGCCATTTCGAGACCGTGGAGACGCTGCCGCGGCTGACCTCTGGCAAGGTCGACCGCAAGGTGCTGAAGGCGGCGCCGCTCACGGTGACGATCGTCGAGGGCGAGCAGGAAGAGCCGGCCAACGCCACGGAGGCGGCACTGCTGGCGGCGGCAAAGAAGGCCTTCGGTGAGCAGCCCATCAGCTTCAATGCGGATTTCTTCGCCGATCTCGGCGGCCACTCGCTGCTCGCCGCGCGCTTTGTCGGTGCAGTGCGCGACACCCCCATTCTCGCGGCTATGACGATCCGCGACGTCTACGCGCATCGAACCCTGCGGGCGATGTCGGACGACCTGATCACGCGCTTCGGCGGCGTCGGCACCGAGATCGCGGCGCGCGACCTGAGTTTCAGTCCGCCACCGCTGCTGCGCCGAGCGCTCTGCGGGTTGGCACAGGCCATCGCTCTGCCTTTCGTGATCGCGCTCGCGACCTCGCAATGGCTTGGCATCTTCGTGACCTACCTGCTGCTCACCGGCGGCGGGCTCGGCTTCTTCGAAGAACTCGGCGTGCTGCTCGCGGTCTATATCGGCCTCGTCCTCGGCACCGGCTTCATCGCGGTCGCCGCGAAATGGATCGTGCTCGGGCGGACCAAGCCCGGGCGCTATCCACTCTGGGGCCAGTATTATTTCCGCTGGTGGCTGGTGTCGCGGCTGGCGCCGCTGGTGCACATCAAGTGGCTGCAGGGCTCACCGGCCATCGCCTGGTACCTGCGCCTGATGGGCGCCAAGATCGGCAAGGATGCCCTGATCTCCGAACTCGTCGTCGGCGCGCCGGACCTGCTGACGATCGGGGAGGGCGCAACGCTCGGCGGCCACAACGTCGTGGCCAATGCCGAGGTGATCGGCGACGAACTTGTCATCGGCACCGTCGAGATCGGCCGCGACGTCGTCACCGGCGCTTCCTGCGTCTTCGGGCCGAATACGGTGCTGGGCGACTACGCGCAGCTCGCCGACCTGACCACCGTCCCAGAGGGCACCGAGATCGGTGAGGCCGAGGCCTGGGACGGCTCACCGGGCCGCAAGGTCGGCATGGTGAACATCTCGGAATTGCCGGAACCGGCCGAGGCCTCGCCCGCTCGCCGCTTCTGGCTCGGCGCGGCCTATCTGGCACTCGTCACCATCGTGCCGTCAGTCGGCTTGCTGCCGATCTTCCCGGCCTTCTTCGTCTTCGACCAGATCAGCGACTCGCTCGGCGACATCACCGATATCGACTATCACTGGTACCTGCCGCTCCTGACCTGGCCCACCGCCATGCTGATGACGGCGAGCTCGGTGCTGCTGATCGCGCTGATGCGGTGGGTGCTGATCCCGCGGCTGCGCACGGAACGGTACTCGGTCCACTCCCTCTTCTACCTGCGCAAATGGACCCTGACGCTTGCTGTCGAGGTCACGCTGGAGATGCTCTCCTCGCTCTTCGCCACCGTGTACATGCGGGCCTGGTACCGCATCATGGGCACGCGGATGGGCAAGGGCTCGGAGATCTCGACGAATCTCTCCGGCCGCTACGACATCGTCGATATCGGCGCCAACAACTTCCTGGCCGACGAGGTGATCATCGGCGAGGAGGAGATTGTGCGCGGCTGGGTCGAGACCAAGCCCGTGAAAACCGGCGCACGCGTCTTCATCGGCAACGAGGCCGTGGTGCAGCCGGGCGCCGTGGTGCCGGAGGACGTGCTGATCGGCATCAAGTCGAAGGCGCCGTCGAACGCCGAGATGCAACCGGGCGATACCTGGTTCGGCTCGCCGCCGATCAAGCTGCCAACCCGGCAGAGGGTCGATCTCGGCCAGATCGGCAAGACCTACGAGCCCGGCATCGGCCCGAAGCTGAGGCGCGGCCTATTCGAGGCCTTCTCGACCTCGTTCTCGCCGATGCTGTACCTCACGCTCGCGGTCTGCGGCATCGACTTCTACTTCTATCCGGCGATTCTCGCCGAGGACTGGACCGGGCTGGCGATCAGCTTCGTGATGCTCAGCGTCGCCTTCGCCTTTATCCAGACGGCCGCGGTAATCGTGTTGAAATGGGCTCTCATGGGCACCTACAAGCCCGGCATGCGCCCGATGTGGTCGTGGTTCGCCATGCGCACCGAGGCGATCGCGGTGGCCTATTGGGGGCTCGCCGGCAAGGTTCTGCTCGAGCACATGATGGGCACACCCTTCCTGCCTTGGATGCTCAGGCTCTTCGGGGTGAAGATCGGCAAGGGCTGCTGCCTGTTCACCACGGACGTTACCGAATTCGACTGCGTGACGATCGGCGACTACGTCACCGTCAACCGCGTCTCGGCCGCCCAGACCCATCTCTACGAGGACCGCATCATGAAGGTTGGCCGCGTCGAGATCGGTAACGGCGTCTCGATCGGCTCCTTCGCCACCGTGCTCTACGACGCCAAGGTCGGCGACTTCGCGCGCCTGCGGCCCCTCACCATCGTCATGAAAGGCGAGACCATCCCGCCGCACAGCGAGTGGGAAGGTGCGCCACCGGTGCCGGTCGTGCGGGCTCCGGTGGAGATCCGGAAGGCCGCCTGACCGCGCGTCAGCTTTTCTACACAAGAATCGCAGGAGGCTGTCGGAAAGGCTGCGCTTCGTTCGTCTTCATGACGGAGCTGGCAAGCCCGTCCGAGAGGAGCCCTGAGATGACCGACGAGACACTGAACACCATCCCGCCCAAGGGCATCACCAAGGGCGGTGTCGTTGCTTACCTCTCGATCCCGAGGGCGACTGAAGCCGCCGAGTTCTACGGCCGCGCCTTCGCCGCGGAAACCGCCTTTGCCATCCCGCCCGACGACAAGGGGCGGACGATGCACGTGCACCTGCACATCAATGGCTCATCCGTGATGCTGGCGGATCCCTTCCCGGAATACGGCCACCCGGTTGAGGCACCGCGCGGCGTCACCATGACCCTGCAGGTCGATGACATTCACGCCTGGTGGCAACGCGCCATTGATGCCGGCTGCACGCCGGTCATGCCTGTCTCCGAGATGTTCTGGGGTGACCTTTATGGGCAAGCCCGCGACCCGTTCGGCGTGCTCTGGGCTTTCAACCAGCCGAAGCCTTGAGCGGGCCTTCCAGGCCTCTTCGGCCGAGGCATCACCGTAACCGACGCCGCTGACAACGCGGAACGCAACCTCGTGCTCACGCGGTTGATCGCGGCGTGTCCGGCCGCACTCTTTTGCCTTCGGACCGAGCCGTAGCTGCTGAAGCAGTGGTTCACGCCGGCGCCGGGGACCACGGTCGGAGTTGAGTCTGACAGCGTCCCGCCGGGCCGGGTCTCGTCGTGACGCGAGGATGGGACGGCACCGAGTTTCCCAATTGCGGGATTTGCCTCGGTGTCGTGCCGAACGAATGAATCGTCTTCACCGATGCCGACACTTCGGCCTGGGAGCCCTCGCAAAAGCCGGTCATGACGGCGATCGCGACCTTCGCGTCCGAGGGCATCGGCACCCGCTATACCACCCCAGTCCGACACTGAACGGTGGCTGATCGCGAAGCTCACGAGCAGACGGGCTTCTAGGAGGGATGGGGAAAGGCGGCGCATCAGCGCGCCGCTGTGGCGACGATGCTGTAGGCGCAAGCGCCATTCCCGCTCCCAAGTGGGACGGGGTGGCGCAGCGGTTCAGGCTGCCTTTGCCGGCCCCAGTCGCTTGTCGAGATAGGCGTCTACCGTCTGCGTCAGCTCATCGACCTTGCCATCGAAGAAGTGATTGGCGCCCTCGACCATCTGGTGCTCGATGATGACGCCCTTCTGGACCTTCACCTTCTCGATCACCGGCATGACCTCGCGGGCCGGGGCCACGCGGTCCTCGGAGCCGTGCACGAATAGGCCGGAGGAGGGGCAAGGGGCGAGGAAAGTGAAGTCGTAGCGGTTGGCCATGGCGGCGATCGAGATGAAACCCTCGATCTCGGGGCGGCGCATCAACAGCTGCATGCCGATCCAGGAGCCGAAGGACACGCCGGCGATCCAGCAGGCCTTGGCCTCCGGATTGACCGACTGCACCCAATCCAAGGCCGAGGCCGCATCCGACAATTCGCCCGAACCGTGGTCGAAGGCTCCCTGGCTGCGGCCGACACCGCGGAAGTTGAAACGCAAGGCCGCGAAACCGCGATTGGCGAACGTATAGAACAGGTTATAGACGATCTGGTTGTTCATCGTGCCCCCGAACTGCGGGTGCGGATGCAGGATGATCGCGATCGGAGCGCCCTTCTTCTTGGGCGCCTGGTAGCGACCCTCAAGGCGACCGGCCGGACCGGTGAAGATGACTTCGGGCATGATGTCCTCGGGCGGAGCATCCGATCGCCTCCGCTCGGCACGAGTCGGCGGGGATCGCGATACAGACGTATTTCGCAACGCCTTGACTCGCTCCGCCATCACCGTACAAGCGGCTTAGAATAATTCTAGGCGATTAGAAGCATTCTAAACAATAAGCCGCTTTGAGCGGCCCCGTCGTTGCAGATGTTGCGTGGCAGCGCCTTAGCACGGTGACGGGGGGCGAAAGCAAGAATTTCGAGCATCGGTCGAACAGGCGCGACGAATTCGAGCCATCGAGATCTAAAAGGGCATGAACGGAGCAACACGCAGTTACCTCGACTACAACGCTACGGCTCCGGTGCGTCCGGTCGTGGCGCAGGCGGTCGCGCGCGCTCTGATGGTCCCTGGAAACCCGTCTTCGATCCATGCGGAGGGCCGCGCTGCCCGCATCATGCTCGATACCGCGCGCGACTCCGTCGCCGCCCTCGTCGGCACCCGGCCGGCGCAAGTTACTTTCACCAGCGGCGGCACCGAGGCCGCCAATACCGTGCTCTCCGGCGCTCTGCGGCGTGTGGGCCAGCCCGCGCCGACTCGACTGCTGATCTCCGCCACCGAGCATTCCTGTGTAGCGACCGGCCATCGTTTCACGGATGAGGCGGTCGAGGTTTTGCCGGTCGACCCATCGGGCATCCTGCGGCTTGACGTGCTTCGCGAGCGTCTTACGGCTCTTGCTGGAGAGAGCCTGCTGATCTCGGTTCACGCGGCCAACAACGAGACCGGCGCGGTTCAGCCGCTTGCCGAAATCATCGCGCTCGCCCGCGAGCATGGTAGGGCGCTGGTGCACAGCGACGCCGTGCAGGCCATTGGCAAGATCCACCTGGACATGGCAGCGCTCGGCCTTGATGCGCTCACTCTGTCCGGCCACAAATTCGCGGCGCCCAAGGGCGTCGGTGCCCTCGCGGTTGGCCGCGGCGTTACTCTGGAGGGCGCGTTCATTCGCGGTGGCGGGCAGGAGTCGCGCCTGCGCTGCGGGACCGAGAACCTGTCGGGTATCGTCGGCATGGGTGAGGCCGCCCGGCACGCGCTGACCGATCTCGACGCTGAGGGGACGCGGCTCGCAGGCTTTCGCGATACGCTCGAGGCGCGGGTGCTGGCGCTCGCGCCCGATGCGGTTATCTTCGGTAAAAGTGCGCCGCGCCTCCCGAACACCCTCAGCTTCGCTGTGCCCGGCCTGGACGCCGCCACGACGCTGATCGCCTTCGATCTCGCCGGCGTTGCAGTCTCATCCGGTTCGGCCTGCTCGTCCGGAAAGGTCGCGCGGTCGGCCACGCTCGCGGCCATGGGCGTGAGCCCTGCACTCGCTGCGGGGGCGCTACGCGTCAGTTTTGGTTGGAATTCGCGGGATGAGGACATGACCCGCTTTCTCATGGCCTTCGAACGGGCCGTCCAATCCCTATATCAGCGACGAGGGCAGGCGGCATGAGTGCCACCTTCCACCGTCATCTCGCAAATGCGCCAGCCATATGGGCCGGCGTCGTCAGGAGACGTTGAATGCCTGCAGTGCAGGAAACCATCGATCGCGTCCGCTCGATTGATCTCGATCAGTACAAGTACGGCTTCGAGACCGTGATCGAGATGGAGAAGTCCGAGAAGGGCCTCTCCGAGGACATCGTGCGCTTCATCTCCGCCAAGAAGGGCGAGCCGGAATGGCTGCTCGAATGGCGCCTCGATGCCTATCGTCGCTGGCTCACCATGAAGGAGCCGGCCTGGGCACGCGTCGAGTACGACACGATCGACTACAACAACCTCTATTACTATGCCGCGCCCAAGCGGAAGAGCCCGGAATCGCTCGACGAGATCGATCCCGAGATCCTGAAGACCTACGAGAAACTCGGTATCCCGCTGCGTGAGGTCGAGGTGCTGGAGGGCATCGCCCCCGAGCGCCGTGTCGCCGTCGACGCTGTGTTCGACTCCGTGTCGGTGGCTACCACCTTCAAAAAGGAGCTCGCCAAGGCCGGTGTGATCTTCATGCCGATCTCTGAGGCGGTGAAGGAGCATCCCGAGCTGGTGAAGAAGTATCTCGGCTCGGTCGTGCCGGTGACCGATAACTTTTTCGCGACGCTGAATTCGGCAGTCTTCTCAGACGGCTCGTTCGTCTACATCCCGCCGGGCGTGCGCTGCCCGATGGAGCTGTCGACCTATTTCCGCATCAATGAGCGCGATACCGGCCAGTTCGAGCGCACGCTCATCATCGCCGACAAGGGCTCCTATGTCTCGTATCTCGAGGGCTGCACGGCCCCGAAGCGCGACGACAACCAGCTTCACGCGGCGGTGGTCGAACTCGTCGCCCTGGACGACGCCGAGATCAAGTACTCGACGGTCCAGAACTGGTACCCGGGCGACAACGAGGGCAAGGGTGGCATCTACAACTTCGTGACGAAGCGCGGAGATTGCCGCGGCGCCCGCTCCAAGATCTCCTGGACCCAGGTTGAGACCGGATCGGCCATCACCTGGAAGTACCCGTCATGCATCCTGCGCGGCGATGACAGCCGTGGCGAATTCTACTCGATCGCTGTGTCGAATGGCATGCAGCAGGTCGATTCCGGCACCAAGATGATCCACCTCGGCAAGAACACCACCAGCCGGATCATCTCGAAGGGCATCTCGGCCGGTCGTTCGCAGAACACCTACCGGGGCCTCGTCTCGGCGCACAAGAAGGCCAAGGGCGCGCGCAACTTCACGAACTGCGACTCCCTGCTGATCGGCGATCAGTGCGGCGCGCATACCGTGCCCTACATCGAGTCGAAGAACGCCTCGGCTGTCTTCGAGCACGAGGCCACCACCTCGAAGATTTCCGAGGACCAGAAGTTCTACTGCCAGCAGCGCGGGCTCTCCGAGGAGGAGGCGACCGCTCTCATCGTCAACGGCTTCGTCCGCGACGTGCTGCAGCAGCTGCCGATGGAGTTCGCTGTCGAGGCGCAGAAGCTGATCTCGATCAGCCTCGAAGGCTCGGTGGGCTGAGGCCCGCCCAAACAAGAATGCTCAACGTCGGCGCCGACCCTACTGCCTCGCGGTGGGGTCCGGCTGCCGTTCCCAACTAGGACGACCCCAGCATGCTCGAAATCAAGAACCTCGTCGTGAAGATCGAGGACAACCAGATCCTCAACGGCCTGAACCTCACCGTGAACGACGGCGAGGTCGCTGCGATCATGGGCCCGAACGGCTCCGGCAAGTCGACGCTCTCCTACGTCATCGCCGGCAAGGAGGACTACGAGGTCCTCGATGGCGAGATCCTGCTCGACGGCGTGAACGTGCTTGAGATGGCACCGGACGAGCGCGCCGCGGCCGGCCTGTTCCTGGCCTTCCAGTACCCGCTGGAGATCGCTGGCGTCGGCACAATGACCTTTCTCAAGGCGTGCATCAACGCGCAGCGCCGTGCTCGCGAGGAAGGTGAAATCTCGACCCCGGACTTCATCCGCAAGGTCAACGCTGCCGCAGACAAGCTCGAGATCAACAAGGAGATGCTCAAGCGCGCCCTCAATGTCGGTTTCTCCGGCGGCGAGAAGAAGCGCATGGAGATCCTGCAGATGGCGCTCCTGGAGCCGAAGTTCTGCGTCCTCGACGAGACCGATTCCGGCCTCGACATCGATGCGCTGCGCATTGTCTCCGAGGGCGTGAACGCGCTGCGCGAGAAGGGCCGCTCCTTCCTCGTCATCACGCACTACCAGCGGCTCCTGAACCACATCGTGCCCGACACCGTGCACGTCATGTCGAAGGGCCAGATCGTGAAGACCGGCGGCAAGGAGCTGGCGCTCGAACTCGAGCAGTCGGGCTACGCCGATTACCGCAGCGAGGCCGCGTAATGGCCGACATTACCAACCTGCGCACCTCCGCCGAAACAGGGCTCTCGAACCTGTTCGAAGCTGCTCGCAAGAGCTTCGCCACCGAGGAGAAGATCTCGCGCGAGGAGGCCTTCAAGTTCTTCGAGGCGACCGGCCTGCCGAGCCGCCGCGTCGAGGCCTTCAAGTACACGGACCTGCGCGCCGCGATCGTAGAGGCCGCGCATCCGGCAGAAGTACCCTCGGCCGAGACCGCCAAGTCCACTGTTGCTTCGGCAAAAGCGTTTGCCGGTGTCGAGGCCGTGCGCCTGACCTTCGTCAACGGCCACCTCGTCGACGCACTCTCGGATCTCGGCTCGCTGCCGGAGGGTGTCACCGTGACGCCGCTGACGGAGGCGCTGACCAAGGGCAACCCGCTCCTGAAGGCGCTCGGCCCGGTCGAACAGACCCGCGAGAACCCGATCTACCAGCTCAACACGGCTTTCCTGGCCGATGGCGCGCTGATCTCAGTCGCAGCCGGTGCCAAGGTCGAGACGCCGGTCCATCTGCGCTTCGTCGGCACGGGAGCGACGGCGTTTTCCACGGCCACACGCGTGCTGGTGTCGGTGGGCGAGGGCGCCGAGTTCTCGCTCTTCGAGACCCATGAGGGCCCGAACGGGCTCGCCTACCAGCCGAACGACGCCGTGGATGCGGTCATCGCCGACAAGGCCACCCTGCGCCACACCCGGCTCAACCGGGAAGGCGACAAGGCGATCGCGCTCTCGACCATCGCGGCCCGGCTCGGCGCCGAGGCGAACTTGGAAAGCGTGAACCTCGTCTTCGGCGGTGCGCTGTCGCGTCACCAGATCTACCTGCATTTCGCCGGTGAGAACGCCAACGCCATCGTCAACGGCGCGGCCATGCTCGGCGACGGGCAACTCGCCGACTCGACGCTTCTCGCCGACCACGCCGCCGTCGGTGGGGTGAGCCGCGAGCAGTTCAAGACGGTGATCGACGGCGATGCCACTGGCGTGTTCCAGGGCAAGATCATCGTCCGCCAGATCGCGCAGCAGACCGACGGCAAGATGAAGTCGGATTGCTTGCTCCTCACCGATGAGGGGCAGATGATGAACAAGCCGGAGCTCGAGATCTTCGCCGACGATGTCGCCTGCGGCCACGGTGCCACCTGCGGCGCGCCTGACGAGGAACTCCTGTTCTACCTTATGGCCCGCGGCCTGCCGAAGCCCATCGCCGAAAGCCTGCTCGTCCAGGCCTTCATCGGCGAAGCACTGGAATCGGTCACGCATGAGGGTGCCCGGGATGCGCTGATCGGCGAGGTCGAGGCTTGGCTGAGGGCGCGGGGCTAGACCCGTGCGAGAAAGGCGATCCCATCTAAGAACCTCATCCTGAGATGCCCGCGCCGCGGGCTTCGAAGGGAGGCTCTAGGGATCGCCGAGACGTCTGAAGGCCTTCTTCGAGGCCTTCGCTTCGCTTCGGCACCTCAGGACGAGGGAGTGGCTTCGAGGAGCGAGGTTTTCGAAGACCGAAGGTTCGAGGTCGACCCGATGAACGCCCCACTGCGCCACCCCAGCTACGACGTCGCGGAAATCCGCAAGGAATTCCCGATCTTGTCCAAGCAGGTCTACGGCAAGCCCCTGGTCTATCTCGACAATGCCGCCTCGGCCCAGAAGCCGAAGGCTGTGATCGACGCCATGGTCGGCTGCATGGAGGGCGCCTATGCCAACGTGCATCGCGGGCTGCACTACATGGCCAACGCCGCCACAGAGGGTTTCGAGGGTGCGCGCGAGACCACGCGGCAGTTCCTCAACGCGGCCTCGCCAGACGAGATCATTTTCACGCGCAACGCGACCGAGGCCTACAACCTCGTCGCGTCGTCGATGCACCGGGCTGGGCTGATCGGGGAGGGGGATGAGATCATCCTCTCGATCATGGAGCACCATTCCAACATCGTACCCTGGCACTTTCTGCGGGAGCGTTATGGGGCGGTGATCAAGTGGGCGCCGGTCGACGACGAGGGCAACTTCCTCGTTGAGGAATACGAGAAGCTCTTCTCCCCGCGCACCAAGATGGTCGCGATCACTCACATGTCGAACGTGCTCGGCACGGTGACGCCGGCCGAGGACATTATCCGCATCGCCCACGCCCACAACGTGCCGGTGCTGCTCGACGGCGCACAGAGTGCGGTCCACCGCACCATCGACGTGAGGGCGCTCGATTGCGACTTCTTCGTCTTCACCGGGCACAAGGTCTACGGACCGACCGGGATCGGCGTGCTCTACGGCAAGAAGGAGTGGCTCGACCGCCTGCCTCCCTACCAGGGCGGCGGCGAGATGATCCGCACGGTCACGCAGGACACCATCACCTACAATGACCCGCCCCATCGCTTCGAGGCTGGCACGCCGGCGATCATCGAGGCAGTGGGCCTTGGCGCGGCTCTGGAATTCATGATGGGCGTAGGCCGCGAGGCAATCGCTGCCCATGAAGAGGCCCTGACGACTTATGCTCAGGAGCGGCTCGGCGCGATGAATTCGGTGCGCTTGATCGGCACTGCGCGGGATAAGGGCGGCGTCGTCGCCTTCGAGATGAAAGGGGCTCACGCCCACGACGTCGCCACGATCATCGACCGGCAGGGCGTCGCGGTACGCGCCGGGACGCATTGCGCGATGCCTCTCCTCAACCGCTTCGGCGTGACCTCCACCTGTCGCGCCTCGTTCGGTCTGTATAATACGAAGGCCGAGATCGACACGCTCGCCGAGGCCCTGGCCAAGGCCGAGATGATGTTCGCCTGAGTTTTTCGGAGTTTCCGTCGCGGCCCCGAGCCGTACCGGAGGAGTGACACATGAGCACCGACGCCACCATCACCGGCGGCTCCAATGCCCCGACCGTCGCGGCGGCCTCCGCGATTCCGCCGGAAGAGCTCGACCGGCTGACCGACGACATCGTCGTAGCGCTGAAATCCGTCTATGATCCGGAGATCCCGGCCGACATCTACGAGCTCGGACTGATCTACAAAGTCGACATCGCCGACGACCGCAAGGTCGCTATCGACATGACGCTGACCGCCCCGGGCTGCCCGGTAGCCGGTGAGATGCCGGGTTGGGTCGAGGATGCTGTCACGAAGGTGCCGGGCGTCCAGTCCTGCGCCGTGACCATGGTGTTCGATCCGCCCTGGGATCAGAGCCGCATGTCCGACGAAGCCCGCGTCGCGCTGGATATGTGGTGAGCCGCGGTTTGCGCGGGGCTCATCCGCACGATTGCATGCAGTGGACCGGTTAAGGTCCAATCCCTATCTTGAAAGCGTACCCCCTCACCCGCCCGGGCCTTGAACCCGGCCGCAGGAGAGAACGATGTCAGGTTTCAAAGTCATCACGCTGACGGACCGTGCCGCAGACCGGCTCAAGACGATCATGGCGGATGCGGACAAGCCGATTGCCGGTCTAAGGGTCGGCGTGCGCAACGGCGGCTGCGCCGGCATGGCCTACACGATGGAATATGCCGAGGAGCGAAAGCCCGGCGAGGACATGGTCGAGGACCGCGGCGTCACGGTCTTCATTGATCCCAAGGCGGTACTTTTCCTGCTCGGCACAGAAATGGACTTCAAGACCGACAAGCTGTCGTCCCAGTTCGTGTTCAACAATCCGAACCAGACCTCGGCCTGCGGCTGCGGCGAGTCCATCGCGATCACGCCGGCGACGCCGGATCGGCTCGCGGCAGCGGGCGCCACGGCCTGAGTGACGGACAACGCGCGGCCGGCAAGCCGCGCTGGGCGTCAGGCGACGTGCGAAAACTCTTCGACCTCGGTGTCGTCCATGGTCTTGTTCCGGCCCGAGCGCTTGGCCGCGTAGAGGCAGGCATCCGCGCGCTCCATGAAGGACACGACGCTGTCGTTCGAGCGCCGCTGCGCGACACCGAGCGAGATCGTGACCTTCCCGAGCGACTCGCCCGTAGAGCGCTTCACGAGTTCGCGGCCGATGATGGTGGTGCGCACGGCTTCAGCCACGGTGCGGGCGGCCTCCCGGCTGGAGCCGGGCAGCAAAATCGCGAATTCCTCGCCTCCAAAGCGTGAAAGCGTCGCACCGCGCGACAATACGGTCTCGCGCATGACCATCGCCACAAGCCGCAGCACCTGGTCGCCGGTCAAATGGCCAAACTGGTCGTTGAACCGCTTGAAGAAGTCGATGTCGATCAGAATCAAACTTGTCGGACGGAGGGACTTGTCGCCCTCTTCGAACTCCTTGTTCAACGCCTCCTCGAAATGCTTACGGTTCGACAGGCCCGTTAGGCGGTCGGTCAGGCTCTCGAGACGGGCTGCGGCGAGCGTTTCGCGGAGGCCTTCGATCTCTCGACGGCTCTCGCGCATATGCGCCTCGAGCGTCTTGTTGCTCGCTGCAACGTCCCGCGTGTTCGCGATTAGCGTCGCGACGATGTCCTTCAGCCGGTTCGGCGTGGTGTTGTGGAGGTCTTTGGAGATGGCCTGGAGCGAAGCGCCGTACTGCGCAGTCGATCCGAGCGACAGGTCGATCATCTCCATGATGTTCTGTACCTCGGAGATCAGGCCCGCATTGTGTCGATCCAGCTCGCCCTCGACGTTCCGGCCGTCGATATAGGCCTCGTAGAGTTTGTCGATGTCGCCATCAGACAGGGTCGCGCTCTTCGAGGTCAGGCGCTTGATGGCCTCGTTCATTGGGGGCAGGCGCCACGAAACGTAGGTGTACCAGATCGCGTAGGCGCGCGGGCTAGCCGACGAGCCGTAGTCGCGCATCAGCTCGTTCGCGCGCTGCGCGATGACGAAACTCCGCTCGCGATCCTCGTGACTCGCGCCGTTCATCAGACCGATCCAACCTGCCTCGACGTCATGATGGACGACAGCTGGTGGACGCCGAGTTAAGCCACCGACCGAGAGGCCGTGGCTCGGAGGCCGTTGAGGCGGCCCTATCAGCCCTTCTTGAGCTTCACGGGGCGCATCAGGAAAGCCGGCACATGCTCGCCCAGACCCAGCGGCGTATCGCCGTCGTCGTCGTGCCGATGCCCCGGCCGGCGACTCTCGCGCGCACGCTCATGCGAAGGCCGCTCGGAAGACCGCCTTGGCGCCTCGGCGCGCGGCTCGGATGACGGCAACGGCTCTGCCGCCTTCTCGTCGGATGCCGAGCGCCGGCCGCGGACACGTCGTCCGCCTTCGGCGCGCGCTTCGCCGCGTGCGGACTCCTTGCGACCGCCGCGACGGCGCGGGCGGCTTTCCTCCGACTCGCCCTCGTCACCGGAAAGCGACCCGAGGTCGCCGTCGAGCCAAGGAATGGGTTGGCCGATCAGGCTCTCGATCGCCGAGAGTGAGCGTTCGTCGCCACGCGCCACCAGGGTGAAGGCGTGACCTGCGCGGCCGGCACGGCCGGTGCGGCCGATGCGGTGGACGTAGTCCTCGGCGTGGTGTGGGATGTCGAAATTGAAGACGTGGCTCACGGCCGGGATGTCGAGGCCGCGCGCCGCAACGTCGGAGGCGACGAGCAGCGGCACCTCGCCCGAGCGGAAGCCATCCAGCGCCTGCATCCGGGCACGCTGGTCCATATCGCCGTGAAGCGCCGCGACGGAGAAACCGTGCTTGGCCAGCGAACGCTGCAGCAGCGCGACGTCGCGCTTGCGGTTGCAGAACACGATGCCATTCTTCAGTTCGTCCGCGGCCCGGATCAGCTTGCGCAGGGTGTCGCGCTTTACGGCCGCCTCGGAACTCGTTGCGACGAGCTTCTGCTCGATCGTCGTAGCGGCCGAGGCCGGACGGCTGACCTCTACGCGCTGCGGGTTCGACAGGAACATGTCGGCCAACCGCTCGATCTCCGGCGGCATCGTCGCCGAGAAGAACAGCGTCTGGCGCGTGAAAGGCACCATTTTCACGATGCGCTCGATGTCGGGGATGAAGCCCATATCGAGCATGCGGTCGGCTTCGTCGATGACGAGCAGTTCGACGCCGGTCAGCAGCAGCTTGCCGCGCTCGAAATGATCGAGCAGCCTGCCGGGCGTCGCGATCAGCACGTCGGTGCCGCGCATCAGCTTAGCATCCTGGTCGGCGAAGGAGACGCCGCCGATGATCAGGGCGACGTTGAGCTTGTGGTTGGTGCCATAGCGCTCAAAGTTCTCGACGACCTGCGCCGCGAGTTCGCGGGTCGGTTCGAGGATGAGCGTGCGCGGCATGCGAGCCCGCGCACGACCCGATTCCAGCATGGTCAGCATCGGCAGCGTGAAGGCCGCCGTCTTGCCGGTACCGGTCTGAGCGATGCCGAGCACATCGCGGCGGGCAAGTACATGCGGGATCGCGTTGGCCTGGATCGGCGTCGGCTCAGTGTATCCGGCAGCGGCGACGGCCTGGAGGACCTTGTCGCTCAGTCCGAGATCGGCAAAAGACATGATCGTTGGGAGACCATCCGCGCGAGGTCTTCGGCATCAACGGTGCGTCGCGGCGGCCGCCCGCACGAGCGAATGATGCGAAATCGTAGAAACCCGAACAGGGATGCACGACAATGGTTCGCGCATCCCTGTTCGGGTCGGTCGAACTCGCGTAGCGGCGGAAGCGTCCGGTCCTATACCGCAGCCGTCGCTTCGGCCACGCACCATCCTCGCCCCGCCGGGAGTGCGAGCGTGCGCGACGTTTAGAGGCTTGCCCAGGCTTGTCAATCTTCGCGCGCCGGATCTCACCGGCCGCGTCTGACTCAGGGGCCGCGAACGAGCAGCCGCTCCCTGGCGACGCAAGGGTCAATTATGATGCTGCGGGCCGCCGGACCAATGGCGCCGGTCACCTCCGGCTCGACGATGCCCGGTGGCAAGGCGGCAGCCTGACGCTTCTGATGCTCCAGTGACTGGGCGAGGCGATGGGCGAGCCCGAAGCCGCCGATCCCCATGACGAGCGCAGCGATAGCCGTCGCAGTGAGTAGGCCATGCGGGCGAGGAGTTTCGGAGGGATCAAGCGACATGGAGTGGTCACCAAAGGCGACCACCGGGGAGGGATCGCGCCGCACATCATCGATGAACGCGGTTAACACTGGCTAACGGAGGAAGGGGGCACGCTTTCCTCCTTCCGGTACACCTGGCGGCCGTCGAGTATCGCGGCTTGGATTTTATGGTTTCCGAATGATTGATGGATGATGCCATGGGAGAGCCGAGAACAGCTTTAACATTCATATCCATGCCCGGCTGGATGACTTTCCCAGCCAGTCTATGTGCGCAATGACACATTTGAAAAAGCTCCGCGGCAGCGGCTGGGTAAGCTTTACCTTTCTTTGATGAAGTCGGCGGCATCTGAGCGAATTGTTGCAGGAACGCGACAAGCCTTCTCACAGGACCGGGGCTCGAAGCCCACTGGCTTTCGCCAATCCAGGACCTTTCGTCTGATGAAAAAGCTGCTCCTCGCCTCGACCGTCCTCGCCGGCCTGACGGCCGTCGCTTCGGCCGCAGACCTTCCGCGCCGTGCGGCCGCACCGGAGATGTACTCGCCGCTGCCGGTCTTCACCTGGACGGGCTTCTATGCAGGCCTCAACGCCGGCTACGGCTTCGGCACGCAGGGCGACCAGCCGGCGACGGTCATCGGCACGACCGCCGCCAGCGGTCTGCTCGTCTCCAGCGTCGCACCTTTCGGGGGGTCGGCTGGGGCTGTTGCTTTTAGCAACCGCAGTGACAACAGCGGCTTCGTCGGCGGTGGTCAGATCGGCTACAACTACCAGTTCACGCCGGGCTCGGGCATCGTGGTCGGCATCGAGGCCGATGCGCAGTACGCGGATTTCGGCCGCAACCGGAACAACGCCCTCCCGGGCCCCGGAACGGCGGCGGCCCCGGGCGTGACCTTTTTCAATCCGAACGGGCTGTCCGGGCTCGATTTCTTCGGCACGGTGCGCGGCCGCGTCGGCTACGCGTTCGACCGCACGCTCGTCTATGGCACCGCCGGCTTCGCCTACGGTGCCGGCGGTGGCCGCGACTTCGGCCTGCCGAATTCCTCGACCAGCGACTTCCAGACCGGCTACGCCGTCGGCGGCGGCGTCGAGTATGCCCTGCCGACCAATACCTTCCTGAACGTCTTCAACTCTTCGGCCGTCACGCTGAAGCTCGAGGGCCTCTACGTGGACATGGATCGCGGCGGCAACCGCAATGCCGGTGGCTTCGCGATCCGTCCCAACGGAACCGTGGCCAGCCTGGCGGGCGGCGACGGCACTCTGTTCGCCGGCTCGATCCGCCGCCAGGACACCGAGTTCGCCGTGGTGCGCGCCGGCATCAACTACAAGTTCGGTTCGTTCTGAGATCGACCGATTCCTCGGGAGGCCGCCATCCCAATGGGCTGTGCTCGCGCCGATCATGATCGGCGCGAGCACGCACGCCATGGCGTGCGGAAACCTGGGTGCCTGCGGCCGAGTTGACCGGCCGCCGATCAGTCCTGGCGCTCGAAGGCGCCGGCGATCACGAGGTGCAGGTCGTCGCCGATCAGCGGCAGATATGTCTTCACACCGAACTCGGACCGCTTGAGCGTTCCGGTCGCCTCGAAGCCGACATTGACCTTCTTGCTGAGCGGATTGGTGCCCGCGCCGACGAGCGTCACGTCGAGCGTCACCGGCTTGGTCACGCCGTGGAGCGTCAGGTCGCCGGTTACCTTGGCCTTGTCCTGTCCGACCGGCACCACCTTGGTCGAGACGAAGGTCATGTCGGGGTACTTGGCGGCATCGAGCCACTTGTCGCCCTTCAGCTCGCCGGTGAGCTTCTCGCTGGTGGTGGCCACGGACGCGACCGGGATCTTCACGGACAGCTTCGCGGCGGCCGGGTCCTTCGGTTGCAGCTCGAGCGTGCCCGACACCTCCGAGAAGCTGCCCGCGTAGTTCGAGAAGCCCATATGCGACACACGCCAGCCGACCTGGGTGTGGCCCGCATCGACAGCGTAGTGGCCCGCGGGGATCTGAGCCGGATCGCGGGTGGCGGGGCTCTGGGCCTGAGCGAGCCCGCCGAGCAGGGCGAGGGCGAGTGTGGAGGCGAGGAGCGGCTTCAACGAGATCTCCAATCTGTCCGTCAGGTGCTGGGCGCTCCGACACCGATCGGCGGTCGAAGCTTGGCGGGCGTGAGATAGGTACTCTCGAAAACCAGTTCGAGGCCGCTTTCCCACGCGAAACGAGGGCAGGATTTGTAACCTTCGATGGCTGGAACCAACCTGCCGGCCCGCTGCGCGGCCGTTGAACGCTGCACCCCTCCTGCTGCATCGGCGGATGCGGCTGCATGACGAAACTGTAATGCCGGCGCCACGAGCGGGTCAGGCAACCGTCGATATCACCGGGACAACGCTGCGTCGGCAACGACGGCAGCACGACCTTTCCCGGAGTGTTCCATGACATCGACCTTCCGCCGCCGTGCCCTCGCATCCGTCGCCGTGGCCGCGCTCGCCGCAGGCAGCGCGGCCGGCGTCGGATCGTTCGCCCCCGCGACAAGTGCACTGGCCCAAGCCCTGCCGAAGACGCCGATCGAGGCGCCCGAGCATCCGCCCGGCTCGTTTGCCGGCATCGTCAACAAGGTAAAGCCCGCCGTCGTCGCCGTGAAGGTGAAGCTCGACGACAGCGCCGACGACGACGGCGAGGGTGGCCCTGGCCAGCCGAACCTGCAGCAGGTCCCGCCGCAACTGCGCGAGTTCTTCAAGCGCTTCGGGCAGGGCGGGCCGAACGGCTCGCCGCAGCGCCACAGCGAGCGCGGCGCGGTCGGCTCCGGCTTCATCATTTCGGTCGACGGCTACGTCGTGACCAACAACCACGTCGTGAGCCGCGCCAAGTCGGTTCAGGTGACGCTCGACGACACCCGCACCCTCGACGCCAAGGTGATCGGCACCGACCCGAAAACCGACGTCGCCCTGCTGAAGATCAAGGATTCCGGAACCTATCCCTACGTCCAGTTCGGCAAGTCCGCGCCGCAGGTTGGCGATTGGGTGGTGGCGATCGGCAATCCCTTCGGTCTCGGCGGCACGGTGACGGCGGGCATCGTCTCGGCCCGCGGCCGCGACATCGGCGCCGGCCCCTACGATGATTTCCTTCAGATCGATGCGCCGATCAACAAGGGCAACTCGGGTGGCCCTGACTTCAACGTCAATGGTGAGGTCGTGGGCGTGAACACCGCCATCGCCTCGCCCTCGGGCGGCAGCGTCGGTCTCGCCTTCGCGATCCCTGCCGAGACCGTGCAGGCGGTGGTCGAACAGCTGAAGACCGACGGCAAGGTGGTGCGCGGCTATCTCGGCGTGCAGATCCAGCCGGTCACCAAGGACATCGCCGACAGCCTCGGCCTCGACAAGGCAAAGGGCGCGCTGGTGAACTCCACAGAAGCCGGCACGCCTGCCGCCAAGGCCGGTCTCAAGACGGGTGACGTGATCGAGAAGGTCGACGGCAAGACGATCGACGACGCCAAGGAGCTGTCGCGCAAGATCGCCGGTCTCAAGCCCGGTACAAAGGTCGAGCTCGCCTATCTCCGCAATGGCAAGTCCGACACCGCCACCGTTGAGCTCGGCACATTGCCGACCGACCTGAAGAACGCTCGCAACAGCGACGACGACGGCTTCTCAAACGACGGCCAGCCGCGGCTCGGCCTGGGGCTGGCACCGGCAGACGCCGTCGGTCTCGGTACGAGCGGGGTTGCCGTGGTGCGGGTCGATCCCGAGGGTCCCGCCGCCGCCAAGGGCATCGAGCAGGGCGACGTGATCCTGGACGTCGCCGGAACCAGCGTTTCGACCCCCTCCGACGTTGCCGCGCAGATCAAGGCGGCAGAGTCCAATGGGCGCAAGGCGGTGCTGATGCGCGTCAAGAATTCGAAGGGCGTGACCCGCTTCGTCGCGGTCTCGCTCTCGAAAAGCGGCTGAGTTCCGGCCGCTCTCTACCGGCACGGACGTCTTCCCGTGCCGGCATTCCTCCCTCAGATCCCCTCGACTATGCCGGCTCGCAAGAGCCGGCTTTTTCGTCGAGGAAGGCGCTACATGCCGCCCGAGACATAGAGGATCTCGCCGGTCACCCAGCGCGCATCATCGGATGCCAGGAAGACGGCGACAGGGGCGATATCGTCCGGTCGGCCCGAGCGTCCGAGCGGCGTGTCATCGATGATGCTGCGCTCGAAGTCGCCGCCGGCAAATCCCGCGGCTTCGACCCCTTCGGTGACGATCAGACCGGGATTGATCGCGTTCACGCGGATCTTGCGCGGCCCGAGCTCTTTGGCGTGCACGCGCGTGATCGCATCGACGGCTCCCTTGGTCCCGGAATAGATCGCCGCTTCCGGCACCCAAAAGCGCGTGACGGTCGAGCTGATGTTGATGATGCTGCCGCCGCGTTCGCCGAACTGCGCGACGGCCGCCTTGGTCGCGAGGAATACGCCGAGCACGTTCGTGTCGTACTGGCGCCGGTACTCATCCTCCGAGAAGTCCTCGATCTTCGAGAAGGCATAGACGCCGGCATTGTTGACCAGGATGTCGACCGGGCCGAGCCTGTCCTTGGCCTCGGCGAAGAACCGCTCGACGTCGGCAGACTTCGCGACGCTGCCCTGGACCGCGATGGCCTTGCCGCCGGCCGCCGTGATCGCGGCAACGACCGCATCGGCCCCCTCCCGGCTCGTCGCATAGTTCACGGCCACGGCCGCGCCCTCGCGCGCCAGGGCCTTCGCGATTTCGGCTCCGATTCCCTTCGATGCCCCGGTGACGACGGCGACTTTTCCTTCGAGCTTGCTCATGGCGATCTCCGATACTTAGACGTTTAGACAAGCGTCGAAGTGTTGAGCGCCAAGTCCCGCTTCAAGAGCCGGGTGCGAGCGAGCGGGACAGCCGTCGCATATAAGCGACGAGCGTTGTGCGCTGGAACACCAATTCGACGAACCGGCCATTCCGCACGGTGGCGATCAAACCTGACGTCTCGAGTTCCTTGATGTGGTGCGAGATCGTGGCCGCACTGACCTTGTCGGCATCGCTCAGCGCGCAACAGGGAAGGGCGCCCTCGGAGGCCGCGATCTCACTCAGGATGCCGAAGCGACGCGGGTCGGAGAGGGCCTTGGCGACCGCCGCGAACTGCCGGTCGCTGAGCTCGAGAGGCTCCTCGGCAACCGGATCGCCGTCCCGTTTATGCCCCGAACTCATCGAGCCAACTGAATCCTCTGCGGAGCGCGACACGGCTCCCACTGACCAAGATAGGAACCTAGCCCGGTCCAACACCCTTGTCCTGGCAGCATGGCTCGATCCCACCGCAAAGCGCTGGCCGGGACGACCCATCTTCCCACATCGGCTTTCATGCTCACGCTCGACAAGGATGCAGCATGACGACAGCTCACGCTTCCGGCACCTTCGCCATCGGCGGAGACCTGACGGTTCATCGGCTCGGTTTCGGTGCCATGCGCATCACGGGCAGCGGCATCTGGGGTGAGCCCGCGGACCGGGCGAAGGCGATTGCCACGCTGAAGCGCGTGCCCGAACTCGGCATCGACCTGATCGACACAGCCGACAGCTACGGCCCCTTCGTCAGCGAGGACCTGATCCGTGAGGCCCTCCATCCCTATGACGGCCTGGTCGTCGCCACCAAGGGCGGCCTGACCCGCCATGGGCCCGATATCTGGCAACCCGTCGGCAACCCAGACTATCTGCGCCAATGCGTCCTGATGAGCTTGCGGCGGCTCAAGATCGAGCGCATCGACCTCTGGCAGCTCCACCGGATCGGCCCCGATGTTCCGCGCGAGCGCCAGTTCGAGGCGATCGCGGCGATGCGGGAGGAGGGGCTCATCCGCCATGTGGGCCTGAGCGAGGTCTCGGTCGAAGAGATCGAGGCGGCCCGTAAATTCTTTCCCGTCGCCACCGTGCAGAACCGCTTCAATCTCGTCGACCGCACCAGCGAGGCGGTGCTCGACCATTGCGAACGGCACGGCATCGGCTTCATTCCTTGGGCACCGCTCGACAAGGGAACGCTAGCCCAGAAGGGCTCGGTGCTCGCCGAGATCGCGGGCAAGCGTGGCGCCAGCGAGGGTGCCGTCGCCCTGGCCTGGCTGCTCAAGCGCTCGCCGGTCATGCTGCCGATCCCGGGAACAGGCGATCCCGAGCATCTCGCGCAGAACGTCCAGGGCGCGAATCTCCGCCTCGACGACGAGGAGTTCAGGGCGCTCGACGAGCAGGGGCGCAAGGCCTGGAAGGCTGGCGGTTAAGGCCCTCGCCAAGCGGCGGTGCCCGTCACGATCGGCGGCGCGACATCAATCAGCAAAGGGCCGGTGCGATACGGACTCGGCCCGAGTCGATGCTCGGGCAGGTCCGCAGCAAACTTGCCTGAATCCTGCATGGCGCCTCCCGAGACGACGTGCCGACCGGAAAGGCCTCGCGATGCGTTCTGCAACCCTCCTCCTGGCCTCCCTTCTCGCGCTGCCTGCCATCATGCCGCTCGGCGCCGCGGCCAAGCCGGTCTGGCTGACGGGAACCTTCGTTTATGCCAATCTCTGCACCAATCCGAGTGCCGGGCGGCTCGAAGGCCGGCGCGTGACCTTGAAGCGCTCGCCGAACGGAAACGGCGTGCTCTACGAGGCAGCCTCCGGCGCCAAAACCGCTCAGATCCCCGCCGACAGGCTCTCCATCGACGACACCACCCAGCAGATCTCCTTCACGGTGGAGAGCGCGGACGGCCTGCTGCACTTCCAGGGGATTGCGGCGGCCGACGTGCTCGCCGGGACCATCAGCGACGGCTCTGGCGAGCAGCCCCTGCGCTTGCGCCGCGTGCTCCGTTCCCACGAGCGGGAGGCTTGTCAGGCGGCCCAACCGGACCCGGATTCCACGGCTTCCGTGAACTGATCCCGTCTCGCCAGGACCCCGTCGGCCGGATAGACCGACCGTCATGATGTGTCGTGCCCTCGTCAGCAGTCTCGCCCTGTGCCTCTTCATCGCCACATCGGCGCGGGCCGATGGCTGCGATGCGCTGACGGCCCAGATGATCCGGGGCACCGGGGCTTCGCTCGCCGGCCGCACCGGACACTTGGTGGTCTTCCGCGCCGCCGACGCCGAACGGATGAGCCTCGATTGCGGCCCGCCGCGCCGGATGGTGTTCCGCTCTCGCGAGCGCGAGCCGCAGCGCTTCTACTTCGTGCTGATCGGGCTCGCAGCGAAGACGCTCGCCCATGCCGCGTCGGAGCGGGTCGAGATCCTCGCCATGAACCTGCATCAGGCTGCCTTGCTCTCGGGCGAGCCTCAATTCGGGCGGGTCGGCGCCGCGGTCTTGCGCTGCGAACCGGGTGACCATCTCGACGGGTCGGCCGACGGCGCCCTCTGCCGTCTGGCCGTGGACCGGAGATCGCATCCGAGGCGCAAGGCCAGACTTTCCGCTTTGTCCGTCGCGGGGTAGAGCGGCGGCATGTCTCAACACGCCGCACCCGGCCCGGTCGTCCATGCCGGCACCGTCGCCTTCGCCAATCACCTGCCCTTCGCGCTGATCGCCGGACCCTGCCAGCTGGAGAGCCGGGACCACGCCTTCGAGGTCGCCTCAGCACTCAAGGAGATCGCCGAGCAACTCGGGATCGGCCTCGTCTTCAAGTCGTCCTTCGACAAGGCGAACCGCACCTCCGGCAGCACCGCACGCGGGATCGGGCTGGACGGTGCCCTGCCGATCTTCTCCGAGATCAAGGAGCGGCTCGGCCTTCCGGTTCTCACCGACGTGCACGAGGCCGAGCAATGCGCGCGCGCGGCGGAGGTCGTCGACGTGCTTCAGATCCCGGCCTTTCTCTGCCGCCAGACCGACCTGCTGCTCGCCGCGGCGGCCACGGGCCGCGTGGTCAACGTGAAGAAGGGACAGTTCCTGGCGCCCTGGGACATGGCGCATGTCGCTGCCAAGGTGACGACGGCCGGCAATCCGAACGTGCTCGTCACCGAGCGCGGCGCCTCCTTTGGCTACAACACGCTGGTCTCGGACATGCGCTCGCTGCCGATCATGGCGCGGGTGACGGGCGGGGCACCGGTGGTGTTCGACGCAACCCACTCCGTGCAGCAGCCGGGAGGGCAGGGCGCCACCTCGGGCGGGCAGCGGGAATTCGTGCCCGTGCTCGCCCGGGCCGCCGTCGCGGTCGGCGTGGCCGGCCTTTTCATCGAGACGCATGAGGACCCCGACAACGCCCCCTCGGACGGCCCGAACATGGTGCCCTTGAAGGCGATGCCGGCCCTGCTTGCCGAGCTGCAGGCCTTCGATCGTCTTGTGAAGCATCGCACCGACGTCTGACGGGCGGCGAGCGCATCGTCACCCTGGTGCTGCTTTCAGGAGGGGTTCAGGTCGGCCGGCCTAACTTGACGGAAGCAAGCCGTCCAAGCTGCTGATTTGACTCAAATTTCGGTCGGCAGTTCGGAACCTGTAAGCAACCTTAGTGTTATCGGCGCTAATGAGCTTCAACGAGGGAAGGGACCTTATGCGTAAACTTGCAATCATCACGGCCGTCGTCGCCACGACCATTCCCATGCTGGCTGCGACCGCCGAGGCGCGCCCTGGCCGCGGCTACGGCCACTACCATGGCGGCGGATATGGCTATCGCCATGGCTACCGCCGCGGCGGCATCGGCACCGGCGCGGCCGTCGGCCTGGGTATCGCTGGTCTCGCGGCTGGCGCGATCGCTGCCGGCGCTGCGCGCGACGCCTATTACCGCGACCGCTACTACGGCCGTCCGGCCTACGGCTACTACGATTACGGCTACTAAGCCTGCACTCGTCGTCTTTGGAAAAGGCGGCCGGTTCTCACCGGCCGCCTTTTTCGTGAGCGGATCCTTCGAGCCCTTGCGCTAGCCGCGACCGCGATAGGCAGGCACGCCCTGGTCCGGCAGCCAGACGGATGCCAACGGCGCGCCTGTTTGCCAGAACACGTCGATCGGAATGCCGCCGCGCGGGTACCAGTAGCCACCAATCCGCAGCCAGCGCGGCGCGAGAAGCTCCGCCAGGCGCCGGCCGATCCCCACGGTACAATCCTCGTGGAAGGCGCCGTGGTTGCGGAACGAGCCGAGATAGAGCTTCAGCGACTTCGATTCGACGAGCCACTCGCCCGGTACGTAGTCGATCACCAGCGTCGCGAAATCCGGCTGGCCGGTGACCGGGCAGAGCGACGTGAATTCCGGCGCCGTGAAGCGGGCGAGATAGTCCGTATCGGGATGGGGGTTCGGCACGCGATCGAGCTGCGCTGCCTCGGGCGAGGCGGGCAGGGGCGTCGAGTGTCCGAGTTGGCGGGCATGCGCAGCGATATCGTCGGTCATGGCGCCCGCTATAGCGCCCGGCCACGCAAGACGCATCCCGTCGGGTATGCCGCAGAGGGCCGGAGACGCGCGACTGGGGCGAAACGAAGAAGAATAGTTCGCTCTCCCCGAAAAAATCTTAGCCCCCGGGGGCGCTTGCCCGGCGCTTCACCTTGCCCGATAAGCCGCGGCAGATGACGCCGCTCCCGCCGACCGCTGCCGGTCAGGCCTCTCGCGGCAGCCGACGCAAGGATGGTCCATGACAGCGATCACCAACATCGCCGCCCGCGAGATCCTCGACAGCCGCGGCAACCCCACCGTTGAAGTCGACGTGCTGCTGGAGGACGGCTCCTTCGGCCGCGCCGCTGTGCCCTCGGGCGCCTCGACCGGCGCTCACGAAGCGGTCGAGCTGCGCGACGGTGACGCGAGCCGCTTCAAGGGCAAGGGCGTGCTGAAGGCGGTCGAGGCGGTGCAGACCGAGATCCTCGACGCGATCGGCGGCATGGAGGCCGAGGATCAGGTCGCCATCGACGAGGCGATGATCGACCTCGACGGCACCCACAACAAGTCGCGCCTCGGCGCCAACGCCATTCTCGGCGTGTCGCTCGCGGTGGCCAAGGCCGCGGCCGAGACCGCCGGCCTGCCGCTCTACCGCTATGTCGGCGGCGTGCAGGGCCGCGTTCTGCCGGTGCCGATGATGAACATCGTCAATGGCGGCGCGCATGCCGACAACCCGATCGACTTCCAGGAATTCATGGTGATGCCGGTCGGCGCCTCCTCGCTCAGCGAGGCGGTTCGCATGGGTGCCGAGATCTTCCATACGCTCAAGAGCGCGCTGAAGAAGGCCGGCCACAACACCAATGTCGGCGACGAAGGCGGCTTCGCCCCGAACCTGCCCTCTGCCGAGGCTGCCCTCGACTTCGTCATGGAGTCGATCCAGGCCGCCGGCTTCAAGCCGGGCCAGGACATCGTGCTGGCGCTCGACTGCGCGGCGACCGAGTTCTTCAAGGACGGCGCCTATCGCTACGAGGGCGAGGGCCAGACCCGCTCCATCGAGCAGCAGGTCGACTACCTCGCCAAGCTCGCCAGCACTTACCCGATCCTGTCCATCGAGGACGGCATGTCGGAGGACGACTGGCAGGGCTGGAACCTTCTGACCCAGGCGATCGGCGACCGCGTGCAGCTCGTCGGCGACGACCTGTTCGTAACCAATGTCGAGCGCCTGTCGCGCGGGATCAGCGAGCGCACCGCCAACTCGATCCTGGTGAAGGTCAACCAGATCGGATCGCTCACGGAAACGCTCGCTGCCGTGGATATGGCTCAGCGCGCCGGCTACACCGCGGTGATGTCGCATCGCTCGGGCGAGACCGAGGATTCCACCATCGCCGACCTCGCGGTCGCCACCAATTGCGGGCAGATCAAGACCGGCTCGCTCGCCCGCTCCGACCGGTTGGCCAAGTACAACCAGCTCATCCGCATCGAGGAAGGCCTGGGCGCGCAAGGGCGCTACGCGGGCCGCGACGCGCTCAAGCAGCTCGCCGGCTCCTGAGCGACGGCACGATCACCAGAACTCACGTCACCGCGACGCCCGCCTCCTCGAGGTGGGCGTCGATCGTTTGGGGATTGCCCTTCGCCGTGAGGCCCGCGACCCGCATCGGGCAGACCCGCTCAAGCCGGGACGTTTGTCTCGGCCGGCGCCATTGCCAGAAAGATGAGGGCGATCAACACGATAATCGGAAGAGTGATGGAGCCGAAGGCGAGATGGGCGATGCCGAAGGCACCGCATAGGGCGCCTGCCGCGAAGGCCACGATGGCCGGCAACACGCGGGTCAGCCGCGCGCGGGTTTGCGCGGGGTTTGCGGCTTTCTTCAAGGCGAGGTCCGTGGCGTCGATGACGGCCTGACTCACGCTCACGGTCATCACCGTCGTCGGCGCGAGATGGCCGAGTGAGAGACGCCCAATGGCGTTCTGCAGGCCCATGGCTGCGACTGCGAGCATGCCGATGGTGATGGAAGCGGCACCGTCCGGCGAACCGATCGGCGACCACAGGATGCCGCACAGGCCGAACCCGGCAAGGAGGGCCGCCTCGCAGGCAAGCAGCCAGGGCAGAGGGCTGAAACCGTGTCGCTCCAACAAGAGTGCGAGGATGCGCGCGCCGGCCACCGCCGCCATGAAGACCGGCAGCGCGAGGAGCTTCGCCAGCACTCCGGCAGAACTCGCAATCAGCTCGGCACCGATCAGCACGAAGTTTCCGGTGACATGAGCCGTGAACAGCCCCGTCAGAGCGATGAAGGCCGCTGCATCAACGAAGCCGGCGACGAAGGAGAGCGCGGCGCCAACCGCGGTACCCTCGCCTGTGATCGACGATCTCATAAGACGCATCACGGACCTAGTGGGCCGACGGCGCCGCAGCCACGGCGACCGGATTGCGTGGATTGGCGTAGTATTGCGGCCACCGGTTGCAGAGATACATGCTCGCAACCATGACGACGGTGATCGCCAGCAGGAAGGCAAGCACCTCCGTCACGTGACGAGCCCATCTCCCGAGTACCGGAATCGCGACGAAGCCACCGACGAAGATCGTGGCCATGAGAACGGCAGGGGGCATCGGCGAGGCTTGGCGCAGGTGTTCCGAAACAGCTTCGACCTCGACTCTAAGCCGGCCATGCCCCCGACGGTATGGATATCGGCTATCATGAACCATGATGAGCAATCTGAACGTCGAGCTGCTCCGCTCCTTCCTGGCCGTCGTCGAAAGCAGCAGCTTCACGGCGGCCGCCCATACGCTCGGCGTGCGGCAATCCACCGTGAGCGGACACATTGCGCGGCTGGAACAGGCGCTCGGCCGCTCCCTGCTGATGCGGGACACCCACCGGGTTGCCCCCACGCTGGACGGTCAGGCCATGATCGGCTTCGCCCGCGACGTGCTGGAGGCGCATGACCGGTTGCGGGCCTTCTTCTCGCCGAGTGGCCTGCGCGGCAGCATCCGGCTCGGCGTCTCCGAGGACTACACCCTCTCGACCCTGGCCCAGGTGCTCGCGCGCTTCGCCGACCGACACCCCTCGGTCGATCTTCAGCTCACGGTGGGCCTCAGCCGCGTGCTCTACCAGGGCTACGATGCCGGCGAACTCGATGTCATCTTCTGCAAGCGGCGGCGCGGTGATCCACGCGGCGAACTCGCTTGGGCGGAGGACCTGATCTGGGCGGCCCGGCCCGGCTTCGTCCCGGATCCAGGGCAGCCGCTGCCGCTTGTCCTCTACCCGCCGCCCTCGATGACCCGCACACTGGCCATCGACGCCCTCGACGCGGCTGGGCGACCCTGGCGGATCGCGTGCACCAGCGGCAGCCTGATGGGGCTGCGCGCAGCCGTCGAGGCCGGCCTGGGCATCGCGCCGCACTCGGCCCGGGTGATGCCGCCGGGCCTGAGACCGATCCCGGAGGCGGCCGGATTGCCTGCGATCGGCGAGGTGGAATTCGTCCTACTCGGCCCGGGCCGTCATCACGTCGTAGCGGCAGCCTTGCAGGAGACGATTCTGGCGAGCACGGCGGAGCTACAAGGCGTTCCGGGCGGGTAACTCTCTCGCTCTCGATCACCCATCGAGCGCGGCTCTGTTCCATTCTTATCGCTCGGCTGTTCGCCCTATCACCGAGGATCTCGACGCGTGACGCTCCGGTGAAACGCTTTCTTCACCCTACGCGGCGAAGGTCTCGTCATGGTCATCCGCCGCCGCGTCAGAGCTGTCGTCGTGCCCGCCGTCCTCTGGACGGTCTCGGCGCTCGTCGGCGGCTATTTCCTGGTCCAGGCCGAGACGGGCAACCGCGGCATGGAGGCCAAACGCGCGCTCAAGATCCAGGCCTTCGGTCTCAGGCAGGAACTCGCCGCCGCGAATTCCGAGCGGGCGACCTGGGAGCACCGCGTCGAACTCCTGCGCTCCGAGAAGATCGACCGCGACCTGCTCGAGGAGCGCGCCCGCGTCGTGCTCGGCCGCGTCCACGCCAACGACGTGGTGATCATCGATCCCTGAGGGCGTTGCCGCACCCTCGCGGGCACCGATCTCGAGCCCGTTCCACCTTGTCTCATCGACGGTTAGTCGCGCTGAGCTTGGCCGTAACACGCTGAAGACTCTGTCAGGCCGACCCTCGCTTTCCGGTGCACCGCGCTCTAGAACCCTCTCGAAACATGAGTTTCGGGAGAGTGCCGATGGCAGCAGGCAGAAATCCGGGCAAGGCCGCATCCACGGTGGACGCGCCCGAGCACAAGCCGGCGCCGAACATCCCGCAATTTACCAAGGACGAGGATCTCCACGCCTATCGGGAGATGCTGCTGATCCGCCGCTTCGAAGAGAAGGCGGGCCAGCTCTACGGCATGGGACTCATCGGTGGCTTCTGCCACCTCTATATCGGCCAGGAGGCCGTCGTGGTCGGCCTGCAGATGGCCTCGACCGATGGCGACCAGGTCATCACCGGATACCGCGACCACGGGCACATGCTGGCCTGCGGCATGGACGCCAAGGGGGTCATGGCCGAGCTGACCGGCCGCCGGGGCGGCTATAGCCGCGGCAAGGGCGGCTCGATGCACATGTTCTCGCGCGAGAAGCAGTTCTTCGGCGGCCACGGCATCGTCGGCGCGCAGGTCTCGCTCGGTACAGGCCTCGCGTTCGCCGACGCCTATACCAAGAACGGCAAGGTCAGCTTCACCTATATGGGTGACGGCGCGGCCAACCAGGGCCAGGTCTACGAGAGCTTCAACATGGCGGCTCTCTGGAAGCTGCCGGTGGTCTACGTGATCGAGAACAACCGCTACGCCATGGGCACGTCTGTGGCTCGCGCCTCGGCCCAGCCTGATTTTTCGAGGCGCGGCCTCTCGTTCGGCATCCCCGGTGAGCAGGTCGACGGCATGGATGTCCGCACCGTGCGTGAGGCCGCAATCCGCGCCGTCGAGCACGCCAGGTCTGGCAAAGGGCCCTACATTCTGGAGATGCAGACCTATCGCTACCGCGGCCACTCCATGTCCGACCCGGCCAAATACCGGTCGAAGGACGAGGTCTCGAAGATGCGCGACGAGCACGACCCGATCGAGATGGTGCGCAAGCGCCTGATCGAGGCGCACGGCGTCGCTGAGGCGGATCTCAAGGCGACGGATGCGGAGATCCGCGAGATCGTCAACGAATCCGCCGACTTCGCTACGAACGATCCCGAGCCCGATCCGCGGGAGCTCTGGACGGACATTCTGCTGGAGGCTCGCGCCTGAGCCCAGCTCGGCCGACCGACCACCCCACGAGACCGGATCGATAGAGCAGCGTCCATGGCGACCGACATCCTGATGCCCGCCCTCTCGCCCACCATGGAGGAGGGCAAGCTCGCCAAATGGCTCAAGAAGGAGGGTGACGCGGTCAAGTCCGGCGACATCCTTGCCGAGATCGAGACCGACAAGGCAACCATGGAGGTCGAGGCGATCGACGAGGGCGTGCTCGCCAAGATCCTGGTTCCGGACGGCACCGAGAACGTCGCCGTCAACACGCCGATCGCGATCATCGCGGGTGAGGGCGAGGACGTCTCCGAGGCCGCGTCAGGCAGCGGCAAGGCGAAGTCGAATGGCCGGGACAACGACCCGGCCGCGCCAACTCCGCAGATGCAGGCCGAGGGGATGGCGAAGGAGGCCTCCGCCGACGCGAAATCGAGCGAGGACGCTCCGAAGGCGCCGGCCGCGCCGGCTGCCGTCACCAGCAAGGCCACCGAGCCGGTGATGGACGAGTTCCCGGCCGATACGCCGATGGCCTCGATGACCGTGCGCGAGGCCCTGCGCGATGCCATGGCCGAGGAGATGCGCAAGGACGAAACGGTCTTCGTGATGGGCGAGGAGGTCGCCGAATACCAGGGCGCCTACAAGATCACGCAGGGGCTGTTGCAGGAATTCGGCGCACGCCGCGTCGTCGACACGCCGATCACCGAACACGGCTTCGCCGGCATCGCGGTGGGCTCGGCCTTTGCGGGCCTGCGGCCGATCTGCGAATTCATGACCTTCAACTTCGCCATGCAGGCGATCGACCACATCATCAACTCGGCGGCCAAGACCCTGTACATGTCAGGCGGCCAGCTCGGCTGCCCGATCGTCTTCCGCGGCCCCAACGGCGCCGCGGCCCGCGTCGGCGCCCAGCACAGCCACGACTACTCCGCCTGGTACTCGAACGTTCCCGGCCTGAAGGTGGTGGCGCCCTACACGGCCTCTGACGCCAAGGGCCTGCTCAAGGCCGCGATCCGCGACCCCAATCCGGTGATCTTCCTCGAGAACGAGATCCTCTACGGCCAGAGCTTCCCGGTGCCGCAGCTCGACGACTTCGTGCTGCCGATCGGCAAGGCGAAGGTGCATCGGCCGGGCAAGGACGTGACCCTCGTCTCCTTCTCCATCGGCATGACCTACGCGCTCAAGGCCGCGCAGGCGCTCGCCGAGGAGGGCATCGAGGCCGAGGTGATCGACCTGCGCACGCTGCGCCCGATGGACAGCGCCACCATCGTCGAATCCGTGAAGAAGACCGGCCGCTGTGTCACCGTCGAGGAGGGCTTCCCGCAGAGCGGCGTCGGCGCCGAGATCGTCGCCCGCCTGATGGCCGACGCCTTCGATTATCTCGACGCTCCGGTGCTGCGGGTGACCGGCAAGGACGTGCCGATGCCCTATGCGGCGAACCTCGAGAAGCTCGCCCTGCCGAGCGTGGCCGAGGTGATCGAGGCGGCGAAGGCCGTCTGCTACAAGTGATGCGGGCAGCGATCCGGCATCTCTTATTCCCTCGGGGCGGAACACGAGGCCGCGCGTCATGAGCAAGGAATTCACCGAACTCGCCATACCACCGGACGCCGTCGAGCACGGCGGCGTCGAGGTGCTGCGTGCCGCGGTGGTCGACGGTGCCGTGAGCGTCGCGCTCCGCCGCTCCTTCGACGATCCAGCGACCTGGGGCCGCCTGCTGATCGACCTCGGCCGCCAAGCCGCGCGCACCTACGCGCTGGAGACGGACATGTCCGAGGACGAGGCCTTCGAGCGCATCCGCGCCGGGATGGAGGCCGAGAGCCTCGATCCGGACAGCTTCAACTGACCGACCGCACGGGACTCTGGAAACGCGATGCCGATCAACGTCCTGATGCCCGCCCTGTCTCCGACCATGGAGAAGGGCAACCTCGCCAAATGGCTCAAGAAGGAGGGCGATGCGGTCAAATCCGGCGACGTGCTCGCCGAGATCGAGACCGACAAGGCGACCATGGAGGTTGAGGCCGTCGATGAGGGCGTGCTCGCCAAGATCGTCGTGCCCGAGGGCACGGCGGACGTGCCGGTGAACGACCTGATCGCGCTGATCGCCGAAGAGGGCGAGGATCCCAAGAGCGTGAGCGCGCCTTCCGGCGACGATGCGCCGAAGGCAACGGAGGCACCCGCCGCCGCGCCCGAGCCCAAGACGGCTCCCGACGAGGCCGCTCAGCCTGCCTATGCCCGCGCGAACGAGGCGCCCGAGGGCGCCGTGGCGACCCGTTCGGGAGAGCCAGCGGCGCGCACGGAGGGCGAGCGCATCTTCGCCTCACCGCTCGCCCGCCGCATCGCCGCGCAGGAAGGCCTGGACCTCTCGGCGATCAGTGGCTCCGGCCCGCGCGGCCGCATCATCGAGCGTGACGTGCGCGAGGCCGCCAAGAGCGGGACGGGCAAGGCTCCGGCCAAGCCCGAGGCAGCAGCGGCTCCCGAAGCCAAGGCGCCCGCGGCCAAGCCGGCCTCCGGGGGAGGGGGCGTGCAGCCGCTCGGCATCGATCAGGTCCGCGGCTTTTTCAGCAAGGATGCTTACGAGGAAGTGCCGCTCGACGGCATGCGCAAGACGATAGCCCGCCGCCTCACCGAGGCGATGCAGATTGCCCCGCACTTCTTCCTCACGGTCGACTGCCAGATCGACGCCCTGCTCGCCCTGCGGTCACAGCTCAACGACAGCGCCGCCAAGGACAAGGACGGCAAGCCGGCCTTCAAGCTGTCGGTGAACGACTTCATCATCAAGGCGATGGGCCTCGCGCTGATGCGCGTGCCGGATGCCAATGCGGTCTTCGCCGAGGACCGGGTGCTGAAATTCAACAATGCCGAGGTCGGCGTCGCGGTCGCCATTGACGGCGGGTTGTTCACGCCGGTGATCCGCAAGGCCGACCAGAAGACGCTCTCGACCATCTCCAACGAGATGAAGGATTTCGCGGCCCGCGCGCGTGCCAAGAAGCTCAAGCCCGAGGAGTACCAGGGCGGCGTCACCTCCGTGTCCAATCTCGGCATGTTCGGGATGAAGCACTTCACGGCGGTGATCAATCCGCCGCAATCCTCGATCCTGGCGGTCGGTGCTGGCGAGAAGCGCATCATCGTCGGCAAGGACGACCAGCCCGTGGTCGCGCAAGTCATGACGGTGACGCTGTCCTGCGATCACCGCGTCATGGACGGCGCACTGGGCGCGGAACTGCTGTCGGCCTTCAAGACGCTGATCGAGAGCCCGATGGGGATGCTCGTCTGACCTGGCAGAGCCGCATCAGCCACGAACAATGACCTCCAACTCCTCCCCGCAAGGGGAAGGAGAGAAGGCGGAGCCTTGAATGTCCGAGACCTACGACGTCCTCATCATCGGTGCCGGACCCGGCGGCTATGTCACGGCGATCCGCGCTGCACAGCTCGGCTTCAAGACGGCGGTGGTCGACCGCGAGCATCTCGGCGGCATCTGCCTGAACTGGGGCTGCATCCCGACCAAGGCGCTGCTGCGTTCGGCCGAGATCTACCACTATATGCAGAATGCCGGCGATTACGGGCTTTCCGCCAAGGACGTCGGCTTCGATACCGCGGCGATCGTGAAGCGCTCGCGCGGCGTCTCGGGCCGTCTGAATGGCGGCGTCGGCATGCTGCTGAAGAAGAACAAGGTCGACGTGATCTGGGGCGAGGCCGCGATCGACGCGCCCGGCAAGGTCACGGTGAAAGAGACCAAGCGCGCCGAGCCCCCGAAGGGTGCCAAGGGCGCGGGCAGCTACAGCGCCCGGCACATCATCGTCGCGACAGGTGCCCGCCCGCGCGCGCTGCCCGGTATCGAGCCCGACAAGAAGCAGATCTGGACCTACTACGACGCCATGGTCCCGGAGAGCATGCCGAAATCACTGCTCGTGATGGGCTCTGGCGCCATCGGTATCGAGTTCGCCTCGTTCTACCGCACCATGGGCGCCGAGGTGACGGTGATCGAGCTGCTGCCACAGATCCTGCCGGTGGAGGATCGCGAGATCGCCGGCCTTGCCCGCAAGCGCTTCGAGAAGCAGGGCATCAAGATTCTCACCGGCGCTAAGGTCACCAAGGTTGAGAAGAGTGCGAATGCCGTCACCGCCACGGTCGAGGACGACAAGGGTAAGACGCAGCAGTTGACGGCCGAAAAGCTGATCTCCGCGGTCGGCGTCGTCGGCAACGTCGGGAATCTCGGGCTCGAAAAGCTCGGTGTGAAGATCGAGCGCGGCATCGTCGTCACCGACGGACTCGGCCGCACCAACGTGGACGGCATCTACGCCATCGGCGACGTCGCCGGGCCACCGATGCTGGCGCACAAGGCCGAGCACGAGGGCGTGATCTGCATCGAGACCATCAAGGGGCTTCCCACCCACCCGATGGACAAGGGCAAGATTCCCGGCTGCACCTATTGCCAGCCGCAGATCGCCAGCGTGGGCCTCACCGAGGCCAAGGCCCGGGAGCAGGGTTTCGAGGTGAAGGTCGGCCGTTTCCCCTTCGCGGGCAACGGGAAGGCCATCGCGCTCGGCGAGCCGGACGGGCTGATCAAGACAGTGTTCGACGCCAAGACCGGCCAGTTGCTCGGCGCGCACATGGTCGGCGCCGAGGTAACGGAGCTGATCCAGGGCTACGTCGTCGCCATGAACCTGGAGACGACCGAAGAAGAGCTGATGCACACGGTCTTCCCGCACCCCACGCTCTCGGAGATGATGCACGAGAGCGTGCTCGATGCGTATGGGAAGGTGATCCACAGCTGAGACCGAAGCCAGGTCTCAGGCCGCACGGGCTTTCGGAAAGAGCGCCGGCCTCGCCGCTCAGGCGAAGGCAGCCGGACGCACGGAACGGATCAGCCGGAAGAACGCGCCCTTGGCGCCACCCGTGACGCGGCCAGCATCGTCAGCTGTTTCGTCGGCGGCCGACGTCCCGTTTCCGCGCAGATCGTCGTGACGGTACTGCGCGAGAGCATTCGCGACGATGTCCGGAACCGGGTGGTCGCATTCTTCGAGGAGCAGGGTGGCCTTCTCCAGCGCTTCACCTTTCTCCGGGCAGAACGCACCACTCGCGAGGCCTTCGGTGAGCAACTGATCGGCCAATGTCGATGCCAGCGAACTGACCGTGTCGAGACGGCTCTGCCGAATATCAATCTCCACCAATCCAACGCTCCCTGCATACACTCTACGCCCTGCAGCCGACCGGATCGGCGAGAACGTCGTCCAGCGGCGGCAAGAGCCGAGACTCACTGGTCAATCGCGACGATTGTTGGGCAGCGCCTCAGAATCTCCGCAGGCCGCGTGGAACGCATTCACCGGCCCGCGGAGATTCATGCAGATATTTACGTCCTATCGATGAGCACTATTGGCCCGGGGGCTGACCCTGCTGGCCGCCCTGCTGCTTGTCCTTCTTGTTGGCCTGGTGATGTCCGACGGCGCAGCCGACCGCCGCGCCCGCCTTGCCATGCCCGGCCATGTGACCGGCAATCCCGCCCGCAGCCGCACCCTTGAGACAGCCCTTGGCCTCAGCCGGCGTGCCGGCGATGCCGAAACCAGCGAGGGCAAGCAAGAGGGCCGGGCCGGTGAGAGAGCGCTTCATCACGACAAAACTCCGTAGGATGGATGTGCTCCCCAACCGCCGGGCGGCAGGGGTGTTCCGCGCTGCCCGGCAGCAAGCTCTCTAGGCAGCCTGACGGTTCACATGGCTGCCGGCGAGATCCGAGAGCTTCTGATCGGTTGCCTTTTCCTCTTCGAGGTTCTGCGACAGCACCTGGGCACAGTCGTCGCGGCCGAGACGCTTCGCCCAGGCGATCAGCGTGCCGTAGCGCGTGATCTCATAGTGCTCGACGGCCTGGGCCGAGGCGAGGAGGGCGGCATCGAGCACCTCCTTGTCCGCGACGTCGCCGGCCAGCTCGTTGGCCTCCTCGATGATCCCGTTGATCGCCGGGCAGGTGACCGCCTTCGGCGAGTGCCCATGCATCTCGAAGACCTGCTCAAGCCGCTTGATCTGGCCTTCGGTCTCGCGAAGATGCGTCTCGAAACCCTGCTTGAGCTGCGGATCAGTCGCCTTGTCGATCATCTTCGGCAAAGCTTTGGTGATCTGGTTCTCGGCGTAATAGATGTCCTGAAGCGTATGGACGAAGAGATCGTCCAGCGTTTTGATGTCTTTCGTGAACAAACCCATGGCTGCCTCCCGCATGTGATGTCGAGCAGGAGACGCGACACCTTGGCAGGAGAAGCTTCGCCGAAGACATCACGCCTGTTGTGGCCAAAAAACCCAGTCTTCCACGGCTTGTTCCGAAATACGCTCCAGGTCTGATCTGGCCTCTCGCCAAGCGGCTCAGTGGCGCGTCTCACCGCCGTCCGGCGGCAGCGGTTCGGTCACCAGCGCCTCGGATAGCGGGAATTCCAGCACCACGGTCTCGCTCTCATCCGTCACGAAGAGAACGGCCTGGAACAGGGCTGGGTCGCTGTCTGTGCCCTGGAGGAGCTGAAGGGCTAGCACGCGTGCCGCCGCCCAGGCCGCATCGGGATCCGCCAGCTCGCGGCCATCGGGGTCGACGATCACGTCGTCGTCGATATGGGTGTGAAAGAAGTAGCGAGGCATGCGGGTCAGCGCTTCTTGCCGAGTTCGGCCGCGATGTCCTTGGTCATGCGGCCGACCTTACGATGTGCGGCGGTGATCTGATCCTGGGTCACGCCCCAGCGCTTCATCCAGTACTCGACAGCCTTCCGTTCGGAGAGGTCCAGACGGTCCTTATCGATGAAGCCGCGCTTGTCCTTGAGGCCCGCCATGATCGCTCCTGTGAAGTCTCCGATGTCGGTGCCGGAGAAGGCCAGGTCAAGCGCGGGTACGCGGCTTGTGACATGGCGGAGCGAACATTGAGGCTTGTCAAAGACGAATTCGACGAGAGGGCGGAACACACGGCGGCTTTACAGCTTAACCATTCATACAGGCGGCGACGGAGCAGGTGATGGGTGGGGAGCTGGTCGTGTTCGTTCTCGCAGCCGCGACCTTCGCGGGATTTGCTTTCGGCAGCGACATGCTGAAGTCCGACGTACGCCACTGAGACCGGTTGTCAGACCGGCCTGTGTCGGCAAAGACGGGCGTGCAGGAGGCCAGCATGTCCCGTCACACCGAGTTCGCGGTGCGCCAGTCGATCGTCGACGCTGCCCGTTCCATGAACGGGCTCGGCATCAATCACGGAACGTCCGGCAACGTCTCGGTGCGTTGGGGCGATGGCCTGCTGATCACGCCGTCCGGTTTGCCCTACGAGCAGATGAGCGCCGACGACGTCGTCTTCGTTGAGATGGACGGCTCCTTCGACCACCCACTGGTCCCATCGAGCGAGTGGCGCATCCACCGCGACATCCTGGAGCGGCGACCGGACGTGAACGCTGTCGTCCACGCGCATCCGATCCACTGCACCGCCTTCGCCATGTGCCGTCAGGATATCCCTGCGGTCCACTATATGATCGCGGCCGCCGGCGGTCCGACGATCCGCTGCAGCGGCTACGCCACCTTCGGCACGCCGGAACTCTCGGAGCTGGCGCTCGAAGCGCTGGAGGGGAGGGCCTGCTGCCTGCTCGCCAATCATGGCATGATCGCCACGGGGCCCGGTCTCTCGAAGGCGCTATGGCTCGCCGTCGAGCTGGAGACGCTTTGCCGACAATACGCAGTGGCTCTGCAGATCGGTACGCCGCACGTGCTGTCGGACGACGAGATCGCCCGCAACGTCGAGAAGTTCAGGAGCTATGGACCGCGGCCGAAGGTGTGAGCCTCGCCACACCACCGCGTGCGGCTCAATCCCGACAACGTCGCCCTCGCCACCACCAGGGTATCATCGAGAAGCTCGGCGAGACCGCGCATAAGAAAGGCCCGACTGTGCGAGGGTCGGGCCTTTGGCAGGGTCCACGCTTTCGAGTTCAAGGGTTCCCCGTCAGGATCGGGCCGCCGCTACGAACCCAAAGGGTCCGTTGAAGGCAGCGCTCAACCCCCCCCCGAAAGCCTCATCCCTGTCGGTTATCATTCGGTGGATCGTCCGCGTCACCTTCATCGGTGCGCGGCGTGGAGAGAACAACGGCGTAACGCATGCGCGAGCCTCCTTTCTCCGATCCATTTCATCGCCCTCCAAGCCGAGGTCCAGAGCAGCGACAGGGGAATGCTAGGCCCGAATTCGGGGCGTTGGCAAGCGAAGCCGGCTGAAAAACTGATCTCAACCCGTAGCGCATTCGTTCGGCTGACGAGGATGGCACCATCCGGCGAAGGATGCCTTCCTCAGTCCACTACACCCGTAGGTCGACTATGAGATGAGGTCGAGCTTCGATGCCTCGATGCCGCGGGCACGCAGCTGATCGGGGAGCGAGGCGAAATCAGGATAACCCGCATCCCGCGCCATTGCGTCCAGCGCCGTCTTCTCGTCATGCGCGCTGCCAGTCCAGAGAACGGCGCCGCTGGTCTTCTGCTTGATCTGGAAAATGCTCATCATGCACCATCCGGATGTTCAACGATCTGGACTGGCTAACGCCCGACGCTTGTCCAAGTTGCGCAGCAACATCGTCATGATGCGAGATACGTTAGCGTTGTCGTGATAGGGTCATTCTTACGGCCAGCTCCGACACCGTCGCGCCTTGAAATCGCCGGTCTGGAGCAGGACGAGGCACATGGGCACTCACGTGCCCATGATCGAAGCGTGTACATGACCCACATCAGACTCCTTCCCCTGCTGACAGCCGTCCTTCTGGCTGGCGCCAACATCGCCGCGCACGCCGCCGAGCCGGCCTCCGTGCCGGACCCGGCCTCGCTGCTGCCCGCCGTGAGTGTCGTGCCGGCCGAAACCCGCGAAATCGTCGAGCAGGCGGTCGTCACAGGCACCCTTGTGCCGCGCGACGAAATTCTGGTGGCGCCGGAGGTCGAGGGACTGCGCATCACCGAACTTCTGGTGGAAGAGGGCGACCGGGTCTCCAAGGGCCAGGTGCTCGCCCGGCTGTCCACCGAGATGATCGAGACGCAGGAGGCCTCGAACAAGGCGGCGATCGCACGCGCCGAGGCAGCCATCGTCCAGGCGCGCAGCCAGATCACGCAGGCCGACGCCGCGAACGTCGAGGCCAAGCAGGCGCTGGAACGCGCACAGGCCCTGGTCAAGACCGGCAACGCCACCGCTGTAACCCTCGAGCAGCGGGTTTCCGCCGCGCAGGCCGCCGAGGGCAGGCTCGCCGCCGCCAAGGGCGGCCTCGATTCGGCGAATGCCGACCTGGCCACCGCCAAGGCTCAGGCCAACGAGATTGCCCTGCGCCGCGCGCGCACCGAGATCCGCGCGCCCGAGGGCGGCATCGTCAACCGCCGCACGGCCCGCCTCGGTGCCACCGCGACCGCCGTCGGCGAGCCGCTGTTTCGTCTCATCGCCCGCGGCGAGATCGAACTGGAAGGCGACGTGCCGGAGACGGCCCTGCCGCGCCTCAAGGAGGGCAACCCCGCCCGTCTCGACATCGACGAGACCCACAGCCTCGATGGCCGCATCCGCCGGATCTACCCGGAAGTCGACCGGATGACCCGGCTCGGGAAGGTCCGCATCTCCCTCAAGGCCGATCAGGCCCTCCATATCGGCGCTTTCGCCCGTGGCAAGGTCGAAGTTGCGCGCCGCACGGGCGTCGCCGTGCCGCTCGCCGCCGTGCTCTACGCGGCAGACGGTACCGCGAGCGTGCTCGTCGCCAAGGACGGGCAGGTCCGCTCCCGCAAGGTCGCGACCGGTCTCTCCGCCGAGGGCTTCACCGAGCTGAGCTCGGGCGTCTCGAACGGCGAGTTCGTGGTCGCGCGCTCCGGTTCGTTCCTGCGCGATGGCGACCGTGTCCGTGCCGTCCCGCCGAAGGCCGACCAGGCCTCGGCCGAGACCCGCTGAGGAACCCGCGATGCGCCTCAACGTCTCGGCCTGGGCGATCCGCAAGCCGATCCCATCGCTCGTCCTGTTCATGGTGCTGATGGTGCTCGGCCTGGTGAGCTTCCGCTCGCTGCCGATCACCCGCTTCCCGAACATCGACATCCCGATCGTCTCCGTGACGATCACGCAGTCGGGCGCCGCGCCGTCCGAGCTTCAGACCCAGGTCACGAAATGGGTCGAGGACGCGGTCTCGGGGGTCAAGGGCGTCAAGCACGTCATCTCGAACATCTCCGAGGGCATCTCGGCGACGACGATCGAGTTCCGCCTGGAGGTGAGCCAGGACCGCGCCGTCAACGACGTGAAGGAGGCGATCAATAAGATCCGCATCAACCTCCCGCGCACCATCGACGAGCCGCTGATCCAGCGCGTCGAGATCGCCGGCCTGCCGATCATGATCTACGGCGCTTCGGCACCGGCCATGACCCCCGAGGACCTGTCCTGGTATGTCGACGACGTCGTGGCGCGGCAGGTCCAGGGTGTGAAGGGCGTTGGCGGCGTCGAGCGTCTCGGTGGCGTCGCCCGCGAAATTCGCATCACCCTGAAGCCGGACCGGCTGCTCGCGCTGGGCATCACGGCGGCCGACGTGAACAAGCAGGTCCGCATGACCTCCGCGGATATGGCGGGCGGACGCGGTGAGCTCGCCGGCGGCGAGCAGTCGATCCGGCTGCTCGGCGCCTCGGCGAGCCTGGAGAACCTCGGCGCAACCTCGATCGTGGTGCCCGGCGGCCGCAAGGTCCGGCTCGACGAACTGGCGACGCTGGTCGACAGCTTCGAGGAGCCGCGCACTTTCGCCCGATTCAACGGCGAGCCGGTGGTCGCCTTCGCGATCTCGCGCTCGAACGGAGCCAGCGACGCCGAGGTCTCGGTGGCAGTGGCAAAGAAGATCGCCGAGCTGTACGAGGCCAATCCCGGCGTGCATTTCGACCTGATCGATACCAGCGTCACCGGCACGATCGGCAACTACCACTCGGCGATGATGGGCCTGATCGAGGGCGCCTTGCTCGCCGTCGTGGTGGTGTTCCTGTTCCTGCGCGACTGGCGCGCGACGCTGATCGCGGCGATCGCGTTGCCCTTGTCGGTTCTGCCGACCTTCTGGGTGATGAGCGCGCTCGGCTTCTCGCTGAACGCTGTCAGCCTGCTCGCCATCACGCTGGTCACCGGCATCCTGGTGGACGATGCCATCGTCGAGATCGAGAACATCGTGCGCCACATGCGCATGGGCAAATCGCCGTTCCGCGCGGCGCTGGAGGCGGCCGACGAGATCGGCCTCGCGGTCATCGCGATCACCGCGACGATCATCGCGATCTTCGCGCCGGTCTCGTTCATGCCGGGCATTGCCGGCCAGTACTTCAAGCAGTTTGGCATGACGATCGCGGCCGCGGTGTTCATGTCGCTGCTGGTGGCGCGCCTGATCACGCCGCTCCTCGCCGCCTACTTCTTGCGCGACCACGGGCATGAGGAGCGAGAGGGCATCATCCTGCGCGCCTATTCCCGCGTCGTCGCCTGGTCCGTGCGCCACAAGTTCATCACGCTGGTGCTCGGCCTCGCCTGCTTCGCCGGCTCCATCATGTCCGCGGGTCTGCTGCCGGCCGGCTTCATCCCGGCCGAGGATGCAGCACGCACGATGTTTGTGGTCGAACTGCCGCCCGGCGCCCGGCTCGACGATACCAAGACGGTCACGGATGGCATCGTCGAGACGATCCGGGCGATGCCCGAGGTTCGCTCCGTCTTCGTCGATGGCGGCCGCCAGCTTCCCGGCAAGAAAGAGGTCCGGCTCGCCAGCCTGACCATCAACCTGACGCCGAAGAATGAGCGGCACCTCACCCAGAAGCAGATCGACCTCAAGGTCTCGGACATCCTGCGCCAGGTGCCGGACATCCGGTTCTGGTCGCTCAAGGAAGGCGGCCAGCGTGAATTCGCTCTGATCGTCTCAGGCAACGACTACCCGGTCGTGGCCGACGTCGCCGCGCGCCTCCAGCGCGAGGCAGCGGGCGTGCCCCATCTCGTCAACGTCATGTCGACCGCGCCTCTCGACCGCACCGAGATCCGCATCACGCCGAAACCCGGCGTCGCCGCCGATCTCGGCGTATCGACTGAGCTCATTGCCGAGACGGTTCGCGTCGGCACGATCGGCGACATCGCAGCCAACCTCGCCAAGTTCAACGCCAAGGACCGCCAGGTGCCGATCCGCGTGCAGCTTCCGGAGACGGTGCGCGGAAAACTCTCGGAACTCGAGACGCTGAAGGTGCCGGTCAAGCAGGGTGCGGCCGTGCCGCTCTCCACCGTCGCCGACATCACCCTCGGGCGCGGCCCAACCGCGGTCGACCGTTACGACCGCGCCATCCGCGTGGCCATCGAGGCCGATCTGCAGGGGTCGGACGCGCTCAGCGCGCTGATCAACCAGGTGATGGAGCTGCCCACCGCCAAGAACCTGCCGCCAGGGGTCGTCATCAAGCAGACGGGCGATGCCGAAATCATGGGTGAGGTCTTTGAGGGCTTCGCCATGGCCATGGGCGCCGGCCTGATGATGGTGTTCGGCGTGCTGGTGCTGCTGTTCGGCAACTTCCTGCAACCGGTGACCATCCTGTTTTCGCTGCCGCTCTCCATCGGCGGCGCCATCCTCGGTCTCCTGATCTGCCACATGCCGATCTCGATGCCCGTGGTGATCGGCATCTTGATGCTGATGGGCGTCGTCACCAAGAACGCGATTATGCTCATCGATTTCGCCGTTGAGGAGATGGCGCGGGGCGTCGACCGCATCACCGCAATTACGGATGCCGGCCGCAAGCGCGCGCGGCCGATCGTGATGACCACCATCGCCATGGCAGCCGGCATGGTCCCCTCGGCGATGGCGCTGGGCATCGGCGGCGAGTTCCGTGCGCCCATGGCGGTGGCGGTGATCGGCGGCCTGATCGTCTCGACCGGCCTGTCGCTGATCTTCGTGCCGGCGATCTTTATCCTGGTCGACGACCTGTCGCGGCTCTTCGTGCGGCTGTTCGGGCGCTTCGTCGGCGAGCGGGATGATCCGGAAGACGAGGCGGCGTTCTATGCGCCCGGCCATGCGGCGAACGAAGCTGGGGTCTACGGTCCGAGGGTGGCTGCGGAATAGGTGAGGGGGCTTGACGTGGCGTTTTACTGGGCGCTCGTTGAGTCTTCCTAAACCATCGCAGGGCAATCCTGCGGGCCTCCCCTTGCGGATCCGACGTTCCGTCCAGGCTCCGGGGCCACTGGGCGAATGACGGCCCCATGCACGAAGCAAGTGTCCTTCTGGTTTCGGACCGTCGGGAGCGGGCGGAGAGGCTTGCCAGCGCGATCGGCCTCATCCGCCCCTGTCAGGTCATCGAGCCAGGCCGAGCGCTGCCGTCCCAGCCGCCACTCGCCTTTCTGATCGATCTCGCGGAAGGGCTGCCCGATACGACATGGGGCGAGACGCTCGCCAAGCGAACGCGCCTTGATGCCGTGCCATGCCTCTACGTCGCCCGTCACGGCGAGGATGCCGATGATCCCGAACCCCGTCGGTTTGGCGTGCCGACGGTCGTCTCGGCAGGATCTCGCTCGGCTGGGATCGTCCCGACGCTGCTGAAGCTCATCGACGAGGCACAAACCTCAAACGCGACCACCGTCCGGCTCGCCAAGCGCGTCGGAACCGCCATCAGCCTCGTCAGCGGGATGTTCGGTGCAGCCGCGTCCGGTCGTGCTCCGAGCGCGTCCGCTGCGGAGGAGGGCACCGAGATCGTGCTCGCCGCCGTGTCCGAGGCCGGGATCGGCGCCTGGCTCGACCGCCTGCGCCGTCATCACATCGGCGTCTACGAGCATTCGCTGAGCGTGGCCGGCTTCGCCGCCGCCTTCGCGGGTGAAATCGGCCTCGGCCGCCGCGACACCCATCGCCTGGCGCAGGCTGCCCTGCTGCACGACATCGGCAAGGCGCACACGCCGGCGGCGATCCTGGACAAGCCCGGCCCTCTGACGCCGGACGAGATGCGCGTGATGCGCGAGCACCCGGCGATTGGTGCCGATCTCCTCGCACAGGACGAGGCCTACGACGCCGCCATCCTCGACGTGGTGCGCCACCATCACGAGCGCCTCGACGGCAGCGGCTATCCGGACGGCCTGAAGGGTGCCGACATCCGCGACCTCGTGCGCATCGTGGCGATCTGCGATGTCCACGCGGCGCTGACCGAGCGCCGCGCCTACCGCGCCGCCCTCTCCGCCCAAGAGGCCCGGCGCATCATGGAAGGCATGGCCGGCCAGCTCGACGCCGACCTGCTGCGCGCCTACCTTCCAGTGATCCTCCAAGCCGACGGCGACCGACCCGCAGCACCTGCACTGGTCGCGCATACCTTTTCGTAACGAACGCAGACTTAGGGTTGAGCCAACGCGCGGCGCGTGGATGCCGCCCCGTTCGGGAACCTAGATCCACGGCCGTCCCGGGCGAGCATGCGCGACAATCCTCTTACCTTCAGCCTGCCGCGCTGGCGCTTCACGCGCTGGCTCGCCTATGCCGGCCCCGACATTCCACGCGACATCCGCATCGCGCTGATCGGCAGCCTCTACGGCACGCTGCCGATCTTCGCCGGCGGCGTGGCCAACACCATCACCGTCGCAGCCCTCATCGCCTACCGCATCCCGCATCCGGCCATGCTCGGCTGGCTCGCGATCGAGGTCGCGATCTGCCTGGCCCGGCTGGTCGTCCTGATCGTGGCGCGTAAGGCTGCGGAGCAGAAGCGCCGTACACCCACCGACATCAATCTCGTCCTGGCGCTCGCTTGGTCCGCGAGCCTCGGCCTTGGAACCTTCCTCAGCGTCACCAGCGGCGATTGGGTCGCGGCGACGCTGGCCTGCCTGTCTGCTGCAGCGATGGTCGGCGGCACCTGCTTTCGCAATTTCGCGGCGCCGCGTCTGACCGCCCTGATGATCGCGCTGACGCTGGGGCCGTGCTGCCTCGGCGCCGCTTTCGCGAGCGAGCCCATCATGATGGTGACGTTCCTGCAGATCCCGTTCTACGTGCTGACCATGACCATCGCCGCGTTCAAGTTGAATCGGATGATGGTCGCGACCATGCGGGCCGAGCGCGAGAATGGATTCCGCGCCCATCACGACGCGCTCACCGGCCTCTCCAACCGGTCGGGCCTCGACGCCGCCATGAAGGCTATGCAGGCGATCCGGCCCGGATCGATCGGCCTGCTCTATCTCGACCTCGACGGGTTCAAAGCGGTCAACGATACCCACGGCCACGCCGTCGGCGACGATCTGCTGAGGATGGTCGGCGAGCGTCTGCGCGCCGAGGCCGGGCGTGGCATACTGGCCGCGCGGATCGGCGGCGACGAGTTCGTGGTGCTCTGCGAAGATCGCGGCCGGTCGGAGTTGATCGCGCTCGCCGAGCGGCTGATCGCCCGGATCTCCGAACCCTACGCCGTCGGGGATTCAAGCCCCGCCCAGATCGGCGTCAGCATCGGCATCGCGCAGTCACCGGACCACGGCGACAGCCTGACGAGCCTGTTGCAGGCCGCAGACCGGGCGCTCTACCGCGCCAAATCGATGGGCAAAGGTCATTGCTCCCTCGCGCGGCGTAGGGTCCTTGAGGACGAGAACAGCGAACCCGCCGCGAACCGGCGCTCGGCCTGACTGCGCCGTCGCATATCAGCCGAGGCTCGACGCCACGCGACAACACCCTGGCGTGATGAATGCAGCTCGGGCTGCGGCAGCAGCGGTTAGGGAGGGGAAAGCGGCCAGGCCGGATGTGGAGGCGGCAGGAGTCAGCCCCCCGGCATCGCGCTCAGGATCTCCGCGAACCGTGCCACCAGCCGCTTGCCGACCTCGTCCTTGCCGAGCCGTGGCCAGGTATCGAGGGCACCGTCGCGGGCCAGGAGGTGGACGGTGTTCTCAACCCCGCCCATGACGCCGCCCTCATGCGAGACGTCATTGGCGACGAGGAGATCGCAGCCCTTCTTCGCCAGTTTCTTCCGCGCGTTGTCGAGGACATCGTCGGTCTCGGCAGCGAAGCCGACGACGAGCGGCGGACGGGCCTTGATGCGGCCGGCGATGGTGGCGAGGATGTCGGGGTTCTCGACCAGCGTCAGCGGCGGCACGGCCGCGCCGTCCTTTTTGATCTTGCCGCCGCGGGTTTCGGCCGGACGCCAGTCACCGACGGCGGCTGCGAAGACCGCGATGTCGGCCGGCAGGGCGGCCTCGACCGCGGCAAGCATCTCGCGGGCAGTCTCGACACGCACGACCGTGACACCGGCCGGATCGGGGATCGAGACCGGTCCCGAGACCAGCGTTACCCGTGCGCCGGCCGATGCGGCCGCAGCCGCGATGGCGTGCCCCTGGCGGCCGGAGGAGCGGTTGGCGAGATAGCGCACCGGGTCGATCGGTTCATGCGTCGGCCCCGAGGTGACGAGCACCGTCTTGCCCGCGAGCACGCCCTTGCCGGCACTTTGCGCCGTCCGTCCGGCCAGGAAGCCGAGCGCGCCGCGCTCGCTGCGCTCATTCAGCATGGCTTCCAGGGCGTCGGCGATCTCGTGCGGCTCGGCCATTCGGCCAGGTCCGTACTCGGCCTCGGCCATCGCGCCGTCATTGGGGCCTACAATGGAGACACCGTCGCCCGTGAGCGCCACAACATTCCGCTGCGTCGCAGGGTGCTGCCACATCCACACGTTCATCGCGGGCGCAATCAGGATCGGCAGGGTGGTGGCGAGCAGCACGGTGGAGGCAAGGTCGGGCGCGTGCCCCCCGGCCATCCGCGCCATCAGGTCGGCGGTGGCTGGCGCCACCACGATGGCGTCGGCGTCGCGCGCGAGCCGGATATGGCCGATATCGGCCTCGTCGGCCCGGTCGAACAGGTCGGTATGGGCCCGCTGGCCGGCCAGCGCCGCGGCGGCGAGCGGCGTCACGAATTCCTGCGCCGCCTTCGTCAGGATCGGCCGCACCGCGGCGCCGCGCTCGCGCAGGCGCCGGATCAGGTCGAGCGCCTTGTAGGCCGCGATGCCGCCGCCGATGATCAGGAGAACGCGCCGGCCGGAGAGGGACTGGGACATGCGGCTAGTCAACGGACTGCGTGATACCCGTCAAGGGTGAGCCTCCAGGAGACGACGATGCGCCTTTACCTGTCCTCCCTCGATCTCGGGGACACTCCCGCGGAACTGGTGGCGCTCGCGCCGCGGGGAAGGGTTGCCCTCATCATGAACGCGCTCGACGGCGACGAGGCCTCGCGCGGGATGTGGCGGGCAACGGAGACCGACGCGCTGCAGGCCCTCGGTTTCACAGTCGACGAACTCGACCTGCGCCGCTTCTTCGGCGACGCGGCCGGCCTGCGCACGGCGCTGGCCGGGTTCGACATGGTCTGGATCAACGGCGGCAACACCTTCGTGCTGATGCGCGCGATGCGCCTCAGCGGCTTCGACCGGATCATCACCGACCGGCTCGCCGAGGACTCGATCGTCTACGGCGGCTTCAGCGCTGCGACGGTGGCAGCCACGCCGAGCCTGCGCGGCATCGAGGCGGTGGACGATCCGAACGAGGTGCCGGAGGGCTATCCGAGCGAGATCGTCTGGGACGGGCTCGGACTGGTGCCGTTCCGGGTGGCCGTGCACTACCGCTCGGATCACCCGGAATCAGCAGATGTCGAGAGGGAGATCGCCTTCTACGAGCGGGAAGGGCTGGCGTACCGCACCCTGCGCGACGGGCAGGTTCTCATCGTGAGCGATGCGGTCGAGAAGGTCAGGCTCGTGGGCTGAGTGGGCTGCTACTGGCCCACAACATCCTGCCGTCCCCAACGGCACTCACCGAAAAGCGAGGACCAGGACTCCGATCGCGATCGCCCAGAAGGCCAGCGTCGACCAGATCGCGCGCTGCTTCTCGGTCTTTACCAGCCGCCCGAGATGCCGCGCCTCCTCGCTGCTCTCCTCGTCCACCCGCACCATGATCCGGCGGATGCGCTGAGCGATGTCGGGAATGTCGGCGATCACGTCCGAGAGCGCCAGGGCCGCCCGGCCAGCTCCCTCGATCCGGCCGATCGGACCGAGGTTGCGGGCGATCCAGCTCTTCACCACCGGCTCGGCGCCCGTCCACATGTCGAGCTGCGGGTCGAGCGAGCGGGCGACGCCCTCGACCACCACCATGGTCTTCTGCAGCATCACCAGCTCGGTGCGCGTGCTCATGTCGAACAGCGCGGTCACATCGAAGAGCAGGGTGAGCACCTTCGCCATCGAGATCTCGTCGGCGGGGCGCTGGTGGATCGGCTCGCCAATGGCGCGGATGGCCTGCGCGAAATCGTCCACGGAGTGGTGGCGCGGCACGTAGCCCGCCTCGAAATGCACCTGCGCCACCTGGCGGTAATCGCGGGTGATGAAGCCGAGCAGGATCTCGGCGAGGAACCGCCGCTCCGCCATGCCGAGCCGGCCCATGATGCCGAAATCCACCGCCGTCAGCCGGCCGTCCCGGTCCACGAACAGGTTTCCGGGATGCATATCGGCGTGGAAGAAGCCGTCGCGGATCGCCTGGCGCAGGAAGGACTGGATCACCGAGCGCCCGAGCGCCTTGATGTCGTGCCCCTCGGCGACGATGCGGGCGCGGTCGCTCAGGCGGATGCCGTCGATCCATTCCGAGGTGAGCACGTTGCGCGAGGTCATCTCCCATTCCGGGCGCGGCACCCGGAAATCCTCGTCGTTCTTCGTATTCTCGGCGAGTTCGGACATGGCGGCGGCCTCGAGCCGCAGGTCCATCTCCATCATCACCGAGCGGGCCAGCGTCTCGACGACTTCGCGCGGGCGCAGGCGCTCGGCATCGGGCAGCATCGCGTGGACCATGCGGGCCATGAACCGCATGGCCTGCAGCTCGCGGGCGAATTGCGCGCGCACGTCCGGGCGCATCACCTTGACGGCGACGTCGCGCAGCGTGCCGTCCTTGTCGCGCAGCTGCGCCTTGTGCACCTGCGCGATCGAGGCCGCCGCCACCGGCTCGCTGAACGAGGCGAAGAGCGCCGTGATCGGCTTGCCAAGCTCTTGCTCGACCATGCGAATTGCGACGCCCTGGGGGAACGGCGGCACCCGGTCCTGCAGCCGCTCCAGGTCGCGCGCCGCCGCCATGCCGACGATGTCCGGCCGCGTCGCCAGGAACTGCCCGAACTTCACGTAGGACGGCCCGAGCCGGGTCATGGCCCGCTCCAGCGGGCTCGCACCGGGTTGCTGGGAGACGCCGCGCCGCTCCAGCGAGCGCCCGACCTTCAGCGCGAGGCGCAGGTGAGGCGGAAGCTCGACCGGGTCGATCAGCGCCAATCCGCCCTCGCGCGCCAGCACGAAGCCGACATGCACGCCGCGGACGAGATGGAAGACGCCGCCTAGCACGGGGCGAACTCCCCGCGGTCGTTCCGGGCCTCGCCGAGGGCGAAAACCCTGGAAGGGCAGTGGGTTGCGGGGTGGTTCGGGACAGCCGGCGCGAGCGGAGCCACCACTCAGGCTACCTTCCAGCCGGAATGGATCGCCACGATCCCGCCCGACAGAACCCGGTGCGTCACCCGCGAGAATCTCGCCTCCTCGATCATCGCCGAGAACCGGCCGGGCGAGGGGAATTTCCGTATGGATTCAACGAGATACTGGTAGGACTCGCGGTCCCCCGCCACCCGCGCGCCGATGCGCGGGATCACGTGGAAGGAATAGGCGTCGTAGATCTTTTCGAGGATCGGCAGGTCGACCCGCGAGAATTCCAGGCACAGGAAACGCCCGCCCGGCTTGAGCACGCGAAGGGCCTCCTTCAGCGCCAACTCGATGCGCGGAACGTTCCGGATTCCGAAGGCGATTGTGTACGCGTCGAACATGTTCGCGGTGATCGGCAGCGCCTCCGCATTGCCCGTCACGAACTCGATCCGCCGGCCGAACCGCGACCCGGCCCGCTCCTGCCCGACCCGCAGCATCGCCTCGTTGATGTCGAGGACGGTGACCTCCGTGTCCGGCCCGCCGGCCTCCAGCACGCGGAAGGCGATGTCGCCGGTGCCGCCGGCCACGTCGAGATGGCGGAAGGGCCGGTTGCGGCCCGGCCGCAGCATGCCGATGAGATGCGACTTCCAGGCCCGGTGCAGGCCGCCCGACATCAGGTCGTTCATCAGGTCGTAGCGCTTGGCCACGGAGCGGAAGACGTCGTCCACCCGGCCCTGCTTCTCGGCGAGCGAGACACGCTCGAAGCCGAAATCCGCCGTGCCGTCGTCAGCCACGCTCATGCCGCCCCATCCGTCCCAAGCAGGCCCTGGAGAGGCGCCTCGCGGTCCCCCGGCAAAACCTGCGGCATACCCAGATGCCCGGCAGCGGCGCGTCGGCTTCCCCACGCGCCGCTGCCGGGCACCGCCGCTCATAGCGAATGCGCCGCGGGACCGCCATGTGGAGAAGCCGCGGCATAGGGCTTATGAACCGAACCCGCGAAACAGGCGTCCCTTCATCACCCCTCGGCCCACCCAATCCCCTCATCCTGAGGTGCGAAGCGAAGCGAAGCCTCGAAGGAGGGCCCCAGATAACGCGCGAACCCTGGAGCCCTCCTTCGAGGCTTCGCACCTCAGGATGAGGGGGATGACTGGGTGATGGACAGCCCCCCGCGTTTCACGTGAAACATTTCCTACAACCGCGCCATAAGTCCTAAAAGAATGCCCGAGCTCCCCGAAGTCGAAACCGTGCGCCGCGGCCTGGAGCCGGCGATGGTCGGCGCGCGCTTCTCGCGGGTGACCCTGCGGCGGCCGAACCTGCGCTTTCCCTTCCCGGAGCGTTTCGCGGAGCGGCTGGAGGGCCGCACGGTCACGGCGCTGGCGCGGCGGGCCAAATACCTCACGGCGCATCTCGATTCCGGCGAGAGCCTGATCATGCATCTCGGCATGAGCGGCCGTTTCGACGTCGCGCTGCCGGACGGCTCCAACGTCTCGCCCGGCGATTTCTACCTCGAAGGCGCGCTCGGCAACGCCCGGCACGACCACGTGGTGATGGCGCTGAATTCCGGCGCGACGATCACCTACAACGACGCGCGCCGCTTCGGCTTCATGGATCTGGTGCCGACCGACGCGCTCGCCGCCTGCCGGCACTTCGCCGCCATGGGCATCGAACCGCTCGGCGACGAGCTCACCGGCGCGACCATCGCCCGCCTGTTCCGCCACCGCATCACGCCGCTGAAGGCCGCCCTGCTCGACCAGCGCCTGATCGCGGGGCTGGGCAACATCTACGTCTGCGAAGCCCTCCACCGCGCCCGCCTGCACCCGCAGGCCCCGGCCGGGACGCTCGCAGGGCCAGACGGCTCACCGACGCGCGGGGCCAATGCGCTGGCCAAGGCGATCAAGACCGTCCTCACCGAGGCCGTCGCGGCGGGCGGCTCCACGCTCCGCGACTACGCCCATCCCGACGGCGGGGCAGGGGCCTTCCAGCACAGTTTTCGGGTCTACGACCGAGCGGGTTTGGTCTGCACGGCAAAGGGATGCCGGGGGCATGTTTCGCGGATCGTGCAGTCGGGGCGGTCGACGTTCTTTTGTGAGGTTTGTCAGAGGCCATAATATAGATCAGCCGCACTCCTCAATGAGATTTTTGCAGATATAACTGGCTCTACGGAATGTATATATACTTAGACTCATATAATTTCTCAAATATTTCGTCCGGGCTATGCGATCTCCCACGGTCGATCAGGGAGGGTCGAGCCAAGTTTGTTTATACACTTTCGCGCATTATTGAGGCGCTGCCAAAAAATGAACACCATGTCGAAGACTCCATAAAAAGAATTCGACTTATTATGGGCGATCGATATGGCGTCCCTGGTCGCTCGTTTTCTGAATTAAGGGACATCGTAAGATATTCTGGCAAGAAAGTTACTATTGAAGATCTTATTTGCAACAAAGAAGATTTGCTCACAACCGAATTTGGGATAGAGCAATTTGATAATTTTGAAACAAATTTCAAATCACGCATACAAGAAATGTTGCAAACGATTCCAGACATAAACGAAAGGCGCAAAAAGCGCGCATTTCTTATCAAACATGGGAAGCTTAGAAGGGGAGATATCTTCCCACTTATGAAAAACCACAGCGAACAATTACTAGCGAGCGCAGAAAAAGAACTTCCAGAACTTGCTCCGCTTTTTTCAGACGGAGGAATGATAGAGTATATGGCCAAGAAAAATTAGCCGCGAACAACTTTCGATAAATATGAGAAGAACCCTAATTCATCCAGTAGTATTGGCGAAATTATCGTTCAATAAAGAATTTGATATAGAACCAATATCACAGTTTTTCTGGAATCAAAACGATAATCTTGCTAAAAAGATTCAGCCTATGTTGGATAAATCATTAGAAGTTGACAAATTACTTTCATCGCATTCGGATAGTTTTGATAAATTTGCTCAAAGGGAAATACTCAATGATGAATATCTAAACGCGATTGCGCAGAAAATTTTTGACGACGGCAAGAAAATATCGCTGGATCAGATGCCTGGCACCAGGAATTTTCTCGGATGTCTCGTTAAACTAGCACTAGTCAGGATAAAAGGTGCCGAATTACGGCATCGATCAGATAAGTCTCTGGCTAGAATTAAGATCAAAAGTGGCGACTTCGGCGATCTGTCCCACAGCTTTTTGCCAACCTTACGTCGATGTATTTTGCTGCGATCGCGGCATGGAACAAATAATTCGCTCAACCACGAAAAGACCAGAAAATTTGTGCTCATCTGAGAATAAATTAGTTAATCTGTAATTGTATTTGACAAACAAATGTCTGATTATAATATTTCCTGCATTATAAAATGATATCGCATATTGCCCTCACCAGCCCAACGCACTCCCATCCTTCCGCGGGTCCGACCCAGCCACCAGCGTCCCGGCCGCGCGGTCGATCCAGATGATCTGGCCGCCGCCCAGCGGCAGGGGGGCGCGGATTGCCGGGTGGCCGCGCTCGCGCAGGCGGGCGAAGACCGCCTCGGGCACGGCGTCTTCCACTTCGAGGCCGCCGCCATAGGCGAAGCTGCGGGGGGCATCGAGGGCCTCCTGCACGTCAAGGCCGCGGTCGAGGAGGCCGGTCAGCAGCTCGACATGGCCCATCGCCTGATAGTGGCCGCCCATCACGCCGAAGGGCGCGACCGCCTGGCCGTCCTTCATCAGCATGCCGGGGATGATCGTGTGCATCGGGCGTTTGCGTGGGCCGATGCTGTTGGGGTGCCCGGCCTCGGTGCGGAAGGACAGGCCGCGATTGTGCAGCAGCACGCCGCTCTCGGGTGCCAGGATGCCGGAGCCGAAGCCCTGGAACAGCGAGTTGATCAGCGAGAGCGCGTTGCCGTCGCGGTCGACCACGCAGAGATAGACCGTGTCGCGATGCGCCACCGCCTGCGCCGCCTCGGGGTAGAGCACCGGCTCGCGGGCGCGGGCCATGTCGATGTCACCGCGCGCCCGCGCATGCCAGGCGTCCGAGAGCAGGTGGTCCACCGGGACCTTCGCGAGGTCGAAATCGCCGAAGAGCGCGTCGCGGTGGTGGTAGCCCTGCTTGCACACCTCCGCGAAGAGATGGACGCGATCGAGCTCCGACAGCGCGCCGACATCGTAGCCGGAGAGCACGTTGAGCATCATCAGGGCCGCGAGCCCCTGGCCGGCGGGCGGGCATTCATAGACGTCGTAGCCGCGGTAGCGCGTGGAGATCGGCGTCACGAGGTCGGGCCGCGCGCCCGCAAAGTCCTCCTCCGTCTGTAACCCGCCGAGGCGCTGGAGCTTGCCGACGATGTCGGCGGCGATGGCGCCCTCGTAGAAGGCTCGCGGGCCGCCTTCCGCGATCCGCCGGAGCGTCGCGGCGAGGCGCGGCAGCCGAAAAACGCTGCCGATGGCGGGTGCCCGGCCGCCGGGCAGGAAGAGCGCGGCGGCGTCTGAGTCGTGCGAGACGCGCGGCACGCAGCGCAGCCAGTCCCAGCCGACGCGGGGCTGCACCACGAACCCGTTCTCGGCAAAGCCGATGGCCGGCTGCAGCAGCTCGCTGAGCGAGCGGGTGCCGTGATCCTGCACCAGCCGCGCCCAGGCCGCGATCGCCCCGGGCACGGTGACGGCATGGGGCGATTCCGCGTCGATTGTGATGCCGCGCTCGGTGTACCAGTCCAGCGTCGCCGCGGCGGCCGCCCGGCCCGATCCGTCGAGCGCCACCGGCACCGAGGCGCCGGCCGGCGCGTAGAGCGCGAAGCAATCGCCGCCGATGCCGGTCATCAGCGGATCGACCACACATTGCACGGCCACCGCCGCGATCCCCGCATCCACCGCATTGCCGCCGGAGCGCAGCACCTCGATCGCGGCGAGCGTCGAGAGTGGGTGCGAGGTCGCGACCGCGGCCTGCGTCGCATAGACGGGGGAGCGGCCGGGGCGGGAAAAGTCTCTCACGGGGGCAACGCTCCTGACGGGGTGGAAGAGGGTTTTAGGCGCGCGCCGTGCCAGCCGCCAGGGAAACAACCGAGGGTTCGGCCATCACGCCAATCCTCATATTGAGGTGCCCGCCGTGCTTCGAGGCTGCTTCGCAGCATCTGGGGTGGGGGATGGCAGGGCTGGCCTCAGCCGTCCAGTTCGGGATACCGCCGGAAAATCCCCTGCTCGTTAAAGGCGATCCGCCGGTCGCTGGCGAGATAGGCGGCGATGCGCGGCAGGCGCCCGACCTTCTGCGCGAGCGCCGCCACCCGCGGCGTCTCGGCGAGCACCCGCTCGCTCGCCTTTGGGAAGGCGTAGCGCAGACCGTCGACGAGCTGGAACAGGGAGAGGTCGGCATAGCTCACGGCGTCGCCGACGAGGTAGCCGGGGCCGGCCGGGTTGCGCGCGAGGACGCGCTCGAACCAGCCGAGAAATTTCGGCATCCGGTTCTCGCGGAAATCCGCCGCGCGCCGGGCGGCCTCGGGCCTCTGCTGCTCGTAATAATCCATCACCGCGATGGGGTGGTGGGTGTCGTGCGCCTCCAGCACCATGTCGGCGATGGTGAGCTGCATCTGGTGGGTCCAGATCCGGCCGGCCTCGCTCTCGCCCACCAGGCCGAGCCGGGGGCCGAGATAGAGCAGGATGTTGGCCGTCTGGCCGACCACCAGGCTGCCGTCGACGAGGAAGGGCGGGGCGAAGGGCGGGCGCAGGGGCTCGTCCTCCATCCGCGCCATCATCGCGTCGATGCCGCCGCCCGCGTCAGGGGGTTCGCGGGCGACGTCGACGTAGTCCGCGCCGCCCTGTTCGAGGGCGAGGCGCACGAACTCGCCGCGTCCCTGGATCATCGGCCAGTAGTGAAGCTCGTATCCCATCGGCACCTCCCGGCGGGTCAAGCCGGCAGGAGGCCCGAGGTTTCATGGCCGCCGGCCCGCGTCGCCTACGGCCGTCAGGGGCAGCGCGGATGGCGGCGCTGCCCGCCCGCCACCATATAAAACGGACCTCGGCCTCGCGACCGGCTGGACGGCCCGGAGGCAAGCTCGGCTGTTGCGGGCTCGACACACCCCGAAAGCATCCCGAGTTTGCCTCAGCCCGCCCGCTGCCACGCCGCTATTGCGCCATAAACCGAGACCACCTCAGGCCTCGCGGTAAATGGCTGTCGTGTCAGTATTTTACCGCTGCGATGCGAGCCGTTCCAAAGGTGGGCGCACCACCGGGAAAAGCTTGGCCGTAAAGGGCTTTCGACCGGCGTCGGGGCGCCGGAAATGGGTGAAGAAGCGGTTCGGACGAAAACCATGGCGAGCGTGAAAGACAAGTCGAAGCTGCCGAGCCGCTACGTGACGGAGGGGCCGGCGCGGGCCCCGCACCGCTCGTACCTCTACGCCATGGGCCTCACCACCGAGCAGATTCACCAGCCGCTCGTCGGCGTCGCCTCGTGTTGGAACGAGGCCGCGCCCTGCAACATCTCGCTGATGCGCCAGGCCCAGGCCGTGAAGAAGGGCGTCGCCGCCGCCCACGGCACGCCGCGCGAGTTCTGCACCATCACCGTCACCGACGGCATCGCCATGGGCCATGGCGGCATGCGCGCCTCGCTGCCGTCGCGCGAGGTCATCGCCGATTCCGTCGAGCTGACCATGCGCGGCCACGCCTACGACGCGCTCGTCGGCCTCGCCGGCTGCGACAAGTCCCTGCCCGGCATGATGATGGCCATGGTGCGCCTCAACGTGCCGTCGGTCTTCATCTATGGCGGCTCGATCCTGCCCGGCTCGTTCCGCGGCCGGCCGGTCACCGTGCAGGACCTGTTCGAGGCGGTCGGCAAGGTGGCCGTCGGCGACATGAGCCTCGACGATCTCGACGAGCTCGAGCGCGTGGCCTGCCCCTCGGCGGGCGCCTGCGGCGCGCAGTTCACCGCCAACACCATGGCCATGGTCTCCGAGGCGATCGGCCTCGCGCTGCCCTACTCGGCCGGCGCGCCCGCGCCCTACGAGATCCGCGACCAATTCTGCGCCGCCGCCGGCGAGAAGGTCATGGAGCTCATCGCCAAGAACATCCGCCCGCGCGACATCGTCACCCGCAAGTCGCTCGAGAACGCCGCCGCCACCGTCGCGGCCTCGGGCGGCTCGACCAACGCGGCCCTGCACCTGCCGGCCATCGCGCATGAATGCGGCATCGAGTTCAGCCTGTTCGACGTCGCCGAGATCTTCAAGCGCACGCCCTACATCGCCGACCTGAAGCCCGGCGGGCGCTACGTCGCCAAGGACCTGTTCGAGGTCGGCGGCATCCCGCTCGTCATGAAGACCCTGCTCGACCACGGCTATCTGCACGGCGACTGCATGACGGTGACCGGCCGGACCATCGCCGAGAACCTCGCCAAGGTTGCCTGGAACGCCGACCAGGACGTGGTGCGCCCGGCCGACAAGCCGATCACGGTCACCGGCGGCGTCGTCGGCCTCAAGGGCAACCTCGCTCCCGAGGGCGCCATCGTGAAGGTCGCCGGCATGCCGCGCGAGGCCCAGGTCTTCACCGGCCCGGCCCGCGTCTTCGACGGCGAGGAGGCCTGCTTCGCCGCCGTGCAGAACCGCGACTACAAGGAAGGCGACGTGCTCGTCATCCGCTACGAGGGCCCGAAGGGCGGCCCCGGCATGCGCGAGATGCTCTCCACCACGGCCGCGCTATACGGCCAGGGCATGGGCGCGAAGGTCGCGCTGATCACCGACGGGCGCTTCTCCGGCGCCACCCGCGGTTTCTGCGTCGGCCATGTCGGCCCCGAGGCGGCGGTCGGCGGCCCGATCGGCCTGGTCAAGGACGGCGATATCATCACCCTCGATGCGATCCAGGGCACGCTCGACGTCGCCCTGTCGGACGAGGAACTCGCCGAGCGCCGCAAGGCCTGGGCCCCACGCACCAACGACGCGACCTCCGGCGTGCTCTGGAAATACATGCAGACGGTCGGCCCCGCCGTGAACGGCGCGGTCACCCACCCGGGCGGCGCCCAGGAGATCCACACCTATGCGGACATCTAGGACTGACCTCAGCCGGCTTCGGCCGGCGGGGGCCGATCCCGGTCGGCTCCGCACGAAGCTCGCCTGCGCCGTCGGGGCGGCCGGGCTGATGCTGCTCGCCGCCAATCCGGCCGAATCCCTCGACGCGACCGCGCGCACGCCCGTCCCGGACAAGAGCTACCGCTCGGCCAAGGACGCACTGCGCTCGGGCGTGCGCGACTACAATGCCGGCGACAAGCAGGGCGCCGTGCGTGCCCTCGAATACGCCGCCAACCAGGGCCAGACCCTGGCCCTGTGGAAGCTCGGCCGCATGTATGCGGACGGGGACGGCGTGCCGCACGACGACCTCAAGGCCTTCGAGTATTTCTCGCGGATCGCCGACGACAACGACAGCGACGACCGGCCCGAGGGCGGCAATTCGGGGGTGGTCACCAGCGCCTTCACGGCGCTCGGCACTTATTTCCTCGACGGGATCAAAGGCACCTATGTGCGCTCGAACCCCGAGCGCGCCTACGAGATGTTCAACTACGCCGCCTCGTTCGGCGACCCCAACGCGCAGTACAACCTCGCCCGGCTCTATCTCGACGGCACCGGCGTCGAGCAGGATCCGCGCAAGGCCGCGCGCTGGTTCAACCTCGCCGCCGAGAAGGGCCACAAGCCGGCCCAGGCGCTGCTCGGTGACCTGCTCTTCAACGGCGTCGGCGTGCCGCGCCAACCCGTGCGCGGCCTGACCTGGCTGGCGCTGGCCCGCGACGGCGCCCATCCGGGCAGCGACGACTGGATCGTCGAGCTGTACGACAAGGCCTGGAGCCAGGCGAGCGAGGCCGACCGCGCCGACGCGACGTCGAAGGTGCAGTCGACGGGGTCGACGCGCCGCCGGCGCTAACCGCGCTCGCTGCTTCTCGAGCTGCTCGGTTACTCCTCTCCCCGCACGCGGGGAGAGGAGGGTGGATTCAGGGCTCTCACCACCCCTGGCGTTCGTGTTCCTCGGGCCGGCGCCCCTGCGGCGTCAGTGCGTCGACCACCGAAGGGAGGGCCTGGGCGAGCTGGTTCAGCAGATCTTCGCGGCCAAGCCCGGTCTGCTGGCTGAGCGTGTCGATGGTATCCGAGCCGAGGGCGTCGGCGAGGCGGTTCGGCTCGATGGGCCGGTTCTGACCGTGGCCGATCCACGAGCCGATGACGTCGCCGAGGCCACCGCGCTCGAAGCTGTTGATCAGGCCATCCAAGCCGCCCCCGAGCCCGCCTTGGCCGCCACCCTGGTCCTGGTCGAGATGGGCATAGGGACCGGCGCCGGGCGACCGGCTGCCGCTATCGCCGGGACCGTCGAGCATTCCGGAGAGATCGCTGAAATCGCCCTCGCGCGAGGGAGCCTGGCGATAGCCGCCCTGCGGATGCTGGCCGAACCCGCCGAGATCGCCGTCGTCACCGCCTGGACCGTCATACTCGTCGGGGGAGGGGTCGCGGCCCCGGCCGAAGGGATCGTGGCCACCGCCCTGCGGCTGGGGAGCGTCGCGACCGCCCCCGAAAATGTTGCCGAAACCGCCGCTCGCGCCCTTGGCGAGGAGCAGCATCAACAAGGCCTTGACGATCGGCGACATCGCGCTGCCGCCGCGTCCTCCGCCGAGCACCTGCCCGACGACACCACCGATGACCTGATCGAGCAGACCCATGACCCGTCCTCCGTCCCGCGCCGCACGACGCATCAACGGCCGAGCCTGAGACCGGTTGCGACCCGATCAGTCGGTGGGTCTCGTGCGGACGCTGCCCGGCACCGAGGCGACGGGAGAAGCGAGAGAGGTCTGGTAGACCGCGACCTGCGGTGCCGGGCCCTGGTCACGCGCCACCGCCGTCCGCGGCGTGATCGGTGCCGTCACCAGGGCGACGGCCGCCGCGATGGCGAGGCTTCCGAGAAACAAGCCGGTCACGGCCGCGCCAGCTCCAGGATCAAGCATCGGCTTCATCATCGATGATTCCGGCAGTCGGAGGAATGAACGGCGAACGAGACGAGAACCGCCCGCGATTGCTTGACCAGGGCTATTCTGATCTCGACCAATCAATCCATGAGTGGTCATTCGGTTCCGGCCGATAAAACAGATGAAATTCGCAATTATACAGATCAGCGCCCCTTATAGCGCGGCCGCTGCCCGCCGATGCCTTGGGTCGAACGCGCCTTGGGCCGCTCCTTCCAGGGGACCGCCCCTGCGGGAAGCTCGCGGTCGGTGCCCGGCCCCATATTGTCCAGTGTCGGCTTGCTGATGCGGCTGCGCTTGTCGCCCTGACGTCCGGCGCTGCGCTCGACATCGGCCTGGCGCGCCATTGGATCGTCGGAGATCAGCAACTCGGTCGATTGCAGCCGCTTGAGCTCGTCGCGCAGGCGCGCGGCCTCCTCGAAATCGAGATCCGCTGCCGCCGCGCGCATCCGCTTCTCGAGGTCGGCCATGACCGCCTTGAGGTTGTGACCGACCGTGGCGACGTCCTTGGCGAGCCCGGTATCGACCCGAACGTGATCGCGCTCGTAGACGCTCTCCAGGATGTCCTGGATGCCGCGCTTCACGCTCTGCGGCGTGATGCCGTGCTCCTCGTTGTAGGCGAGCTGCTTCTGGCGGCGCCGCTCGGTCTCGGCCATCGCCCGCTCAATCGAGCCGGTGATGGTGTCGGCGTAGAGAATGCAGCGGGCATCGGCGTTACGCGCCGCGCGGCCGATGGTCTGGATCAGCGAGGTCTCGGACCGCAGAAAACCCTCCTTGTCCGCGTCGAGGATCCCGACGAGGGCGCATTCGGGAATGTCGAGGCCCTCGCGCAGCAGGTTGATGCCGATCAGCACGTCGAAGGCGCCGAGCCGCAGGTCGCGGATGATCTCGATGCGCTCCAGCGTGTCGATGTCCGAATGCATGTAGCGGACGCGCACGCCATTCTCGTGCAGGTACTCCGTGAGGTCCTCGGCCATGCGCTTGGTCAGCGTCGTGACCAGCGTGCGGTAGCCGGCCGCGGCGACCTCGCGGACTTCGCCCAGAAGGTCGTCGACCTGCGAGCGGGCAGGGCGGATCTCGATGACCGGGTCGACGAGGCCGGTCGGTCGGATGACCTGCTCGGCGAAGATGCCGGCCGTGCGCTCCATCTCCCACTTGCCCGGCGTCGCCGAGACGTGGATCGATTGCGGCCGCATCGCGTCCCATTCCTCGAAGCGCAGCGGGCGGTTGTCGAGGCAGGAGGGAAGCCGGAAGCCATACTCGGCCAGCGTCGCCTTGCGGCGGAAGTCGCCGCGATACATGCCGCCGATCTGCGGGACGGTGACGTGGCTCTCGTCGGTGAAGACCAGGGCGTTGTCGGGCAGGTACTCGAACAGGGTCGGCGGCGGCTCGCCGGGTTTTCTTCCGGTGAGATAGCGGGAGTAGTTCTCGATGCCGTTGCAGGCGCCGGTGGCCTCGATCATCTCGATGTCGAAGGTACAGCGCTGTTCGAGCCTCTGCGCCTCGATCAGCCGGCCCATCCGGGTCAGCTCGTCGACGCGCAGCTTCAGCTCGGTCTTGATGCCCTTGATCGCCTGCTGAAGGGTCGGGCGCGGCGTGACGTAGTGCGAGTTTGCATAGACCTTCACGAACTTGAGTTCGTTGATCTTCTTGCCGGTGAGCGGATCGAACTCGACGATGGATTCGACCTCGTCGCCGAACATGCCGATGCGCCAGCCGCGGTCTTCCAAGTGGGCCGGCCAGAGTTCGATCGAGTCACCGCGCACCCGGAAGGTGCCGCGGGCGAAGTCGGACTGGATGCGCTTGTACTGCAGCGCCACGAGGTCTGCGATGAGCTGGCGCTGCTCGATCCGCTCGCCGAGCGAGACCGTGAACGACATCGCCGTGTAGGTCTCGACCGAGCCGATACCGTAGATGCACGAGACCGAGGCGATGATAATCACGTCGTCGCGCTCCAGCAGCGCGCGGGTTGCGGAGTGACGCATCCGATCGATCTGCTCGTTGATCGAGGATTCCTTCTCGATGAACGTATCGGACCGCGGCACGTAGGCCTCGGGCTGGTAGTAGTCGTAATACGAGACGAAGTACTCGACCGCGTTGTCCGGAAAGAAGCTCTTGAACTCGCCATAGAGCTGCGCCGCCAGCGTCTTGTTCGGCGCCAGGATCAGGGCAGGGCGCTGCGTCTCCTCGATGATCTTGGCCATCGTGAAGGTCTTACCCGAGCCGGTGACGCCGAGCAGGACCTGATCGCGCTCATGCTCGCGCACGCCGCTGACGAGGCTCGCGATGGCGGTCGGCTGGTCGCCAGCCGGCTGGAACTCTGACTTCAGCGTGAACCGGACCCCGCCCTCCGACTTCTGCGGCCGCTCCGGCCGGTGCGGCACCCAGGCCTCGCCGTTCTTGAAGAGCGGATTGCCCTCGGTGAGCAGCTTCTCCAGAGCCTCGACAGTCGCGGAGACGCCCTCGGTGGCGAGTGACACGGCCTCGTCCGCCTCGGTCTCGGCAAGATCGGGACCGCCTTCGGGCGCGGCGAGGCCGAGCGCCTGGGCGAGCCGTGGATCGACCTCCGCCACGTCGCCGATGGCAAAGCCGGCCTGCGGCGCTTCGCCGAGGCCCGCATTCGCCTTCGCCCCACGTCCACGCTTCGGCGCCGGCTCGGCCGGCCGGGTCTCGACCGGCTTCGGCCGGTTGCGGTTGAGCGCCGGGTTGAGCAACGCGGCGAGATGCTCGTCGAGCGGCTTCAGTTCGGGCTTGTCCGCCTTGGCAGAGGCGGAGCGGGGCTTCTTCGGTGCGGGCATGGCGGGAATATGGACCTTATACGGCTTGCGAAAAACCCCGCGGGCCGTCCCGCGAGGAAGATGCCCCATCCCGTCAAGAAGATGTGATGCGCCGCCTCCCCGACGCCGGCACCGGCCGCGGGCTGAGGACAGGCAAACAGCGCCCCGATCCCCATGAACGCGCAACGTTGAATTCCAAAAAGCACCCCCATCGAATGACTTGCCCGACTCTGCTTTGGCATCTACTTTACGATGCAAAGTTTGAGTCGCGGGAGGGCGAGGCTCATGCGGGATCTCGACAAGGCATTGGCGGACATCGTCGCGATCCGCACGCAGATCGCCCGCGAGACGGCGTTCCGCGGGCTGGGTTCCGCGACGCTCGCGGCGACGGGGATCATCGCCGTCGCTACTGCCTGCCTTCAGGCCGTCCTGATCGACGAACCGACGACGAAACCTCTCCTCTATTTCGGAGCCTGGATCGCGGCGGCGGCCTTGGCCTTCACCTTGATCGGCGTGGAGACCGTGCGGCGCTCGCGGCGCCTGCATTCGGGCCTTGCCGACGAGATGGTGACCAGCGCCATCGAGAGTTTTCTCCCGGCTGCCGGCGCCGGCCTCTGCCTCGCCCTGGTCTTCGGGCGGTTCGCTCCGGGAGAGGTTTGGATGCTGCCCGGGCTGTGGCAGGTGCTGACCGGCCTCGGCCTCTTCGCTGCCGCCCGCATCCTGCCGAAGGCCGTGCAGCTCGCCGGGGCCTGGTATCTCCTTGCCGGATTGTCGGTTTTCGCTCTGGCCAGCGGCGACCACCGGCTCTCGCCCTGGCTGATGGGCCTGCCCTTCGCCATCGGACAGGCCATGCTCGCCGTGATCATGTACCGCGCCATGATGCGCGACCAAGGAGGCTCCGATGCCGCTCTCTGAGGCCATCGACGGCCGCTTCTCCTACGAGGGGCTCGACCGGCTGATCCACGAGAAGGCGCGGCTGTCCGTGCTGACCTCGCTGGTGGCCCATCCCAAGGGCCTCGCCTTTCCGGACCTGCGCCGCCTGTGCGGCCTGACCGATGGCAATCTCAGCCGGCACCTGGCCGTGCTGCAGGAGGCGGATCTCGTCGCCCTGGAGAAGGGCTACGACCAGAACCGCCCGCAGACGATCTGCCGGCTCACGCCGAAGGGCCGCACGCGCTTCCTGCAATATCTCGGCGTGCTGGAGCAGGTGGTGCGCGACGCGGCCAAGGGCGCAGGGCCGGCGGCCGAGACCGCCCATCGCGTGGCCGACCCCTTCGCAGAACCGACCTGATGTCGTCGGTTCTCGACCGTGAAAATGCCACCTTAACTGGCTCATCGGATGATCGTGGCCGGTTTCTTCCAGACCTTAGGGATCATCCCGAGCGCGGAGACTTGATGATGCGACCCGATGCCGATGGCAGACGAGGCCTGCACGCCGCGATCATCATGGACGGCAATGGCCGCTGGGCCACGCAGCGCGGGCTTCCGCGCGGCGCCGGGCACCGCATGGGTGTCGAGGCGATCCGGCGCACCGCCGAGGCGGCGCCGGATCTCGGCATCGGCACCCTGACGCTGTTCGCCTTCGCCAGCGACAACTGGAAGCGCCCCGAGACCGAGGTGGTCGGGCTGATGCGGCTGCTGAAGGCCTATCTGCGCTCCGAGACCGGGCGTCTCGCCCGCACCGGCACCCGGCTCACGGTGTTCGGCCGCCGCGACCGGCTGCCCGCCGGCATTCCCGAGGCAATCGAGCGGGCCGAGGCGGCCACCGCCGCCGGCACCAAGCTCTCCCTGCGCATCGCCGTCGACTACTCGTCCCGCGACGCGATCCTGGCCGCGGCCGCAGGGCTCGGCCCGGAGGCCTCCCGCGAAGATCTCGACCGGGCCCTGCGCGACGATGTCGGTGGCCCGGGCGACGTCGACCTCCTCATCCGCACCGGCGGCGAGAAGCGGCTCTCCGACTTCCTGCTCTGGGAGGCAGCCTATGCCGAGTTGCACTTCACCGACCGGATGTGGCCGGATTTCGGGGAGGCCGACCTCGCCGCCGCCGTCGCCGACTTCGCGCGGCGCGACAGACGCTTCGGTGGGCTGAAGCCAGTTCCGGTTGCCGCCTGAGGCAGGCTCGGCAGGAGCTGCGTGGGAGACGGCCGCAAGACCGAGCAAGGACTAGACAGAGGTGCCAGTCGGCAGGGAGCTGGAACGCCGCGGATGACGTTTCTGCGAATTTCGCAGCGCACACAGCCAACGAATCGGCGACAAATCCGGGGCGTCGCGATACAAGCCGGCTCACGAGGTTCGGCGCCTGAGTCGCGGCGTCGCTCTCATCACTGCCCCAACTTTTTGGATCGGCAAGGCTGGTCGGCGCATGCGCCGACCCCAGATGGCTGCTTCCTTGCGCGAAGAGATGTTCGGAATGCAGTCCCATCCTGAGAGCGCCACGATCCCGCTTCTCGACGACGAAGCCCTCGCCTTCGCCGGCCGCATCTTCCAGTTCGCCGAAGCAGGGCACGCGGCGGAGCTGTCCGAACTCTTCGAGCACGGCCTGCCGGCCAATCTCCGCAATGCCCGCGGCGACAGCCTGCTGATGCTCGCCGCCGTGCACGGCCAGGAGGCGGCGACGCGCGTCATCCTCGAAGCTGGCGGCGACCCGGAACTCGCCAACGATCACGGCGAGACCCCGCTCGCCGCCGCGGCGTCGAAAGGGGAGACGAGCATTGTCCGGCTGCTGCGGGAGCACTGCGCGCGGGACGAGAGCAGCAAGGCTCACGCGCGCCGGTGAGGCCGGCCGGTCAGTGAAGGGTTCGGCGGCCGCACGGTTGCAGCCTCACGGTGAAGCCACCGAAGAGGTCGGGCCCGTAGACATGAACGCGCAGATCGTGCGACGTCCGGGTGTCGCACCAGACTTCGACCCGCTGCGGCGCCGAGATCACGCGCGAAAGGCTGGTCTGTGCGGCATCTTTGACCTGCCTCGCAGTCCGGGCGGCCGAGTTGCGCGTCTCCGCCTCGACGAGGGCCAAGGCCGCTCTCTTTTTTCTGACGCTCTGCATGGGTCCAGACGATCCGCGGGTGGCGTTGCGCGCGACGGATTGGTCGTCACGCCTGCAGGGACGAGGGCATCACGCCTTCGACGTCGATGACTTGCAGTCTTCGTCGCACTGTCTGAAGATCGCGTTCCCGCCTCTGCGATGCCGATTGTCGCACGCGTCCTGCAGACGCTCATCGACCCACCGACCGAAGCGCCGTGGCGCGAGCGAGCTAAGTCGGCGGCCTGCCGCCATCGAGAGGGGACGCACGATCGCCAGGCCGGCGGGTGGGCTCGGCCCGCCATTCACGCGCCCTCCGCTCCCACGATACTCGGCTCCATGACCACACCCGGATCGGACTCTGACGGCGACGCGCTCTTCTCCCCATCGGCTGCCCGCAACCGCGAGGTGATCCTCGACGTGCTGCGGTGGGTGCTGCCGGCCTCCGGGCTCGTGCTCGAGATTGCGAGCGGCTCGGGCGAGCACGCCGTGCATTTCGCCCGCGCACTTCCGGGGCTCACCTGGCAGCCGAGTGATCCCGATCCGGCCGCACTCAGGAGCATCAGTGCCCATGCCCGCTCCGCCAGCCTCGGCAACCTGCGCCCGGCACTGGCGCTCGATGCCGAGGCGCCGCTCTGGCCGCTGGAGCACGCCGACGCGGTGGTGTCGATCAACATGGTCCACATCGCACCCTGGCCGGCCGCCGAGGGCCTGATGGCCGGGGCAGGGCGCGTGCTGGAGAAGGGCGGCCCGCTTCTGCTCTACGGACCCTTCACTGTGGACGGGACCCACACCGCGCCAAGTAACAGCGCCTTCGATGCCAGCCTGCGGATGCGCGATCCGCGCTGGGGCATCCGGGATGTCGCCGCTCTCGAACAGGCAGCGGCGGCGCACGGAATGCAGCCCGCGGAGCGTGTTCCGATGCCGGCCAACAACTTCTGCCTCGTCTTCCGCAAATCCGCCTGAGCCGCGCTCCCGCTTCCAGTCGTGGAACTTGGTCGACCAGCGATTGACCGGCGCCCGTCGACGCGTCAGATCGGCTTGGCAGTGGACGAGCCTTGCAGCCTTCGTCCTCGATCAGGGAGTGCTGAGGCCATGACCCTTTCGTATCTTCGCAGCGGATTGGCGGGGGCGGCCCTGATGCTGGGGTCGGTCGCGGCCTGGGCGGCGCCGGCCGGTTTTGCGAACCAGCAGGAGGGCGACTACGTCGCCAAGAACTTCAAGTTCTCCGGCGGCGAGACCCTGCCCGAGGTCAAGCTGCACTACACCACCCTCGGCACGCCGCATAAGAACGCCGCCGGCGAGATCGACAATGCGGTGCTCGCGCTGCACGGCACCACCGGCACCGGCAAGCAGTTCCTGATCCCGAGCCTCGGCCCGGACCTCTTCGCCGAGGGTGCGCCCCTCGACGTCTCCAAATATTACGTGATCCTGCCGGACGGGATCGGCCGTGGCGGCTCGTCGAAACCCTCCGATGGCCTCAAGGCGAAGTTTCCGCGCTACGGCTATGCCGACGTCGTCGAGGGCCAATACCGTCTCGTTACCGAGGGGCTCGGCATCAAGCATCTGCGGCTCGTGATGGGCACCTCGATGGGCGGGATGCAGGCCTGGATGTGGGGCGAGCGCTACCCCGACTCCATGGACCTGATCATGGCGGTGGCGAGCCAGCCGATCCAGGTCAGCGGCCGCAACGCGCTGTGGCGGCGCCTTCTCATCGAGAACATCCGCAATGATCCCGGCTACAAGGGCGGCGACTATACCGAGCAGCCGACCCACTTCCTGAAGGTGCTGCCGATCTTCAACATCATGACCGAGAGCGTGCTCGGCCTGCAGAAGGACGCCCCGACGAACGAGGGGGCCAAGCAGATGTTCGACAAGCTCGCCGGCAACTTCGTCGGCAAGGTCGACGCCAACGACTGGCTGTACTGGTTCGACTCGTCCTACGACTACGACCCCCTTCCAGCGCTCGACCGGATCAAGGCGCCGCTGCTCGCCGTAAACTTCGCCGATGACGAGTTGAACCCGCCTCAGCTCGACGTGATGAACTCCGCCATGGAAAAGGTGAAGCAGGGCCGCTTCGTGCTGGTCCCGACCTCGCCCGACACGCACGGCCACCAGTCGCTGCGCTACGCCAAGCTCTGGAAGAGCCATCTCGCCGAGTTCATGGCGAGCCCGAAGGCGGCGACTGACGGTGCGAACTCGCCAGAAGGACCGGGAGGCGCGCCGGCGCCATAGAGCAGCATCCAGGCTGAGATCGAGACGGAGCCCGGCTACAGCTGGGCTCCCGGCCCATGGGTACGGATGCCGTCCTCGGCCCAGCACACGCGCATTGTTTCTCGGCAGATGCGGGAGGGGCAGGGCGCGAACAATGCAATCTTTTGCATAACGGCCTGACCGAGCCGAAGAGCTGAAGCCCGCCCGCCCTACTGTCTGGCGGCCTACTTGCAAAATACTGCAATTGCGCCGATAAAGAAAGCGCTTTGTCCAGTTAATACAAATTTAGCAAGTAGAAAGCAAGATAAACCTTAGATGCGCCATGGCGTTGGGCCCAGCTCACCTTGCGGGCAGCCCCATGAGTTCCTCGTCGCTCGCCGAACTCGTCGGCGCCTCCACGCGAAACCTGAAGAACACCGCCACGTCGAATCTCGACGCGATCCAGTCGATCGCGGGCCGCATGAAGCTTCTGGCGCTCAACGCGCTGATCGAGGCGGCGCATGCGGGCGACAAGGGTGCCGGGTTCTCCGTCGTCGCCCAGGAGGTTCGCACCATCTCGGCGGAAGTCGAACGGATCGCCGCCGGGCTCGGGGTCAGCCTGGGCTCGCGCATCGACGAACTCGCCCATGCCGTCGCGGGATTGGCCGAAGAGGCGCGCGCCAACCGCTGCGTCGATCTCGCGCTCAACGCCGTCGAGATCATCGACCGCAACCTCTATGAGCGGACATGCGACGTGCGCTGGTGGGCCACCGATGCCGCCGTGGTGGACGGCGCGGCGGACCCGACCGAGGCCAACTGCGCCCATACCAGCCGCCGGCTCGGGGTCATCCTGTCCTCCTACACCGTTTATCTCGACCTCTGGCTTTGCGAACTCGACGGGCGCGTCATCGCCAATGGTCGTCCCGAGCGCTTTGATGTGCGCGGTCACAACGCGGCGCGTGAGCCCTGGTTCGCCCTCGCCCAGCGACTGCGCTCCGGCGAGGATTTCGAGGCGGCCGAGGTCATGCGCCATCCCGTCCTCGCGAATGCTCAGGTCGCAACCTATCTCGCCTCCGTGCGCGAGGGCAGCGAAGTCCATGGCCGGCCGCTCGCCTTTCTCGCGATCCATTTCGACTGGGAGCCGCAGGCCCGTGCCATCGTCGAGGGCGTGCGCCTGATGCCGGATGAGCGTGAGCGCAGCCGCGTCATGCTGCTCGATGCCAGCAACAGGGTGCTGGCCTGTTCGGGGGGCCAGGGCATCCTGAGCGAGCGCTATCCGCTGACGACGAATGGACAGAGCCAGGGACACTATCTCGATCGGCAGGGCCGACTCGTCGCCTTCCACGACACGCCCGGTTACGAGACCTATCGTGGCCTCGGCTGGCGTGGCGTGATCGAGCAGGCCCTCGCGTAGGGCCGGTCGCGCTACAGGTCCGCCGAACGCCGCGACAGCTCGCTCCGCAGTTGCCGCGCGGCCTCGACCAGTCCGGCGTCGCGCCGCTGACGCGGGCGGGGCAGGTCGATGGTGACGTCGGCCGCGATCCGGCCCGGGGCGCCGGCGAGCACCACCACGCGGTCCGCGAGGTAGACCGCCTCGTCGATGTCGTGGGTCACGAACAGCACGGTCTTGCCGGTCTTCTGCTGGATGCGCTGGACCTCGTCCTGCAGGCCCTCGCGGGTGAAGCTGTCGAGCGCCGAGAACGGCTCGTCCATCAGGAGCACCTCGGGCTCCACGGCAAGCGCGCGCGCCAGCGCCACGCGCTGCCTCTGGCCACCGGAGAGCTGGTGCGGCCAGCGCCCTCCGAGATTGCCGAGGCCGACCAGAGAGAGCATCGCCTGCGCGCGCTCGCAGCGCTCGCGCTTGGCCACGCCCATGCGCTCCAGCCCGAAGGCAACGTTGGAGAGCACGCGGCGCCAGGGCAGCAGGCGGGCATCCTGGAAGACCAGCGCCATCGGCGTGCGGGTCTGCGGATTGGTGTTCAGCGTGACCCTGCCGCCGCTCGGCTTGGCGAGGTCGATCAGCACGCGCAGCAGCGTCGACTTGCCGACGCCGGACTCGCCGACGATCACCAGGAACTGCCCGCGCGGGATCGCAAGGTCGAGCTCCTGCAGGATGACGTTGCGCCGGCCGTCGCGCTCGTAGGCAAGGCTCAGGCCCGCGATGTCGATGATCGGAGCCGTGGTCTTCGTCTCGTTCATGGCCGCCACCGCAGCAGCCAGCCCTGCAGGGCGACGAAGGCCGTGTCGAACAGGCCGTAGAGCGCGGCCATGGTCAGCATGTAGACCACCACGATGTCGGTGGAGAGGAGCGAGGAGGCCTGCATCATCCGCTGGCCGATGCCGGGCACACCGAAGATTTCCGCGGCCACCACCGCCATCCAGGCTTGGCCCAAAGCGGTGCGCAGGCCGACGAGGATGCCGGGCGTGGCAGCCGGCAGCATGATCTTGGTGAGGCGCGACCAGGCCGAGCGGAAGCCGAAGGCCTGCGCCACCTCGACGAGGTCGCGGTCGACACCTCTGACGGCTCCTTGGGTTGCGAAGAACACGATCCAGAAGACCGCGATGGCGATGATGAAGATCGCCGCCCTCGGCTCGACGCCGAACCAGATGATCGCGAAAGGCACCCAGGCGAGACCGGGGATCGGGCGCAGCAGTCGCACGATCCAGGCCGTGAGGTTGTCGAACCAGCGAAACATGCCGGAGACCAGCCCGAGCCCGATGCCCGCCCCCGCGCCGACGACGAGGCCGACGATGTAGTGGCTCAGGCTCTCCCCTATGGCGACGAGCCAACCACCGTTCCTGACCTCCTTCAGGAAGGCCTCGGGGATGGTCGAGGGCGGCGGCAGGAAGGCCGGGTTGACGAGATCGAGCCGCGGGACCGCTTCCCAGATGCCAAGGAAGACGAGGAGCCCCACGACCGCCAATCCGGTCGAGCGGAAGAGTGTCATCGGCTTGCTTTGTTCTCAGCCGTCATTCCGGGTTCCGCTGCGCGTCCCCGGAATGACACGCTCGGGGGTGTGGCCGGTCGAGCGGCACCGGCATTCAGGGCTTCACCGCCTTCTCGTACGGCTTGGTATCGAACAGCCCGTCGGTCGGCGCCTCCTTGTCGAGGGTGCCGATCGAGACCTGGTAGGTCTGGAGCGCCTTGGTCGCCTCGATGATCGCGCGCGGGTCGGCGACGAAGCGGGCGGCGGGCGACGAGATCGCCTTCTGGATGGTGGCAACGTCGGTGATGCCCTTGCCCAAGGCCGCCTCGACATGGGGCGCGGCCTTGGCCGGATCGCTCTTCAGGAGCTCGGTCGACTTCACCAGCGCCTTGACCAGGGCGTCGACAGCGGCCGGGTTCATGTCGGCGAACTTGCCATAGACCGCGACCACGGTGCCCGGCTGGTTCGGGAACATCTCGCCGCCGGTGGCAATCAGCTTGATCGCCGGGTTGCGCAGCTGGACGATGGTGAGCGCCGGCTCACGGATCGAAGCGCCGTCCATGGCCCCGGCGAGCACCGCCTGCTGGGTGGCGTCGATGCCCATCGGCACGATCTCGGCATCGGCCTTGTCGGCCTTCGCCACCTGCCACAGCCAGTGCTGCAGCGTGGTGTTCGGCACCGAGCCGGCCGGTTGGGTGGCCAGCCGCGCGACGCGGCCCTCCTTGACCTTGAACGCCTTGAAGGCCTCGGCCTTGCTGGGCGCGTCGGCGAAATACGGGGCGAGCTTCGGCCCGGCCACGAACACCATCTCCTCGATGGCAGTGGCGGCAACCACGCGCACATCGATGCCCTTGGTACGGGCGACCGCCAGCGGCGCGATGCCGGCGACGTAGACGTCGATCGTCCCCGAGGCGAGCGCCTGGATCATGTTCGGGCCGGATTCGAAGGTGGTGAAGGTCGGCTCGAGGCCAGCCTCCTTCAGCCAACCCTCGCCGCGGGCGACGAAGATCGGCGCAGCGCCGATCACCGGGATCACCCCGACGCGCACCGGGATCGGTGCCTGCTGCGCGGAGGCGGGAAGGGGGGCGACCAAGGGGCTGACGAAGGTGGCGAGAGCGGCCAGGGCGCTGATCAGGAGGCGCATCGATCGTTCCGAAGATTGTTGCATGGCCCCCATGGCACAGCATCCGGAAACATCAAACCCGAATATGCCCTGCTCAAATCTACACGGAGCCTGCGCAGCACCCCTCACCGGCCTCCAAAGGCCGGCGCCCTCCCGGCCTGCGTGGCGGCCATCCTCCGGGAACAGGGAGCGTGGCCGTTTCGTTGATCGGGTGCCGCGGCGCATCCCCGGCGCGGCACGTCCATATCAGGGAGTCGGCCATGAGCTTTCTCGGCAGCATCGTCAGCAAGATCCTGCACCCGTTCGGGGGCAGTTCCGAAGCCCAGGCACATCCGTCCGAGACACAGGCCCAGCCTACGTCGAGCGGTCCTGCCGCCACCCCGACCGCGGGTGACGCGCCTGCCTCGACCGGCGGCGCGGCGGCTCCCGGCTCGATCGACATCGAGGCGAACCTCGCCAAGCTCGCGGCCAACAACCCGCAGAAGCTGAACTGGAAGACCTCGATCGTTGACCTGTTGAAGCTGATCGACCTCGATTCCAGCCTCAGCGCCCGCCAGAAGCTCGCCGACGAGCTGCACTACACCGGCGACAAGAACGACTCCGCCACGATGAACGTCTGGCTGCACAAGCAGGTCATCAAGAAGCTCGAAGAGAATGGCGGCAAGGTGCCGGCCGATCTCAAGGACTGATTTTTCGTATTGTTGTCAGCGAGGTGGCCCGGTGCGCGAGTGCCGGGCCTTTTCGTTGCACGCCGCAGCGAAACAATCCTTGGCCACCGCGCCAATGTCGCGGGTCACCGTCCCGTCCGTATCCGCGTCCAGAGCCGCGTCACGAAGCGCTGCGTGTTGTCCGGCCAGGCCGTGTTGACGACCAGCCGCTGCAACGTGGCATCGTCTGGGTAGATGCCCGGATTGGCCAGGATCTCCGGTTTCACCAGCTTCTTCGCCGGCAGGTTGCCGCTGGCATAGGAGACGAAATTCGTGTTCGCCGCCGCCACCTCGGGCCGGAGCATGTAGTTCAGGAAGACGTGCGCGTCGGCGGCATGCGGGGCGTCCTTCGGGATGGCGAAGGTGTCGAACCACATCTCCGCGCCTTCCTTCGGGATCACGTACTCGATCTTGACGTCGTTCTTGGCCTCTTCGGCGCGCTTCCTTGCCTGCAGCACGTCGCCCGAATAGCCCACCGCCACGCAGATATCGCCGTTGGCGAGCGCGTTGATGTACTCGGAGGAGTGGAACTTCCGCACCGAGCCGCGCACCTTGTAGAGCGCGTCCGTGACCTTGGAGATGTCGTCCCAGCGCTTCGGGTCCATCTTCGGCCCGAAGAACGGCAGGATCGACGGGATCAGATCCTCGGGGCTGTCGATCATCATCACCCCGCACTCCTTGAGCTTGTTCATCGTGCTCGGGTTGAGCACGAGGCTCCAGGAGTTGAGGGCCGCCTCGTTGCCGAGACGCTCACGGACCATGCCGGCGTTGAATCCGATGCCGGTTGTGCCCCACATGTAGTCGACGGCGAAGACGTTGCCGGGATCGTAGGCCTGCAGCCGTGCGGCGATGTCGGGCCAGACATTGCCGAGATTGGTCAGCTTGGACTTGTCGAGGGGCTGGAAGACGCCCGCCTTGATCAGCCGCTGCAGGAAGGGGCCGGAGGGCGCTACGACATCGTAGCCGGACTTGCCGGCGAGCAGCTTGGTCTCGAGCACCTCGTTGCTGTCATAGGTGTCGTAGACGACCTTGATGCCGGTCTCCTTGGTGAAGTCGTCCAGCACCTTCGGGTCGATGTAGTCCGACCAGTTGTAGATGTTGATCACCCGCTCCGCGGCACGAACCGGCCCGCCGAGCGCTAGCGCGGCGAGCGCGAAGGCGGCGACGAGGGTCCGGCCGAGAGCGGGGCTTTTCATCGCGCGGACCGCGTAGCGACCACAACCACCTCGACGAGATAGGCCGGGGTGGCGAGCTTGGCCTCGACGGTGGCGCGGGCAGGGGGCTCGTTCCGGTCGACCCAGGCGTCCCAGGCCGCGTTCATCTCGCCGAAAGTGGCGATGTCGGCGAGGTAGATCGTCGCCGTGAGGATGCGGCTCTTGTCGCTGCCGGCAGCAGCGAGCAGCTTGTCGATCTGAGCCAGCACCTGCTCCGTCTGCGCGGTGACGCCGGCGCCTTCAGGCTGAGCCGCGACCTGCCCTGCGAGATAGACCATGTCGCCATGGGCGGCGGACTGGCACATGCGCGGGCCTTTTTCGAAACGCTCAATCGTCATCGCGGGGGAGGGACCTCTTGCTGAAACACCGCGCGTTCTGTGAAGCCTTCGGGCGCCTGCCGTAAAGAGGCTTTTCAGCGCTGCCCAGAGCCTTGCCGCATCGCGACACAAATTCGCGAGAGACCGCAACTCCGGGGGCGGGAGCCGCGTTTTTGAGGCACGCTACGGCCAAGTCGCATCCTGCGAGGCCGCGTTTTGGCTTACTTCGAGGACACGTCAGCCATGGGCATCATCTGGACCATCATCATCGGCTTCCTGGCCGGCGTCGTCGCGAAGTTCCTCATGCCGGGCGACAACGAGCCGTCAGGCTTCATTATGACGACCATCCTCGGCATCGTCGGCGCCTTTGTCGCAACCTTCCTCGGCCAGGCGCTCGGCTGGTACGGGCCGAACCAGGGCGCGGGCTTCATCGGCGCCGTGGTCGGCGCGATCGTCGTGCTGCTGATCTACGGCTTCATCGCCAACCGCAGCCGGTCGACCTCGCTCTGACGGCTCGGAGATGTGTGACGAAGAAGGGCGCCGGATCGGATCCGACGCCCTTCTTCTTTAGTCGTCGTCATTGCGAACAGGGCGAAGCAATCCAGGATCATACGGTGAACGGTCGGCCCATGGGCCCTGGATCGCTACCCGGCGTTGGCGATGCCGTACCTCACACCTGCGGAGTACCTTCGCCAGAGATCGCCTTAACCGGGCAATGACCCGTGGCGCCGCGCACGGCGAGGCCGACACCGATGACGAGGGCGGCGAGACTGAGCCACTTGTTCGGGCGAGGCTGCGCTGCAGCCGCGGCAATGCCGAGGCCGAGCGCCACCGAGACGGCCCGCTCCGTGAACCCGATATTCGGCTCACCGCTGAAAATGTCCTCGATCATCTCATTCGCCATCGGGCGTGCGCTCCTGATCCTGTGACGATGGTCACGCGACGCGGACCATCAGGTTCGAGCCGGTCGAACGCGGACCGGACTGGAGCGTTCCAGGCACCGCCGGACTGGCAGCCCTGCAACGACCCGACTGCCTCATCCTGAAATGGCTAGGTGGGATAACGAGACGCTGCGCCGCCCGCCGAATTCTGCTCGGCGAGCAGCGCATCGTCGATCTCCCGCGCCCGCACTGCGGCGGGCCGCCCGGAGAGCCGGCCGGCATAGGACTCGAAGGCCCGTCGCTTCGGGATCGTGCCGAACTGCATTCCCCAGCCGAGATGCGCGCCGACATAGAGGTCGGCCGCGCTGAAGCGGTCGCCCGCGAGGTATTCGGTCTTCGAGACCGTACCCTCGATTGTGTCGAGCACTGCCTCCAGGCTCCCGTAGCCCACCATCCCGCGCATCCGCGGATCGTCCGGCACCTGGACCTTGAGCATCTTGTTGACGACCGCTGCCTCGAGCGGGCCGGCGGCGAAGAACAGCCAGCGGTAATAGTCGCCTCGCGCCCGGTCGCCAGATGCCGGCGCGAGCCCGGCCTGCGGAAAAGCGTCGGCGAGATAGGCGCAGATCGCCGCGCATTCCGTCACAACGGTGCCGCCATGGACGATCGCCGGCACCTTCCCCATCGGGTTGATGGCCAGATACGCGGGCGATTTATGCGCGCCGCGGAAGTCCAGGATCTCCGTCTAGTAGGGCTGTCCGACCTCCTCCAGTGCCCAGCGCACGATCCGGCGGCGGGACATCGGGTTGGTGTAGAAGACGAGGTCGGTCATCATGTCTCCCCAGGTCGGATCAGGCAGCGACTGCGGCCAGGTCCAGGCCACGCCGGCCTTGTCTCGACGATACGGCAGCCCGGCCGGCTGATCGAGCGACGAGAACGGCTCGGTCCATGAACTCACACGACATGAGGCTTGGCCAATCGGGGTCTCAGCCTCGGCGATCGACGGTCACGTTCCCGGCAGCCCGCAGCGTTGCAGTGCTTCCACGAACCTCCGAGAGAGTTCGGTATCGCTCCCGTAGATCGTCGCCAAGCGCAGGCTATGCAGGCCAAAACCGGGGCTGACGCGCCGCAGGGCCGCGATCCGGGCCGCGGCCAGCTCCGTGCGGCCGCGCGCAGCATCGGCAGCAGCGCCGAGGGCATAGGCGATGGTGTAGCCAGGACTCCGCTCGGCTGCTGCGGTGGCATAACGGGCAGCCTCCTCGTAGCGGTCGAAGGCGTAATGGGCGCTGGCCGCCGCGACATGGAACGTCGCCGCCGCGACCGGGCTGAGATCGAGTGCCTTCTCCGCATTTGCTTGCGCCACGTCGTAGAGACCCACCGCCGTCTGAGCGATCGACAGAAAGGCGAAGCTGCCGGCGTCGTGCGGCGCCAAGGCGAGGCTGCGCAGCGACGCTTCCAGCCCATCCTGATAGTGCCCCTGCAGGGTCAGGGTATAGCCGAGCGCGCGATGTCCTATCGGGCTCGCCGGGTTCAATTCGAGGCCCCGCCTGATCGCGGCTTCCGCCGCCGGCACGATCTCGGGGCCGAGCGTGCCCGATATCGCCAGCGCTGCATCCGTCGCCGCAGCTATTCCCTTGACGCTGTGCGCCGTGGAGAAGCTGGGATCGAGCGCGAGCGCACGCTCCACCGTCGCGTGGGCCAGAAGCATGTCGTGCCGGCTGAACTGGTTGAGATGGGCAATGGCCCGCATGGTCAGGTCATGGGCACCGAGCGACGCGGTGGGACCGGAGAGGCTCGCAAGCTGCTCCGCCTCGCGCAACTCCGAGAACAGGGCGCTGACGATGCGTGCGATCAACGCATCCTGCATGACGAAGAAGCGATGGGCCGGCAACATGTGGCGCTCGGCCCAAACATGGCGGCTGTCGCGGCCATCGATGAGCTGCGCGTTGACGATGATGTCGTCGCCCGCATGCCGAAGGCTGCCCTCCAGGACGTAGCGCGCGCCCAGCATCTGCGCGATCTCGGCGGCAGTCCCAGCGCGGGTACAGGCTGAGAAGGCACTCTGGCGCGCGATCACCGTCAGGTGCCGGTTGCGCGCGAGTTCGGTCGTCAGGTCTTCCGCGAACCCGGCCCCGAGACCGGCAAAACCCGGCCGCTCACTGTCGAAAGAGTCGAAGGGAAGCACCGCGATCGGCTGCCAGAACCGGCCCGGCGGCGGTCCTGAATCGGCGCGCGGCACGGCCGGCGCATCGGGGGGCGTCAGCACGTAGCCACGACGCGGGACCGTGCGCACGAGGTCGCGCCCACGGTCGCCCAGCACCCTGCGGATCTCGGAGATGCATTGCGTCAGCGAATCTTCGGTGACGACGACGTCGGGCCAACACTCGGAGAGAAGCTCGTCCTTGCTCACGAGTTCGCAGGGCCGGATAGCGAGACGACGCAGAACGGCAAAGGCGCGCGGCCGCAGGTCGAGGCGATCGCCGTTGCGAGCGAACACTTGCCCTCGATGGAGATCCACCACCACGTCGTCGAGGACAATTCTGTCCATCATGGCCTGGGCTGCGAGCGAGACAGTCTCCGATTCAGAACGGTATCAGATCTTTTCAGGAATTGCTCAGCGTCTCTCAGAAGAGCTTCAGGACACCTCGCCGCTCCCACCCCTAACCTGTATCCATCGATGGGCAGACCCCGTCGTTCGATCACGTATTCACGGAGACTTCCGATGTCCTGCACCGCACTCGCTCCCGCCACGGCGCTCGTCGCGCTCTTCGCTCTGGCTCCTACGGCGTCCGCGATGCCGATGGGTGGCACGTTCAGTGCCCAAGTCGACGGCCAGGCCGCGCAACCCATGGGCGCGGCCGGTCAAGTCCGGATCTCGAGGACCGCCTCGGGCACCAATGCGGGACCCGGCACGCCCCTCGACGGCGCAACCGTCCGCATCAAGGACATGGCCGTGCTCAAGAACGGGCAGGGCGCCATGAAGGGCACCATCGTCTTCGTCACGGCAAACGGCTCGACCAGCAGCCCCTACACCGGGACCCTGTCGACCGACGCTACAGGACGCGTGACCGCGGAGGGGGCGTTCCACGCGGTGAGGGGGAAGGGAGAGTTCAACGGACTGAAGGGTCGTGGCCAGTTCTCGGTCGCATACAGCTCGCCGACGGAGTTCTCTGGCACGTGGCAGGGCGATTTCCAGCTACCGCCTCAAAGGACCTCGCGTCGGTAGGGTCCCCTGCGCCACGCCGCCTCGACGGGCACCAAAGAAAAAGCGCGGCCCTTTCGGACCGCGCTTCATCAGATCGATTGAGCGAAAGCCTCAGTCGCGGTCGCGACGCGGGCCACGTTCGCGGCGCGGGCCGCGATCGCCTCGGGGCTCGCGCTCCTCCGGCTCCGGCTCGCCGCGGGCGGCGCGCTCGGCCTTCTGCTTCTCGGTGAGATCCTCGCCGGTCTCCTGGTCGACGACCTTCATCGAGAGGCGGATCTTGCCGCGATCGTCGGCACCGAGGAACTTCACCTTCACCTTCTGGCCTTCCGACACGACGTCGGAGACCTTGGCGACGCGCTGCGGAGCGAGCTCCGAGATGTGCACGAGGCCGTCCTTGGCGCCGAAGAAGTTCACGAAGGCGCCGAACTCCATGATCTTGACGATGGTGCCGTCATAGATCGTGCCGGCCTCGGGCTCGGCGACGATGGAGCGGATCCAGTTATAGGCCGCCTTGATCGCCTTGCCGTCCGAGGAGGCGATCTTCACGATGCCGGTATCCTCGATGTTGATCTTGGCGCCGGTCTTCTCGACGATCTCGCGGATGATCTTGCCGCCAGTGCCGATCACGTCGCGGATCTTGTCGGTCGGGATCTGCATCGTCTCGATGCGCGGCGCGTACTCGCCGAGCTCCGGACGGGCCGCCGTCAGCGCCTTGGACATCTCAGCCAGGATATGGGTGCGGCCGTCCTTCGCCTGGGCGAGGGCAACCTTCATGATCTCCTCGGTGATGCCGGCGATCTTGATGTCCATCTGGAGCGAGGTGATGCCCTCGTCCGTGCCGGCCACCTTGAAGTCCATGTCGCCGAGGTGATCCTCGTCGCCGAGGATGTCCGACAGAACCGCGAAGCGCTCACCCTCGAGGATGAGGCCCATGGCGATGCCGGCCACCGGACGGCGCAGGGGCACGCCGGCATCCATCAGCGACAGCGAGCCGCCGCAGACCGAAGCCATCGAGGACGAGCCGTTCGACTCGGTGATCTCGGAGACCACGCGGATCGTGTAGGGGAACTCGTGCGCGGGCGGCAGAACCGGCCGGATCGCGCGCCAGGCGAGCTTGCCGTGGCCGATCTCGCGACGTCCCGGCGAACCCATTCGACCCGTCTCGCCGACGGAGTAGGGAGGGAAGTTGTAGTGCAGCAGGAAGCGCTCCTTGTAGGTACCTTCCAGCGCGTCGATGAACTGCTCGTCCTCGCCGGTGCCGAGCGTCGCCACCACAGCGGCCTGGGTCTCGCCGCGGGTGAACAGCGCCGAGCCGTGGGCGCGCGGCAGGATGCCGACCTCGGACACGATCGGGCGGACCGTCGAGAGGTCGCGGCCGTCGATGCGCGACTTGGTGTCGAGGATGTTCCAGCGGACCACCTTCGACTGGGCCTCCTTGAAGGCCGCCTTGACCTGCTCAGGCGAGAACTTCTGCTCGCCCTCGGCCGGGCAGAGGGCAACAACCACCTTCGCCTTCACGGCGTCGACGGCGGCGTAGCGCTCCTGCTTGACGGTCTTCTTGTAGGCGTCGCGCAGCTCGGCCTCACAGATGTCGAGCACGGCCTTCTCGGCGTCGGCGTTCTCCGGCGGGGAGAAGTCGCGCGGCTCCTTGGCGGCCTTCTCGGCCAGGCGGATGATCGCCTCGATGACCGGCTGGAAATGCTTGTGGCCGAACATCACGGCGCCGAGCATCACGTCCTCGGAGAGCTCACGCGCCTCCGACTCGACCATCAGCACGGCGTCGGTGGTGCCGGCGACGACGAGGTCGAGGCTCGACTCCTCCTTGGTCTCGGCAACCAGCGGGTTCAGCTTGTAGCTGCCATTGATGTAGCCGACGCGGGCAGCGCCGATCGGGCCCATGAACGGGATGCCCGAGAGGGTCAGGGCGGCGGAGGTCGCCACCATCGCCAGGATGTCCGGATCGTTCTCGAGATCGTGGCTGAGCACGGTCACGGTGACCTGGGTGTCGTTGCGCCAGCCCTCGACGAAGAGCGGCCGGATCGGACGGTCGATCAGGCGGGAGACGAGCGTCTCCTTCTCGGAGGGACGGCCCTCGCGCTTGAAGTAGCCGCCCGGGATGCGGCCGGCGGCATAGGCGCGCTCCTGGTAGTTCACGGTGAGCGGCATGAAGTCGATGCCGGCCTTCGGCTCCTTCATGGCGACCACGGTGGCGAGCACGGAGGTCTCGCCGTAGGTGGCGATGACGGCGCCGTCGGCCTGGCGGGCGACCTTACCCGTCTCGAGGACGAGCTTGCGGTCGCCCCACATCAGCTCTTCACGTTGTACGTCGAACATTCTTTTCTGCCTTCATGCATGCGGTCGGGCTCGGCCCAGCGCCGCCAGAGGCAAGACGATCAGCGACTTCCGTCATCGGAAGTGGCTGATGATCCTGCCCTGACCGTCGCGCCTCGAAGCGGCCCGTCAGGATGGCCGGCCGAGCCCATGCCCGGACGGCCCTTGGCAAAACGCGGCCCCGTTTTGGCGGAGCCGCGCGTCGGTCGTCTTAGCGGCGGATGCCGAGGCGCTCGATCAGCGAGCGGTAGCGCGGCTCGTCCTTGCGCTTGACGTAGTCGAGCAGCGAGCGGCGCTGCGAGACCATCTTCAGGAGGCCGCGGCGGGAATGGTTGTCCTTGCCGTGGGTCTTGAAGTGAGCGGTCAGGTTGGTGATCCGCTCGGTGAGGATGGCGATCTGGACCTCCGGCGAACCGGTATCCTTGCCACCCGTGGCGTATTCCTTGATGAGCGCGGTCTTGCGCTCTGCCGAGATCGACATCGCTGGCCTTTCGGGTTGTAGTGTGTCGGAAGAAGCGTCCGCCTCGTGAGGCAGGCTTCAAGCCTGCGGCTCGGCCGATGCCGGGATGTCGTCCAGCAGGGTCGTACGCAAGCGGTTCAAGCCCCGCCCGATGCCGGGTCGAGGCGGGCGGATACATACACGAAACCGGCGGAAGTGCCAGAGGCCGTCGCGTGGGGCTCGTGCAACACCCGCACTCCCTCTGCAAACACCCGATTGACGCCACCTCCGCTCACCCCTAAACGGTGCCCACGTTCGAGCCCCGGCCCAGTGCCCGGCCCGCACGCCCAGGTGGCGGAATTGGTAGACGCGCTGGTTTCAGGTACCAGTCTTGCAAGAGGTGGAGGTTCGAGTCCTCTCCTGGGCACCACTTAAGTCTCTCTACATACTTAACTAGCTGATAATCCGAAGCTTTTTTGAGGTGCGGGATTTCCTGGCCGAGAGTGCGGGATCGCTTGTTCGCTTTTCGGCCTCAGCGATAGCGCTTTTTCGAGCCTCCCGAGCGAGCTTCGCGCGGTTCGCTGTCTTCGTGTAGGTCGCGCTTTCCCGGCTGCCATCGGCCCACCCGAACAGCGCGTTGAGCTGCGCCTCGGTCGCACCTTCCTCGGCCGCGCGCCTGGCTCCAGCCTTCCTCAATCCGTGGGCCGAGCCTGGGCATCGTGCCGCTCGACAAATTTTCCCGAACCACGTCCCGAACGATTCCTTTGTGAAGGGCTTGCCGCGCTCGGTGCAGATGAACGTGAGTTCACCTGTCTGTGTCGCGGCAATCGAGGCCGCGAGTTGCGGCAGGATCGGGGCGATGACGACGGCCCCTGTCTTCTCGGTGCGGATGGTGAACTCGCCGTTGCGAACGTGTGGCTGTCCGAGCCTCACGGCATCGCCGCGGCACAGTCCGGTATAGAGCAGGACATCGAAGGCGAGCCGGGGCCGCGTGCCGACAGGATATTTCGCCTCGAACCGCGCGCATTCGTCTTCGGTCCATGCGTGGAAGCCGGCGTCGTCGTTTTTACCCGCGAGCAGCTTCACGCCTTTGGTCGGGTCGGCCGGGACGTAGTTGCGGTCCATTGCCCAGCCGAACAGCCCGCGCATGGCCTTCACGTAGTTGTTGGCCGCGTGCGGCTTGTCCCGGCGATGATCGCGGCTCGCGAGGATGTCGTTCTTCTGGATGCCGCGCGCAGGCCGTGTCCCGGCCGTGCCTTCGATGATCCGATAAACCGTGTGCCGCTGCTTCCGGGTCGCAGCACTCAGCTCCGACCACTCGGCGCTCTCGACATACTTGCCGATCAGCCAGGCGAGCGAGCCCGTCTCAGGGCCTTGCTGCTTCGGCGGCTGCTTGCCCGTCAGCGCGGCGCGGTACGCATCCCAGAAGGCGTCTGTGTCGTAGTCCTCGGCGATGCGCGTGCGCGGGCCGTGTCCGACGCGGACATAGTAGACCGCCCGGCCATGCCGAGTCGTCTCGCGATAGAGGTGCAGCGGCAGCTTTGCGGGCATCGCGCTCACATGATCCACGGCTCGCGCTCTTCGGCGAGCGCGTCATCATGCTCTGGTTTTGCCGCAGGCGCCTTCCTTGTCGCCGGTTCGAAGATCACGCCGTCGCGCCGCATCACGACACGCGGCGGCGGCAAGCCCGCTTCCTCATAAGCCTTGAGCACCCGGACGATTTCCGAGCGCGTGAACTGTGCCGATCTCCGTGCCTTCACCGCACCCCTCCGTCGCGTTCGGACAGAGCAAGGGCAGCGAAACGCACAGCAAAATCGTCGGTGAGGGGATGACGGACTTCGGCTACGCGCAAGGAGTCGCGCGCCCGCTCCGCCCTCGTCTGCGCCGACAGCGGCAGCATCTCCCACGGACCAACAGTGCCGCGCGGACCCTGCTTCTCGCCGGCGAACCGGGCTTCGTAGGCCGTGCGGCCGGGCTCATAGGCGGGAGCGGTCACGAGGAGCGATCCTTGTCCGGTGCAATGCAAATGCTGGTGGCTTTGTCGTCGGCAACGGCGTAGCGTCGGCCGCTTCTGATCGGTGAGGCCCGACATGTTTCGCAACGTCGGGCTGATCGCGCTTTTTGTGCTGGTCGCAATCGGGCCCAGGCCCTCGCTCGCGCAAGACGCCGCCTGGACCGTCAGCATCTCGAGCCACATCCGGCCTTTCGTGAGAGCGCGAAAGCCGCAGGACATGCCGCCGGGCGTGCACACGACACTGATCAAGTTGCAGATCGATCGGGACGGCCGCATCCATGGAGCGGCTGTGGCGAGAAGCTCGGGCAAGCCGATCGTCGACGCTGCTGCGCTGGCGGCCGTGCGGGATGCGAGCCCGGGTCCGACACTGCCGAATATAGCGCCAGGCACTTCGATCAGCGCCACTCTGCCCGTGTCCTTTGACAACAGCCGGGCCGCTAAGCCCGCGAGATCCGTGAAGTCGATCTGCGACGGCTGCTGAAGCGACGCGGCCGGGCTCATGCGCCGTCGTCACGCTGCGGCTCCTGCGATGGCGAGCGGGTCGGCGGCGACGAGCGGCTGCCAGCGGATCAGCATGCCGTCGAACTCGTCGATGCCGGGGTGCTCCGCCGCCCAGAAGGCGACGAGTTCATCCCAGCAGCCGAAGCCATCGCGCACGGCGAATGCGTCCAGATCCTCCTGCGATCGGATCCAGCCGTCGTTGCAGAACACCACACCTTGGCGCAGATCCATGCGGATGGGCGTGGCCTCGATGCAGACGGATACGCCGAGCCGCCGGCAGTACTTCGTGCGCATGCCGGTGAAGAGATGCGTCAGCTCGCCGGGCCGAGCATGCCGCTTCCGGTTGGCCCGGATCGTTTGCGCCTTCGTGCCGGCGAGGATCGGCTCGGCGAAGCGCTTCTTGAAGTTGCAGGAGACCATCACGCCGCTTCCTTCCTTCTGGTGCCGCGGTACCGCTTCGAGTGGCTGACGACGTCGCGGTAGGAGACGCCGTGCAGAGCGTGCCCTCTTTTTCGCCATGGACCGAAGATAGAATCTACATTTATACGTGCGTTCGGAACTATTGATTCATGCGATATATTGATCAAATAGATTGAGGAGAAAATCGATGAAAGTTTTTCGTGTGATAACAGTTGCTTTTTTGTGCCTGACGGCTGGATCGTCATTTGCGCAGAACTTTGACTCGCCTCAGCGAAGCCGCGAACTTTCGCCGAACATGCCGCCTGCGCATGAGACAGTGCCGGAACGAATTCGACCTGCCGATACGGATCAGAGCGCCGCGAAGCCAAAAAGCCCTGCAACTGCTGTCCCGGGGAGCCGGACCGACAAGCCGTTGGCGCGGTGACAGTGGCGTTCTGCGCATGCGCCAGATCCGGCTCGCGCAGGCCGATCTCGTGGCCGAGGACGCGCCGGGCTTCGGTGCCGCAGTCGGCGCAGAAGGGCGCGGTCACTGCCGGCCTCCGCGAACCGCGTGCTCCAGCTTCGCCACGGCCAGGACGGTCGGCTTCAGCTCGTCCGGCGCGGCGTCGTAGGCGAGGCGCTTCTTGTGCCGACCACCGTTCAGGCGCGGCAGCACCCCGCGCGGGATCGCCTCCCAGTTCGACGGATCGGTGTTGGTCTTGTCGCCGTCGAGGCACTTCAGGCAGTGGTCATCAGGCAGCGGGCCGTTAGCCTGTTCCCAGAGATATCGATGCTTGAGGACTGGCCGAGTGTCCGCGCCGGTCCATGGGTTCGTCTCGGCGACGATCATCACCACGTACCCATCCTTGTCATCGATGCGTTCGTGGCCGGCGCCGCGATAGTTGTGCGGGAGCGCGTTTTTCTTGAACTGAGTTTTGCGCGCGTTCGGATGTCGGCCGCCGACGCCGGGCGGACACACCTTGCCCTTGTTGTGCGACGCTTGGCCTGGGGAGAAACGTCCGGTTCGACCGGTACGCCAGCCCTGCCGTTTGCGCAGGGCGTTCAACTGCTCAGCCGTGGAATCGGTGCGGCCGAAGTGCGCGCAGAAGACCCGGTGGTATTCACCGACGACCATGGTGCAGTTGTTGCGCAGTCATGCGATTTCGGCCGGCGAGAACCGCCTATGCCGGCCTGCGGTGCGGCCCTTCGCTCTGCCGACCTTCCATCCCAGGCGCTTTCGAAGACCGAGCAGGTTTGCGGCACTGATGTCCGGGCGGCCGAACTGCGCCTGGAACTCGCGGTGATAGTCGCTAATGACCATCGTGCGGTTGGCCTCAACGAGCTCGCCGAGAAGGCGGCGTTGTTGGTGATGTCGAGAATGATATCGGGCATCGTTCAGGCTCCTTCCCGGACCTTGATGCCCACGGCGCGCAGTTGGGCGATGGCCGCCGCGCGCTTGGTCGCATCGTTGATGGTGGATCCCCAGGTCAGGCCGGCATGGCTGACGAGGGCGTGGTTCTCGACGACGATGCAGGGCGCATCGGCGGAGGTGGCGTCGACCGGCGCGACCAGGATGGTGGAGGCGGTCTGCGAGCCGTCGCTGCCGCTCGCAGCCGCGGGCACGTACTTGCCGGTGGCCGCTACCTTGGCGAGCACGGTACCGGACACGAGCGCGCCCGATCCGCTGGCAACGAGGCCAGAGCCGCGCGAGTAGTAGGATCCGGCCTCGTACTTGAGCCAGTCGCTCACATAGACCGGGCTGTTGAGTGTCGCGCCCATGATCAGGCTCCCTTCTTCACGAGGCCGGAGCGCTCGAGCTGAGCGCGCATGTTGGTCTTCGCCGCGTCGGGCCCGGCCTGAGCCGGAGCCTTCTGCGCGACGTGGTGGGATGAGACGGCGGTCGCTTCGTCGGTCGCGACCAGCTTGTCGAAGAGCGCGGCGCGGGCCTGCTCCACGGTCTTGCCGTCGGCGACGAGGTCGGTGGCCATGGCCTCCGGGATCGACGGATCGGCGCGTCGTGCGAGCGCGACGAGGTCCCTGATCTCGCCGGCCGCACCGATACGGGCCCTGGCCAGCTCGACGCTGGCGCCCTCGGCGAGAAGCGTCGCGGCCATGGCGGGGACGCCGCCTTCAAGGCAGTGCGTCGCAATCTGGGAGGCATCGGCGCGCGAGACAGTGGTCGCCGTTGCGCTCTCGGTCGCCGCTGCGGTGGCGGTCGGCTTATCGACGACGGCCGCGAGCGCAGCGCTCGGGTTCGGTGGGATGGCGGGTGAACTGCCCGCCGGAGGTGTCGCCATGGGAATCTCCTGTTGGCGGGGGGAACCCCTGGGCGTGGCGGCTTCGCCTCGATCGGGCTTGCTATCGCCTCGATCGCGCTGATCGCGCTGGCGCCCGTGGTCGCACCGCTGATCTCGGGCTCGCTGCTGTTCGGCGGCGGAGCGGCGACAGGCGCGCTCACGACCGCAATCCAGGCCGGCATGGTGGTCGGCGGCATCGGGCTCGCCTACGCTGCGCAGCAGGCCTCGGCTGCGAAGGACAAGACCCAGACCCTCTACAGCATCTCGGGCGGTGGCAACGTGCCGAAGCCCGGCGCTCGCAAGCCTCTCCAGTACGGTAAGTGCTGGTCGAGTCCGCCGCTCTCGCAGCGCGACTACTTCCGCTACGATGGCACGACGATGGTGCTGACCAAGCGGATGACGCTCGGCCTCGGCAAGTACCACGTCCACCAGATCAAGGTCGGCGAGGCCGTCTTCTGGGATGAGGCGCAGGGCGGGCTCGTCGCGCCGTTCAATCAGCCAGTCGCCGGCACCGATCCCGCGGCGCAGACCGCCATTGAGTTCCTGTACGAGCAAGCCTCGGCCATCGCGCCTGGTGATGCCATCGCGTCCGGCGACGTGGCTGGCCAAGAGCTGCCGAGGGTCGGCGGAAATCCGAACGTCTCGCTTTGGTTTCGGCTGACGCCGCAGGGCGTCGTCGCCGACGCGGTGCTGATCTCCTGGACGATCCCGGCCGTCTACCTGATCGGCACGAACAGCGGCGAGCGACGCAAGGCTTCGGCCGAGGCGGTCTGGATGGCCCGGCGCATCGATCCCGACACCGGCGACGTGATCGGCCAGCCTTTCGAACTCCTGCGTGACGCGCACAACAACGTGCTCGTCACGACGGCCAGCCGCTTCTCGAAGCTCATCCGTCTGCCGGCTGAGGGCGCCTACGAGATCAACGGCCAGAATATCTACGCCGATCCGAAGGAGTCCGGGCAGAACAGTTTTAGCTGGGATGAGATGACGGCGTTCAAGGACGACGTCCGCATCAAGCCGCAGACCTCCGAGATCGTCATGCGGGTCCGCGCCGGCCCGGGCCTCGCCGTGACCGCGTTCTCCGACGTCTCGGTGCTGGCCACGCGCATCGTGCCGGTCTGGAACGGCATCTCCTGGTCTGAGCAGGCCACCCGCAAGGCGGTCTGGGCCTACGCCGACCTGGTGCGCGCCAACTACGGGCTCGCCCTCGACGCCGGCGCCGATGCCGACAAGGCCAAGTACTATGCCGACCTGCTGACCGAGGCAGACACATTCGACGGCGTACTGCCCGATGTGTCCGGCTTCTGGGAGGCCTCGTCGCTCATTCTTCATCCGATGCGGGCCGATCCCATCAAGGTCGGCGCGGTGCATTCCTTCGTGCGCGACGAGCCGCAGGACGTACCTCGGCGTATTATCAGCCGGCGGCAAACCATCAGGGATTCCGGCACCGCGACCTACAAGACGAAGGTCGAGGGCGGCGATGTCATCGTCGAATATGATCGCGAGGGCGATCCGAAGTAGCCCGATGAGGTCCGCTACTCCTACGGGCCGGCGACCCGCACCCCGAAGCGCTACAAAGTGCCCGGCATCACCGAGGCCGTGCACGCACTGAAGCACGCGAAGTGGCTCGCAGGCTGCGCCATATTCCGCGGCGCCGAGCGTTCGGTGACGACAAGCTGGGACGGCCGCCTGATCTACCCGGGCGACCACATCCTCAGCGACATGTGGTTCCTGAAGCAGACGACGGCTTACGGCGTCGCCAGCTATAGCGGCAGCCGGCCGCGCCGGGGCGCTGAAGCATGGGAGTGCTCAAGGCCATGTGGCATCGGCTTATGGGGCGCAGCCCCACCATCGCAGCAGAGCAGCGGCGGTTCAGCGAGGCGCTTGCTGTCGAGCGCCAGACCACGCGCCGGCTGATCTCGGAAATCGAAGACGAGGCGCAGGGACTCTACGGCGCTGAAGCGCGGATGCGGCACGCCTTCGCCGGCCTTCAGGCCAACACCGGGCGAGCAAGACGAGGACAGCACTGATGCGGCGTGTGTTCGAGTTCAAGGCGCTGTGGTCCCTCGTCGGCCTCGTCGCCGCGGCTGTCGCCCTGGCGAAGCTCGTACCCTACCAGCCGCGTGGGACGGCGCTTCGCAGTACCTTTTTCGTGGTCTCGGGCTGGGGGCTGTTCGCCTACTGGCGTCCGTTCCGGGCTGTCATCCTCACCCGCGGCTGGCCCGATGGCTTCGGTCTCTACGCGATCATGGTCTGGATGGTCTGCGCGTCCTACAACCTGAACATCGCCATCGCGACGTTCTGGCGGCTCGCCGGACAGCCGGCCTTCCTCATCAACAATGCCTTGTTCGACTTCTGGATCGTGCTCGGCATCGCGGCTATGACGATTGCCGTGACGGTGCCGGATCTCTTCGGCAAAGACGTGCCACCACGTGACAAGATCCAGCTCGGATCAGCCTGGACCGTGATGTTCGCCTTGGTGCTGTACCTGACCATCGTGCACCCCGACCTTGGGCCCCTGGCGGATTGGCTACGGCCCTACATCGACTCGGGGCACGCCTATCGCGATCCGGATTGAGCCATCACACGCTCGTCGCAGGACGATCTGCATAGAGCGCTCACGAGTTCGCTCCCAAGACTCGATTCACTCAGCCCGCCCGGTTCGCCGCAGCGGGCTTTTTGTTGTCGCGACCCAGCGAGACCCTCTTAAGACGCCGGCTTCCAAGAGTCGGCGTTGTGCACCTCAATGGCTGGTCGAAAGTGAGCGGTACCAAGTGTCGGATTTCGGCCACTCGGTGGGAGAGCGGCAAACGGGGATAGGCATCCCGGTATTATTCGCCATACCGACGTCAACGATGAGCTCTGACGTGCGCGCGCTTGCTACCCAATTTCGGTTGCATGAATGTGCCGCAAAGCTGCTTAAAATAAAGGCATCATCTTAAGGTCTCTTCGCGCGCAATCCATTTATTAACCAATGCAACC
>NZ_BJZV01000016.1 GCF_007992215.1 Methylobacterium gnaphalii | reverse complement strand
TCTCGCGCATGTTGAGCACGTGTCCGCAGGCGCTATCGGCAGGAAAGACCCAAGGGCTCGCAGGATATAACGGCTGGGCTGCCTCGCGAGCTTCGACGAAGATGATTCAGCATCTGCTCAGTGATCGGTAGATCGTAAGCGCGAGCACGGCCGCCTTTGGGATTCGGACGATGTAGGAATTCACCGCGGAGCTCTTCCCACCGAATCGTCGCTGCATCGGTCATGCGCAGCCCAGACAGCAACAGAAGCTTCCAGTAGGCACAACGGACTGGGTTGCTCAGAGAGAGCACGTGCCCCCACCACGCGGGGAGCTCATCCCACGACAGCAAGCGGCGAGTACCTCGCTCCGCGAAAAACTCGACAGCGACGCAAGGGTTGGGCGGCAAATCTTCGGCCAGCCTCTTCGCAGCATAGTTGTAGACGGTTCGCAGGAGGCGAGCGCCATGGTTGGCGGCCGTGGGTCCGATGTGCCCCCATCCTTCGTGCCATGTGCGGACTTCACGTCTGGTCAGCGTGTTCAGCTCGCGACCCGCATGAGGCCTGAGCATCTTCCGCCAATTATGGTCGTTGAGTAGTAGCGTCTTTGGCGATGCCTCCTTTCGTTTGAGTGCCTTTGTGTACTCGGCATAGGCGTCAGCTAGCGTGAGCCGCGCCCGCTCGGCCGCTTCTCGCTCGCCAACGACATCTCGTCCCTGGTGCGCTGCGACCATGATTTCCGCCGCTCGTGCTCGAGCATCGGCGACAGCGAGTTCGTTCACCCGTCCCAGCGTCACTTTTCGCTGGCGCTTACCCACCCGGTAGTGAACGAAAAAAGTCCCAGAGCCTGTGCGGCCACGATAAGCCCGAGCCCCCGTGCCTCGGTATCCCACACCACCACCTGAGCGCCGACCTTTTGAGGCACATTCAGGTAGCGAGCCAGATTCGTCGCTGAGAATTTGAACTTTCGCACGGCTTCCGCTCCGCTGAAGCAGCTATGGAGCAGGTGCGTTCCAGCTCCAGGAAGCAACGTACGGCGCGGTATTAGGGAAGCGAATACGGCGAATATGCCAGGGATGCTTGATCTAGCTGGCGGAAGCCCAGAGAAGCCGTCCGCCCGTGCTTGGGAAGCTGACGTTCTACCACTGAACTACGCCCGCGGCGACCTCGCTCGAGAACGCAGCCGGCTGCATCCTTGGAGTGCAGGCGGCGAACCATAGCAGAGCCGTTTCGATTGTCCACGGACCGGAAACGAGCCGTCGCGTTTCCTTGGCGAAACGTTTCAGCTATTTCATGCTGCGTTTCGACCGACTCGGTCGAAACGCAGAAAATATGATTAGTTCAACGAGTTAGAGCAGGTTTTGAGCGAGAAGCCGTTTCCAACTTCTCGTTACCTGCTCTAGTGTCCGCCCCGCCTTTGGCCCTAAGCGAGCCGAGCCGGATTTCTCTTAAAGCCAAGCCCACATGAGCGCCGTGACGACGCAAACAGCCACCGAGCCAGCCGTTGCCATGGTGCAGGTCTCCGCGATGCCGGGAACAGTCGCGGCGCCGAAGCTCGTGCTCGCCTCCTCCTCTCCGCGCCGCTTGGCCCTGCTGCAGCAGATCGGCATCGAGCCGGACTTCCTGCTGCCGGCCGACATAGACGAGACGCCGCGCAAATCGGAATCACCGCGCGAGCTCGCCCGCCGCCTTGCCCGCGCCAAGCTTGAGGTCGCCCGCGACGCGGCGGCGCGCAACGACATGCTGCGCGCTGCTTTCCTCATCTCCGCCGACACGGTGGTCGCGGTCGGCCGGCGCGTGCTACCCAAGGCTGAGCGGCTCGACGAGGCAGCCGACTGCCTACGTCTTCTGTCCGGCCGCCCGCACCGCGTGTACACCGCCGTCTGCATCCTCTCGCCGAAGGGCCGCCAGCGTGAGCGTTTGGTCGAGGCGCGCGTGCGCTTCAAGCGGCTGTCCTCGCGCGAGATTGAGAGCTATCTCGGCTCGGGCGAGTGGCGCGGCAAGGCAGGCGGCTACGCGATCCAGGGGCTCGCTGGGGCCTTCGTGATCAAACTTGTCGGCTCGCAGAGCGCCGTGATCGGCCTGCCTCTCTACGAGACGATGAGCCTGCTGGAAGGCGAGGGCTTCCCAGTGCGCCGCGGCTGGGGAGCGCCGGCCTGATGGCGCAACAGCCCGACCCACGCCGCGAGCAGCCCCCAGTGTCGTGCCCAATCTGCCGAAAGCCAGCCACGGAGTCTTTCGCCCCGTTCTGCTCCCAACGCTGCGCTGACGTTGATCTCGGCCGCTGGCTCGGCGAGCGCTACGTCATACCTGGCTCGGATCCCGAGGGAGACAAGGAGCGGGACGAGGGCGGCTCGCTTTGAGCGTTCAAGGGCGCTAGACACCGCCCGAGCGCTTGACTATACCGCCGCTCCAGCCGCGGGGCGCCCAGCACTCCGCCGCTTGCCCAGGTAGCTCAGTTGGTAGAGCATGCGACTGAAAATCGCAGTGTCGGCGGTTCGATTCCGTCCCTGGGCACCATCTTTTCGCTAAGCGATTGATTGCTCTTAGGCATCTGATTTAGAAGAGACTTTCCGGCGCCGGCTGTTCAACACCAGCGCTCAACATGCCTCTCACGATGCCACGGCCGATGAAGCGTTCCGGCTCATCCGTCCACCAGCTCGTTCAGCGCATTCCCACGGACGTGCTCGAAAAAGCCCGAGGCCGCCGCCTTGCGGTGCCTATCGGCGACGAGACCGCCACCTTCGTCATCAGTGAGCGAGCTGTTGACGTGCGGATATCCCTGAAGACCCGCGACCCAGCTGAGGCCCGGGCTCGGCAATCCAAAGCCGGGTCATACCTTCAGGACGTTTGGCGTGCTCTTCGCGCAAGCGGCCCCATCGTTCTCACTCATCAACAGGCAACCGCGCTGGCTGGCGACCTGTACCGCGCCTGGGCGGATGCGAGCGCCGATAGGACCATCGCCATTACGCACACACCCGCAGGCTGGGTACCAGATCGCTGCACACCAGAAGAGGAGAGGGCGGGCTTCGAAGCGGCGGCCAACAAACTCTGCGCTGACATCGAGGCAGGCGAGGCAGCAGACATCGAGCCGACCCTAGGCCCGCTCATCGATCCGCTGCTCTTGCGCAAAGGTATCGACCGCGTGGACGCCGACAGCCGCGCCATGCTGCTCGACGCATTCGCCCGCTCGCTTCGAGACGCCTTCAGGCGCCGCCAACGCCAAGCCGAGGGCGACTACACCGCTCACCCAACTGACAACCGCCATCCCGAGTGGACGCAGCCTAAGTCCCCGGAGCCTGCTTCGCGGCTGTCTGCCAGCACCAAGACCTCCCTAACCGGCTTGGTGGCGGCATGGTGGGCGGAGCGCAAAGCCGCTGGCCTCAAGCCGAGCACCCACGAAAGCTACTGGAACACGATGGCCAACTTCGTGGCCTTCCTGAAGCACGACGATGCGGCTCGGGTGACGGCGGCCAACGTCATCGCCTTCAAGGACCACCGCCTCGCCACCATCAATCCCCGCTCGGGCAAGCCGATCTCCGCCAAGACGGTCAAAGAGAACGACATCGCGGGTCTGCGGACGATCTTCGCATGGGCGGTGGCGAACCAGAGGATGGCGAGCAACCCGGTCAAGGAGGTGACCCTCAAGCTCGGGAAGCCCAAGAAGCTGCGCTCCAAGGGTTTTACTGACGAAGAGGCGAGGGCGATCCTTGAGGCGGCTTCGGCCTATCAGGGAGGCACCGAGCGACCTCAGACCACCGCGGCCAAGCGCTGAGCCCCCTGGCTCCAGTGCTACACAGGTGCCCGGGTCGGCGAGCTGGCGCAGCTCTGCAAGCAGGACCTCCGCCGCGAGGGGGACCACTGGCTCATCAATATCACGCCCGAGGCCGGCACCGTGAAGAGCAATGAGGCGCGAGAGGTGGTCTTGCACTGGAGTGGGCCCCTGCCGGTGGATAGGCTCAGGCGGCGGATTTGACCGTCTGCCGGGCGTGGTGCTCCTCGGATTGAGCGGGGCTGAGATAACCGAGTGCCGAATGCAGTCGGCGTGTGTTGTAGACTTCCTCGATGAAGCGCGGCCACTCGGCTGCGACCTCGGCGAAGCTCTCGAACGCCATTGGGTACACGGCCTCGACCTTGAGCGTCTTCATGAAGCTCTCGGCTTTGGCGTTGTTGTAGGGATTGCCTCGCCGGCCCATCGAGCCGGCGAAGCCATGCTCGGCCAGCACCGCACGGTACGCCTCGGCCGCGTACTGGCTGCCACGATCCGTGTGGTGGATCAGCCCCGACGGCGGCCGACGCTGCGCGATCGCCGCGCGCAGAGCCGCGACGGTCAGGCGGGCGTCGATCGAGCGGCCGAGCGCGTAGCCCACCACGCGGCGCGACCAGGCATCCAGGATGATCGCGACGTAGACGAAGCCGCCCGTCACCGCGACGTAGGTCAGGTCCGCCACCCAGAGCTGGTTCGGGCCGTCCGGCACGATGTCCTTGGCAAGGTTGGGGAAGATCGGGCCGCCGTGATCGCTGTCGGTGGTGGCGACGTAGCGGCGTCGGACGCGCGGCTGCAGGTCGTGCGCGCGCATGAGGCGGCGGACCTTCTTGTGGTTCACCACAAAGCCCTGGTGGCGCAAAGCCGCCTGAACGCGGCGCCAGCCATAGGCCTCGAACGCGTCGCAGATCGCGACCATGGCCTCGGCGAGGGCGGTGTCGTCCACGGCCCGGGCCGGGGCATCGTAGAAGGTGGAGCGCGCCAGACCCATCAGCCGGCATCCCGCGGCGAGGCTGAGGCCACAGGGCCAGTGATCACGGACGTAGGCCTGCTTCTCGGCAGGGGTCCGTTGCGCAACGCCCCCTTTAAAAACTCAAGCTCAAGCGCCTGCCGGCCGACGAGCCGTTCGAGGGCTGCGATACGCGCCTCGTAGGCCTGGATCGTGTCGGCGACCGCGGCATCCTCGTCGAGCACGCCGATCTCGTACTTCTGCACCCAGACGCGCACGAGATTGCGCGAGAGATCGTGGCGCTTGGCCAGACCGTGCAGCGTCTCGCCCGACAGATACTCTTGCGCCACCTGACGCTTGAACGCCACGCTGTGGGAACGGTGCCGTGCCATGGTCTTCATCCTCCGAAGACCCGGCAGACCGGTCAATCAGCCTTCCTCAAACCGTCCACCGGCAGGGGCCCACTCCAGCGTGCATCGGGCCCTAAACCCAAAGGTGCCCTAAAGATCAGTTTGACGGTACGAATTCAGACATCAAGCTATCAGCAACAATACGTTACGTAACCATGTGCATTTGCGCACTTAGTCGGGTGAACAAAGCCCATGCGCTTCAGTTGAACCTTCATCTCAGACAGCGGCCGGTTTTGGCCAGAAGGTTCATGACATGAAGAAATTTGCAGTTGCCGCAACGGCACTTGTCGGCGCCCTCGCATTCCTCCCTGCCTCGGCTGATGCTCGTGGCTTCGGTGGTGGCGGCGGCTTCCATGGTGGTGGCGGCTTTCACGGGGGCGGCTTCGGCGGAGGTCGCGGCTTCGGCGGCGCGGGCTTTGCCGGTAGAGGTTTCGCCGGTCGCGGGTTTGCTGGCGGCTATGGTCGCGGTCGCGGCTACTACGGCCGTGGTCTGGGATACGGTCTGGCTGGCGTCGGGCTGGGTCTGGGCGTCGGCTACGGTCTCGCCGGCTATTACGGCGACAGCTGCGGCTACGGCTATGGGTATGGCTATGGGGCCTACGGTTCGCCCTACTGCGGCAGCTACTACGGTTACGGCTACTGAGGCAGCCAGCCTAACCCGAGAGTAACAATCATTGCGGACCCCTCGATTGCCTTGCGCAACCGGGGGGTTTTCGTTGTGCGGTATTTGGACCGCCGCGCAAGTTACTTGCCCTTGAGGGTATCCTTGATGCTGCCGATGGTGTTCTGCACCTTGCCTTCGACCTGCTCAGACTTGCCCTCGTGCTTCGTCTTCTCGTCGCCGACTAGGTTGCCGATGCCTTCCTTGACCTTGCCGACCACACGCTTGGCCGAGCCCTCTGTGCGATCCGGGTCCGGCCCTTCGTTCTCATTCGCCATGTCTATCTCCAGTGCTGAGCTTCATGCTCACTGACGCTAGAAACGGACTGGCGCCTCCGGCCGTTCCAGTTGCCTACGGGTCTCAGCCCTAGCCCAGCCTAACCCCTGCCTCAGCCTCCGCCACCACCTCGGCCTTGACGCTCTGGAGGTAGCTGGTGAGGCGCTGAGCAACCCCGGGGTCCTCACACAGGACCCATAGGCTCGCAGACCTCACGTCCCTGCCCAGACTCTTGAGGACCGCCTCCGCGGGCCATGCCGCTTTGCGCTCGGATGAGCTAGCCAAGTGGCGGAGACCGTATGGCGTGCCGATGATGATCAGGACTTTGGCGGGGTCTGTCATCCTCGGAAGCTAGCCGCGAGAAGCAGGCCCAGGAAGGTCTGGGTTGCTGGCGCGAAGGTCGCCCCCATCATTCCCAGAATGGGCTCAGCCGGTCGGCTTGATGTGCTGGATGAACCTCAGGCCGTCCCAAAGCTCGACCGCGTGCTTCTCCGCCAGGACCCGAGCGAGGGACAGGGCAGCGGCATCGTCGGATGCGTTGAGCTTGATCGTGTCGAGTACGTGCCCATCCGAGGTCAAAGCTGTCAGGCGATACCGTGTTGGCGACGTATTGCTGAGCCGTGTTGTCATGGGCCGGGCACCCTTCGTTACGCCTAGAGATGCCGACACCGCACTGAGCGGATATGCTTGGCGCAGTCAGCAAAAGAACAATAGGCCGCGAGCCCTATCTAGAAAGGTAGCCGATGCGCTTGGTCTGAAAACGAACAGCGCCCCCGGCTTTGGACTGGAGCGGGCAGTGCTGGCTAGGCAGTCACAGCTTTCTACAAGCCCCGCTGGCCTCTCGCCTCAATGCTCCGCGCTCTATTAGCCCGCAAGCGGTCTGATGCGCGAACGAAGGCGGCGAAGTTCTGAGCGTCGTCTTCTGCGAGGCCGCCTATGAGGATCGTTGAGCCGCTGTAGACCCCCCGGGTCCCCGGCCTATCCTCGCGTATGCTGATCTTGGGCATGGGTGTCATCCCCCCGCAGGCGAAACGCTCGGCCAATCTTGGGAGCGGAGTTCGCCAAGACTCAACTGCTGGCAGCGGCGCAAGTTTCAGTGCCTCAGAACACCGAGTGCTACGCCGTTCCCAGCCGCCGCGCCGACCTCATCCCCGGTAGCGCGAGCAATGCCAGCAGCACAGCAACAGGGAAGAGCAGCTGCATGCCCATTGCGCGGTACGCCAAGACGCCAAGGATGCCTCCAGACAGGAAAGCCGCGACGGTAATGCTGTGCAGCCGCAGCTTGCTCCGGTCGAGCCCGGGGCGTTCGCCAAGGAGGCTCGCCAAGCCGATCCCGATATCCGTTACCATCCCTGTCACGTGTGTGGTGCGGACCCGTGCGTTGGTAATCTGAGTGACCGTGGCGTTCTGGAGGCCCAGCAAGAAGCTCAGAGAAAGCGCCAGGACCGGCCCGCGGGCTACCGCCGGAAGCCATGGCTCGGCGCACCCGAGAGCGCCTAGCAGGACTGCCTCCGTCAGGATGCTGTAGGCATAGACCCCGCGGAGGCGCCGCTGGCGGCCCGTGTCGATGAGGAGGGTGGCTGCCATCGCGCCTGTCACGAAGGCCGCTACGAGGGCAAGAACTTGGGCTGCCATCAGCACGTCGCCCAGCCCGAGGTGGTCCGCCAGCGCCGAAACGTTGCCGGTCATGTTCGATGAGTAGAAGCCGAAGGCGTAGAAGCCCGCCGCGTTGAGGGCTCCTGCGATGGCGGCCAGGGTCCAGGCCAGACGCTCATCAACCTCTTGGGTGCGAGCTTCGCCCTCGCGGCTCAGCATGGCTGGCCTAATCTGAAGTGCAATGGTCCCGGATCAGGGTTCGAGGCGCCGCTTTCCGCTCCGGCAGCCGGGCTCCCAGATTGCGTTAGGCGAACGTCTACAGGCAAGGCTCGATGCTAGGACCAACGTGACAAGCTTTGCGGCCATCGAGAACTCGCTGCCGACGATCTGCCGAGCGGCAAATCAGCCTTGCTCTGAGCTGTTCTTCAGGGGCGGCCCGATATCTCGCGACGCCGACTGCGCGACTAACCGCCCTGAGAAGAGACCTTCTGGCGCTCGGCCTCCTCTCGCTCCACCGCTTCCCGGACGGCTTTGCGGATAAAATCGGCGCGAGACTGTTTCGGCTCCAGCAGCGCATCGATGCGCTCGGCAACACCATCATCGAGGCGAATGTGCGTGGCTGCTGGGCGAGACGCTGGCGTTGCGAAGCAAGGATTGGGTGTTTCGCCGCCCTTCTCAGAATGCCGGGAGCGTCCGCAGGTGCGAGAAGCCGACTAGCCTGCGTGTCTTCTCGTCCCACAAGGCCAGCCCGAGGCAATCCAAGCTGTCGCGCAGCGTCAATCGGCCTACCCGTCCGAGCGTCTCGTGGCCGTCCAGGCACTCTTGAAGCCGGTAGTTCGGGATGCGACTGTTCAGGTGGTGGACGTGGTGCAGGCCGACATTGCCGGTGAACCATTGCAGCACCGAAGGAAGAACATAGTACGAGCTGCCGCCGAGCGCGGCGCGGTGGAAGTCCCAAGTCTCGGCGCTCTCCCAGACCGTCTCCTCGTACTGATGCTGGACGTAGAACAGCCAGCCCCCGATCCAGGCCGCGACACAGACGACCGGAAGCAGGACCCAGAGCACCGGCCCGATCCCGCCGGCCAGGACGGCGAGTCCCGTCACGAGGGCGACGAGGCCGATATCAAGCGACAGCACGTCCCGCCACGCCGCCCGCCACGGCAAGCCCATCCCGGAGGGAAACCGCTGCAGGACGAGGAAGTTGAGCGGAGACCCCAGCACGATCAGGACGAGTGGGTTGCGATACAGGCGATAGCGCAGCCGGCTCAAGCGCGGCCTGGCAAGGTACTCGCGCACGGTCAGGGTGAGGACGTCGCCCGTTCCTCGGCGGCTCAAATCACCCGTGGAGGCATGGTGCAGGGCGTGCGCCCGCTTCCAGCTGTCGTAGGGCGTCACCGTGAGCAGACTCAGGGCGCGGCCGAGCCGGTCGTTTGCCGTGCGGGAGGGCAGGAAAGAGCCGTGCCCGCAATCGTGCTGGATGATGAAGAGCCTAACCAGAAGGCCGCCTGCCGGCACGGCGAGAACCAGGGCGAGAGGCCCGTAGCCGTTAGCCGCTGCCCAGAGCATGAGCGCGCAGAGGGCGAGATAGGGCAGCACGGTATTGGCCAACTGCCGACCGGCAAGCCTTGGGACGGGCTCGCGATAGGCCACGCAGTGGCGAGCCAGGTCCCGCGCGAGGGCGGCGGCGCTCACGCCGTCGGGCCCGGTGCTGTGCGCGCGATCCATCGGCTCGGTTTCCTGAACCGGTTGTGTCACGACCCGCATCCTTGAAATCAGCGTCGTCCTCCCACCTCGTCGAGATGCGTGAGCAGATCGGCCGGGTCCTCGTAGACCCGCACAGCCCCAGCCCGCTCCAGTTCGTCGGCGCCGTAGCCACCCGACAGCAAGCCGACCCCAAGGCCACGACAGCGCCGCGCCGCTAGCATGTCCCAGATCGAGTCGCCCACGATCACGGCCGTCTCGATGCCCTTGCCCAGCTTCTCGGCGGCGGCCAGGAAGAGATCGGGATCGGGCTTGGCATACTTGACCATGTCGCGCGTCACCACCGGCACGCGCTCGGGATCGACGTCGAGGGCGCGCAGGTTCACGCGAGCCGTCTCCATTCGCCCACTGGTGGCGATGGCCCATGGGATACCGGCCTCGGTGAGGTTAGCCAGAAGGGCGCTTGCCCCGGGCAGCGGACGGACCTGCGCCGACAACCGTCCGTACGCCTCGGCGTGGAGGCGGCCGAGGCGCGCGATGCGGTCCTCGCTGATGTCCTGACCCGTTTCCCGCAGGAGCTGGTTCGTGAAGAGGCCGCCGCTCATGCCGATCTTGCGGTGGATCCGCCAGACAGACAGGGCGATTCCCTCCTCGTCCAGCGCCTGGCTCCAGGCGAGAACGTGTTGGTACACGCTGTCGACCAGCGTGCCATCCAGATCGAACAGGAAGCAGGTCTCGACGCGCATCGCCGCCTCCTTCATGCGGCCGCGGCCCGTGATTGCTTCGAGGCCAGCTCCACAGCCTCGACGACCCGTTCGGGCGCGAGATGATGGATCATGTGCCCCAGGCCGGGAACCACGATGAGCGTGCTGTTCGGCAATTCATCGTGCAGCCGCTGCGACTGTCGTCCGACGTCGGCGATCTGGTCGCCGCCGCCGGCGATGATCGCAACAGGAAGCTCCAACTCGCGATAGTGCTGCTGAAGCTCCACCGTGACCGGCGTCATCATCGCCGCATCCTCGGCGGAGGCGCGCAGTTGCAGCGGGCGCAGCATCATGTCGGTCGGAAACTCCCGATCGAAGCGCTCGGGAATGGCGGCCGGCGCGAACATGCCCTTGATCATCGCCGGAAGGAGCGCGCGTCCGATTATCGGCGAGACGGTGCGGCGCAGGACATCGCCGATGATCGGGATCGCCGCGGGGGAGGCGAGGGCCGCGTCGGCCCGCAGCGTCGGGTAGTAGTAGCCCGAGGCCAGCACGAGGCTTCGCACGAGGTGCGGGGCCTGCAACGCGAGAGCGACGGCGACCAGTGCTCCCCAGGAATGTCCCAGCACCACCGCCTGCCTGACTCCGAGCTGCCGAAGAGCTTTCTGGTAGAGCGTCGCGTGCGCGCGCGGCGTCCAGACACCCCGAGGCCGGTCGCTGTATCCGTAACCGGGGCGGTCGAGGACGATCACGCGGAAGCGCTCTGCGAGATCATCGACGATGCTGCTGCTCAGGAAATCCTGGATCATGGTGCCGTTGCCGTGGATGAGCACCAGCGCCTCGCCACGCCCGCGCTCGACGTAATGCAAGCGCACACCGTCCACGGTGATGAACGCGCCGATCGGTGGCGTCCGTCGCTCGGCCTCTCGTGTCATGGAGGCGGCGTAGAGGGCGGATGCGCCCAGGGCGGCAGCGGAGCCAAGGAGGGCCGGAAGCAGCCAGGGTGAGGTCGGGCGGCGCGTCATGAGCGGTGATCCTGTGCGACGGGTAAGAGGCTTCCGGGCCCTGCGAGCGGACCGTGACGGAGCCATGGGTCTGCTACGGTGGAGAGGCGCGTTCCATGAGCCGCGGTGCCATCGCCGCGAGGGCAAGGAGGGGGGCCGGCATGACGATGCCGGCACGGCGCATGGTCTGCGCGATCGCCCGGCAGCCGGTGAGATCGTTGGTTCGAGCGGCGGCCTCGATCCGGGTCACGTTCTCGGCGGAAGGCTTCGATGGATCCGGGTGCGTGGACGACCCGCTCCGCTCCGGCCCCAATGCGGTCGCGGTAGAGCCTGCGGGCGCCGACTGGTTCTGCGCCCGACCCTGCGGACCGGCGGCACCGGGCCCCGAGGCCGTGATCTGGCCGCTCTGCCCGGAACTGGCCTGCGGCGTGTTCTCCGCGGCGGGCTTCGCCGACGGGTCGCCGCTGTTCTTGGCCGACACGGCGGTTGCCAGGCTCGGTGGGGTCTCGGCTGCCTTCGCACCCGCCTCCGGCTGACGCACGAAGGCGACGAGTTCCTGGCAGAGGTTCGCCGGTCGGCCCGTCTCCGGGCCGCCGGCCCCCTGTGCATGAATTGGAGCGGCCTGGGCGAGCAGGCAGACCGGCACGGCCAGGATCAGTCTTCTCACGATCGGCATGGTCGATCTCCAGGCAGTAGACGAAACGGGCGCCTGCCCACGCCCCCCCCCCGCTTCGTCGTGCCGAAGCGGGGGGCGTCGGTCGCGGGACGCGATCAGGCGCGGCGCTGTGCGGCCGTCGTGCCGGTGGTGCGCGTGACGGTCGGATCGACGGCCGCGCCGCGGCCGCCGAAGTAGGCGGCCAGCCCGCCGAGGATCAGCGCCAGGGCGCCGTAGAGCGCGGCTTGCGAGGCCGCGCGGGCGGTGGCGTCGGCGGCCTGCTTGGCCTGCTCCTTGGCCTTGGCCGCCGCGTCCTTGAACTGCTGGCTGTACTGCTGGACCTGGGTCCGGGCCTGCTCGACCGGGATGTTCTGCGCCTTGGCGAGCGCCTGCGCAGCCCTCTCGGTCGCCTCGGACTGCTGGGCGTCGTCGCCCGTCACAGCGGCGCGCATGGCGCTGACGGCGGCGTCCTTGAGCGCGGCCGGATCCTGGCCGTTGGCGCCGCTGCGGACTCGGTTCTCGATACCGGAGAAGGGGTCGGAGATCTTGCTCAGCGACGGGGCCGCGGTCTGCGCTACGGTTTGGATCGAGCCGCCGGCCGCCCTGCCGAGCCCACCAGCCGCGCCGGAGGCGGTGTTGAAGACCCCGCCGACGAGGCCGCTCACGGCCGAGGACAGCATATAGAAGATCACCAGGGTCGCCACCGCCCAGGAGATCAGGCCGTGGTAGCCGGCGGTGGTGGGCGACGGCTTGCCCGACAGCCGCCCGGCGAGATAGCCGCCGGCCGCCGAGGCGAGGATGCCGGAGACGACCCACCACAGGCCGGCGCCCAGCCCGAGCGAGCTGGCCCCCGGCGTGCCGTCCCCCGCCGGATCGACCGTCGAGAGGCCGACGCCGAGGCCGAGCATGTTCAGGATGACCTGCAACACCAGCGCCGCGGTGGCGCCGGCGAAGACGGCCCCCCAGGAGACCTGATGGAGGGCAATGGTGCGCATGTCCTCGGCCGGAGTGATCCTACTGGCCTGCGGCAGGTCGCGGTCGCCCGGCGGGCGGCCGGGACCTGAAGGCGTGGTGCTGGGCGTGCTTTGAGTGCCGACGGCCATGGAAGGCTCCTGGATTGCGGATCGAGCGTGGGAAAGGCGGGAGCGGCTCAGACGACGCGGCGGCGCCCCACCAGGGCGTGGGAGAGCGGCGACACGACGATCGCGCCGATGACGGCGAGGAGCAGGCCGTCGAGCTTGACCCCGGACGTGCCGGGCTGCCCGAACTCGTCGAACAGGACGCCGCCGACGACGGCACCCACGACGCCGAGCAGGATATCGACGACGAGACCCTGGCCGATGCGATCGGCGAGCCCGGTCGCGTTGAAGCCGGCAATCAGGCCGAGCACGATGCAGGTTAGCAAGGACATCGTCTTGGCTCCTGATGCATGTGCCACATCCCATGGGCCACAGGCCGGCGGGCAGCACCGATGCAGTCCTGTGCGGGGCGAGCGTGATCGGGCCGCAGCGCCGTCGAGGCGGGTTGCGGGCTGCTTTTCACGTTCCTTCGATGGGCCGATCTCGGTCGCGCCTGCGCCTCGACCGGTTCCGAATGCGGGTGGATCAGGATCGGCCGAGAAAACTCGTCTGTCTCGCCCGGCCTGCACCCTCGCCCTGGCCCCTGCCGACCAGTGGAGGCAGCGCTAGAACGAGCGAGTTACCTATACAAAGCGATGCCAGCTGTGACTTGTTCCGAATATTTACAGCGATACCCCTCTCGGCAAAGAGATTCGCATTTATCAAATTTTCGAGTGATTTTGCTGATTGTGCAGGCGCAGTTTCCGTCGAGAGTGCCCACCGGCGCGCCGACGCGGGTCAAGCCGGCGGTCAGCCGGTGTGCGCGCGGCGAGAGCCGTCCACGCACGGGGCGTACCGGAAAAACTTCGAAAATCTTCTCGGAACGCTTTCTGCTGCAGCGCGGTTGCTTGCGCCGCGATCGGCGGATTTCGCTGAAACGGCACGATGGCAGGTCATCGACCTGCGAGGTCAATGCGGCATAGTGCTAGGACAACGTTCATATATCGCGGGATTTTTCGTCTGAACCATGCGGTGAGAGAACAATTCGGATCGGGGTGTTCTTGAAGTGCCGGGATGGATTTCGGCCCGATCGAATTATTTTTCTCTGCCAGATTCAGTCCAAGCGCCTCCATGTGCCGAGCCTGCATCGGTCGTCCCGCACGCGCCGTTTCACCTTAGGCCAAGGCCACGGCGGACGAGGCCACCGACTGCTGGTCCGAAGCGGGCGGTGCGGGCGATGGTGTCGCGCGGCGTCGCGTAGAGAGCGACGATCAAGGCGCGGTACTGCTGAGGCGTAGGATCGAGTGCGAGGCTGGCCGCGTCGACGACGGCTCGCACGGAACCGATCCCGGGCAGGTGCAGGATGAGCGGCGCGCCTGTTACAGCCGGCTCGCACGCTCCGACGATTGTCGCTCGGGTTGGCGAAAGGGTCGCAATGCGACAGGGTCGCATGACCTTCCCGCTCTCAAGCATCGCGTCGGCCTCGTAGCGGAAGGCAAGGTCCTCGCGCGGATGTTCGAAGCAGACGAGGAAGCAGATGAAGGTCAGGACCATCGCCACCCCGGCCCAGACGAGGTTGAAGTAGTCAATGTCCGAGATCTCAGACGGCGCGCTTGGATTGATGAACGCCCAGACGATGCTGAAGGCCGAGAGGAGGGCAAGGCCACCGAATGCGGCTGCCATCCGCCAGCGAACACGCATCTGCGAGCGGTCGCCGCCCTTCTCGGTGACCTTGAAGGGCCGGCCGAAAGGCTGGAACGTCGCCTGAATCAGGGTCATGGTTACGGCGAGCGCACTGATTGCGTGCGTCACCTCCATGAAGATTGGCAGGGTGCGTGAGCGGGAGACCCAGCCACTATACGCCCACAAAGCGAAGAGCGGCGGCGCGCCGTAGCGCAGGAAGGACATCACGTCCGCCTCAAAAGCCGGCAGGCCGGCGATCCAGTAGATGGCAGGCGCCAGCAGCATCAGCACGATGTAGGGCTTGCAGGCCCAGTTCAGAACGCCGTGCAGAAAGTGGACACGCTGGACGAGGCTATAGCCTGGCCCGCGCAGGGGGCCGTCGCGCAGGAGCGCAATCTGGATCGTGCCGAGACACCAGCGGGTGCGTTGCGTGATGTATTCCGGCAGTCCCTCCGCCGAGAGGCCCATGCTCAAGCGCTCGTTCAGCCAATGCGTGGCGTAGCCCCGGCGCGCCATACCGAGCGACAGGTTGAGATCCTCGCAGATCGCCGCGTCGGGAAATCCGCCGATCTCCGTGAGCCGATCGCGGCGCACGATGAACGAGGTGCCGACGCAGAAGGCAGCGTTCCAGGCGTCCTTTGCGGGCTGGAAAACGTCAAAGAAGATTCGCTGGTCGTCGACCCAACTCTCGGAAGCCGCAAGGTTGTGCTGGATCGGGTCGGCGTTGAAGAAGAACTGCGGCGACTGCACCACCGCTGCCTTCGGGTCGTCGAACAGCCCGACCATGCGCCTGAGGATATTTGGCTGAGGCGCGAAATCCGCGTCGAGCACGAGGATTAGGGACGCGTTGGTGCGCTGCGCGGTATGCGCCAATGCATTATTGAGGTTGCCGGCCTTGGCGCCCTTATTGTCGGAGCGCGTGATGTAATGCGCGCCGACTTCCTCGCAGAAGGCTTTCAGCCAGTCGCGGCGAGTGTCGTCGCAGACCCAGACGGTCTTCGGGCCGTAATCGATTGCGAGCGCGGGCAGGATCGACTTCTCAACGACCTCGCGCGGCTCGTTGTAGCTGCAGATGAAGACGTCGACGGCCGGCCATTGCTCGCTCGCTGCGTGGCGGGCCTGGGCGGCGTCCGCTTCTGCCGAGCGGTCCTTGAAACGCAGAAGGATGACCACCGAGAGCAATGTGTAGACCACGGCCACCGTCTCGGCGGCGAAGAACAGGTATGCCCACAGCGCCCCGGCTTCGAAGGCGAGCGGCGGCAGGGTGTCGTTCCAGCGCCAGCGTGTGTAGGTGGTAATGAGCGTGGCCGTAAGGGCGCCGAACAAGAAACGGTCAAGGGCGCGCTCCGGCCTCAGCATGCCCGACAGCGCGAAGAAGCCGAGCGCAATCGACAGAGTGAGCGCGAGCACGGAAACCGCGTCGCCGGGAGCTGGGAACATCATCGCAGAGGGCTTCCGGCGAAGGGGTTGAAACCGAGCGCCGCGAGGGCGGCCCAGGCGGTCGCACCGAGATGCGGACGGCGGAAGTAGAAGAAGTCGTCGCTTGTGCTCGCCGGCCCAATCTGCAGGCCGGTCGTCAGCCTTGCTTCGCGCGTAGCGTAGAGCCAGCCCGAGGGCGCGCGCTGGCCAGAAAGCGTTCGAAGGAGCGCGTCGGCCCGGGGAGCGTCCCCTGCCCAGCGGAAGGCAAGTGCCGCCTGCGCGGTGCCCTCGATCCACAGCCCGTCGCGGTCGTTGTTGAAGTCGAACCCGCCGGGCACATTCAGGCGGTCGTTCGCGCAGGCGAGCGAGCGGCGCCACGCCTGCGGCGGGTCGGCGACCCCAAGGAGCGGCCAGAGCTGCGTGTCGAGGGCCAGCGCCTCGATTCCACGCATGCGCCCCTGTGGATCGGTCCCCATCCGAAAGCAGCCCGTGCGCGCATCAAAGGCGGCGTCGAGAAACGTGCGGCCCGAGGCCGCAACCGTCCGACCCTCGGGCGTACCAAGGCGGCGTCCCAGGGCGACGATGTCAAGGTTGTGCTCGGTCGAGGCCCAGGTGATTGAGCCCTGCTGCGGGTCATAGCCGTCGAGCCCGCCCGTGAAGCCTGGTGCATCTAGGCGGGTCGTGCGCGACCGGATCCAGTCGGTCAGCCGTTGGGCGCCGGCCGCGAAGCGCGCGTCGTGCGTCGCTGCACCGAGATTGACGAGGGCGAGCCCGACCCAGGCGACGTTGCCGGTCGCGGTGCTCACTTGGTAGCGATCCTCCGACCAGAGGCTGGCTGCCTCGTCCCACCAGCCGGGAAGCAGCACTGGCGGCGTGCGCAGGGGGCCGGCGCGGTAAGCGTTGCGCACCCGCCCGTCCTTGAAGGTCCGATCGCTTTCGATCGCGGCGAGGAATGCCTCGCCGATCTGACGGGCGCGGGGCAGGTCCCCGCAAGCCTGTAGGGCGGTCGCGGCAAGCGCATTGTCGTAGGCGAAGGCTGCGTTGCGCAGGGGCTGGGGCACTTGCCCCTCGTTTGGCCCCGGCTCGTAGCTCGCCAGGAAGACTGGCCCCCCGTCCGGTGCTGTCCTATCGACAGCGGCAGACAGGGCGCGGCACAGGCTCAGCCCGAGATCGTCGGCCGCGTGCGCGGGCGCCGATAATCCGAGGCCGAGGGCGAGCGCCGCCAGGGCAGCCCTCAGTTGCTTGCCTCGACCGAAGGGCGAAGCGCCCGGTCGGGGGCCTCGCCACGCAGCGCGTCGGGCCGCATCGGTGGCAGGGGTGGCGCTGCGATGCGCCGGCCCGGGGCAGTTTCGGCGGCCGGCACCGGGACGCTCGCCGGAGACGAAGGTGTTGCCTGAACCGGCGCGGGTGAGGATACGAGCGCTGGGACCTTCGGGGGATCGATCGCGGCGGTCGTTGCCGGCGCAGGTCGCGTCGGCGGAACGGCCGAGGCGCGGTTTGCATCGGGCTCGGCCACCTTCCTTTCCGAGGAGGCAGCCAGTTGCCTCAGAGTCTCGGCGGCGGAGGCGACCGCCGTCTGCGCATGGCTCACTAGACCCTCGACAAGGCCCGGCGCGGCCGAGGCTGCCCTCGACACGAGACCTGTCGCGCCATCCTGAAGTTCGTGCCAGACGACCGAGGTCGAGGGCACCCAGCCCGGTTCGCGGGTCACGGTTACCCAGCGGCCAACGCCGCAGGCTGCCTCCGCTAGGTTCTTGGCTGCGTTCTTGGTCGCGCCAGTGTCAGCGGCAGGGATTGCGAGGGCCTTTGGCTTGACCAGAACGTAGAGTTCACGCCGCTCGGTCTGCGGAAAGGGCACGGCGTAAGTCGCGTCAACCGTGTCGCTCGTCTTGGGTAGGATTTCGGTGACGACCCCCGGGCGCGGGCCGCTTGGCTCGCCTGAGATCGTCACCGGGCTTCCCACCTGCAGGTTCTGGCCCTGGCGGTAGGAGAAGATCGCGACGACGAAGCTACGCTCGCAGTCGACCACCGAAGCGAGGCTGTCGCCGGCGCCGACGTGCCGCCCGCCCGTGGCGTTGAGGCTGAAGACGACGCCCTTGGTGGCGGCCTTAATCTCGGTAGCGGCGAGCTTATCGAGGCGTTGCTCCTCGCGTGTGAGGAGTGCCTGCTGGTCGACCATAGCGGCCTTCAGCTCCTTCTCCTCAATGGCGAGGCGCTGGGTGTCGTAGGTGATTGAAAGCCGCTTCTGCGACAGGTCAGCGAGGTTGCGAAGTTCGTCGCCCGCGTAGAGTCCGTGTGCAAGGCCGTCGAGTTGAACGGTCTTTTGGCTGAGCTTGGCCTCGGCGGCCCGCTTCTCCTGCAGGGCGGCGTTGTAGGCCTGGGTAGTGGACTTAACCATGTCGGGGCTCGCCACGTCGCGGGCGACCATACCAGTCTGGCGATCCATCAGCACCTTCTTCTCCTCTCCCGAGGCAACGGCTGAGGCGATCTTGGCCCTCAACTCCTCGACTTGCGCACGCAGCACTTGCGACAGCTGCGCGGATTGCTCGCGGATCGCCTGATCGAGGGCGGCGAGATACGCTTCGTTCGAACGGCGCTTGTTCTCGGCGGCGAGCGCGCGCTCGCGGAGTTCGGATACACGCCCAGCGAGCTGGATCGCCGTAGAGCGGTCGAGGCGGTCATTACTAATCCGGGCTACTAGCGACCCAGGCTCGACACTCTCCCCAGCCGAGACGGGGATCGCCGCGATATCACCGGCAATCGGAGCAGTGAGGAGCGTCACCGGTGCATTGACGACAGCACGGTCGGATTGGTCCGCAATGATGGGCGGCAGAACCGATGTGCCGATCAGGAGCGCGAGTACCGAAGCGAGGCCGACGCTCGACACGCGGACAAGCCGACCATGACGGTGCGCAGTCGCAGGCAAGAGGGTAGGCTGAGACAAGGCCATCTCCGTAAAAGACGGGTCTGTGCCAGCCCAGGGCTAGGGCCGGCGGCGCACTGATCGGGCTTGTGCGATGCCCACTGAATTGCTGCGACGCCAAAAGGGTTGCGAAATTTTCTCTTAAATTCGACCTGATCACGTTTTCGCCATAATATACTCAGGTGCTCATGCGTCACCTTGTCGCTAAAATATAAGTTAGTGATGCAAAATTGACACATATATATTCTAGACAACAGCTTACCAGGCTCACATATGCTTGCGCAAATTCTGGATTTTTGCTCTCTATTGCCAATATACTTGGCATGATGCCATTTTTGCGGGCTTTTTGAGGAGAAAACGCCAGAGCTAGATAGTGCAGACGACACTGGGAAGCGGATGACCAGGAAGTGCCGAAACGTCTCGCTCGTCATCGTGCAATCCGCTCTACTGACACTGAGAACTCGTTATCGCATCAGCATCACCTGCTCTGGGAACGAGCGGGAGATCGTCGACCAGACTGGGATCTTTCGCTTGAAAGTGGGGTGTTGGCGTACCTCGCCTCGGGATCCGAAGGGCAGCGCCGGTAAGACTTGTACTCCCTGAGCGCCGCAGGCGAGCGGCCGAGGCCATCGGGGAGAGGAACGGCCTCGCAGAACGTCATGCGTGGCAGACAACCAGAGCGTGGGCGCGCCGCCAAGCGGCTGCCGAAATACGCCCCGCGACGGGGCATCTGTTTCGTCGATCTTGAGAGTGCCGCGCCGCTACCTCGGGACTTGCCGGCAGCGCCGATGAAGCCGCAGTCATTCAGAGCGGGAAGAGATAGGCCGAGGTACAATGGATCGGCTGGCGTCTCAGGCCTGTTTCTCTAGATCGTAGGATCATGGAGAGCGCCATGTCAGAGCACGTCTACAAGGTCGTCGAACTCGTCGGGTCGTCTCCAAACTCGATCGAGGATGCCATCCAGGGAGCGGTAAGCCGCGCCGGCCAAACGATCCGGAACCTACGATGGTTTGAGGTTCTCGAAACGCGCGGCCACATTGAGGATGGGAAGGTTCACCACTACCAGGTGACGCTCAAGGTCGGGTTCACGATGGAAGGGACCTGAGACGGTCGCCTACCCGTAGGGGCCTCGACTTAGCTAACGGTGTTGGCCCTTTCCGGAGATCAAGCATGTTCACCCACGTTATGATCGGCAGCAACGATCTGGAGCAGGCCAAACGCTTCTATGACGCCACCTTTGCTGCGTTGGGCGGCACGCCCGGCAAAATGGATGCGAGAGGCAGGCTGATCTACGACCACGACGGCGGTCGGCTGATGATCACGAAGCCGATCAACGGCGAGCCAGCAACCGCGGCTAACGGTGGAACGATCGGGATCGGCGCTGCCAGCCCTGATCATGTTCTCGCTTGGCACGAGGCTGGAACCACGCACGGCGGCACCGCGATCGAGAGCCCGCCCGCAGAGCGCCCGAACGGGTCTTTTGTCGCTTACCTTCGCGATCCAGATGGAAACAAGCTCACGGCACGGACCAAGCCGGCAAACTGACACAACCGCGGCCGGAGTCGCTCTATTCAGCCTTACGGGCCAAGGCGCGATCTAAGGTGTTCATCGCTGCCATGGCTCGCCAGAGATGCCGCGTTTCGGGGGAGACGGCAGGGCCGTGGAGAACAACCTCCTCGCCGTAAATAGCCTGTCCTGTCTCGTCATACGCTCGCACGATTACGATGCGCGTGCGGCCCGCCGGCCCCCCTGCTTGTTGGCGGCTTCGAGCAACGTTTAGATCGATAACGCTTTCGCCTCGCCGATTCCCGTTAGCTCGAAACCCTGTTCGTCGGCGCCAACGATTGCGCAGTCGCTCGACGAGTTCAATGTGGTTGCACCCCTGCGCGAGGTGCGCGCCCGCGTTGGGGCCGAGGGCGGCCATCTTCACGCGAGCTTCGACATCGACGTCCTCGATCCTGGCACTGCCCCGGCCGTCGGCACCGCGGTGCCTGGCGGCGATACCTTCCGCGAGGCGCATCTCATCATGGAGAGGTTGCACGATTCCAGGCTGGTCGGTTCGCTTGACGTCGTCGAACTCAATCTGTTTCTCGGCGAGCGTGGCCGCAGCGCTCGCGTGCGGGTCGAGTTGGTGGCAAGTCTGCTCGGGCGCCGCATCCTGGATCGACCGATCATCGACGCCGTGCCGCATTCCGACCGCCTGAACTGAGGACAGCTCCATTCACGCTCCACTTGCCGCCCCCTTGGCGGCTCCTCCCGTCCGCCAGCGTTCGCAGGGAAACGTCAGCCTGACCATCGGCGATTTCGGGGGGCGCAGCCGCGTCCGGGATCTCTCGGAAGCAGGCCCCTTGCGATTGCGTTTCCCCAATGTCGGGGACGGCACGCTCGAAGGCATTCAGGTGAATACGGCCGGCGGCGTGGCCTGCGGCGATCATTTCGAGACCGTGCTCGATCTCCACCCAGGGACGGCCTTCGTCCTGACCACCACGGCGGCAGAAAAAATTTACAAATCCGACGGGCCGACCAGCACGATCGTCAATAGAGCCACCGTAGCGGCCGGTGCGACCCTCGCCTGGCTCCCACAAGAAACCATCCTGTTCGACCGCTCGCGCCTGCGCCGCCGTTTCGAGGCCGACCTCGCCGGCGATGCTGGCCTGCTGGTCGTGGAACTTGTGGCTTTCGGGCGCACCGCGCATGGCGAAAGGCTCAACGACGCAATGTTCGAGGATGTCTGGCGCATCCGCCGCGATGGCCATTTGACCTATGCGGACACACTTCGCTTCGACGGCCCAATCGAAGCCATGCTGGCCCGTTCCGCGATCTGCGGTGGCGCGCGGGCGCTCGGCACCATCATCGACCTCTCGCCGGGCGCCGAATCCAGGCTCGACGAGGCCCGCGCCCTGATCGGCGAGGCGGGCCAAGAAATCGAAGCCGGCGCGAGCGCCTGGAACGGGCATCTCGCCATCCGCCTGCTCGGCCCAGCGATCGGGTCGTTGCGCGTGCATGTGGCCCGCTTCCTCGCCGCCTATCGTGGAACGCCGATGCCACGAGTTTGGCAGACCTAACCCCTCACGGTTGATCTTTTAGTGCGCATGATTCTTGCTCGTGAGGATCTGATCCAGAACAGGACCGCCCTTGTGCTTCTGACCCCCCGCGAAAAGGACAAGCTGCTGATCGCCATGGCCGCGCAGGTAGCGCGCAATCGTCTAGCGCGCGGCGTGAAGCTCAACCATCCCGAGGCGGTGGCGCTGATCACCGATTTCGTCGTCGAGGGCGCGCGGGATGGGCGCTCGGTGGCCGAGTTGATGCAAGCCGGCGCCACCGTGCTCACGGCAGAGCAGGTAATGCCGGGCATCCCCGAGATGATCCACGACATCCAGGTCGAGGCGACGTTTCCCGACGGCACCAAGCTCGTCACGGTGCACCACCCAATCCGCGGCGCTGCCTCGGACGACGTACCCGGCACCGTCACGACGAAGCCTGGCGAGATCGTCTTCAACGTGGGCGCCGAACGCACCGTGATCGAGGTCGCCAATAGCGGTGACCGCCCGATCCAGGTCGGCTCACACTACCATTTCTACGAGGTCAATTCGGGCCTCGTCTTCGACCGTGAGCAGGCTCGCGGCAAGCGCCTCGACATCGCCCCGGGCACAGCGGTGCGCTTCGAGCCCGGCTCGACGCGGGAGGTGGTGCTGGTACCGCTCTCGGGCGCCCGCGCGGTCTACGGATTCCGTGGCGCGGTAATGGGCGGCCTCTGACGATGGCAAACTCCCCGAAGCCCGCCTCGCTGCCGCGTGCCGCTTATGCCGACATGTTCGGCCCGACCACGGGCGACCGCATCCGGCTCGCCGATACCAGTCTCGAAATCGAGGTGGAGCGCGATCTCACCACCTATGGCGAGGAGGTGAAGTTCGGAGGCGGCAAGGTCATCCGCGACGGCATGGGCCAGTCCCAGGCCACCAACAAGGACGGCGCCGTCGACACCGTCATCACCAACGCCGTGGTCCTCGACCACTGGGGCGTGGTGAAGTGCGATGTCGGCATCGTGAAGGGCCGCATCGCCCGGCTCGGCAAGGCCGGCAACCCGGACGTGCAGTCCGGTGTCGACATCGTCGTCGGTCCCGGCACCGAGGTGATCGCGGGCGAGGGCAAGATCCTCACAGCCGGCGGCTTCGACAGCCACATCCACTTCATCTGCCCGCAGCAGATCGAGGAGGCTTTGTGCTCGGGCATCACCACGATGCTCGGCGGCGGCACCGGGCCGGCGCATGGCACCTTCGCCACCACCTGCACGCCGGGCCCCTGGCACATCGCCCGGATGATCGAGGCGGCGGATTCCTTCCCGATGAACCTCGCCTTCGCCGGCAAGGGCAACGCCTCACTGCCCGGATCGCTCGAAGAGATGATCCGGGCCGGCGTCTGCGCGCTGAAGCTCCACGAGGACTGGGGCACGACGCCGGCCGCGATCGACACCTGCCTGTCGGTGGCCGATGCCCACGACATCCAGGTGATGATTCATACCGACACCCTCAACGAGTCGGGCTTCGTCGAGGATACCATCGCGGCCTTCAAGGGCCGCACCATCCACGCCTTCCACACGGAGGGGGCGGGCGGCGGCCACGCGCCGGACATCATCAAGGTCGCTGGGCTCGCCAACGTGCTCCCGTCGTCGACGAACCCGACACGACCGTTCACGAAGAACACCATCGACGAGCATCTCGACATGCTGATGGTGTGCCATCACCTCGACCCGTCGATTCCCGAAGACCTCGCCTTCGCCGAAAGCCGCATCCGCAAGGAGACCATCGCGGCCGAGGACATCCTGCACGACATCGGCGCGCTCTCGATGATGTCGTCCGACAGCCAGGCCATGGGCCGGGTCGGCGAGGTCGTCATCCGCACTTGGCAGACCGCTGATAAGATGAAGCGCCAGCGCGGCAGCCTGCCGGGGGACGCCTCCGGCAACGACAACCTGCGCGCTCGCCGCTATGTGGCGAAATACACGATCAACCCGGCCATCGCGCATGGCGTCTCGCGCCATATCGGCTCGGTGGAGCCGGGGAAACTCGCCGATCTCGTGTTGTGGTCGCCGGCCTTCTTCGGCGTGAAGCCAGATCTGGTACTGAAGGGCGGCATGATCGCCACCGCGCCGATGGGCGACCCCAATGCCTCGATCCCGACGCCGCAGCCGGTGCATTACCGGCCGATGTTCGGTGCCTTCGGCCGGTCCCCCTTTGCCACGGCGCTGACCTTCGTCTCCAGGACAGCGGTGGAGAGCGGCCTGCGCGAGCGGCTCGGCGTTCAGAAGGAACTCGTGGCGGTTGAGAACGTGCGCGGTGGCATCTCGAAGAAGAGCATGATCCTCAACGACGCGACACCGGTCATCGAGGTCGACCCCGAGACCTACGACGTGCGTGCCGACGGCGAATTGCTTGTCTGCGAGCCGGCCGAGGTCCTGCCCATGGCCCAGCGCTACTTCCTGTTCTGATGATGCGCGCCACTCATGTCATCCGCCGAGACCAGCTCGAGAGCGGTGAGATCGTCGACCGGATCGTGCTGGACCATGGCGATCGCCACCGCCGCCGCATGGCGATGCAGGGCGTCGGGGGTCTCGCCTTCCTGCTCGACCTGCACGAGGCAACGGTGCTCGACGACGGCGATGCGCTGGTGCTCGACGACGGACGACTGGTCTGGGTCGAGGCCGCGCCGGAGCGATTGCTCGAAATCCGCGCCGCCTCGGACCACGCCCTCAAGCGGTTGATCTGGCATATCGGCAACCGGCACATCCCCGCCGAGATCGCGGCCGATGCGGTCTACATCGCACATGACCACGTGTTGGCCGAGATGGTGCGCGGCCTCGGCGGCACGGCCGAGCCCGTCGAGCGGCCGTTCCGGCCGGAGGGCGGCGCCTATGCCGGCGGACATTCGCATGGGCATAGCCGCGGGCATTCGCGCGGGCACGCGCACCACGATCACGCCCATGATTGACACCCTGCAGCTGATGGCGTGGCTGTCTCCGACTTATCCAGTCGGCGGCTTCGCCTATTCGCACGGGCTGGAATGGGCGGTGGAGATCGGCGCCATCCATGACGAAGCGAGTCTCCGGATATGGCTCGTCGACGTGCTGGAGCTCGGCGCCGGCCGCAACGACATGATCCTGGCCGGCAATGCGCACAGCGCGGCCGCCGACCCGGCTGCGCTCGCCGCCGTCAACGAACTGGCGCTCGCATTGGCACCCTCTCGGGAGCTGCATCTGGAGACGAGCCAGCAGGGCCGCAGCTTTCTCGACGCCACGCTGGCCGCATGGCCTTGCGAGGAGATGACGGCGGTTGGAGCGGCGTTGCCGGCAGCGGTCGCATTTCCCGTAGCCGTTGGGGCAGCGGCGGCGGCGCACGGCATGACGCGCCTCGACATGCTTGCCGCCTACGGGCTCGCCTTCGTGCAGAACCTCGTCTCGGCAGCTTTGCGCTCGGCACCGATCGGCCAGAGCGCCGGTACCCGGATCGTCGCGGCACTTGTTCCCCGCGTCGCGGCCCTGGCCGGCGAGGTCGAGGATCTCGGCCTGGACAGTCTCGGCTCCGCGACGCTGCGGGTCGATCTCGGCTCCTTCCGGCACGAGACCCAGTATTCTCGCATCTTCCGCTCCTGAGGAACCACATGACCTCGCAGAACGGCCCGCTCCGCGTCGGCATCGGCGGCCCCGTCGGCTCTGGCAAGACCGCGTTGATGGAGCAGCTCTGCAAACGCCTGCGCGATGCCTACGACATCTGCGCGATCACCAACGACATCTATACGAAGGAGGATGCCCGCATCCTCACCGTGGCCGGGGCGCTGCCCGAGGAGCGCATCATGGGCGTCGAGACAGGTGGCTGCCCACACACCGCGATCCGCGAGGACGCCTCGATCAACCTCGCGGCCGTGGCCGAGATGCGTCGCCGCTTTCCGGGGCTCGACGTGGTGCTAATTGAATCCGGCGGCGACAACCTCGCCGCGACCTTCTCGCCGGAGCTCGCCGATATAACGCTCTACGTGATCGACGTTGCTGGCGGCGAGAAGATCCCGCGCAAAGGCGGTCCAGGCATCACTCGCTCGGACCTGCTCATCGTCAACAAGACCGACCTCGCTCCCCTCGTCGGCGCCGATCTCGGCGTGATGGAGGCCGATACCAAGCGCGTGCGGGGGACGCGCCCCTACGTGTTCTCGTCGTTGCGCGAGGGCCGGGGAGCCGACGCGGTCGCCCAGTTCATCAAGACGGCCGGAGGCCTCGCTTGACCCTCCCGCAGCCACCCGCTTCGCTGGGGCCTTCGCATCAATCCAACACACAGCCAGGAATTATCATGCTCCGTTCTCTTGCATCGTCAGCGGTGGCCAGCCTTCTCCTCGCAGGCATGACCACCGGAGCGTGGGCGCATCCGGGGCATGGCGGCACTCAGAGTCTTGCGGCCGGCATGCTTCATCCCGTCACCGGAGCCGACCACGTGCTCGCGATGGTCGCCGTCGGCCTGATCGGGGCGCTGCGTGGTGGGCGCGCCGTCTGGGCACTGCCGGCGACCTTCCTGACGCTGATGGTGGCCGGGGCCGGCTTCGGACTCGCCGGCCTGAAGTTGCCCTATGCCGAGCCCGCTATCCTTGCCTCAGTGATTGTGTTCGGCCTGCTCGCGCTTGTCAGCCGTCGCCTGCCGACGGCGGCGCTGGCTGGGCTGATCGGCGCCTTCGCGGTTTTCCACGGCTATGCCCATTTCACCGAGATGCCCGAGAGCGCCTCCGCGCCTCTCTACGGCTTAGGCTTCCTCGTTGTGACGGCATTCCTCCACACCATCGGTATCGCGATCGGGATCCTTGCGGCTGGCACGGTCGCACGGCGCGCATCGGACGAAGCCTCTGCGGCGCGATCGGCCTGAGGCCTCGGTCCCTCCCTGCACGGGGAGGGAGGCTACGCGCTGACTTTTCGACGAAAGCCGTCTCGATGATGTAGTGAGCCGCCTCGCCGTAGTTGCCCTTCTTGTAGCGGAGGCATGAGAGCAGCCGGGCGGCCACTTCACGCCTTCACAGCACCTCGTAGGCGAACAGAACCGAGATCACCGACAAGCTGATCAAGCCGAGCACGAAACAGATATCCGCGGCCGCCTCGAGTTTTGTGGAGAGACGGCCCTCGGTAGGCCAACGCATCGAGAGATAGGACGAGCCTGCGCTCGCGAGGAAGACGAGCGCGGTCAACGCGGCCCCCTCGTCGACGTGGCTCGGACCGGTGCGGGCCTCTACAATCTTCACGAGCCCGATGAAGGTGGTGCACACTCCGATCATCGTCGCGGCACTCGGCAAGATGTGCTGCGAGAGCCCGACGGCGCTTCCAACCCTCAAGAGATGGCGCCCATGGCGGGTCGTTTTAGCCTCTGGACAGGTGGCGTCATCCATCTGAACCGCACTTCACCTTCAAAGCTGGGGCGTTTGAGCGATGGTGTCCTAGTAGCAGCTTTCACGTCTCCTTGGGCGTGTTTGCCTGCTGGCTAGATCCAAGGATTGTTTGCTCTTCCCTCACCTCTGCCACGACAAATCTGCTGCTATCAGCCAAACATAGCGGCCGCTTCGTGCCCTACGCTGTTATTGAGCCAAACTCGGCCGCATCCTACGAGCGGACCCGCTCCTGGCGGGGTTGCCCAGTCTGCATCGTCGATCGGGAACTGGTCGCCCCTCCCTCTCGCTCAGGCGGAGCACGATCAGCCACTGCGCCCGGCTCGTCCCGCGCACGGCGACCACTATGGCCGCGGAGAAGTTGTGCTGCTTCCATGAGCTGGGTCACGAGCGCGCGGCGCATCGCGAGGGCGGCGAATGGATCCATCGATGCCTTGAACCGGATACGGATACACGGAAACGGTTCGCAGACTCTCAAGCACCAACGACCGCCCGCACCGCCAGGAAGAGGATCGATGGCCCGACCAGGCAGCCGATACCCGTGTGGAAGGTCGCCGTGAGCGCGCCATAGGGCACGAGGCGCGGGTCCGTGGCCGCGAGGCCGCCAGCGACGCCGCTCACCGTTCCCATCAGACCGCCATAGGCCATGGCCGAGCGCGGGTTGTTGAGGCCGATCAGACGAGCAACCAGCGGCGTGCCGACCATCACCATCACCGCCTTGGTGACGCCGGTGGCAATGGAGAGCGCCATAACGGTCGAATCCGCGCCGATCGCGGCACCGGTCACCGGTCCGACGATGTAGGTGATGGCGCCGGCGCCGATTGTCGTAATCGAAACAGCATCGTGGTAGCCGAAGGCGACCGCGGTCAGCGTGCCGACAATGAAGGGAAGGATCGTTCCCAAGGCCAGGGCGATCACGCCGAGCAGTCCGGCGCGTCGGGCCTCGACCACATCCACCTCGAAGGCCGTGGCAACGATAGCGAAGTCGCGCAGCATTGCTCCGCCCATCAGGCCGATGCCGGCAAGGGCCGGCACGTCTGCGACGCCTTTCTTGCCGCCCGTATAGAGCCCCGCGAAGTAGGCCAGCACCAGCCCAAGCACGATGGCGATGGCTGAGCCGTGAACCCGGCCGGCCGTCAGGTGTCTCGCGATGAGGTTCGAAAAGAGAATCAGCCCGCCGACAACGGCGAACGCGGCCACCAAGCTCTGTTCGAGGAAGACGTGCTCGATCATGTGCAGCATGGCGCTCACTCCTTCGCGGCAGAGGCGGCAGGGATCGCAAAGGGCGGCGCGGGCCGCGCCTGCGGCTCGTCACTGGCTCCTCCGCCGACAACAGAGCCGCCATGCATGAAGGCCTCGCTCGTCGCGTCGCCTGGGCTCAGCCGGCTAAGCAGCGCGACGGCGCCGAAGCACAGCACCAGCGATCCTGTGGCGGCAATGAGCACGATTGGGCCACCGCTCGCCGCGGCAACGACATTCTGTTGGGCTGCCATCGCAACGACGATTGGGATGTAGAGGCCCGCCCAAAACTCGACGCCGAAGACGACGCCCTTGCCGAGCCGGCCATGGCTCTTCAGCCAGACGCGCGCCGCAATCAGCAGAATCATGGCAATGCCGACACCGCCGACATTGGCCTTCACGCCGAGCGCAACACCGAGGAGATCACCGAGGAAAACGCCGACCAGCGTGCACACGGCAAGAAGAGCGACACCGAGAATAATCATGAGCGGTGCACCTCCCGCTTGCGGTCAGGTGAGCCGCTGGGCCATGTGTATGCGCAATCCATGACGCGTTTCCCTTCTGTATTCGTTCTCATATTTTTGATTCGTTTTAGTATGCAGTATATTGACAATTCCGCAAGTTGGCATACTTGATGGCCGCATAGGCCGGCATCCGAATGCCGGAAGGCGCGGGCCGATCCATTCGGTGTACGCAAGAGCCCGGAGGCAGCGCATGACTGACTGGCGCAGCGAGAAGATGGCCCGGGACGCTCGGATTGAGGCGGGCCGTGTCCATGCTCAGGGCAAAGTGGTGCGAGGCGACGCGGTTGTCGATCTACTCGAAGCCGTGCTGAAGCCAGGCGACCGCATCTGCCTTGAGGGCGACAACCAGAAGCAGGCTGACTGTCTCGCCCGCGGTCTCGCCGCCTGCGACCCGACAAAAATCCACGACCTGCACATGGTGCAGTCGGGCATCGTGTTGCCTGAGCATCTCGACGTGTTCGAGACGGGCATCGCCAAGCGCCTCGACTATTCATATTCCGGTCCGCAGGGCGGCCGCATCGCGAAGATGCTCTATGGCGGCCAGATCGAGCTCGGCGCGGTTCACACCTATCTTGAGCTTTTCGCGCGCTACTTCGTCGACCTCACGCCGAACGTCGCGCTGATCGCGGGCGTCTCGGCCGACCGCGACGGCAACCTCTACACGGGACCGAACACCGAGGACACGCCGACAGTGGTCGAGGCCACCGCCTTCAAGAACGGCGTGGTGATCGCGCAGGTCAACGAGATCGTCGAGCGGGTGCCGCGCGTCGATATCCCTGGCGACCGGATCGACTTCGTCGTCGAAGCCGATACCCCGTTCTACGTCGAGCCGCTCTTCACCCGCGATCCCGCAGCGATGACAGAGACGCAGATCCTGATCGCGATGATGGCGATCAAGGGGATCTATGCCGAATACGGCGTGCGCCGGCTGAACCACGGTATCGGCTTCGGCACGGCGGCGATCGAATTGCTGCTGCCGACCTACGCGGAAAAGCTCGGGCTCAAGGGCAAGATCGCGACGCATTGGGCGCTGAACCCGCACCCAACCCTGATCCCGGCCATCGAGTCGGGTTGGGTCAAGCAGGTCCATTGCTTCGGTTCGGAAGTCGGCATGGACCGCTACATCCGCGAGCGCTCGGACGTGTTCTTCACGGGCGGCGATGGTTCGCTGCGCTCGAACCGCGCCTTCTGCCAGACGGCCGGGCTCTATGCCTGCGACATGTTCATCGGCGCGACTCTGCAGATCGATCTCGCCGGCCATTCCTCGACGGTGACGCAGAACCGTGTCGCAGGCTTCGGCGGCGCGCCGAACATGGGCTCCGATCCCCATGGCCGCCGCCACCCGTCCGATGCCTGGATGAAGGCTGGACACGAGGCCGAAATCGTCGGCGACCCGGCCCTGATGCGCGGCCGCAAGCTTGTGGTGCAGCTCGTCGAGACGTTCGGCGACAAGCTCGTGCCGACCTTCGTCGAGAAGCTCGATGCACTGGAACTGGCGAAGAAGACCGGGCTCCAACTGGCGCCGGTGATGATCTACGGCGATGACGTCACTCACATCGTCACGGAGGAGGGCATCGCCAACCTCCTGCTCTGCCGCAACGCCGACGAGCGCGAGCAGGCGATCCGCGGCGTTGCCGGCTACACCGAGGTCGGCCGCGGGCGAGACCGCGCCATGGTGCAGCACCTGCGCGAGCGCGGCGTAATCAGACGGCCGGAAGACCTCGGCATCGAGCCGCTCGACGCTGACCGCTCGCTGCTCGCGGCCAAGTCGATCAAGGATCTCGTGCACTGGTCCGGCGGCCTCTACGAGCCGCCGGCCCGCTTCCGGAACTGGTGAGCCAGCCCATTAGCCTTGGATTGCTTCGCTCACTTTCGCAATGACGGGCTGACCATCTGAACCCGAGACGCCCGAACGGAGTCGTCGCTCATGGAAACCCTTCACTTCCGCCACTCGACCCAGAAGGCCGCCTCAGGCTCCAAGCCAATGGCGATCACCGGCGTCGTCGCCTCCGGAAACCTCGAAGTGCTGCTGGAACGGGTGCTCCCGCCCGATGCCTGCGAGGTCGCGATCGAGACGCCAGTCGGCGGCTATGGCGACGTCTGGGAAGCAGTGGTGGCCGATTTCGTCGCCCGGACCCAGCCCGGTGGCCTGCGCATCAGCATCAACGATGGCGGTGCGCGCCCCGATACGGTCTCCCTGCGCCTGGCTCAAGGCGCCCGGCTGATGGAGGCCTCGGCATGAGGATCGTGACCGATCCCGGCTCGCAGAGCTGGTACGAGGCCAGCGCCCGCCAGCGCATCGCGGCACTCGTGGACGCAGGGACCTTCGAGGAATTCTTGGGACCGGCCGAGCGGGCGATGAGTCCGCACCTGCCGCTCTTCGACCTGCCGCGCGCCTTCGACGACGGCATCGTCGTCGGGCGAGGGAAGCTCGATGGCCGGCCGGTGCTCGTCGCCGCGCAAGAAGGCCGGTTCATGGGCGGCGCGTTCGGCGAGATCCATGGCGCCAAGCTCGTGGGACTGCTGCGTGCCGCCATCGCGAGCAAGCCGGCTGCCGTGCTGATCCTGTTCGATACCGGCGGCGTGCGCCTGCAGGAGGCCAATGCCGGTGAGACCGCCATCGCCGAAACCATGCGCGCCATCGTGGATGCCCGCGCCGCCGGCATTCCGGTGATCGGCCTGATCGGCGGACGCGCCGGCTGTTACGGCGGCGGCGGCCTCATTGCCGGTACCTGCTCACGGTTGGCAGTCTCGGAATCGGGCCGCATTTCCGTCTCCGGTCCTGAGGTGATCGAGACCAACAAGGGCGCGGAGGAATTCGATTCGCGCGATCGTGCCCTGGTCTGGCGCACCATGGGCGGCAAGCATCGCCGGCTTACCGGCGCCGCCGACGCCTATTGCGCCGATACTGTCGCCGCCTTCCGCGAGGCAGCAATAACGCTGGTTGGCACCGCACCGGCCTTCGACCTCGCCACGCTGGAGGCCGAGCAGGCGCGGCTGGAGGCCCGCGTGAAGCGCTTCGGTGATTGCCGCGATGCCACCGAAATCTGGGCGCGGCTCGGTGTCAACGACCCGGACGCGGTGCCCGCCATGACGGACGCGGCCTTCGCGAAGACCGCATCCAGCGTGACGGAGGCGTCCCATGACGCTCGCTGAGATCCTCTCCTCGCTCTTCCCGCAGGGGCATGCGGTCACCGTTGCGGACGGCCTCGTCACGGGGCAGGGGGCGCTCGACGGCAAGCCGCTGCATGTCGTCGGCGTCGATGGCGACACACCGCTTGGTGTCGAGGGTGCGCTGGCGCTGGCGGCCTCTGTGCTCGATGTGGTGCGGGCCGGCGATCGGTCTCCGATCCTCGTCGCGATCGACTCCGATAGCCAGCGCATGAGCCGGCGTGACGAGCTGCTCGGTCTCAACGAGTGCCTCGCGCATCTCGCCAAGGCGCTGCTACTGGCAGACCGTCTCGGCCATCCGACCGTCGGCCTGATCTACGGCCACTCCGCGGCTGGCGCATTCATTGCCACGGCCCTGGCGACGCGGGTACTCGCGGCGCTGCCCGGAGCCAACCCCAGCGTGATGGACCTGCCCTCGGTCGCCCGCGTCACCAAGCTTCCCGTGGAGAAGCTGCAGGAGATGGCGAAGTCGACACCGGTCTTCGCGCCAGGGCTCGACAACATGGTCGCCACCGGCGCGGTGCAGGTGGTCCTCGATCCAGGTCAGCCGCTCGACGCCCAGATCCGCGGATTGATCGCCTCCCTGCCGACAGGCGACGAGCGCGACCGGCTCGGCGAAGAACGCGGCGGCCGGCCGGTGGCCCGCGAGATCGCCGAACGCGTGCAGCGGCAGGCGCAAGGAGGCTGAGATGGGCGGGGATACCCTCTCCCCTCAGCCGCATCGCCACGACCTCGTCCGCGTCGACCCCGCCGCCTGGGCGGTCAAGCTGCGCCAGCGCCCCGACCTCGACGGCGTGCCGCATCTCGCCGGATGGGCCGAGGCCGGCCGCCTGCTGATCATCCGCCGCTTTTTTCCGGGCGAGCCCCGCGACAGCATCCCCCTCGGTCTGCCGCTGCCGCCTGCCGACGGCAAGCGACGAATCTCATTCGCGTTCTCGCCCGAAGACCTGTCGCCACATCCGCCACTCGCGCTCGCCGACACCCGTCCTGCCGCTCCCGGGACCTGGCACAGCACCCTCGACGCACTAATCGCCCTCGGCGCCGAGCATGGTCTGACACCGCGTCCCTTCGGCAGCCTACTCTGGCAGGTCGCCACCGGCCTGACCTATCTCGCCGCTGCCTCCGACCTCGACGTCCTCTGGCCGCTGCCGACGCAGACCATACCAGCCGGCCTCCTCGCCGCGCTCGCCCGCATTGCCGAGGCCGCCCCAATGCGCCTCGACGGCGAACTCCTCCTGCCCGACGGCGCTGGCCTGCATTGGCGCGAAGTGCTGGAAGCCTCCGAGTCGGGCGAAGTGCTCGCTAAGCATCTCGACCGCCTGGAGATGCGGTCCGTCGCAATGTTGAAGGGCAGGGGCTCCCCATGAGCACTGTCGCCGCCTTCGCCCTCCAGCCCATATGTGACGCCGCCGTCATCGGCCGCTGCGCGGTGGAGGCCCTGTGGCTTGAACTCGAGACCTATCCCAAGCCCGGCCTCGTCAGCCTCGTCGACAGCGGCAGCCATGACGACATGGATGCCGCCACCTTCGAGGCTAGTGCTGCCGCTCTCGAACCATTTTTTCGCGCGTTCGCTGAAGCTGGCAACCGGGGCACTGCCATGGACGGCCTGCGTCGCATCGGCATTGAGGCCGAAGCCGCCATGCTCGCGGCCACCGGCGGGGTGAACACCCATCGCGGCGCGATCTTCGGTCTCGGCCTGCTCGCCTCCGCCGCGGGCGCCTGCGGCGGCGTCACACCGATCCGCTCCGGCGCCCTCGGTGCCCATGTCGCACGCAGGCACGCCCAAGGCATCCTGAAGGGTCCGGTTCTGCTCCACGCCCCCGGTGCCCGCGCTCGCCGCCGCCACGGCGTTGGCGGAGCCCCAGCCGAAGCCGCCGCCGGATTCCCAACCGTCTACCGAATCGGCCTGCCAGCCCTGCGGCGCGGCATGGCCCTCCGGCCCGACGACCCGGAAGCCGCCCGCGTCGAAGCCTGCTTCGCGCTGATCGCCGCCACCGAGGACACTAACCTGCTTCACCGAGGCGGGCCGGACGGCCTCGCATTTGCCCGTCGCGCCGCCACTGAGTTTCTGGCCCACGGCGGAGTCGGGCAACCGAACTGGCGGCAGGCTGCCGAGTCGATCCATCGCGATTTCATGGCACGGCGACTCAGCCCGGGCGGCGCGGCCGACCTGCTGGCCATGACCTTGTTCACGGCATGCCAGGAGCATGCCGGTCACACTCACTCGTTGCCTGAGGGGTCTGCCGGGAGCAGTCCATTCGAGATCCCCGCGTCATGCTAGCGCTGCTGTGCACGGGGCAGGGGGCGCAGCACCCCAGAATGTTCAATCTCACGAAAGGCTTGCCCGAAGCGCAGCCCATTTTCGAAGCCGCCGCGCCACTGCTCGGCGCCGACCCCCGTGCGTTCGTCGAACGGCCCGATGCCGATCTCCACGCGAACCGTACGGGCCAGATCCTGTGCTGCACAGCCGCACTGGCAGCCTGGAAAATCATCGAAAGATTAAAGCTTTCACGAATGATCGTCGCCGGCTACAGCATCGGCGATCTCGCCGCCTGGGGCTGCGCCGGCCGCCTCGATCCGGCCGCCATACTGCGCCTCGCCGCCACCCGAGCTGAAGCTATGGACGCCGCTTCAGGCGAGGGCTACGCTCTCGCTGGAATCCGCGGCTTAACCCTTGATTTGGTTACGAAACTAGCTGAACGCCACGGCTGCCATCTCGCCATCCGTAACGGCCCCGACAGCGCCGTCACCGGCGGCTTGCGCACAGCCCTCAAAGCGCTCTGCACTGAAGCCGCTGCCTCCGGCGCCCAACGCGCCATCGTGCTTCCGGTTCACACCCCTTCGCACACACCGCTGCTTGCCGCCGCAAGCCGAAGCTTCGCTCAGGCTCTTGCTCAAGAAAAACTGCGACGGCCTCCCCCAGGCGCGCCGCGGCTCATCCAAGGGATTGATGGAACAACGGTATTTGACCCAGCTACCGGCCTCGACAAGCTCGCGCGTCAGATTTCTGAGACAATCGACTGGGCGGCCTGCCTACAGGCCTGTCGCGAATTCGGCGCCACGTCCACGCTGGAACTCGGACCGGGCCACAGCCTCGCAACGATGGCTCGCGACGCCCTTCCTGGAACGCGTGTCCACGCGCTTGAGGACTTTCGCTCAATCGAAGGAGTGACGGCTTGGATCGAGAGGTGATCAGGTCGCTGACGGCGTGCGCAGCGCAGGGCCTGGTTCACGTCTCACTCAAATATCATCCGGCTCGGCCGAACCAATTCTGAACCGACCGAAGGCCGATGGACTGAGGTTTCGCAGCACGAGCGCCATTGTAAAAAGCAAGCGGGAGGAAGCTGATAACCCTGGCACAAGGCCAAAGCTTCCAGCCTGGAAACCAGGGCGATAGGTTCTGACCGTGCTTTGCGCCAAAGCTCCCACGTTCGATTGGAACGACCTCACCTTCTTCCTCGAACTCGCCCGGCACGGGCGGCTAACGCCGGCTGCACGCCGGCTCAAGGTCGACACCACCACGGTCAGCCGCCGCATCGCCGAGTTGGAGCGCAGTCTCGAGGCAAAACTATTCCAGCGCGGCTCCGATGGCTTCCAGCTCACCGAAGCCGGCCATAAGCTCTTCGTCATCGCGGAAGCCATTGAGCAGAAGACGCTCTCGGTACCCGAAGCTCTCGGCCTGCAGAACACATCCCTACCAACTGGCCTCGTCAGGGTCGCAAGCATGGAGGGCATCGCGGCCTTCTATCTGTCGGCCAAGTTCGCCGAATTTTCTGCAGTCACGCCCGGCATTGTCGTCGAGCTGGTCACCGAGCGGCACTTGATCAACCTGACCAAACGTGAGGCCGACATCTCGGTGTCTTTCGTGCCGCCGAACGGACCGCGTCTGCATGTCCGGCGTGTCGGTGAGTTCCGCCTCGCCCTCTACGCGTCGGAAGCCTACCTCGCACGGCGAGGCCGGCCAACGACGCGGGCCGAACTGCTGGACCACGATTTCGTTGACTACATCGACGACCTCATCGCCATCGAGCCGGTGCACTGGCTGCTTGAAGTGCTCACGCCTGCGACTGTGGTCTTCCGCTCAACCAGCATGGCCGCACAGCAGACCGCCGTCGCATCGGGCGCGGGAATCGCGCTGTTGCCGCTGTTCTCGGCAAAAACCAATCCGGCTCTCGTGCCCGTCCTGGCTGAAGACGTCGTCGTGCGCCGCGAACTTTATCTCAGCGTCCACGAAGACATCGAGCATGTCGGCCGGGTCCGGGCCGTGACCCGGTTCCTCGCCAACCTGTTCACGGAAGAGGCAGAGTATTTGAACCGATTTTAGGCACCCCCGGCATGATTGCAGCGGCGATTGCAGATTTTCCGGGTTCGCGGCGCCGATAACCTCTGATGCTAATGCGGCTAGCCAATTCAGGAGCCGCTCCGATGTCCGTCCAGTACCCGCAATTCAAGGCGGCCGCCTGCCACGTGGCGCCGGTTTATCTTGACAGCGCGGCCTCGGCCGAGAAGGCGGTTGCCCTGATCGGCGAGGCTGCCCGCTCGGGAGCCGATCTCGTGATCTTCCCCGAAGGCTACATGCCGGGCTTCCCGCTCTGGGCGGCTCTGCGTGCCCCGATCCGCAATCACGACCTGTTCAAGCGACTCGCAGCCGAATCCGTGCGCCTCGACGGGCCGGAGATCGGCGCGGTGCGCGCCGCCGCGCGTCGACACGGCGTGCTCGTTTCCCTGGGCTTCAGCGAGAGCACCGAAGCGAGCGTCGGCTGCCTATGGAACTCCAACGTCCTGATCGGACGGGACGGAGCCGTCCTCAACCACCATCGCAAGCTGGTGCCGACCTTCTACGAGAAGCTCATCTGGGCGAACGGCGATGCGAGGGGCTTGCGCGTGGTGCCCACCGAGATCGGTCGGGTCGGCATGCTGATCTGCGGCGAGAATACCAACCCGCTCGCCCGCTACGCGCTGATGGCGCAGGGCGAGCAGGTCCACATCTCGACCTATCCACCGGCTTGGCCGACCCGGCCCCCCGGCGAGAGCGCCGCCTACGATCTGCGGCGGGCCATCGAGATTCGGGCCGGCGCACATGCCTTCGAGGCGAAGGTGTTCAACATCGTCTGCTCGGCGGTTCTCGACCGGGCCGCCCGGGCGATCCTGTGCGAAGGCGACGACGGCTTGGCCGACATCGTCGAGCGTACGCCCGCGGGCGTCTCCATGGTGCTCGACCCCACGGGCTCGCATGTCGTCGAGGCGCATCAGGGCGACGAAACCATCCTCTATGCCGACATCGACGTTTCGGCCTGCGTCGAGCCCAAGCAGTTTCACGACGTCGTCGGCTACTACAACCGCTTCGACATCTTCCGGCTCAACGTCGATCGCTCGCCGCGGGACCCGATCACCTTCGACTCGTCGGCGGCGCATCCGACCAATGGGGTCGACGGCTCCGATCTCGGCGGCGTCGATCCCGACCTTCGCGAGCCGATCCAGCCCCTTCGCCGCATAAGCGCCTGATCCGGCTCGGGAGGAGCCGAGCCTCAAGCCGATAGAAGGAGATGCAGCATGCTTTCACCAGACAAGGTCGTCCCTCCGGGGGAGGACGATGACTTCGGCAGGCTTTCCCGAACCCGATCGCGTGTCGCCGTCGCGCTGAGCATCGTGATGATCGCGATGTACTTCGGCTTCATGACGATGTTCGCCTTCGCCAAGCCGACGATGGGTATGATCCTCGCTCCCGGCCTTTCCCTCTGCATCCTGCTGGGGGCCGGAGTCATCGTCGGATCCTTCGTTCTCTGCCTCGTCTACGTCGTCTGGGCGAACCGTTTCTACGATCCGGCCGTGCGCCGCATCATGAGCTGAGGAGACAGCCATGCAGGCCGCGAACAACCCACTCGCCATCACCTTCTTCTTTATCTTCATGGCGTTGACGCTCGGCATCACCTACTGGGCGGCGAGGCGCACACGCACCACGGAACAGTTTTTCGCGGCCGGAGGCCAGATCACGGCTTGGCAGAACGGCTGGGCGCTGGCCGGAGACTTCCTCAGCGCGGCGGCCCTGCTCGGCATCGCCGGCATCATCACCTCGAACGGCTTCGACGGGCTGATCTACTCGATCGGCTTCCTCGTCGGCTGGCCGATCATCTCGTTCCTGATCGTCGAGCCGCTGCGCAACCTCGGCAAGTTCACCTTCGCCGACGTCGTCGCCTACCGCTTGCGGCAGCGGCCCGTGCGCATGGCAGCCGCGATCGGCACGCTCACCGTCATCCTGCTCTACCTGATCGCCCAGATGGTCGCGACCGGTTCGCTGATCAAACTGCTGTTCGGCCTGCCCTACGTCGCCTCGGTCGTCGTGGTCGGAACCGCGATGCTCACCTACGTGATCTTTGGCGGCATGTTGGCGACGACCTGGGTCCAGGTGATCAAGGCCGTGCTGCTCTCGCTCGGCGGCCTCGTGCTGGCGCTGCTCGTGCTCATGCATTTCGAGATGAATCCCTTGAACCTCTTCTCGGCTGCCGCCGAGAAGTACGGAACGCGGGTCCTGCAGCCGGGCGCAAAAGTCGCGGGAAGCGGCTGGGACGCGATCTCACTCGGTGTCGGGCTGATGTTCGGGACGGCGGCGCTACCTCACATCCTGATGCGGGCCTTCACGGTGCCGGACGTCAAGGAGGCGCGCATGTCGATCCTCTACGCTACTGGCATCATCGGCTCCTTCCACCTGCTCGTCTTCGTGATCGGCTTCGGAGCGATGGTTCTCGTAGGCCCGGAAGCGGTGACCAAGGCCGGTGGCGGCGGCAACATGGCGGCTCCGCTGCTCGCCCTCACTGTCGGCGGCAACGGGTTCTTCGGCTTCATCTGCGCCGTCGCCTTCGCAACGATGCTCGCAGTCGTCGCAGGGCTGACTCTATCGGGCGTGGTCACCGTCTGCCACGACCTGTGGGTCAACGTGGTGCGCAGCGGTGAGGCCCCGGAGCGCGAGCAGCTCACTGTGGCGCGGATCGCGACGGTCGCCATCGCGGCACTGGCGGTCTTCCTCGGCATCGTGTTCGAGGGGCAGAACGTCGCCTTCATGGCTGGCCTCGCCTTTGCCGTGGCCGCTGCGGCCAACTTCCCGGCCCTGCTGCTGTCGATCACCTGGAAGCGCTTCACCACCTCGGGCGCCGTCGCCAGCATCCTCGTCGGGACCATCTCCTCGCTCTTGCTGATCTGCCTGTCGCCCACCGTGCAGGTCGACGTCATGGGCAGGAGCCTCGCAGAAGTCTCTCAGGCCTGGTGGTTCGTCCCGATGAAGAATCCGGCGCTGATCTGCATGCCGCTATCCTTCCTCGTCGCGGTCGCAGTTTCACTGGCGACCGAGGAGGACGGCGCGGAGAGCAGCTTCCGGGAGATGCGTCGGCGGATCATGTTCGGCGCCTCACGGGAGGCTGTCGCCGCCGAATGATGCGAGGAGCATCGATGTGATCGAGGAGACGGGGTGCCGAGAGGCGCCCCGTTTTCATTTGCAGCGGCCAGACTAACCCTCACGGCTGTGACATGGCCTCGACGGTCAGGCCGAGCTTGGCCGCAACACGCCGTGCAGTCGCCGTGCGCCGTTCCGTGATCGCGGCGACGGAGGCACGGGCCTGTTCCAGCACGGCCGCAGGAGCCCGCTCCGGCGTGCCGGCATCGAAGGGCGGCTCCGGGGCGTAGGCCATATAGAGCTGGATCGCCTTCGCCACCTCCTCGCCGCGCAGCTCTGCAGCGAGGCGAAGTGCACCGTCGATCCCGGCCGTGACCCCGGCCGCGAACACCCAGCTTCCATCGAGGACGACCCGCTCGTCGACGGGGATCGCGCCGAAGAAGGGCAACAGGTCGAATGAGGCCCAATGGGTCGTTGCGCGCCGTCCCTTCAGAAGGCCGGCCGCGCCGCAGATGAGGGCACCCGTGCAGACGGAAAATACGCTTCTCGCGCCGGCCGCCTGACTGCGAAGCCATGCGAGCACAGCCTCGTCCTCCATCAGGCTCTCCTGTCCGAAGCCGCCGGGAACGTGCAGGATGTCGAGCTGCGGTGCGTCTGCAATGGCGGCATCCGGCGTCAGGATGAGGCCTTTCACATCGCGGACGGGCTCGGCTGTCTTTCCGTAGATCCGACAGGTCGCGTTCGGGATGCGCGAGAGGACCTCGAAAGGCCCGGTGAGGTCGATCTGGTCGATGCCCTCGAAGAGCAGGGATCCGATTTCAAGGTGGGTGTCGGGCGAAATCATCACGGCCTCCAATGGACAGCCGGACACTATGGCGGCAAGGTTTGGCGCGAATGCCAAATACCCCTCGTTTATCGCCAAATTCCGTTCGCATGATCGAGGTGCTCGCCTTTGAGGGCGTGCAGGTGCTCGACGTCACGGGACCGCTTCAAGTCTTCGCCTCCGCCAATGAACATCTCGCTAAGGCGCAGCAGGAGCCAGCCTATCGGCTGCGCGTCGTTACCAAGGGTGGCGGTGCAGCCCTGACCTCATCCAGCTTGACACTCGCGACCGAGCGTCTGCCCGCGGCCGAAGAAGAGATCGATACGCTCGTCGTCGCCGGCGGCCCCGGTGTCGAGGCGGCCACGGTGGACACGGAGTTGATCGACTGGCTGCGTAACCGGTCAAGTCGTGCGCGACGGGTCGCGTCCGTTTGTACCGGTGCCTTCCTCGCGGCAGCATCGGGCATTCTGGACGGCAGGAGAGCCGTGACCCATTGGTCGTTCTGCGATGCTTTTGCCCGGCGCTTTCCGGCCGTGCGGGTTGAACCCGATCCGATTTTCCTCCGCGACGGACCGGTCTGGACCTCGGCGGGCGTGACCGCCGGCATCGATCTGGCGCTCGCTCTTGTGGAGGAGGATCTCGGCGGCGAGATCGCCTTGGCCGTCGCGCGTTACCTCGTCGTCTTCCTCAAGCGACCCGGTGGACAGGCCCAGTTCAGTGCAGCGCTATCGTTGCAGACGGCCGGGGATCGCTTCGATGCCCTGCACCGCTGGATGCAGGCGAACCTCGGCTCGGATCTGTCCCTCTCAGTCCTGGCCACACAGGCAGGCATGAGCGAGCGCAACTTCAGCCGGCGCTACCGCGAAGTGACCGGCATTACGCCCGCTCGCGCCGTCGAGCGACTACGGGTCGAGGCCGCCCGACAAATGCTGACCGATACCCGCCAGCCCGTGAAACGGATCGGGCAGCGCTGCGGCTTCGGTTCCGAGGAAACAATGCGCCGCAGCTTTCTGCGACTCTTGGCGAGCTCGCCTCAGGATTATCGCTCTCGCTTCGCTGCCGCTTCGCAAACGGCCGGTACTGTTCGCCGCGTCACTGCTCGTTCGGAAGCCGCATCTCGAACAGAATAGTGCGAGGCCTCCAGCGCCTCTCGCATCATAGTCTCGAATGGCCAGGCTCAAGGCTATTCATTGAGAACAAGCGGACGCTTGAGACGACGCGCAACGAAGCCCTCACAACTTCGACAAGGTCATGTCGCGCGTGTCGGGGCCAGCTATGGTCTGGAGTAGGGCGGCGGCATCGCGCACGCTACGGCCGACCGGGGGTCAATGGTCCTCGACAAGAAGCTCGCCGCTTGCCTATCACCCCGATCCGCAAAGGCATGACCGGGAAACCCTTCGTTGGACGTCACACAGATCAGCCATCACGACCTCGACGGCTATGGCGCCTGCGTCGTCGCCGGGTACATCGCCGATGTGAAGCGGGTCGTTCACGTCCCACGCTACTCGGATGTCGGCGCGGTATTGCAAACGGAGTATGATCGGCTGGCGAAAGCGGCCGTTCCCGAGCTCCTGCTTGTCACCGATCTCAGCCTTGAGGCCGACGCTGTCCAGTTCATCAGGAGTTTCGCCGCAGCCAATCTCAAGCGCCCGGAAGAACGGCGTCACCGCCTCGTCGTCCTCGACCATCACGTCTCCTCCAAGGAACATCTGGCAGCCAAAGGGCTGGAGCCGCTCGCGTCCGCCGAAGCCGCGTCGTCGGTCTACGACATCGGTGATCCTCACGTTCATCTCTCTATCGGCATCGATCGCAGTGCGACCCGGTTGCTTTTCGAGAGCCGTCAGCTGTTCGCCGATCGCACCCTTGAACCTGTCCTCGAAGAGCGTCTTGGAGCGCTCGTGAGAGCGATCGACGCCTACGACATGTGGAGGAAGGCAGATCCGTCGTTCCGGCAGGGTGTGCTCGTCAACGAAGTCCTATGGGAGAGCGCGTCCGCATACGTCCCGCCAGGCCACCCATGGCACGATCGCTTCATCGGCGATCTTCTGATGGCGATCGCAGCCGAGCTTCAGACCGGAGCATCTCCGTCCGAGATCGAACTGAAGGTGCCCGAGCTTCGTAAGAGCATCGTCGACGCGCTCCTGTCCGACGAACCCGACGATGATCGATCTCTCACGATGCGGGCACGGCTTTACGCAGCTTTATCCCGAGCTCCAGCCCTGTTCCGCACCCTGTCCGATGGGACCAAGCTGTCATTCGGTCTTGATGGCGGCGTCTTCCAGGCCGTTTCGGATCACATCATGGAGCGCGGTGACACCGACCGCATCATCAATGCAGCTCGGGGCGGCGGCATGTCGTTTCGTTCCCGAAACGGCACCGCTCTTGAAGCTGCCAGAAAGTTTCGTGGAGGCGGCCATGCCGACTCCGCCGGCGGAAAACTGCCGAATGGTTCGGCCTTCTCGCTGGCCGACGCAGCAGCGCAGATCGAACCGATCCTTTGCCCACCAGCCCCGAAAGAAGCGGACAGTCCGTTCGCTGCTTTGAAGAACTGGAAGAGCTGAGACTGCTCTCCTAGGCCCACCTCGAATTGGCCGATGCCGGCCGCATGCCTGTGCCGAGCGTAGCGTGCGTAACGCGCTTAGGCAGCGTGTGGTCGGGGCGCTGCTTTGTCCCGGCCTGGGCCGGATGCGAGAAGGGCGCAGGTCAACTCAGCCGGCGTATGGCTGCGGCCGCTGACGTCGCGGACGAGCACACTTTCCATTCCGGCGCTCGCGAGAGTGAGGGCCTGTTCAAGCGCCGCGAGCATCGAGCCGCGCTGAAAGCTGACGTCGCGGGCGTTATGGCGCGCAGTGACGGTAAAACTCACGAAAACACCTCGAGCGACGAGATGGCGAAACGGCCGACGATTCAGCATCCGCCCGGATCGGGACGGCACCGTCTTGGTGAAGACTGTGCCGTCACTCGTTCATGCCGATCCTTTGACGGCATTAGGTTGACGAATTCTGAGCGGATCCGCGTTTTGTCGCGGCGAGAATGGGGCGAGCCGTGCAGTGGCCTGCAACGAACTCCGAAGATGCCGCCGCCGGTAGCTAGCGCTGTGGTCGCAGGCACCCTCGACCAGGACATCCAAAGTTACGCCTTGGTCGCCGATCCGAAGGTTGCAAGCCGCCCCGGGGGCTTCTTCATGTCTGAGGATACCGGCGCCACTCAATCGTGTTGCGTTTCGCTTGAACCGGGCAAAACGCAAAAAATATTTTTGTTCAATGAGTTATGGATGGATTCTGGCAGAACACCATTGCCACTTTTTCGCAGCCCGCTCTAGGCGCGCGACCGGCGACGGGCTAGACCCGTGCAGCTTCATTCCAACGGTTCGCGGAACGGCGCGCGGCAGGTGCGGGGTTCCGCCCGAGAGCAGGGCAGGGCGATGGCGGACAAGGCAGTCCCTCATTTTCACAATCAGGACGGGGTGCCGCGGGTCCGCGTCGGCGCGCGCGAGTTCATGTGCATCGGTGCATTGCCGCCCTTCGACCATCCGCATGTCTTTCTCGACATGGGCAGCGGCGGCGACGAGATCATCTGCCAGTACTGCTCCACGCTGTTCGTCTATGACGCGCGGCTGAAGCCGGATGGGGCCGAGCCCGCCGCCAGCGTCTGGCAGGACGACGCACCGCGGACGAGGGCCGCGGCCGAGTGAGGCCGCGCGCGTCGTGAGTCCGCTCTCGATCGCCGTCGTCGGGGCCGGAATCGGCGGCCTCACGGCCGCTTTGGCCCTGAGCGGGGCAGGACACTCGGTCACGCTAATTGAGCGCCGCACCGGCTTCTCGGAAGTGGGCGCCGGCCTTCAGATCTCACCGAATGCGAGCCGGATTCTGATTGAGCTCGGCCTCGGTTCGGCCCTGCGGCGGGCTGCCAACGAGCCTCCAGGCGTGGCGATCCGGGATCTCGCCAATGGGCGGGCGCTCGGCGGCATCGAACTCGGGCCTTCGATCCGCGAGCGCCACGGCGCGCCCTACTACGTCATCCACAGGGCCGATCTGCAGACGCTTCTGCTCGATGCCGTGCGCGGGCGCTCTGGCATTCGGCTGCTCGTCGGCCGCGAGGTTGTGGCGGTCGACGAGACCCCCACGGGGGTCAGCCTGACGCTGGAGAGCGTCGCGGGCGGGCGCGGCGACACCATCGAGGCAGATCTGGCGGTTGGCGCTGATGGCGTGCGCTCGGGCCTGCGCGCTCGGTTCGACGCCCGTCCCCTGCGTGCGCACCGGCAGGCAGCCTGGCGCGCGACGATCCCCCGCGAGGCGGCGCCGGCCGAGCTCCAGGGCGACGAGACCGGGCTCTGGCTCGGCCACGGGCGCCACGTGGTGCACTACCCAATCGCGGCCGGGCAGCGGCTCAACGTCGTCGCGGTGGTACCCGAGCGCGTAGGCGACGACGATTGGGGACGCCTCGGCGATCCGGCCGTGCTGCGCGACCATTTCCGAAACGCCGCGGAGCCGCTTGGCTCGCTGCTTGCCGTTCCCGACACCTGGATGGTCTGGTCACTGGTCGATCGCCCAGCGACGGCTCCGATGGCCTCGGGCCGGGTCGCGCTGATCGGCGATGCCGCGCATCCCGTGCTGCCGTTCCTCGCGCAGGGCGCCGCCATGGCGATCGAGGACGCGGCCGTGCTCACGCGCTGCCTTAGCAGCGGCGTAGGGGTGCCGGACGCGCTGACCGCCTTTGCGGAGGCGCGCGGCGAGCGGGTGCGCAGGGTATGGAAGGCGGCCCGATCCAACGGCCGCGCCTACCATGCCGGCCCCCTGGTTGGGCTCGCCCGCAACGCGGTGATGCGCCGCCTCGGCCCGGCCGGAATGAGCCGGCGCTACGCCTGGCTCTACGGCTGGACGCCAGACACGGTGTGAGGGGTCCCGCTTGATCTGACGCCGGTCCGCCGTTACCGCTCATCCTATGCGGACGTGGCGGAACCGGTAGACGCACGAGACTTAAAATCTTGCGGCCGCAAGGCCGTGCGGGTTCGAGTCCCGCCGTCCGCACCAAGGCGTCCGCCCACCTTGCGATAAGTCAAACCCCGTTAGTAACGGCCTTCTTAGACGACAATTTTTTGGGCCTGCGACCTGGCTCCTCCGCTTCGGCGGTGGAGCGCTCGCAATGGGCTCGCGAGAGGTGCAAGCACCGACCTGCGCGGTGGATTGCAGTGGCCGAGGAACGGCTGAGAGACGTGGCCGTTAACTCCCGGTTGGGGCACGTCGCCGGCTCCAGCGGCGATCAATCCAGTACGTAAGGCTCGCATCATGCCCGCTGCGCCCGTCACCATCATGATCGCCACACCGAAAGGACGGCATCGCCTCGTTGGCGAGAGCGACCGGAACGTGGCCCAGCCTGCCGAAGAGATCCTGCGGGCGCTCGGTGCGGATGTCAGGCCGGCGATCTTCTGGGTCGAGTGCGAAGACAAGGCCGTTCAGACGGTGCTGACGAGCTATCTGTCCGGGGTGAAGGCTGAGGTGCTCGCGCATTCGCGAAAGGGCACCTTCCAGTCGAAGGGTGGAAGAGGCTTTTCGTAGACTTGCTTCGAGCGGATGGCCGTCCGGCATTGGACGGCTGTTCGCTTCTGGCAATCTTCACCCTCCAGTCGAGCTATGAGGATCTCGAACCCGTCGAGGTGTGCTGCATCGCCATTACTGGGCCTGCCGTCTCTTTGAGACCACCCGATCGGCCGGCTGGGTCGCCTTGCCCATCAGTGCGAGTAGTCCGAACCCAAGACCTTGGCTGTCGGCTCGCTCAGCAATGATGCAGAGTGAGCCTACTCGTCCGCGACCGGCCTACTGCATCGCCTTCATGACGGCCTCGCTCGACAACACCTTGGGGTTGGCCCGGCAATAGGCCTTGACCTTGGCATCGATCGCGGCGGCTTGAGGGTCGGCCTGAAGCATGGCCTTGTCCTGGGCCGAGAGGCTGGCCTGGGCCTGGGCTTCAACCTTAAGGTAATCGGCGCAGCTCATGTCGCCAGTCTGGGCGGCGGCCCCGCTCACAAAGGCGGTCAATCCGACGAAAGCAATCACAGGAAGCTTGGACACGGTGTTCCTCAAGACTGCACGTATGCCCGGAACGTCCGAACTTTCATCACGGGCAGCGCAAGGACTTCTGTCCTTTGCTGGCATGCAGTCAAGCTTCGGCGCACGATGGCCGACCAGCCCATGCCAGGCAAAGTACTTAGTTCGGGTCGTCAGCGCCGCCGGATCCGATGGCGTTCCCAAAGACTACCAGCAGGCGCGCGGAAGGCGGCGCTTCCAGCGCTCGCCGAGCCGTAGCCGCGTGCCATCCGGCTGATCTCTACGCCGAGCGGCCGTGGCCGGCGTGGGCTGCGCCACTGGGCTTACTACGGGAGCGGCAGGCGCGGGCTCTGGCTCGTGCATGACAGTAGGCGCCATGTCGACGGGCAAAGGACGCTTGCGCGGCCGGCCTCGCCGGCGCGGTGCATCGTCGAGTGCGCCCTGCGGCGTGACGCGTCGGACACGCGGCAGCGGCGGCTCAGGCGTGAATACGGCCTCAGGCTCGGGGGCCGGAGCCTCCCAGGCGATCAGGCTCGGCAGGATGCGACGCGGCGTGACGTCGGCCGGCGGAGCGGTTGCCGACACCGGCTCAGAGAATACTGCGCTCGTGGCCGGCGCTGCTGCTTGGCGGGCCGCCTGCGGCACCCGCGGCGCCTTGACAGGTATGGTGACGAAGCCGCTTTGGCCGCTCGACTTGGCTGCGACGGTAAATGACCGCCGCCCGCGATTGCGAGTCATGCTTTTCCTGATGTCATTGAGATCATTGAGCGCCGGTTCGCGCGCTGAACAGCCACATGACCGTTCCACGACACTTTGTCCAGAAACGGTTGCGATTGAGTTTCCAGCCTCAGTGCTATGCAGATGATAGTGACGAAGCGCGTTTCCAAGACCACAATCGCGTTCGAGACATGCTGACCGCGCCGTTCCGTACGCGACGTCTTCGGCAACGGCCGATCAATGCGCTCTCTTATCCTCGACCTCTTCCAGGGCGCCACGAACGAGCGCATGGGCGACATGGACCACGAAGGGCCTGAGAGCTTCGAGAAGGACAGGGTCCCGCATGTCCTGAGCCGCCCGCCATAGACCGATGGCATGTTCGACCAAGCGTAGGATCGGCTCCTCTCGCGGCTTCTCGCACTCCGACTCCCATGAGTTGGGCCAATGCGTGCTCATGCGAGGCAGCCGGTCTCGCGCCACGACGCGGCAGCAACACCCACGTCAAGACACGTCGCCGACAGCGCAGTTTGCGTGACGAGTGGTTCGTTGGACATGGGCCAATCCTCCTCGTGACTTAAAAAACTCAGCAAGAGAATGACGATGAAGGATCGTCATTTCGATGCTTCTGATAAAATATCCTCTCATTGTCGTCGATGACCAGATTATCGACGGGATGCCGTCTTTTGATTGTGGTGTCGATTTGCCGCACCGGATAAATACACCAACTAAATAGGAGTTTATATAGAAATATATTTTGAAAATCAATGTTATTGTGTGGTATAATTGTTTTGATCACTATAAAATATTATTATTCTAAAAGCATACGAATGGAAATAATGCTCGTTTATCGCCGCCCAATAGCTGCCGGCCTATAGCGCTCCGGTGTTCAGATCGCTGCAGCTGGATGGACCAGCCGCCGCAGACGCGAGCGGTCGAAGCTTGCTTCCAAATGAGCGGCAGCGCCTCACCGGACGCCATTATGTCACCGGAAGGCCAGGGCTCCCCAGGCGAGGACCGAGGCGAGCCTCTACGGCTCGTCCCGGTCTGCTTGGACGTCTTCGGCGAGTGCGAGCACAAGGCGCCGCAACTGAGCCTTGCTTGCACTCTCCGGCAGCCGGTCGAAGGCCTGGGCGAGGGAGATCGCCGCCCGCGACAGAGAGGGTAGACCCGACACGTCGTCCGTCGATCCGAGCAGCTCGGCATGGCCGACCCCAAGCAGCCGGGCGATTTCCACAATCTTGCCGGCGGAGATGCGATTGAGGCCCTTCTCGTATTTTTGGACCTGCTGGAAGGTGACACCGATCGCAGTCGCGAGCGTCGTCTGCGAGATGCCCGCGAGCTTCCGGGCCGCTGTGATCCGCTCGCCGATCAACCGGTCGGTTTCGGTGACCTGCTTCATGGCTCTACGATCCCAGGCCGCGCACGCATTCACGTCTCCTTGGATTCTCAAGTTTCCGTGAGCAGTTCTTTCTTGGATTTGCAGCCGACCTGTTGTCAAGCCACCTTCGTTAAAGACTGAAAAACCTTAGTCGATATCCGAGAAAGGCTGTTGGTCGTAGGCTTTCGCCCAATGAGATCATTATGACGTAGCCAAGGTGACACCTGCAACGTCTTGCCGAGCAGAGGCAAGGGTCGAGGCCGGACGATGCATATGTGGACCCATCCGCCTGCAAAAATCCCCGGCGCAATCGCAGAAACGGCCACGCTTGGGCTGGTCTCCTATTCAGAAACGGTTAAGCTTCCGTCCAAGGGCCGCAAAGCGGCGGGGGAAAACGGGTTCCATGGCCTCTATCAAGATCCGCGTGGCCGAAGACGGTACCTGCACGATCTTCCGCAACGGGGATGCGGTGTCCACGGGCCTGACCCGGTCGCAGGCCGAGCGTCTCGTCGCCGTGCTGCGGTGGATCGAGCCCGCCTGAAGCGTATCCGCCCGGTCAAATGGCGTTTCCAAGCATCGCCACGCGTTGGCAGCCTCGGACGGACCGGCGGCACGCAGTCGCTCCTGCCCGCGGAAGCGGAATCCAGCGGAACGCTACCGTCTCCATCCCGCTTATTGCGTTAAGCGTTCATTGGAGACCGCCATGCCCGTTTTTCAGGTTCGACAAGGCGCAACTGGAGCCATCCTCTGGACGGGCTCGGCGACGAGCGAGATCCAGGCGCTCGACGCTATGGCCCATGCGGCCGGCTACTACGATCATTCCGATATCCCGGACACGGTTAGGCAGGGCGGCCTCGCCGTCGAGGCGCTCTCGTTCGGCGGCAATGCAACTACGACGGGCGCCGATCGTCGCGTCCAAGGCGGCCGCAGCGGGCAAATCTCGGAGCGCAGCGGCTCGGCCACACGACACGACGAGTTGGTCGCATCCCGGCGCTAGATCACAGGCGGGATGGCGGCGCGGGATCCGTCGGAACCGGCGCGGTGGGGCTCTGACGTACATTCAGAGCTAGTTACGGGCCGCTATCAGATCGTGGGAGAGTACGGCGAGTTTGCCAATGAGGCTGGTGACATCGCCGTTGGTACAGGACCATTCCGTGCCAATGGCATCGCCGTCGTTCGAGACGGTGACGACAGCGACCGAGCGCAGCTTACCCTCGCGGGCGAGCTGTAGCTGATCCTGTAGGACCTGGATCACCGAAGCGACGTTCTCATCGGCTTCGACTGGTACGATCCGCGCAGGGAACGTCAAAACCGCTGCTGTCGTCGTTTGCTTGTCCACCGTGCCGTCCTTGTCTCTCGCGATTGGCGGAAGAGATGGCCGTTTGGTTTGAGCAATCTATGGCAGCTTGTCCGTAACGCCGGCTGGAGCGTTCGAAGCGCACGTCGCGAATAGCTTTCGTCCTTGACAGGCAATGAGTCTGGATGAGCGGCTGTCGATGCCGCGTCGGACCTATAGGCGGACAGTCTCAACAGAACGGAACTGCCGATGGAATTGAACCCGCGTCAAGCAGCCTTGCAGGCGCGCGATTCAAGGGCTGGAGCCACGCTTTCCTTGGTCGCCTCGGTCATGCTCTGCTGCCTGGACGGCCGAGGCCGATCGACTTGGCGAGCGCGGAGCGCTGTGCGGCGTAGTTCGGGGCCACCATCGGATAGTCGCTCGGCAGGCCGTAGCACTGGCGGTAGGAATGCGGATCGAGGCCATGCGTGCCGAGATGGCGCTTCATGGTCTTGTAGGCCTTGCCGTCGATGAAGCTGATGATCGCGTCGGGCGTGATCGACTTGCAGACCTGAGCTGAAGACGGGTTCTCGATCTCCTCCCAATTCTCGGGGACGGACGCCGTGCCGTTCGTCAGTCCGGCAAAAACCCAGTGCACACTTAGGAGCAGCGAGGCTAAGTCCCGGACCGAGCGCTCGAACAAAGCCAAGCCCGACTCGTTCACCTTGCTGGAGGGACCGATCCACGCCCATCCGAAGCTACATCACACGAGGCCGGAGTGCCTTGAGGCTCCAGATTGGCGGCTAACGATGCTGAACCTGGCAAGACATACATGAAGCCCAGTGCCGAGCAGTGGGACGTGCGGGTCTCACGCTACTCTGAAAAGCTACCACCACGTGGGCAGCGAATCCTAGCATGGCTGCGTGATCCTTCCCGCTTCTGGATCAGAATCTTTGCGTCTCTACTGCTCATCCTTGGTGGCACCTTTTCGATCTTGCCGGTTCTTGGCCTTTGGATGCTGCCCCTCGGCTTGGCCCTCCTTGCGCAAGATGTGCCAGGTCTCAAAGTCCCCATGGAGGCTGTTGCGCAAGCGATCGAACGCGGGTGGGCAAGACTCACGAATCGTAAATAACGACGCCGAGTTATACGAGCCTTCCAAATGAGCCGTTCGGCGTCGGCGAGCAGTTGGAGGGCTCCAAGCGCGACGTCGCCGGACCGATCCAGGCCAAAACTATTGGTCAGGGGAGGGGATCGACAAGGCAGTACTGTTCCTTGCCTCCGACGAGGCGAGCTCCGCCACGGTGTCGATCCCTTCGTCGATGGACCCAGATTCAGGTTCAAAGGCCAGTATACTGGGTGCCGACCGTAATTTCGGCGGAACGCCAATCAGCCTGTGCACCAAAAGCCGATCAGTGACTGTCCGCTTCCGGTCAGAAAATTGGAAAATCGAACATCCGCGAATGCAGCAGGTTGGCGGAGCATGAGGGTCGGTGCTCCGGCAGTCGCATGGCTTGCGGAAATCGTTCGTCACCACAGAAAAAAACGACAGTCCGATCCGGGCGTGCTAGGTGCCATCGACGACTGCCATCGTCCGCACAGCTGATCCCAACGCGTTCCTTCACACGTTCCGCTTCAGCGGCACCCTAGCCTGCAACGCTCGGGCTCTGGAATGATTCATGGACATCGAGAAGCCCGCCGCACCGCAGTACACACTCCAGGACCGCTACCAGCTCCTCGTTGAGGGCATCGTCGACTACGCCATCTACATGCTCGACCCCACGGGCGTCGTGACGAGCTGGAACCGGGGCGCTCAACGCATCAAGGGCTACGCCGACTACGAGATCATCGGCGAGCATTTTTCCCGGTTCTACACCTACGAAGATCGGACGACTGGCCTTCCGGCGCGTGCATTGGCGATTGCTGAGACCGAGGGCCGCTTCGAGCAGGAGGGCTGGCGCGTCCGCAAGGACGGCTCCCTGATGTGGGCGCACGTGCTCATTGATCCGATCCGGAGCGAGGACGGCACGCTGCTCGGCTTCGCCAAGGTGACTCGTGATCTCAGCGAGCAGCAGGCCACCAAAGAGGCCTTGCGCCAGAGCGAGCAGCGCTTTCGCCTGCTGGTACAGGGCGTGCAGGACTACGCCATCTACATGCTCGATCCGAATGGGCAGGTGACCAGCTGGAACAAGGGCGCTCAGCGGTTCAAGGGCTATTCCGACGAAGAGATTATCGGCGAGCACTTCTCGCGGTTCTATACCGACGAAGACCGCCTCTCCGAGCGCCCGGCCACAGCTCTGCGGACCGCGGCCCAGGCCGGCCGCTTCGAGGCCGAGGGCTGGCGTGTCCGTAAGGATGGTTCGCGCTTCTGGGCCAACGTCGTGATCGATCCCATCCGGGGCGAGCACGGCGAACTTGTCGGCTTCGCGAAGATCACGCGCGACATCACCGAGCGACGCGACGCTCAGCTGGCCCTGGAAGAGACTCGGGCCCGCTTCATCCAGTCCCAGAAGATGGAGGCGATCGGGCAGCTCACCGGGGGTGTTGCGCATGATTTCAACAACCTGCTCGCCGTCATTCTCGGAAACCTAAACCTCGCCCTCAAACGTCTGCCGCCTGATCCCAAGCTTCGGCAACTGATCGACAATTCGATCCAGGCCGCTGACCGCGGCGCCACCCTGACAAAGCGCATGCTTGCCTTCGCACGCCGGCAGGAACTGTCCACGACTCCCGTCGACGTGCCGGACCTCATCCGCGGCATGTCGGATCTGCTGCAGCGCTCGATAGGCGCCAACATTCCAGTCGGCATGCACTTTCCGTTGAAGCTTCCGCGCGTTCTCGCCGACGCCAACCAGCTTGAACTCGTCGTGCTCAACCTCTGTGTGAACGCGCGCGACGCCACCCCGGCCGGAGGCACGATCACGCTGGTCGCCCGTGAGGCGTTCATAACGGCCGAAGACGTCCGCGGATTGAAGCCGGGAAACTACGTCTGCCTGTCCGTCATCGACACCGGGGAAGGCATGGACGCGGAGACCCTAGCGAAGGCGGCCGAGCCGTTCTTCACCACCAAGGGCGTCGGCAAGGGCACTGGGCTTGGACTCTCGATGGTCCACGGCTTTGCCGAGCAATCAGGCGGGCGCCTGATCCTGAAGAGCACCAAGGGCCAGGGCACGACGGCCGAGCTCTGGCTGCCTGAGGCGGATCTGGGCAACGCCCCTCAAACGGAGCAGCAGCCCGAGGACGAACTTCCCAGGCTCGATCCGGTCACCGCACTGGTCGTGGACGATGACGCGCTCGTGCTCATGAACACGACGGCAATGCTCGAGGATCTTGGGCACACGGTGGTCGAGGCGACCTCCGGCGAGCAAGCCCTGCGGATCCTGCGCCGCTCCAAGGGCACCATCGACCTGGTGATTACCGACCAGATGATGCCCGGCATGACCGGCACTCAGCTCGTCGAGGCGATCCGGACCGAGCATCCTGACATGGTCGCCATCCTGGCGAGCGGCTACACCGAGCTACCCGAAGACACGCTCATCCCGGTCACGCGCCTGACAAAGCCGTTCGGGCAGTCCGAGCTCGCACTGGCTCTCGTAACGAGTTTGCGCCCTGAGGGCTTCGCCCTGCCCGTCCGCCCCAAGCTGCCATGAGGACGGCCTGTCGAGAGCTTCGGGTCCTTTCCCAAGGAACAGTCATCCTCCGATCAGCCGTTCGTCATTTGGGCGAGGGCTGTCACGAGTTCGTCCTTACGGAAGGGCTTCGTAAGCCGCGGCAGGTTGGCCGTGAGGACGGAGGAGGCGTCGTTGTAGAGCATGACACCATCCTCTCCCCACGGCATCACCATCGGCATGGGAGAGCGCAGCAGCATCGCCGTCATCGTGCGAAGGCACGGGGCCACGTCTCGATGGGCCCGAGGCTGACGCCCGATCAATTGCGCGACGCGATCTGCCGCCCGCATTCACTGCCGGCGAGGAGCTCTCGCGGAAAGCTTCGGCCACGACTGGTCCTCTCCGGGATGGGGGGCGGCTTTCAGGCTCACGCGTTACACCGGGGCTCCCTAGCACGGGGTTCGTGCTGGTGGGCGAAGCTGGGGCTCAGAGCCTGCTGACCAACAGGCCAAGACCGAAGCCCAGGAGGCCAGCGACGAGTAAGGAAGCATGCGGCCACGCGACGGACCGCTGGTGACCTTCCCACGCGTAGCGGCGCCCCTGATCGTAGGCATCCTCGACCTGGTCCGACACTTCTTCGGCCACGTGCCGCACGGCATCCTTGGCCTGGCCGTAGAGGTGCTCCGCGGTACCGTGCGCCTCACGCAGGCGGCCCTCGACCGAGGTGCGGTCCGAGCCTGCGAAACCGCCGGCCGCGTCCTGTACCTTCCCACCGAGCTGCCTCGCGGCACCTCCGACCCTGTCTGCAACGACCATGTACTCCCTTTCTCTTTCGCCCAAGTAAGCCGGCGGCCCCGATTTAAGTTTGTCGAGGGCAAGTCAGGTCTTTCGCAGTTCGTCCGCCTTGTGGACCGCTTCCTTGCCCGACTTGGCGCTCTTCACCCTGTACTGAGGGTCGGACGAGGATGCCTTGGCCGTGTGACCCTTCACCTTCGTCGTGCCGGTCTCCTTCTTGACGACGGTGCCTTGGGCGGTGCCACCGGCACTGTCCCATTTCACCTTATCGCCGGCCTTGAGTGTCTTGCCTGCCATCGCCGAACTCCGTCTCGTCGCTGGGCAACAGCCGCGCCTCGCCCACGTTCCCGACGTGAGCGCCAATCTGCACAAGGCGGCATCGAAGATTCCCGCGTTGGCATTGCCGCTTGCGCCGGGTCGGAACACCGGGGCTGGCATCCACTGGCGAAGGCTCCGGACAGCCCCTTTCCATTCGCTCCGCACACGCTGTCCCGCGCCTTGCCGGTGCGACAGGATCGCAACATGACCGATGCATCGGATGGAGGCTTGAAGATGCAACATCTGCGCGCCAAGCCCCCGGCCGCCGTTCAAGCGCCAACCGCAGAACGATCTTTGGCCGCCCGACCTAATGTCACGGCGATCTTTTCTGCGAACGGCGAAGAAACAGAGGCGCGCCGGTACTTGTGCAGAGATTGAGGAGAACCGACACCAGCTCTACGTCGTGATGACGCGCCAACGGCGGCCTACGCTTCATCACGCGCAAGCGGTTCTTCAGGCATGGACTTCAGTGTCAAAGTTTCTTTGCCCAGCACACGCGATCATCTCGAACCCGCCGCTGGCTTCGTTGCAACAGAGAGCCCGGGCAAACGATGCTAATACTGCCGCCGCGCTCGCCGGGCTGTTTCAAGCGGTCAAGCCGCAAACCGACTACGGGCCATTCTACGCAAACAACATTCAGTTCAGATCGTCCCGCGGCTTAGATGCAAGGACGACCCATCTCATCCCCGCTTGCGCTCGACCCATTCCGCGTAAGGTGGCGGTTCATCAGCGATGAAGAGGTGCTGGACTCGCATCGGTTGCTCATCAAGGGGGCGGGCGAGCTCGGTATAGAGCGCCGCATTCGCAGCTCCATGCTGGGCGGCCTGTTCCGCGGTGAAGGCGAAATAGGCCTTGCCGATGCCAGCAAGGCGCATCGCCGCGTGGCACATCGGGCAGGGACGACCGCTTGCATAGACGATGCAGTCGTCGAGCTTGGCACGGCCCAGCAAACGCCCGGCCTCGCGCAGGGCCAGCGCCTCGGCATGGGCGGTCGGATCATGTGTTGCGTGGACCTGATTGGCAGCGCGCGCGATGACTCTGCCGTTTTGCACGATGACAGCTCCGTAGGGCGTCCCACCGGCGTCGATATTCGCGCGCCCGATTGCGATGGCCTCGCGCAGATAGATTTCGTGATCGTCCATACTGTCGTCCGCTAACAACACTGTCAGACTGCGTCTCTCGCGCCGTACGGTAAGGCAACTTCTCTGCCAGAAGCGCTACAAGGCAGCGCGCTTCTTGGCGCACTTATCACGTCAAAGATGCTGACTTCCCAAGCCCGGCAACAGCAGGCCGATTGAGGGCGCATGATGGCGATTCAGAGCGACCTCTCGATAAGGGCAACGCTTACTGAGTTATGAGCAAGCCATTCGGATAAATCGTTTTCGCAATAGCAACTCAAAATTCAATTTCCCAACATCCCGATATAGCGACGCACTAACTCTCTATGAAATATCCAAATCGACAATCCAGGGTTCGTCGAAAAAAAATTCTTCAACATTATTTCCAGACCCATCTCGATCTACAACTAAAAAACTCTGCCTGCGATCTATAGGCGATAATATGCCATGCCATGTGTTTGCGCGGTAATTCACTCCCTGACCATTTGCGGCGATAAATGCTTGTGGCGCTCCAGGGCGGCCCTGTTCATCGTGGCAAACCACGATCAGGGAACTGCCGCCACCGAGAGGCATGAATGTCTGCGATCCCAACGGATGGCGCTCCACCATCGAGACGTCGACGAGGCCTGAAACTGGCTGAGACACAGCAATACTAACGACGATACGGGCATCGCTCCCATGGGCATAAGCCTCGGCGAGCGCATGGTAGCGCAACGCTTTCTCGCCGTTCATCGGCCTGGGCGGATCTCCGCAGACGTCGATCACATCCCCGAAAGGCGCGAATGTCGCCCGCGTTAGCGGTCGCGGCGTCAACCTGTTTCTGATCGCCATCGCCTCAACCTGCTTTGCCGAAGGCGACATGCCGGTTGACGTCCTTGTAGAGCAGATATCGGAATGGTCTCGAGCCCCCCGCGTAGCAGGCCTGCGGGCAGAAGGCGCGAAGCCACATGAAGTCGCCGGCCTCAACCTCGATCCAGTCGCGGTTGAGGCGGTAGACGCCCTTTCCCTCGAGTACGAAGAGTCCATGCTCCATGACATGCGTCTCCTCGAACGGGATGACGGCCCCAGGGGCCAGCGTAACGATATTCACATGCATGTCGTGGCGAAGGTCATTGGGGTCGACGAAACGCGTCGTAGCCCAACGGCCCTCGGTGCCAGGCATGGCGATGGGCTCGACGGCATCATCCGAGGTGAAGATTGATGTCGGTACCTCGATGCCCTCGACATAGGCATAACGCTTCCTGATCCAGTGATAGCGGGCGATCACCGATCCTTCGTTCCGGACAGTCCAGGCCGAGCCGGGAGGGAGGTAGGCGTAACCGCCGGCCTCCAGGCGATGCTGATGATTGTCGAGGGTCACGGTTATTTCACCCTCGACGACGAACAGAACGCCCTGCACGTTCCGATCGGGTTCCGGACGGTCACTCCCGCCCTGGGGGGCGGTTTCCATCAGGTACTGTGCGAACGTCTCGGCAAAGCCTGTCATCGGCTTTGCAAGGATCCAGGCGCGTGTCTTGTCCCAGAAGGGAAGGGCGCTCGTCACGATGTCGCTCATGACGGCCTTCGGAATGACCGCATAGGCCTCGGTGAAGACAGCGCGCCCAGTATGCAACTCGGATTGCCCCGGCAAACCACCAGCCGGCCCATGGTAGAGCTTTGTCATGAGGTACGGCTGCTCCTGTCTTGAGGGGTGGCAGAGACGCTTCTCTGAATACCTTCGGAGTCTCGGAAGCGGGGTGCGGCGCGAAGGCTTTCGAACATCCGCGCCACGGTCACGAGCAGTGCCTCGTCTGCGCCGGCAGACGCAATCAGCGACAGACCCACCGGAGCCCCCGCGATCTGCACTAAGGGAATGGTCACCTGGGGTAGGCCGCCATGTCCCGCGATCGCTGTCATTGGCAAGGCACGGGCGTAGAAGTCGCCAATGGCGATGCTCTTGGCGTTACGGGGAAGCGCGGTTGTCGGCGAGGTGGGAAGTACGAGTGCGGTTCCGGGCGGGCAATATGCCCGGACCCGCGAGCGGATCGCGTCGCGGACGGGTTGCCACTGTGCGACTTCGGCCGCTCCGATCGTGGCAGCGTCGGCGAAGCGCTCGGCGATCGCTGGTCCGAAAAGCGGCTGCCGCTCGGTGATCCAAGGCCCGAGGTTCCCCCAAATCTCTGCGCCTTGCAGGACCCGGTAGGCCTCCCGCCAGGCAGCACTGCCTTTGTCGAACAGGCGGATGGTCGGGGCTGATGACAATGCCGGGGGAAGGGCGGCGAGCAGTGTAGCAGCAACCTCGGGATCGGCGAGCGCGAAGGCATCCTCGACGAGGACGAACTGCGTGATCGGCGTCGAAACCCGTTCACTCAGAAGAACATCACCGACACGGGCCAAGACCTGCGTATCGCGAGCGAACCATCCCAGCGTGTCGTAGCTCGGAGCGAAGGGGATCACGCCATCGAGGGTGATGCGCCCATGCGTGGGGCGGAAGGCGAAGAGACCGCAGAACGAGCCTGGGATCCGCACCGAGCCGCCGGTATCGGTCCCGAGCGCGAAATCCGCGAGCCCGGCGGCAACGGCCGAGGCGGAGCCGCTCGACGAGCCGCCCGGCAGCCGATCCGGCGCCGCCGGGTTCGGTGGCGTGCCATCATGGACGTTCACACCTTCCAGGCTGAAGGCGAGTTCGTCCGTAACGGTCTGGCCGACGAAGTTCGCTCCAGCGGTGCGCAGAGCTGCGACTGCGGGCGAGGATGTCGCGGCCGGCCTCGCGGCCGCACGCCAATCCGGATTGCCGCCGCCGGTCACGCACCCTTCGACGTCGATGAGATCCTTGACGGCGAAGGTCAGCCCGTCGAGCCGACCTGCGCCGGTCGGCGGCAACCTGCGTCGTGGTCCGGGAAGAAAGGCATCGGCTCGCGGCTTCTGGCGGCTCACGGGGACAGGCCGTCGAGCGCTTCCAGGATCGTCTCGGATCCCGTGACGAATCCGAAGCACTTCTTCACGTTCCAGACGGTCGCCTGGGTACAGAAGTCAGGGGAGGTCGTGGCACAACAATCCTCCACGAGGATACAGCCATAGCCGAGGAAGTTCGCGTCGGTCAGCGAGTGCAGAACGCATTGGTCCGTGTTCACGCCTGCGAACAGAACCGTCCTGATCCCGAGGTTGCGCAGGATCGAGTCGAGCGGCGTGTCCCAGAACCCGCTGATCCGGTACTTGTCGACCAGAATGTCCTGCGGCTCGGGCGCAAGCTCATCGACGATGGCGGCGGCCCAGGAATCCTTCTGCAAGACCGGCGCACCGCTGCCCGGCAGCGGATCTCCGAGACCGATCCCGGCGCCGGTCGGCTTGTAGAGGTGGATCTGGTTCGGGGGCATGTTCGCGAGATCGGGACGGTTGCCCCAGTTCACCCAGATGACCGGAACGCCAGCCTGCCGCAGGCGCGGCAACAGGCGCTGAAGCGGGGCGATCGGAGCGCGATCCGGTGTGTAGTCGAAGCCGAGATGATCGACCCAGCCGCCGTTGGCACAGAAGTCGTTCTGCATGTCGATGACGACGATGGCCGTACGCAGCAGGTCGATCGTCACCGCCTGCGGCGCAGTCGGGAGGACCAACCGAACTGGGGCGGGCTGCGGCATTGCCATGTCGACCATTCCGGCGCTCGCGCGCCAATGAAAGATCGAGCCGACCCCGAGGCGACCTTCTGCTTCCTCGTCCGCCTTTCCGGGCACCGACGTCATCGTGTTCTCCAGTTCGCTTCAGCGCGGGCTGGAGAGGCAATTCACTCGCCAGTCGAGCGGCCCTGGAGCCACACATCCGGGCATCCGTGCTGACCGACTGGAAGCTGGGCTCATGCGAATGAGGTGAAGCGGCGTTTCAGGCGCCGGCAAGCGTAGCCTTGGCACGGCCGTTGCGAACGAAGGCTCCGAACTCCCGGCCGATCACGATCGTCCGAATTTCTCCACCCCGCCATTAAAAGCGCGCCGAGACCTTTCCATGCCGATTTCTCGACCGAGCCGACGTCGCCTGCTCGCAGTTGCCGTGGGCAGCCTGTCCGTTGCCCTGGGATTTGCCGTGCTGCCGCAACGTGCCGTCGCCGCCGATCCGGCGCGCATCGGGATCCTGATCCCGGGCTCGAAGTCGGACAAGGGCTGGATGGAGTCCGGCTATGACGGCCTCGTCGCTGCGCAGAAGCAGCACGGCGATGCGATCAAGGTGCAGATGATCGAGAACATCAACTACGCCGACATGGAGCAGGCGCTGACGCAGCTTGCCTCCAAGAACGGCCTCGTCATCGGCGTCGGCGGGCAGACACAGGCCGCCGTCTATAAGATCGCCAAGCGCTTCCCGAAGGTGAAGTTCTCGATTGTCGGCGGCAATGCGGGTGAATCCGCCCCGAACGTCGCCGGCTACGACGTGAAGCAGGCCGAGATCGCCTATGTCGCCGGAGCGGCAGCGGCCATGCTCTCGAAGACCGGTGCCGTCAGCTATGTCGGCGGCATGGAGCTGCCCTCGATCGTCAATGCCGGCAAGGAGTTCGGCATGGGCGCGAAGAGCATCAACCCGAACATCAAGTTCTTCGAGAACTACACGGGCGATTTCGACAACGTCGCCAAGGCCAAGGAAGCAACGCTCGCCGCGATCGCCCAGGGCGCGGACGTACACTACCACATCCTCAACCTCGGCCTGCGTGGCCTGGAACAGGCAGCCAAGGAGAAAAGCACCCACATTATCGGGAGCTACGCGAACTATTGCGGCTCCGATCCGCTCTACGTCGCCTACTCGATCACTGGCGTCGGCTATCAGGTTCGCTACGCCTTAGACCAGTTCGTCGGTGGCAGCTGGGCCGCCGGTTACAAGCCGTTCGGCCTCGCTATGGGCCCCGAAGCTTCGGACATGATCATCTGCGGCGCGACGCCGGAGATGAAGGCCAAGCTCGACGCGATCAAGGCAGACATTCTCGCTGGCAAGATCAAGGTCCTGGAGGGGTGAACGCTCCCGTCACGGACGCGAAATCCTCCGGCGCCCTGCTCGAACTCGACGGGCTGACCCGTCGATTCGGCGCGTTCACCGCGCTGTCGGCCGTCGACCTGACGATCCGGGCGGGCGAAGTCCATTGCCTGCTCGGCGAGAACGGCGCTGGGAAATCGACGCTCTGCAATCTCGTCTTCGGCATGCATCCGCCGAGCGAGGGCGAGATGCGCGTCGAGGGTAAGCCCTATCGTCCGGTTGGGCCGCGGGACGCCCTCGCGGCCGGGATCGCGATGGTTCATCAGCATTTCAGTCTCGTCGACGAGATGAGCGTCGTCGATAACCTGATGCTCGGCCGCGTCCGGGGCATCCTCGACCGGCGCGGCTGGGCCAGGCGCCTCGATGGGCTCGCGGAGCGATACGGCCTCGCGCTCGCGCCTTTCGCACGTGTCGGCGATCTCTCGATCGGCGAGCGCCAGCGGGTCGAGATCGTCAAGTGCCTGATGCTGGAGCCGCGCCTGCTCATCCTCGACGAGCCGACGGCGGTGCTGCTGCCCGACGAGATCCGCAGCCTGCTCGGCGTCTGCCGCCGGGTCGCGGAGGAGGGCGCGGCGGTCCTGCTCGTAACCCACAAGCTCGCCGAGATCCGGGAGGCGGCCGATCGCGCGACCGTTCTTCGCCAGGGGCAGGTCGCGGCGACATCGGAGGCACCGGCCCGCGAGATCGAGCGGCTGGTGCGCGCCATGATCCGTCGCGACCTCGACACTCTGGATTCGGCAATGGCCGCCACACTCGGTGTTGCCGAGGCAGGCCCTGCGGAGAAGCCGGACAAACCGAAGCCCGCCGAGATTCCAGCCGGCCCGGATGTCCTCCAGATCGACAACATCTCGCAGCGTGACGCGGATGGCGCCACGCGGCTCAACGGCGTTACGCTGACCCTGCGCGCCGGCGAGATCGTCGGGCTCGCCGGCGTTGAGGGCAATGGGCAGAGCGAGCTAGGGCTCATTCTGGCGGGCCTGCGCGCTCCCGATAGCGGCCGACTCTTTCTCGGCGAGCAGGATCTGACGGGACGCAAGCCGACCGCCTTCACGCAAGCCGGAATCGGTATCGTTCCTGAGGATCGACACCGTGTCGGTGCGATCGTCGACATGAGCGTCGCCGAGAACATCTTTCTCAACCGCACCGGCGATTTCACGCGTTTCGGCCTGCTGCGGCGTCAGGCAATGTACGACGCCGCGGCCGAAATGATGCAGCGCTTCGACGTGCGCGCGACCGGACCCGATGCACGCTTCGGCCGTCTCTCAGGCGGCAACCAGCAGAAGGCGGTGCTCGCTCGTGAGCTAACCGCGCCTGGCCTGCGGTTCCTGTTGGCCGCCCAGCCAACCCGCGGGCTCGATGTCGGCGCGGTCGAGGCGGTCTATGCGCTGATCCGGGAGGCGGCTTCCCGTGGCGTCGCAGTGCTGCTGATCTCGTCCGAACTCGACGAGGTCCTGACCGTCGCCCATCGGATCGCGGTGATCTATCGCGGCCGCATCGTCGGCGAGCGACCGTCCGATCCTCGTCACCGCAACGCCATCGGCGCGATGATGGCCGGCCAGGCTGCTCCCGAAGAGCCCGCGATTTCGGAGAAGGCCGCATGAGCGCGAGCTCGACTTTGCTCGGCACTGGCCGTGCGCCGCTGGGGCTCCTGGTTCCTGTCCTCGCGGTGCTCACAGCAGCCTTGGCCGGCATCGCCCTGATTGCGATGCTCGGCGTGCCTTTCCGCGATGCCCTCGAGAGCTTTGTCGACGGCACGATCGGATCGCCCTATGCGATCTCGGTTTCGCTCAATCGATCGGTCGTCTACGCGCTGATCGGGCTCGGCTTCATCCTGGCGAACCGTGCTGGGCTGACCAATGTCGGAGGCGAGGGCCAGATCGCCGTGGGCGGGATTGCTGCGACGGCTCTTGCCCTGCAGCACGGGGTCGGCGCGCTGCCCTTCGGGTTGGCTTTCCTCGTTCCCCTTCTCGGTGCGACCTTGGCGGGGACCGCCTGGGGTGCCTTGGCAGGAGTCCTGAAGGCGCGGATCGGCACCAACGAGGTCATCAGCACGCTGCTGCTCTCCTTCATTGCAGTCTGGCTGGTCTATTGGTGCGTCCAGTCGACGGCGCTGCTGCGCCAGCCCATGACGAGCGCCGCGACCCTTCCGGAATCGCTGCCGGTTCCCGAGGCGACCCAGATCCCGCTCCTGACCGGTGATGCCGCCGCACCCGTGACGGCCGGACTCTTGGCCGCGATCGTCCTCGCCGTGGTGGTCGCTCTCGTCCTGACACGCTCGCGCTTCGGCTTCCAGCTCCACGCAGTCGGGCTCAATCCGACCGCCGCGACCCGCGCCGGCTTCTCCTACGCCACGACGGTCGTGACGGCGCTCGCGATCGCCGGCGCCTTCGGCGGCCTTGCCGGCGGCCTGATGCTGCTCGGAGAACAATACTCGCTACGGGCCGGCTTCTCCTCGGGCTACGGCTACGATGGACTCGTCGTCGGATTGCTCTCGCGAGGATCGGTCCTCGGTGTCATCGCGGCCTCACTGCTGTTCGGCTTCCTCCGTTCGGCTGGGATCAGCATGGAGATGGGGGCAAGCATCCCCACGGCACTGATTCAGGTCATGCAGGGGCTCATCATCCTCACCGTCGCCGGAGCGGCCTATTGGCTCGACCGGCGCGACGCCGGGCATTGAAACGAGGATGACCGCCGCACTTCTCGCCGTCTTCATCGGCTCCTCGATCCGCCTCGCTATGCCGCTGCTCTTGGCCGCCATCGGCGAGCTGATCAGCGAGCGGGCAGGGGTCCTCAACATGAGCATCGAGGGCATGATGCTCGCGGGCGCCTTCGGAGGCGCCGTCGGGGCCTGGGCCACGGGATCTCCCTCGCTCGGGCTTCTTGTCGGCCTCCTGGCGGCGCTGCCCGTGGCACTGATCCAGGCGTTTCTCACCGTCGTCCTACGCGCGAACCAGATCGTCACCGGCCTCGGCCTCAACATCCTGGTCCTTGGCGCAACGACGCTTGCCTATCGCGAGATCTTCGGCGCGCGCTCGCGCGAGACCATCCCCGGCTTCCCCGCCTGGACACCGCCACTTCTCGGCGACATCCCAGTCTTTGGAGAGGCGGTCTTCCGGCAGGTCTGGCTCGTCTATGCAGCCATCGTGGTCGTCATCTTGGCGGCCTTCGTGCTCCGCCAGACCGCGATCGGGATCGCGCTGACGGCGGCAGGCGACGATCCGCGCACCCTCGAACGCGCCGGGCTGTCGGTCGAGGCCCTGCGCTTCGGCGCCATCCTGATGACCGGCATGCTCGCGGCGCTCGCCGGCACCTTCCTGTCCATCGGCGACATCCACACCTTCACGGAAGGGATGACCAACGGCGCCGGGTATCTTGCGATCGCCGCCGTGATCTTCGGCAACTGGACGGTGGGCCGCACGGTGGTCGCCTGTTTCGTGTTCGGGGCGGCTACGGCCCTCCAGTTCCAGCTGCCGGCCATCGGATTAGACGTGCCGAATGCGCTCCTGATCATGATGCCGTATCTCCTGGCGTTCCTCGCGGTCGCCGGCCTCGTCGGGCGCCAGACAGCGCCGCGCGCACTGGCGACCCCGTTTCGCCGCTGACATCCGCAGTACATTTGAGGGCCGGGACGCGCGCTTAGCGATCATCCGGGCGATGACGATGCGAACTTTGTTTTGGCGAGCTTTGCTTTGGACGGACTCTTGCAAGCGGCGCGATCATGGATCTCACGACCATCAGCAGCGTTCTGACGCCCCGCGGGCTCGACGAGCTTCCCTCCTGGGAGGCCGGCGATGCGTGGCTCGCGGGTGGCACGTGGCTGTTCTCGGAACCGCAGCCGAGCCTGACCCGGCTCATCGACCTTTCGAGCTTTCATTGGCAGCCGAGCACGATCCGCCCCGACGGCCTCGGCATTGCTGCGACCTGCACCATCGCCGAACTCAACCGGCTGGAGCTCCCCACGGATTGGCTCGCAGCACCGCTCATCAACCAATGCTGCCGTGCCTTGCTCGGCTCGTTCAAGATTTGGAACCGCGCCACCGTGGGCGGCAATCTCTGCATGGCGCTTCCGGCGGGGCCGATGATCGCTCTGACGGCAGCTCTCGACGGCGTCTGCACGCTCCTCGCGGTCGATGGCAGCACGCGTCATCTTCCGGTGATGGAGTTCGTGCTGGGGCCGCAGAAGACGGCGCTGAGAGCTGGCGAGCTGCTGCGCAGCATCGACGTGCCGACCGAGGCTCTACGACGCCGCACAGCTTTCCGGCAGATCTCGCTGTCCCCGAACGGCCGGTCAGGCGCACTTCTCGTCGGAAGCTTGGGCCCATCCGGCGGGTTCACGCTGATCGTCACGGCATCGACGCCGCGCCCCGTTCGGCTGTCCTTCCCCGGCCTGCCGGATGCGGCCGCGCTCCGGCAGGCCATTGCAGACGGAACCCAAGGGGTCGGCTGGTACGACGATCCCCATGGCTCGCCGGATTGGCGCCAGCACGTGACGGGGCTGCTCGCGGAGGAAATCCGCCGGGAATTCGAGGAAGGGACCGCCCGATGAAGCTCACCGTCAATGGTCAGCTCCAGGAGGCGCATCATGCCCCGGGCCAGTGCCTTCGCACGCTGCTGCGGGACCTCGGCTGGTTCGGAGTCAAGAAGGGCTGCGATGCCGGCGATTGCGGCGCCTGCACCGTGCATCTCGACGGGGAGCCGATCCATTCCTGCCTGCTGCCTGCTTTCAAGGCGGAGGGTCGGATCGTCACCACGATCGAAGGTCTTGCCGGTCCTTGCGAGATATCGTCGGGGCCACCCGAGCAGTTCCACCCGATGCAGGAGGCCTTCCTTGCCGCGCAGGGCTTTCAATGCGGCTTCTGCACGCCCGGCATGATCATGACGGCGGCGGCACTGAACCAGGCGCAGCGGCAGGATCTCGGCACGGCGCTCAAGGGCAACCTCTGCCGATGCACCGGGTACCGCGCGATCTGGGATGCCGTGGCCGGAATCGGTCATGTCGAGGTGTCGGGAGGCAACGGCAAAGGCCCGGTCGGCAGCAACCTGCCGGCGCCTGCCAGCACCGGCGTGGTCTCCGGCCGGACGCCCTATACCTTCGATCTTGCCATGCCCGGCACCCTGCACATGAAGGTGCTGCGCTCTCCTTACGCGCATGCGCGGATCGTGGGCATTGAGCGCGGGGCGGCCTTGGCGCTGCCCGGCGTCGTCGCGGTGCTGACCCATGAGGATGCGCCCGGACGCCGGTTCTCGACGGGCCGGCACGAAAATCCCCGAGACGACGCGGCCGATACCCTGCTGCTCGATCCGATCCTGCGCTTCGTCGGCCAGCGCGTCGCGGCGGTCGTCGCCGAGAGTGAGGCTGCGGCCGAGGCTGGGCTGCGGGCGCTTCGGGTCACCTACGAGACGCGTCCGGCCGTGTTCGACCCGCAAGTGGCGATGCGCACCGACGCGCCACTCGTCCACGATCCGGCCGATCGGACACCGCCCGAGCCCGGCGAGGACGCGCCGCCGCTACTGGCCCACCCCAATCTTGCCGCGGAGGCGCATGGCGCCATTGGCGATGTCGAGGCCGGCTTTGCGGAAGCGGCGGCAGTCTACGAGCAGGACTTCGTGTCCCAGCGTGTCCAGCACGCGCATCTGGAAACGCATGGCGCGCTCGGTTGGCTCGATGAGGACGGGCGGCTCGTCCTGCGGACCTCCTCGCAGGTGCCGTTCCTGACGCGGGATGCGCTCTGCAGGCTGTTCGGGCTCGAACGCGAGAAGGTGCGCGTTCATTGCGCGCGGGTCGGCGGCGGCTTCGGCGGCAAGCAGGAGATGCTCACCGAAGACATCGTCGCCCTCGCCGTCCTCAAGACAGGGCGGCCGGTCAAATACGAGATGACGCGGGAGGAGCAATTCACCGCTGCCACGACACGCCATCCGATGCAGGTCCGCGTGAAGCTCGGCGCCACCGCCGATGGCCGGCTGACGGCAATCTCGCTGAAGGTGGTCTCCAATACCGGGGCCTACGGCAACCATGCCGGCGGCGTCCTGCACCACGGCTGCAACGAGTGCCTCTCCGTCTACAACGTCCCGAACAAGCGGGTCGAAGGCTATGCGGTCTACACGCATACGCTGCCCGCCGGCGCGTTCCGCGGATACGGGCTCAGCCAGACGATCTTCGCCATCGAATCTGCGATGGATGAGTTGAGCCGGATGCTCGGGATCGATCCTTTCGCGTTTCGCAGGCTCAATGCGGTCAGACCCGGCAATCCGATGGTTTCTACCAGCCTGGAGCCGCACGACGTCCTCTACGGCTCCTATGGGCTCGACCAGTGCCTCGGCCTCGCCCAGGCCGCGCTCGCGGACGATCCCGGCTCGCCACCGCCCGGACCCGAATGGTTGATCGGCTCTGGGATGGCGCTGGCCATGATCGATACGATCCCACCGCGCGGTCACTTCGCGCATGCCGCGATCCGGCTCGAACTGGATGGCGGTTACGGGCTCGCGATCGGGACGGCGGAATTCGGCAACGGCACCAGCACCGTTCATACCCAGATCGCGGCCCAGGTGCTGGGTACGACGCCTGACCGCATCCGGTTGCGGCAGGCCGACACCGATGCCGTGGCGCATGACACGGGCGCCTATGGCAGCACCGGCACCGTCGTGGCGGGCCAGGCCAATCTGCGCGCGTCGCTGGCCCTGGCAGAGGCGATCCGCTCGACAGCCGCATCACGCATGGGCGTCGAGCCATCCGAATGCCGATTGACACGCCAGGCCGTCGAGACGCCGCGGGGAGCGATTCCGCTGACCGCGCTCGCGGACGGCCCGCTGCTCGAGGTAAAAGCAGAATCGGATGGCAGCCCGCGCTCGGTGGCCTTCAACGTCCAGGCGTTCCGCGTCGCCGTTCACCCGGAAACCGGACAGCTGCGTATCCTCAAGAGCGTGCAGGCCGCCGATGCCGGCGTCGTCATCAACCCGATGCAGTGCCGAGGGCAGGTGGAGGGCGGTATCGCACAGGCGTTGGGGGCGGCCCTCTACGAGGATTATCGTTTCGACGACGAGGGCCGCGCCACCACCCGGACGTTCCGCAGCTATCACATCCCGACCTGCGCCGATGTCCCGCGCACCGAGGTACTGTTCGCCGACACCTATGACAGCGTGGGTCCGCTTGGGGCGAAGTCGATGAGCGAGGCGCCCTATAACCCCGTCGCCGCCGCGCTCGGCAACGCGATCCGCGACGCGACGGGCGCACGGCTGACATCGACGCCCTTCGCGCCCGATCGGATCTACAAGGCGATGATGGCAGCGGCCGCAGAGCGCTGAGGGGGCGCCCTGCAGCCGAAGGACGATCACACCGGCCGTTCGGCGAAGATCGCCTTCTTGACGATGGCGTGGACGCCCCAGTTGCCGTCGACGACCTGGGTGATGCCGAAGTCGACGGCGATCGACATCAGCGAGATCGCCTCGTCCTCCGTCAGTCCCTTCGCGTGCATCAGGAACTGGCGCATCTTGCGGAAGGCGTCGCGCATGGCGAGGTCGATGGAGGATTTCTCGAAGATCGCACTCTGCGCCTCGGGGCCGAGATCCTTGAGGTAGTTGGGGTAGCTGAAGCCCGACAGCACCCAGTCCTCGCTGGTCTCGATCATCGGGAAGTCGAGCGCCTCCAGCGAGGTGCCGGCGAGATCGGCCTTCTTGTGGAGGATGAACTGGAAGGTGCCGGTGAGCGAGCACTCGATCGCCGTACCGCAGAGTTCGGAATCACCCTGGCTCGCATGAGGATCGCCCACCGAGAACATCGCGCCCGGCACCGCCACCGGATAGTACATCGTCGCGCCCTTGCCGATGCGCCAGTTGTCGATGTTGCCGCCGGTATAGCTGGGCGGGATCGAGTTCACTTTGTCGGACTCGGCCGGCGCGAGGCCCATCGTGCCGAAATGCGGGCGGATCGGCACGCGGATGCCCTTCAGGACCTCGAAATTGCGCTTCGTCTTCGAGTGGTCGACCGGCAAGCCAGGATAGTCGATCGTCGGATGCGAGACGCCGAACGGATCGGTCACGCCGGGCCAGCGAAAGCTGTAGACGGCGCGGGCCCAGTCGCGGTTACCGGTGGCATCGACCTCGTAGATGGTCACCACCTCGCGCGGTTTGTCGCCGGTGATGAGGTCCTTGTAGTGGTAGCCCCACCAGGCCGCCGCGTTGCTGCCGAAGGCGAGGCCCTTGAATTTCGGGTTCGCGCTGGGGCGTGGCGCCACGTCGAGGATGCGCACCTCGAGCACGTCACCTGGCTCGGCCCCGCGAATGGCCACCGGCCCCGTGCAGATATGCACGCCGAGGCCACCGCCGGGGCCAAGCTTGGCATCCATCGGGCCTGCGCCGCGCGGGCTCACGCCCATCTTGTCCTTCGTCCAGAGATAGACGCTCTCTGCACCGGGGTCGCCGTCGATCATGCGTTCGGCATCGTCGCTCGCCTGATGGGTCAGGGTCTCGATGGTCACGAAATCGCCGGAGGCAATCTCGACCTGTGGCTTGAGGCTCTTGGAGAAATAGCCCCAGTGCACGGTCTCCGCATTGGCGGGCAGATGGTAGTGAGCGGTGTGCTTGAGCTTCGAATGGCTTGCCTCGGCCAAAGCCGGGCTGACCAGCGAGAGACCGCCGGCCGCCATGGCGGCCATGCCGCCCGTGGCGACGAAGCTGCTCTTCAGGAACGCCCGGCGCTCCGGCTCCATGTCACGACGATATCGGAGGCGATGCTCCGCGAAGGCGGCACAGGTCGGGTCGTCACCAAGACACATCTGATCGCTCCGGAGTTGAGGCTGACCAGATCAAGTATGCAATCTAACGGCCAAGCTTGGGCCGTGTGTGCGGTGACATCGCGCCAGCCCGCCGGTCAGGCGAGCAATCCTCTCCGGGCACGCCGGCGCTGAAGCCAGAGGACGGCGCACAGGGCCGAGGCGATCACAACCAGCGACATCCCGGTGGTGAGCGTGCCCAGCGCGTAGATCTCGGGCGTCGTCACCGTGGTGGTCAGGCCCTGGAGTTCGAGCGGCAGGGTGTTACGGCCACCGATGGCCTGGCTGGTTCGCGCCAGCTCGTCGAAGGACAGAGTAAAGCCGAAAAGGGCGACGCCAACCAGCGAGGGCGCCAGGATCGGCACCACGGCATGGCGGAGCGTCTGGGCGCCGCTCGCGCCGAGATCGCGGGCGGCCTCCTCGTAGGCCGGATCGAAGCGGTTGAAGACCGCGAACATGATCAGGAGGCCGAAGGGAAGCGTCCACGTCAGATGTGCACCGAGTGCCGAGGTCGATAGCCCCATCAGCGTGCCGTGGTCCTGCAGCCATTCCCAGCCGGTCGCCGAAGCCATGGCATTGATTGCCTCATCGATCAGCCGGAATTCCAGTCCGATCCCGAGCGACACCACGATCGATGGCACAATCAGGCTCGCGATCGCGAGCACGAACAGCCCACCCTCGCCACGGAAATGCTTGCGGAATGCAAGCCCGGCGAAGAACGCGATCACGACGGTGAGCAGCATCACCGCGAGCCCGAGGCGCAGCGAACGCGCCAGAGCCGCCCAGATGTCGACGACCCCGGCGCCTTCCCAGAGCTTGGCGAACCAATGCGTCGAGACGCCGTTCATCGGAAAGGTGAGACCGCCCTCCGGCCCCTGGAAACTGAGCACGAGGATCGTCAGGGTCGGCCCGTAGAGGAACAGGACGAACAGGGCGAAGAACAGGGCCAGGCCATAGAAGCCGATGCCGCGCGGACGGTCGCTCACCTCACAGTTCCTTCCTGAGATCGATGACCCGGCCGAGAGCGAGGATCATCAGCATCACGGCGCCGAGCAGCACGACGGCGTTCGCCGCCGCCATCGGGAATTGCAGGTAGGACATCTGCACCTGGATGACCTTGCCGACGGAGGCGATCTGCTGGCCTCCCATCACGCCGACGGTAACGAAATCGCCCATCACCAGCGTGATCACGAAGATAGAGCCGATGGCGATGCCGGGCTTGCAGAGCGGGATGACGACGTTGCGCAAGGTCTGCCATCCCGTCGCCCCGGCATCGTAGGCTGCCTCGATCAGCGAACGGTCGATGCGTGCCATGCTGTTGAAGATCGGGACGATCATAAAGACCGTGTAGAGATGCACGCAGGCGAGAACGACCGAGAAGTCCGAATAGAGCAGACCCTCGATCGGCTTCGAGATCAGTCCCATCCGCTGCAGGGTCTCGTTGACGAGGCCGTTGCGTCCGAGCAGGGGCATCCACGAGATCATGCGGATCACGTTCGAGGTCCAGAACGGGATCGTGCAGATCAGGAACAGCACCATCTGCGTGGTTCGGCTGCGGATCTGGAAGGCCAGGAAATAGGCCACCGTGAAGCCGATTCCGAGGGTGAAGAGCCAGGCGAGCAGGCAGAACTTCAGTGTCGAGAGATAGGTCCGCACCGTGGTGCAGGGCTCGCTGAGTGAGAGGCAGCCCTCGAAGACATCCGCATAATTCTGCAGCGTGAAAGCCGGGATGATTTCGTATTCATTGTACTGCCAGAAGCTGACGACGACGGTCAGCACGAGCGGCACGACGAGGAAGACCAGGAAGACGAAGGCCATCGGCGCCGCCTGCCAATAGGCGAGGCCGTTGCGGCGACGGGAAGCCGTTGCCGGCTTCTTTTCGGCGGCCTCGTTCGAGGCCGCCGCGGATGTCGGTAACACGAGTTCTGTCACGAGCGAGGCTCCAGGCTCACGCCGCGATGAACTCGTTCCACTTGCGGACCATATAGGTGTTCTCGTCCATCACCGCGTTCCAGCAGGCGACGGAGCCCATGCGGGCCTCGAACGAGCCGCCGTCACGCACGGTCCCGGCCTTCTCCAGCACGGATCCATCGGGGCCGCGGATGTCCTTCTCGGCAGCCTTACCCTCCATCCAGTAGGCCCACTCGTAGGGCTCCATGTGGGTCTTGGCGGTGTCCAGCACGGCCGAATAGTAACCCTGGCGGTTGAGATAGGCGCCGGCCCAGCCGGACAGGAACCAGTTGATGAAGTCGTAGGTCGCGTCGAGCTTCTTGCCGGTGAGCGTCTTCGGCAGGCCGAAGCCCGTCGCCCAGGCACGGTAGCCCTCCTTGAGGGGCTGGTAAACGCAAGCCACGCCCTGCGTGCGGACCTTGGTGACGGCGGGCGACCACATCGACTGGATTACCGTCTCGCCCGAGGCCATCAGGTTCACGGATTCGTTGAAGTCCTGCCAGAAGGCGCGGAACTGACCGGCGCGCTTAGCCTCGATCAGGACCTTGATGGTGCGGTCGATCTCGGCCTTCGTCATGTTGCCCTTGTCGCCGTAGGTGTAGTCACCCATCGACTCCACCACCATTGCCGCATCCATGATGCCGATCGAGGGGATGTTCAGGATCGAGGCCTTGCCCTTGAACTCGGAGTTCAGGAGCTCCTTCCAGCTTGAGATCGGCCGCTTGATCAGGTCCGGACGGATGCCGAGCGTATCGGCGTTGTAGGTCACGGGGATCAGCGTGATCCACTCGGTCGGCGAGCTGGCGAAGCTCTTGCTCGACTGCCCTTCGAGATAAAACACCTTCTTCGGCGCAGTGCCCTGATCGCCGATCTTCTTGCCGTCGACTTCGCCCTTCGTGAAAACGCTGGTGATCTTATCGGCGTTCTTGATGCGTTTGGCATCCATGCCGACGATGTTGCCCGAGGGAATGATCTTCTTCAGGCTAAAGAACTCGGTATCGAGGATGTCGAAGGAATTCGGCTGCGTAACGACGCGCTTCGTCACCTCGTCCGTGATCACGGGGATGTATTCGAGGTTGATGCCGAGATCTTCCTTCACTTTCTTCACGATGTCGGCCGACTGGTTCACCGCCGTGCCGAGATAGCGAAGAGTGACGGGCTCGGCCGAGATCACGGCGGGGAAGCCGGTGACCGCGCCAGATCCAAGGGCGAAACCCGCGGCACCTGCGCCTTTCAACAGGGCACGCCGAGTCGGCTTGTGGAAATCGGTCATCGTTGTCGTCCTCATGGGAAGTACGAAGAGCTGTCCGGCTATCAGCCGTGCAGACGGTGTGCGGCGGTGGCATCCCAGCCCACCGCGATGGCATCGCCCAAAGCGAGCGGCCTCAGCGCAAAGGCCTCGTCGGCGATGATCGCCGTGAGCGGGCCGGCGCCGTCATCGGTTCGTTCGGGGGCAAGGCCGACATGAACGCTCGTGCCCTGGTACTCGACCGAAACGACGCGAGCGGGCACGGCCTCGGGACCGGCCTCCGAGCCGAGCCGCATCCGGTCCGCCCGCACGGCGATCTCGGATCCCGGCAGCCGGATGACGTTGTGGCCGCCGATGAAGCGGGCGACGAAGCCGGTGGCGGGCTTCTCGAAGACGCTTCGTGGATCGGCCGCCTGCTCGATGCGCCCCCCGTTCATCACCACCACCAAATCGGAGAGCGCCATGGCCTCCTCCTGGCTGTGGGTGACGTGGATGAAGGTGAGGCCGAGCTCGGCCTGGATGCGCTTCAGCTCGGCCCGCACCTTGACCCGGAGGAACGGGTCCAGCGCCGAGAGCGGCTCGTCGAGCAGCAGGACCTTCGGGCCAGTCACGAGGGCGCGGGCGAGCGCCACGCGTTGCTGCTGGCCGCCGGAGAGCTGGGCCGGCAGGCGCTCGGCGAGGTGCCCCATCTGGACGAGGTCGAGCATCTGCGACGCCCTGGCGTGGCGCTCGGCTTTCGGCAGGCCGCGCATCTTCAGACTGAAGGCGACGTTGTCGCGGCAATTGAGGTGGGGAAAGAGCGCATAGCTCTGGAACATCATGGCGGTGCCGCGGGCCGCCGGCGGCGCGTTGCCGACTGCCCGCGGGCCGATCACCACTTCGCCGCCGGTCACGGTCTCGTGCCCGCCGATCATGCGCAGGGTCGTGGTCTTGCCGCAGCCCGAGGGCCCTAGCAGGCAGCAATAGGCACCCGAGGGCACTTTCAGATCGATGGCATCGACGGCGGTGGTTTCGCCGTAGCGTTTGGTCAGGCGGATCAGCTCGACATTCATGTCCCGCCACCTGCAAGCGGCGGGCCATGTTGTATACACAAGCTGCGTTCTAGAGGCGCGGGCTCAGCTTCGTGCGGTCGATCTCGCGGTCGAGTACGCGGCCGCGCCCCGGCTCCTCGAGAATGCGCCCATCCTCGACGATCACGGACCCGCCTGCGATCGTCATGACGGGCCAGCCTGTCACCGCGAAACCCTCCCAGGGCGTATAATCGGCGCCGTGGTGCAGGATCTCCTGGCGGATGACCTCGCGCCGGTTCGGGTCCCACAAGGTCAGGTCCGCGTCGAAACCCGGCCCGATCGAGCCCTTGCGCGGATAGAGCCCGTAGAGCTTCGCGTGGTTCGTCGCACTCAACGCCACGAACCGGTTCAAGGAGATCCGCCCCTTCGAGACACCCTCGGAGAACAGGATCGGCAGGCGCGTCTCGATGCCGGGGATGCCGTTCGGAATCCAGCGGAACGAGGTTCGCCCCTTGGGATTGCGCTTTCCGGTCTCGTCGTAGCGGAACGGGCAATGATCCGAGGAGACCACATCGAAAACGCCGCGCTGGATGCCCGACCAGATCTGCTCCTGGCTTGCGGTGTCGCGGACGGGCGGCGAGCAGACGTATTTCGAGCCTGCCAGCGGGTCGTCCTGCCCGAGCCCCTTCATGTCTTCGGCGGTCAGCGTGAGGTATTGGGGGCAGGTCTCGGCATGGATTTTCATGCCGCGCTCCTGCGCCCAGGCGATCTGCTCCATCGCCTCGCCACCGGAGACGTGTACGATCACGATCGGCAGGTCGACGAGCTCGGCATGGCTGATCGCGCGATGCGCAGCCTCCCGTTCGACCGTCTGCGGACGGGACAAGGCGTGGCCATAGGGCCCTGTCTGGCCCGAGCGCTCCATGCGCTCGGTCATGTAGCGGATCGCGTCATAGCCCTCGGCATGGACCATCACGCGGGCGCCCTCGCGGCGGGCGACGTCGAACACGTCAAGGATCTGGCGGTCGTTCAGGACCAGATCGTCGTAGGTCATGAAGACCTTGAACGAGGTGAAGCCCGCGCCGATCATCGCCGGGAGCTCCTGGCCGAGAACGGCCGGCGTGGGGTCGCTGACGATCAGATGGATCGCCACGTCGATGTGGCACTGCCCCTCCGCGAGGGCGCGATAGGCGAGGGCCGTCTCCCGCAGCGATTGACCACGTGGCTGCAGTGCGAAGGGCATCACGCAGGTATTTCCGCCCGCGGCCGCGGCCCGCGTCGCTGAGGCGAAATCGTCCGCCATCACGATGCCGGGGCCGGATGGCTGGGCGATATGAACGTGACTGTCGATGCCGCCGGGAAGCACCAGCAGGCCGCTGGCATCGATGGTGCGCGCGGCATCGGCGAGCCGATCGGCGACTGCTGCGATGCGACCGTCGCGAACGCCGATATCGGCTCGGATGGTGTCGGTTGCCGTGACGACCGTGCCGCCACGGATTGCGAGATCGTACTCTGGCATTCGAGGGCTACGCTCTCATGTCCGCAATGATCGCGACTGGACCACCGCCATCGGGCCCCTGGTGTTCGGCACCGCCCGACACGAAGAGGTCGGTTCGGCCGATCGCAGCGGCCGCAACGCCGCCGACCAGGGCACGGGCGTGACGCGTGGCGTTGATGTCGCTGTCATCGTTCATGATGTGACGCCTGCCGCGGATCAACCCATTGCCGGAAGGTTCGGCCTTCGCGAGCAGGGCCACAACGCGCTCCGCCTGGCTCGGCGCGAGCTGCCCCGCGGCGCTGAGGCCGAGGTCGCCGAGCGCGCCGCGGATCGCATCGAGGTCGATCCCGTCGCGCATGACGCGATGGGCGATGCGCAGCGGCCCGTGCCAGCTCGGCGCATTGCCGAGCACGATCACCTCGTTGCGCATGAGCTCGATCCCCGCCGAGGTGCTAGCGCGCCCCGAGAACAGCTCCGACTGCCGGCAGATCACGGCGTCGGAGAGCTGGTCCTCGGTCAATTCGCCGAGCGCGAGCCCGATCCCGAGGGCGGATGCCCCTCTGGAAAAGCCCATCGAGGCATAGGTGTCGTGGGTGACCACCGTCTGTCCGCGCGCTTCCGCATCCGCAATCCGCTCGCTGATCAGGAGCGGACACTTCACCTGGGCAAAGTGGACATCGGCGGGATCGGTGATGCCGGCTACCTCCATGGCCTGCCGGACCGCGGATGCCGTCGCGCGCACCTGTGCCATCCGGCCGATCTCCTCCGGCCGGAACGGCGCGGTGAAGGCCGTGCCGACGGCAAGCGAACCGGGACCCTTGTGGACCGATCCCTCGTCCGTCTCGCGGCGGGCGACGACGAGGAAGTGGGGCGAGAGGCCGCCTTCGGTACCGCCGGACATGACGAGGGCGACGCGGGTACCGATCTCATGCGGCGTGCAGCCGAGGCGCGCTGCCAACAGGGTCTCCAGCGCCATCACCGCCAGAGGACGGGAGAAGTCGTTGACGCAGCCATTGCCCTCGGTCTTGCCGAACACAGCCACGATCTCGTCGGCCTTCACCTTTCCGGAATCGATCAGCTCTACGAGGCCGGAGACATCCGCCGGGTGGCGTGTCGGGATGCGGAAAACGAGGCATTCAGGCATGGGCCGCTCGACTGTTCGGATGCTGGCGCCGCGCGAATGACGTGCGGCGACGGGAGTGGATTAGGCCGCTCCTGCGAGCGCGGCGAGTACTCGTTTTCGAGCGCTGCGATGCCTTGGCGTCACCGGATGACCTGGGCGTCAGCGCGTCACAAAACCCCCATGCATCGGCTGCCTCATTCATGAGCAAGCAGCCTCGCAAGAGCAGTGGAGAGGCCGACCGTTTCGGACATCGGCGCTCTCGCGGAGGACAGCCTGCCAGCCACCGCAGCAACCAAGGTTGCCTGCATTCCCGCCTCGACTGAGCAGAGCAGCGGAACCGGGACACGCGATTGAATGCGGCTGGAGATCCCCGCCAAGGCGGCCCCTCCGAGGATGACGGTCCCGGCGCCATCGTCGCCGGCGCAGGCGCAGCAGGCCGAAACGATCGCGTCAAGCGAACCCTGCGGATCGGAGGCGATCTCGCCGCCCGTCCGGTCGATGGTGCGAATGCCCCCCAGACTATTGGCGAGGCCCAGCGTCGTGACGAACTCTCGCAGGATCGGCTCCCAGACCGCACCACCGGTGACGATGCCGAAGCGGCCCTTGTCCGCAGCGCTTCGGCACGCGGCTTCGGCCATGCCGACCACCGGCACGGGCGACACGTCCTGCAGTGCGGCGAGGCCCGGATCACCGAAACAGGCGAGGTAGACCGCGTCGCAGCCCTGGACGTGCTCGGCCAGGGCATCCAGCGCCGCGTGACCGGCGATGGCGAGGGCGGCTCGGCCGGCGATGTAGCGCGCACCAAAGCGCGCCGTCACCGGCACGATGTCGACCGCAGATCCCGCGATCCGCCGGACTTGGCCCGCCAGCAGATCGGTCACGCCGTGGCTCGTATTCGGGTTGATCAGGAGAATGCGCATGGACCCCTTCGTGCATCGGCACCCGCATCGATACGATGTGAAAGCCGGATCGACCGTCGCCGTGGCATGATGCGTGCCCGCATCCCCCGCCACGTCGACAGCAGAGTCCGATGACCGATCAAACGCCCCTGAACCGCTTTTCCGTCGAGCCCCTGAGCCGCATGACGCGCCGCCTGGCCGACGTCGCTGGCGGCAGGGCGGATGCCGACCTGGTCATCACCGGAGCGCGGGTGCTCTCGACCTATTCCGAGCGCATTCTCGCCGATCGCGAGGTCTGGGTGACCGGCGGGAGGATCGCCGCGGTCAAGCCAGCGGGGTCCTACAAGGGCGTAGCCCTTCGATACGATGCGAGAGGGGGGCTGATCGCACCGGGACTCGTCGATCCGCATCTCCACATCGAGAGCAGCATGATCACGGCCTGCGCCTATGCCGAGGCTGCCCTCGTCAACGGCACGACGACGATCATGTGCGACAGCCACGAGATCGCCAATGTGCTCGACCGGAACGGCGTCGAATGGATGCTGGAGGATGCGCGTGCTGCGCCGCTCAACATCTATCTGACCGTGCCGAGCACCGTGCCGGCGACGACGCCCGATATCGAGACGGCCGGCGGCGATCTCACGCCTGAGAAGATTGCCGCTCTGTTCGACGCCTGGCCCGAGGCCCTCGGGCTCGGGGAGAAAATGGACTTCGTTGCCGTCGCGATGGGCGACCGGCGGGCGCATGCGATCATCGCCGCGTCCCTCGAGCGTGGCCGCCCAGTCTCGGGCCATATCTACGGCCGCGAATTCGTGGCGCCCTATGCCGCAAGCGGCATCACGGACACCCACGAAGCCATCGACGCTGATATTGCCGACGACCTGCTGGAGGCCGGCGTCTGGATCTTTCTGCGCGGCGGACCACCGACGACGCCGTGGCACTCGCTGCCCAAGGCCATCGGCACGGTGATCGATTACGAGGCCGTGTGGAAACGCATCTGCGTCTGCACCGACGACCGCGACGCCGACGACCTGCTGAATTTCGGGCTCGACTGGGTCGTACGCGAAGCCGTCCGCATGGGCATTCCGAAACCGGCGGCCTGGTCGATGGGATCGCTGCATCCAGCGACTCGCTTCGGGCTCGACGCCGAGATCGGCGGCCTCGGGGGAGGGAGGCGGGCAGATCTCGTTCTGCTCGACGACGACCTCGTTCCTCAGTCGACTTGGTACGGGGGCGAGCTGGTCGTTGAGGACCGCAAGCCGACAGCGAGGCTCGAACAGGCGCTGTCGCGGCCCTACCGCTATCCGCAGGCCGCCTACCAGACGATGCATCTGCCGGATCCGCTGCCGGCGCTGATCCCACCGCTGCCGGCGAAGGCGTGCACGGTCAACGCGATCCGCACCACGCTGCCCGGCATTGAGCTCACCCATGAGCGCATCGCGCTCGTTCCTGGCGCCGATTGGGCTGGAACGCTCGCGGCGCACGGTCTCTGCCATGTAGCCGTGATCGAACGCCACGTACTCGGTGGCCGCGTCGCCCATGGTCTCCTGAGCGCTTTCGGGCTCAAGCGGGGGGCGGTGGCGAGCAGCGTCGGGCATGACTCCCACAATGTCATCGTCGCCGGCCTGACGGAGGCCGACATGCGGCTGGCCCTCGAGGCCGTCGCCGAGACGCAAGGGGGTGTCAGCGTCGTCGAGGACGGGAAGGTGGTCGCCCTGGTTCCGCTCCCCGTGGCTGGGCTGATCTCGGACAAGCGGGTCGGAGAGGTTTCCACGGAGGTGAGAGCGCTCAAGGCCGCCTGGGAGCGCGCCGGCTGCGCGATCCCCTATATGGGCTTCAACCTGATTCCGCTCTCGGTCATCCCGCAAATTCGCATCACCGACAAGGGCTTGGTGCTCGTTCCGGAGATGCGACAGGTGCCCTTGTTCGAGGCCGCGTGATGAATGGAGCGCAACGTGAGGAGGCAGTGCACGGCTAGGCAGCGCAATAGCTCCGCCAGCCGCCGTGCTGCGTGATCTCTTCCGCACCGGCCAGCGCGTAGGCCTCGCCGAGGAAGCCCGCCACATCGGTTCCGTCCGCGAGCCGGACGCGACCGATGCCGAGCGGGGCGGGAATGCCGGCGACGAAACGCCCGAATGCGGCCGTGGGCAAAGACCAGATCTCGACTTCGATACCAGGTCCCGAAAAGCCTGGATCACGCTGCAGGCCCGGCTTTGCAGGATCGGTATCCGGCAGAACGTAGAGCCGGTACTCAGCCGCCGTACGGGTGGATCGCATCAGCTGCCCTCCGAGATCGAGGAGCTGACCGTTCAAGGGAAAGCCGGATAGATGCGCTCCAACCACCGCCACCGGGATCCGATCCCCGGAATCCGGGCCGGCAAGCGGCCCCTCGGGAAGTCTGGCGGTGCGCGCCACGCCCATCCCGCACTCCGCGCCGCGATGTAAGGCGTCCGCGAGCGGCGCCAGCGCATCGTCGCTGCCGCCCGGGCCGATCAGCGTCACACCCGCCGGCAGCCCGTCGGTGCGGAAACCGGCCGGAACGGCGATGGCCGCCAGGCCGAGCAGGTTCGTGAAGTTGGTATAGAGGCCGAGCCGGCTGTTCAGCGTGATCGGATCGGCCTTCATCTGCGCGACGGTATAGGTCGTTGGCGCGGTCGGGAGCAGCAGAAGATCGACGTTGGCCCAGGTGGCCTCCGTGCGGCGCTTCAGCGCCTCGAAGGCGTATTGTCCGTTGAAGGCATCGACCGCGCTGAACCGGCTCGCGGATTCAATGATGCCGCGCACGCTCGGATCGAAATCGTCGGCATTCGTGTCGATGAACGATCCGACGGCCGCGCGGCGTTCGGCAACCCAAGGACCTCCGTAGAGCAGCTCCGCGATCTCACGGAACGGCGCGTAGTCGAAGACGACCGGTTGCGCCCCCAGTGCCTCCAGCCGCGCGACAGCGGCATCGTAGAGGCGCTCGGTTTCATCATCACCGAAGAACTCGCGGTCGGCCGAGGAGAGAATGCCGAAGCGCGGCTTGGCCGGGAGCGGGACGCTGCCGATCCGTCTGGAATAGCCATCGGCCGCATCGAACCCTTCCGCGACATGGCGGACGGCGAGTCCGTCCGCAACGCTGGTCGCGAAGACGGTGATGCAATCCACGCTGCGGCAGGCCGGAACCAGACCGCTGGTGCTGAGCAATCCCGGTGTCGGCTTGATGCCGACGAGATTGTTGAAGGCTGCCGGCACCCGGCCCGAACCGGCGGTGTCGGTACCGAGGGCGAAGGCCGCGAGCCCGGCACCGACGGCAACGGCCGATCCCGAGCTGGACCCTCCGGAAATGTAGACCGCATCGAAGACGCTGCGCGGCTCACCATAGGGCGAACGCGTCCCGTTCAGGCCGGTCGCGAACTGATCGAGATTGGTCTTCCCCGTCACCAGCGCGCCGGCTGCCTTGAGCTTGGCCACGACATGAGCATTGATGGACGCTGTGTATGCAAAGGCGGGACAGGCTGCCGTGGTCGGCAAGCCAGCAACGTCGATGTTGTCCTTCACGGCGAAGGGCACGCCCCAGAGCGGGAGCGAGTTCGGCTGGGGATGCCTCTCCATCAGGCTGCGCGCGGCCGCGATCAACTCGTCCCGAGCAACGCTGGTGATGAAAATCGCCGGATCCTGCGATGTCGCCATGCGATCGGCGACGATCGCCATCACGTCGACAGGCGTCAGAGTTCCAGCCCTGTAAGCCTCTCGCAGACTCGCGAGCGTCAGGACTGCAGGTAACGTATCACGCAAAGCGTTGTGCTCCTCGAGAGACAGATGTGCCCGTTTTGTATACACGAATGGCACTCTGAACCGGCAGCTTTCCGGCTGGCTGCATGTTCCACCTGTTTCAGAGCAAGCGGGCTGCCAGCGTGAACGGTGACCATCTCCATCGGCGTCACGAGAAGAGACACCGGCCTCGCTCGATCATCCAGCTACAGCCACTGCAGGCCGTCTCGAAGGCTTCGCTCCGTCGATGGTCTGGCCGAGACTGCCCCCGTCCACCTGTTCGACGAAGCGGTTGATCAGCCAACGTCCGGCCGGGCCGGGCGGCGTGTCGGTTCGGTAGATCGCCGTGAGTGGGAGCGTGCGATGCGTAGCTTCGGGAACATGCAGTTCGACGAGGCGGCCGGCAGCGAGATCGGCCTCGACCATGTGCGCAGGCATGCTGCCCCACCCGATTCCCGCGAGAAGCAGCGTGTGCTTCGAGCTGAGATCCGAAAGGCGCCAGGTTCGCGTGGCGACCACGCCGAACTCCTGGCCCTTCGACAGCGGCGAGCGATCCGCGATGACGAGCTGGATATGCTCCCTGGCCAGGCCCGGCTTGACCCCGGAGGCGGAGGCGAGGGGATGCGAGGGGGCCGCAACAGGCAGCATCTCGACATGCCCGATAGCGGTATGTTCGAGCGGGCTGCTGCCGTCGTCCCAGAGTTCGACGCTGATCCCGATCATCGCAGCCTTGCTGACCACGTGTTGCTGGATGGCGCCCAAGGCTTCGACGTTCAACCGCAGCGCGACGCTGGGGAATTCATGCTCGAAGGCGGTCAGCACGTCGACGAGCCTGGCGCCGGACAGCAGGACGCTGACGACGAGGCTGACTTCGGATTCGAGGCCTCCCAGCATCCCGCCGACCTTGGCGCGCAGCGCATCGAGGCTGTGTGCCACCGTTCGCGCTTCTCCGAGAACGGCTCGCCCGGCTTCCGTCAGTTGCGGTTTTCTCGTCGAGTTCCGATCGAACAACGGAAGGCCGAGCTGAAGCTCGAGATTCGCGATCGCATAGCTGATCACCGAGGTCGCGCGGTTGAGACGGCGACCGGCTGCGGCAAAGCTCCCGGTTTCGACGACGGTCAGGAAGACGCGCAACTGATCGAATGTCGGTGTCCCGGGGCCCTGCATGCCGAATTCCTCGAACGACGCGCGGCAGAGCACGTCGAGGAATCTGGAAGCAAGGCTGAAGCCGGTGGCCTGACACAACGAAGCCGGCCCCAGTTTCGGGGCCGGCTCTGAAACGGTCTGCAATGATCGGCTGGGATCAACGGTTCGAGGACCGGCCCTGACGCTGCTGCGAGACCGAGCCCGTGGTCAGGCCGTCGAAGGTGCCGGACGCGTTGCGGCTCCAGCCACGGACGGCGTCGGAATTGCCCGGAGCCGCGGCAGCGGGGATGCCGGCCGGAGCGGTGTAGCTCTGCGCCTGGGCCGAACCGGCAGCGAGGGTCAAGACGAGAGCGGAAGCGGCAAGAAGGCGGGACATGATCGGCTCCATCGGAACGGTGGTGACGGCCCGTTGCCGCCATCTGATGAAGCTAAGATCGTCCCGATCGGCCCTCGCGAAAACCCGAATAAGATCGAAGGAATCGTTCGAGAAACTCGAAAAGCTGGCGCCCGTCCGACAGGAGAGACGCAGGTACCGGCTCTAGTGATGCCCTGCCATGTGTTGTCCGATGACACCAACTTCGGCAGATGCTCCTGGCGTCTCGTAGACGAGACGCCCCTCCGACATCACCACGATCCGATCCGAGAGCTCCAGGATCTCGTCGAGATCTTCGCTGATCAGCAGAACGGCGGCGCCAGCATTCCTCGCGGCGACGATCCGGTTTCGGATCTCCGAAACCGCAGCAAAGTCGAGCCCAAAGCAAGGATTGACCACGATCAGCAGGTCGACCGGATCAGTGAGCTCGCGCGCCAGCACGGCCCGCTGGACATTGCCGCCGGACAGGGTCGCGATCGGAGCCTCGGACGAGGCGGTCTTCACCTTGAACCGCGCGATCAGATCCTTGGCGCGGCGGCCCATCGCACCCTTGTTCAGCCAGAGTGTTGGCGGCTTGTCCGGATCGTCGCCGCGCCTGTCGAAGGCGCGGAAGGCGAGATTCTCGGCAACCGACATGCGCGGCGCACACGCGTTGCGCAGAGGCTCCTCGGGGATGAAGCGCACGCGGTGGGCTCGGCTTTCGGCACGCTTGCCCGAATAGACCTCGCCCTCGACGATCACGCGGCCGCCTGTGGCCCGGATCTGGCCGCCGAGCACGTCGGCGAGCTCCTTCTGGCCGTTGCCCGAAACACCGGCGATCCCGACGATCTCCCGGGCGCGCACGCGCAGATCCTCGATCGCGATCTCGCGCAGACCCGAAACGTCCCGCGCGGTGACGCCCTCGATCCTGAGGATCTCGTTCGATGGATCCGGTTCGCCGATGCGGGCGGCAACCGTGCGGATCGCGCGTTCGCCGATCATCATGGACGCCATATCGTCGCGCGAGAGCTCACCCACGGCACCGCCACCGACGAGCCTGCCCCGCCGCAGAACGCTCAACGTGCGGGCGAAGGCTTCGACCTCGCGAAACTTGTGACTGATCATCAGCACGGTGAGGTCGCCACGATCGGTCATGGCGCGCAGCAGCCCGAGCACCTCCTCGGCCTCGGCTGGCGTCAGCACGGAGGTGGGCTCGTCGAGAATAAGGAAGCGCGCCTTCAGGTAGAGCTGCTTGACGATTTCGAGCTTCTGCTTCTCGCCCGCAGCGAGTTCCGCGACCGGCCGGTCGAGGTTCAGCTTGAACGGCATGCCGCTCATGAAATCCGACAGCGCGGCGCGTTCGGAGGCCCAGTTGATCACCGCCGGCGCGTCGGAACGGGCGATGACGAGGTTCTCGGCTCCCGTCAGCGACGGCACCAGCGTGAAATGCTGGTAGACCATGCCGAGCCCACGCGCCTGCGCGCCCTTCGGATTGGTGATCTCGGCTTCACGGCCACCGACCAGCACATGGCCAGACGTCGGCGCGTAGAAGCCCATCACGCATTTCACCAGCGTGGACTTGCCCGCGCCGTTCTCGCCGAGCAGCGCGTGAAATCCACCCGCGGCGATCGTCATGGAAACGTCTTCGAGCGCCGTGAAAGCGCCGAAGCGCTTGGTCATGCCGATGGTCTCGACGCCGATGGCACCGTCGGGAATCTGCGGAGGCGCCGGGATCAACACCACGAGTTCACTCCATGACCCGAAGGAGCGCGTCGGAGCAGGCGACTGCCCCGAAGACGCCGCCCTGCATCGTCACCATCTTGAGCGCGGCCTCGTGGTTGCCGGGATCGGTCGCAGCCGTACCGTCCGAGATGATCACGCATTCGAAGCCGCGATCATTGGCCTCGCGCATCGTGGTGTGAACGCAGACATCCGTGGTGATCCCCGTGAGGATCAGGTTGCGGATGCCCCGCTGGTTCAGGATCAACTCCAGATCGGTCGCGCAGAAGGAGCCCTTGCCGGGCTTGTCGATGACCGGCTCGCCCGGCAGCGGCGCCAGTTCCGGGATGATCTCCCAGCCCGGCTCGCCGCGCACGAGAACGCGTCCGCAGGGGCCGGGATCACCGATGCCAGCGCCGATCCGGCGCGAGCGCCACTGCTTGTTGGCGGGAAGGTCGGCGAGATCGGGGCGGTGGCCCTCACGGGTATGGATGACGTGGTAGCCGTGCTTGCGTGCCGCCGCGAGCAGCTGGCCGATCGGTCCGATCGGCGCCCGTGTCAGGGCAATGTCGTAGCCCATGGCGTCGACATAACCGCCGACGCCGCAGAAATCGGTCTGCATGTCGATGATGACCAGAGCCGTGTTGTCGGGGCGCAAGTCACCGTCATAGGGCCAGGGATAGGGCTGTGCCTCGGCGAAGGTACCGCTCGCCGGCACGGCCTCGGGGAAGGCCGCGAGGCTCACTCTGCAGCCTCGCGCGTATCCGCCGCCTTGGCTTCACCGAAGGAGCGCGTCGGCGCGGGAAAGCCGCAGCTCGTGCCGTCGACGACCTTCACCTCGGCTTCCCAGGGCAGCTTGTATTGGCCGGCCGCGAGATCCTGCATGTAGGTGTAGGGGCAGTCCCCGGCGCCGCCCTTCACCGCCGTGTAGCCGCGGTGGCCGAACTGATAGATGTTGTTCTCGACACCCCAATGGATGCGCGCCTCGCGCACGAGGTCGGGCCGAACCTCGGCGGTGATGATCTCGTCGACGCGTCCGGTCGTGCCATGGGCGGTGACCGTGCCGTCGAAGTTGACGATCATGCCTTCGCCCATGGAGTCGAAGCTGCCGTCCGAGCCGCACATGCAGACATTGGCGGTCACCATCAGGTTGCAGAAGGCGTTCGACTGGTTGGTGAAGCGCCAGGACTGGCGGATCGGCGCGGTGTATCCGGCCGTGCGGATCATGATCTCGGCGCCCTTGTAGGCGCATTCGCGCGCCATCTCCGGGAACATGCCGTCGTGGCAGATGATGAGGGCGATCTTGGCCCCCTTCGGGCCCTCGATCACCGGAATGCCGAGATTGCCGGGCTCCCATGGCTCGACCGGCACCCAGGGGTGCATCTTGCGATAGTAGAGCTTCAGCTCACCCTGGTCGTCGATGATGATGCCGGAATTGTAGGGATAGCCGTTGGGATTGTACTCCATGATGGAGAAGCAGCCCCAGATCTTGTTGTCGATGCAGGCCTTCTTGAACGCCGCGACTTCGGGACCATCGAGGCGGCACATGATCTCCGGATTGGTGTCCATCGACAGGCCGTGCAGCGCGTATTCGGGGAAGACGACGAGGTCCATCGTGCCGAGATTGGCGCGCGCCTTGGCCACGAGCGAGACGATCCGAGCCGTCTGCGCCTCGAGATCGGCCTTCGTCACGACGGTCGGCAGTTGCAGCTGAACGAGGCCGATGACGACGCCGTTCGGCGATTTGTTGAGACCTCCGAGGCCGTTCATTCCGGGCTCCTCATTTCGAAAGGGACAATTCGCCCGGCGCTCCGGCGAGCGCCCGATTGGGCGACGACGTTAAGATCAGAAGGGCGAGGGTGAGAACGTAGGGCGCCGCGTAGTAGAGGTAGTACCCCTGCGAGACGCCGACCGATTGCAGCGCAGGCCCGAGGGCGCCGGCGCCGCCGAAGAGCAAAGCCGCGCCGAAGCAGGCGAGGGGGTTCCAGCGGGCGAAGATCACGAGCGCCACCGCCATCAGGCCCTGTCCAGAGGAGATGCCCTCGTTCCAGGAGCCCGGATAGTAGAGCGAGAGATAGGCGCCCCCGATCCCCGCGAGCACACCACCGGCGCCCGTGGCGTAGAGGCGAATGCGGTCGACGTCGTAGCCCATGGCGCGGGCCGCATCCGCGCTGTCGCCGGCGACGCGGACGATCAGACCAGCCTTGGTGTTCCGGAATGCCCACCACAGGAAGACAGACAGCGCCGCGCCTACGAGGAACAGGACGTTGACGCGAAGGGCGGCCTGGACCTGCGGCAGATCCGACCAGAAGCCGAACGGGATCGCCGGGAGCGGGGGCGCCGAGGGCTGGATAAAGGGCTTGCCGAGGAAGAAGGCGAGGCCGGAACCGAACAGCATCAGCGCGATGCCGATGGCGACGTCGTTCACGCGGGGCAGCTGGCAGACATAGCCGTGCAGGAGACCGAAGGCGCCACCGGCAAGGCCGGCCACCGCAACGCCGGCCCAGGGCGAGCCCGACATCACGGCGGTCGCATAGGCTGACATCGCCCCGAAGACGAGAGTGCCTTCGAGCCCGAGGTTGATCCGGCCCGATCGCTCGGTGATGGTCTCACCCAGGCTGACGAAGAGAAAGGGGGTCGAAACGCGGATCGCGCCGCCGACCACCGCGAGCAGCACTGTCCAGATACCGAGACCGTCGCTCATGCCGCCACCGATACCGCAGACGCGGATGCCGTCTCGCGCTTCTCAGCCCACAGATGCGGGCTGAAGATCTTGAAGCGGCCGTAAAGCGTCTCGCTCAGAAGCACGACGAGGAAGAGCAGGCCCTCGAACACCAGCACCGTCGCGTCCGGCAGCTGCATCCGTCGTTGGATCAAGCCGGAGCTCGCCTCGATCCCGCCGAGGAGGACGGCCACGGGCACGATCGCGAGGGGGTTCTGGCGGCCCAGGAACGCGACGAGGATGCCGGTATAGCCGTAGCCGGCCGCCAGGGTGCCGTTGGCGGTGCCCTGTACGGCAACCACCTCGAAGAAGCCGGCAAGCGCGGCGAAGGCCCCGCCCAGGGCCGTGAAGCCGACGATGAGACGGCCGACCGGCAATCCCTGAATCTGCGCGGCCCGCACATTGCCGCCGGCGATCCGCGCGGCGAAGCCGAGCGTCGTGCGGTCCATCAGCACGTAGGCGACGATACAGGCGACGACCCCGCAGCCGAGCCCCCAATGCACACCAATCCAGGGCATCGGCGACAGCATGAAGGCATCGCCGATCGGCAGCGTCGAGGGCTTGTTGAGGCTGGTCGGATCGCGCAGCGGCCCCTCGATCAGATGGTTCGAGATGGCGATCGCGATGTAGGACAGAAGCAGGCTGGAGATCGTCGCGTTGACGCCCCGATAGGCCTGGAGCCAGCCGACGGCGCCGATCCAGACGGCTCCGACGACCGCCGCCGCACAGGCCATCAGGGGAATGGCGAGCGCGGCTGGCAGAGAGGCGAGGGGCTGTGCTGCAGCGGCTGCAGCGATACCCCCGAGAATGATCGCACCCTCACCACCGATGACGACGAGACCGAGCCTCGCCGGCAACGCGACGCAGAGCGCTGCGAAGAGCAGGGGTGCAGCCCGCTGGAGACTGTTGCCCAGGGCAAAGGACGACCCGAAGCCGCCTCGATAGACGATGTCGATGAGCTGGAACGGGGACTTGCCGAGGCAGGCCAGGAATAGCCCGAACAGCGCAAAGCCAGCTAAGGCCGCCGCGACGGGAATCGCGATGGATTCCGCGCGGCGGGCCAGCCAGGCTCGAATCTGGAGGCCCACCGGCGCGCGCGACGGTGCGGCAGCCAGCTGCGATGGAGCGGCATCGGCAACCACGTCTATCTCCCTTCAGGGCTCACGTCCGATTTCGGATCGGCGGCAGAAACTGTGCCAACCGCCTCTCTCAGACCGAACCCTTCACACCGGAGACGAGGTAATTCGTGCTCTCGAGTTCCACCGCCTTCTCTGCATAGGCCTTTCCGGAGGGGAGGATCTCCTTGCCCGCATTGTCCTTGAGCGGCCCCTTGATGATCTGGAAGCCGCCCTTGAGCATCTCGGCCTTCACCGCGTCGGCGTTCTTGCGGGCAGCGTCGCTGACGCCGGGTCCATAAGGGCTCATCTTGACGTAGCCGTCCGACAGGCCGCCACGTACGAAGTGCTCCGGAACCTTGCCGGCCAGCATCGCCTCGGCAAAGCTCTTGTAGATCGGCAGCCAGTTCCATTCGGCGCCGGTGAGATATTTCTGCGGTGCCAGCGGCGACTGATCGACATGGTAACCGCAGACGAAGGCGCCACGACGGGCTGCCGTCTCGACCACGACCTTCGGGCTGTCGACGTGGCAGGTCACGACATCGGCGCCGCCGTCGATGAGCGCGTTGGTAGCCTCTGCCTCCTTCACTGCCAGCGACCATTCACCCGTGAAGATGACCTGGCAGGTGATGTTCGGATCGACACTTTGCGCCCCAAGCAGGAACGCGTTGATGTTGTTGAGAACCTGCGGGATCGGCTTAGCAGCGACGAAGCCGATCTTTTTCGATTTCGAGGCATATGCGGCGGTGATGCCGTTCAGATACTGACCCTGGGCAATATAGCCGAAATAGGAACCTGCGTTCTTCGGGTCCTTGTCGGTCCACAACCCACCGCAATGGCGGAACTGGATCTTCGGGTTCTTCTTGGCCTCGGACAGAAGGTAGGGGTTGTAATAGCCGAACGACGTCGGAAGCAGCAGCGTCGCCCCGTCGAGATTGATCATGCTCTCCATGGTCTTCTCGACGGCGTTGGTCTCGGGCACACGCTCTTCTTCGGTGACTTCGACGCCGCTCATGGCCTTGAGGGCCTTGGCCGCCTCGGCATGCGCCTGGTTGTATCCGTAGTCGTCCTTCGGGCCGACATAGATGACACCCACGGTCAGCGATCCAGCTGCCCGGGCGCTGCGGAGCGGAAGCCCGCTCGCGGCAAGTGCGGCTGCGCCTCCGAGGAGGTGTCTGCGCGAAAGCGACCGATCCGCCACTGTGATATGCTCCGTCTCAACCCGATCGATTGACGGGAGCGAAGTCTAGGCTTGGCCTATCACACGACGAAGCCGAGAATTTCGGCATTTGACACAGGCGAATTGCGCTCTGTGGACCTGTGGGTACAGCCCGTTCGGCCTAAAAATACGTCTGTGTATGCACGCTGAAGCAGCAGCACATCCGCGCGCTCGACGCCAAAGGAAGAGGCGGCAGGGCATCGTGATTCTGCGCGATCGAACGACATCCGTGTATGCACAGCCCCGGAGCTGCGGACATGAAAGAAGCCCGGAGCCGAAGCTTCCGGGCCTCTTATCCAGCCAGGACCGGTGATCGGATCGCTTAGCGCGAAGCGCCCGAACGGCTGCCGCGGGTGTTGCGGATCGAGCCGGTCGAAAGTGCGTCATCCGCCGAGTAGCCGCGGGCGGCATCGCCGCGGACGCCATAGTTGGAACCGGTCGCGTAGAAGTTGCCGCCACGACCTTCGAGGCCGCCGGGGGCGGTTGCGGTAGGGATGCCGGCAGGCGCCGTATAGCTCTGAGCGAAGGCCGTGGTGGACACGAGCAGGCCGAGTACGGCGCCAGCGAGAATGCGAGTGGTCATGATCGTCTTTCCAGGTCCGGATCGAAGCCACCAACAAAGCGGCTAACGTTGGCCGAGTTCCCGAAATTTGTGCAGCGGTGCCACTCTAAGCAACAGAAACTGCATTGTTTCCATGCACATACTTCGTGCAGGCGAGCGCCGTCGTGATCGAGTGCTGCAGCATGCTCGAACAATACATGAAATGAAACAAGGGGTTATGAGATCGTGGCGCGTTTTTCGACAAAGCACGCCACGTGGCACGTTTCTTTCGCGAAGCGTGCTCTTCCGCACGCGTCAGCGCGCTACCAGGGCGACATTTCCCCGGTAAGCTCCTCGTAACGCGGCACCTTTGTCGTGATCCGGCGGCCCGCCCTCAGCACGATTCTGTCGGCGTGCGGGCGCGCGACGACCTCGTTGAGGCTGCGGGCCGGCAGCAGGATCAGGTCGGCCGATCCGCCTTCCCGGATCTGGCCCGTATGCTCCAGCCCCATGATTGCAGCCGGGATCGGGCCGACATGGCTCGGCGCCTGCTGCAACGGATGGTCGAGATGCAGGATGCGGACGCCGGCCCGGAAGGTGTCGAGCATGTCGTGATCGCCATAGGCGTAGAAGCCATCCCGGCAATTGTCGCCGGCAATCGCGAAGGGGACACCGGCGGCCGCAAGCTCCTTGACCGGCGCGACACCGCGCCAGCGCGGCGTGCGCTCCCATTGGCGATCCTGGAGGTACATGTTCACCGTGGGGAGCGTGACGATGCTGATGCCCGCCTTCGCGACACGCGCGATCGTTGCCGCGGCCTGATCGGCCGGTTGCAGGGCGAGGCTGCAGCAATGCCCGCAGGTGACGCGCCCCTCGTAGCCGTTCCGCACCGTGGCGCGTGCAATCACGTCAAGCGAGGCCGCGACGGGATCGTCGATCTCGTCGACATGGAGGTCGACGTCGAGGTCGCGCTCCCTGGCGAGACCGAACAGGCGGTCGAGAAGGTCGTTCATCTCGGACAGGGCCGAGCCTTGCAGAATGGCCGTCGGGCGCAGGCCGCCCCCGAGCAAGCCCCCAGATTCGGCGACGATGTCGGCGAGACGTCGCCCGTAATCATCGCCATAGGCCTCGATGGCAACCAGCCCCACGCCCTGCAGCGTGACCCGCCCCGCCCAGGCATCGCGCATCTCGCGAAAGACCGCCCAGGATGTTGCGGCCTGATCGCGCTGAGCCGTCTCCTCGTGGCTGTCGAGATGCGTGCGGATCGCCCCGACACCATGTGCCTCGGCGCAGGCCAGACTGAAGGCCAGGCGCCGGCGAATATCCTCCCCGTCCCAGTAGCGCAGCCGGTCTTCCGTGGTCGCCGCACGTGCGCCCAGGAAGTCACCATCCGGGTTGGCCGTACGAGCGACCGTATGCCCCTTGTCGAGATGGGCATGGACATCGACGAGGCGCGGCCAGGCCTGCCGCCCGGCGAGGTCGAAGGCAGGAAGCTCGGACGGGCCCTGGCCAGCCGGCCGCAAGCCGGTGAAACGGCCGTCTTCCACCACGATGTCGAGGAGCGGCGAACCGTCCGCATCGCGCGTGGCTCCCGCCGTCACGCCATCCGTCAGGAAGACCGACGGGACACGCGCGTTGCGCAGGACGAAAGCCCGTGTATCGGGCAGCGTGATATCAGGTTTGGTCATGGTCGACTTTCGGTAGGTCGGTCGGGAAGGGGGGGCCGTGAAGCAGCGCGGCCGCCTCGCGCTCAATCGACGGCGCTATGCCGTTCGAAGGCCGCCTCGATGCGGGTCGCGAGAAGATGCGCCGCGCCGTCGAGCGCCGTGCGCGACCGTTGGACGAGCGAGGCCGTCTGCGTGATCGCGCGGGCATCGGAGAGCGGCGTGAAGGCGAGAACGCCGCGGCGCATCTCCTCGCCGACATCCGCCAGGTTCAGGAACGTCACATGCGGCGGCGTCTGGGCGAGCCGTTTCATCAGCTCGATCGAATTGGTCTCGACGACCGGCTCGAAGCTCATCCTGTCGGGCGTCAGCGATTCGATCACGCCACGCAGGGTCAGCGAGTGATCCGCGACGACGAGCGGATAGGACAGGCAATCGCCCAGGCGCACGTGGTAGCGGCCGCTCAGGGGATGATCGGGCGCGGTGACGGCTCCGAGCCGGTGCTCGAATTCCGCGATGCAGTGAAGGCGAGGGTTTGCCGGCAGCTTGTAGCCGAGCGCGAGATCCACCTCGCCGGCGAGCAGCGCGTCGACGATGTCGCTTCCCGGCAGGACGCGAACCTTCACCACGATCCCCGGGCTCGTCTCACGAAACTCGCGGATCACGCCGGCGAGCACCCCGGCCGCGAGGCTCGCCATCGTCGCGATCGTCACCTCGCCGCGGGACAGGCCCTTGAGCGAGGTGACCTGCGCCAGCATGCGATCGTGCTCTCTCAGCGTGTCGCGCACGTGCCGGATCAGGATCTCGCCGGCAGCGGTCAGACGCAGCCCCCGATGCAGCCGCTCGAAGAGCGGCGTCCCCATCTGCTCCTCAAGGGCGAGGATCTGCCGGTTGATCGCACTCGAAGCGACATTGAGGCGGCTCGCGGCGCTTCGGATCGAACCGCTGCGCGCGACCTCGTCGAGATAGGTCAGGAGACGATGATGAAGTGTCGGACCCAACGGCCTGCTTCCCCGGTGTATACACAGACACGCAGGGACCTTGCCAGTTGCAGTGCCGGGACCGCCCGGGCCTGATTTTTCTCCAGCAGAAAGCGCTCCCGCCCGTATCGGCGAGAGAACGATCTCAGGAGGTCTCATCGGCCCGCTCAACCGCGCCGACAGACCCTTCAGAGGCCAGCATCAGGAGGAACGGATCAGCCGCGCGAGATCGTCGCTTCGATCTGGCCGTGCGGCTCGTCGGTCGGCAGGAACACCGTTCCCGGATTATCGAGGCCGAATGGTGCCAGGTTGATCGGAATGTAATGCTTGTTCGGCATCGCGAATCGGATGTCGGCGATTTCGGGGATTGCCGCGAGCACGGCCTCGCCCATCCGGTACATGCTGTCCTGAACGCTGTAGGAATACGTCGTTCCAAACACCTCGATCAGCGTCCCCAGAACGCTTTCGTTGGTTGCCGCGTAGTCCTCCGGAGAGGACGTCCAGGTCCAGGTCGCATCCATCGCCGTCGCGGCGATCCGGTCGCTCGCATCCGGCAGCGTGCGATACTGGTCATCCACGAAATCGACCCAGCCGGATTGGGTCGTCTTCATGAAGGTGAAGCCGCGCAGACCCGATTGAAGGATGGCCCTCCCTCGGCTCGCGACGAGCTTGACGTAGCCGAAGCCGTTCCCGTCGAGCGTGAAGACGTGTCCATGCGGGCTGCCCGCGATGGATTGCCTGAGCCAGCGGGTCTCCTTTCCCTCGATCTCGAGCTCTTCGATCTGCGGATAGGTCCTGAGAAAGGTTTCGGCGATCGCTTCGGCGAACTGCTCCTTGTCGAGGGAGAGGTTCTGGGCGGCGACAACGTTGCAGATGTTCTTCACGCTGTCAGTGGCGACGCAGGCCTTGTTGTTCGCGCTGGTCCAGGCCTCGTCGAACGCGCCCTTCATCAGCACTGAGAGATTCATCTCGCGGGGCGTGTGATGGTTCCCATCGCGGGTGAGCCGCATCACGCGGACGCGGCCCTTGCCGTATCTCGAAGCGGTGAGGGGCATTGTCGGCTCCGATGGTCGGATTGTTCGAAAGTGCGATGAGGCCATGAAGCGCTGGTCGGGTCAGTGCCCGGAAGAGACTGCCTGAACCTTCGCGGCCTCGCGCGGATCCGTGCTGCTTGTGAGGCCATTGAAGAACAGGTTCAGCACCACGGCCGAGATCGCACACAGGAGGATGCCGGATTCGAGCAGCGGATGCAGCGCATGCGGCATCTGCTTGAAGAAGGTAGGCGCGACGAGCGGGATCATCCCGAAGCCCACCGAGACGGCCACGATGAACAGGTTGTTGCGGTTTTTCGCAAAATCGACCGAGCCGAGGATGCGTGCCCCGGTCGCGCCGACCATGCCGAACATCACCAGCCCGGCTCCGCCGAGCACGCATTGCGGAACGGCTTCGACCAGGGCTGCGAGCTTCGGGATGAGGCCCAGCCCCAGCATGATGACGCCGCCGATCACGGCGACGTAGCGCGTCCTGACTCCGGTCACGCCGACGAGGCCGACGTTCTGCGAGAACGACGTGTAGGGGAAGGTGTTGAACAGGCCTCCGATCAGGGTGCCGAGCCCATCGCCGCGCAGACCGCGGGTCAATCGCTGCTCGTCGACCGGATCGGCGCAGATCTCCGCGAGAGCGAGGAACATGCCGGTCGATTCGATCATCACCACGATCATCACGATGCAGAGCGTGACGATCGAGACGAGATCGAAGGTCGGAAAACCGAAGGCGAAGGGGCGCACGATGTCGAACCAGGCCGCCGTCGCAACATGGCTCGCATCGACAAGACCGAGCAGTGCCGCCAAGACCGTTCCGACAACGATGCCGATCAGCACGGAGGCTGAGTTGATAAAGCCGGTCGTGTAGCGCGTGATCGCCAGGATCAGGCAGAGCACGAAGGCTGCTATGCCAAGATAGATCAGTGCGCCGTAATTCGGATTCCCCACGCCTCCCGCTGCCCAGTTCACGCCGACACGCATCAGCGAGATGCCGATCACGAGGATGATGGTGCCGGTGACCACGGGCGGGAACAGAGGAAGCAGGCGGCCGACGAGCGGGGCGACGAGAAAGGCGAACAGACCAGCCGCCATCACCGCGCCGTAGATGCCCGTCAGCCCGATCTCCGGATTCGTCCCCATCGCGACCATCGGGGTGACGGCGGCGAAGGTGACGCCCATCATCACCGGCATGCGGATTCCGATTCCCGGCAATCCCCAGCTTTGAACGAGCGTTGCAAGCCCTCCCGCGAAGAGGTCGGCGCTCACCAGCATCGCGACCTGTTCGGGAGGCAGCTTCAGTGCTCGCCCGACGATCAGCGGGACGGCGACGGCGCCGGCATACATCACGAGCACGTGCTGGAGCCCAAGCAGCCCCAGCGCGACCGGAGGAACCCGGCTGATGGGTGCCGCAGCAGTGGGGGTCGACGAAGCCGGGTCGCGCCCTTCGGCAAGGCCGCCGTCGAGCGCGAGGTTGCTGGCACTGCTCATGTGGTCGTTGCCCTATCGAGCGTAGCCCTCCCTGGCGCGGGCGGGTGCATCGGCTCGCGCAAGGCACATGCCAGCGCTCCATCGGCCCTCAATGCCGCCAAGGACGGGCCGTCCGCTCACAAACGTCGAACGCAGACCGCTCTGAATCAGGCATCGCCGCGAGCGCAGGCCGTGGATGCTGCCGGCTACGCTCCCGTTTGCTCAATCGCCGCGCACCGTGTCGATGAGGGTCAAAGTCCGCAGTTCGAGTGCATTCGCTGGCCCGTTGTCTGCTACGGCTCGGCCAGCGCAACCTCGCCTCCGGACGCCGTTGGACCCATCATGCCCCTGACGCTCTCCGCCTTGAACGAGGCATCGGACTCGGAGTTCGTCGCGGCACTCGGCGCGATCTTCGAGCATGCTCCCTGGGTCGCGGAGGCCGCCGCGCAGCGCCGTCCGTTCGCGAGCGTCGAGGCGCTGTTCGCAGCCATGCGCGCCGCCGTCGAGGCTGCCGACGAGGCGCACCGCCTCGCTCTCCTGACCGGACATCCCGAACTCGCCGGCCGTGCAGCGCGGGCCGGACGCATCGCTGCCGATTCCGTCGCGGAGCAGGCTTCAGCGGGCCTCGATCGGCTGTCGGATGCCGAATATGCGCGCTTCGAGGCGATGAACGCCCGCTACCGCGAGACCTTCCGCATCCCCTTCATCCTCTGCGTGAAGCGACACGGCCGCGCATCGCTCCTCCGGAATTTCGAGAAGCGGCTGGCCTCGTCTCCGGAGATCGAGCGGCGAGCGGCCGAGGTGGAGGTCATGCGGATCGCCGCGATCCGGCTGAACGCGCTGGTCGAAGGGGAGGGCTCCCTCAAGACGACCGGCCGGATCTCGACGCATGTCCTCGACACTACCCGCGGAAAACCTGCCGCCGGAGTCGAATTGGAACTGCACGAGATCATCTCGCCGACCGAGACGATGCTGATCGCCAAAGCCGTGACGAACAGCGATGGCCGCACCGATGCGCCGCTGATCGGAGGCCGGCCTGTTCCGATCGCGACCTACGAGCTGCGTTTCGCGCTCGGCGACCACTACCGCCGCCTGGGACTCGATCTGCCGGAGCCGCCCTTCCTCGATGTCGTGCCCCTGCGCTTCGGCGTCAGCGATCCTGAGGGTCACTTCCACGTGCCGTTGGTGGCAACCCCGTGGAGCTACCAGACCTATCGGGGAAGTTGAGACGCCTGAGGTTCTGACGTCTACGGCACGGCGGTTGCTGATGCGGGGCGAACCTCGCGCCCTTTTTGGATCAGCAGAGAGAAGTCCATCCTATGCGCATCCCAAGCCCGTCGATCGTCTTCGGCCTTCCGCTCGCGGCCTTGTTGCTGGCTGCAGCCGTCCTCAGCGGAGGCATGCTCGGCACGACCTCGGGCGCGCGGGCTCAGGCGAGCCTGCTTCCGCCTGCGGGACAGCCCCGGGTGACAGCGCCCGGCGGCCTTCGCCGACACGCCGCGCGCCGGCACAAGCGGCATCGCCATTAGGGAACATTTCGGGGCGCTGATCGATTTTCCATAAGTATCACAGATACTTGCCTGTATTTTAGGCACTCATGGAAGGTTCTTGATCATGCGTAGGATGATATCCGCCGCAATGCTTGCGTGCGGGATGATGGCTTCGACTTTGCCAGCCTTTGCCCAGTCGACCGGTGCCCCTGCCGGCAGCGAGCCCGCAACGGCCCCGGGTGGAACGGAAGGGATCGCCGGGGCGCGTAACGAGCGTGAAGCGATCCGCAGCGGTGACGCCATTCCCGCCCCACGCGGCGTCGGCGAACCCGTGCCGCCGTCTCCAGCCGGCACGGTCGCGGCGCCGGACCAGCCGCCCGCCACGCGCCCCTGATCGAACGGCACCCGAACAACCGTGAAAGAAAAACCCCGCCGGAGACGATCCGGCGGGGTTTCCTTTCATCGGTGGCTGGCCTGCTGCCTATTGGGTCAGCTTGTCGTCGATGCCCTTCACGTACCAGTTCATGCCGAGGATCATCGGATCGGAGGCGTTCTCGCCCTCCTTCACGGCAATCGAGCCGTCCTGCTTGTAGACCGGTCCCTGGAAGGGGTGGAGCTTGCCATCGGCGATCGCCTTCTTGGTCTCCTCGGCCATCGCCTTCACATCGTCGGGCATGTTGGTGAAGGGCGCCAGCACGACCATGCCATCCTTGATGCCGCCCCAGGTGTCATGGCTCTTCCAGGTGCCGTCGAGGACGGCTTTGGCCTCGGAGATCACGTAGCCGTTCCAGTCGTCCGTGATCGAGGTGAGCTGGGCCTTGGGCGCGAAGCGGTACTGGTCGGAGGATTGTCCGAAGGCGAGCTTGCCCTGCTTTTCGGCCTCCTGCAGCGGAGCCGCGGAGTCGGTGTGCTGGGTCAGGATATCGGCGCCCTGCGCCAGGAGTGCCTTGGCGGCCTCGGCCTCCTTGCCCGGATCGAACCAGGTATTCACCCAGACGACCTTGATCTTGATGTTCGGGTTGACCGACTGCGCCCCGAGCATGAACGCGTTGATGCCGCTCACGACTTCAGGGATCGGGAAGGAGGCGATATAGCCGACCGTGCCGGACTTCGAGAGCTTGCCGGCGATCTTCCCGCAGACATAGCGGCCTTCGTAGAAGCGGGCCGAGTAGGTCGAAACGTTGTCCGAGCGCTTGTAGCCGGTGGCGTGCTCGAACTTCACCTTCGGGAATTTCTTGGCGACCTTCAGGGTCGGCTCCATGAAGCCGAAGGAAGTGGTGAAGATCAGGCCGGCGCCCGAGCGGGCGAGTTTCTCGATGGAGCGTTCGCTGTCGGCCTCGGGCACATTCTCGAGGAAGGTGGTCTCGACCTGGCCGGGCAGCGCCTCCTGCAGCGCCTTGCGGCTGAGGTCATGCTGGTAGGAATAGCCGAAATCGGCCACCGGCCCGACATAGACGAAGCCAACCTTCAGCTTGTCGGCCGCGATCGCCGGCGTAATCGGCATCTGGCCGATTGCCAGGGCAGCGCCGAACAGGGCGCCCCCGAACTTCTTGAAACTGCCCCGCATCGTTATGTCCTTTTCGATCCCTTATGCGCGCGGCGGCACCCGTGCCGGGCCGCCTGCGCTCATCGGCTCGGCGTAAACACCCGTCCGAGAGCAGCGGGGGCGAGTGAGCCGCCGTGGCGCTGCCCGAGGGAGAGCAAGACGAGGGCCAGGATCGTCGCCAGATAGGGCACGGCCGAAAGGAGCTGACCCGGCAGGCCGAGGCCCGCGGCCTGGGCGTGGAGTTGCAGCACCGTCGCGCCGCCAAAAAGCAGCGCGCCGGCCGCGACCCGCACCGGCTTCCAGGACGCGAAGACCACGAGCGCCAGCGCAATCCAGCCGCGCCCCGCGGTCATCCCGGGCGCCCAAAACGGCGTGTAGGCGAGCGAGAGATAGGCACCGCCGAGCCCAGCGCAGGCGCCGCCGAACAGCACGGAGAGGAAGCGGACCTTGCGGACCTGCAATCCGAGCGCGTGCGTCGCCACGTGGTCGTCACCGATGGCGCGCAGGATCAGGCCGGTTCGCGTCCGCCAGAGAAACCACCAGACTGCAGCAACCAGACCGACGGCAAGGTAGACGAAGGCGTCCTGGCCAAAGAGCAGCTTGCCGATTCCCGGCAGGTCGGTCAGCCCGGGAATGGACAGGTGGGGCGCCGGATCGCGCTTCATGCCGACATAGCTCGCCCCGACCAGCCCCGAGAGGCCGAGGCCGAGGATGGTCAGCGACAGGCCGGAGGCGACCTGGTTTGCGGCGAGCCCCACCGTCAGGATGCCGAACAGAGCCGAGAGCAGCAGGCCGGCGCCCGCCCCGCCAAGGGCGCCGAGCAGGGTCGAGCCGGTCTGCATCGCCACGGCAAAGCCGACGGCCGCCCCGAAGATCATCATTCCCTCGACACCGAGATTCAGCACGCCCGATCGCTCGACCAAGAGTTCGCCGATGCCGGCGAGGATCAGGGGCGTTGCCGCCGCCAGCACCGTCACGAGCACCATCTGGAGGATGTCGAGGGTCATGAGGGGCTCCGGCGCGGGCTGTTCACGCGGTCGCGTTCAGGGAACGGCACGGCTCGACGGACCGCCCGGTACGATCCGCACATGGTAGCGGGCAATCACGTCGGCCCCGAGCACCAGGCCGAGCAGGAGCCCCTGGAAGGCGCGGGTCAGGTCGAGCGGCAGCCGCAGATCGATCTGCGCGCCCTCGCCACCGATTGTCGTCAGCGCGATGACGATGGCCGCGAGCAGGATGCCCGGCGGCGAGAGCCGCCCGAGGAAGGTCACGATGATCGCCGTGAAGCCGTAGCCCGGCGAGATCTCGGGCTGGAGCTGACCGATCCTGCCGGCGACCTCGGCGATGCCGGCAAGACCCGCCGCACCACCGGATATCGCGAAGGCCGCGAGTGTCAGCCGGGCATCGGAGAAGCCGGCGAAACGGGCCGCGCGCGGGCTGGCGCCGACGAGGCGCACCTCGAAACCGAACAGGGTGCGCGACAGGACGATCGTCGCGAGCACCACGGCGAGCAGCGCGATCAACACGCCCATATGCAGCGTTTCGCCCTCCATCAGGTAGGGCAGGCGGGCAGCGGGATCGAAGCCGACGCTTTGCGGGAAGTTGAAGCCCGCCGGATCGCGCAACGGGCCGCGGACCATATAGTCGAGCAGCAGCTGGGCAACGTAGACCAGCATCAGACTCGTCAGGATCTCGGAGACCCCCAAACGCACCTTCAGCACCGCCGGGATCAGGGCGTAGGCGGCGCCGGCCATTGTGCCGGCGATCAGCATGACGGGCAGGATCCAGATCGCCATCCCCTCCGCGCCATGCGTGGCGATGCCGACCCAGCCACCCGCGAGGCCGCCAACGACGAACTGGCCCTCGGCGCCGATATTCCAGAGATTGGCGCGGTAGCAGAAGGCCAGCCCCGTCGCGATCAGCGCGAGGGGAGCGGCCTTCAAGGCGATCTCCTGCAGAGACCAGATCTCGCTCAGCGGCATGACGAAGTAGGTGACGAAGGCCTGCACCGGCGAGACGCCGAGCGCCGCCACGGCGATGCCGCCGATCAGCACGGCCGCAACGAAGGCGAGGGCTGGAGACAGAAGGTTGAGGAGCGAGGAACGGCGGGTGCGGGGGACGAGGTCGAGGCGCATGGTGGCGATCGCTCAGTGCGCGTGGGCCGGCAAGGGGACCGGTGCCATCTCATGGACCGGCGGAAGGCTGCCCCCAGCCGAGCCGTGATCGCTCGCACCGCCCATCAGCAGGCCAACCGCCTCCCGGCTGGTCTCGGCCGAGGGCACTGCCGGCGAGAGAGTTCCATCGTTCAGGACCGAGAGCTTTCCGGCCATCTCGAACAGCTCGACGAGATCCTGGCTGATCACGAGAATGGCGGCGCCACGTGCGGCGAGATCGATGACTGCCTGTCGAATATGCGCGGCGGCAGCCGCATCGACGCCCCAGCTAGGCTGGTTGATGACCAGGACACCCGGCTCCGCCAGAATCTCGCGCCCGACGACGAACTTTTGGAGGTTGCCACCCGAAAGCGTGCCGGCCGCCGGGTCGGGGCCGGCCTTGCGAACGTCGAAAGCGTCGATCACGCGTCTGGCGAGATCGCGAGCGGAACCGAGCTTGAGACAGCCGAACCGGGTGAGCGGCACCGTTGCATAGCGCGACAGAAGGACGTTCTCGGAGAGGCTCATCAGGGGCGCTGCGGCATGGCCGTTGCGCTCCTCCGGGACGAAGCCTGCTCCGAGCCTACGCCGTGCGTTGATGCCGAGGGAGCCGACTGGCTGTCCATCGATCCGCACGGCCTCAGGAGACGGCGCGCGGATCTCGCCCGATAGGGCAGCGAAGAGTTCGGCCTGCCCGTTGCCGGCGATCCCGGCGATTCCGAGGATCTCGCCGCCCGCCACGCTCAACGTCACATCGCGCAGCGAGGTCGCGTGCAGACCAGGGGCAGGGAGGCTGAGGCGATCGACACGCAGACGCTCCCGGCCTGGCGTACCGCGCTTCCGGTGCGTCACCTCCCGCACCGCCGTCCCAACCATCATCGCGGCGAGCGAGCGGGCGGTCTCCTCGCGCGGATTGCAGGCGCCCACCACCTTGCCGGCGCGCAGGATCGTCGCGCGCGCACAGAGCCGCCGGACCTCGTCGAGGCGGTGTGAGATGTAGAGCAGCGCGCGGCCCTCCTCGCGGAGGCGCTCCAGCACCGTGAACAGCACCTCCGCCTCGCCGGGCGTCAGGACGGAGGTCGGCTCGTCGAGAATCAGGAGGCTCGGATCCTGGAGGAGGCAGCGCACGATTTCGATGCGCTGGCGCTCGCCCGCCGAGAGCGACCAGACCGGCCGGCTCGGATCGAGATGCAGTCCATAGTCCGCGCCGAGCCTCGCGATCCGCGCCGCGAGCGCCTTGCCGGAGAGCGCCTTCGGCATGACGAGCGCGATGTTCTCGGCGACGGTCAGGTTCTCGCACAGCGAGAAATGCTGAAACACCATGCCGATCCCGAGCCGGCGGGCGGCCTCGGGGTTCGGAAGCTGCACGATGTCGCCCTTGTGGGTGATGACGCCCTCCGTCGGCTCCAGCAGGCCGTAGAGCATCTTCATCAGGGTCGACTTGCCAGCCCCGTTCTCGCCCAGCAGCGCGTGAATCTCGCCGGCGCGGATCTCCAGGTCGACGCCGTCATTGGCCGTGAAGCTGCCGAAGCGCTTGACGATACCGTAGGCGCCGAAGAGCGGGGTCGGCCCCTCGTTCCGCGGGATCCCGATGGCGGGCGACGGGGCAGCGTCCATTCAGGAGGTTCCGAACAGGCTGAGCGCCAGCCGGGAATGCTCCTCGCGAAGCCGGCGAGTGTCCAGTCCGATGGGATGCCCGTCGATGACCCGCCATTGCCCGGCGACCATCACTCGGTCGGCCCGGTAGGCACCGCAAAGCACCAGGGTGGCGAGCGGGTCGTGCCCGCCAGAAAAACGCAGCTCGTCCAGCGTGAACAGCGCCAGATCCGCCTCGCGGCCCTCCTCGATCCGGCCGATATCGGAGCGGCCGAGGCAGGCGGCGGACCCCTCCGTCGCCCAGCGCAGGGCGTCGAGATGCGTGACCTTCTCCGCGCCGTAGGTCAGCCGGTTGAGCATCAGAGCGTGGCGCACGCCCTCCATCAGGTTCGAGTTGTCGTTCGACGCCGAGCCGTCGACACCGAGGCCCACGGGCGAGCCGGCGGCTTCGAGTTCGCAGGTTCGGCAGCAGCCGGAGGCCAGCGTCATGTTCGAGGTCGGGCAATGGCAGACACCCACGCCCGCCTTGCCGAGCCGGACCACCTCCTCGTCGTTGAAGTGAATGCCGTGCGCGAGCCAGGCCCGCGCGTTCATCCAGCCGACTTCCTCGAGATAGTCGACCGGACGCTGGCCGAAGGCTTCCAGGCAATAGGCGTCCTCGTCGAGCGTCTCGCCGAGATGGGTATGGAGGCGGCAATCGTAGCGGTCGGCCAATGCCGCGCTTTCCCGCATCAGCCGCTTGGTGACGTTGAACGGCGAGCAGGGCGCGAGCCCGATCTGAACCATCGCGCCGGGTGAGGGATCATGGAACAGCGAGAGCACACGCTCGCTGTCGGACAACACGGTGTCGTCGTCCTGCACCAGCGTGTCCGGCGGCAGGCCGCCATCGCGCTCGGACAGGCTCATCGAGCCACGGGTCACGAAGGCTCGGATTCCAAGGGCCTTGGCCTCCTCGACCTGAATGTCGACCGAGGATTCGAGCCCCTTGGGGAAGAGGTAGTGATGGTCTCCGGCCGTGGTGCAGCCCGAGAGCAGCAACTCCGCATAGGCGAGCCGTGAGGCGAGGCGGAAGGCCTCCGGGGTCAACCTATGCCAGACCGAGTAGAGGGATTTCAGCCACGGAAACAGCGGCTTGTTGATCGCCAACGGATGGGCGCGGGTCAGTGTCTGGAAGAAGTGGTGATGGGTGTTGACGAGACCAGGGATGACGACGTGACGGGAGGCATCGAAGGTCTCGTCGACCGAACTGGACGGCTTGGCGCTGGCCGCAACGCGTTCAACGATGCGGCTTCCCTCGACGACGACCCCGCCGCCGGCCCCCTCGGCGAGGATGGCCAGCGGCGTCTTGATCCAGAGACGGCTTCCCTTCGCGTTGTGTTCGCTCATCCGATCTCCTGACGCGTGTCCAGCCCGGTACAACGCGGGTCTCATATCGTATTGGGATTCGAGGATCGTCGCGGCTCAGAAGATGTGGACCGCGAAGCCGGCGAGAAAGCTCTTCTCCTCGGTGCCTTTGAAGGTTGGCGTCTCCTGGTTGCCGAACTTGTTCAGCCAGTACTGGAAGCCGATGAAGGCATCGAGCCTGTTGGGCTGGTTCCAGACCAGCTTGCCCACGTCGAGCACGAGGTTGGTGCGCGACAGGAATTCGAGGCCGGTCTTCGGATTGGTGGCGAAGGCGCTGGGATCCGAGACTCCGCGGCCCTTGGGCAGGACGATGTTGTTGAAGCCGGCGATCGAGAGCGGGACGTTCGGGAAGAAGCTCAGCGGGAAGTTATAGACGATCTCGAATTCGGGAACCGTGTCGAAGCTGACATCGCGGTTCGGCTGCAGGTTGAAGCCGTTGCGATTCCACTCCTTGTAGGCGTGCGTCGAGATGTTCAGGAAGCCCGCCGGCACGTCGACCGAGAAGGTCAGGCCGCCGACGACGTCGCGCTTCTTCGGGCCGAAGGCGGTGTTCTTCGAGTTCGCATCGAAGCCGAAGGCGAGCGAAACGTCCTTCACGATCCCCGGGATCGTGAAGGCCTTGGTATTCGTCAGGGCGTTCAGGCTCAAAGTGCCGCGATAGAGGCCATAGGCTTCCGTCGCACCGTAATCGTACTGGGCAAACCCGCCGGGGGCGTTCGTCGTACCAGCCGGATCCTGGTTGGCCGATCGCAGGATATCGAGCGAGAAGAAGTTCGTGCCGTAGGCCCAGGCATCGGCATGCGAGATGTTGGTGATGTATTTCGGAATGCCGCGGGTCGCGACGCTTCCATCGGGCTTCGACACCTGCACGCCCGGCTCAGCAGCCGGAAACTGGTAGCGAAAGCTGACCTGCGTATCGGCAAAGAGGAAGAACGGGGTTTCCTTGACCTCCCGCGTCTCCGGCGCCCTTTCCTTTTTGATATCGAGATCCGCCGCTGCGCCGTATCCAACCATACCGAGCGACAGCACCGTCGCCCAAAGCCCCCGCGCGAACATTTTCTGTTCTCCTCATTCGCGAAACACGAGATGAGGGCAGCAACCGATGTGCCATGCCGCGGACCGTGCAAATCGGGAACGTCCGCCGTAACAATTCAGCAACAGGTCTGTCGGCGCGCCAGTTGCTGTCAAGCGGTCACTAGACGGTGAGGTCGAAGCACGGGCTTCGTTCTTCTCTCTTACCGATTTGATCTACAGGGCGTCGCCGAAGACTCGGCACAACTATGCCGTGGATTCAATCGACATGCTGTTCCTGTGGCTGTGATGCCGAATATCGCCCGTGGCGATTGAAAAATGAGATCGCGCGCTCAAGCTTGGCCGGCGGTTTGCACGGTGCCGAGCCACCGCGATTGCTGTATGCATGGCAGGTGGCATGTGCTGCTCGTCATCGACAACCGCCGCCTTCGATCGCCCCGCGCCAAAGAGAACGCCCGTTCCGAGCGTACTCGAAAAAGACCGAGGATCCGTGTCTCAAACTCGCGCCGAGAACCTCTCTGACGAGATCGCCAACGCCATTCTGTCGGGTGAACTCTCCCCCGGCACCCATCTCGAAGAAGAACTGCTCGCCAAGCGTTTCGGCGTATCGCGGACACCGGTACGCGACGCGTTGCGGCTCCTGAACGGGACTGGGCTGATCGACCTGCGCCCGCGATATGGTGCCACCGTCCGGATGATCACGCCGGATGAACTCGACATGCTGTTCATCGCCATGGGCGAGATCGAGGCGACCTGCGCCCGCCTGTCGACGCTCAGCATGAGCCCGGCCGAACGCGGCCGGTTGCGCGATCTGCATGAGCGCATGGGACACGCGGCTAAAGCCGACGACCTGGACACCTACATCGCCGGAAACCAGGAATTTCACAGCCTTCTCTACGAAGGCTCCCATAACAGCGTCGTCGAAGAGATCGCGCGAAACCTCCGCCGACGGCTCACGCCCTACAGGCGCATGCAGTTTCTGGCGCCGGGCCGCCTTGTGCGATCGCATTCGGAGCATGATCTCGTCGTCCGGGCGATCCTCGCCCGCGACGCCGCCGCGGCCAACGCGGCGATGCTCGTTCACATGAGCATCGTCGAGGACGTCTTCGAGGCCGTCGATGCCGAGGCCGCCGTCGGAAGGAAGGCTGCGCGCAACCAGGCTCCAACTGGCCGCGCTTCGAATGGGCGCGCCGATCGGCCGGCCGACCCGATCCGCTCCCGCCGCTGAGGCCGCTTTTGCATAGGGGAGCGTCAAGCGCCGCACATTCGTGCAGCGATGTGTATGGTTTGGGCACGCCAACGGCGTGTTGTGCATACATGATTGAGCGCCTGGAAATGCAGTCTCGCGCTCATCATCATGCCCATCGTCGACGCTGAACCGTCACTCCTCTCCTTCGAGATCGGGGCGACTGCGCTCGTCATCATCGACATGCAGCGCGACTTCCTCGAACCGGGAGGCTTCGGCGAAACGCTCGGTAACGACGTGTCTCTGCTCGCCAAGGCCATCCGACCAGCGCAGGATCTTCTCGAGGCGGCACGCGCTTCAGGCCTTTTCGTCATTCATACCCGCGAGGGCCACAAACCCGATCTCTCCGATGCGCCCCCTGCCAAGCTCGAGCGCGGAGAGCCGACTGCACGCATCGGCGCGCCCGGCCCGATGGGGCGCATCCTGATCCGCGGGGAACCAGGCCACGACATCATCCCCAGACTGCAGCCGCGGGAGGGCGAGCTGGTCATCGACAAGCCGGGGAAGGGCGCCTTCTACGCGACCGGGCTCGGCGACGCATTGCAGGCCCGCGGGATCACGACGCTGTTCGTCTGCGGCGTCACGACCGAGGTGTGTGTGCATACGACGGTGCGGGAGGCCAATGACCGTGGCTATCGCTGCGTCGTCGTCTCGGATGCCTGCGGCTCGTACATCCCGGAATTCCACGACGTCGGGCTCGCGATGATCAAGGCGCAAGGCGGCATCTTCGGATGGGTAACCGATTCCGGCCGCGCGATCGCGTCGATGACCACCCCATGACGCGCTGAGACGCTCGCACTCGCCAACGGGGTGTGGCGTGGCCGTTGCACGGGGCCACGCCATCACCGTTCTCTCACGCAAGCCAGTGGATCGATCGGGGCGACAATGGCGGCACGCGACACGAAACCGGCATTCGATCCGGATGCCTATTTGAGCGCAGGGCTGGGCATCCTCGATCTCGCGATCGATCCGGACTGGGCGCCGGCAATCGTTGCGAACCTGAAAGTCCTGCACGCGGCGGCAGAGCTCGTCGCCAGCTTCCTTCTGGCCGACGAAGCCGAGGCTGCACCGGTTTTCGAGGCGTGACGCGCGTGGAAGATCTGAGCACAGCCTCCGCCGCAGAGATCGCATCCGCTGTCTCGACGAAGTCCGTCAGTGCTCGCAGCGTCGTCGCCTCGACGCTCGAACGGATCGCGCGGATCGACGGCCGCGTGAACAGCTTCACCGACGTGCTGTCAGACCGCGCTCTCGCGCGCGCCGATGCCGTCGATGCCGCTCGGCAGCGCGGCCAAGCCATCGGCCCCCTGGCCGGTGTACCTTTCGCGGTGAAGAACCTCTTCGACGTCGCCGGGTTGCCGACCAGGGCTGGCGCGAAAATCAATCGCGACCGAGTCCCGGCCGAGCGCGACGCGACCTTGATCGCGCGGCTCGAAGCAGCGGGAGCGATCCTCGTCGGCGCCCTGAACATGGGCGAATTCGCCTACGACTTCACCGGCGAGAACATCCACGACGGGCCGACACGAAACCCGCATGATCTTGAGCATATGTCCGGCGGGTCGTCCGGCGGCTCGGGAGGCGCGGTTGCGGCAGGTCTCGTCCCGCTGACGCTCGGCTCCGATACGAACGGCTCGATCCGCGTCCCATCGGCCTTCTGCGGCTGCTTCGGCCTGAAGCCGACCTATGGCCGGCTCAGCAGGGCCGGCAGCTTCCCCTTCGTCGGAAGCCTCGACCATCTCGGCCCGATCGCCCGCTCGGTCACGGATCTCGCGCTTGCCTACGACGCGATGCAGGGGCCTGATCCAGCCGATCCCGTGGAGACCGATCGCGGGATCGAGGCCGTGCGCCCAACGCTCGACGCAGGAATCGGGGATCTTCGTGTCGGCGTTGCCGGTGGCTACTTCGCTCGTGGCGGCGATGCAGAGGCTTTTGCTGCCGTCCAGCACCTCGGCCACGCGCTCGGATGCGATCGAACGGTCGATATCCCGGAAGCCGCCCGTGCCCGTGCGGCGGCCTACCTGATCACGGCCGCGGAAGGCGCCACCCTGCACCTCGATCGCTTGCGCAGCCGTGCCGAAGATTTCGATCCGGCCGTCCGCGACAGGCTCATCGCCGGTGCGATGATCCCTGCGCCTTACCTGGAGCGCGCGCAGCGCTTCCGCCGTCACTACCGCACGGCCGTCCTCGACCTGTTCCGCGACGTCGACGTCATCCTTGCTCCATCCACACCGTGCCGGGCGCCCAGGCTCGGTCAAAAGACCTTCGTGCTCGACGGCGTGGAACTGCCCGTTCGTGCGAATATCGGCGTCTTCACGCAGCCGATCTCGTTTATCGGCTTGCCGGTCGCCGCCGTCCCCGTATGGCTCGACGATGGGCTTCCCCTCGGCGTGCAGATCATCGGCGCGCCCTGGCGCGAGGATGTGGTGCTGCGCATCGCGCGATATCTCGAGAAGGAAGGTCACGTGCGAGCGCCCGTCGCGGCGTTCGCCTGAGAGGAAGAAACCGATGCAGATCGACGATGCCGAGACGAAAGCCGAGGTCGAAGCGGCATTCGCGCGCTACGAAGCGGCCCTCGTCGGCAACGACGTCGCGACGCTCGAAGCGCTCTTTCACGACGATCCCCGTACGATCCGATACGGCGTGGGTGAAAACCTCTACGGCATGGACGCGATCCGCGCCTTTCGGCGCTCGCGTTCGCCCCAAGGCCTCGATCGCAGCCTATCGGACACGGTGATCACGACCTACGGCCGTGACTACGCCGTCGCGATGACCCTGTTCCGGCGAACCAATGCGCCTGGCAAAGTGGGACGCCAGAGCCAGACCTGGGTTCGCTTTCCCGAAGGCTGGCGGGTCGTCGCAGCCCACGTCAGCGTGATCGAGGGCGAATAGGAAGCGTCCGGGGTTCAAATGGTACGAGTTGCCGACACGACGAAGGCGGTTCGAGGCTCGAAGCCAGCTGCCTCCGGGTGGAAGGCCTGAACGCATCGTGGTTCCTGTCGATGGCCGAGCCCGTGACCGGATCGGACAACGGAGGCCCGACGACAACCAGGACCGGCCCCGCATGACGCGGTGCGCGTGATCGCGCTAGCCGAACCCGAGAACTTGCCTAGAGCCTGGCGGAAGGGGTGTCCGCCAGATGAAATCTACAACTATCCTAATACTCTGATATCACAAAGCTATTTTGCGGGCGCTCTAGAATATGTTGGACGTAGTGTTGGACGTTTAGTTGGACCATTTGCGCGCTGGCCGGGAGGCTGTCTGCGGCCGTCAAGCTGGGCAAAAGTCGAGAGCGTCGTGGGGGCCCACTTGCATTCCTCGAGCTGAGCGAACTGCTCGAGCGCTGCTGGATCAGCGGACGAAGCATCCCGGTAGGGCCAGACACGGGTGGTTAAGAAGGGGCTGCTTTTCGGCTTCCAGAAGGCGCTCCCCATTCTGCGCGACGGTGCGTCCATCATCTTCACCGGCTCGATCGCGGGCTCGATCGGCATCCCCAATATGTCCGTCTACTCGTCGACCAAAGCTGCGGTTCGGAACCTCGCACGCGGCTGGATGCTCGACACCAAGGAGCGGCGCTTCCGCATCAACGTGCTGAGCCCGGGACATACCCTGACCCCCGGCCTGGCGAGCGTGATTCCGCCGGAAGAGCGCGTGGGGCTGATCGACACCATTCCCCTGAGCCGCCTCGGCTCGCCTGAAGATCTCGGCAGGGCCGCCGTTTTCCTGGCATCGGATGACAGCGCGTACATCACCGGCGTCGAGTTGGATGTCGACGGGGGCGTTTCGCAATACTGATCTTGCTAATCGGTGTGGAGTGGTTGCCGGCGCGAGCAGCCGCGCAACCGTTCCCGCCGCCGTGAGCACGGCTTGATCGCTGCGGATCCAGTTCGGGCTTGGAGGGGCCGGCTCGCCTCAAATGGCCGCATACGGCCCCGGCTCGGTATTATGCAGGCTCGCCATCGCGGCGAAGTTATGGGACCCGATTGCGCTTATCCTCGTCCGCAGCTTCGGTTTGCAGGGGAACGGCGTGCCCTAGGCGCCCTTATTGGGAGATCCTCGCGCTCGGTAACCGCGCCGCTGTTCCCGCATGGGTAGGCGTTAACGCCGGGACCACTGCGGAAACTGATCGCGGGTCGTCGACGGCGGGAACCGGGCGGGCTGACGTTCTCCTCATGTGTCGACGAACCCAGCAGCGAGCGGCTGCTTAGGTTCTTTGCGGCGGTTCTTTCAATGACCTGTCGCCGCAGCCTCAAGCTGCGCGCACCGTAGCCAAGAAGCGATCGACCTCAGCCGAGAGATGTTCCGCCTGCTGCGATAACTCGGACGCTGCGCCGAGAACCTGAGAGGCGGATGCTCCCGTTTCCTCAGCAGCCCCAGCGACACCGACGATGTTCGCAGTGACCTCGCCGGTTCCCGCCGCCGCCTGCGCGACGTTGCGGACGATCTCCTGGGTCGCCGCACCCTGCTCTTCGACGGCGGCGGCGATGGAGGTGGCGACGCCGCTGATCTCCTCGATCCGCGCGGATATCGAGCCGATCGCCGTCACGGCCTGGTTGGTCGAGCCCTGGATCTGGGTAATCTGACTGCTGATCTCTTCGGTGGCGCGGGCGGTCTGGCTCGCCAGCTCCTTCACTTCGGAGGCGACGACCGCGAAGCCGCGGCCGGCCTCGCCGGCGCGGGCCGCCTCAATCGTGGCATTCAGAGCCAGAAGATTGGTCTGGCCGGCGATGCCGCTGATCAGGGTCACGACATCGCCGATCCGCGTGGCGGCCGAGCTTAGCTCCTTGACGAGCGCACTGGTCTGACTGGCCTCCGCCACCGCCGAGCGGGCGAGATCGGCTGAGCCGCCGACCTGACGGCCGATCTCCCCGACGGAGGCGCCTAGCTCTTCCGCAGCGGCCGCGACGGTGTTGACGTTGGAGGCAGCTTCCTCGGCGGCAGCCGCGACTGAGCTGGACTGGCTCGCCGTCTGGCTCGCGGTCGCGGTCATCGTCTGCGCCGTGGCCTGCAACTCGGTGGCCGAAGAAGAGACAAGCCCGATGATTCTGCCTACAGCGCTTTCGAAGCTGCTCGCCATTTGGCGCATGCCTGCTTTTCTCTGCTCTTCGGCAGCCAACCGAGCCTGCGCCGTTTCGTCCTCCAAAGCGCGAGTCCGTAGGAGATTCTCTTTAAAGACCTGCACAGCTGATGCCATGGAGCCGATCTCGTCATCCCGCTCCGTACCAGGAATCTCCGCAGTGGCATCACCGCCGGCCAACGTCTTCATAGCGCTGGTCATCTCTTGGATCGGTCGGGTCACCCGAAGCCAACTGAAGACCATGGCCGCCAGCGCCATTAGCACCGCGATCGCTACTGACACGTAAGCGGCCAGTACCGCAGAGTCGGCGGCCATCCCGGCCGCAGCAACCTCCATCTTGGCGCTGCGCTCGTTGAAGTCGGCATCCCGGATGAGAGACCGCCGTACTTCGTCATAGAGGTTTGCGTTGGTCGAGTTGCTCATCAGCGTTAACGCGTCGGCCTGTCGGCTGGAGGCGACCAACTGCGAAGCTTTACGCGCGATTTCCTCGAAGCGTGTCCATAGCGTCTTGAATTCGTCGTAGAGGGCCCGTTCCTCAGAATTGGCGATCATCGGCTCGTAGACTTTGCGCGCCTTTGCGATCGAGCCCAAAGCAGTCGCGAATTGGGCCTCGTTCTCGGCACGTTGGGTAGGCGAATTCGAGAATGCTACGAGGTGCAACTGCTTGATGCGCACCTCTTCCGCCGCAGACTTGATATTATTGATGGCAACGACCGAGGGCAGCCAGTTGGTGTCGATCTCGTTCACGCCCTGCCGAATAGCGCTCACCTTCGCGACCGAGAGTGCTCCTTGCCCGGCACTGACGACGGCAAGAAGGGAAAACGCGGAAGCCAGAACGGTTTTGATGGAGAGGTGCAGTCGCATGCTCGTGCTCTTGGTTGAGACCGAGCAGGCACATGCCGGGTGAAGCTCGGAGCCGAAGCGGCACCCCTATGCAACCCTCATTTTAATCCCGTTAACCGCGAATATTTTTGCGATGAGGCCGGCGAGCTGGACATTGCGACACCATTCTCCGGCTCGCTGCTTTGCCCAGTCTCAGTTCGAAACGCTCCTCGCGGATAGGATGGCGCCTTCGTCGGGTGGAGATCCACGAGCTTTCGCCGGGCGGGCTAGCAGTCTGTGCTGGCGACGGAGATGATCAGCGAGCGAAAATAGAAGAGGCGCGGGACGGCTTGCGGCTAGTCGACCACGCGGCTGTGACTTCACGGAAAGATACGCTTCACCAATCTTTCTACAATCTGCAGCATACGTGGCTCTTTTTATGCGACCCGTGGATTGTACGAACCGGCAGCGCGTAGAGTGCGCGGAACCTGAGCGCCGCAAGTGTCCAAGTTCATTCCCCAAGACAGAACTCAGATCGTCGAGGCTCTGCAACATTGCGAACGCGCCCGAGAGGCCATCGGCTCGGGAGGGTCTTTGGAAGCGCGGGTGCTTCTCGACATGATCTTGCTGCAACTCCGTAGGGACGAGCGCGGCGCGGCTAGTGTCGCAACCGCGAGAGAAATGGCAGAGGCGGTCAATCCGTGCACCGGCGCACCGGGCGCTCCGGACGCAACAGAGCCCGCCCCGCTGGCGGACGAGGGCAGGCTCTGAGGCCGGAAGGACCCGCCCGCACGGGGCCGGGCCAACCGCACCGACCTAACCTGTTGCAGACCAATCGCAATAGATCTGCATGAAGTCATAAATCAAGACCGTGATCAGTCTTCTAAGTATGCAAGATGAGCACGGCCATGACACCTAAGCGCGGAGCATTAGATATCTGCGCCAGCCGCGACCTGAAGTGAACCCCGCTGTTCGACATAGCTTGCGAGGTTTGCCAGCGAAGAATTCATTCCGCGTTGATGGTTACGATGGTCGATCCCAGGTGGAACGTTCTCAGCAGAAACGCGCACCTCTGTCTCTCCGCCGATGGATGTCAGATGCCAAGTCATCACCATTGCTCCGGCAAAAGCAGGATCGTCGGACACGAATGTGCAGCGCTGCCGCACGACCTCGTTCGGTACAAGCTCTAGAAACTCGCCGTTGATGACATCAGTATTTGATGACGACTTTCGCGCGCCGTTCTCATCAGGAGTTTCGAATATGAGCGTCATCCGAAACAGTCCGTTGGGATGCGGTTCGAAATCATGGATCACGCCGCATGCTCCCGCTGGAGGCAGCCAACTCTGCACAGCATTTCGCGTGGTCAGGGCCCTGTAGACCACTTCGCTAGGCGCTGCGATCTGCCGGATGGCACAATCCACCCGTAAGTCATGCCCCTCCTGTCGTGCTCCACGATTTTGCCCCTTCTGCTTTTGCTTTCCTACCACCATGGACCTTGCAGGCGGGGAAGGCCGAACGCGAGGACTCCCCTGACGAACGTCGCAACAATCTCACCGCCGCTGGATGCGATGCATATGATCCGGGATGATCGGCAGCGGCTCTAAAACTCGCCTTCGCAAAGCTGGTCGCGGTCGGAACTGATCATGTAACTAATACAAAAGATGCCAGGAACGAACCTGTAATAACTAAAGACAATAAAACGTGAAAGCGCGAACCCAAAAGATGGGCCATATCGACCATGGACGACTTTGACTGAAGCGCTTCTGGTCATCGTAATTCTTCGCCATTTAATTAAACGACGATCGTCGAAGCGGAGAAAAACGGTTCCTAGATTTTGGTAAGGTCCGACTTTATGCGATTTCAAGAGCACACGACCTGGCCCAGTGACGGGACCCGCGTTCGTTGCTTAGCCAGGACTTTCGGGTGTGCCAGCTGCGAGGTGTGGTGGATCCCAACAGCCTTCCAAAAAGCTGCGCGCTCTTCGGCGCAGCGGCGGCTCAGAGCCCTCTCGAGTTGCTTTCGAGCCGCGCGCGCGCATGCCTTGCGTTGCGCCTCGGTGGCCAGCCCCCCATCTGCTCGGACGCGGCCCCTCATGACGGCGGCAGGAGTTCAGGGGCCTGCGGTGGCCTTCCCAGCTCCTCGCCGGTGAGGGTCCATTCTCGTATGTCCCTGTTTAGCCAACGACGGAGCGTATCCGCGTCACCCTGCGACAACTGACTGCCGACGACATCGAACAAAGCCTGGGCACCATGCGCGAAACCGCGACGGAACTCGGCACGATCGCTGTCTCCCTCCTCGTACTCGAGCAAGCTCGACATGCTCCTGTCTCCTCTTCGCTAATGGCCAACAGGCGCGTCGAGATCGCCCCGGGGGCACCTAACGCAACGACCGCCGAAACCGTTCAGTCTCGGCGGCCTCTTTCGTCTACGAGAACCTTGGGATAGGGCGCCAGAACGAACGCGCGCAGGGAACCATTCCAGAAAATCAACCGCTCGTCGCTGATCGGGCGAATCGGACACCGTTAAACGGCTCACCAAGCACCGCATCCCTAGTCCTAGGCCGTCTATTGCGAGGAAGGTGCACGCGTGGACGCCTCCCGGCCGATCGAGCCAACCCACGAAGCCGCTCTCCGCGTCGGCAATCAGGTCCTGGCTTGGAAAAGAGACGCGGAGCAGATCGTGCCGCCGCTGCACTGACACGATTAGCTGGGGTAGCTCGCTAGTCCGGCTGCGCGCTTGGCGGCCGCCCGCGCCTTGTCGCCGGCCTCGTCCAACGCGCGATCGGCAGCCTCACGGGCCTCATCGATGATGCCAGATGCGGCTCGTTTAGCGCAGCCTGAGCGCAGGTCGTCCAGTTCCTCTTCGGTTAGGCCCTCGATGCCAATGTAGCGGTTCTGCGCGGCACTCGTGCGGATTAGCTCGTCGAGCTTAGCCTGGATCGCGGCGCCATCCCGGTTCTGCGTATTTTGAATCAGGAACACCATCAGGAACGTCACGATCGTCGTGCCGGTATTGATGATCAACTGCCAGGTATCCGAGTAGTGGAACAGCGGTCCGCTCGCCGCCCAGATGGCAACGATAATGATACACAGCGCGAACGCGCTGGGTTTGCCGGCGGCGCGCGCTACGCCGGAGGCAAACGCGGTAAAGACTTTGCTGGAGGGCATGCTGAGAAAACCTCGGCAACCAGAATGAGGCTGCACCGCTCCCCCTAAGCGGCCTGCGGATTGATCGAGATGGCGGCTTAGCCGGAACGGCGCTATCCTGCCAGCGATGCCGGAGCGGCAGACGTGGGCTGGCTGTTTACCGAAAAAGCCCGCCAGGCGAACCGGTTGGGCTTCGGTGCATCATCGTCCTCTAAGGAAAAAGAACCAAATCAGAAGAATGACCGGGATCGGAATCCCGATGAGCCATAGAGCAGTGCCGGTGAGCATAGTGATCTCCTAGGTGCGGCACGTAACATCTTGCCGCAAAGAAGCGTTCCAACGGCGCAGGCGCACGAAAAAGCCCGCCGCGGCGAACCGGGCGGGCTGAGTTTAGGGCTCGCGGCTAGGCCGATCGGGTTGAGGCTTCGCCGCGCCGGATCCGTAGCAGCGGCAGAAAGAGGCCGGTGTCGCTTCGGCGCAGCACGTCACGAAAAAACCCGCTCCGGTTCGCGCCGGGCGGGCCAAGTGCTTAGGGAGGGCGGCACAAGCCGCGCCCTCAATGAAATCGGTCTTTGTGGCGTTAGTCGGGTCGGTTACCTCCAGCAATGCACGGCTTGCTCATGACCTCGGCGAGCGTCTCGACCACACAGCGACCCGGCGTCGAACCATTGAAGATGATGAGGGACCTCGCCCTGGGGCAGCTCTCGCCGACGCGCGGGCTCACGGTTGCCATCAGATCGCGGTTGGCCACGATCGGGCAGCTCTCGCCACCCTGAATCGCGAGAAGCAGAATGAAACACCGCATCAGCCGAACGTCCCCGTGAACACGCCAGCCTCGGTGAACTGGTCGATGACGAAACCGAGCACCAGGGCGATGAGGATGCCGGCGGCTGCCAGCCCCCCGCGGACCCGCCTTGAGGATGGCGTGCGGGATCTCTGGCCGGTCGCTCAGGACGATCGTCGACAGCGCCGGCACCGTGCGCTTCTTCAGCCGCGCTAGGAGGCAAAATCTGACGCTTCGTACCGTCTGGTAGCGAGCCATTGCGGAAGTTCAAAAGAAACGGCGAGCAATTGGCCTACCTGTTCTCCGTTGGATGGTTTAGCCTCGCTGCATGGGATTATTGACCTTTAGCATCAACGTGACCCTGGACGGCTGCGCCGACCACCAGGAGGGAATTGCCGACGACGAGACGCACGCCTTCTTCACCCGCCTTATGGACGAGAGCGGGGCGATGCTGTGGGGTCGCGTCACCTACGAAATGATGGAGAACCACTGGCCGGCGGTCGCCCGCGGCGACGAGGAGGCGCCGCCTGCGATTCACGAGTGGGCGGTCAAGCTGGAGGCCAAGCCGAAGTACGTGGTGTCGTTGACGCGGAAGGCCTTCCCGTGGAGCAACAGCCACCACATTGCCGGCGACCTGCGCACAGGTGTGCAGAGGCTCAAGGACGCAACCCCGGACGGCGTGCTTTTGGGTAGCGGCAAACTCGCGACCGAGCTGGACCGGCTTGATCTGATCGACGAGTACAAATTCCTCGTCCACCCCAGGATCGCCGGCCACGGGCCAACCCTCTACCAAGGCGGCCTGCCCAGCACGCGACGGCTCGAGCTGATCTCGGCATCGCCGCTCCACAACGGCGCCGTCGCCATGCATTACCGGCGCGCCCGCTAATCCAGAGCGGCCTCTTAGGCTCACCTCGAGCGCTTCCACGCCGATAGGAAGCCTTATCGCCGCCACGCAGGGGCTCTCATGGTCCAGTCGGCGCTATCGTCCCGGACGATTTCCCTCCAGGGCGTCGATCCGCTTCTGCATCTGCTGAAGGGCATCGCGCAGGCTGAAGGTGTCGCCGAACGCCCGCTTCTGATCGTCGACCTGGCGCTGCATATCGTTGAAGCGCTGCTCGTTGCCCCGCCACTTTTCCTCA
>NZ_BJZV01000015.1 GCF_007992215.1 Methylobacterium gnaphalii | reverse complement strand
GACACCATTAAGAACGGCGTGACGGCCAAGAGCTTCACGTTCGAGGAGACGGTCGACCTGGGCGGCGGCAACAAGTCGTTCTCCCGCTTCGACGGCTGCATGGTGTCGATGCTGAGCCTCGCTATCGCGTCACGCGCGGCGATCACGGGCTCTGTCACCCTGATGGGGCAGCAGGAGGAACTGGACGAAGAGATCATCACGGGCGCCACCTATGCGGTGCCCGGCACTACGCCGATCTCGACCGCTTCGGCCAACGTCGCAGCGCTGACGGTGACCGGTGTTGCCACGCCCCCGAAGGTCCGCAGCCTCAACATCGAGATCAATAACAATCTGCGCACCCGGCCTCTGGTTGGGAGCCTGTTCACGGACAGCTTCGGCTACGGCCGCTGCGAGGTCACCGGAACGCTCGAATGCTATTTCGAGACCAATGACCTTTATCAGAAGGTGCTCGATCACGGCTCTGGAGCGCTGTCCTTCACGGTCGGGAACGCCCCGAACAAGAAGTACACCTTCTCGCTGCCCAAGATCATCTTCGGCAACGGCGAGCGCCGGCCGGGCGGCAACAACGACGACGTAATGGTCTCGATCCCGTTCCGCGCTGTCTACGAGGAGACCGCGGCCGCGACCATCGTCCTCACCCGCAACGTCACATAGGGGCCGCACCATGAAGACCGTCCGCATTACCGAGACCTTCGACGGCTACCCGAACGGCAAGGACGAGCGGCGCTTCACCAAGGGCGACGAGCCCGAGGTGTCAGACGCCTTCGCCGATCTCATCATCGGGAAGGGGCTGGCGAAGGAGATCGATCCGAAGCCAGCACCTGCCGCTATTCCCGCTAGCCCGAAGAAGGACGCCGACGCGTGAAGCTCTCCGCCATCCGCAGGAACACCACGGCCGTCGAGCAGGGCCGGTGGATCGAGAACATTCCCGGCATGGGTGATCTTCGCCTCCGGGTGCGTGGGTCCGGCAACAAGGACTGGAATCGCCTGCAGAGCGAGCTGATCGCCAAGGTGCCGCGCGAGAACCGCCTGCGCGGCCTGTCCGAGGACGACGCCTTCGCGATCGACACCGAGTGCCTGCTGGCGAGCATCCTGCTGGAGTGGGACAACCTGAGCGGCGACGGCGTGATCGGCGAGCTCGACCAGCCCGTGCCATACTCGGCCGAGATCGCGCGCCGGCTGCTCGCCGAGCCCGAGTATGTCGTGTTCCGGAACGCGGTCACCTGGGCCGCTGGCGTCGTCTCCTCCGACGCCGAGGCCGACGCGAAGGCCGACGCAAAAAACTAGCAGACGCGCTCGCCTGGGATCTCGAGTGGGGCGAGCGCGCTGGATGGCTTCTGGAACTGGCGGAGGAGGACGGAACGGCGCCGAAGGCGCTCCTGAACCGACCGGATCTGCCCGAGCATCTCGTCTTCGCCCGGGACGCGTTCTGGTCGCTTTCGCCGGATCGTCCGCTCGGCGCCCTTGGTGGATGTGGTCACATCCCCTGGTCGAGCATCGAGCGGTATGCGACCCGGCACGGCATCACAGACCCTGATGCCTTTGAGCGGTTCGAGGCGCTAATTGGAGCTCAGGATCGGGTTTACCTGAAGGACGTGGCGGCGAAAACGAAGGCCACAGAGACCGCGCGTTAGCCTCAAGTCTTTTTATTTGGCGTTTTTTTACTGCGTATCTGTCTGCTGATTTGAACGAAATTTAGGCCGACTGCTTTTTGATAGCGGGTGACAAGATTTGTAACCTGCTTGCTATGCTCATCGGCCATAAACTTGATCTGGTTAACCAAGTCTTCGGTGGTCAAATTTGGACGAGCCAAAAAATCTTCAGTTTGCTTATCGAATGCAGGACCGAAATCCTGAGTGATGGATTTCTGAAGCCGAACGACGATTTCAGCATTCATCGACCGACCGCTTTCAGCGGCCAGATCCGCGATCCGATCCCGCAGCTCCACGGGCATCCTTAGCTTCATCTGAGGGTCGTCGCGCGCCATGGACCGCTTGTGAACCACGGTGGTCTTGACTTCAATAAACCACGGTGGTTTATAAACCACGGTGGTTCATGGAAGAAGGACGATATGGACCAGGGAGCTCAAATGAAGGTGCGGCTGCCGCCCGATCTCAAGGCATTCGTGGTGGGTCAAGCGACCCGAAATTCTTCAACGCAGAACAGTGAAATCGTCCGAGCCATCCGCGAGAGGATGGAGCGGACCAAGCCGGCGACGGGGGAAAGCTTGCAGGCACACCCCGCCGCCGGTCCGAACGAAACCGCCTGCCAGGGCGGTCCCATTCACCACGGTTGAGAAAGAACCGCAGATGACGAACGATACCACACCCGTCCGGTTCGGCGCGATGCCGCTCACGATGTCGTCGCTGGAGATCGCCGAGCGCACCGGCAAACGCCATGACCACGTAATGCGCGACGTCCGCAATATGTTGGTCGAGCTGTATGGCGAAGGGGGTCTCCCCAATTTTGGGGACACCCATCGGAACCCGCAAAACGGCCAAGACTACCCCATCTTCCGTCTACCGCAGCGCGAGTGCCTGATCCTCGTCTCGGGCTACAGCGTGGAACTTCGAGCCCGCATCGTTGATCGCTGGCAGGAGCTGGAGGCCGAGGCGCGCGACCCGCTCCGCGCGCTCGCCGATCCCGCCGCGCTGCGAAGCCTGCTCCTGCAGAACGTCGAAAAGGTCATCGCATTGGAGGCCGAGAACGCGGAGTTGAAGCCAGCCGCGGCAGCGCTCGACCGGATTGCCGAAGCTCACGGCACGTTCTGCCGCTCGACCGCCGCAAAGATGCTCGGCATCCCGCCGCAGACGCTTTGTCGCTGGATGCGTACGAACGGCTGGACGTTCCGCCGTCCGGGAGACAAGGACGACTTGGCGTATCAGTCGAAGATCCAGGCTGGGCTGCTGGAGCACAAGGTGAACACCGGACCGCGCCCCGACGGTACCGAATGGACGTCGACACAAGTGCGGGTGACGCCGAAGGGTCTGACCGTTCTGGCGAAGGCTTTTCCGCCGGCAGCGGTAGCGGCCTGATGGGTCGCCGCAATCCTATCGACCCCGAACGCATGGGTCAGATCGCCGGCAAGGTGGCGGTCGAGATCCTCGATGAGATCGAGGATGCGAAAGTCTCGGAAATCCTGTCTCGTTGGGACGAGCTGAAAGCGCTCATGCCGACAGCTTTCGAGATCGCGCAGGCGGCGCGCGAGGCCCTGCTCAAGAAGGGCTACGGAGCCTGAAACAAAGCGGCCCCGTCTACTTCCACGTGCAAAGGCAGCCGGTCTGCGGTGACCGGGCCTTGGTTATTGAGTTCGGCGGCAATCTTGCCGTTCACCCTGTTGCGTCGGACTAGGGCGACCCCGGCGCCGGTCATGTCTTCGTCGAAGATGTTCACCCGCCGCACGGGGTTGGTCGAAGCGCGAGCCGGTTGGTGCTCGTTGGAGCTGTTACGCAGCCTTCGTGGCGGTGAACGACGGCGACGGCTCCTCGTGGCCGGCACATCTAGCTTAATTCTGCACTGGTAAAGCGCATCACGGGGCACAATTTGCACTGAGTACAGGCAGCATGCTTTCAATTTCTTTTAACTGCGCCAATTTTGCCGATCGTAAATCTTCTTCTGTCGGAGTGATCACGGCATTGGCTTGATCTATATCGACGTAAAATAATTTGGGTCCGACATATCCGCCAAACCTATTCTTCGAATTTACATAACCGCAATATCCGGATGCCTTACCCTTCCTTACATTCGTAAAGTTCGCCGAGGTTGGATCGCTTAGCTGATTAGCAACGTAGGCCATTATTATTCTGCGCTCGCGCTCACTCAAACCATCCGCCGAGTTGTCGGTGAATTGCTGCGCGATAGCAGCGCAGCACGTCGTCAGCGTCACAGACCAGATCAAGATCCATTTCATGACCACCCTCCGCGGTGCGATTGCTTCTCCGTAAAGGTAGGCTGAATGGTCTCCTTGAACACCATCCGTAGCGTCAGAGTCGCCTACGTCAGCGAAGGCGCGGACAAATTTGTGTCCGACGCCAACGCTGCGGCCACGTCGCAGACCAATCTTGGTCAGGCGGCCGATCAAGCGGCTACGGTGACGGAGCAGGCATCACGTCGGCAGCTCTCCGCCGCTTCAGCGTTCAATAAGCTCGAAGCGTCGATCGACCCGGTTGTGAGGGCCCAACAGGCGCTTGAGCGTGGAACGCGGACCGCCGAGAGGGCGCTTTCGCAGGGGGTAATCGGCGCCGACTCCTACGCCAGGGCGCTGAGCCTGCTGGAGGCGCGGTACGCCTCCGTCTCTAGCGCTGCGCAGCGCTCGGCTCAGTCCGTTGCGGCGGCATGGCGGGATCTCGGGTCGCAGGGCTCGCAGACCTTGGCGAATGTGGAGGCCAGCCGTCGACTTGGCTCTCTCGGCACGCCCGTAGCGGCGAATCAAAACCTTGCGAAGGAGGTCAGCCAGGGTGCTCGCGATCAGGCCCTGACGAATATCGGAATTCAGGGCAAAGACTTCATAGAGCAGGTGCTGTCGGGCAGTTCGCCCCTCAGGGCGGGCCTGATGCAGCTTCCGACCGCTGCCACGATAGCCGGGCAAGCTGGCCTTGGCGCGGGAGACGTCGTCACTGGCCTGGGTGAGAAAATCAAAGGGCTCGCCGAGGGCGCCGTCTCCGCTGCGAGCAAGATCCCAGCGATCGGCTATGCCATTGGTGGCGTAACGGCGGCACTCGGCGCCGGTGCGGCGGCGTGGCTCTCCTATCGGTCGGAGCAGGCCGAGGTTGAGAAGCGACTTGAGGGCTTCGGACGCGCCTCGGGTGTGACGATCACCAACATCAACGCGCTCGCCGCGTCGCAATCGGGCGCGAGCGAAATCAGCCGCAGTGACACCCGCGAGGTGGCGTCGATCTATGCCGGTACCGGCCGCGTTGGAAATGGCGCGCTCAGCGAAGCTGTAGGCGCGACGCGCGACCTATCGGCCTTCCTCGGCGCCGACAAGGCTGAGAGCGCGACCGTACTGGCGACAGCACTCGGCGATGTGTCTCGCGGCGCCGGTGATCTCGCTCAGAAATACGGCCTGCTAAATGCGGCAACAGTCGAGAGCGTCCAGCGCCTGGACGCGCAGGGCAGCCGTCTTGAGGCGCAGCGTCGCTTGATCGACGCGATCAGGGAGAGCACCGCCGGCTTGGCGGCCGAGACCACAGGCTGGGGGAAGGCCACCCAATTCCTTGGCGGCATTTGGGATGCGACAGGCGCTGCAATCGACAAAGCCGTCACTGGCGGCACCCTCGACGAGCGCCTCGCCGCGGCAAAGGATCGGCTCACCCAAGCCCGATCCGAGGCCGGCAGCAGCTTTATGGCCGAGTTCGGCTCCGGCTACAGCGTGCAGGAAGAGGAAAAGACGGTCGCCCGCCTGCAAAAGCTCGCGGACGCGAGGGATGCGACGGCGAAGCGGCTGCAGCAGAACCAGCGGTCTGAACAGGTCGGCTCAATCCTCAAATCGTTGCAGCCTGAACTGACCGAGCTGCAGACAATGCAGGATCGCGTAACGCTTCTGCGGAAGGCGATCAGCGATCCGATGGAGTTCGGCCTGTCCGGCAGTCGCCTTGCAGAAACGGAGGGAGCGCTCGGTCGACTGGGCCGAATGGCGCAAACCTTGCGCGAGGATATGGAGAAGTACGGCAGCGCGTCTGTCGCCGCTCTCAATCGGACTGCCGACTTCGAAAGCCGAGTGGTTGGTTTCACCCCGTATGGCCGCTCGGCTGCGGAAATCAACGAACGCTTCGCAAGAGAGGTGCGCGAGAAGAGCCTAGATCCTAACGGACGCACCGCTGAACAGGTACGGGCCGAGTATGGCTCGCGCCTCGGTGACGTCAGCCTAGACTTGCCAGATCGCTACAATCTCGCGCAGCGGCGGGATGCGGATCTGCAGTCCGCGCTCACGCTAGATGGCTTACGGCGCGCTCGCGACGTCGAGCTGAGCAATCTTCAGCGCACGGAATCGCTGTCCCTCACTCCACAGGGCGGCGCCTTCTCGCAGATGTCGTCGCAGGTCCAGTCGCAGATCCTGGAGGCGGCCCGCACCTCAGGCTCCCAGATCTCGGCCGGCATCATCGCGGCCATTGCCAAGGGCGAGTCGAGCGGCAACCTCAACGTCGGGTTCTCCCGCAGCCTCGGCGAAGACGGCCGCGCATCGTCTGCCTATGGCCTTGGCCAGATCACGCGCGGCACGGCCGAGGATGCGATCCGCCGCGGCTTCCTGCCGGCCGGCTACGACCGCACCAATCCCGACACCATGGCTCAGGGCATTGCTGGCGTTCTGCAGATGAAGCTGCAGGATGTCGGCGGCGACCTGACCAAGGCACTGGAGGCCTATCGCGGGTCGAGCGACCCAGCTGTGAACCGGGCCTATGCGGCAACGGCGCTGCGCAACGCTGGGCAGATGGGCGACGCCTCGCAGGCCGGCCTCGTGCGCGACCAAGACGCTCTCACGCGCTCCCAGAGGGATGCGAGCCAGCAGCTCGACAACCTGAACCGAAACTACGGCGTGAACGGTGCGGCCCTGGAGACCATCCAGCAGCGCCAGCAGAAGTACAACGAGCTTCTCGACCGTGGCGTGTCAGCGAGCGATGCAGCCTCGATCGCCTTCGGCGGCCTGATCGACAAGACGGTGTCCCTCGCCCAGCAGGCGAAGCTCGTCCAGTTTGCCCGGGACGATGATTTCGCGCGTCAGCAGCTTGGTCGAGATGCTACTGACCAGCAGGCCTATGCCAGGGCGCGTCAGCTCGTCGGCGATACGATTTCGCCGAACGCTCAGTCCGTCATTAATCGAACCCGCGACACGCTCGATCTGACTGAAGCAAAAAGCATGATCACGAGCGGGGCGAGCAGCTTCGTGACCGAGTTCCGCAGGACCGGCGACGCCGCGGCTGCCTTGTCGAACGCATTCGGTAGCGCCGCCGACAAGCTGCTCAGCAAGGTGATTGACGCGGGCGTCAGCGGCCTATTCAGCAGCGCGACGAGCTCATCCGGATCCAGCTTCTTCGGGAGCCTGTTCAAGGGCTTTGACGTCGGCGGCTATACGGGGCCGGGCGGTCGCCTCGAGCCGGCTGGCATTGTTCACCGAGGCGAGTACGTCATCGACGCGGCGACCGTCTCGCGCCTTGGGGTCGGCACGCTCGACGCGCTCCGGTCAACTCGCCGGGGTTACGCGGATGGCGGACTGGTAGGAGGCCCTCCTCCCAGCATTGTAGCCGCCAATCCCAACAACGGCCCTTCGATCAATGCTCCGATCACCGTGAACATGCAGGGTTCCTCTGGCGATCCAGCGCAGGACCAGGCTCACGTCGAGGCCACGGTGAAGAGCATGCGCGAGGAGATGCGCCGCGTCTTCCACCAGGAGCAGTCGAACTCGCTGCGCCAGAACGGAGCGCTCTGGCAGGCCGGTGTCAGGAGAGCAGCATGAATCGTCGATCCTTCGTCCGGTGGCTCGGCCTCGCGCCGATGGCCGCTGGAGCCGTGCCGCTGTCCGCCCTTGCGGAGGCGGCTGTCGCGCATCCGCCGCCCCTCGCTGTCACAGCCGACATGATCGCCGGGAGCGCCATCACGGCAGGAAGCATCAACGTGATGCAGCTCTCATCGCTCGACGCCAATCTTGGAGAGCGCATCGCGGGCTGTATCACTTCCGCCGATGGCAAGACGTCGATCGACCTCTCCAGCCAGCGCTTCATCTTCGAGGACTGATTTATGTCGAAGCCACCGATCGACCGCACCGCGGAGGATGCCGAAACGTCGGCGGCCGCCATCGCCGCCGCGCAGGACCACCCCATGCCGACGGTCGAGAATGACCCAGGCAGCGTCTTTCGGCCCGGCTCGGGGATTGGGTCGGCTGACGTGCACGAGATCGTGCTGATGTACCTGCTGCACCTCACCAACAGCCCGGTGCAGGTCGCCCCCGGCACGTTGCGCGGCGTCCCGCTGCCTGCCGATCGCGTCGCTCAACTTTCCGAGTCCGCCCAGCGGTTCATGCAGCCGCTTATCCCCCCGCAGAGCTCCCACTGAGAGTGAAAACCATGGCCAGTACAGCAGCAACCACTCCCCCCAAGGTCGTTCTGATTTCGAGCAACGGTATGGGGTCGCCTAACCGCGTCCGGATCAACGGAAATGAGTTCGACGTCGCTGGCGCCAGCCCCATCATTCAAGGTGGCCAGATCGGGGTCTCGCTGACGCTCATCGGCGTGGAGCTGAGCGCCGAGATCGTTCCGCAGGCTCAGCCGGCCATGCCGGGCACGCCAGCCGCCTGATGCCCGGCTATCCCGCCTTTCCGACGCTCGGAATGGGCATATACGGCCCGGTCGCGCCTGGGTCGTCGAAGCCAGCGACGCCGGCCGTGCTGACCGCCAGCTTCGGCGGCAAGTACAGCCAGCGGGCGGGCGATGGCATCAACGCGCTGTCGCGGGACTTCAGCTTCAAGTCCGCCTCGCTGCCTGCTGACCGGATCAAGCTTTTGGAGGCCTTCCTGATAGGGCGCGCGGGCTACAAGCCGTTCATGTTTCTCGTGCCCTACGAGGATAGTCCTCGGCAGTTCATCGCGCCGAGCTGGAGTACGAATTACGACGACCAGCTAAATTCCACGATCACGGCGAAGTTCGAGGAGAATTTCGACCCGTGACCGTCTTCAGCACAAATGGCGTGCCTCGCCAGCGCGTGCGCGGCGCCGCGCCGCCCAACGCTGCGATCCGCCGCGCCGGCCAGAGCCTGACGCCCGGCGATCTCATCCACCTTTACCTGATTGACCTGTCGCCGATCGGCGTGAACCAGCAATACGCCTTCACCCCTGGCACGCCGCGCACCAGCGCGGTCTACTTCCGCGGCGTGCCCTACGCGGCGCGTGACGTGAAGTGCGACGGCTTCGAGATGACCGGTCAGGGCGCCATGCCCCAGCCGACCATCTCGGTGACGAACGTCGGCCGCGTGATGAGCTCGGCGGCGATCCTCTACGACGACCTGGTGGGCGCGCGGCTCGTCCGGACGCGAACCTACCGACAGTTCCTGGATGACGGCGAGACGCCGGATGGCAACGCCGCCTACAGCCAGGACATCTACCTGTTCGACCAGAAGACCGAGCACACCAAGCGGCAGATCTCCTGGACGCTCGCCGCGGCCATGGATCAGGAAGGCGTGATGCTGCCGAAGCGGCTCATCCTGCGAGACGTGTGCCTGAAGAAGTACCGTCGCCCGATCCTGAACGAGACCGGCGGCTTCGTCGGCTACGATTATTCAAAGGTCGAGTGCCCCTATGCTGGCGCCCAGGCCTACGACGCCGACGGCAATCCGACCACGCCCGACAAGGACACGCCAAGCCGGCATGTCGCGACCTGCTGCAAGGCGCGGTTCGGCGCCGCGGCGCAGCTCCCCTTCGGAGGATTTCCCGGTGTCGGACGCGTTCGGGTTTGATCCGGGGCTGAACGCCCGCTGGCGCGGAGCGGTCGACGCGCACAAGGACCATGCTCGCGCGGACTGGCCGGCCGAGGCTGTCGGGCTCGTCGATGCCGAGGGCGGCTACCATCCTTGCGAGAACATCGCAGAGGATCCGACGAGCTTCTTCGAGATCAGGGACCGCGATCTTGCCGCGGTCGATGGCGGCCGCCCGGCGGCGCTCCTGCACTCGCATACGGCCGTCCCGCACCCGGAGTCCGGCGCGACCACGCAGCCGAATGACAGCCCATCGGCCGCCGACATGCAGACGCAGATCGACATGGCGATCCCTTGGGGGATCTCCCTGTGCATCGAGACAGGCGCGACGGATCCCTTCTGGTTTGGCGATCAGGTGCCGCGCCCGCCGCTCTTCGGGCGCTCGTTCCGGCACGGCGTCGACGATTGCTATGCCTTCATCCGGGACTGGCACCGCGAGGTGGCCGGCATCGCCATCCCAGACTTTCCACGCGACGCCGAATGGTGGGAGCCCCGCGAGGACGCGCCGCAGCAGGATCTCTACCGGGACGGCTTCGAGGCGGCCGGCTTCGACCGCGTCCACCGTCCGGACGGACCGCTGCCCGGCGACGTGTTCCTCTGCTCGATCCGCTCGCCGGTGATGAACCACGGCGGCGTCTACCTCGGCGACGGCCTGATCGGTCATCACCTGGTGCATCAGCTCTCGCTGCGCTCACCCGCCACGATCTGGCGCGCGAAGCTCGGCTTCCTCGTGCGCCATCGCGACCTTCCCGACGACTGGAGACCAGACCATGTGCGTGACCACAGCGCTGACCCGTGACCGCATCCAGGCGCTTCCTGAGGAGGACCGCAGCGCCCTGCGCGCCTTTGCTCAGGAGCGGCACGAGAAGGCGCCCTCGGATGGCCCGCGGGCATTCTGGGCATCGATCATCCTCGCCTGCATGTCGGACGACGAGCTGGAGCGCTACTACGCGGCGATGAACTTCGCGGCGCCAGCTTCGTGAGAACCGTCCACCTCTACGGCAGCATGGCCGAGCGGTTCGGCGCCTCGTTCCGGCTCGAGGTGCGCTCGCTGGCTGAGGCCGCGCAGGCGCTCGGCTGCCAGATCCCGGGCTTCCGCAAGGCGATCGAGGACGGTCGCTTCCGCGTGACCTGCGGCCCGACCCGCACTCGCGGGCTGCGGCTCGACGAAAGCCTGATCACGTTCGGGCTGCCGGCCGGCGACATCCACATCGTGCCCGTGGTCCGCGGCGCGAAGAACGGCGGCCTCGGCAAGATCATCGTCGGAACGCTCATCGCGGCGGCAACCTGGTGGGCGGGCGGTCCGGCCTGGGCGATCAGTCTCGGCGCCTCGGTCGCGCTCACCGGCGCCTCGCAGCTCCTGGCGCCCAAGAAGAAGGCCGAGAAGGAGAAGAAGTCCTTCATGTTCGACGGCGCCGACAACACCGCCCAGCAGGGCGGCTGCGTGCCGCTCATCATCGGCACCTGCATGGTGAACCCGGTCACGATCTCGGCCGGCGTCACCTCGTCCGATTCCAACGGCATCGTCTAAGCCCTCAGGCCGGATCCGTATGACCTTCGACGACGACGGCGGCTTCGCCGCGCCCGTTGACGCGCGCCCGATCACGGGTGCCGGCGGCGGCGGTGGTGGCAAGGGCGGCTCGGCTCAGGCCGCGCCCGATACCCTGTTCTCGACCGCAACGGTTCGCCTCGTCGACCTCATCGGCGAGGGCGAGATCGTCGGCGTGCGCGGCGGCCTGAAGGGCGTCTACCTCAACGACGTGCCGGTCCAGAATGCGGACGGCACCTTCAACTTCAAAGGCCTCACCGCCGAGTTCCGGGTCGGCACGCCCGACCAGAGCTACATGGCGGGCTATCCCGACGTGCAGACGCCCCAAAACGTCAGCATCAAGGTGAAGCAGGCCACCCCCGTCAGCACTGCGATCTCGGACACCGACGTCGATCGGGTCCGCGTCACGCTACAGTTCCCGGCGCTGTTCCGGGCGAAGGACGACGGCTCGGTCGTCGCGACGACGGTCCAGTACCGCGTCGAGACGCATTACAGCGGGGGCCCGTGGGTCAATCAGCTCGGCGACAAGTCGCTGACCGGCAAGACCACCTCCGGCTATTTCCGCGACCACGAGTTGACCCTGCCGCGCAACAGCGCCGGCGCTTCGGCACCCTGGCAAATCCGCGTCACCCGCCTGACCGCGGACACGGACGATTTCAACAACAGCCAGACCAAGTACACCTACCAGTCGGACATCATCTTCTACTCGGTGACCTCGATCACCGATGCGAAGTTCGCGTATCCTGACTCGGCCGTGGTCGGCCTCACCGCGCAGGCCTCGTCGTTCGGCTCCAGCGTGCCGAGCCGGACCTACCTCGTCGACGGCATCATCATGCCGGTGCCAGCGAACTACGATCCGGTGGCGCGCACCTACACCGGCATCTGGGACGGCACCTTCAAGCAGGCCTTCTCGAACAACCCGGCCTGGGCGCTGTACCTGATCCTGTCGAACGACCGGTTCGGGCTCGGCGAGTTCGTCGATCTGTCCGCGATCGACAAGTGGTCGCTCTACGAGATTGCCCGCTACTGCGATCAGGATGTGCCGGACGGCAAAGGCGGCACCGAGCCACGCTTCACCTTCAATGGCGTCATCAGCACCCAGCAGGACGCCTTCGAGTTGCTGCAACTCGTCGCGCAGATCTTCCGCGGGCTCGTCTACTGGTCCTCAGGCACGGTCACGGCGACCCAGGACCGTCCGGCCGATCCGATCCTGCTGGTCACCGAAGCTAACGTCATCGACGGGGAGATCTCCTACGCCTCGTCCGGCCGCCGCGCGCGGCACACCGTGGCGATCGTCGCCTGGAACGACCCGGAGAACCTCTACAAGCAGGCCTTCGAGGTGGTGGAGGATGCCGAGGGCGTCGCCCGCTACGGCTACAATCCGACGAAGGTCGACCTGCTGGGCTGCGCCTCTCGCGGCCAGGCGCACCGCGCCGGCCTGTGGACGCTGTTCACCGAGCTGCGCCAGACCCAGGTCGCGACCTACAAGGCCGGACTCGATCACGCGGTTGCGCGGCCCGGCGACATCGTCGCGATCCAGGATCCGCAGATCGCCAACATCGATCTATCGGGCCGCCTGCTCGAAGGATCGAGCGCGAACAGCCTGAGGCTCGACAGGGCAATCACGCTCACGGCCGGCTCACCCTACACCGTCTCGGTCACGCTGCCGGATGGCACGGTCGAGGAGAAGGCCGTCGCGTCCTCGGCGTCGGGCACGCTCAGCGTCCTGCCCCTCGCCGAGGCGCTCTCGCAGACGCCGGACAAGGCGGCGGTGTGGCTCGTGGCCGGCCCGATCGCACCGCAGCTCTTCCGCATCGTCTCGATCCGCGAGGAACAGCCGCACATCTACGCGGTGACGGCGCTCCAGCACGAGCCGGGCAAGTTCGACACGATCGACACCGGCGCCGCCTTCGAGCCGACCGTCTTCAGCGAGTTCCCGACTGTCGTCTTGCCGCCCACGAACCTGTCGGTGCGCGAGAGCCAGTACACCGAGCTCGGACAGCCGCGACAGGCGCTGACGCTCTCGTGGACGCCTGGGCAGGCCTTCAACTCGGTGGCCTACTACGTCACCGCGATCCGGCCTTCTGGCGCGATCCTGAACCTACCGAAAACCGCGTCTCTCTCGGTCGACATCATAGACGTCGATCCCGGGGAATGGACCTTCGTCGTCACGGCGATCGGGCTCGACGGCAAGCCGTCCTTGCCTGCGCAGCTCACCTACACCGTGCTGGGGTGGCAGGCGTCGCCGCCGACCAAGGTCATCAACCTGTCGGTTCAGGGCGGTGGGACGATCTTCGGCGGTCGCTCCTGCGGCATGCGCTGGGACAACCAGATCGATCCGGAGACCTCGCCCTACCGCGTCCAGAACCACGTCTACGTCTACGACATCTCGACGAACGCGCTGCTGCACACCGAACTGCTGCCGGTCGGACAGACGACGTGGACCTACGCCTACGATGTGAACGTCAACGAAGGCGGCCCGCGCCGGCAGTTCCGCGTCGAGGTCAACGCACTCTCACCGGATGGCACCGAAGGGCCGCCGACCTCGGTGGCTGTCTCGAACCCGGCCCCGGCCGCTGTCGTGCCATCACTCGCAGCAACCAGCGAGACGGTGTTCGTGACGCTGCCGGATGTGCAGGACATCGACTTCGCTGGCTTCCTCGTCTGGATCTCGCCGACGAGCGGCTTCACGCCGACCGATGCGAACTCAACCGATATCGGCGCGACCACGCTCCAGACCTTCAAAGGCGCGACCAACACCACCTACTATGTGCGCGTCGCGGCCTACGACGCCTTCTCGAAGGCGGCAGCCGGGCTCAACATCTCGCAGGAATACTCGGTCACCTGCTCGGCCACCGCGTTCGACGTCACAGACCCGGGCATTCCGCAGGGCCTTACACTCGCTAGCAACGTGGTCGACGTCGCGCCCGATGGCACGGTCACCGGCAAGGTGACGCTGACCTGGACGGCGCTGGGCTCATCGAACCTCGGCAAGTACGAGGTTGCCTTCGCGCTCGGCAACAATCCGGCCGACAGCGCCTATGTGGGCGGTTCCTTCACGACCGGCGCCACCATCACGAAGCAGGGCTTGGTGCCCGGCCTGGTCTACTCGGCGAAGGTTCGATCGATCTCGCAGAACGGCTTCGGCATCTCGGGCTGGTCGAGCGTCCTGACCTTCACGGCTGCGGCCAACACCACCGCGCCCGCCCCGGTGTCGAACCTCACGGTCTCGGCGGCAGTCAAGAACGCCTTCGTGTCCTGGACCAACCCAGCGACGGCCGACCTTGCCTATGTCGAGGTCTATGCCGGTGCTACCAACGCCTTCGGAGCTGCCACGAAGATCGCGACGGTCGCCGCGCCGGCCAGCAACTTCATTGATCCGAGCCTGCCGGATGCGGCCGCGCGCTATTATTGGGCGCGATCGTTCAACAGTTCGGGCGTCGGCTCGACCACGACGGTCGGGCCCGTCAGCGCCGTTGCGGCGGCACTCAATGGCTCGCTCATCGCCGCCAATACCGTCGCTGCCGATCGGCTGCTCGCCGGCACCATCACCGCGCGCGAGATCGCGACCAACACGATCACCGCGGATCGCCTGACCGCTGACGTGCTGACGGCCAACAACATCAAGGTGGGCAATGGCAGCCTCGGTACGCTCATCGCAGGAACGAACAGCACAACGATCGACGGCGGTGCCATCTCGGCTAATTCGATCAACGCCAACAAGCTTAGGGTTGGGTCTCGGGGTATTCAGGTAGCCGGGTGCGAGTTCCAGTGGAATAGAAATCCTTCCACCGGAGCTTACACAAACGTTTTGTCGTGGACCGAAGGGTACGTTTTCTACAACGATGATAATAACAATGTTCAGGCGCCTTACATAGCTGCTGGTAGCGTTACCTACGTGGGTCAAATCGTTTACGTTTATTGGAATAAAACAAACCCTGGTGTTTTTTCTGCTAGATCGGACGGTAATTGGGTCGCGATAAATAGTGATCCGAACAACGTAATGATGTGCCTAGGTTATAGTGTGGGGTCGCTTGCTGTCGTGTACGGCGCTAGCATTATTGACGGTACAAAGATAACTGCGCTGTCGATCCAAGCTATAAACATTGCTGCCGCTGCAATAAGCGGCGACAAGATAGCGGCAAATACCATTACGGGAAGCAATATCGTCGGTAACACCATTACCGGCGACAAGTTGCAGGCGAATAGCATCACAGCCAAGCATATCGTACTGACCGATGCATCCAATATGATCACAAACGGTGATTTTGGAGGACCGGGCGGAAACGGCAACGCGGATGGTTGGACTTTTTTGGCCGGAGACGTCGTTATAGACAATCCTGGAACGGGTGATCCGGGGGGTTCCCACCGGCTTCGGTCAGCCTCGCGTGATGCTGCCATTTCTAATTACATCACCTGCACGCCGGGGGACGTGATCTATGTCTCCGCAATGAACTTCAATGTTACTCCATACACCGCAAATATTTATTGGTTAGGAGAAGATACGTCAGGCACTTATGTCACGGGCGGATCGATTGTAGCTAAGGCTCCAAACACCGGATGGGGACGCATGGAGGGCCAGTTTACTGTCCCTAACGGCATTTCTCGATTTAGACTTGATTTGCAAAGTGAACGGTCAGGGACCGGCGATGGAAGCCTTGTGTATTGGGGTAAGATCCAAGCCAGGAGGGCGGCCGGTGCCAGTTTGATCGTCAATGGTTCGATCACGGCTGAAAAACTGACGATTGGTACGAGCACCGGCAACCTGTTGTCGAATTCAGACTTAATGGCAGGCGGTAATAATTGGTATGGTGTCAACGGGACCGTGTCCTGGTCAGGGCCTGGGAGTGTCTACGCGCCGCCCAGTATGTGCTATATTTACAATAATAGTGCGTCTGGGTTGGGTGGTTACTCTTGGCTTAAGTATTACAATCAACGCACTGACGGCAATTGGGATTTTGCTATTCCGGTTTTACCAAACACGCGCTACGAAGCATCAGCTTATTACTCCTCTGGCGGAGGCCCGGGTTACGTACAGCTCGACTTTTATGACGCAAATAACAACGGCATCAGCTCTATTACATCTCCTGATGTCGTTTCAAATACGTCGGGCAGAAGTCTCATCAACTGGGCCAGGGCCGCTGTATTCTTCACCACTCCTCCAAACTGTTGTTCTGTGCAGCTTTCTCTGGTTACCTATCACAACAACCAAGCAAACTCCCAGGATGCTTGGACTGGAATGTATCTCGGTAAGGCACTTCCGAACCAGACCGTGTTTTCAGACTGGGTGACGAACGGAGCAACGGTTATCAATGGAGGTCAGATCAGTGCAGCTTCGATCGCTGCCGACCGTCTGAGTGTCGGATCTCTCTCTGCGATCAGTGCCAATATTGGCTTCTGTACAGCTGGTATCATACAGAGTTCTGACAGCAAGTTCGTTATCAATCTCAATGGTCGTTATCTGGCGATCTACGACTGATGAGCACCTGTCGCGTCTTTGCAGGCATTCACCCATCGCGTGGGGCCGGGTTCTGGGTGGCTAAGCCCGGCTTCGACGCGTACAACAACGACGGCACAAGCCGAGATCAGTTCTACTTCTCGTCGAGCTTTCCGGGCCGCGTACCGATCCGCCTTATCGCCGCAGGACAAGCGACAACTAATCAGGCAATTTACCTGCCGAATAGCTTGGGAAACCTGGGTTACACTCCCGTACTTGTGTACCGCCCCATGACGGGCACTAACACCGAAAGGCAAACCAACTATTACGGTGTAACAAATGACGGCGCCGGAGGTAGCTACAGCGGCACAGAACTGTTCAATCGACTGTACGATGGGAACCCAGCATATTTTGGGGTCTATATTAATGGTAATACTGGCTCAACTGGTGTTCTCATTAAATTCTGGATATTTGCGATCTAATGGCTAAGCGCGTTGTACTAATGCCGAGCTACGTCAGGGTCTCACGACCTGGGTATGATGTAGACTCCGCGCCCCAGCAAGGGTTGCTCTTGGATCTGGGCGCTCGCAACATGCAGATCATCCAGCGCGGCTACAAGACGCCCGACGCCCAGACAGTGCCTCCCGGCCAGGGCTACGCCGTGGGTGAAGCCGACTTCACCTTCTCCATCAACATCCCGGCGCAGCAGAGTACGCCAGACTTTCGTTGCTCGGTCGTGCTCAAGTCAGGGCAGGACCGGGGCTTCGTCACGGAGTCCGGCAAGCCGGGCTACAACATCACCTATACCCCGACACAGATCACCGTTGTTGTCGTGCGAGGCTCAAGCAACCAATTCACCGGTGTCGACGGCTTATCCTACTCTGTGTTTCGCAAAAGGACCACGGGCTGATGTTCCTAGATATGAACGGCCCGGACTTCTTTCGGGTTCAGAGCGGCGGCACGTCGAGAGCTGCGGACCCGCTAGACCCGTCTGTCATTTTCTCTGGCATCTACGAGGATGGTCAAGGCTACTTGTTCGGGTTGGGTGTCGCCAACTCCGCGACCGCAATCACGACTTACACGGTCAACTTCGGCCAGACGTTTAGCCGTGTTCCGCTTGTGTTTCCGGCATTGGTTCTCAGTCAGGCCGTGGTGCAGAACGGCACGAGGTGGTTTGAACCGGGGGAAGTCGTAGCCCCCTGCACCTACTACAGAAATACGGCTTCTGCTCGCGTTGTTGCTTGGGACTTCTCAATGGTCATCAGCAACTCCCAGATCATCGTAACCACGGCCGGGTTCAACGGTACGGCCTACTTCCTCGTGGTGGACGTGTGAGATGCCGACTTTCTACCAGTACGATCCCGAGTTCCGAAACATCACGAGTTCGGCTGCTCCCTCTGACGCAGACGCCTACAGGCTCATTTTGCAGCAGGTTGGCGGCCCGTTCATCGAGACCGATGATCCGCTGCCCAACCATCTGGACCTGTGCGGCGTAGGCAGCGACTACCGGATCGTGGAGATGGCGGACCTGCCCGAGAGCTGCCGCCTGCCTCACCAGACGTTAGACACCGCTACGACGGTGCCGGAGATGCCGGATCTACCCGAGGGCGGTGTGGTGACGCCGGCGCCCGGCACGCCGATCGGTAGCGGCACCACGTACATCGATGTGCGCGCACCGATGCATAAGCGGTGGCAGTTCTCGATCACGGTTTATACGGCCGAGGACGCCAAGAACGAGCTGATCGCCTACGCGGCCAACAAGCGCTGGGAGCTGATGCAACTCGGCGCGGACTGGCGCGGGCACAAGGTCTCGACCGACGACACCTCTCAGGCCCGTATGACGTCGGCGATCGTGGCGACGACGATCATCCCGGATTGGTCGACGATCTGGCAGTTCCCGATTGACGGCACCTCGGCACCGATCACCAAGGCCGAACTGATTGAAATTGCGATGGCGGCGCAGGCCTACGTGAACGCGCTCTTCGTCGCCTTCGAAGGCATCAGGGTGAAGATCCAGGCCGGGGAGATCGCGGCCAACGATCAGGTGGATGCGGCATTCGCCGCGGCGCTGGCGCCGTCTGCATAGCGAGCGTTGGGCCGATTGGTCGCAGCTCTGACGCGGACGTTCCTGCTTTCGTCCACGGATTACGGACATTGCTGGCGCGCAAACGCAGGCCTGTTCCCCAGGTGAGCCCCGTTTGATCCGACGTTCTGTCTGACACTGCACAGTTCGCCTCGATGAGGCCGAGCAATCTTCCAACCTCGGAGATCCACCATGACCGCTTCTGCGGCGAGCGCTCCCGCTCGCGTGCCGATCAACCGGACCCTGTTCTTCGACCGTATCCGCGCATGCGGCGTGTTCGGCCCGACGCTTTCGCAGACCGAGGTGGATGGGCTGAATGGCCTGCTCGACGCCTGGGGCGAGCAAGGCTGGCCGGCAGATCTCCGGTGGGTGGCCTACACCATCGCCACGGCCTGGCACGAAGCGAGGCTCAACGGCGCGATCCGAGAGTACGGGCGCGGCGCCGGTCATGACTACGGCAGGCCGGCCGGCCCCTACGGGCAGGTCTACTATGGCCGCTCGTTCTCGCAGCTCACGTGGCTCGACAACTACCAGAAGTTCTCGAAATTGATCGGGGTCGATCTGGTCAAGGAGCCGGATCTCGCGCTCGACCCGACCACGGGCGCCGCCATCCTGATCATCGGCTCGCGGGACGGCCTGTTCCGTGCCGGCAAGTCGCTCGGCCGGTTCTTCAGCGCCACCGTCGACGATCCGATCGGCGCTCGGGACATCATCAACGGCGACATCACGAAGAACGGCGCGCTCGTCGCCGGCTACCACGCGAAGGTGCTCGGCTGCCTGAAGGCGGCCTATCAGCCTGCGCTCGCCGACATCGCGCCTCCGATCGCGAAGCCCGCACCGAGCGCCGCCGTCATCATCGACAAGATCGACCCGCAGCCATTGCCGACGCCCAAGCCGGCAACGCCCGCGCCTCTCGGCTTCTGGGCGCGCCTTGGCGCTCTGATCCGCCGCACCGACGCGTCCTGATCCTCCCGCCACCTCGCGCACTAGAAAGGTCATCACCATGGACGGCTGGCAGAACATTGCGGGGCAGCTCGCGCAGATTGGGCTCCCCGCGCTCGGAGGGCTCTTCGGCGGCCCGCTCGGCAGCACGATCGGCGGCATCGTTGGCAAGGGCGTAGCGGCGGCCCTCGGCGTCGACCCAACCCCGCAGGCGGTCGCGGCGGCCGTCCAAGCGGACCCGAACGGCTCGGCCGTGAAGCTCGCTGAGATCGAGGCCGAGACCAAGCGGCAGCAGGGCTCGCTCGAAGACATCGCGAACGCTCGCGCCATGGAAAGCGTCGCGATCCAGTCCGGCCACAGCATCGCGTGGGTGCCGGTCGGCTTCTCCGTCCTGAACTACGTCATACTGGCCGTGGTGATCGCGGGTGTTGCCATGGGCTGGCTGCGCGAAGATGGCATCATCGTCGGGTTTGCCCTCGGCGCGGCGACCAGCGCGATGAACTTCTGGCTCGGCAGCTCGGAGAGTTCGAAGCGCAACGCGGACACCGTGCGCCAGGTCGCGTCGTCGCCGAAGGTCATCGTGGCGTCGAGCGTTCACCGCTGATCGGCCGAACCTGCGTGGGTGCCGCGCCTGTCCTCATCACCATCGTGGCCATGATCTCGGCCGTCCTCATCCTCGCAACGGCGGGACAGTAGCGTGCTGATCGACGAGGCCCACGCGCAGGCGGCGGAGGCGGCGAAAGCTGCCTCCCAGGCCGCTGACGTCTACATCAACCAAGGCGTCCTCGGTGCCACCTGCATCATCTTCATCCTGTTGTTCCTCGGGGCCTGCCTCGTAGCCCGCGGGCTCTACAACGACCTCAAGGCCTGTAATGCGACGGCGCTCGCCGATCGCGACAAGCTGATCCTGGCTCAGCAGGCAGCCGCCGTGGCAGCCGAGAAGGGTGTCGCCGCCCTCGAAAGCCTCAAGAACACGCTCGAAACGAGCAAGGATGCCAGCGAGGACCTCACGAGACAGGTCGAGCTCGCGGCGGCCGAAACGCGACACGCCATCGCCAACATCAAGTCGGCCCTCGATGGCATCGCGGGTCGCATGGACCGGGGGCGCCCGTGATCTGGAGGCGCATCATGTCGTGGTTCTTCCCTGACATCGGTGGGCACGCCGAGACCGCCCGGTTTGATGCCGTGCTCGCCCAGAACATCGAGGCGCAGGAGCGCGCCGGGCAAGCCGCCGAGGACGTCACTCAGGCCGCCGACGAGAACCGAGAGCAGGTCGGCGCAACGGTCGCTGCCTTCAAGGAACGAACCGAGCGGCGATTGAAGAGCCGCAACCAGACCCTCGAACAGCTTCTTGCGAGAGACCTGTGATGACGCTGTCCCCCGCGGTGGTGAACTACCCTCGCATCCTGAAGCTGTTCGTGCTGCCCAACGCGCTGTTTGCGGTTGCCGCTTATTTCATGAGCGGCCCGGAGATGATCACCGCCTTCAACGCGGCGCTGGTGGCGCTGGCGTCGGGCGTGGTGATCTCGTTCCTGGTCGACGCGATGCGCACCATCATCAGCCACAAGCCGATGCTGAAGGTGCACTGGCTCGTGCTCGGCATCACGACGCATTGGGCCGGGACAGACGGTCAGCGGGTCTGGTCAATCGCCTGGCGCTGGGTCGGGCAGCCGATGTGGATGACCGATAGCCGGTTCATCGCCTACTGCCTCTTCCTCAGCACGGTCGGTGCGTACTTCCATCTCGCGGCCGGCGAGTCGATCGGCGAGGAGCGTATCCCGCGGGCGAAGTGGGTCCGCTATGGAGCGCTGGCGGCGGCCGGCATCCTCATCGCCCTGGTGCTCGGATTCGTCATCGACCAGTTCACCGAGGCTGGTGTCTTCACGGGGACGTTCGGCTGATGCGATGCTTCATCTTGCTCCTCGCCATTCAGGGTGGCGACAGCTTCCCGATCGTGGCCAACCGCGATCTCATGGCGACCGTGAGCCCACGCGTCGGCGAGAGCTGCCCCAAGGCAAAGTCGTTCATCATCTTCAACGGCTCGACGCCCGGCCGTTGCGTGGTCGAGACCTACACAGAGGTCATGCGCAAGCCCTGCATCGCTGGAGGAAGCCGATCCGACTGAACCGGTCCGCCTCTTGCGAGACGGTTGCCGACGCTCCGAAGGCGTTCTTCCCGATGACTTCAGCCCGCCTGGAATTATCCGCGGCGGGCTATTTTCTGCCAATTGATCCGGCACCATGAGGGTGCCATCTAGTCGACGCGGGCAGTGCTCGTGCCTGATCGCCGCTCGACCTCAGAGCCCGCCCGTTGGCAGACGTGGGCGGGCTTTGTTGTGTTTGGACCGAACCGGGAGCTTGCACCACTATGTCCGTATGCCGGTTGCCCTTGCCGCCGGCACAACCTCCAGCCCGCCCGGTTCGCCGCGGCGGGCATTTTCGTGCAGAGGCCGAGCCGGATTTGGAGTGGATGGGGCTGGGGCGAAGCAGTTGCTGAACTCTAAGCCGAACGGTCGGAGCGTTGGGACGGTAGTAGCTCCGAAGCGTTAGTGCCGGCTAATAGAGCGAATGCCTCAAGGCAGCTAAATGTGGGTCGGCTCCGCGCGAGAGGAGAAGACCCATGTTAAGCAGGCGAATGTTTACAGGTTGCGCGATCTGCGCAGCCGTTGGTTTTGTGGCGCAAGATGTTTCGGCGCAGGCGCCAAGCGGGATAAAGCGGAACGTCACTGCACGAAAGGACGGCCCGATTGAAGGCTATGAGACACTCGAAGTATTCGTCGATATCGAACCGAACTTTGTCATTGATTGGCACACCCATCCAGGCACTGAGGCGGCCTATACGCTGGAGGGAGCCGGCGAGCTGCGAGTTAAGGGAGAGGAGACAAAGGTACTCAAGCCTGGTTTTTCCTGGCTGACCCCGCCGGAAACACCGCATACGCTCAAGAACGGATCTCAGACGACCAAGCTGTTCGTCACCTTCACCGTGCAGAAGGGCAAACCTTTGTCGTCACCGGCTTCAGCGCCGACTTAAGCGCGGCGCGCTAGTCGCTACGCTTCCTCAGCCAACGCAGATGTCTCTCAGCCATGTAGGTATCGACCGGCTTCGTCAGTCCGCCGATAGGTGAGACGCTGCTAGCCATTCAGATCTGCCCCAATAGCCCGGCCAGCACCCGCTGAGCCGAGCTTTTTCGTGCGGAGGCTTCCAGGAACATCCGCACGAACATACTGCTTACCAAGCATCATCGGCATACGATCCTTGGCGCCGATGCCTGAGAGACCAGTGCTCCCGCCGTTGCAACGCGGGAGCTGGCATGCCTCGATACCATTTCAACGTTTTTGACGGCCGCAAGATCTTAGACCCGGCTGGGCAGGATCTGACAGATGCTAATTCCGCTCAGGTTGAAGCAATTATGGTGGCAGGCGAGATTATCAAGGACTATGCCAAGCATATCGCGCTTGGCGAGGACTGGCACATGGAAGTTACAGACGATACAGGGCTGATCCTGTTCCGCCTGGACTTCCAAATCACCGTGTCGCCGGCTGTGACCTCTGCCTAAAGCCGGTGTTGGAAGGCGGTTCAATCCCTCCAAGCCGTCACGATGTAGGCGATGGCCCCGCGCTCTCTCACATCGACGATTGCCGTCTCACTAATGCAGCCAGAGTTCGCGGCCCAGAGCAGCGTGTCCCGCGACACCGTGTGCGTTGCGCCTTCCCAGCTGATGAAGGTGGTTTCCAGCGCGTCCATCACTCGCGAGACGAGATCCGAGATGAGTACCGCGCCAGTCCTGTCGCTGAAGCCAAGCGCCAAGCCGCCGAACTCGCCGCGGTAGCTCTCGAACTCTTTAGGCTTACAGCCGCCGAACTCGAAGGCGATCATGCGATCAGGGTCGAGGTGATCGAGCGCGTCGATCAGGTCGCCGAGCGTCACCTGCCGGGGTGGGTCGCTCATCGATGCCCAATCAGATTGATCAGCGCCAACCCGACCCCGCTCGCGAACGACTCAGCAGCCTTCCGCGCGCTCAGCTCGCTCGGGAAGCCCTCACCGCAGGCCATGACTTGCTCGCGGAACGTGAAGCTCCATCGCCACTGCCCTGGCTCTGTCTCTCTGAAGTTGAACACCGCGCTCCTCCATCGGGACTCAGCCAATGGTCGCGGCGCGTTGCGGTTGCGTGTCGGGCAAGCAGGGCTGGGACGTTGTGCCCGGTATCCACGGAGCTAACAGGGCCGCACTTGCATCCTACGTCTTATCCGCCTTGACCGAAGCTTCGCGCGCGAGCCGTACCGCTCGCAGCTGTTCCGTTTTCTCGTCGCGCGCCTTCAGCGCGGCGTCGACTTCGGCCCAAGCCTGTCTCGCTGCCGCGGATCGACCATCCGCTTTCGCCTTTTTGGTTTCGATCTCGTCCGGGTGCGCCGGCCGCTGACCTCGTCGCAAGGGAAGCCCTCCTGCGTTTGCCTAAGCCCAGCGGTCCTGATCCCGCTCCTCCTCGGAGCAGTCCGACGAGGGCAAGGTCCCCTGTCCTGTGAGCCAATCGGCCAATGCCTCGTTCACCGCCTGGGGTAGCGAGCGGACAGGCACCAAGCCGTCCATCCACTTCTCCATACCGGCGAGCACTTCCGGGGTCAGCATGTCTCGCATGGTGGGCATGGCGGGCTCTCTGGTAGACCCTTTGATAGGGCCTGTGGAAAAATACACCGCAGGGTGCGTCGACCTCCACAACCGTTGGCATACGATATTCAACGGATCGCAGGTGGCCTAAGATAGCCCCTCGGTTGCCCGGCTCTCGGGCGTCAGCGGCTGGGAGACACCACTGTGCTCCCGCCTGAAGACAGAGGAGCAGCCATGTCGGCTACGCTCGAACAACCCACTGTCAGATCTTCGACATATCGCGTCCTGGTCCTCAAGCCGGATGGAACGGTCGTCGATACGCGGGCTCTGTTTGCTGCCGATGACGACGAGGCCATGGCCTTGGCGAAGTCCATGGTGCGCGGTCACGCCGTCGAGCTTTGGGATGACCTGCGCTTCATCGAGCACTTCCCGCCCGAAGGCTGATGCTGTCAGCAGTTCGAGCACCGGAACCTCTGGTCCTGTCGAATGTATCACTTTAGACATTCCCACGGTTGGCGGAGGCCATCCGTACCGCTCTACGCGCCCGCTGGTGTTGCCTTGCCCCGCTTCATTTTCGACGTCCACGACGATGGCCCTGCGGAGTGGGGTGACGAAAGCCTTGAGGGCGCCGGACGCAACGAGATCGAACGCCGTGCCCGCGAGCTGATTGCGGAAGCCCAGGCGCGGCAAGTGGCTCGCGGATCGCAGTGCGTCACAACCACTGTCTACGTCTATCACGAGGGCGACGCGATCGTTCTGACAGCCTACGGGCGAGTCGGACAGGACGTTCGGATAGTCTGGCCGCTGGGATGACGGAAGCCGAGATAGGCGGCGTCAATGAAGTAAGCCGAACCAGAGGCGACACTCTCAAGAACGTGCCGGGTGACTGGCCCCGCCGTCTGGCCTCGCCAACAGGATGGCCGTTCGTACCATTGTGCGGCGGAAAGTTTCGGTTGCATTCTTGTCGGCGAGTGCCTTTCGCGTCGGTGTGTGCGCCGACATGGCCCGTGCGAGGTTGAGCGTCAGCCCGTCCGCGATCTCAAAGGCTTCCGTGTCCGGCGCCTTGAGGTAGGCCTTCACGGCGGCTTCGATCTGGTCGTCGGTGACGGCCGCGGCTTTGCGCATCTCGCCGATGGTGGGTTGATCAGACATGCCGCCATCCTACCACCACCGCATCGCCCGTCCGATGGACCAGAGCATCGCAGCAATCGCAATCCACGTCCCGAAGGCGAGGATCAGGATGGGAAGTGGAATGCGGCGCAGGGAAGGCACTAATCCAAGTTAGGGCCGGATGGCGGTTTTCGCAGCCCTCTGCACGGTCGAACGACACGCGTCGCCGGACGCGCGTTCGATCAGCACGTTCCTCGGCCCCTTGCCGGTCCAGCGTATCAGCACGACGACCGGCTTACCGCGTTCGAGGTAGGTGCGGCCGATCATGAGGATCGCTTCTTGACTTCTACCCGCATATGCCGAGCGTACTCGCGCAGGAACCCGTCAATCTGAGCCTGCGACAGCTCGGAGAGCGGGCCTCTTGCGAGCATCCTCGCGAACCGCTCTGCGTCGGCTGCGGATCGGCGCGTCATAACCCCTTTACTTTCCCTGGCGCGCGAAGCTGGGAAGTTGCAGCCTCTGACTCAAGTGTCTCGATGACAATGCTTGGTAGCTACGGCCACCGGCCGCTTATGAGGGTACAAGCGGTTCGGGGCGCTGCCGTCTATTCCCATAAGCGGCCATTCGTCAGCCATCCCGCAACTTCGGCTCGGGGTGGAAGTGAGAAGGTCTACTGGCCGGTGATCGATCGGCAAAGCTGACGATCATTCGTTGCCGGCGTCTCACAGGCAACTGCGCTGCTCAAACCTGCGCCAGTAAGATGGTTGCCGTCGCGCGACAGCTCGTACCAACGATGTCCGCGAAGCCCGCATAGCACAGATGCGGAGCACCCTTCCGGGCGCTCCGCTGCTCGTTGGACTTCCCTGGACTCGATTTGGCGTCTTCGCGCCGATTACATCATCCGCTTTTTCATCATCATCTTACGATGATGCATCATTCGATGATGACGCATCATTCGCTTCTTCTTCATCATCATCATTTTCTTGTTGCTCATCATGGCGGTGTAGGCCGTCGGCGCTCCCGTCGCCTGCAGGCCGGCCGGTGTCGCGGCCGAGGCCGAGCCGAGGCCGAGGGTCAGCGCGCCGAGAAGCGTCGCCGTGGTGAGCACTAGTGTCTTCATTCGCATAATGATGGTTCCCTCTTGCATGCTCTCCCTGCCGACGGGCGCCTCTGCCGCCCTCGCGGAGGTTCGGGCGTAGACCGCGCCGCCCGTTCGGGCAGGCGGCGAGAGACGGACTTAAGCACTGGATATGTCCGCCTCCGGCAGTGTGAGCCTCACGTGAACCTTGTCCGTGACACGGACGCAGTTCTTGCGAGACAGTGGCACCCGCTGTGACGGGCGCCATCCGTGCCTACGGAACGACGCGAACGGAAGTTTCGGCGTGACGCCGTTTTTGAGAAGAATCGTTCTGGACGCTAGCCGCGCGAACGCTCAGTCATGCCCCTCTATTCGGCGATGAGTTTGCCCGTATAGACCACCGGGCCAGTCGGTTGTCCGGTCGGCGAGCCCCCCGGAGGTTCGACGGAGACAGCGATGATGCCGTCCGCCGATGCTCCCGGAGGAAGTTTCACGCGGCTGGCGGCCGGCTGCACCAAGCCAAGCGGCTTCGGGCCTGCCGCATCGACGTACCACAGCTGAAGGCTGCGGCCCCCCGGTGCTTCCGCGCCGATGGGCCGTACCTGCGCCGTACCAGCGGCGGTATCGACCCGCACGATCAGCGCTGGCGTAGCGCCCCCGCTCTGCACCACGGCTACGTAGCGCCCGGCCTCCGGGCCTCGGTCGCCGATCGCAAGGAACGCGGCAAGCCCCGCAGCGAGAAGCCCCGCTCCGGCAGTCGCGAAGCGCCAGCGCCGGACTTGGCGGGCGAGAATGATGATCTGATCCGGCCTCCTGGCTGGCAATGACTTCATCAGGGCCGCCTTCAGCTCCGGCGGTGGCGCCACAGCCGGCACAGCGCCCATCAGCGAGGACAGTCTCCGCTCCCAATCCGCTAGCCGTGCGCGCAGCTCGGGGTCCGCGGTCGCCTCGCGCTCCACGGCAGCCCGCTCTTGCGCATCGAGGGTGCCGAGCACGTACTCGGCAGCACGCAGCTCGGTCTCGGGCAGGCCCGAAGGCCCGGATTCGTCGGGGCCGCTCACGTCACTTCCTCCAGGCACCCCTTCAGCGACGCCAAAGCGCGGTGCAGCCAGGTCTTGATCGTGTTGACTGGCCGGTCGAAGCGCATGGCCAGCTCATCCCGCGATAGGCCTTCGCAGTAGGCTTGCACGACACAGTCGCGGTGCGCCGGTTCGAGCCGGCCGAGGCAGGTCGCGAGTGCATCCCGGTCCAGGAATGCCGTAGCCTCGTCGCGCGGGTCGGCCAGCCGGGCCATCCAGTCCTCGCCACCGTCCCGGCCATAGACGGGCACCTGCTCCTCCCTCTTTCGGCGCACACTGTCGATTGCCCGGTTGCGGGCGATGGTGCAGAGCCAGGGAAGAGGACGGCCGACGTCCGGCGCATAGGAGCCGGCCACCTGCCAGATCCTCAGATACACGTCCTGCAACACGTCCTCGGCCAAGCTCCGATCGCGCTGGATACGCAGGATGAGGCCGAAGAGTTTCGGGGCCGTCCGCTCGTAAAGCTCGTCGATGCCTCGCAGGTCGCCGCCGGCGATCTTGGCAAGCAGCCGTGTAAGCGTGCTGTCGTCGGTCAAGACCGCCCTGCCTCCCGGCGCGCTCGCCTCATCGCGAGTCTTCGACGTCCCCGTGTAAACGAGTTTTGGTAGGGCCGTGAGCCTGCACGAGCCACTTACGCGCATTTCGATTGCGCGAAACCTTTCGTCCAGCGGCTCCGTAAGGGCCGTCAGTCTCGACCGAGACGACGTGACGAGGAAACGCACATGTTCAAGGGATTTCACGGGCGCTGCGGCGCTTGCATGCTCGCGCTCGCCCTGACGCTGGGGGCGGCAGGAACAGCCGAAGCCAAGAATCCGATGGTTGGCGGCGCGCCAATGTATGCCTCCAAGACCATCGTCGAGAACGCAGTCAACTCGAAGGACCACACCACTCTCGTCGCCGCAGTGAAGGCTGCCGGCCTCGTCGACACGCTCTCAGGTCCGGGCCCTTTCACAGTTTTCGCTCCGACCAATGCGGCCTTCAACAGGCTGCCGCCGGGGACGGTCGACACGCTGGTTCAGCCGCAAAACAAGGGCACCCTCACGGCGATCCTAACCTTTCACGTGGTCCCCGGGACCTACACGGCGAAAGACCTGATGGCCGCGGTCAAGCAGGGCGGAGGACAAGCCTCGCTCAAGACCGCCCAGGGCGAGCCCCTAACCGTTACCACAAGGGGCAAGAAGGTCATGCTGACCGACGCCAAGGGTGGCACGGCCGTGGTCACTACTGCCAATGTGATGCAGTCGAACGGCGTGATCCACGTCATCAACGGTGTGCTGCAGCCCTAAGAGATGTAGCCTGTACAATCGTAAATCGGCGAGGCAGCAACGCGATGCCTCGCCGATCGGTCTTCGGGATCAGCAGGTTCCGAATGAGGTTGAGGCCGGCTCTGGCGATGGCTCCTCGGTGCACGTGGTGAAATTGTAGCCGATGCCGAGGTCGCGCCGAGCCGTTGCTACAATCAGGTCGATCTTGGCGAGGTCGAGTTGAAGCTCTGCGGCCTGCACTGTGTCATCAGGACCGCTCGTCGCCCGCCTCCCGTCTCCGTTCCCGTCGAGGGTGTTGGTGGGGTGAACGGCTTCGTGTCGAGGCAAGCCCGATACGCTGCGATGCCGTGGACATGTTCAGGCGCTTACCACGGTCAAGCCGGGTCGCGCGTCGGCTTCGCGCTGGTCCAGTATTCGTGATCCTCGTCAATCAGACGATGGGCCAGTGAAGCGGCCTCGGGATGCTGGACGCCAGGCCACCACCGGGCTTCGTCGAGGCCGTTCCAGAGGCGCCAGTATCGTTCGGCGTCGCGGTGCGTGGCTGGGTAAAGCCAGCGGCTCAGGATGCGTCGAAGGCTACTCATCAACTTCCCCCTTCAACCGTAGAGGGGAGAGGCGAGGAGGTGGGGAGGGCGGTCATGCGGCTTCTCCGAACAGGTCAGGGTGCGCCTCGCCCATCCGCCCCTTGGCGTTCACGTCGTAGGCGGCGAAAGGCGTGAAGGTGTAGGCTTTGCGGATGGCCCAGCGCTGGAACTCAGCCAGCGTGCGGTGCCCGATCCGCTCGTTGCAGCCGCCGAGCGGAAGCGTCCGGTTCCGGTCGCCGTAGATCATCGGGTAAGGGCGGATCTTGCGCGCCACCATTCGATTGAAGCGGTACAGAACCCGCTCCCACGTCTCGCGCGGATCGTAGCCGACGAGCATGTAGGCCATCAGGTGATGAGGCGGGATGCCGTGCCGCTCCAGGGTGTCGACGCCCCGCGTGAAGCGGCCCTCGTCCCCGATGTTGTCCCATGCCGTGTAGAGGCGGCGCGTCTTGAACCCGTCGTCGTAGTAGGGGATCGACGCGAGGGCCTCAGCCGACACGTCATCGATCATGCGGATGTTGATGCCCTGGTTGAGGCAGACCTTGAACCCGCCCGTGCGGATCTCGTCGAGGCGCGCTTCCCATTGCTCGCGGGGCTGACCGAAGAAGTCGTTATCGAGCAGGTGGATGTGTTTTGGGTGTCCCTCGCCGCGCCATATCTCAGCGATCGTATTGACGGAGTGCGCCTTGCCCTCCTTGTTCGGCACGACGCAGAAGCCGCACTTCAGCCGGCAGCCGCGCTGCGTGAAGCCGATTGAACCGTCGAAGTTCGGATAGATCGAATAGTCGTAGCCGGCGCCCTCATCGGTGCCCGTGATTTCCTCGACCGTACTCCGGTTGGATAGGTCGAACGTGCCGCCGACAATGGCGCCGGGGAATTGCTCGCGGAACGTGGCGACGCGGTCGGCGCTGAACGAGAAGATGGCCGAGCCATAAACGCGCTCGTATCTCGGCTCCATGAGCCCGCGCACGACGTGCTTCGAGAACACGATCTCGTCGCCACGGTCGCGATGGAAGCGCGCCAGCTTCATCAGCGCTAGGTTCGGCAGCTTCCCATCGATCTGCGTGAGCCGAACGACCATGGTCACTTCCCTCCCGCGAGAGGAGCGGGGACGGCCGATGCGGCGATCGACAGCAGCAGGTCACGGAAGGCCGGTGGCGTCGCCTCGCGGATTTCCGTCTTGCGCTTGCCGCCGATCATGGCGGCCATGCCGATCCGGCGAGCCTTCGCGTAGCCGTGGCGCTCCAGGGCGACCGGATGCAGGCGTTGCTCGCCCGGTCCCCAGATCAGCGCCGGCAGGTCGACACCGTTCGCGTAGAGCCATGTCGGCTTGCGGGAGAAGTGTCCGTACCAGCCCTGTTCGACGTGACAGGTCCAGCCGCCGAGGAAGTCGGCCCGCACCCATCCGCCAGACCGCGGTGGCCGGGCGAGATCAAACGCAGCCCATGCATGGCTGTCGGCCGGGTGCTCCAGCGCGCCGCCCCATCGACGGACGGCAGCGAGCGCCGCGGCGAAGCAACCTTCGTCCTCGCCCTTCCTGAACTGATGCGGCTTGCGGGTGCTGCCGTGCCAAAACCGACCCCAGCGCTGGCACGGTGGATGAGCCACGACCGGATGCGGGCCGGCATAGAGCCGGGCGTCGCGTGCCTGGTCCCACGGGTCGACGTGCGGGAGGTTCGCGTAGCAGCCGTCTGGGGCGACGTAGAGGGCGGCGACGGTCGGAGCCGACCCGGAACGCCCGGCGAACAGATTTCGGGGATTTTCCGGGACTCCTAGTCCCGAAGCGCGCCGTTCGACGCTGTTTCGTTCCCTTAAGTGCTCCCGAGCCGCTTGCTCAAACAGGCCCGAAAACGTATCTCCCCTCTGCGCGTCAGCGTGTCGGGGTGTAGCGCAGTCTGGTAGCGCATCTGGTTTGGGACCAGAGGGTCGTAGGTTCGAATCCTATCGCCCCGACCAAATTTTTCCCGGAGACCATTCCGTCAATGTCGAGCGCCCGCATCTTCCGCCCCTCGAAGGATGCCTCGCAATCTGGCCTCGCCCGCACCAAGCAATGGGTATTGGAATTCGACCGGACGAGCCGTCGCGAGGCTGATCCGCTGATGGGCTGGACCAGCTCCTCGGACATGCTGCAGCAGGTACGGCTCGAATTTGACACAGAGGAAGAGGCTGTGGCCTATGCCAAGCGCGAGGGCATTGCCTACAGAGTCGAGAAGCCGCGCCCGCAGACGGTGCGCAAGGGTTTGTCCTACTCCGACAATTTCAGGTTTAACCGCACGGCGCCCTGGACACACTGACCTGCCTCAGCGGTTCTCGTGGTCGGCCCGCTCGGCTTAAGGCGTTTGCTCGCCGCCAAAAGCAAACTCCGCTGAAGTGTTCTCAGAACGCGTAACGCACCTGACAATAGGGCATGCGCTCGGCCAGGAGCGCCTTGAACCGGGCAAGCCAGCGTCCTTTCCAACCGCTGCGGTAGCGCAGATTGTCGCCGCCGCCCTCGGAGCGCTTCCCCTCCTGGATATCGGGACGCCACAGCAGCTCTTCGGCCTTCGGGTGCCAGCCAAGGTTGACCTCGTGCAGACCCGCATTGTGGGTCAGCATGATGATCTCGGCTTTCAGCTGAGCCTTGGCGGCATCCGAGATTGTGCCGTCGATCTCGTCGAACAGCGCCTGCCAGTCTTTCTCCCAGCCCTCGTAGAGGATCACCGGTGAGAAGTTGACGTGGACCTCGTAGCCAGCGCGCAGAAAGTCGTCGATCGCGGCAATGCGCTCGGGGATCGGAGCTGTGCGCACGTCGACGACCCGTGCGATCCGCGTCGGCATCAGCGAGAAGCGGATGCGGGTCTTGCCCTGCGGGTCGTAGTCGAGCAGGTCGCGGTTCACGGCCTTGGTGGCAAAGGAGCCCTTGGCGTTGGGGATGTCGCGAAACAGCGCGACAAGGTCGCGGACCGTGTCGCAGAGCATTGCGTCGACCGAAAGATCGCCGTTCTCGCCGAGATCGTAGACCCAGAGTGATGGGTCGACCTGATCCGGCTGGGGTAGGGGGCCTTGCTTGACGGCGTGCCGTCGGATTGCCTCGCCGATCGCTTCGGTGTTCACGAAGAGCGAGATCGGGTTCGCGAATCCCTTGCGGCGCGGCACATAGCAATAGACGCAGGCCATGGCACACCCATTCGAGGTGGAGGGCGCAATGAAGTGGGCGCTGCGCCCATTGGGGCGCATGGCGAGCCCCTTCTTTACGCCAAGCACCAGCGTCGAGCGCTTGATGCGGACCCAATCCTCGACGGAGCCGGCATTGCCGTGCAGCGAAGGGATGTTCCAGTGCGACGGCACCACGATGCGCTCGGCCTCCGGAAATCGCGCCAGGATTTCGCGGCCGCGCGGATAGTCCACGACCGCCGGCTCGTGAAAGATCCGGGAAATGTCGATGAGGTCTCGCTGGGCGTTCATGCTGAGCCCCGAGATAGGGCGCGACGGCTCCCCGACGTCAGGCGCGGCCCTGCGCCAAATCGATCAACCGCCGCGCCAGTGCGATCTGCCCGGCGGGGGCAGGCGGCGGCTCGCGATCGATTGGATGCCATGCACCATCGCGCCAGCTCATGGTGAGCGCCTCAACCACGGGAACCAGCCGCATGGGACGCTTGGCGAAGTGGGTCCGCCGTATCGTTTCCGGCATCGAGCGCCAAGCCGCGTCGGCCTGAGCCAGCCTCTCCTGCTCACGCAGGCTGGCGATGCAGCGGCCTTGTTCGTCCCACGCGTCGACCTGGCGCATCGCGGTGGCGACTTGGTCAGTCCACCGGAATGCGCTGCCGACACTCTGCGCGTAGCCAGCACGTGCCAGTGCTCGCATCGCAGCCTTATACTCGGTCGCTGGTGTAAACGGCGTACGTTCGGATGACAGCCCATCGTAGCCGCAGGCGAGGGCCAGGAATGAGGTCAGCAGGCGCTCGTCGGTTGCGGAAATCGCCAATGCCAGCGCATCCGGCATTGCCTGCGCATCCACTGTCAGCGCGTGGCGGCAATACCAGGTCTCATCGGGCTTGTCGGCGCGCGGGACTGGCCGCACGAGACCGAGGTCCTTCAGAATCCGCGTGGCCTCTTCGAGGGTCGGCTCGGACTCATGATAGTAGCTCGCGCCCTGCATGCCCGGCCCGGCTTCCTGATCGCCCCGCGTCAGAAACCGAGCGATGGCCGCTGCCAGCTCCCCGCAGAGACGCCCCTGTGCGTGACCCAACGCAACCAACGCCACCACCACGCACTCCGGCCAACCGAACGCAACTCGGGGGGACGATAGCCACTCAAAGTGAATCAACGCTTAGGCTGGCCGTGATCGCCGCACACCGCAAAAGGCGTTCTCAAGCGAAGACTTCCCGCGCTGCAGCGCAGGTCTGCTGGTCAAGCCTGCGGACGGCAGCATATTTTCGCGGAACGGCGGAGCTTCGCCGCGGCGCGGGCGTTCCACCCAGGTTTCCGGCGTCCCGCACGGCGCCGATCCAGTGGGGACATCATGGCCGACGCCAAGACCGACGTTGCGAAAAAGGCTTCGACCGAGGGGATCGCGAGGCCGCGCGTCTCGCGCTCGCGCATCCGCGAGGGTTCGCCGCACCCGCGCGGCGCGACCTGGGACGGGCTTGGGGTGAACTTCGCGCTCTTCTCGGCCCACGCCACGAAGGTCGAGCTTTGCCTCTTCGACGATGCCGGCGAGCGGGAGATCGAGCGGATCGAGCTGCCCGAATACACGGACGAGGTCTGGCACGGCTACCTGCCCGACGCCCGGCCCGGCACAATCTATGGCTACCGCGTGCATGGGCCCTACGAGCCTACGGCTGGCCACCGCTTCAACCCGAACAAGCTGCTGATCGACCCCTACGCCAAGGGGCTGCTCGGCTCCATCACCTGGAACCCGGCCCTGTTCGGCTACAAGATGGAGACGGGTGACGACCTGACCTTCGACGATCGCGACAGTGGCCCCTACACCCGGCGCTGCCAGGTCATCGACCCGGCCTTCACCTGGGGCCGCGATGCGAAGCCCAATGTGCCGTGGGAGAAGACGATCTTCTATGAGACCCACGTCAAGGGTTTCACCAAGCTGCACCCGGCCGTGCCGGAGAAACTGCGTGGCACCTATGCCGGCCTCGGTACGCCTGCCGTCCTCGACTACATCAAAAGTCTTGGGGTCACCTCGGTAGAGCTGCTGCCGGTCCATGCCTTCGTGCAGGACGACTACCTGCAGGAGAAGGGCCTCACCAATTACTGGGGCTACAACACGATCTCGTTCTTCACCCCTGCGCGGCGTTACGCGGCGGTGCCCGACTTCGCCTTTTCCGAGTTCAAGGAGATGGTAGCGCGCATGCACGGCGCCGGGCTCGAGGTGATCCTCGATGTTGTCTACAATCACACGGCGGAGGGCAACGAGAAAGGGCCGACGCTTTCCTTCAAAGGCATCGACAATGCCTCCTACTACCGGCTGCTGCCCGACACGCCGCGCTACTACATCAACGATACCGGCACGGGGAACACCTTCAACCTCTCGCATCCGCGCGTGTTGCAGCTCGTCACCGACAGCTTGCGCTACTGGGCGACAGAGATGCGGGTCGACGGCTTCCGCTTTGATCTCGCGACGATCCTGGGCCGTGAGCCCTACGGCTTCGATGAAGGCGGCGGCTTCCTCGATACCTGCCGTCAGGATCCGGTGCTGAATTCCGTGAAACTCATCGCCGAGCCTTGGGATTGCGGTCCCGGCGGCTACCAGGTCGGTGGCTTCCCGCCCGGCTGGGCCGAGTGGAACGACCGTTTTCGCGATGATGTGCGCGCCTACTGGAAAGGCGACGAAGGCCTGCTGCCCTCACTCGCCTCACGCATCACCGGCTCGGCGGACAAGTTCAACAAGCGCGGCCGGCGGCCTTGGGCCTCGGTGAATTTCATCTCGGCCCATGACGGCTTCACCCTCGCCGACACGGTATCGTACAACGAGAAGCACAACGAAGCGAACGGAGAGGGCAACCGCGACGGGCACGGCCACAACCTTTCGTTCAATTTCGGTGTCGAGGGTCCGACCGATGATCCGGAGATCCGCGCCGTACGCCTGCGCCAGATGCGCAATATGCTGGCGACCTTGTTCCTGTCCAAGGGCACGCCGATGCTGCTCGCTGGCGATGAGTTCGCCCGCACCCAGCAGGGCAACAACAACGCCTATTGCCAGGACAACGAAGTCTCCTGGATGAATTGGGAGGCGATCGGGCCGGAGGAACGCGACCTTGCCGAATTCGCGCGGCGCCTGATCCAGTTGCGCAACGCACTGCCGATGTTGTCGCGCGGGCGCTTCGTGACGGGTGGCGTCGACGAGGAATTCGGCGTCAAGGACGTGACCTGGCTGACGCCGGCCGGCACCGAGATGACGCCGGAGAACTGGAACGATGGCAATTCCCGCTCGCTCGCTGTCCTGCTCGACGGCCGGGCACAGGCTTCCGGCATCCACCGCCGCGGAGGGGACGCCACCCTGCTCCTATTCTACAACTCCTATCACGAGGGTGTCGGCTTTACCCTGCCGGAGACCCCCGGCGGCATTGCTTGGACGCGACTCCTCGACACAAATCTTCCCGACAACCAGGAGTTGACGGATTTCGACGTCGGCGAGAACTACACGGTGACCGGCCGCTCAATGCTGATGTTCGTGCTCAAGCCCGAAGCCCGTGCGGGTCAAGCGGTCTCAGACATGGAGCGCTCGTACCGGCACGTGCTGCAGGCTTTCGAGCGGGCCCATGGCGAGCGCGTGCGCTTCGGTCTCGAGGACGAGGAGTGAGCAGGATCCGCGCCGAGCCGCCGGGAGCACGAACGAAGCTCGATCTGCTCATCCCGGCGGGCCGCTGATCGACAGTCACCAGGGTTCCGATTACGATCTTGAGGTTGGCCTGCGGGGCCGAGGCACGCCTCGCCCCACGTGGTGGCGAGTGGGTACCCATGGACGCGTCTTCCGCCAAGCCGACGGACCCTGCGCGCGGCGCTATCGTCGAGGCCGCGGGATCGGTGATCGGGCATCCCGAAGGCAATGTCTTCTTCGCGGCTGTTGAGATGTCGCGCATGCCGATGGTCATTGCCGACCCTCGGCTGTCCGATATGCCGATCGTCTTCGTCAACGCCGCCTTCCTTGAGATGACCGGCTACACGAAGGAAGAGGTCGTCGGCCGCAACTGCCGCTTCCTACAGGGCCCAGCCACGGACCGGGAGGCAGTTGCCGAGATCCACCGCGCACTGGCCGAGCGGCGTGAAGTGGCCGTCGAGATCCTGAACTACCGCAAGGACGGCTCGACCTTCTGGAATGCGCTCTTCATTTCGCCCGTCTTCGATGCAGCGGGAGAGGCCATCTATTTCTTCGCTTCGCAGCTTGACGTCTCGCGGCGTCGGGACGCTGAGGACGCCCTGGGCCAAGCCCAGAAGATGGAGGCGCTCGGCCAGCTCACCGGCGGCATTGCGCACGATTTCAACAACCTGCTTCAAGTGATCCTGGGCTATGTCGACATCCTCGCGGCCGGGCTCGACAAGCCGGATGCCGACCGCGCTCGCCTCAGTCGCTCCACAGACAACATCCGCACCGCCGCCGAGCGCGCTGCGACGCTGACGGGGCAACTCCTGTCCTTCGCCCGGAAGCAACGGCTGGAAGGCCGCTCGGTCAATCTCAACCACCTCGTCGAGAGCATGGGCGAGCTGGCCGTGCGCACGCTAGGCGAGCAGGTCGAGATCGAGACTCGGCTCGGCCCGGGTCTGTGGACCTGCCGCATTGACCCGACTCAAGCCGAGGTTGCTCTACTCAACATCCTGATCAATGCGCGCGACGCCATGCCGGAGGGCGGCCGCCTGACGATCACCACCGAGAACCAGCTGGTCGAAAACGGCTTCGGCGCGAGCGGCGGCCGTTTCGTCAGCGTGTCGATCACCGATACGGGCTGCGGGATCCCACCGGAGATGCTGGCGCGGGTCATGGACCCGTTCTTCACCACGAAGGAGGAGGGCAGAGGCACTGGGCTCGGCCTCTCCATGGTCTACGGCTTCGCCAAGCAATCGGGCGGGACGGCGCAGGTTTCTTCCGTGGTCGGCGAGGGCACGACCGTGCGTCTGTCCTTTCCCGCCACTAACGGCGGCGACAGGCCGGAAGGACTGCGCGTTCCGCCGGAGGCCGATGGCATGGGCACCGAGACAGTGCTCATCGTCGACGACCGAGAGGACGTGGCCGATCTCGCCCGAACCATCCTGCGCGATTACGGCTACATCACTCTGACTACCGCCAATGGGCGGGAGGCGCTGCAGATCCTGGAGGCGCGCTCGGACATCGCGCTGCTGTTCTCGGATCTGATCATGCCCGGCGGCATGAACGGCCTGATGCTGGCACGCGAGGCCCGCCGCCGCCGCCCCGAGCTCAAGGTGCTGCTCACCACAGGCTACGCCGAGCAGAGCCTGGAGCGAACCGATGTGGGTGGCTCGGAGTTCGATATCTTGAACAAGCCCTACCGTCGCGCCGATCTCGTGCGGCGGGTCAGGAGCGCGCTTGACGCACCGAGCGGCGGCTGACCACCCGTCGCGGTGCAAGGTTGGAGACAGTCATGCCCCGAGGTGACAAATCGAAATACACCGATAAGCAGGTCCGTAAGGCGGAGGCGATTGCCGAGTCCTACGAGAAGCGCGGCGTTCCGGAGAAAGAGGCGGAGTCTCGAGCCTGGGCCACTGTCAACAAGGACGATGGCGGCGGCAAACATCCGGGGGGCTCGGGGCGCGGTAAATCTTCTAGTCATCCCGCCGCGCACAAGGGTGGCCGCAGCGGCGGTGCAGCCTCGGCGTCGCGCACTGCCGAGCAGCGGTCAGCTTCCGCGAAAAAGGCGGCCGCGACCCGCAAGCGCAATGCGGCCGCGAAAGCATCCTGAGCCTGAGTGACGTTCAGACGTCGTCCGACCGCACCAGGTTAAGGCCCGAGCCGAGCCGGACGAGATCAAGCTGACCCTTCATCCCAGTCTTGGCAAAGACCGATTTGAGCTGGGTTCGAACGGTGCTTTCGCTAACGCCCTGACGCAACGCCACTGTCTCGACCGTTTCTCCGGCGACGATCGCGCGCGCCACGCGCGCTTCGGCGGCGGTCAGATCGAACAGCCCTTGGAGCAGGTCGGCGTCTGGACCCTGGCTGTTCGCCTCCACGGGCGTCAGAACCAGGATGAAGGCGCTGCCCGTGAACAGGTCGCGGGCAACACCTCGTACCGGCACGAGATGAGCGACCATGGCGGGGTTGTTGTTGCGCGCCGGAAGCGGGATCGAACGCGGCACCTGCCGGTTCGCGGCGTTGAGGGCGGCGGCCAGGAGGTCGTCGGCATCGCCATCGGCGAAGGCCACACGCGTGCCGCCATCTCGGACGGTCACCGGAATCAGTGCATCGAGAAGGCCATTCGCCGCCTGAAGTCGTGAAGACCGACTGATGATACCAGCCGGCAGTCCGAGGAGCGCGAGAGTCTCGACCGCTGCGCGGGCGCGCTCAAGACGCAACCGACCGGAGATCAGCGCCGCGCGCCCGAGATGCGGGCGCACGCTGTCGAGGATTGCGACTGCCTCCGGTGGGACCGGCCCATCGCGAAAGGCGCGTTCGATACTGAACACCAGCGTATCGCCGGTGCTCATTGGGAAGGCGGTAGCGGTCGCCCAGCCGAGGCCCTGTGGTCGGAGAAACTGATTGATGAGCGGATCGCGCTCGATCTCCTCGGGCGTGTAGACGTCGGACTCGACGATGAAGCCGGCATGGCGCGCCCTGAGTACGGCTGGCGTGCGCGTGTTCTTCTCCGGCCAGCCTTCCTCCACGAAGCTCTCGACGAACCCGGCGAGGCCCTTGGTGCTGATGAAGCGGAAGTCGGTTGTGTCAGCCGCGAGCAGGATCGTGCCTACGCCGCCGGCGATCTCCGTCATCGAATCGAGGACCGGCATCCATGATTCGGGGACGACCGACGCCTCGTGAATCTTGTCGGTCATCGCCTCGATATCGAAGCGACTCATCCCGCGCGCCATTCTCGCAAACCCAGGCTGTACAGGCGCAGAGCGCCACCTAACCGACATAGGTTAGAGATTGTGGTTCACCAGAGCCATCGTCGACAAGCGAATTGCTCGAAACACGATCAAGAATTTTGTCGGTCACGCAAAGTCGAAAGCGTAGCAGATATGATCCGGTCAGGTCGTCGAGTGGGCGCCTTCGGATGCAAAGCTGGCATCCTCACGGGCGTCGTCATTAAAAGAATAAATGGCGACGCCCGCGAAGAACTTTACGCGCCCATTGCGGCCTTGAGGTTGTTGTCGACCTTGTCCAGGAATCCCGTGGTGGAGAGCCACTTCTGCTCGGGGCCGACGAGGAGGGCGAGGTCCTTCGTCATGAAGCCGGCCTCGACGGTGTCGACGCAAACCTTCTCGAGGGTCGTGGCGAAGTTCGCGAGATCGCTATTGCCGTCGAGCTTGGCGCGGTGGGACAGGCCGCGGGTCCAGGCGAAGATCGAGGCGATCGAGTTCGTCGAGGTTTCCTTGCCCTTCTGGTGCTCTCGGTAGTGGCGGGTCACGGTGCCATGCGCGGCCTCGGCCTCGACAGTCCGGCCGTCGGGGGTCAGCAGCACTGAGGTCATGAGGCCGAGCGAGCCGAATCCCTGCGCGACCGTGTCGGACTGCACGTCGCCGTCGTAGTTCTTGCAGGCCCAGACGTAGCCCCCCGACCATTTCAGCGCCGCGGCGACCATGTCGTCGATCAGACGGTGTTCGTAGGAGATGCCGAGCGCCTGGAAGCGCGACTTGAACTCTTCCTCGTAGACCTGCTGGAAGATGTCCTTGAAGCGCCCGTCATAGGCTTTGAGAATGGTGTTCTTGGTCGAGAGATAGACCGGGTACTTGCGAGCGAGGCCGTAATTCATCGAGGCGCGGGCGAAATCGCGGATGGACTCGTCGAGATTGTACATCGCCATCGCCACGCCGGCGTCCGGGAACTTGAACACCTCCTGCTCGATCACCGTGCCGTCGTCGCCCTCGAACTTGATGGTTAGGCGGCCCTTGCCCGGCACCTTGAAGTTCGTGCAGCGGTACTGGTCGCCATAGGCGTGACGGCCGATCACGATCGGCTGGGTCCAGCCGGGGACGAGGCGGGGCACGTTCTTGCAGATGATCGGCTCGCGAAAGATCACGCCGCCAAGGATGTTGCGGATCGTGCCGTTCGGCGACTTCCACATTTCCTTGAGCTTGAACTCTTCGACACGCTGCTCATCAGGGGTGATGGTGGCGCATTTCACCCCGACGCCGTGGCGCTTGATCGCCTCGGCCGCATCGACGGTGACTTGGTCGTTGGTCTGGTCGCGGTACTCGACTCCGAGATCGTAATATTCGAGGTCGATGTCGAGGTAGGGATGGATGAGCTTGTTCTTGATCTCGGCCCAGATGATCCGGGTCATCTCGTCGCCGTCGAGCTCGACGACCGGATTCGCTACCTTGATCTTCGCCATGTCCTGTCCCCGCTGGTGGCCCACGGCGCGTTTCCTGGGCCGGATCGAGGCTCGCTATAACGCGCTGCAACAACGTGACAAAGGGCCAGCGTTACGATCAGCAGATTCCGTCATCGGCCACGCTTAACGCCGGCGCAGGCGTAATCCCAGCCAGACCAGGATTGCGAGAGCGATCAGGTTGACTGCGACGGTGAACTCCTCGCGAGGCGCCAGGGACAGCGCGTAGGCGCCCTTATGAATCAGATCGAGCTGCCAGGCGAGGACGAGGTTCTTGCCGGCATAGCGCAGGAGCACGTCGGCGAGCATCCAGCCGCTGGCAGCAATGCGGAAGGTCAGAGCCGCGCTGACGAACCAGACCAATTGGAAAATCTGCACCGGCACCGAGAGTGTGTAACCCCAGCGCCGATCGTGCCAGAGCGCCACGCCCGCAACGACGCTCGCGGTCAGCACAAGGCCGATGATCAAGATGCCCGGCATGAGCGCGACCGGGATCTTCGAGGCCGTCGTTCCAAGGTCGCGAGCCAGGCCCCAGAGGCCGTTCAAGCCGCCCCAGATCTCGATCAGCGCTACCGTATAGCGCAGGCCGTCGCGGCCGGATCTCACCTGTTCCATCATCTGTGTCAGGCTTTAGCGGACGGGCCCTCCGCGCACCACCAGCATAGCGCTAACCCTGGATATCAGGCATGAGCGCGACAGTTTCGGGGCCATCCCGCAATCGGAAGGAAACAGCATGAGCAACCGCATCGTCCTGCGCGCCGGCGAGGCCCTCGTCGCAGGTGGACCGCCGAATACGGCCTCCGAGCCCGAGGTGATCATCGGCGAACTCGACGGGCCGGTCGGCACCGCGCTCGCCACGCTCACCGGCGATCAGGTCGTTGGCCACAGCCGCGTCTTCGCGCTCCTGAACACCGACATCATGGTGCGCCCGGTGACGCTCTGTGTCTCCAAGGTCAGCGTCACCGAGAGCAAGTACACTTCGATCCTTATGGGCACCGTGCAGTTCGCCATCGCCAACGGTGTGCTCGACGCGGTGCGCGCCGGCTACATCCCCAAGGAGAAGGCCAACGACCTCGGCATCATCTGCTCGGTCTGGCTGAGCCCCGGCGTGATCGAGGCCGAGACGGTCGACCACAAGGCTTTGTTCGAGATCCAGCGCAAGGGCATGACCGAGGCGATCCGCAAGGCCATGACCAACGAGCCCTCGATCGACTGGCTCCTCGAGAACCAGGACAAGATTACCCACAAATACTACCAGATGGGACTCGACGGTAAGATCTGAGCAAGCGCCCAGCTTTCTCGCGAACAATCTCATCCTGAGGGAGGCACCTCGGGATGAGGATGACACTGGAGGGAGTGGCGACTTTTCGCAGGCCTTCGTCCATGCGAGAGGGCCGGTATGAGCACCTTCGCCCCCGTCGTCATCCTGGTCGAGCCGCAACTCGCCGAGAATATCGGCATGACCGCTCGCGCCATGGCGAATTTCGGTCTGTCCGAACTTCGCCTGGTCGCGCCGAAGAACGGCTGGCCGAAGAAGGGCGTGCGTGAGGCGGCCTCTGGGGCCGTCCATGTCCTCGATGGTGCCCAGCTCTACGCTACCGTCAGTGAGGCCATCGCCGACCTGCAGTTCGTGCTCGCCACGACCGCGCGCGAGCGCGGGCAGATGAAGCGGGTCTACGCCCCCGATGCCGCCATGGACGAAGTCGCCGCGCGCAGCGACGGTGGCCAGCGGGTTGGTATCCTGTTCGGACGCGAACGCGTCGGGTTGTCCAATGACGAGGTGTCACTGGCCGATGCGATCGTCACCTTCCCGGTCACGGAAGAATTTCCCTCACTCAATCTCGCCCAGGCAGTGCTGCTGGTCTCCTATGAATGGCGCCGGGCTGCGGGCCTCGCCCGCCAACGCTTCGAAGGCGCGATGACCGCCCAGCCCGCCAGCCGTGAGGCCGTGCTCGGGCTGTTCGAGAGCCTGGAGACTGCACTCGGCGCGGCCGGGTTCTACCCGCCGCACAAGCGGCTTGGCATCATCCGCAACATGCGCGACCGGCTGCATCGCATGGCGCTCACCGAACAGGACGTCAGAACTTTTCGCGGAGCATTGCGGGCGCTGACCCGTGGACCGCGACAGCTGCGCTCGGACAACGTCGAAGTGTCCAGCCCGCCAGCCGCCCGATCCGACGGTGAAGACCACTAGGCAATCCGGATTACGACCTTGCCGAAATGCCCGGCCTTGCTGAGGTGGGTGAGGGCTTGTTTGGCGTCCTCGTAGTCGAATGTCTTGTCGATGGCGGGCTTTAGGCCGTGCAGTGCGATCGCGCGGTTCATGTTCTCGAACATCTCCCGTGAGCCCACCGCGACGCCGCGGACGAGGCAGCTCGCGCCGAGAATGGCGAGCGGGTCGATCGGCTCGCCCTGGGCGAGCAGGCCGACGAGGCCGATATGGCCGCCGGGTCGGGTCGAGGCGATGGAGCGGGGCAGGGTGCCGGTGCCGCCGACTTCGACGACATGGTCGACGCCGGTGCCGTTCGTCAGCCGCCGCACCTCGTGCTGCCAGTCGGGATGGGTGCGGTAGTTGATCGTCTCGCTCGCGCCGAGGCCGCGCGCCTTCTCGAGCTTCGCGTCGCTCGACGAGGTCGCGATCACCCGGGCGCCAGCCGCGTGGGCGAGTTGGATTGCGAAGACCGAGACGCCCCCCGTGCCGAGGGTCAGCACGGTGTCGCCAGCCTTGAGCGGCATGACGCCGTAGAGGGCGTTCCAGGCGGTGACGGCGGCGCAGGGAAGGGTGGCACCCTCCTCGAAGGAGAGATGGTCCGGAAGCACGACGAGCCCGTCCTCGTCGAAGACCCGGAATTCGGCGAGCACGCCGTCGATGGCCCCGCCCAGAGCGGTCTGCCACATGTCGGAGACCTGCGCGCCGCCGAGCCAGCTCTGCGAGAAAATACCGGCGACACGCTCGCCGCCCCTGAACCGCCGTACCCCCGGGCCGACGGCCACGATCTCACCGGCACCGTCAGAGACGGGGATCAGCCTGTCGAGGTTCACAGCGAAGGGATAGAGCCCGTTGGCAATCAGCAGGTCGCGATAATTCAGCGAGGCGGCGCGCATGCGCACCAGAACCTGTCCGCGCCCGGGCTCGGGCTGCGCCCGTTCCGCGAGCTTCCAGGACTCAAGGCCTTCGGCGCATGAGATTTCGTAGGAGCGCATGGAGGGTGTCTTTCCGGTGACGCGGTCGTGCCCCTGGTTATGAAGCGCCGACCTGAGATGGCAAACCGATTTCCGCCCAAACGCGGAACAGCCGCGTATGGTCCCATCCCCCCGGTCAGGGCCGGATCTCGATCGGCGTATCGACGTCAACGCGCGCGTAGATCGCCTCGATCTCGGCGTTCGTGACGCCGACGCACCCATTGGTCCAGTCCATGAGCCGATGGAGCGGGCCGAGCCAACCGAAGCCGTTCAATATGCCGTGAATCATGATGTCGCCGCCGGGCGCATGGCCGGCCGCGGCTGCCGCAGCCTGCTGCGCTGCATCGGGATACGAAACCTTGAGCGAGAGATGCGCGACGCTGCCCGGGTTTTTGTACTCGACCCGATAGTGACCCTCTGGCGTGCGTCCATCTCCCTCGCGCTGCTTGGGACCGGTCGGCGCGGGTCCAAGGGACATGGGATAGGTCGCGAGCACCCGACCGTCGCGCAACAGCGTCAGACGGCGGGCGGCCTTCTCGACGAGAACGAGGTTGGCGCGTTCCGACTCCGCGACAAGCGGCGGCTCGGTGCGCAGGAGCTGCCAACGATCGACGACATAGATCGCGGCAAGCGCAATCACTGCGATCCCGACAGTAAAGCTGATGATCCTCGCGGAATTCATTCAGGAAACCCGGTAGCCGACAAGCAGATGCCAGTCGCAGACGAGCCTATCTCCGCTGACATACGAGCGGAAACGCGCGCCTCGAACCCGGCGCGGGCGCCTGTTTCAGGCCGCCTCAACCACCGCACGAAGGGTCCGCACTAGGGCAGAGGGTTGGTAGGGCTTGGAGATGAATCGTGCGCCGTCCGGGAGGTCGTGGGGGCCGGGGAAGCCCATGCCGGAGACGACGAGCACCGGAATCTCCGGCCAGCGCCGGGAGACGAGGCGGGCCAGCGCGAAGCCGTCCATCGAGCCCTGTGGCATGTCGACGTCGGTCATCAGGACCCCGACGTCGTTGCGGCCTTCGAGCACGGTCAACGCTTTATCTGCATGGGGTGCTTCGACAACGGTGAAGCCTGCCTCCGCCAGAGTATCTGAGGCTTCCATCAGGAGAAGCCCATCGTCTTCGACGAGTAGGACGACAGGCTTCTCGGCAAGGTCGTCTGTCATCAGCGATGGTTACGCTTCCACAAGGCGGTTTCTCGCGCCGTATAGACGGGGCGCGGCGAGGTCAAGGATTGGCGAGTGCTTCGTTGTGCGGCGCAATGTACGCACGCTCCCCATGGTCTTGATTCACCACGCGGCTTCGGTCAGCCAGCCCATCGCAAAAAAATGTGAACGGTCGTTTGGCGGCGAACCAACGCCGGTCCGGTCACGCTCTCGACACCTCCGCAGATTGCGGGCCCTCGGCGAGCGCGGCCCCGGGACAGTCTCGTCGCCGGGGCCGGACAGGTATCGAGGCCCTGTCAAATTCAGGCCGCCTCGACGGCCTTCTTGCGGCCGCGGGTCTTCTTCGGGGGCTCGCTGACGGCTTCGGTCGTTTCGGCGGCCTTGGTGGCCGGCTTGCGGCGCTGCTGGCCGAGGCCGAGGTCCTTGGCGAGCGCCGAACGGGCGGCCGAGTAGTTGGCGGAGACGGTCGGGTAATCGGCCGGCAGGCCATAGCGGGCACGGTAGGTCTCGAAATCGAGCCCGTGCGTCGAGAGGTGGCGCTTCAGCGTCTTGTAAGGCTTGCCGTCGATGAAAGAGATCAGCGCATCTGGCGTAATCGACTTCTTGATCTGGCTCGAAGAAGCCTTTTCGACGGATTCATCCGGCGTGGCTGCTGGAGCGGACAGGTTGGCCAGCGCGGCGTGAACCTGCGAGATCAGCCCCGGAAGATCAGCGGCAGGCAGGGAATTGTTGGAGACATAAGCCGAAACCAGATCGGCGGCGAGTTCGACACGGTCGAGCTGCAGGGCTTCAGTACTGTCCGACATTTGTAGCTTCCTGTGTTTGGCAGACGCCATTCGTGACCTATGCGGATCGCGAAAAGATTCAAGCGCTTTTTTCAGTGATCGCGCAGCTTCGGCACGTTTTCACGTATAAAAATCTGTTCATGATCATGGTCAGGCGGCGGCTGCCCCTGTCGGAGCCTGTTATGCGGAAAAGGAGAACGAGTTCTGGCGTGATCGAAGCATTCGCGAGACCGCGTCAGGTTGCCGTCTGTTCTGACGCTAAGAGCCGATTCGCGAGGCTCGTTTCGACTCAACGCCGGCCTTGTCTGGCACGACAGGATTAAAGCGACGATGCGAACCGTGAGAGTGGCCGGAGAGTGCGTGTCGGGGAAACGATAATCGTCTTGATCTCGATTAGAACGATACTGACGATTTCTTGAGGGGAGCACACCGAGTTCAACCTGCGTCCCCTTGCATGGATGGAGGGACGGGGCCGGCCTTCACGCACGCCCGCTACGATGAGCGCCAGATGGAGTGGCCGGCGGGGAACGCGCGGCGGCTCACACGGAGGCTCGCTGCGCTACCATTCGACTGAAGCGGGTGGCGTAGTTATGCGCCGCCCTTCGGGCAGCAAGGGGGTGGGACAGATTGGCCTTCACGCGGCAGTGACAGTGCTGCCGCCTCAGTCCGGCCCGCGGCCACCTCCCCCGACGGGGGGAGGGGCCCCAACAGGCCGATCGGGCCGACCGGGGTCGGTATCAGGCGCTCAGTGCCGTATCGAGGTCGTGGATGAGATCGAGTGGATCCTCGATACCGATCGACAGGCGCACGACCTCGGGACCAGCGCCGGCGGCGCGCTTCTGCTCGTCGGTGAGCTGGCGGTGCGTGGTGGAGGCCGGGTGGATGATCAGCGAGCGGGTATCGCCGATATTGGCCAGGTGGCTGAACAGCTCGAGACTCGAGACGAGCTTCACGCCGGCCTCGTAGCCCCCCTTGAGGCCGAAGGTGAAGACCGCACCGGCCCCTTTCGGCGTGTAGCGCTTGGCGAGCGCATGGTAGCGGTCGCTCTCCAGGCCGGCATAGCTGACCCACTCTACGGCCGGGTGACCCTGCAGGAATTTGGCCACCTGCAGCGCGTTGTCGGAGTGGCGCTGCATCCGCAGCGGCAGGGTCTCGATGCCGTTGAGGATCATGAAGGCGTTGAAGGGCGAAAGGGCCGGGCCGAGATCGCGCAAGGACAGAACGCGGACGGCGATGGCGAAGCCGAAATTGCCGAAGGTCTCGGAGAGCACCATGCCGGCATATTCCGGCCGGGGCTTGGAGAGCATCGGGTAGCGCTCGTCACCTTCCCACCGGAAGGATCCGCCGTCGACGATCAGGCCGCCGATGGAATTGCCGTGTCCGCCCAGGAACTTGGTGGCGGAGTGGACCACGATGTCCGCGCCGTGTTCGAACGGCTTGATGAGGTACGGCGTCGCCATGGTGTTGTCGACGATGAGCGGGATGTTGTGCCGCCGCGCGATGGCGCTCAAGGCCGCGATGTCGGTGATGACGCCGCCCGGATTGGCGATGGATTCACAGAAGATCGCCTTGGTGCGCGCCGTGATCGCCGCCTCGAACGTGGCCGGATCGTTGGTGTCGGCCCAGACGACGTTCCAGCCGAAGTTCTTGTAGCTGTGATTGAACTGATTGATCGAGCCGCCGTAGAGCCGGTTCGACGCGATGAACTCGTCGCCCGGCTGCATCAATGCGTGCATGGTGAGGAACTGGGCCGCGTGGCCCGAGGCGACGGCGAGCGCCGCCGTTCCGCCTTCGAGCGCGGCGATGCGCTCCTCCAGCACGGCGTTGGTCGGGTTGGTGATGCGCGAGTAGATGTTGCCGAAGGCCTGCAGCCCGAACAGCGAGGCGGCGTGATCCACGTCGTCGAAGACGAAGCTGGTGGTCTGGTAGATCGGCGTCGCCCGGGCGCCGGTCGCCGGGTCGGGGGTCGCTCCGGCATGAATCGCCAGAGTGTTGAAGCCGGGCTCGCGGTCGGTCATTGGGGATACTCCTCGCGCTGTCGTGTAGGCCTGCGGTTCCGGCCGAAGCAAGACGATGCATTGCGCGGAGAAAACGCGGCTGTATAGCCGCCGCCATGCAGATCTCCTCCACCCGCATCCTGCTCGCCAGTTTCGTCGGCACCGCGATCGAGTTCTACGACTTCTATATCTACGCGACCGCGGCGGCACTGGTGATCGGGCCGATCTTCTTTCCGCCGAGCGATCCGGCGGCGCAGACGCTACAGGCCTTCGCCACCTTCGCCATCGCCTTCCTGGCGCGACCGGTGGGCGCGGCCCTGTTCGGGCATTTTGGCGACCGGGTCGGACGCAAGGCGACGCTGGTCGCCTCGCTGATGATCATGGGATTCTCCACCGTCGCGATCGGCTGCCTGCCCTCCTATGCGAGCATCGGCTGGCCGGCGCCGGCCCTGCTCTGCCTGTTCCGGGTCGGACAGGGCATCGGGTTCGGCGGCGAGTGGGGTGGCGCGGCCCTGCTGGCGGTCGAGAACGCGCCTCCGGGCCGGCGCGCGCTCTACGGCATCGCACCGCAGCTCGGCGCGCCCGTCGGATTCCTCGCGGCCAATCTCCTGTTCCTGGGCCTGAATTTCAGCCTGACGCCCGAAGCTTTCGCCTCCTGGGGCTGGCGGCTGCCCTTCCTCGCCTCGGCCGCGCTCGTCGGGCTCGGACTGTATGTGCGGCTGAAGCTCACCGAGACGCCGGCCTTCGCGGAGGCCCTGGCCAAGGCCGAGCCGGAGCGCGTGCCGCTCGCCACCATCGTCACGGGCCATTGGCGGGCGACGCTGCTCGGCACGCTGGCAATGGTGGCGCCCTACGCTCTGTTCTACCTCTGCACGGTCTTCGCGCTGAGCTGGGGCACCGGCCGGCTCGGCTATCCCAAGACGACGTTCCTGTTGTTCGAATGTGCGGCGATCCTGTTCCTGGCGCTGTCGATCCCGCTTGCCGGCGCGGCGGCGGACCGTTTCGGGCGCCGGCCGGTCCTGCTCTCCGGATTGCTGGTGACGGCCGGCTTCGGCGCGCTGTTCGGGCCGATGCTTGGTAGCGGGGAGGGGGCTCTGGTGCTCGCCTTCCTCTGCCTGGGGCTCTTCGCCATGGGCTGGATCTTCGGGCCGATGGGCGCGGCCTTGCCTGAGCTGTTCCCGGTGCGCGTGCGCTACACGGGCGCCTCGGTCACATACAACCTCGCCGGCATCATCGGGGCCTCGATGGCGCCCTTTGCCGCGCAATGGCTCGCCGGCTGGGGCGGGATCGGCTCGGTCGGCCTGTACCTTGCCGGGGCGGCCGTGATCAGTTTCGTTGCCGTGCTGCTGATGGCGGAGACGCGTCCGCGCAGGGAGTGAACAGCCGACCGCGACGGCGAGCTAGCGCTTGTCGATGGTCAGCCGCTGCACGCCGCGCTTGTCGAGCACCGGCTTCTTGGCGCTGATGATCCGCGAGTTCACGCCGGTCCAGCCGATCTCGCCGGAGAGGCGGCCGTACTCGATCTTCGGGCAGCGGTTCATGATGACGGTGACGCCCCGGGCCTCGGCCCTGGCCGCCGCCGCGTCGTTGCGCACGCCGAGCTGCATCCAGATGATCTTCGGGAGCTCCGGCAGCGCGAGGGCCTCGTCCACGAGACCGTCCGCGGCGATCGAGTTGCGGAAGATCTCGACCATGTCGACCGGGCCGGGCAGGTCCGCGAGGCGCGCGATCACCGGCATGTCGAGGATGGTCTGCCCGGCGAGGCCGGGATTGACCGGCGTCACCGTGTAGCCGCGCTCGGACAGGTATTTGAGCACGATGTAGCTCGGCCGGGCCGGGTTCGCCGAGGCGCCGACGAGCGCGACCGTGCGGGTCTGCTTCAGCAGCGAGCGGATCCGGGCATCCGGGTACTGATCGTGGTGGGTGAGGATAGCGTCCATTCCGCCTTGTGGGTCAGCGCATGCCGTGCTGCAAGACGCCATGACCATGATGAGCCTGGACGAGACCCGCGACTTCCTTGATCGCGAGTTCCCGCAGATGAACGACGGGGGTCGCTCCTATCATCTGGAGGCGGTCGGTCCGCTCACGGCGCGGATGCGGCTCGACCATCACGAGCGCTTCCTGCGCCCTGGCGGGACCGTCTCGGGGCCGGCCATGATGGCGCTGGCCGATTTCGCGCTCTACGCGGCGATCCTTGCCAATATCGGTCCCGTGGCACTCGCCGTGACGACCTCGCTCAGCTTCAACTTCCTGCGCAAGCCCGGCACCGAGGGGCTGGTCGCGGAGTGCACGCTGCTGAAGCTCGGGCGCCGGCTGGCGGTGGGCGAGGTGCGGATCACCACGAGGGGCAGCGACGACCTCGTCTGCCACGCGACGGGGACGTATTCGATCCCGCCGCGCTGATCAGCGTTTCGCCGTCGGCGCCTTCCACGGCACGACGCGGGGCGTCGCGGCGGCGTAGGCGCGCCACTCGTCGCCGAACCGCTCCAGCATCATCTGCTCTTCGCGCGGCACGCGGAAGAGGTAGAGGCAGCCGAATCCGAGAAAGCCGGAGAGGCCGGCGATCCAGTTCGGCAGCAGGATCGCCTGCGCCAGCGCCCAGAGCCAGAAGGCGCTGTACATCGGATGTCGGACCCAGGCGTAGACGCCGTCGGTCTTGAGCCGGTGGCCGTCGCGCAGTTCGAGGCTGAAGGACCATTCGCGCCCGAGGCCGCGGTGGCTCTTGTCGAACATCCAGAGCGAGAGGGCGGCAACCAGGAGGCCGAGCACGAGGAGGGCCGGGTTCGTCGCACGGTCGCCCACCCTCGCGAAGCCGAACAGGCAGTAGGTCACCGGGATCGCGCCCAGGCCGAGCCCGGAGATCGAGAGCAGGATGTTCTCGCGCAGGTCCCAGTGCGAGCGCGCCACCGGCGTGCGCCGTGCCCGCCGCTTGTGCGGGATGCGGATCGCGTACCAGCCCACCACCAGGGCGAGGAAGGCGATCTTGCAGAGGAGCGGCGTCGTCATGGCGCGGCGATAGGGGCGATCCGGCCGGTGCGCAATCAGGCGTCGCGTGGATGGCGGCTTCCGGGCGCCCTGTCTGTGAGCGCGCCGGCCTCGTCGAGCCAGGTGACGGCGCCGTCCTGCGAACGGGCGAGGTCTTCGCAGTAGAACGGGCCGCAGGCGAACAGGAAGTAATCGTACTCACTCCGCCGCGTTGCCGCGTGGAAGAACTGATTGTGCTTGCGGAAGAAGTCGAAGCGCAGGGCGCGCAGGGCCTCCGGCGAGATCATGTGCCGGAAGGTGGCCTTGCGGCTGATCGTGGGATGCCGTGGCGTGAGGCCCATGGCGACTGCCGGGTCGACATAGGGGAAGTTCATCACGTCGTGCTGTGACCAGTAATCGGCCCAGACCAGCCGTGACGACGAGGTGACCGCGGCGGTGGCCCGCCGCAGCGGCGCGGCGGCGCTGTGCAGGCCAATCTTGAGAACGGACGATCCGATGGTGAGGATCGCGATCCTCGTACGGCTCCGGCTGGGATCCGTCGGCAGGCCGGCGAGCAGCATCTCGGCCAGATGCAGGATCATCACGGCGCCGAGGCTGTGACCGATGAGCAGGACCTCGTCGTAGGCCTCACTCTCGACCGCCGCGCGCACCTCGCGGCTGGCCTCGTCGAGGCGTGCGGCGAGTTCCGGCTCCAGGCGACGCGCCAGGACGCTGGCGAAGGCCCAGTCCTCGAGGAGGATGAACAGGAAGAACTTCTTGGAAAAAAACGCGATTGCGCCGGCGAAGACCGCGAGCCCAGCGAGGGTGGCCGGCAATGATCCGAGCGGGCCGGAGAGCCACCGGCCCGCAGCGAAGCCGGCCAGCACCGCAGCCACCATCATCGCCAGCGGTGCGAGCGTGAAGAGCGCGTAGCGCCAGCCGTAGCGGAAATAGCCGATGATCGCCGGATCAAGCAGGAAGTCGAACAATCCGCGGATGCCGAACACGATTCGGCGCCATGCCGGGCGGCAATGTCCCTGCTTAATCAGGTCATCGACCCGGACGATCCGGTAATCGGTCCGCGTGTGCCAGTCCGGCCCGGCGGCCTCGGCGGACCAGCGCGCCTGCCGCGGCAGCACCTCGGGCGGACCGGTCTCGGTCTTGGCCGACCAGGTCTGGCCGAAGGTGGCGAGGTCGCGCCCGAAGCGCCGGTGGAACCGCTCGGGCGCCGTCAGCTGGTAACCATGGATGTGAAGGACGAGCCTGCTGCGTACGACCTGTCCTGACGGGACTGTCATACGGACGATCGCATCACTGCGCTGCGGCGAGTGACTGGGCCGTCCGGCGATCGTTGCCTTCGTTCATCCGCTTCATGCCGTTGATGAAGTCTTCCGGCATCGCGAGCGAGTTGGGTGCGCTCAGCCCCATATAGCGGCCGACATCGGCGACCCAGCCGCTGCAATTGTTGAAGATCGCGTGCCAGGTGCCGGAATTGGCCTGCTTGTTCTTGATGTAGGCGACGATCCGTCGGAACTCGGGCTCCTCAACGGTGACCCGGTAGCGCGCGGAGACGTACTTGTCTTCGAGGTCACCGTCGCTCGGACCGGTCTCAGACTTCACGGGAACGATGTGCCCGAGCATCCAGGGCTGCGGGCTGTCGCCCGCCGGATGCAGACCGGCCACCACGCGGTCAACGAGCTGACCCTTCGCATTGAGGCGGCCGTACATGATGAAAGTATGGCCGTAGCTCAGCGCGTAGCGCGAGCGGAATTCGATGGCGTAGAGTTGCTTGCCGCGTGTGGCCGCTTGCGCGGTTTCAGAACCTCCGCGGGCGGCGTCGGCCGGCTGGCCGGTCATGCCGAGGGCGAGAAGGCCCGCGGTCAGGGCGAGAAGCGGGAGGCGGCTCCAGGTCCGCGTCGTCCGGACATGTCCAGCCAAATCGCGAATGTCGGCCATGGGCCAGAGCTCCAACAGCGTTATCGTATGGGGGTCACGAGGCGGCGGCTGAAATGAGAAGGGGCTCGCTCGTCGCGAGCCCCAGGGCCGTCTATTTCGGAGACCGGTCGATAAAATACTGGTCTTCAGAAATCAGTACTTGGAGATGACCGGAGCCGGGGCCGGCGGGGGAGCCTTGCCCTTGCCGATGCAAGCGGAGGCGTTGAGAGCGACAGCGGCAGCGAAAGCGAGCAGAACGACGCGCTTGGTGGTGGAGGTGATCATCGTGGTCTCCGACTCAGTTCCGAATGAACCACCCCAACTTACGGTATGGCTAAGCTAGCAATAGTGCAGAAAAAGCACAGTGCCTTTGCATCGCCCCATTTCGGGGCAGGGTGCTTCGCCAACTGGTCTCAAAAATTCAACCATCCACGCTAACCTTTTGTTAACCATTGCGGATTCGAGGGGCGACGGGGCAGCATGGGGCCGCTGTGGCGCGCTCACGAACCGCCTCGCGAGCACCTGCAGAACCCATCGATAAGAGAATATGTCACAGCTCGCCGGATGCCCTCTTTTGGACCCAGCTTGGCGCGATCGATCGATGGTCGCCAAGACTGTCGGTGAGCCTTGGCCGTGCCTGACTCGGACGACGGGTCGGCCGCCCGAATAACGCTCATCATATGCGGTACTCTGATACCGCATACGTTAAACTATTGAAAAAGCTTAGAGAGTCGGAAAATTGCCGAAGGGAACTTGACGGGCCGCTGCCCAGCCCGTAAGGACCGCCCGAACGCCGCTGCGTCTCCCAGACGCGGCGGCGCCTTAGTTTCATAGAAACGGCACGGATCAGCCATGAAGACCACCTCGCTGAAGCCCGCCGACGTCGACAAGAAGTGGCTCGTGATCGACGCGGAGGGCCTCGTTGTCGGCCGTCTCGCCTCGATCGTGGCGATGCGGCTGCGTGGCAAGCACAAAGCTGCCTACACGCCCCATGTCGATTGCGGCGATAATGTCATCGTCATCAACGCGGAGAAGGTGAAGTTCACCGGCCGCAAGTACGTTCAGAAGAACTACTATCACCACACCGGCTATCCGGGTGGCATCAAGGAGCGCTCGGCCAAGTACATCCTTGAGGGACGCTTCCCCGAGCGTGTGGTCGAGAAGGCCGTCGAGCGCATGCTGCCGCGCGGCCCGCTGTTCCGCCAGATCATGGGCAATCTGCGCGTCTACAAGGGCGCCGAGCACCCCCACGAAGCACAGCAGCCGCAGGCGCTCGACGTCGGCGCCCTCAACCGCAAGAACGTGAGCGCTTGATCATGGCGACGCTTCAGTCCCTCTCCGACCTCAACCGGTCGAACACCGCCACGGGCAATCCCGAGCAGGAGGCTCCGGTCCACGTCCAGAAGCTGGACAAGCAGGGCCGCGCCTACGCCACCGGCAAGCGCAAGGACGCCATCGCCCGCGTCTGGATCAAGCCGGGCAAGGGCACCGTGGTCGTCAACGGCCGCACCATCGAGGCCTACTTCGCTCGTCCGGTGCTGCGCATGATCCTGCGCCAGCCGCTCGAGATCGTCAGCCGCGTCGACCAGTACGACATCACCGTCACGGTGAAGGGCGGCGGTCTCTCCGGCCAGGCCGGCGCCGTGCGCCACGGCCTGTCGAAGGCCCTGACCTACTACGAGCCCGAGCTGCGCTCGCCGCTCAAGCGCGAAGGCTTCCTGACGCGCGATCCGCGCGTCGTCGAGCGTAAGAAGTACGGCCGCAAGAAGGCTCGCCGCAGCTTCCAGTTCTCGAAGCGCTAAGCCGACAATTTGGTCGAAACAAAAAGGGCGGGTCCGAAAGGATCCGCCTTTTTTGTTGTGTCGTCTTGCGAGACGGCTCTCAGACGCCCCCCATCATTGCTTGCTGCGCTCGCAATCACGGCGAAATGGACGAAGTGGCGGATATGGTCGCCGTTTCGACGGCAATACGTCTGCCGATCACCGTGTCTCAGGATGAAGAGCGGGTGTGAGGTCACCGCCGGCGCTGGCTGGGTTCGCCCAATCCCCATCAGCCGAACAGATTCTATTGATCCGCTAGAGCGAAGACGACCAGTGCGTCCCCTGTGCCGAAGCCCGAGGCCTTGGTGAAGGACGAGCCGCCGGCCGCCACCGCCACATATTGCCGGCCGTCGATGGCGTAGGTCACCGGCGGGCCGCCGATGCCGGCGCCGCACTGGAAGCGCCAGAGCAGCTTGCCGTCTCGCGTGTCGTGGGCATCGAGATGGCCGTCTTCCTCGCCGGAGAAGACGATGCCGCCTGCGGTCGCCAAGGTTCCGCCGGAGAGCCGGCTGCCGGCCTTGATGCTCCAGGCGATGGTGCCGCCCTTCGACAGGTCGACGGCGGTCAGCGTGCTATGGGCCGGCTCGCCCCGCGCCTCGCTTGTCTCGGTATAGCGGATGTCGGGCTTGCCCTGGCCGCCCGAGACCGTCTTCACCGTGTAGGTCGCCGCCCCGTGCCGGACTTGCGCGAAGGCGAGACCCGTCCTCGCGTCGAAGGAGACCGGATGCCAGGAGACCGCACCGAGGGGACCCGGGCTCACCACCGTTCCCTCCGGGCTCGGCGGCTGAAACAGGTTCTTTTGGGTGATCAGCGGCGCGGATTTACCGAGCAGGCGCCCGTCCTTGCGGTCGTGAACATAGATCCAGCCGAGCTTGCTCGCCTCGGCGACGGCCTTCACCGGCCCCTTGTCGCCGGGCCAGTCGAGGAGGAAGGGCGGGCTGGCGACGTCGTAGCCCCAGGTCTCGTGCGGCACCTGCTGGAAGTGCCAGCGCAAGGCGCCCGTCTTCACGTCGAGGGCGACGAGGCTCATCGTGTAGAGATTGTCGCCGGGCCGGGTCAGCCCGAAGTTCTGTGGGGCCGGATTACCGGTGCCGAGATAGATCAGGCCGAGATCCGGGTCGTAGGCCGGCGTCATCCAGAGCGAGCCGCCGCCGACCTTCCAGGCGTCGCGGTTCTTCTCGGCCGCGGCCTTTTCCGCGGCGATGTCGCGGTGGAGCGGCAGGCCGTCGTCGGTCTTCTCGACAAAGTCGCCCTCCCAGCCATCCTGCTTGGTAACGTACCAGCGCCAGCGCTCCTCGCCGGTCCGCGCATCGTAGGCCGCGAGCCAGCCGCGGCGGCCATAGCCACCCTCGATGCCCACCACCGAGCCGCCGTCGAGGCCGCCCTTGGCATCCTCGACGTGCAGCCCGTAGCCGGCCCCCGTCACGCCGACGATGACGAGGCCGTCGGCGACGAGCGGCGGCATCTTGAAGCCCAGCCGGCTCGATCCCTGGACCGGCTTGTCGCCGAGGCCGGCCGCGAGCGCGATGGCCGTCTCGGTCTCGCCTTCCTCGGGGCGCACCGCCTCGATGTCCCAGACGAGCCTGCCGGTCTTGGCATCGAGGGCGATGACGCGCCCGTCCATCGTCGCCTCGTAGACGAGGCCGCCGGAGACGGCGACGCCGCGGTTCGAGGGAGGCCCGAAGATTTTTTCCGTTCGCGCCTTGTGAGTGTAGGTCCAGATCACCGCGCCCGTCTTCGCATCGAGCGCGGCGACGTGATTGTGGGTCGTCGAGACATACATCCTGCCGTCGATCACCACCGGCTCGGCCTGGAAGTAGCCGGTCTGGCCGGTCTGGAAGATCCAGGCCGGGCGCAGCCTGCTCACATTGTCCCGGTTGATCGCATCGAGGGACGAGGCGTGGCGATTGCTGTGATCGCCGCCGAAGGCGGGCCAGTCTTCGGCCCGCGCAGCGGACACCCCGCAGGTGAGCGCCAGAACGAGCGCGAGAAGCGTCGAGCGATGAGACACGCGGCCAATCCCTCCCGGTGATCCTTTCGATCAGCAGTTAGGGGAAGCGGTCCGCGCTGTCGAAGGGATGGCGGTTCGTTTTTTGGGAAGTGCGGTGGGCAACCGCAGCGCCGGCGGTGCCTATCCTCAGATCTTGCCGAGCAGCGGGAATTCCTGGCTGAGCGTCGATTCCATCGGCAGCGGCGCCTCGCGGCGGCGCGGCTTGCGGTTGAGGACCTGCTTCAGCTTGGTTTTCAGGAGTGCGATGTCGAAGGGCTTCAGCAGGAACGCGTCGGCGCCGGCAAGATGGGCGACGTTCACGTCCTCGAAGTCGAAGGTCGCCTCGGTCAGGATGAAGGGCGTGTTCATCAGGGCGTTGTCGGCGCGAACCTCGCGCAGCAGCGTCAGGCCGTCCATCGGCTCGAGGTTCAGGTCACAGATCACCAGGGCGTATTTCCGGGCGCGCATCCGCTCGAGCGCCTCGAAGGCATCGGAGACGCCCTCGACCTCGGGGAAGCCGAGTCGCGTCAGAAGTTCGATGACAAGCCGAAGCAGCTTCGGCTGATCATCGACAATCAGAATGGCGGGGACGTCGCTCATGGCGCTCTCGAAAGCTTCCGGCATGACGTATCAGACGAAGAGATGATCGATGCCCTGCTTCGACATCGTGTCTTGCTGAAGCGTAGTGGCGAGATTGTGGATCGTGCTGCTCTTCGGCGTTCCGCGTTGGAGCATCGGCAGCAAGCCCGCCTTGTTGAAGTGGATTTCGGTGGCGCTGCTGCGCACACCGGTGGTGAAGGACGTGACGAAGGCCCGTTTGTTGATCTCGCGCCATTCCACGATCTTCAGATCGCGGTGGCGGGTATCGGCCGAGATCCGCTGGAAGGTCTCGTTCACGGACATCCGCTCGCCCTCGATGATCTGAACGGCGAAGCTGCCTTCCACGATCAGGAAGCTCGTGATCACCGAGAACTCGTTCTTCTTCTGCGCATGTTTGGTGATCTCGCTGATCTGACGCGCGCGTGAGGGCGCGTCGGCTGCGAGGTTCAGCCGCGAGAAGTAGATCAGGTTGACGAGACTCGTCCGTTTGGCAGGCCGCATCGAATCGTTCCGTTCCCGCATTTGGAGCGCAGGAGACGCGACCCTAGCGGGCCTGCCGATAACGGTACGTAAACGACGAACGCACTCGGCAACACTTGCCGGTCCTGCCGCTTGTCGGGCCGAAATCTGCCGCGTGCCAACTCCGCGCAGCGAGGAATATCAAGGCCTTAGGTCTGGCACGGGCGTTGCGCGGGCCTGTTCGAGGGCTGAGCCGCGCGTACGGCAGAAGGAGTACCGGCCATGGACGTTTTCACCGCGATGCAGACGGCGGTCTCGGGACTGAAGGCGCAGTCCTACGCCCTGGACAACATCTCCGGGAACATCGCGAATTCGCAGACGACGGGCTACAAGCGCATCGATACGAGCTTCGTCGACCTGATTGCCGAGCAGAACGCGCGCCACGAAGTCGCCGGCAGCGTTGCAGCCTATTCGCAGCTCACCAACACCATCCAGGGCAACCTGTCCTCGACGGGCGTCAGCACGAATATGGCACTGAACGGCGAGGGGTTCTTCGTCGTTCAGAAGAAGACCTCGGATGCGAGCGGCAACACCACCTTCTCGGCCAGCAATCTCTACACGCGCCGCGGCGACTTCGCGCCTGACAAGGACGGCTACCTGGTCAACGGGGCGGGCTCCTACCTCACGGGCACCATGCTCGATCCGGTGACGGGACAAGCCACGGCCAACGGACCGATCAAGATCTCGAACACGGTGCTGCCGGCCAAGGCGACGACCACGATCACCTATTCGGCGAACCTGCCGAAGACACCGGCCACCGCCAAGACCACGACCACTGCCGGCTCGGAACTCCTCACGGCCTTCCCGGATGGCTCGGATCCCCGCATCCTGAGCGGGGCCGGAACGGCCACCGTGTCGGCCGCCAACAGCCAGGCCTTTCTCGATAGCAGCATCCAGGGGCCGCAGCTGACGGCCTATACCGCCGCCGGATCACCCGTCGCGGTCACGACGCGCTGGGCCAAGGTCTCGAATGCGGATGCGGCGGCGACCCCCCCGACCAGTGACACCTGGAACTTGTTCTATGCCAACAGCACCTCGGTGACGGGCACGACCACGAGCTGGACCAATGTCGGGCAGGCCTTCAGCTTCAACGCCAGCGGCCAGCTCACCTCGCCCTCGGCGACGTCGATCACGATCCCCAATCTCACCGTGGACGGTGCGACCGTCGGCAATGTCAGCCTGAACTACGGCGCGGGCGGCCTGACCGAGTACGCATCGAGCAACGGCGGTGCCACGACCAACACCCTGCAGCAGAACGGCTATGCCTCCGGCACGCTGAACTCGGTGGACGTCTCCGAGGACGGCAAGATCACGGGCACCTACTCGAACGGCGCCACCCTGACGCTAGCCAACATCAACGTCGTGCACTTCACCAACGACGACGGACTGAAGCCAGATTCGCTCGGCAACTATCAGCAGACGGATGCCTCGGGCGTGCCGATCTCGGGGCTCAAGGGCACGACCATCGTCGGCGGCAACATCGAGCAGTCGAATACCGACATTGCCGGCGAGTTCTCTAAGATGATCGTAACCCAGCAGGCGTATTCTGCGAACACGCGCGTCATCTCGACGGCGCAGACGATGATGTCCGACCTGATCAACATCATCCGCTGAGCGTGGCTGAGGTTGCTGCCGATCCGATGATGCGCCCTCCGGAGACCTCTTCGGCAGAGTGCATCGAAGCCCGTTCGAGTGGAGGCATCAGGTGTCCCTCAACGCCCTGAATACGTCGACGGCCGGTCTCAAGCTGACGCAGGCCCAGCTTGGCATCGTCTCCCAGAACATCGCGAATGCCGGCACCGTCGGCTACGTCCGCCGCACGCTCGATCCCGTCACGACGGGCCCGGGCAATGCGGGCGTGGCGACCGGAACGATCAACCGAAGCCTCGACGCGGCCGCGCTGAAGCAGCTCAGGCTCGAGACCTCGGGCGCCGCCTATACGACGGTCTTGTCGAGCGTCTACGCGCAGATCGACAAGCTCTACGGCACGCCGGGCAGCTCGACCTCGCTCGACGGTTTGGTCAACGGCTTCTCCTCGGCCCTGCAGACGCTGGCCTCGGATCCGAGCTCGGCGGCGGCCCGCTCGGCCGTGGTGACGAGCGCGCAGAGCCTCGCCTCCCAGATCGGCGGCATCGCGGGCAGCGTGCAGGACCTGCGCACTGCGATGGAGTCACAGCTCTCGCAGGACACCACGCAGGCCAACCAGCTTCTGAAGTCGATTGCCGACCTCAACACGCGGGTCTCGCAGGCCAGCAGCGACGCCAACAAGGCCGATCTGCTCGACCAGCGCGATCAGGCTGTAAACTCGCTCTCCGCCCTGATGGACGTGCAGACGGTCCAGCAATCCGACGGCACGATCAACCTGATCACGACGACGGGCGTTACCCTGGTCGACCGCGGCAATCCGACGGTGCTGTCCTTCGACACGCGCGGCACGCTCTCGCCGGATGCCGCCTACTCGACCGATCCCTCGAAGCGCGGCGTCGGCACCATCACGGCGAAGACGCCCGGAGGCGCCACGATCGACCTCGTTGCCTCCGGCGCCATCCGGTCCGGCTCGATCGCGGGTGCGCTGGAGATGCGCGACACGATCCTGCCGCAGGCGCAGCGCCAGATGGACGATCTCGCCGCCGGCCTGTCGCGGGCGATGTCGGACAACCAGGCGACCGGCACCGCCGTCACTGCGGGTGGAAAATCCGGCTTCGACATAGACCTGTCGGGTCTCAAGGCCGGCAATGCGATCACCCTGACCGTCAAGGACGCTTCGGGAACGCGCAACCTGATCCTGATGCCGTCCTACCTGACGCCGCCAGCCAATCCCGATGCGTCGCTGACGGACGATCCCAACGCTACGGTCGTCCCGTTCACCATCCCGGCACCGCCCGCCACGCCCAGCGCCGCCGACATCGCATCCGCGATCTCCGCCAAGCTCGGGTCGAGCTACGATGTTAGCGCCAGCGGGGCATCGGGCACGGTCCGCATCCTGTCGAATGGCGGTCCGACCCTGCTTGCCGCCAATGCCAGCGTCACGCAGCCAGCCTCGCCCACCGACAAGGGCACCGGCACGCAGCTCGCGCTGTTCGTGGATTCCGGCAACAAGAACGGGCTCTATACCGGCTCGTTCGATGGCGGATCGCAACTCACCGGCTTCGCGCAGCGCATCGCCATCAACCCGGCGGTGGCGACGAACACCGCGATGCTGGTGACGCAGACCGCCGCTGGGGTCAGCGATTCGTCGCGGCCGCAGGCACTCTACAACGCCCTCAACAACACGCAGCGGACTTTCTCGGCCGCCAGCGGAGTCGGCGGCGTCAACGCACCGACATCGTCCAGCGTGACCGGGTTTGCTCAGTCGATCATTGCCTCGCAGGGCGCCGCGGCATCGTCGGCAGAGGACCTCGACGAGGGCCAGGGCATCGCGCTCGCCACGGCGCAGAGCCGGTTCGCGAGTCAGTCCGGCGTCAATATCGACGAAGAGATGTCGAAGCTCATCGAGCTGCAGACCGCCTACACCGCCAACGCGCGCGTGCTCACTGCCGCGCGCGACATGCTCGACACGCTTCTGCGCATCTGACGGGGCGCATCATGACGACGATCAACTCCTTCGCCGCAGGCAGCTACGCCGCCGATCGTAACACCGCGAGCCTGCTCACGCTCAAGAGCCGCCTCGATGGACTGACGAGCCAGCTCTCCACCGGCCGCACCGCCGACACGTATGGCGGTCTCGGCTCGGCTCGCACCACCGCACTCAGTGCGCATGCCACGATCAGCTCGCTCGACGGCTACGTCGCCGCGATCACCGGCGCGACGACGCGGGTGAGCCTCGCCGCCACCAGCCTGACGCAGATCAAGAAGCTCGCCGACACGCTCGGCACCAGCCTGAGCGCCAACCTGCAATCGAGCACCAGCACCGGCATCACCACCAGCGTGGCGCTCGCCAAGTCGGGCCTCGACGGCGCGATCGACGCCCTGAACCAGAGCGCGGCCGGCAAATACATCTTCGGCGGACGCACGACCGACACGGCGCCCGTGGTGTCGTCGGACCTCATGCTGAACGGCGACCCCATTGCCGGGCTCGCGGGCCTGAAGGACCTCATCGCCGAGCAGCGGAAAGCGGATCTCGGCCCCGGCAACAACGGCCGGCTGACACATGCGCAAAGCGGCACGACGGTGAGCCTCACCGAGGATCCCAACGCCGAGGCGCGGGCGAATTTCGGTTTCTCACTGCTCTCTGCCACCAGTTCGAACACCAGCGGCATCGCGGCGAACCTGACCGCCGGCACGGCGGCGACGGTCGACCTGTCCTTCGCCAGCCAGCCGAGCGATGGCGACCGTGTGCGCGTGGCGGTGCTGCAGCCAGACGGAAGCCAGAAGATCCTCGACCTGACGGCAAGAACGAACGTCGCGAGCGGCTCGACGGACAGCTTCGCCATCGGCGCGACGCCAGCCGACACGGCCGCGAACCTGAAGACGCTTCTCGGCAGCGCATCGATCGCGAGCGTGCAGAGCGCCAGCCAGCCCGGCGTCTCGGCCACCTTTACGGGCGGCACCCCGGCCTCGATGCAGCTCTCGGTGGGCACGCCGGCTGCCGGCGACACCATTACGCTCACGGTCGGAATGCGCGACGGCACGACCCAGAGCATCACCCTGACCGCGGCCGCGACGGCGGATCCGGCCTCGACGAGCAGCTTCGCCATCGGTGCGACGCCCGCCCAGACTGCCGCCAACGTCTCCGCCGCGCTCTCGAATGCGCTTCAGCAGACCGGCAAGACGGCGCTGTCGGCGAGCTCCGCCGTGCGTGCCGCCGATAATTTCTTCGACGGCTCATCCTCGGCCGGCCTTGCCCCGCGCCGCGTCTCCGCCGACGGCAACGGCTATGCGGACACCGCCAGCAAGAGCACGGTGATCTGGTACACGGGCGACGACGCGGCGACCGATCCGCGTGCCACGGCCAGCGTTCAGATCGGCGCCGACCGCTCCGTAGCCATCGGCGCGCGAGCCAACGAGCAGCCTCTGCGCGACACGCTCGCTGCCTTCGCAGTGCTCGCCGCCGATAGCTTCACAGATGCGACCGGGACGCAGGACGCGGCGCGCTACCAAGCTACCGCCAGCCGGGTGCAGGGGCTGGTGCAGCCGGCCGACAATCAGACCAGCGTCGCCGATATGGTGGGCGAGTTCGGAATCGCGTCGAGCACCATGGCCGACGCCAAGACGCAGGCGCAGTCGACCAAGAACACGCTGCTCGACTCGGTCCAGGGCGTCGAGCAGATCTCGACGGAAGAAGTGGCGGCCAAGCTCATGACTCTACAGACGCAGCTTCAGGCCAGCTACCAGGTCACCTCGATGCTCTCGAAGCTCACGCTGGTGAACTACATCTCGTAGGCGTCCGGGTCGCTCGGCAGCGCATTGCCCGAAACGAAAAGAGCCGCCCGGTAAGGGCGGCTCTCGTGTTTTGGAACGGGAACTCGGCGATCACTCGCCGGCGTCGGCCACCTCGGGCTTCTCCGGAGCCGCGCCTTCTTCACCGGCCTTGTAGCGTGTCCGGCGACGGCGGGGCTTCGGTGCGGGCGCCGCCTCGTCCGAGGCTACCTCGTGCTGGGGAGCCGCGACGGGCTCCGGCGCGGCGCGGGCCGGTTCGGGGGGTGATTCCGGGGCAGGCGCAGGATTGCGCGTCGCCGTCATCAGGAAAGCGGGCAGCGCCGACGTCTCGTCAGCAGCCGCGCGATGGCCCTCGTCGCGGCGGCGCTCGCGGCGCGGCTGCTCATTCCGCGGCGGAGGCGCGTCTTCGCGGCTCGGTTCCTGACGCTGCGCGTCCTGACGTCCTTCCTGGCGCCCCGCATCCTGACGGTTACGCTCCGGCCGGCCGCCATCCTGACGGTTGTAGTTGCCGCGGCCGTTCTCGTAGCGCGGCTGATCCTGGTTGAACTGATCGTTCCGCGACACTTCCTGGCGAGGCGCATCCTGGCGGGAATAATCCGGCCGGCCGTAATCCTGGCGGCCTGGCTCGGAGCGACCCTGGTCCTGCCGCCCGTACTCCTGGCGCGGCTGTTCGTGCCGGGGCTGATCCTGGCGGTAATCGCCGCGATTGTAGTCCTGGCGATTGTCGAAGCGCTGCGGGCGGTCGCCGCGATCGTTGCGGTTCTGGAACCGTTGCGGACGATCGCCGCGATCCTGGCCGTGGTGACGATCTTGGCGATCGTTGCCGCGGTGCTGCTGGCGGGGTTCGAAGTCCTGGCGCTCGTAGGGCTGGGGCTGCTGGCCGGGATCGCCGTACTCGTCGGCGCCGTAACCCTGGCGGCCCTGCTCGGCGCCATTCTGGCCCTGAATGTCCTCGTCGCCCTCGTCCTCGTCCTCGAAGCCGTTGCGAGCGTAGCCCTGCGAGGCCTGCGGGCGGTTTGGCTCCTGGGCGCCGGTGATGATCCGGAAATAGTGCTCGCCGTGCTGGAAGTAATTCTCCGCAGCGACGGGATCACCGCTCGCCAGCGCGTCGCGCGCGAGCTGAGCGTATTTGTCGGCGATGTGCTGGGCGGTGCCGCGGATCTTGACGTCGGGGCCGTTGGATTCATACGACCGGGTCAGCGGGTTCGGACCCTTGGGCCGGTTGCGGCCGCGCATCCGTCTGTTCTGGTTTGGTCTCATCGGCCTCGATTGACCCTTCGCTCGTAGCAGAAACAATCTCTGACAGGGGCGGACCGGCGGCCTGTGCGGGTCGTCCACCGCCGAGCACCATGCTCCCGAGTGGGTGCCTCGCCGATCGATCCGCGATCCTTCACGTCGTGCGTGCCGTCGTCTCGTCCAGTCGCTGCCCGTGCCCGCCTCCAGGCGTTGCCGCGGGATGACCTTCGACTGTCAGGTTCGATGCCATCGTGCTTGGCGGCGACCTCGGCAGCGATGCCGGGTGTGCCTCCGCTCGATGGTGGGGAGATCGCCCGAACCGGAGGCGGTGCCGATCGAAACCGATCCTGCCGCGACCCGTCCTATTGGGTCATTCACGATCTACACCCGTAACGTAATGGTTGCCGGCCCCCGCAACAAGCATTTTTTCGTGCCGTTGCAATCATCATGCACCTGTGTTGCACGCAGACGTGACATCCGACGATGGCCGAAGCGTGACGACTCGGGAGTGGCCGGCGAGATCACGCGCAATACCCTCCACGACCAGTCCGGCGCCCGGCGCCAGCGCACCGACGGTCTCTGCCTGATCGTAGCCGATCTCCAGCATCAGCCGTCCGCCCGGCGCAAGCAGCTCCGGCCGCGTGCCGAGGGCGCCGATGATCGACCTGTAGGCGTCGAGGCCGTCCGCTCCGCCATCGAGGCCGGCCATCGGATCGTGCTCGCGCACCTCCTCGGCGAGCGTCGGGATCACGGAGCTGGCGATATAGGGCGGGTTCGAGACGATCAGGTCGAAAGGGCCGCGAACGGCCTCGCACCAATCGCCGCGCAGGAAGAGGCTGCGATCGGCAACGCCGTTGGCAGCTGCGTTCCGCCGCGCGGTGGCGACGGCATCCTGCGAGCGGTCGATGCCGATGCCGCGCGCGCCCGGCCACGCGCTCAGGAGCGCGACCAGGATGCAGCCCGAGCCGGTGCCGAGATCGAGAACGGTCGGTGACGGGTGCGCGACCAGCCGGAGGGCTGTGTCGACGAGGGTTTCGGTGTCCGGCCGCGGCACCAAGGTCTCGGGCGACAGGGCGAAGGTCAGGCCCCGAAACTCCCATTCGCCGAGGATACGGGCCACGGGCTCTCCCGCGAGACGCCGCTGGAGCGCGTCGGTGAGGGTTTCGGCCCCGACCGGGCCGATGGGCTCGTTGCCGCGCAGGGACAGATCCGTCTGTGTCAGGCCGAGGAGATGAAGCAGGAGAAAGCGCGCATCGCCGCGGCCCTCGGCTATGCCGGTCCGTTCCAATTCTTCAGCCATCCGAATCCGGGCGGTCGCTCGGGAGAGACCGGGCTCGAAGGCGATGGTCATCTGAGCTGCCTAGACCGTCACTGCGAACAACGCGAAGCCATGCAGCGCCAAAGTGCCGGCCTTGCGGGTGCGGCTCTCGACCGCTTCGCTTCGCACGCAATGTCGGTAGTTTGCACCGCTCACGCCATGCCCTCGGCCGCCAGCAACTCGGCCTGGTGCTCGGTGATGAGGGCGTCGATGACCTCGTCGAGGGCGGTGCCCGCCATGACTTCTTCAAGCTTGTAGAGTGTCAGGTTGATGCGGTGATCGGTCACCCGCGCCTGTGGGAAGTTGTAGGTGCGGATGCGCTCCGAACGATCGCCCGAGCCGACCTGGGCCTTGCGGTCCGCGGCGCGCGCCGAGTCTTTCGCGGTCCGCTCGGCGTCGAACAGTTTCGCACGCAGCAACGACATCGCCCTGGCGCGGTTCTTATGCTGCGAGCGCTCCTCCTGGACGAACACGACGATCCCCGACGGGATATGCGTCACGCGGATGGCTGATTCCGTCTTGTTGACGTGCTGGCCACCGGCGCCCTGCGCCCGCATCGTATCGATCTTCAGATCGGCATCGTTGACGACGATATCGACCTCCTCGGCCTCCGGCAGCACGGCGACGGTGGCCGCCGAGGTGTGGATGCGACCTTGAGTCTCCGTCTCGGGTACGCGCTGCACACGGTGGGCGCCGCTCTCGAACTTGAGGCGTGAGAATACACCTTTTCCGTTCACCTCGGCGAAGATTTCGCGATAGCCGCCCATCGTGCCCTCGCTCTGCGAGATCACATCGACGCGCCAGCCCTTGGTCTCCGCGTATTTCGCGTACATCCGGAACAGGTCGCCCGCGAACAGGGCAGCCTCGTCTCCGCCCGTGCCGGCGCGGATTTCGAGGATGGCGCTCTTCTCGTCGGCGGCGTCCTTCGGCAGCAGGATGAGCTGCAGGTTGCGGTGCGCCGCCTCCAGGGCCGCCTCGGCCTCGGGCTTCTCGTCAGCGGCGAGCGCGCGCATCTCGGCATCGCCTCCGTCGATCAGGCTCTCGATGCCGGAGAGGTTGTCCATGGCGGCGCGATAGGCATGAATCGCGGCGACGACGCCGTCCAGCTCCGACAATTCGCGGGAAAGCGCGACGAAGCTGTCTGCCTCGGCCGAGCCGGAACTCAGCATGGCGGTGACGATGTCGTGGCGCGCCAGGATCGCGTCGAGGCGCTCGGGGGGAATGGGTGTCATCGTCCTGCGGGACTGGAATCGAGAAAGGGCCTCGGAGCGAGGGGCGGGCTGCGTCAGTCGGACCGAAGGCAGCTAGATAGGCACGCCCTTCGCCTTCGCGAAGGAGGTGAGGGCGGATCGGAGCGAGGCTCCGTCCGTCGCCTTGGCCAGTTCCGTCTCGATGAAGGCGCGGACTTCCTCCGCCTCGATCGACAGGACCATGGCCTTCACCGGACCGATCGCGGCCGGCGACATCGAAAAGTTGCGGAAGCCGAGGCCGATCAGCGCCATGGTCTCCAGGGGGCGGCCGCCGATCTCGCCGCAGACGGTCACAGGGCAACCGACAGCCGTGGCGCGATCCGCAATCACCCGGAAAGCGCGCATGGCGGCGCCGCAGAGCGGATCGAAGCGGTCCGCAACCCGGCGATTGTCGCGGTCGACCGCGAACAGAAACTGCATCAGGTCGTTGGAGCCGACCGAGAGGAAGTCCGCCTCGCGGGCGATCTCGTCGATCTGGAACAGCAGCGAGGGCACCTCGACCATGACGCCGAGCTTGCAATCGCTCGGCAGCACGTAGCCGTGCCGGCGCAGATGCGCCTTCTCGCGATCGACGATGCCCCGGGCACGGGTGAATTCCTCCACCGTCGCGACCATCGGGAACATGATCCTGAGGGGCCGCCCGGCCGCCGCCTTCAGGAGCGCGCGGAGCTGCACGCGCAACAGGGCAGGGCGATCGAGGCCGATGCGTATCGCGCGCCAGCCGAGCGCCGGGTTCTCCTCTTCGAGGGCCGGCATGTAGGGCAGGATCTTGTCGCCGCCGATGTCGAGGGTGCGGATCGTGACCGGCAGGTCGCCAGTGGCGGCAAAGACCGACTCGTAGAGCGTCTGCTGCTCGGCGGCCGACGGCATGCGCTGCGCCACCATGAATTGCAGTTCGGTGCGGAACAGCCCAATGCCCTCGGCGCCGGTCTCGGCGAGATGGGTGAGGTCGATCAGCAGGCCGGCGTTGAGGTGAAGCCCGATGCGGACCTTGTCGCGGGTCAAGGCCGGGACGTCGCGGAGAGCCCGGTACTGAGCCTGGCGACGGGCGCGCAGGCGGGCCTGCTCGGCATAAGCCGCCTCGATCTCGGGTGTGGGCCGCACCTGGATCTCGCCGGAGGCGCCGTCGACGATGATCGCATCGCCCGAGTCGCAGAGCGCCGTGGCGTTGGCGATCTCGCCGACCGCGGGGATGCCGAGCGCGCGCGCGACGATGGCGATGTGGCTGGTCGGACCGCCTTCCTCCAGCACGACGCCGCGCAGGTTGGCCCGCTCGTAATCGAGGAGCGCCGCCGGGCCCATGGAGCGCGCGACGAGGATCGCGTTTTCGGGCATCGCGGCGACGCTTCCCGTCTCCTGGCCGACGAGGCGGCGCAGCAGCCGGTTGGCGAGGTCGTCGAGATCGTGCAGGCGGTCGCGCAGATAGGGGTCGGACTGGCGCAACATCCGCGCGCGGTTGTCGGACTGGACGCGCTCGACGGCGGCTTCGGCCGTGAGGCCTGATTGGACGGCTTCGCGCATGCGACGCAGCCAGCCCTTGTCGTGCGCGAACATGCGCACGGTCTCCAGCACCTCGCGGGATTCGCCCGAGCCGATGCCGTCTCCCCGCTCAACGAGCTCATCGATGGCCGAGCGAACATCCTCGATCGCCGCCTCGAGGCGCTCGACCTCGAGCTCGACGCTCTCGGCGATCAGGCGCTTCACCACGATGCGCGGCTCATGCAGCACGACGTGGCCGAGGCCGATGCCATCGGCGAGCGCCACGCCGCGCTGGCTGACCGGACGACGAGCGGCGCTGCCGGCGCCGGGGGTGAGCGCCTGCAACTCGCCGGAAGCGATCATCTCCGCGAGCACCATGGCGGTGGTCTGGAGCGCCTCGATCTCCTCGTCGGAATAGACGCGGTAGGTCTTGTTCTGGACGACGAGCACGCCGAGCGTGTTGCCAGCGCGGAGAAGCGGCACGCCGAGGAAGGCGTGGTAGATCTCTTCCCCGGTCTCGGGCCGATAGGAGAAGTTCGGGTGCGATTGCGCGTCCGAGAGCGAGAGCGGCTCGGCTTGCCGCGCGATCAGGCCGACGAGGCCTTCATCGGCGCGCAGCCGCGTGATGTGCACGGCATCGCGGTTCAGGCCCTCGGTCGCGAACAGCTCGAGCGTGTTGTCGTCGCGCAAGACATAGACCGAACAAACCTCGGCGATGACGTTGGCAGCGATGAGGACAACGATGCGGTCGAGGCGTGCTTGTGCGCTGACCGGCTCCGCCATTGCTTCGCGGAGCCTGCGCAGCAGCAGGCGCGGGCCTCCGGGCGCAGCGGGCATCGAGTCGTCAATCCGTGTTCAGCCGATGCAACCACCAAACGTGCCGGCTGCCGCGGCAGTGGCACATCACGATGCGGCGAGTACGGTCAGGCCTGATCGAGGCCGTATAGCGAGTGGAGCGTGCGAACGGCAAGCTCCGTGTAGGCGGCATCGATCAACACGGAGAACTTGATTTCCGAGGTGGTGATCGCGCGGATGTTGATTCCCTTCTCCGCGAGGGCCCGGAACGCCTTGGCTGCAACGCCTGCGTGCGAGCGCATGCCCACGCCGATGGCCGACACCTTCACGACGTCGGTGGCGCCCTCGATCTGGCCGAACTGGATGCGCTCGCGCTGCGCGTCCAGGATCGCCCGCGAACGCTGGTAATCCGCTGCCGGTACGGTGAAGGTCATGTCCGTCGTGGACTGATCGCCCGAGACGGTCTGGATGATCATGTCGACGTTGATGTTGGCATCCGCCAGCGGGCCGAAGATCGCCGCGGCGACACCGGGGCTGTCCTTGACCGAGCGAAGCGTGACCTGGGCCTCGTCTTTCGAGAAGGCGATCCCGGTGATGATCTGCTGTTCCACGATAGCGTCCTCGTCGCAGATGAGGGTGCCCGGACGCGCCGCGTCGGGGGGATCGAAGGATGAGCGCACCGTCGTTGGCACGCGGTGCACCATGGCGAGCTCGACAGAGCGCACCTGCAGCACCTTGGCGCCGAGCGAGGCCATCTCGAGCATTTCCTCGAAGGTCACGCGCTCCATGCGCTGGGCCTTCGGCACGACGCGGGGATCGGTGGTGTAGACGCCGTCCACGTCCGTATAAATGTCACAGCGCTCGGCGCCGATCGCGGCGGCAACCGCCACCGCGCTGGTATCGGAGCCGCCGCGGCCGAGCGTCGCGACGCGGCCGGTTTTGGTATGAACGCCCTGGAAGCCTGCGATCACCGCGACCTCGCCGCGCGCGAAGCCGGCATTGAGATTCTTGGGGTCGATCGCCTCGATGCGGGCGGAGCCATGCGCGTCCGAGGTCTCGATCGGGATCTGCCAGCCCTGCCAGGAGCGAGCCTTGATGCCGTTCTTTTGCAGGGCAATGGCCAGCAAGCCAGCCGTGACGAGCTCGCCCGAGGCGACGACGGCGTCGTACTCGGTCTCGTCGTAGAGGTCGTTGGCATCCTTGACCCACGCGACCAGCTCGTTGGTCTTGCCGGACATTGCCGAGACCACCACCGCGACCTCGTAGCCGGCCGCGACCTCGCGGGCCACGTGGGCGGCCACGTTGCGGATCCGGTCGACATTGGCGACCGATGTGCCGCCGAACTTCATCACCAATCGGGGCATATCGCGTCCGCGCCGTCCCTTCTCTGCCGTGCCATCGTATTCGGGGAGCCCGAAGCCGTTCGCGATGCCGCGAAAGGATCACGGCCGCTGTACCGGGGAGGCGCTCGGCGGGTACAAGGGCCTCTCGAAGGTGTCAATGCGATGGCCGCAATGGCTGTTCGTCGGCTGAGGGTTTGCGGAGTGTTCGAGTGATGGCGGCGTCGGTCGATCGGGAAGAGGTCGCGCGCTTCGATGCGCAGGCCGCGACGTGGTGGGATGCGAATGGGCCGATGCGCGTTCTGCATCGCTTCAACCCGGTGCGCCTCGCTTATATTCGCGATGAGGCTTGCCGCCATTTCGGCCGCGATCCGAACCGGCCCTTCGCGCTGGAGGGCCTGAGCCTCGTCGACGTCGGTTGCGGCGGCGGGGTGCTGTCCGAGCCGCTGGCCCGGCTCGGCGCCGGCGTCACCGGTCTCGATCCGGCCGAGAAGAACATTGCCGTGGCGCGCGCCCATGCCGAGGCCGAGGGCGTGACGGCCGATTACCGGGCCGAGACCATCGAGAGCGTGGTCGAGCGGGGCGAGCGCTTCGACATCGTGCTCGCCATGGAGGTGGTCGAGCACGTCGTCGACCGCTCGGCTTTCCTCGCAACCTGCTGTGCTGCGGTGAAGCCCGGCGGATTGCTCTTTGCCGCGACGCTCAACCGGACGATGCGCTCCTTCGCGTTGGCCATCGTCGGCGCGGAATACGTGCTGAACTGGCTACCCAAGGGCACGCATGACTGGGAAAAGTTCGTGAAGCCCGACGAGCTGACCGCGGATCTGGAGGCTGGCGGCCTGTCGGTCTTCGATACGGCCGGTGTGGTGTTCGATCCGCTCAACAACACCTGGCGCAAGAGCCGCGACACGGCGGTGAACTACATGGTGGCCGCGCGGAAGGACTGACCGGGACCCGCCGGACGTTTGGCCCGTTTCTTCCTTGGAGCGTAGGCGCAGTCCGCCTACGGCGCCGAGGAGACGCCATGCTGGAGAAGATGCCCCACGCGCTGGGCGAGGCCCTGTCGAGCGTCAGGGCGGGGCTCGAGAAGTCGCTCTACCACTCGGTCTTCGCAGATGTGCCGGCCACCATCGCCGTCGCGAGCGAGGCCTTCTCGGATGGCGGGGCCATTCCTGCGCGCTACACCGATGACGGCGGAGGCCTTTCGCCGCCCCTGTCGTGGAGCAATTTGCCGGCGGGCACCGGCAGTGTCGTGCTCGTCGTCGAAGACCCGGACGCGCCGGTGCCGCGGCCGCTTGTTCACCTCATTACCTGGAATGAAGGAGCGGGAGACGCGGCGCTGCCGGAGGGGGATTTCGCCGGCAGCGGCTCGGAGGGCGGACGGCACGACCTTGGCCGCAACTCGTTCCAACGCAATGCGTGGCTGCCGCCCGACCCGCCACGTGGGCACGGGCCGCACCGCTACCTGTTCGAGGTCTATGCGCTCGACGCGGCGCTGCATCTGCCGCCCTCGCCAGGGCGCGGCGACATCATCGACGCCATGAAGGGCCATGTGCTCGCCAAGGGCCTGCTCACTGGGACCTACGAGCGCGGCTGACGCGAGCCCTCGCTTTCCCCTCGCGCTTCGGCTTATGCCGATCCGCGAGGGAGGACGCCGCATGAAGGCTCTGTTGTGCACCCGGCTCGGCGGGCCGGAGGATCTGTCGATTGCGGATCTGCCCGACCCGGTGGCGGGGCCTGGCGAGGCCGTGGTGCGGATAACGGTCGCGGCGCTCAACTTCGCGGACACGCTGATCATCGCCGGCCGCTACCAAGTGAAACCCGACCTGCCATTCTCGCCCGGCGGCGAGGCCTGCGGGATCGTGGAGGCGCTGGGCGAGGACACAGAAGGGTTCTCCATCGGCGACCGCGTCATCGTCCACGCCACCCACGGCATGTGCCGCGAGAGGATCGCGATCGGGACACGGCACCTGACGCGGGTGCCAGAGGATCTCTCCGACGAGATCGCGGCCGGGCTGACGATCACCTACGGCACCACGCTGCATGCGCTGCGCGACCGGGCCCGGATTCAGCCGGGCGAGACGCTCGCAGTGCTCGGCGCATCCGGCGGGGTTGGACTCGCGGCGGTCGAGATCGGCAGGATTCTGGGCGCACGCGTCATCGCCTGCGCCTCCTCGGCGGAGAAGTTGGAGACGGCGCGCGAGCACGGCGCGGACGATCTCGTCGACTATACCGCCGACAACATCCGCGAGGCCCTGCGCCGACTGACCGGGGAGTGCGGCGTCGACGTGATCTACGATGCGGTTGGGGGCGAGCACGCCGAACCGGCGTTGCGTTCGCTCGGCTGGCGGGGTCGCTACCTCGTGATCGGCTTCGCGGCCGGCGAGATCCCGAGATTTCCGCTCAACATCGTCATGCTGAAGGGCGTCGACGTGCAGGGCGTGCATTGGGGCGCGTTCGTCGAGCGCGAGCCGGCGGCGCACCGCGCCAATCAGGAGCAATTGCTGGCCTGGGCGGCGGAGGGACGCCTGACGGCCAAGGTCCATGGCGTCCTGCCGCTCACGGATTACGCGGAGGCTCTCGGCATCCTTCAGAAACGCGCGGCGCGCGGCAAGGTCCTGCTACGGATCGGCGACCGCTAACGGTCCAGCAAAAAGCCCCGCCACCAGGGGGTGACGGGGCCGATGACGCGACACGCTGCCGAGCTGGCGCGGGTCACATGGCTGTATCAATCGTCCAGGTCGCGCTCACGGCGCACCGGGCGCTCACCGCGCATCATGCGGCGGTCGCGGCGCTCCATGCGCGACTCGCGGGCATCGGGGTCCACGCCGAGGACGCCGCCGACCGTACCCGTTGCGGCACCAACCGCGCCGCCCACGACCCCGCCGACCGGCCCTGCGGCACGGCTGCCGTCTTCGACGCCGCGCTCAGCGCCGCGGATTGTGCCCTGGGCGCTGGCCGAGCCGGCCATGGCGAGCGGGGCAGCGGCGAGGGCGGCGATGAGAAGAATACGCTTCATTCAATTGGCTCCGGATCTGTTGATCACGCCGCCGCGCAGCAGAGCGCAGGCGGCTTTCTGGTCAGACAACGACCGAGATCCGGATTGGTCCCAAAATTTATTCCGACCATTGACGATGCATCTTGCGGATACCGATTCGCCTCCGGCCAATATCCTCGGACGGCGCTCCGATCCTTGCCTGCCGCGGCGCTAACTCTGGCGTGCGAGCGCCGCAGCGATCCGGGCCGCGCCCAGGCTCTGCAGCTGGTCGAGGGTGTGCAGGCGCCTGAGCGAGTGGGCGCCGCGGTGGTTTGCATGGGTAATGGCGATGGCGAGTGCGTCGGCGGCGTCGGCTACCTTGAACTCTGCCTTCGGCAGCAGGAAGCGCACCATGGCCTGAATCTGGACCTTCTCGGCATGGCCCGATCCGCAGACCGTCTTCTTCACGAGGTTGGCCGCGTATTCGGAGACGGGCAGCCCCGCCAGGGCCGGAACCAGCAGGGCAATGGCGCGGGCATGGCCGAGCTTGAGCGTCGCCTGCGCATCCTTGTTGACGAAGGTCTCTTCCACCGCGACCTCGTCGGGTGCGTGCTCGCCGACGACGCGGGTGATGCCCTCGTGAAGCTCGCGCAGACGCAGCGCCAGCGGCAGGTCGCCGTCAGAGGTGACGACGCCGCAGGCGAGATAGGTGAGCCGGGTACCTCTCGCGACGATCAGTCCCCAACCCGTGCGGCGCAGGCCCGGGTCGATGCCGAGGATCCTCACGTCCGACGTCATGATGCCTCCGGCGCGGCCGGTGCTTGGCCGCCTGCCCCTTGGCACATACCGTGAACGCCTGCCCTCGGCAAACGCAGCGTTACGGAGCTGCCTTGAACTCGCCCTCGAGCCGCAGCTGCACCTCGTCTCCGAGGACCGGGAGGAAGGCGCTGATGCCGAAATCGGAGCGGCGGATCACGGCGCGGCCGTCGAAGCCGACGGTGTAGGCCTTGTCCACCGGATTGATGCCGGCCTGGTTGAAGGTTGCATCGAACGACACCACTCGCGTGATGCCCTTGATCGTCAGCTCACCGTTGACGCGGGCCGTGGTGGGACTCGTGCGCTCGATGGAGGTGCTGACGTAGCTGGCCTGGGGAAATTTCTCGACGTCGAAGAAGTCCGGCGACCTCAGGTGCTCGTTGAGCCGCTCGTTGAGGCCGTTGACGCTTGCCGTGTTGATGGTGACCGACAGCCGGCTCTTGGCGGGCTCGCGCGGGTCGAGGGTGGCCTCGGCCGCGACGTCGGTGATCTGGCCGTAATAGGTCGAGTAGCCAAGATGGTTGAGCGACCACGTGATCTTGCCATGCGCGGGGTCGAGCCGGTACCGGCCGGGCCTGACCTGCGTCGGATCGGTGCTCGGTCCCGCGGCCTCGGCCTGCGCCCACGCGTCTAAGGGCAGGGCGACGATCAGCGCCAAGAGAGCGAGGGCGGCTAACGGCTTCATCGGTGGTCTTCTGCGCTCACCTTGTGGGGGCGGTCGAGCTATCGGATATGGCAGGCGGGCGCTGGAACCAAGGCCCGGCTCGCCCACCGTAGGGAATCGTGATGATCGGCAAGCTCAAGGGCATCGTGGATTCCTACGGTGAGGATTTCGTCATCCTCGACGTGCAGGGCGTCGGCTACGTCGTGCATTGTTCGGCGCGCACGCTGCAGCGCCTGCCGAAGCCCGGCGAAGCAGCCGAGCTCGCCATCGACACGCATGTGCGCGAGGACATGATCCGCCTCTACGGCTTCCGCTCGGATGCCGAGCGCGAGTGGTTCCGCCTGCTGCAGACGGTGCAGGGCGTCGGCTCGAAGGTCGCCCTCGCGGTCCTGTCGGTGCTGGAGCCGGGTGCCCTCGCCACGGCACTTGCGACCGGCGACAAGGGCGCCATCGCCCGCGCACCCGGCGTCGGACCGCGGCTCGCGGCCCGGCTCGCGGCCGAACTGAAGGACAAGGCGCCGGCCTTCTCCCCAGCCGATCCCGCCCTGATCGCGCTGACCGGCGCGGTCGAGGATCGGACCGCGCCTCCGCCCGTCGCGGACGCGATCTCGGCACTGGTCAATCTCGGCTATCCGCAGGTCCAGGCCTCGGCGGCCATCGCCACCGTGTTGAAGGGCGCTCCCGAGGGCGCCGAGGCGAAGGTCTTGATCCGCCTCGGACTGCGCGAACTCGCCAAATAAGGCCGATGGCTCAGAGGTCGTGATCGAAATCCGGCGGCTGCATCCGCCGCCAGGCCGTCGCGATCTTCTCGGGCTTCACACCGATCGCGTCGGCACAAGCGATCAGGCTGGCCTCGTCGCCCATGACGTGATCGAGCACGGCACCGAGAAAGGCCGGATCGCCCGCGCTCTCGCGCACCGTTCCCGGGTTCAGCCCACTCGCCTGCAGAAACGGGAACAGGCGCTCCTCGTCGCCAGCGAGCCAGACCAGGACGTCGAGCGCAAGCGCCTCGGACCCCTGATCTACATGATCAAGTTTGCGTTTCATCAAGGAGTATCACTTAAGAGGAAAAAGAACATAAGGCGACGATGGCGAGCTCGCGGGAGCCCGGAGATTTAGGGGCCATGACGAAAACGGTTCTCATCGTTGAAGACAACGAGCTGAACATGAAGCTCTTCAACGATCTTCTGGAAGCTCATGGTTACGCAACCCTGAAAACCTCGAACGGCATCGAGGCGATCGAACTCGCCCGCAAACACGTGCCTGACCTGATCCTGATGGACATTCAGCTCCCTGAAGTCTCGGGGCTTGAAGTGACCAAATGGCTGAAGGACGACGAGGAACTTCGCCACATCCCCGTGATCGCCATCACGGCCTTCGCCATGAAGGGTGACGAGGAGCGCATCCGGGAGGGCGGCTGCGAGGCCTACCTGTCGAAGCCGATCTCGGTGGCGAAGTTCATTGCCACCGTACGCAAATATCTCGGCGAGGGCGACTGACCCTGTCGGGGCCTGTCGGAAAGGAGGCTGTAGGAGACCGAATGTCCGCCCGTGTCCTGATCGTCGATGACCTGCTGCCAAACCTGAAGCTCCTCGAGACGAAGCTCTCGATGGAGTATTTCGACGTGGTCGCGGCGATGAACGGACCCCAAGCCCTCGCGATCTGCGAGAAGGGCTTGTGCGACATCGTGCTGCTCGACGTGATGATGCCGGGCATGGACGGGTTCGAGGTCTGCCGGCGGCTCAAGACCAACCCGGCGACGGCGCACCTTCCCGTCGTGATCGTCACGGCACTCGACGAGCCGTCCGATCGCCTGCGCGGCCTCGATGCCGGAGCCGACGACTTCCTCACCAAACCCATCGATGACACTGCCCTGTTCACGCGAGTGCGCAGCCTGCTGCGGCTCAAGGCGGTGCAGGACGAGCTCCGCAGCCGCGCGATGGCCTCGTGCGCCCTCGGCATCGGCGATCCCTTTACGCTCGCGGCCGCTGACACCGGTCAGGGGGCCCGCATCCTGCTCGTCGAGGACCGCCCGAGCGCGGCCGACCGCATGGCCACCGCTCTTTCGCAACACCACACCGTGACCATCGAGAGCGATCCGCAACGCGCGCTGATGACCGCTACCGAGGGTGGCTTCGACGTGGCGCTGATCAGCATCGATCTCGACGGCGTCGACGGTCTGCGCCTGTGCAGTCAGCTGCGCTCCCTCGATCGCACGCGTGACATGGCGCTGATCATGATCGGCGAGACGCATGGCATGGCGCGGCTCACCCGCGGGCTCGATTTCGGGGTGCACGACTACCTGCTCCGGCCTGTCGACCGGAACGAGCTGATCGCGCGGGTGCGGACACAGGTCCGCCGCGGTCGCTTCTCGCACACCCTGCGCGGCGCCGTGCAGGCCTCGATCGAGCTGGCGGTGACCGACGAGCTGACCGGTCTTCACAACCGGCGCTACCTCGACCGGCAACTCGGTCCGCTCTTCGGAGCGGCGACGGATGAAGAGCACGGCCTCGCCTGCCTCATCCTCGACATCGACCGCTTCAAGTCGATCAACGACACCTATGGCCACGAGGCCGGCGACGAAGTCCTGAAGGCCTTTGCCGACCGCGTCCGCCAGCATACGCGCGGCATCGACATCGTCGCCCGCTTCGGCGGCGAGGAAGTCGTGATCGTCATGCCGGGCGCGACGCTCGCCGATGCGCAGGCCGCGGGCGAGCGCATCCGCCAGCGCGTGGAAGCGGCTCCGTTCCCGATCCAGCGCGGGGCGAGGGCGATCGCCGTCACCGTGTCGGTGGGCGTCGCAATCCGGCACGCGGGCGACACCAGCGCGTCGGACATGCTCAAGCGCTCGGACGACGCCCTCTACCGTGCCAAGGCCGATGGCCGGAACCGCGTGGTGGCGGAAGCCGCCTAACCCGCGCCCGGATCGGCGTCATCGCCACCCTTGGAGCCTGCCGGCAGACCCGGATGCCCCTCGGTCTTCTCGTTCGGATCCTTGACCGCGTCGGGGCTCACGTTCTTGCGGTCGTCCGGCTTGGGCTCGCGAGACTGATCGCCATTGCCGTCTTTTCGCGGTGAGCCCGTCATTCGCGCTCCTTCTCGACCTTGTAGTGCCCGGCCGCGACTTTCCCGGAGCCGTCGGCCGACCTTTGATCCGAGTGACCACCGGACGATCCGCCGACCGGTGCGGGAGCCTCGGAGCCCCCGCGACCCATGTCCTGGCTGCGACTCGCATCGGAGCGGCCTTCTCCGCCGATGCCTGTGATCGCGGCCTGCTGCGGCGTCTGGCGACCACCATTGGCGGCATTCGATCCCGGCTTGCCGACATCATCGTCGGGCTTGCGGGTAACTGTTTCGGTGGGCGTGGTGCGCTCGGCCATCACTGTCCCTCCTCGCCGAGGGCAGCGGTGGCGCGGTTGATCGCTTCCTGCCCCTCCCTGGACTTCAGGCCCGACCCTTCGCCGGCGGCCGAGGCCGTCGAGGGATCGCTGATGCGGCGCAGATTCTCGGAAGGGGTCTCGGCCGCCGTCTGATCACTGGCATCCTGACGCGGCTGTCCAGACGCGATGCGGGCAGCTTCCGCCTCGCCATTCGGCTCGCTCTTCAGGTCTGCCTGGGTCCGCGAGGGGATGCCGACGTCGAGGGGAGACTCAGCCCCGAGGTTCTGGCCGTTCCGGTCGGCCTGGCCATCGAACGTCTTGATCGACGGCCGGCTGCGGTCGTGTTCGCTCATCATCGTCCTCACTGCTGTCGGTAGGACAACAGACGGCGATGGCAGATGTTGCCTGACGCGTCGGTCAAGCGGCGCGCCAGTCCGGCGCATGCTTTGCGTCGGACTGGCCTGTCTCGCGGAGGCTAGCCGATGCCTTCGAACAGGACCGACGAGATGTAGCGCTCGGAGAAGGAGCAGGCGACGGTGACGATCCGCTTGCCCTTGAACTCGGAGCGCGATGCCACCTCCAGTGCCGCCGCGACGTTACCGCCCGTCGAGATGCCGCCGGGAATGCCTTCCAGCTTCGCGAGCTGGCGGGCGGTGTCGATCGCCTGCTGGTTCGTGACCGTGAGCACGCCGTCGAGGATCGAGCGGTCGAGGTTGTCCGGAATGAAGCCGGCGCCGATGCCCTGGATCTTGTGCGGGCCGGGCTGGCCGCCGCCGATCACAGGCGAGTCGGTCGGCTCGACCGCGAACACCTTGAGGTTCGGCAGGCGCGGCTTCAGCACCTGGCCGACGCCCGTGACGGTGCCGCCGGTGCCGACGCCCGCGACGAAGGCATCGAGCTGGCCGTTTGTGTCGTTCCAGATCTCTTCCGCCGTGGTCTTGCGGTGAATCTCGGGATTGGCCGGGTTCGAGAATTGCTGCGGGATCACCGCGCCGTCGATCTCCTTCAGGAGTTCCTCGGCCCGGGCGATGGCGCCCTTCATGCCCTGCGCTCCAGGGGTCAACTCGAGTTGGGCGCCAAGGAAGGCAAGCATCTTGCGGCGCTCGATCGACATGGTCTCGGGCATGACCAGGATCAGCCGATAGCCGCGAGCGGCTGCTACGAAGGCCAGCGCGATGCCGGTATTGCCGGAGGTCGGCTCGATCAGCGTGCCGCCGGGCTTCAGCCGGCCGGACGCCTCGAGAGCGTCGATCATATTGACGCCGATACGATCTTTCACGCTGGCGATCGGGTTGAAGAATTCGAGCTTCAGCAGGATCTCGGCGTCGATGCCGTGCTCCTTCGGCAGCCGGTTGAGGCGGACGAGCGGCGTGTTGCCGATGGTCTCGGTGATCGAGCCGTAGATGCGGCCGTGGCCCGCCTTACGCGCGGATGCGGTGGTGTCGTCGGCCATCACGGGGTCTCCTGGTCATCCAAGGCAATTGCGATGGAAGCGCCGGCCGGATGACGATGAGTCGACAGCTGGTCGACCGGGCTTCTCGGAGCGATCGGATATCGCGTCGCGTCGGCCGGAGCAATCGACCTAAGCCTTGATGCAGCAATTCTTTTCTTGATCGTCTCAGGATCCGCAGTAGCGGAGAGGAATCTCGCTGATTTTTAGTGTCGGGCGGGAAATTTATTCTACGGCTGCGTAGATTTCACAGGTACCTAGGGCGTCCGAATAGGTGGAGGCACGCCCGGATGCATCACCCGCACAGACCGACCGCGCAGAACGAGAGCAGGAGACCGGCACAGACGAGCGTGCCGAAGGCCAGCAGAGTGGCGTTGTGGTCGTAGCTCGCCATCGCTGTGTAGCGAGTGGTGATCGTACGCGCCTTGGAGCGAGGCCGGAATTGCCGATCGGCCAGCACGAGCTTCATCCGTCCTGAACTCCCTGCGACCCTCGAACGCTGAGCGAGGTATCGAGGGGCAGGATGCCCGGATCAGGTTGAGCAAGGGGTGAATCCGCGGCGACTGCCGCGGATCGTCGTCAAGAAAGGATGAACGCCGCGTTCGTAGCCGCCCGTCAGAGCGAGCGGTCGAACCGCAGTTCGCCGTTCTGGCTCTTGATCACGAGTTGGGAGCCCACGATGTCCCAGGCACCCGAGGTGCGCAGAGCCGTGAGAAAGGCGGTCTCGCTGGCGGCCAGTGCCTTGTCACAGGACTTCTTGGTGATCGCGAGTGGCCCGACAGCCAAGTGCTGATCCTTCAGCGGAAAGGCCGTCGCTGCGAAGGTGTTGCAGCCGCCATAGCCACGGGCGCGGTACTGGGTGTCGATGATAAAGCTCGGCCGGTCGTTCCCGCCGAACGCCTTGCCGTTCAGGCTCACGGCGGTCCAGGTCGTGCCGAGCGGGAACATCTTCTCCTGCGGTTTGGCGCCGGGGACGTATTGCGGCTTCTTCTCCGGCTGCTGGCCCTGGCCGAGATTGCGCACGCCGCCACCGCCCATCTGCGCGTAGGCTGGCGCGGCAGCCAGGATTGCGCCCGTCAGCGCGACGGCTAGAATCTTCTTCATGGTAAAGCCCCCTTGGTTCGCAGCGCTGCGGCGTCGATGGAAAGTTGATCTCGTACCTTTCCGAGGCACGTAGCGGATCGCGCATCCAATAGGAATCGAGCGCAAATATGGTCGAGGGCACCGGTTTCCCGTGGGCGGCCGCGCCTTTGCAACGATCTTGGGCCTCGTCGTGTTGTCGAGGCTCTCGGGCCGGTTGCCGGCGTGGGGACAATGCAGGGATCGACAGGGAGGGCGCGTGTGTCCGGATCGGATGAGGGGGAGGCAAGTGGCCGCTTGCCCAGCACGATGACGCCGGCGCAATGCCGTGCCGCCCGCGCGATGATCAACTGGTCGACGGGCGATCTCGCGGCCAAGGTTGGGCTCGACGAGGCACTGGTGCGCAGTTTCGAGAAGGGGATGGGCGATACGCCCTCCGGGCAGATCGAGGCGCTGCGCAGCGCGCTCGTGCGGGCCGGCGTGATCTTCACCAATGACGGATCGGCCGGCGTGCGGCTCGGTCAGAGTGGCGCCGACGAGGGCACGCGGCTCGACAGCCTGACCACCGAGAACGACCGCTGACGCGATTCAGCCGGCAGTCGCCAGAGCCTTGAGGTCGAAGGCCGGCTCGGCCGCCTGCTCGGGTGTGAGCTCACGGCCCAGCGCGAGGATACGGCGCGCCGCCATGTGCTCGGCCGGCCGGTTGATCGCCTCGACGGCGCAGAGCCGTCCATCCCGGTAGCGGAAGACCGAGAAGGCATCGCCGCTGCCGCGCACGACGCTGCCGTCGCCCGTCTCTGCAAGGCCAGCGATCTGCAGCTTGTGCCGGCCCTGGTCGCTCCAGAACCACGGCACCGCGTCGTAGGCATTCGGCCGTCCGGCCAGCCGAGCGGCGAGGCAGCGACCCTGATCGATCGCGTTCTGCACGGATTCGATCCGCACCCGGTCGCCGCGCGTCATCCCGGCCCCGAACCGGGTCGGGAAGCGGGCGCAGTCCCCGATAGCCGAGATGGCCGGATCACCGGTTGCGAGGAAGGCGTCGGTCTCGATGCCGTCCCGAACCGCCAGCCCGGCCCGCTCGGCGAGTTCCTGGTTGGGCACGACGCCCACACCGACGAGGACGAGGTCGGCCGGGATGCTCTCGCCATCGGCCAGAACGACCGCAGCGGCCTGGCCGTCATGGCTCTCGATCGCAACCACACCGGCCTGGAGACGGAACGTCACGCCCATCGCCTCGTGTGCGACCCGGAACGCGTCGGAGGTCTCGATCGAGACCGCGCGAGCCATCACGCGCTCGGCCGCTTCGATCACCGTGACGGCGAGACCGCGTCCGGCGCAGACCGCGGCGAATTCAAGCCCGATAAAGCCCGCGCCCACCACCACGACCCTGGTGGCGGCTTCGATTGCCTCCCGCAGCCGGTCGGCGTCGGCGAGCGAGCGTAGCTGGTACACGCCGGGGAGCTCGGCACCGGGCACCGGCAGGGCACGGTTGCGCGATCCCGTCGCGATTACGAGGTGATCGTAGGGCAGGGCTGTGCCGTCATCGAGACCGAGCGTCCTGGCAGCCCGGTCGATGTGCGTGGCTCGCGCCCGCTGATGCACGATGCGGTGCTCGGCAAAATACGAGGCCGGCCGCAGCAGCAGGCCCTCCGCGTCGGTCTTGCCGGCGAGATAGGCCTTCGAGAGGGGAGGGCGCTGATAGGGCAGCGCCTCCTCGTCGCCGAGCACCGTGACCGGATCGGCAAAGCCCGCCTCGCGCAGGCTCACGGCGGTCTGCAGGCCGGCCTGGCCGGCGCCGACGATGACGACGCCCGCCGCACTCATGACTCGACCTGCTCAGGCAAGGTGCGCGCGGCGGTCACGTCGAGCCCGGGCAGGAATCCGGCACCCTGCTGGACCAGATACTGCCAGAACGAGTCGGAGGCCGGCCCGAGGACCTTGTCGGCGCGGCGCACGACGTACCAGTCGCGCCGGATCGGCAGCCCCTGCACGTCGAGAAGCGCCAGCCGCCCGCTGGCGAGTTCGGCGGCAACCGTATGCGAGGAGAGCAGCGCGATGCCGAGCCCGGCCATCACTGCCTGTTTCAGGGTCTCGTTCGACCCGGCATCGATCCCGAGCCGTGCCCGGCGGATCATCACGCCGTTCATGAACTCCTCGAAGACGGCGCGCGTGCCCGAGCCCTCCTCGCGGACGAGGAACGACTGGTCGGCGATGTCGTCGCGGGTCAGGCCCGTCTTGCCGGCCAGCGGATGGCCCGGCGCGGCGATCAGCACCAGCGGGTGCGGGCCGAACTTCTCTGCCTCGATCGCGAAATCGCGCGGCGGCCGGCCCATGATCGCGAAGTCGATCTCGTAGTTGCGCAGCGCATCGACTGTGCTCGTGCGGTTACCCACCGTCAGACTGATCTCGACCTGCGGATGCGATTCCATGAACCCGGCGATTACAGCGGGGGCGAAGTACTTCGCCGTTGAGACCACGCCGAGCGCCACGCGCCCGCCGCCCGCGCCCTTCAGGGTGCGCAGCCGCTCGGTGCAGGTCTCCAGCACCGTGTTGATGCTGTTGATCGCCCAGAGCATCTCGCGGCCCGCATCGGTCGGCTTGAGGCCGGTGGGCGTGCGGTCGAACAGCAGGAGGCCTGCTTCGTCCTCCAATTGGCGAATGCGGGCGTAGAGCGCGGCGGAGGTGACGTTCAGCTCCTGCGCCGCACGTGTCATCGTTCCGAGGCGGGCAACGGCCGCGACGGCCTGCAACTGCTTGAGCGAGAGGTTGCGCATGGTCCGCTTTTAGTTTTTTTGCGCGGCACCACAAGTTTCGTCAGAATCTTTGGCAGCCTCTTGCACCGGATCTGGTACTGGCGACGGGCTGCGGGATATCATCGGTAGCAAAGGCCGGCGGCTCAGGTCGTGTCCGGCGACGGGATGGGGACGCGGGTTCAGGACATGGCGATCACGATCGGCTCCACGCTCTCCGAATATCTCGACGCGGAAGTGGCGCGCGATTCTCGCCTTGCCGACACCGCCAAGACCGTCCTGGCGCTCGCCGCCGCCTCCATCGACGTGAGCGAGGTCTGCGGGCGCGGCGCGCTGGCCGGCGATCTCGGTGCTCAGGGCGAGACGAACAGCGACGGCGACGTGCAGAAGGCGCTGGACGTGATCGCGCATAAGCGCTTCACCGAGGCCTTGAAATCGGCGCCGGTGGCCGAGGTCTGTTCGGAAGAGGCCGAGGACGTCATGGTCCTCAATCCCGGCGCGCCGCTTGCCGTCGCGATCGACCCGCTCGACGGCTCCTCGAACATCGCCGTCGGCATGGTGGTGGGCACGATCTTCGGCATCCGTCCCGTCGTGTCCGACCCGAATGATCCGAACGCCTCGTTCAAGACGCCGGGCACCACCCAGCTCGCCGCCGGCTTCACCGTCTATGGCCCGGCCACGACCTTCGTGATCACCCTCGGCGACGGCACGCGCATCTTCACCCTCGACCGTGCGGCCGGGGAGTTCCGCCTGACCCACGACAGACTCAAGGTGGTGGCGAGCGCGAACGAGTACGCGATCAATTCGTCCAATGGCCGCCATTGGGACGCGCCGGTGCGTGCCTTCATCGATGATTGCATGCGCGGCGAAGAGGGCCCGCGCGACCGCAACTTCAACATGCGCTGGACGGCGGCCCTGGTGGCGGATGCCCAGCGCGTCCTGATCCGCGGCGGCGTGTTCCTTTACCCGGGCGACAGCCGCAAGGGCTACGAGCAGGGCCGCCTGCGCCTGCTCTACGAAACCGCGCCGATCGCCTTCATCATGGAACAGGCTGGCGCGGCGGCGACCGACGGGCAGGGCCGTATCCTCGACGTCGTCGCCAAGAAGATCCACGAGCGCTCGCCGCTGGTCTTCGGCTCGGCGGAGGAGGTCGCCAGCGTCGCGGCCTACTACGAGGGCCGCCAGCCTGCCGCCGGCCGCTCGCCGCTCTTCGGCCAGCGCGGATTGATGCGAAACTGAGCGCCGTCACGACTTCCCAGGTCACGCAGCATCATGTCGGCGCGTCATCCCATCATCTCGGTCACGGGCTCCTCGGGTGCCGGCACGACCTCCGTGCGCAACACCTTCGAGCAGATCTTTCGACGCGAGGACGTGAGTGCGGTCTATATCGAGGGCGACGGCTTCCATGCCTTCGACCGCGATACGATGCGCGCGAAAATGGCGGAGGAGCCGAACCTCAGCCATTTCGCTCCGCGCGCCAACCTGCTGCCGGAACTCGAAGAGACTTTCCGCCGCTACAGCGAATCCGGCGAGGGCCGCACGCGCGCCTACGCCCATGACGAGGCAGACGCGGCCCGGCTCGGCGTGCCGATCGGCACGTTTACCGAGTGGCAGGAGTTCTCTCCGGGCTCGGACCTGCTGTTCTACGAGGGCCTGCACGGCTGCGTCGTCGACAACACCATCGATCTCGCTCGCTACCCGGACCTGAAGATCGGCGTCGTGCCGGTGATCAACCTCGAATGGATCCAGAAGCTGCACCGGGATCGCTCGATCCGCGGCTACTCCACCGAGGCCGTCACCGACGTGATCCTGCGCCGGATGCCGGATTACGTGCAGACGATCTGCCCGCAATTTTCCTGGACGGACATCAATTTCCAGCGGGTCCCGACGGTCGACACCTCGAACCCGTTCATCGCCCGCTGGATTCCGACCGCCGATGAATCGCTCGTGGTGATCCGCTTCCGCGATCCGCACGGGATCGACTTCTCGTATCTCGTCTCGATGATCCACGACTCGTTCATGAGCCGGGCGAACTCCATCGTGATCCCCGGCTCCAAGCTCGACATCGCCATGCAGCTCATCCTGACGCCCATGATCATGCAGCTTGTCGAGCGCAAGCGCCGGCTGGGGTGAACAATCCCTCGTTTCGGAATACATGCCCGGACGAAAGACCACTACATCGGCGGCAACCCCCGCCTTAGTTTCCCATGGTCCGCATCAACGGGCCGGGCCGCGCGCCGTATGCGTTCCCCGTCGAGGACATCATGACCATCATCGCCCCCTCCATTCTGTCGGCCGACTTCTCCCGGCTCGGTGAGGAGGTTCGCGCCGTCGACGAGGCCGGCGGCGACTGGATCCATCTCGACGTGATGGACGGGCATTTCGTCCCCAACATCACCTTCGGGCCCGCGCTGGTGAAGGCGCTGCGCCCGCACAGCCGGAAGCACTTCGATGTGCACCTCATGATCGCGCCGGCCGATCCCTATCTCGCCGCCTTCGCCGATGCGGGCGCCGACACGATCTCCGTGCATGTCGAGGCGGGACCGCACATCCACCGCTCGCTGCAGACCATCCGCGCGCTCGGCAAGCGTGCCGGCATCGCGCTGAACCCCGGCACACCGGCCACGATGGTCGAGCCGCTGCTCGACATGGTCGACCTCGTCGTCTGCATGACGGTCAATCCCGGTTTCGGCGGCCAGAGCTTCCTGCCGTCGGCGCTGGAGACGGTCTCACGCGTCCGCGCGATGGTTGCCGGGCGTCCGATCGACATCGAGGTCGATGGCGGCATTACCCCGGCGACCGTCGGCGACGCCGCGCGAGCCGGCGCCAACGTCTTCGTCGCCGGCTCGGGCGTCTTCAGCGGCGGGCCGGAGGCCTATGCCAGTAACGTCTCCGCCATCCGCGAGGGCGCGAACATGGCCACCGGCCGAGACGGCCTGCGATGCTGAAGGCCCTGATCTTCGACGTCGACGGCACGCTGGCTGAGACCGAGGACCTGCACAGGCAGGCCTTCAACCGTGCCTTCGATCAGCTCGGCCTGTCCTGGCACTGGAGCCCGGAGCAGTATGCCGAGCTGCTGAAGGTCATGGGCGGCAAGGAGCGATTGCTGCATTATATTGCGCAGACGCATCCCGATAACGAGCAGGCGCTCGCCGCGCGCATGCCTGAGATCCACGATCTGAAGACGCAAATCTACGGTGAGTTGATCGAGACCGGCCATCTCAAACTCCGGCCCGGCGTTGCCCGGATCATCGCGGAGGCGCGGGCCGCCGGCGTCCGGCTCGGCGTCGCGACAACGACGACGCGGCTGAATCTCGACCGGCTCGTGGCAATCAATTTTCCGGACGGCGACAAACCCTTCGATGTCATCGCCGCGGGGGACGAGGCAGCCAATAAGAAGCCGGCGCCCGACATCTTCGACATCGCGGTGGAACGGCTCGGGATCGATCCGGCGGACGGCATCGCCTTCGAGGACTCGGCGGCTGGCATCCGCTCGGCGCTCGATGCGGGCCTGTCGGTGCTCGCAACCCGCAGCCGATATACGCGGAGCCATCGCCTCGACGGCGCCTTCTCGGCAGTGTCGGATCTTGGTGAGCCCGGACGGCCGCACCAGCATCTTTCAGGCGTGACCTGGCCCGATGGCGTCGTGACGCTGGCCGGGCTTCAGAGCTGGCACGCAGCTCGCCAAATTGGCGCCGATGCGTGAGCAGATCCCGAAAAACAAACAGCGCGCCCGAAGCGGACGCGCTGGCTGAGGTAGTCCGTGGTCTCTGGAACGGACGTTGCCTATCTAGCAGGCATGTATGCAAAATACAGTCACTTTTGCGCAACGGTACATCTTAACATGTGACAGCATGACCGGGTGTCCGATCTCCCGGCAAGCGGCCGGCGCCCCTGGTTCCGCTTTCCAGAACGGCACGGGCGCCTTATCAGGGCGCGCCCTCGTCGCGTGACGTCTGCCTACGCTCGCCAATGGGCGTGTCAATCCAACCCTCGCCGGAGACGGGAGCCCGATGCGTGGACCGAACGCGATCGATTTCTGGCGCGGCTTCGCCCTCATCACGATCTTCATCAACCATATCCCCGGCAACACCTTCGAGCGCTGGACCTACTCGCAATACGGGATCTCGGACGCAGCCGAGCTGTTCGTGTTCCTGGCCGGCTGGTCGATCGGGCTGGCGACGCGCGACCGCGATGGGCGGCCTGAGCCTGCCCTGACCTCGGTCGTCCGACTGCTATCGCGCACCGTCGAAGTCTACCGCGCGCAGGTCATCATCATGGTCCTGGCGCTCGCGATGATCGCGGGCACGGCCCTGCTGCTCGACAACCCGCTGATCCTCGAGTGGCACAATGCCGGCGGCTTCTTCGCCGACCCGATCCAGTCCCTGTGCGGGCTGGTGCTGCTGACCTACCAGCTCGGCTTTTTCAACATCCTGCCGCTCTACGTCGTCCTGATCGCGGTGGCGCCGGTCTTCGTGCTGCTGTCGCGGATCAGCCGGGCCGGCGCGCTGGCTTTGTCCTTCTGCATCTATGCAACGAGCCTCGTCTTCGAGTGGGACTTTCCCTCCTGGCCCGGCGACGGCGACTGGTTCTTCAACCCGTTCTGCTGGCAACTCCTGCTCGTGCTCGGGTTCACCCTGCAGAACTGGAGCCGTGACGAGCCGCGCTTCCGAGCATGGTGTCGACGGTTGCTGCTGCCGGGCGTCGCGATCGTCATCGTCGGAGTCGTGCTCTCGGTATTCGAACTGCGGCCCGATCCACTGATGGTTCCCGAGCCACGTCTTATCTTCACCTTCGACAAGACCTACCTTTCGCCCGCTCGCCTGATCCACTTCTGTGGAGTCCTGCTGGCCTTTCAGCTCGTCTACGATTGGATCGCGCCGAAAGCCGGCTGGCTCACAGGTTTCCTGGCTGGATTGGGTCGAAACTCTCTCGCGGTCTTCTCGATGGGATCGCTCATAAGCCTCGCGGCGCAATTCGTGAGGTTTCAGTATGGCGGTGGTATAGTCGTAGATATTTCGGTCGTAGGCTTCGGCCTGTTTGCTCTGGGTTTCACCGCATGGTTCGTCGAATGGCGTTCCCGCCGGCCAAAGAAGGCGGCCGACGCACCTGCAGCCTCGTAGGCGCCGCAGCCCTCGGCCTGTGCCTCACGGTTTCTGCCGTCTCCGCGCTCGCGGAAGGCGTCGCGACCGTGGTCTCGCCGCCGCATCCGCCAGCCTCCGCGCCTGGCTCGGCGCCGAAGGAGGGGGTCGACCTCAGCCTTTCGCCGGAATGCCGCGTGCCGGGCTCCAAGCTCTACACGCTCGCCAGACTGAGCTCTGTGAAGCACGCCCTCAAGGAGCAACGCCCAGTGCACGTGCTCTCGGTGGGCTCGTCCTCTTCGGGGCTCGGCGCCTCGACATCCTATCCCGTGCGACTCGAGAACGCCCTCGAGCGCTCGCTGCCAAACGTCGATGTCCAGATCGAGTCGCGTGCCCTCTCGGGCGAGGTGGCCAGCGGAGCCGGCGAGCGCCTGCGCACCATCGTTGCCGAGGTCGAGCCGGACCTCGTGGTCTGGCAGGTCGGCACCAACGATGCGCTGGCGCGGGTCGATGCCACTGCTTTCGCCGACGCGCTCAAGGACACGGTGGAGTGGATCAAGTCGCACCATATCGACGTGGTGCTGATCGACCCGCTCTTTACCCAGAGCGTCGCCGACGACGAATCGTATAACGAGCTCGTGCACAAGGTGCAGGACGTGGCCGTGGCCCAGGGCGTTCCGCTGGTCCGGCGCTACGAGGCGATGCGCTTCCTCTCGGCCAGTTCCGACAAGGGCAGCGAGACGCATATGCTCGGCCGCCATTTCCGGCTGAACGATCTCGGCCTGCGTTGCATGGCCGAGCACGTCACCCGCGCCATCACCCTGTCGCTGCTGCAGCCCGATCTAGCCGCGACTCCGACGGCCGGGTCGCAGGCAAAGAAGGCCGAGCCCGAGAAGCCGGCCGGTCCGTAGGCAGCGGCCTCGTTTTCCTATCGCTCTGTCCGATCGTGCGCATTTTCCCTCTCCCTCCACACGGGGAAAGGGGAGCCGTCACACGTCCTCATCGTCACTCGGCCAGTCACGTGCGGCCCGGCGCCGTCCGCCGCCGCGCGGCGCGCCCGAGGCAATGCCGGCGACGAGATCGGCGATGTGGCGCAGAGCCTCCGTTTGCATCGCGCGCTCGCCGACCTCGCTGCGGGCCTGCGGCATGACGGCCTTCGAGAAGCCGAGTTTCTCCGCCTCTTTCAGGCGCGCCACCGCCTGCGAAACCGGTCGTACCGCGCCGGAGAGGCCGAGCTCACCGAAATACACCGTCTCCGCCGGCAGGGGCGCGCCGGACATAGAGGAAACGAGAGCCGCTGCGACCGCGAGATCGGCGGCGGGTTCGGTGATGCGGAGGCCGCCCGCGACGTTGAGATAGACGTCGTGCGCGCCGAGCCGGATGCCGCCATGGGCCTCCAGCACGGCGAGCACCATCGAGAGCCGGTTCGGGTCCCAGCCCACGACCGCGCGGCGCGGCATGCCGAGCGACGAGGGTGCCACCAGCGCCTGGATCTCGACGAGCAGCGGGCGCGTGCCCTCCATCCCGGCGAAGACCGCGGTGCCCGGCGCGGCGTGGTCGCGGCCGGCGAGGAACAGGGCCGAGGGGTTCGGCACCTCGGCGAGCCCGCCATCGGTCATCTCGAAGACACCGATCTCGTCGGTTGGGCCGAAGCGGTTTTTGACGGCGCGCAAGATCCGGAAGTGATGGCCCTGGTCGCCCTCGAACGACGCCACGGCATCGACCATGTGCTCGACGACGCGCGGGCCCGCGATCTGGCCATCCTTGGTGACGTGGCCAACGAGGATCACGGCCGTGCCTGTTGTCTTGGCGAAGCGGATCAGGGCCTGGGCAGAGGACCGCACCTGGGTCACTGTGCCGGGCGCCGATTCGACCGTCTCGGTCCACATGGTCTGGATCGAGTCGATGATGGCGAGAGCTGGCGGACGGCCCTGCGAGAGCGTCTCGACGATGTCCTCGACATTGGTCTCGGCCGCGAGCTCGACGTTCCGGTCGGCGAGGCCGAGGCGCTCGGCGCGCAGGCGCACCTGCCCGACCGCCTCCTCGCCCGAGATGTAGACGACGCGCTCCTTGCGCCAGGCCATGGCGGCGCCCGCCTGCATCAGCAGAGTCGACTTGCCGATGCCGGGATCACCGCCGATGAGGATCACCGAGCCGCGCACGAAGCCGCCGCCGGTGACACGGTCGAGTTCGGCGATGCCGGAGGGCGTGCGCGGCGCCTCCTTGGCCTCGCCGGTCAGGCCCTCCAGCGGGAACACGCGGCCTCGCGCTCGCGACGGCCGCGTCGCGACGGGGCCGGATGCCGGGCCCGCCGTGCCGGTCTCCTCGACGATCGTGTTCCAGCCGTTGCAGGCCTCGCAGCGTCCGCGCCAGCGATTATAGACCGCCCCACAGGACTGGCAGACGAAGGTCTGGTGAATTTTGGCCATGGGCTCGGGATGTATGGTGTCGGCGGGCGCCCCTTCCAATCCCACACTCATCCCGGGGCGTGAGCCGCAGCCGAGCCTCGAAGGAGGGCCTCAGGGATCGCTGCGGCGCCTGGAACTCTCCTGCGAGGCCGCCGCTTCGCGTCAGCACCTCAGGAAGGGGATGGTGGGTTGGAGGAGCGCAATCAGTCAGCCGCCAGTATAGCTGCGAACATAACGGGAACCTAGCCCCGTCAGAATCTCGTAACCGATCGTCCCGGCCGCTTGGCCAACCGCGTCGATGTCGAGCCCATCGCCGATCAAGGTCGCCATCGTGCCGCGGCGGGCACCTGGCACGTTCGTAACGTCGAGGATGATCAGGTCCATCGAGATCAGGCCGAGGATGGGGCAGGCCACACCCTCGACCAAGGCTCGGCCGGCATTGCTCGCCGAGCGGGGATAGCCGTCAGCGTAGCCGATGGAGAGCGTCGCCAGGCGGCGGGGGGAGGGGGCCTGCCAGCGGGCGTTATATCCGGCCGTGTCGCCGGCCTCGACGTCGCGGATCTGGAGGATCGGCGAATCGAGCCGCACCACCGGACGCATGGGATTCTCCGTGCGGTACGGCGTCGGGTTGCCGCCGTAGAGCGCGTAGCCGGGACGGAGCAGGTCGTGCCGGGCCGCAGCACCGAGAAAAACCCCGGACGAATTGGCGAGCGAAGCCGGGATGCCCGGTAGAGCCTGGCGGAGAGCGGCGAAGGCCTCGATCTGGCGGGCATTGACCGGCTCGTCCGGCTTCTCGGCACTGACGAGATGGCTCATCAGCAGGCGGATGCCGGCGCGGGCGAGAAGCGGATCGCCCGCGAGCGCCAGGGCCTCCGGCACGCGCAGACCGAGCCTGTTCATGCCGGTATCGACATGGAGCGCCGCCGGCCACTGGCCCTCGGATAGGGCAGCCCATTCGGCCAACTCCTCGTGCGAACCGAGGACCGGTATCAGCCGATGCTCGGCAAAGGCTGGAGCGCTGCCGGGCGCGAGGCCGTTCAGGATGTAGATGTCAGACTCGGGCAGGCAGGCGCGTGCCGCGATGCCCTCTTCGAGATGTGCGACGAAGAAGCTGCCGCAGCCCGCCCGCGCCAGGGCCGGCGCGACGACGGCGAGGCCGCACCCATAGGCGTCGGCCTTCACGACTGCGGAGCATTCGGCGCCCGGCGCCTCGGCCGCGAGCCGGCGCCAATTTGCGACGATCGCGTCGAGATCGATGGTGAGACATGCGCCGTGCGCGACGGCGGGGCTTTGGGACGGGATCGCTAAACTCCCCGCAGGTAAAGGCGTCGCCCCGGAGGTATCGCCGTTGCTGTGCGATGTCATCCGTGAGCCGGATGGCTCCCGGCAGGCGATTTCACCCATCCCCCCATCGCGAGGCTTCGCTGCAGATTTCAGGAAGAAGGGATGAATGGAATTGGGCGCAGAAGCGGACGGAGGGGTGCCTCCGCCCGCCTCTTCGTTATTCGGCCGGCGCCGAAGTCCAGCGGACGGCCGCTGCCGTCCTGGCGCCGCCCTGGCTGCGCACGTCTCCAGCATTGGTTGCGAGGCCAAGGGTTTCGAGCGTCAGGGCACCGACGCTACCGGCGTTGTGGAAGGCGGCATCGGACTGCTCGGCCGGTGTCTTGATCCACTGGGCGACACCGGCAGTGGCGAAGCCACCCTGGCGACCGACCTGCATGGCGTTGACCGCGATGCCGCGGGTCTCGAAGGTCATCGCGCCGACAGTCTTGGCGCCGGCAGTCTCGTCGGCCAGGGCCGGGGTCGCGAGCGCGGCGAGACCGAGGGCGATAGCGGTGGTGGTGCGAGTGATACGGTTGGACATGATGTGATCCTCAACGTGCCGGCGGGCCAACCGCCGTTTCGTGAGCACAATCTGTTTGCACCGCACCAATTAATCAAACAGATTGCGTGCATAATGAGTATCGATCACATTCATTTAGCTAGTCTCGATCTGAATCTGCTCGTGGCACTCGACGCCCTGCTCACGGAGCGCAGCGTAACGCGCGCCGCAGCGCGGGTGGGGATTGGCCAATCGGCGATGAGCCACGCTCTCGGCCGGCTGCGCACTGTCTTTCGCGATGAGATCCTGACCCGGGCGCCGGAGGGCATGCGGCCGACGCCGCGCTCATTGGCGCTGGTCCAACCCGTGCGGGCTGCCCTGGCGCAGATCGAGGCGATCGTCGCGCCGCCTCAGGCCTTCGACCCGGCAACCGCCGACGTCACCTTCACGCTCGGCATCCCGGACTCGACCGAGGTGCTGCTGATGCCGCAACTCGTGGCGCATCTGCAGGCCGTGGCACCAGGGGTGAAGCTGCTGCTCCATACCGTCGACCGGCTGCGTATCCTGGACGACCTCGATACTGGCCGCGTCGATCTCGGAATCGGCGTGTTCGAGCAGGGTCAGACGCACCACAAGAGGCGCGTGCTCTACCGGGAGAACTATCTCTGCGTGTTCAACGCCGATCTCGTCGGCGTCACGCCGCCGATCTCGCTCGAGGACTACGTCCGGCTGCCGCACCTGCTCACCAGCCTCGTCGAGACGTCCCATGGCGTGGTGGACGACGCGCTCGCCAAGATCGGCCGTACGCGCGTGATCGCGATGACCTCGCCGCGCTTTACCGTGATGCCCTTCGTGCTGCAGCAGGCGCCCGTCATTGCCACGATGCTCTCACAGCTCGCACGCTTCTTCGGAGAGTCGATGGGCCTCACCGTCAGCCCGGCGCCCATCGCACTGCCTGACATGGCCATCTCGATGATCTGGCACGCCTCGAACGACGAGGTGCCGGCGCAACGATGGCTGCGGGAGACGATCATGCGACTGCAGCGGGAGGATCGCCGACCGCTGCCCGGTGCCGACGTTACGCTGTGACCGCCACGAAATCCGGGGACCGTGTAGGCATTCGGAATACCGCGAGGCAGGCAACGACGCTGAGATCGGTGAGATCGAAGGCGGTCACTTCGAGTGTGCGGTATGCCTCTGGTCGCGCTGAACCGCGTGAAGGCCGGCTCGGCAATCGTCGTCGCCTGAGGGCGGCCACTCCCGCAGAAAAAAGGGCCGCCCGTTGAGGGGCGGCCCGAAGTCCTTGGGAGGAAACGCAGCCTGAAGGGGCTGCAGGAACCGCGACGCCATCGCGATCCCGTCGCGACCGAATTTGGGCGACCTGCGCCGTTCTTCAAGCGCCGGAGCTTCGCTTTTGGCGCATAAGTACGCCTAGTCTATCTGTGAGGTGCGCAACCGCACCATAGCTCGATGGTGGAGCACATTTAGCGGGATGATCGGGCGGCATCCGCCGTCGCGCGAAGTATGGTGCAGGAGTCGGCCGATTACCTCGGACCGCAGCGTATCTGCAGGAGATCCTCCAGTGTCGGGCGGAGATCGAGCAGCCAGTGCCGCCAAGCTGGCGCCGTCGCCAGGATCAGCCCCGCGAACAGAGCCAGATAGGGCAAGGCCCGCCGGACTGGGCCGGCGCCAGCACTCGGTTCTGGCTGACGAGGTATCATCCGGAGGCCGGTCGGTGCGACAGGGCCTGCCCCGTGCGCAGTAGCCACCATCCGATCAGCACCATGGCGAGGCCCCAGGCCAGGAAACCGGCATCCCAATAAATCCAGTGCTGTCGCTCGGCCTGCTCGTTGACGTGGTGTACGCCGAGCCAGGCGTGATCGACGAGTCCCTCGACCAAGTTGAAGCTGCCCCAACCGACGAGAAGGCTGCCGATGAGGCTCCTGTTCGACCAAAACAGGTGACGGCGATGCGCGTGCCGCCAGAGGACGAACAGGCCGAGCACCACGAATACGTAGGTGGTGCTGTGGAAGATGCCGTCCCACAGCGTGTTGAGTTCGAGGTTTTCGAGAGAGGTAATGGGGTACCAGGAACTCAGCATATGGTGCCATTGCAGCACCTGATGGAGCACGATGCCGTCGAAGAAGCCGCCGAGTCCGAGCCCGAACAGGATGCCGGCCCCGACCGGAAAGCTCGCACGATCCGGTTCCCGTCGCGTCACTGCCGTTGCAGCTGAGGGCATTCTCAACGTCCCATTGCAGCGAGAGCGGGGCTCACGGGGCGCGATAGGCGGAGCCATCCTCCGCGCGCGCCGGGGCAGCGACGTAGCGGCCCTGCTCGGGCACCGCGATCCGCTCGAAATCCTGGGCCAGCGCATCGAGCCCGCGTCTCAGTTCCGGCCCCGACAGTGGCCGCCCATGCCCTGTGATCGCGCGTTCCGGCTTCAACGCTGCGAGCCGCCGCACCGACTCCGCCGCCGCCGGCCAGTCGATCGTCAGGTAGAGCGGCGGCCCATGCAACTCGGGAGCCTGAGTGGCGACCGCATAGGCGGATTCCTGCGCCGTCGTCACGAAGGCATCACCGACGACGAGCGAGCCGTCGGCCTCCCGCCAGAACGAGACATGTCCGGTCGAATGGCCCGGGGTATGGATCCAGCGCCAGCCGTCGAGATGAGGCACGCTGCCATCCTCGGGTAGGGTGTGCAGGCGCGCCGAGACGTCGACCGGATTGGTCGGATAGAGCGGCGAGATGCGCGCCATCAGGCCGCCGCCGACGCTGGGGTCCGGAGTCGGATAAGCGGCGCTGCCGTCGAGATAGGGGCGCTCCAGGGCGTGGGCGTAGACGGGCGCATCCCATTCCTGCGCGAGATCCTCCAGCACGCCGACATGGTCGAAATGGCCGTGGGTCAGCAGGATCGCGGCTGGCCGCGCGCCGGCACCGAAGCGGGTCTGCGCGGTCTCGCGAATGGTCTTTTTCGAGCCCGGAACGCCGGCATCCACGAGGACCCAGCCGCGATCCCCGGCATTCGGCGGGCCAATGAACACCACGTTGACCAGGAGCAGCCGGCGATAGGCGAGATCGGCTGCGACTTCGTGGGTGCCGTCGTCGCGGGCGGCATCGCTGCTCGGGTCGTCGGCACGGGCGCGAGGATCGACCGGGATCTGTTGGGCCATGGCGCTTCCGAAGTTTGGCGCGAGCGCGGAACGGGCGTCTCCGGCACGGGGAAGGCCGCTCGAATCGCTTTGTTCCCAGGCTGTGGCCACGGGCCATGAAAGGTCGCCCGTCGCGAAGGGCAGCTGGGGCCGACGAGCGATGCTCGGCGCTGGATGACGCCACGTATTGCGTGGAGCGCAACTGGCAACGGCGCGATGCCACGCTTAGCTAAGCCGGGCAGCCCGGCATGCGGAGGAGACCGGCCATCTTTCACCTGATCCTCGCGGCCCCGAGCCTGGTCGTTATCCTGCGTTGGCTCTGGCCGCTGTCGCTGCCGCTCTGGGGCAGCGCTGGCATCGCTGGGATCATGCTCTTCGTGTCGCAGTACCATGTCTGGAGCCGGCTCTCGTCCGGCTCGGTCTTCGCACCCGAATTCCCGCGATTCATCGTCATCCTGTTCAACTGGGCCTTTGGCGCGATCGTGCTGCTGGCCCTGCTACAGCTGATGCTCGATGTCGGTGCCCTGGCGGCGACATTGGTTCGGCAGGGTCCCGTCCACATCCCGAACGGCCTACGCTGCGCCGCCGGGGGGCTGGTCGCGCTGCTTGCCGCCTACGGCGTCGCGGGCGCCCTGCGCGTGCCGCCCCTCAACGACGTCGAGGTCGCGATCCGCGACCTTCCGCCGGAATTCGAGGGCTACCGGCTGCTGCACCTCACGGACCTGCACATCAGCCGGCTGTTTCCGGCGCGCTGGGCGAGGGCCATGGTGCAGCGGGCGAACGACTCCGGCGTGGACCTGATCGTGGTGACGGGCGACTTCATCGACGGCTCGCTCGACATGCGCCGCGCCGATGTCGAGCCTCTGCACGATCTCCAGGCACCGGACGGCGTCTACGCGATCCCCGGCAACCACGAGTATTTCTTCGACTACGCCGGCTGGATGCGCCACCTCGGCGGCATGGGCATCCGCATGCTCGAGAACGCGCACGCGGTGCTCCGGCGGGGCGACGCCCAGATCGTGCTGGCCGGCGTCACGGATCGGTCCGCGCTCGGGCACGGGCAGCCCGGCCCGAGCCTTGGTGCGGCCCTGGCCGGCGCGCCGGACGGCGCACCCATCCTCCTGCTCGACCATCAACCGGGCGGAGCGCCAAAGGCCGCCCTGCGCGGCGTCTCGCTCCAACTCTCCGGTCACACCCATGGCGGCATGAGCGTAGGGCTCGACCGCCTCGTGGCGAACGGCAATGGCGGGTTCGTGTCCGGGCGCTACGCGGTCGGCGGGATGACGCTCTACGTCAGCAACGGCACGGCGCTGTGGCCGGGCTTTGCGCTGCGGTTCGGGCGGCCCTCGGAGATGACGCGGATTACGTTGCGCAGAGCGGGCTGAGGCGTGATCGACGCCGAAAACCCATCCCCTCAGGACGAGGGAGTGGGTGCGAGGAAGAGGCGCCGCGGGTGACGGCTACATCCGTTCCGGCATCCGCTCATCGCTCGCCAGGTTCGAGAACCGGGTGATGTTCGCGTCGAAGGCCAGCTCCACCGTGCCGGTCGGGCCGTGGCGCTGCTTGCCCAGGATGACCTCGGCCTTGCCGTGGACGCGGTTCATCTCCGCCTCCCAGGCGAAGAACTCCTCAGTGCCCTCGCGGGGCTTCTTGTTGTTCACGTAGTACTCTTCGCGGAACACGAACATCACCACGTCGGCGTCCTGCTCGATCGAGCCGGATTCGCGCAGGTCCGAGAGCTGCGGGCGCTTGTCGTCGCGGTTCTCGACCTGACGGGAGAGCTGCGAGAGGGCGATGATCGGAACCGAGAGCTCCTTGGCCAGCGCCTTCATGCCGGTGGTGATCTCGGTCATCTCCTGCACGCGGTTGTCGCTGCGCTTGCCGGAGCCGGCCAGGAGCTGGAGGTAGTCGACGATCAGCACGTCGAGCCCCTTCTGGCGCTTCAGGCGGCGGGCGCGGGCGGCAAGCTGCGCGATCGAGATGCCGCCGGACTGGTCGATGTAGAACGGGATCGTCTGCATGTCCCGGGCGGCGTCGGTGATCTTGTAGAAGTCTTCCGGACGGATGTCGCCGCGGCGGATCTTGTAGGAAGGCACACCGGATTGCTCGGCGATGATACGGGTCGCGAGCTGCTCGGCCGACATTTCGAGCGAGAAGAACCCGACGATGCCCCCGTTCTTGGTCTTGATCGTGCCGTCGGCCTGCTTCTCGCCCTGATAGGCCTTGGCGATGTTGAAGCCGATATTGGTGACGAGCGAGGTCTTGCCCATGGCCGGGCGGCCGGCGAGGATGATCAAGTCGGAGGGCTGCAGGCCACCCATCTTGGCGTCGAGATCCGACAGGCCGGTGGCGATGCCCGAGAGCTTGCCCTCGCGCTGGTAGGCCTTGGCCGCCATGTCGACGGCGGCGGTGAGCGCGTCGGAAAACTTCTGGAAGCCGCCGTCGTATCTGCCGGCTTCCGCCAGCTCGTAGAGCCTGCGTTCGGTCTCCTCGATCTGGTCGCGCGGGGCCGATTCGACCGGGGCCTCGTAGGCGCCGTTGACGAGGTCCTCGCCGATGGTGATCAGCCGGCGCCGGATGGCGAGATCGTAGATGGTGCGGCCGTAATCGGCCGCGTTGTACACGGTGGTCGCCTCGGCCGCGAGCCGGGCGAGATAGGCCATCACCGTGATGCCGCCGAGATCGGCGTCGCCGAGATAGGTCTTCAGGGTGATCGGCGTGGCGAGCTTGCCGGACTTGATCAGCGAGGCGGCGGTCTCGAAGATCCGGCGATGCACCTCCTCCATGAAGTGCTCGGGCAGCAGGAAATCCGAGACGCGGTAATAGGCATCGTTGTTCACGAGCATTGCGCCGAGCAGCGCCTGCTCCGCATCGATGTTGTGGGGCGCGACGCGATACTCGGTCTGGACCGTTTCCAGCTTCGCCACGAGGGCGTTCGGCAGGGCCATGGCAGTCGCTCCTCAAGCGATGGCCCCGCACGGGCCCATCATCCTTCCACCATGCCTCGACAGGGTGAACCGAACCTTAGCCGCGCATGGACCGCGTGGCTGCAACGCCCGCGACACAGAACGCGAACGCCCGCGATTCCCTGGCAGGAATGCGGGCGCCCATGGTCGAACAAACTGCGAACGAGTCAACAGCGGGCAGGCATGCTCCCCGCTGTCCCCATGCTCCGGGCGGCTCAGCCGCGGTCGTCAGCGCCTTCGCCGGCATCGGCCAGCGCCTGACCGACTTCGAGGCCGAGGTCGTCGAGGTTGAAGGTCTCGCGCTCGGTCACGGACTCACCGCGGGCCTGGCGCTCGGCCTCTTCCGGCGAACGGGCGACGTTGACGGTCACGGTGACCTCGACCTCGGGGTGCAGCGTCACCGGCACATTGTGCAGGCCGAGCGTCTTGATCGGCTGATGCAGCACGAACTGCTCGCGGCCGACGCTGAAGCCTTCCTTGGTCACCACCTCGGCGAGGTCGCGGGTCGAGACCGAACCGTAGAGCACGCCGGACTCGCCCGACTGGCGGATCAGCACGAAGCTCTGGCCGTCGAGCTTCTCGGAGACGGCCTCGGCTTCCTTGCGACGGTCGAGGTTGCGGGCCTCGAGCTGGGCGCGCTGGGCCTCGAAGTGCTTCTTGTTGGCCTCGGTGGCGCGCAGGGCCTTGCCGCGGGCGAGGAGGAAGTTGCGGGCGTAGCCAGGGCGCACGCTCACGGTCTCGCCCATCTGGCCGAGCTTGGCGACGCGTTCGAGGAGGATGACGTCCATGATGTAGATCCTTGTTTGGGTCTTGGTTTTCAGTGAGGGCGGGGGCCGCCGGGATGCCCCGTGGCGGGCACGCGCCGGGCGAGCGCGGTATCGGCGATGCCGAACAGGGTCAGGGCGACGAAGGCGAGGCCCTGGGTAATGAAGAGAACCATGTAGAGGCCGAAGAGGAGCGCGCCGCGGGCGGGCCGGCCGCGGCTGCGGTCGTGGAAGGCGGCGAGGCCCTGCAGGGCGAAGGCTGCGCTCAGCGCGCCGATCAGCGCGACGCCGAGAACGCCCGCATAGCCCGGCACCATGGCAAGGGCGAAGGCCGCCGCCAGCACGATCAGGGCGTTGCGCGGCATCTGGGTCGAGGGGATGTCGGGCCAGGGCCGGATCAGGCGCCCGGAGATCTTCACGATGCGCGCGGCGAGCCAGAGATAGAGCGCGAGCAGGATCGTCAGGCCCTGCGCGGCGAGGCCGGGGGCGACGGTGGCGAGGGCATCGGAGACCTCCTCCTGCATATCCTGCGGCTTGGCGTCCGGCGAGGGTTCCTGGGCCGGGGCAGGGGTCTCGCCGGAGGATTGCGGGGTCTGCTTGGCCGGCGGCGTCGGCAGGCCGCGCCCCTGCATCTGCGTTTGGACGACCCGCTTGGCCATGGAGCCGATCTGGCTGCGGAAGGTCTCGTAGTTCGGCGCGGCGATCACCGCGATGGCGACGAAGGCGAGCGCCGCGGTTCCGGCGACCCAGGCGAGCAGGCGGCCGACCGGGTACCATTCGAGGCTGCCGTCGGCATTCGGCCGGCCGAGCAGCGCGAGATAGCCGAGCCACCAGGCCGGAACGGCGAGATAGGCGGCGAAGCCGATGCCGAGGAACGGGGAGAAGGCGAGGGCGAGCGCGAGGCTGCCGGCCGCGACGGCGGCGAGCCCGGCCTTGTGGCTCCAGCCCAACCCGACGATGAGAATCGGCAGCGGGGCGAGCAGATAGAGGATGATGGCGAGGGGCGTCGCCTTGATCAGCATCCCGAAGAGGAGCGCCGAGACGAGGCCGGCGAGCACGCCGATGCCGAGATTCTGTACCATTGACCTTGCGCTGTCCCGCTGTCCCGAGGAGGGCAGGGTTAGAGGCGTCCCATGATGCCCCAGCGATGGGACGAGTGCCCGACCGGGCCTCATCCGCGACGGAGAGCCGGCCCAGCGATGCCGGGCCGGCAGAGTCTCAAGACACTACTTGATGACGTAGGGGAGCAGGCCGAGGAAGCGCGAGCGCTTGATCGCCTGGGCGAGCTCACGCTGCTTCTTGGCCGAGACCGCGGTGATGCGGCTGGGAACGATCTTGCCGCGCTCCGAGACGTAGCGAGAGAGCAGCTTCACGTCCTTGTAGTCGATCTTCGGCGCGTTGGGGCCGGAGAACGGGCAGGTCTTGCGACGACGAAAGAAGGGACGACGGCCACCGCCGCCACCGGCTCCTGCGCTTGCACCGAAAGCCATGATCAGTTCTCCCCGCCGAAGCTACGGTCACCACGATCGCCGCCGAAACCGCCGAAATCGTCGTCACGACGACGCGGACGGTCGCCGCGGTCGCGATCCTTGCGGTCGTCGCGGTCGCGCTTCTGCATCATGGCCGACGGCTCGGCCTCGAGCTGCTCGACGCGGATGGTCATGAAGCGCAGCACGTCCTCGGAGATCTGCATCTGGCGCTCCATCTCGGCCACGGCGGCCGGGGGGGCGGAGATGTTGAGGAGCGTGAAATGTGCCTTGCGGTTCTTCTTGATCCGGTAGGCGAGGGACTTGATGCCCCAGGGCTCGATCTTCTCGATCGTGCCGCCATTGGCTTCGATGACGCCCTTGTAGGTCTCGACCATGGTCTCGACCTGCTGGGCCGTCACGTCCTGGCGCGCCAGGAAGACGTGTTCGTAGAGAGGCATTCTCGGGCCTTTCATCACAAAAAGGAGCCCGACCGCGTCGATAGCGGGTGTCTCGGGCCGGTTCGTCTCGCTGTTCTCTCGGCGCCAAGCCCTTCGAGCCGTTTGATGGCCCGAGCGGAGTGTCGAAGGCGGGAACACCGGACGACGGGTTTTCGAAGAGAGGAACCCTATGCCGCGAACGGCACCGCCCGTTCAGCCCCCGGCCGGAGCGAACGCGAAGCGCGGCGTGTAGACGGGTTTGTGGGGGATGGCAAGGCGGGGCGAGCGCTGCGGATTCGCATTGAGCGAGGAGATTTGTCTGTCCCGGCATTGGTTCGCGAAGCCATCACCCCGGCAGACCTATTGACAAAGTTCCTATTTTATGATCTTAAACCCGAACTCGCTTCCCGCCTGTCGGGGGAGCGCCGCGGGGTCGAGGGCGGTGCTTTGGGAGGCGGGGCGATGCCCGCGTCGGTGGTCTCACCCATCGCCGCCCCGGGCGGGAAGGGTCGACGCAAGGTCTGCCCGGGCTGTGGCGGGGTTCGGCGAGGAAATGCGCCGGGCTTTGGCCGACCCTGCCTGGGCGACACCGAGATGCTGTCGGCGTCGTCCACTACGGGGCGGCGCGCACGGAAGGAGGTAGCCACGCAACGGTCCGGGGATGGGGGGATTCTCGTGAGAGGGCCCGGCACCCGGATGGGTTGAGCGACAGGTCGAAGCCACCCGACGACATCGTGACGTCAAATCGGTCCGCGAGGTTGCGAGGACAGCCTCATGAGACCGCGGGACGCCGGGGAACCGTTGTTTTCCTCGCGCGCAGCATATGAGTGGTTCCGCGGCGTCCCGCGTCACCCCTTCTATCGGATCCCCCCGGAGCGCGACGCTCGCGGGGATGAAGGCTCAGGCGGGCGTGGCGTGGTTGCCGCCCGATCCGTGCAACCCGATGACGCCCTAGAGGTGGTCGGCGGGTCCCGGACCGTTCTCCAGCAGGATCGGCTGGCCGTGCGGCGTTGCCTCGGCCGCGCGCAGGAAGGCGTCGCGGCGCCCGTCGATGGCGGCGCGGTCGGCGATGCGGTGGCGGTCGAGAATCACTTCCAGGGCGGCGAGCCAATGGGCGTAGTCGGCCGGCGCCTCCGGGGCCGCCGTGGGGCGGATGGCGGCGCCCAAAACCTCTGCCCATTCGGCCGTGCCGACGATGCCCGCATCCTGAAGCGCGACCACGATGGCGAAGACCTGCGCCTCCCAGGGCTCGGCGAAGGGGCGGGGGGCGTCGCAGGACGTCGCGCTCACCGGCTCGGCTCCAGATAGCTCTCGAAAGCCGCGATCGTCACGCGGCCACCCGGATCGGCGCTCTCGCCCCAGAGATCCTCGGCCGCGAAAGCCGCCGTGTAGAGCCACTGCGGAGGGGCGTCGCGGCCCTCGGCGGCCGCCTCCGGGAACACGAAGGCGCCGTGCACGCGCTCGATGATCCCGGGCCGCCCACGGACGAAGCGCGGCAGCCGGGTATGCCCGAGGGGATGGCGATTGCGGGCGATGATCCGGTCGCCGACAGCGAAGCGCGCCGGGGCGGCGGGCGGGCGGTCACTCGGGAAGCCGCGATCGAAGAGCGGCGCGACCTCGTCGCCCTGCAGCACGCGGGCGACCGGGCCCGGGGGTACCCGGCTCGTGCCGGACCGCATCTCCTCGGGGCTGGCGAGGCCGTGCTCGGCAAGCTGGGTCTCGAGCGCTCTCAGCCAGATCTCGTAATAGCTCGAGGACAGGTACTCGACGGGCGGCAGCGACTCCCGCGCGGCGCGGCTGGCATCCAGTGTCCAGGTCTTGGTGAAGCCCATCGCCATGGCGAGTGCGAAGACCCGCCGCTCCCACTCGGCGTGGAAGACCGGCTCGTTGGCTTCCGCCTCAACGGGGCCGAAGCCGTGCGCTCCGCCGAGATCCTGCGCGCCGTTCACGCCGCGTCCCCCGGCGACAGCGGCAGGCCGGTGCCGATCATCGAATCTCGCGTGACCAGGGCGGCCAGGGCCGCCTCGTCGAGGCCGTCGGTGCCCGCGGGTCGCATCGGCAGGACCATGAAGCGCGTCTCGGCGGTGGAATCCCAGACGGTGATGCGGGTGGTGTCCGGCAAGCGCAGGCCGAAATCGGCGAGCACCCCGCGCGGGTCGAGCACGGCGCGGGCGCGGTAGGCCGGCGCCTTGTACCAGACCGGCGGCAGCCCGAGCACCGGCCAGGGATAGCAGGAGCACAGGGTGCAGACGACGAGGTTGTGCGTCTCCGGCGTGTTCTCGACCACCACCATGTGCTCGCCGCCGCGCCCGCCGATGCCAAGCTCGGCGATGGCCGGCGTGCCGTCCGCCAGGAGTCGGGCGCGGAAGCTCGGGTCGACCCAGGCGCGAGCGACGACACGGGCACCGTTATGGGGGCCGACCTGGTGCTCATAGCGCTCGATCAGCGCGTCCAACGCGGCCGGCTGGACATAGCCCTTCTCGATCAGCAGCGATTCCAGGGCGCGGACGCGGGCCTCGATCGGCGACAGCGTGCTGCCGTGATCGTGGTCGTGGCCGTCGTGATCGTGATCGTGACCCACTATGCTGTCCTGATCAGGCTCGGCCGGCATCGACGCGGCCATGCTCGCATACCAGCGACGGGCCGCACTGTCAGGCGGCCGCTGAGGTTCGGTCCCGATGATAGGTCGCGAGCATGGTATCGCGGTGCGAGCCATGCGGATCAGGTCTCACGAGCCCTCCGTTGCCAGCGCGCGATTCCCGGTCCATTTCGGCGGCGGCTGTCATGGACGGCCGTCGATTGCCGGCAGAGGTGTCCCGTGTCCGCGTCTCCGTCCACTTCGCCGAAGCCGCTGCGGCTCGGCGTCAACATCGATCACGTCGCGACCGTGCGCAACGCGCGCGGCGGAGCCTATCCGGATCCGGTTCGGGCAGCCCGCGAGGCCGTGGCGGCCGGCGCCGATGGGATCACCGCGCATCTGCGCGAGGATCGGCGCCATATCCGCGACGCTGACATCACCGCGCTGAGGGACCTGCCGGTCCCGCTGAACCTGGAGATGGCGGCAACCGACGAGATGGTCGCCATCGCGCTCGCCAACCGCCCGCACGCCGCCTGTCTCGTTCCCGAGAAGCGCGAGGAGCGCACGACCGAGGGCGGCCTCGATATCATCGGTGGCCGCGCGCATCTCGCGCCGCGCATCGCCACGCTGGGGCAGGCTGGGATCCGCGTCTCCCTCTTCGTCGAGCCGGACGAGGCCGTGATGGAGGCCGCCCTCGCGCTCGGCGCGCCCGTCGTCGAACTGCATACCGGCAGCTATTGCGAGGCCCATATTGCCGGTGACGAGGCACGGCTCCGGATGGAGTTCGAGCGGATCGCTAGGGCCGCACGTTACGGCATGACCCTCGGCCTCGAGGTCCATGCCGGCCACGGGCTGACGCTGGACAGCGTCGGTCCGGTTGCTGGTCTGGCGGAACTGCGGGAGCTGAACATCGGCCATGCCCTGATCGCCGAGGCCATCTTCGTCGGGTTGCAGCGAGCCGTTCGTGACATGCGCGCGGCGATGGATCGAGCCCGCCCGCACTGAACGGCCCAGCTGGCGACGCCAGCAAGGGGAGGCGAAGCAAAAAAGCCGTGGTCATTGGCGGGGTGGCGGCGGCCGCGTGCTGGACGCGGTCGAGCCGTACGGTAGGATGCAGCTGCCGGTCTCGAATGAACGCTGGCCTGCCGCGCTCGTCGGTACCGATCATTCCCCAGTGGCGATCGGCGAGCGCGGTAGTTAGGGCCGAAAAAAGCCCCGCAAGCGCGAGGCTGTGGGGCCTGAGGTGCCGGCTCGGAGCGATCGGGAATGCTCTCCGCCGGCTCCGCTTTTTAGCACGTGCCTGATCCGAGACTGTTGCCCTCCTGGCTCAGCGGATCACCTTAAGCTGACGGTTCATCGACATGCCCTGCTTCCCTCGGTCTCGTCGAACTCGACGGCGGGTGTGGGTTGGGCCATGGACGGTACCGTTTCCGCGGTGATCGCCACCGCTCCGGCAGAGGCGCCTCCCATGATCCTCGGCATCGGCTCGGATCTCTGCGACATCCGGCGCATACAGTCCTCCCTTGATCGCTTCGGAGATCGCTTCACCCAGCGCGTCTTCACCGACGGTGAGCGGGCCAAATGCGATGCGCGTGCTGCTCGCGCGCCGAGCTATGCGCGCCGGTTCGCTGCAAAGGAGGCCTGCGCCAAGGCGCTCGGCACCGGTATGAGCCACGGCGTCTTCTGGCGCGACATGGAGGTCGTGAACCTCCCGGGCGGCAAGCCGACTCTCCGCCTCACCGGCGGCGCGAGCGAGCGGTTGAGCGAGATGATGCCCGAGGGCTACGAGCCGCGGGTCCACATCTCGTTGACCGACGATCCGCCCCTCGCACAAGCCTTTGTGATCATCGAAGCGGTGCCCTCCGGCACACCGCGTCCGTAGCTGGCACGACCCTGCGTTGCCGGGGGGCTCGGCTTGGTCTAGACCGCCGCACACCGCCGCCACAGCGCCGGCCGCAGGCGCGGCCGTTGCGGAGACCGGCCGGGAGCCTCAGAACCAACGACATGGAACAGGCGCGCGTGGATCACGACACGAAGCAGCAGGCGCGGGTGTCCGAACCCGAAGCCGGAACCTGGACGAGCATCCGCGAAACGCTGAAGGTCGGCATTCAGGCTCTGCTCATTGCCCTCGTCGTGCGCACCTTGCTGTTCCAGCCGTTCAACATCCCCTCGGGCTCGCTGGTGCCGACACTGCTGATCGGCGACTATCTGTTCGTATCGAAATACTCCTACGGCTACTCGAAATACTCGCTGCCGCTCTCCGAGTACCTGCCCGGCGAGTACCATGCCCGCGTCTGGGGCGCCGAGCCGAAGCGCGGCGACATCGCCGTCTTCAAGCTGCCGAAGGACAACTCCACCGACTACATCAAGCGCGTCATCGGCCTGCCCGGCGACAAGATCCAGGTGATCGCGGGCGTGCTCAACATCAACGGTAAGCCGGTCAAGCGCGAGCAGATCGCCGATTACGAAACCACCGACGCCTTCGGCCAGCCGACCAAGGTGCCGCAATACATGGAGACGCTTCCGGGCGGTGTGGAGCACCGCGTGGTCGAGCGTGATGGCGACCACGGTTTCTGGGACAATACCGAGCTGTACACGGTACCGGCCGGCCATTTCTTCATGATGGGCGACAATCGCGACAACTCCACCGACTCGCGCGATCTGTCGAGCGTCGGCTACGTGCCTTTCGAGAACTTCGTCGGCCGCGCCGAGATGATCTTCTTCTCGATCGACGAGGGTACGCCGGCCTGGCAGGTTTGGCGCTGGCCGGCAGACGTTCGCTGGAAGCGCATCTTCTCCGCGATTCATTGATGTGACCGCCGAGACCAAACCCACGGCGAGCGGAGACGGGCGGGCGTCGAGCCGTTCCAGACGTGCGCACCGCCCGAAACCTGCAATCGATGTCCTCGAAGCCGCAATCGGCCACCGCTTCGCCGATCGCGATCTGCTGCCGCGGGCGCTGACCCATGTGAGCAAGGCCGGCGGCGACCGCGTCGGCAGCTACCAGCGCCTCGAATTCCTGGGTGACCGGGTCCTCGGCCTTTCCGTGGCCGAACTGCTCTACGAGGCCTTCCCGCAGGCCGACGAGGGCGAGCTGTCGCGCCGGCTCGCCGGCCTCGTGCGCCGCGAAACCTGCGCCTCCGTCGCGGAGGCCTGGGAGGTCGGCCCGCATCTCAATCTTGGCCCAGGCGAGATCCAGGGCGGCGGCCGTCGCAACCAGACCATCCTGGCCGATGTGTGCGAGGCGATCCTTGGCGCGGTCTTTCTCGACGCAGGCTACGCTCCGGCCAAGGCGATCGTGCAGGCTGCGTTCCGGCCCGAGCAGGACACTGCGGCGCCGCGCGGGCGCGACGCGAAGTCAGCCCTGCAGGAATGGGCCATGGCGCGAAGCCTGCCGATTCCGGTCTATGAGGTTGCAGAGCGCTCCGGCCCGGACCACGCTCCGGTCTTCACCATCGCCGTGCGGGTGTCGGGCATCGAGCCGGGCTTCGGACGCGGCGGCTCGAAACGGCTCGCGGAACAAGAGGCGGCCCAGAGCATCCTCGATCGCGAGGGCATTGGCGCCTCGGACGCCGCGCAGGACGGACAGGAATGACGGCAAACGACGACCATGAGCCCGACGCGCCGGCGCTGGTCCCGATGGACACCCGCGCTGGCTTCGTCGCCCTCATCGGCGTGCCAAATGCCGGCAAGTCGACGCTGGTCAACGCCATCGTCGGCGCCAAAGTCACGATCGTCTCACGCAAGGTGCAGACGACGCGGACACTGGTGCGCGGCATCTCCATGGAGGGCAGCGCTCAGCTCATCCTGGTCGACACCCCCGGTATCTTCGCGCCCAAGCGGCGTCTCGACCGCGCAATGGTGCACTCGGCCTGGAGTGGCGCGGCCGATGCCGATGCGCTCTGCCTGCTGATCGACGCGCGGAAGGGCATCGACGAGGAGGTCGAGGCGATCCTGGCACGTCTGCCTGAGGTGAAGAGGCCGAAGCTGCTCGTTCTCAACAAGATCGATCTGATCGCCCGCGAGAAGCTGCTCGAACTGGCCCAGGCCGTGAACGCGAAGGCGCCCTTCGAGGACACCTTCATGATCTCGGCGCTCAAGGGCGACGGCGTCTCGGACCTGCGCAGGGCGCTCGCCGCCAGGATGCCGCCGAGCCCGTGGCTGTACCCGGAGGACCAGGTCTCCGACGCGCCGCTCCGCATGCTCGCTGCCGAGATCACGCGGGAAAAGATCTACGACCGTCTGCACGAGGAGCTGCCCTACCGCTCCACCGTCGAGACCGATCAGTGGCAGATCAAGACCGATGGGTCTGTGCGTATTGAGCAGACGATCTTCGTCGAGCGCGAGAGCCAGCGCTCGATCGTCCTCGGCAAGGACGGCCAGACGATCAAGGCAATCGGGCAGGCAGCACGGCGAGAGATCGCCGAGGTGGCCGAAACCAAGGTCCACCTCTTCCTGCACGTAAAGGTGCGTGAGAACTGGGCTGACGACCCTGCGCGCTACCGCGAGATGGGATTGGAATTCCCCCGAGGCTGACGCCCCTCGGCCGAGAAGGCCGGTTGTGGCGTCGGCGCATGGCTTGTCGTGCCATCGCGACCCGAATGTCGGCCGACCACCGCGATCTCATGCCCGCCATCGCGCATCGGCTATAAGGGGTGGCGTCCGCCCCGATTCTTCCGTGCACAAGGCAGGTTATCCCCGAAGGATCGGGAACCGTGCTGGGAACAGCGCGGATGACGGTGTGTATGGCACGCCGGCAAAGAGCGAGACGCAGCGATGAGTTGAGGCAACCGGGTACGCGCGCACATCAAGGCAACTCCCTTTCGCCAACACCGATCAGCAGACACGATGAACCCGGACCCTTCCACGAAGCACCAGGCGGCCGGCGCCGAGACGGCGCGGCCCGTCCTCTATGGCCTACCGTCGGGCGAGTTGATCGACATTCCCGACAACGCTCTCCAAGTCTCGCCATTGATCCCCGGTTCGGCCCGCCTTGAGGATCATCGTCCCGCCGCGGCGCGGGGGCCCGCGATCGTGCTCGCGCCTCCGGGAACGGCGGAGCGCCGATACGCCCTGGCTCTGGCCCTGCGCGCCCTCGCTCCCGGCGAGACGCTGGTCGCGCTCGCGCCGAAGGACAAGGGCGGCAGCCGGCTGGCCAAGGAACTCGCCGGCTTCGGCTGCGGCGTCTCGGAAGAGGCACGGCGCCACCATCGCATCTGCACGGTCTCGCGGCCCGACTCGCTCGACGGCCTGCACGACGCGATCGAGGAGGGCCGATCGCGTCACATCGACAATATCGGGCTTTGCACGCAACCCGGGATCTTCTCCTGGAACCGGATCGACCCCGGCAGCGACCTGCTGCTCCGGCATCTGCCCAAGTTCTCCGGACAGGGAGCCGATTTCGGCTGCGGCCTCGGCGTGCTGGCGCGCGCCGTGCTGCATTCGGAGACCGTGTCGAGCCTGACGATGATCGACATCGACCGGCGTGCGGTCGAGATGGCGCGCCGCAACGTCGAAGACCCACGCGCCAGCATCGTTTGGGCGGACTTGCGCCAGCGCGAGCCCGCCCTCGCGCGGCTCGACTTCGTGGTGATGAACCCGCCCTTCCACGACGGCGGCGCCGAGGATCAGGCGCTCGGCAAAGCCTTCATCGCCCGCGCAGCCGAGGCGCTGCGGCCCGGCGGCACGCTTTGGATCACGGCCAACGCGCATCTGCCCTATGAAGCGCCCCTGCGCGCTGCCCTCCGCAGCGTGACCCCGATCGCCTCCGAAGGAGGCTACAAGGTCTACGAGGCACGCAAGTGAGCAGCGGCAAGTCGGTTCGCCTCGACAAGCTGCTGGCGAATCTCGGATACGGTTCCCGGCGCGAGATCCAGGGGCTGGCCCGTGCGGGCGCCGTGCTCCTCGATGGCAGGCCGGTCGGAGACGCGGCCGGGCGCATTGCCCTCGAACCCGGCTTGCCGGCGCGGATGTCGATCGACGGCGAGCCCCTGGACCCGCTGCCGGGCCTCGCGCTCCTCCTGCACAAGCCGCTCGGGGTGACCTGTTCGCACAAGGAGGCCGGCCCGCTCGTCTATAGCTTGCTGCCCGAGCGCTGGCGCAGGCGCGACCCCGCGCTCTCCACTGTCGGCCGGCTGGACAAGGAGACCTCCGGCCTGCTGCTTCTCACTGACGACGGCGCGCTCCTCCACCGGATCATCTCGCCCAAGGCGCATGTACCGAAGCGCTATCAGGTGACGCTCGAACGTCCCCTGAAGGGTGACGAGGAGACGATCTTCTCCTCTGGTACGTTGATGCTCGAGGGCGAGGAGCGTCCGTTGCTCCCTGCTCGTCTTGAGGTGCATGACGCCACGCATGCGGCGCTCACGTTGACCGAAGGCCGCTACCATCAGGTCCGGCGGATGTTCGCTGCCATCGGCAACCACGTCGCGGCCCTGCACCGGGACAAGGTCGGAGGCCTCGAACTGCCCCAGGATCTCGAGGCCGGCGGCTATCGGATCATGGGGCAGAGCGAGATCGATGCGGTGTTCGCCGGCTGAAAACGCCGCCTAGAGTTCGAAGCGGGCGACCTCGCTCAGCAACTCCACGAAACGTCGCGCGCCATGGTCGAGGAGCGCCTCGCCGATCTCGGCCGTTCCGAGAGCGGCGTGGCCGATAGCCCCGGAAGCGTGCAGATCCTCGGCCTTCCAGGCGAAGGCCGCGGGGCGTCCGGCGCGCAGCAGCCGGTACTCACGCTCCATCGCGACCGTGCGAGGCTCGAAATTGCCGGCCTGCTCGTGGCGGACGAGGTCTGGCCTCAGCGCGAGCATCAGCGCCGTCTCGATGGCGCCGCCATGGATGCCGTGCCGGATTTCGTCCTCGGGGATCAGCCCGTCCGGATAGCCGAGCCGGTTCCAGGAGGTCGTCACGACGACCATACCCAGACGCCCACGGAGCTCTCCGGCGACGAGATCGATCAGGGCGCTGTTGCCGCCATGCGAGGAGACGATCACGAGCCTGCGGCAGCCCGCCCGGTGCACGCCGGAGCCGATCTCGACCCAGGCGGAGAGCGCCGTTGAGGCGGTGAGCGTCAGTGTTCCGGGAAAGCTGTCGTGCTCATCCGATTTGCCGACCGCTTGAACGGGCAGGGTCAGTATGTCGAGAGCATCCGGCACCAGTGCGGCTGCTCGGGCAAGATAGCCCTCGGCGATGAGCTCATCGGTGCCGAGCGGCAGGTGCGGTCCGTGCTGCTCGATGGCCGCGACCGGCAGGACGGCGACCGCGCTCGCCATATCGCGCGCAGCCACATCTACGGTGCTCAAATCGCGCCAGAGGCGTGCGGGCATGACTTCCTCGTCGAGCACCGCCCAGGCTGGCGGCCCAATTATGGAAGCGGGACGCCGAGACGAGCGTCAAGCGGTCCGGAGATCGGTGGATGCATCCAACCCGTCAGACTGTGCGCGGTTTCGGCTTTCGCGGACGAAGACCATCGTTCCGAAACGGCGACAGCGGCGAGTGTGGCCGAACCGGACTATCGCTTGGCCGTTTCACGATCTAAGCCTGACCGAAAGCTTCGATCGGAACCGCCCATGAACCGCAAAGCGCTCCGTAGCCTCGCCATCTTCGCACCGCTGCTTCTCGCGAGCACGGGCGGTGCGTCGGCTCTGTCTCTGCCTTTCGAGGAATCGGAATACCTGCCTCCCGAGGAGACGACGACCTATGTCGAGCGCTCGCTGAACCATCAGGCGCCGCTCACCATCGAGCACCCGCCTGTTGCGTCCAGCGGCCGTCGGGGCCGTCGCTCGGCGGCGATCGCGGGGTTCTGTCACGAGGGCGGGACGATCACGCGCCGCGACTCGCTCGGCCAGCCCGTACTCCGGCAGCGCGAGGTCTGCGATAACGTGGCGCCCCGCAACCTCTGGCCCGGTCACACGGACCCGCGTCCGGCCTGGCCGGCGCCTCGCATCATCGACCGGGCGACGCTGCGCAGCCGGGGCTGAGCGGCCCTCAGCCGTAGCGGTGCAGTTCCGAGCCGTACCGTTTCAGCCAGCGCTCGGCCTCGTCGACATTCGGGCAGACGGACTCGACGAGGTTCCAGAACCGAACCGAGTGATTCATCTCGCGCATATGCGCCATCTCGTGCGCAACCAGATAGTCGAGCACCATGGGGGGCGCGAGGATCAGCCGCCACGAGAAGTTCAACTCGCCGCTCGCCGTGCAGGAACCCCAGCGGCTGCGCGTGTCCCGCACCGTAATGCGCCTGGGGCGCTCGCCGAGGCGCGCTGCGTAGACCTCGGCGGCGGAGGTGAGGTCGCGCCGCGCCTCGCGCTGCAGGAAGTCGCGGACCCGGCGTGATAGGTGGGCGGCGTCGCCGGAGACCACGATCATCGCCTCCTCGCCGGCCCGCTCGACGGTGCAGGCAGCGCGCCCCGTGCGATGGACGATCCGGTGCACCTCTCCGCGCAACGGGATGTCGGCACCGGACTCGAAGGTGACGCGCGCCGGGACCTTTGCCAGCCGTGCCACGATCCAACCGCCGTGGCTGACGGCGAATTTCTGAGCGACCGCCAGGGAAGTGCGGCTCGGCAAGGTCATGATGACCTCGCCCGTGGCGTTCGAGACCCGCAGCGTGAGCCGCCGCGCGGTCGGGCGCCGCCGCAGGACGATGTGCAGGTCGACGCCCTCGTGCCGGATCTCCAGAAAATCCGGATCGGGCGTACGCAGCAGCATGGATCTCAGCGCGATGGCCATGGTGTCGCTTTGCGGCCTCCCGTTCGCCGCGTTCGAAACTTCGTACAAAGCTGGCCATCACACTGGGGCGAAAGCGTGAGCGACAGCCGCATTGCCGAGAGGGTGATGCCGGCCTGGTCATAGCGGCGCATCCACGCGCTTGCCATCCTCCAGCCAGGCTACGCCATACGATCAGCCGACCTCCCGCAGGTGGCGGCCCGAGGACTGTCTGCCTTCCATGGCGCGGATGAAGCGCGCAATGCGCGGCGCGATCACCGAGCGGAAGCGCGAGCCGTTGAACACACCGTAATGGCCGACCCTCTCCTGGAGGTGGTACGCCTTGCGCTCCGCAGGCAGGTTCGGCGTCAGGTCGAGGGCCGCCTTGGTCTGGCCGACGCCTGAGATGTCGTCGTTCTCACCCTCGACGGCGAGAATCGCACAGCGGCGAATGGCGCTGAGGTCGACCGGCGTATCGCCGTGCATCATCTCGCCCTTCGGTAGAGCATGATCCACGAACACGGTCTGCACCGTCTGCAGATAGAACTCCGCCGTCAGGTCCATCACGGCGAGGTATTCGTCGTAGAAGTCGCGGTGCTTCTCCGCCGATTCGCCGTCGCCGGTGACAAGGTGATGGAACATGTCGCTATGCGCCGTGACGTGGCGGTCGAGGTTCATCGCCATGAAGCCCGAGAGCTGCAGGAAGCCCGGATACACACGCCGGAACACGCCCGGATAGATCGGCGGCACCACCGTGATGCAGTTCTGCTCGAACCACCTCATGCCGCGCTCCTGCGCCAGGCAGTTGACGGCGGTAGGCGACCGGCGTGTGTCGACCGGTCCGCCCATCAGTGTCATCGAGACCGGGATGTTCGGCGAATTCTCTGCCTCCATCAGGGCGATGGCTGCGATCACCGGTACCGCCGGCTGGCAGACCGCCATGACGTGCAGGTCTGGCCCAAGATCCCGGAAGATGTCGCGCAGGTAGTCGATATAGGCGTCGAGGTCGAACACGCCGTCGAGCAGCGGCACCATACGGGCATCGGTCCAATCGGTGATGAACACCTGATGGTTGGGCAGCATGGCCTCGACCGTGCCACGCAGCAGCGTGGCGTAGTGGCCGGACATTGGCGCGACGATGAGAAGCTTCGGATCGGGCTCGGCCGGCCCACGTACGAAGCCGCGGTCAAAGGTGATGACTTGGCAGAAGGACCGGGACCAGACGACGCGCTCGGAAACCGGTACGACGTTGCCGTCGATCACCGCGCTCTTGAGATCGAAGGCGGGCTTGCCGTAGCGGCGCGTTGCGCGCTCGAACATCTCGCAGGCAGCGGCGACCGGCCGGAAATACTGCGAGTAGGCCAGAGGGTTGGCTGGGTTTTCCAATCCGTGCCGCGTCATGTCCGCGGCAACGCGAGCCGGCGCCAGCATCGCCCTCATCGCTTCGTACCAAGCGTAGGCGAGGTCCATGACGACTTCCCTTGTGCGCACGTGTACCGACGCGTCTTAACAATCGACGGCGCCCGGCAGAATTGATCTTTTCGGCAAACTCCTGTCCCGGGAACCAATCGGTGTACCATCCTCTTCCCGGATTGATCTGCACCGGCGTTGACGGGTCGGTTGCTGCGCGATGGGATCTGAACAATCGTGAGTGAGATGGGCAGCGGATCCGTCGTGAACGACGCGCGGCATCTCCGGCTCGACACCTTCGTGCGCCTGCGCTGGCTCGCCCTGACCGGGCAGAGCGCTGCGGTGCTCGGCGCGCAGTTCGGGCTTGGCCTGCGCCTGCCCTTCGGCTGGTGCTTCCTGGTGATCGCGATCTCGTCGTGGTTGAACCTGGCGCTTCGGATCCGCTTTCCCGCAAGCTACCGGCTCAGCGACGATTCCGCCGCGCTGCTGCTCGCGTTCGACATCGTGCAGCTCGCGGCGCTGCTGTTCCTCACCGGGGGATTGCAGAACCCGTTCTCGCTGCTGTTCCTCGCGCCCGTGCTTATCTCTGCCACTGCCCTGCCGCCCGAGCGGACCCTGGCGCTCGGCATGCTCGCGATCGGGCTGGCGACGTTGCTGGCGCTGGTGCACCAACCGCTGCCCTGGTTCGCCGACGGGCGCATCGAACTGCCGTTTCTCTACGTGTCCGGCGTCTGGACGGCGATCCTGCTCGGCACCGCGTTCACTGGTGTCTATGCCTGGCGCGTCGCCGAAGAGGCGAGACAGCTGGCCCAGGCGCTTGCGGCGACCGAGCTGGTGCTGGCGCGCGAGCAGCACCTCTCGCAGCTCGACGGGCTGGCGGCCGCGGCGGCGCACGAACTCGGCACACCGTTGGGCACCATCATGGTCGTAGCAAAGGAGCTCGACCGGCAGCTCGGTCCCAGCGCGACGCTGGCGATTGCCGACGACCTCAAATTGCTGCGCGACCAGGTGGATCGCTGCCGCGGGATCCTCTCAAAGCTCACCTCCCTCGACGAGGACGAAGGCTTCCTGCAGACGCTGACTTTCGGCCACCTGATCGAGGAGCTGGTCGCACCGCAACGGGCTCTTGGCATCGTCGTCGAGGTCGTCAAGGGCGGGGAGGGGCCGGAACCGTCCTGTCGGCGGAACCCTGGCGTGATGTTCGGCCTCGCGAACATCCTCGATAACGCCGTCGACTTCGCCGAATCACGCGTGGTGATCCAGGCGCGATGGACGCTCGACCGGGTCTCTCTCGAAGTCCGGGACGACGGCCCCGGCTTCCCGAGTGAGGTGCTGCTGCGTGCCGGCGAGCCCTACGTTACCACCCGCAGCCCGGCCCCCTCGACGGCGCCCGACTCCGTCGGGTCGGGGCTCGGCCTCGGATTGTTCATCGCCAAAACCCTGATCGAGCGATCGGGCGCGCAGCTCGCGCTATCGAATGACACAGGCCCCGACATGCGCGGCGCCGTGGCCCGAATTTCCTGGGCGCGGCACATCTTCGAGCGTGGATCGGTCGCCGGCGAATTTATCGCGCACAATTCGGTTCGACCCCTGCCGGAACGCGTCGCCGCACCCATATAAGTCGAAGATTAGGTGACCGACCAAGAGGATAGTCGCATGCTCAGTCACAGCGGCGCGCCGACCCACGGAAACGATGCGGGGGTGCTGTCTGATTCCGATCCGCTCGCCGCGTTCAGCGACCGCAGCCTGCTGATCCTCGACGACGACCGTCCGTTCTCGACCCGGCTCGCGCGGGCCATGGAGGCGCGCGGCTATCAGGTCCAGGTCGCTGAGAGCGTGGCCGAGGGCGTCGCCGCGGTCGACCGCGAGCCGCCTGCCTTCGCCGTCATCGACATGCGGCTCGGCGACGGGAATGGCCTCGACGTCATTGCCCGGCTCAAGGAGCGCCGGCCGGAGGCGCGCGGCGTGGTGCTCACCGGTTACGGCAACATCGCGACGGCCGTTACGGCCGTGAAGCTCGGCGCCTTCGACTATCTCGCCAAGCCAGCCGATGCCGACGAGATCCACGGTACGCTCATGGCGCAACCGGGCGAGCGAGCCGATCCGCCGGAGAATCCGATGTCGGCGGACCGCGTACGCTGGGAGCACATCCAGCGCGTCTACGAGCTGTGTCAGCGCAACGTGTCCGAGACCGCGCGCCGTCTGAACATGCATCGGCGTACGCTGCAGCGGATCCTCGCCAAGCGCGCCCCGCGCTGACCTGCAAGCGAGCATCGGTTGCACGCGCGGGTGCTCTCGCGCTACTGCGCGTGAACGCCGAATTGGATGACAGGGTCTCAGCCCGTGAACACCCGTAACCTGATCACGATCGTCAGCCTGATGGTGCTGGTCGGGACCGAGGTCTTCGCTGCAGCAGTCGCGGCCGGCTGGGCGCTGGCCGGTTTGTTCGAGCTCGGCGATACGATCGGCCACGTCCTGATGGCGTTGTTCAGCCTCGGCGCGGCCTGGATCATGCTGCAGCTCTGGCGCCGCGCCGTCAGCATCGAGCCGTTGCGCACGCCCGCTCGGCGCCGCTGAGGCGGGTCAGGCGAAGTCAGCCTGCCTGCGTAGCTCGACTGGCGCTCTGTCGCGGCTCGGCTCGACAGGCGCACCAGACGCCAGAATGCGGAGACGCAAGCGCTCGACATCGCCGAGATTGCCGGACATCAGATCGGTGACGTCTCCGTCGATCATCGCATCGACATGGCGGCAGCGCCGACGGTGTCGGCCAGCTGTACAGTCGCAGCGCAGATAGAGCCCGAAGCTGCGCTCCTCCAGCACCACGTCGTAACGGTTTCCCTTGCTGCCACGGACCGAGAACCGCAGGGCTGGCGCAGCCTTGGGCTGTCTCCGCCCGGCGAGCAGCGCGCGCGAGGCTGTCGAGTTCGAGGCCTCGGAATCAGGGACGTAACCGCCAGGGATGACGACCGCTGGAAGCCTCAGGGCCCGCGGTAGATCCGAGACGCTGTCGGAGCCGGTCTCGCGCATTGCCGCCAGGGCGATCTCAGCACAGGCATAGGCATCCTCGCCCGCATCATGGTGCTCGAAGCGGATACCGAGGCGCGCGGCGACCTTGGCTAGCCCGCACCCGGCAGGATCGGGAAAAACCTGCCGCGCGATCCGCAGCGTGCAGAGGTATCGCAGAGGCGGCACCGGCCGGCCCCAGGCGGCGAGCGAGGCCGAAAGCACACCCATATCGAAGCCCGCATTGTGCGCGAGCACCAGCCTGTCCGTGAGGTCCGGCAGGAACTCCGCCATGGCTTCGGGCAGGTTCGACTGATCGCGTACATCGGCGGGCAGGATGCCGTGGATGCGGATGTTACCCGGCGAGAAGCGCAGCTCCGGCGGTCGGATCAGCCGGGTTTCGCGCCGCACGACGCGACCGCCTTCGATCCAGGCGAGCCCGACTGCGCAGGCGCTGTCCCGGCGCTCGTTGGCCGTCTCGAAATCGATCGCGATCGCGTCCATGCGGCCGACCATAGGGGAAGCGCGAGTCCGGCATCAATCACCCAGACTGCGACACGCTGCACTGGGGGGAGATACTGACGACCCAGCCGCGACCCGAAGGGCTGATCAGCGAAAGGCAAAATATCGCATTGCACCAATGGTTGAGCCTACTTGCATCGAAGTTTTTTTCATGTTTTGACCATTGCGTCCGTACACGGCTCAGCATGAGAGCCCAGACTGGTCATCCCGGTCATGGCGTCGGAGCAGCAACCGCCCCCGGAAGCTGTTCAGGCACAATCCTGTTGGGTTGGACGATCTGGAGTGCGCGCCCGCCGGCGCTCACCGACGAGCCTCGGGCGGCCTGCGAAAAGCAGCCGGGAGGCTCACAGGTACACGCGACAGATGGGGGCAAACGGAGACCGGCCGCGGTCTTCGCCCTGGGCTTCGGCTCGTCTGTTGCGGGAGGCACTATGGACCTCGAAGGCATCGACTACGATTTCGACGCACCGGATTCCGACTGGAATTACGAGCCCTCGCGGGCCGAACTGTTCCGGCAGATTCCTGCAGCCCTTTACACGACCGATGCCGAGGGCTGGCTCACCTATTACAACGATGCGGCGGCCAAGCTGTGGGGCTTCCGCCCCGTGCTGGGTAAGGCTCGCTGGTGCGGCGCCTGGCGGCTCTTCGAGGCCGACGGATCCGAGCTGGCTCACGACGAGTGCTCTATGGCCGTTTCGTTGAGGGAAGGCCGCGCCGTTCGCGGAATCCAGCACATCCTTGAGCGACCGGATGGCCGCAAGATCTGCTTCATGCCTTACCCGACGCCTCTGCGCGACGCCTCCGGCCGGGTTACGGCAGGCTCGAACATTCTGCTCAAGATCGATCGCTCGATCTGTAGCGCCGTTGCCGCATCGAGCTGGGCCGGGTTTGGCGCGCGCGGGATGTGGTGATTGCAGGCTGCGGAGAAGTTGACACCGTGCTCGCGCCAGCCTTGCCAAGGCGCGGTACGGTCTCTAAGAGCCTGTGCCCAACGGGACGGCTCGGCCATTGATCCGAGTCGGTTCAGCCGCTTTAGCTCAGCTGGTAGAGCACCTCATTCGTAATGAGGGGGTCGGGGGTTCGAATCCCTCAAGCGGCACCACCTGATCCCCATGATCTTCGAACCGAATGAGCTTTCCTGCGCCTTGGCGGATGGGACAGTCGACGTGCGGGGAGATCAGTTCATGCCAATCCCAGTCGGCACATCCACGCCCCTCGAAACCCCTCTGACGGCCTGCGTTCATACGACCATGCCGTCGCCGGTTGGCGCGCTCACGCTTGTAGCCAGCGAACGTGGCTTCGCGGCAGTGCTGTGGGAGGGCGACGATCCGTTGCGGGTCCGTGTCAGCACGAGCCGTGAGGATGCAGGGCATCCGGTGCTGGCCGAAGCCCAACGGCAGCTGACAGAGTATTTCGCGGGGCGGCTCCGCAAATTCTCGCTCGCTCTCGATTTCCAGGGCACGCCCTCTCAGCAGCAGGTCTGGCAGGCACTCCTGACGATCCCCTTCGGCGAGACGCGGTCCTATGGGCAGATCGCCGTTCAGATCGGTCAGCCCAAAGCGGTGCGGGCGGTTGGCGCGGCGAACGGAAAGAATCCAATCTCGATCATCGCACCCTGCCACCGGGTCATCGGCGCGTCGGGAAAGCTGACTGGCTTCGCGGGAGGTCTGGGGACGAAGAGCTTCCTGCTCAGGCTGGAGGGGCGACGAGACCTGCTCGACTTGGACGGTCTCCCCAACGCCTGATCGACTCAGCGCGCCCGAGCCCCTTTTCCAACCAGCAGGCGCATTTCGCCGCCGGTATCATTGATCGATCGACCACTGCGATTGGCCGTCATGCCCCGGTGCCAATGGTGCTCGCTCGGGCGATGGTCGGCGTGCCCGGCATGCGAATGCCGATCGCTGCGGATCACGTGAGACATGGCGTGGCTGCCGCGGCGTCTGCTGACGACGATTGGCCGATCGGCGTCGTCCTGCGTGAAGACGATGATCTTCGGCACAATCTCGGCGCGGAAGCGCGATCCGTTGAAGATGCCGTAATGCCCGGCCTCCGATTGGAGATGGTAGGCCTTCGCCTCCGCCGGAAGGTTCGCGGCGAGCTCCAGGACTGCCTGCGTCTGGCCGATTCCGGTGATGTCGTCCTTCTCGCCCTCGACGGCCATGAGGCGGCACTGACGAATGGCGCCGAGATCGATCACCCGTCCACGATGCATCAGCTCGCCCTTGGGCAGGGAATGCTCGATGAACACCTTCTCGACGGTCTCGATATAGAACTCGGCCGTGAGGTCCATCACGGCCAGATACTCGTCGTAGAACCGCCGGTGCTTCTCGGCGGATTCGCCGTCGCCCGCGACGAGGTGGTCGAACATGTCCCAATGGGAGCCTGCATGGCGCTCAGGGTTCATGCTCATGAATCCGACGAGCTGCATGAAGCCCGGATAGACGGCCCGGCCTGTGCCGCGATAGCCGTGCGGCACACTCTGGATGCAATTCTGCTCGAACCAGCGAATGCCCTTCTCCTGCGCCATGGCGTTCACGGCGGTCGGCGAGCGGCGGGTGTCGATCGGTCCGCCGATCAAGACGGCCGAGCGCGGCGCGAGCGGATTGCCGTCCTCCTCCATCCGCGCGATGGCGGCAATGACCGGCACCGAGGGCTGGCACACAGCCATTACGTTGAGATCCGGCCCGAGTGCCTCGAAGATTTCGATGCAGTAATCGATATAGTCCGACATGCCGAAGGCGCCCTCGGACAGCGGCACCTCGCGGGCATTCGTCCAGTCGGTGATGAAGACCTGGTGGGTCTCGACGAAGGCGGCGACCGTGCCGCGGAGAAGCGTGGCGTAGTGGCCCGACATCGGCGCGACGAGCAGCATCTTCGGCTTGGTGGTGTCTTCACCGAAGGCGAGCACGCGACAGAACGGTTTCTCCCAGACGACGCGCTCCGGTGTCGGCAGATCGAAGGCAGGCTTCGGGTAGGAGCGGGTCGTCCGCTCGAACATCTCGCAGCCCGCCGAGATGACGTTGTGGTTCGGCGCATATGAGAGCGGATGGAACGGATTCTCGCAGGCCAGCTTGGTCGCCTCCGCTGCCATTCGCATCGGAGTGAGCATGAGATTACGTGCCTCATGCATGAGGTAAAGCATCGCGAGTACTCCCTCGGAGCAGCTCGCGGACCAAGCTGTCCTTCGCGTCTAGAAATTGCGGACGGCAACGCGAGGAGTTGCGAGAAAGTTGCGTGAACGGAAGTTCATTCCGTTATCAAACAGGATTTGGCGTCGATTCACGCTCAAGCCTGGTGGCTGCAAACTTGTCTTAGGGAGACTTGTGCCGTCACGAGACTCTCATTGCCAAACGGTGAAAATGTCTAGGTAGGAACGTCGGGCAATGAGGGCGGCGTCGTCAGTGCGAGCGCAGCGAAGCAATCCAAGGCTAACGCTGACGTCGCGGATGTGGTTCTGGATTGGTTCGCATGGCCGCAGCGAGAGGCCGGATGGTCTCTCGCCAGTTCAGATGCGCACCGCGCCTAGCAGGTTTTCAACCTCAAAAATTCGCCTGCGTGACGAACTTCGTCGTGAGGTAAGCCTCGATTGCCTCTGATCCGCCCTCGCTGCCGTAGCCGGAATCCCTGACGCCACCGAAAGGCGTCTCGGGGAGGGCGATGCCGTGGTGGTTGATCGAGACCATACCGGCCTCGATGCTGGACGAGACCCGCGTCGCCCGCTCTGCCGAGCGCGTATAGGCGTAGGAAGCAAGGCCGAAGGGTAGGCGGTTGGCCTCGCGCAGGGCCTCCTCGTCATCCTGGAAGCGGTTGATCAGGGCGACCGGCCCGAAGGGTTCCTCGTTCATGGCACGGGCATCGCGCGGCACGTCGGTCAGGACGGTCGGCTCGAAGAAGTTTCCCCGGTTGCCGATGCGCTTGCCGCCAGTGCGCAACTGCGCGCCCTTTGCCACCGCATCGGCGACGAGCCCCTCGACCGCCTCCAGGCGGCGGCTATGAATGAGCGGGCCCATGGTGGTCCCGTCCTCCAGCCCGTTGCCGACGCGGATCTTCCGCGCCGCCTCTGTGAATCCGTCGACGAAGCGATCGTAGACCCGCTCCTGCACGAGGAAACGGGTCGGCGAGACACAGACCTGGCCGGCATTGCGGAACTTATTCGCGCTCAGCACAGTCACCGCCTTCTCGACATCGGCGTCGTCGAACACGATTGCCGGGGCGTGGCCGCCGAGTTCCATCGTGGCCCGCTTCATGTGCTGACCGGCCAGTGCCGCGAGCTGCTTGCCAACCGGGACTGAACCCGTGAACGAGATCTTGCGGATGACCGGATGCGGGATCAGGTAACTGGAGATTTCGGCGGGGTCGCCAAAGACCAGTCCCAGCACATCGCCGGGCACGCCGGCGTCGAGGTAGACATGGACGAGCTCCCGGCAGCTTGCCGGCGTGTCCTCCGGGGCTTTCAGGATCACCGAGCAGCCCGTGCACAGCGCGGCCGAGATCTTCCGCACAGCCTGGTTCAGGGGAAAGTTCCAGGGAGTGAAGGCAGCAACAGGGCCGATCGGCTCGCGTACCACGATCTGCAGTACGCCATCGGCCAGCGCCGGGATCACACGACCATAGGCGCGGCGGCCCTCTTCGGCGAACCACTCCATCACGTCGGCAGCGACGCCGCACTCAATGCGGGCTTCCGCAAGGGGCTTGCCCTGCTCGACGGTGAGCAGCCGGGCGATGTCCTCGGTGCGCTCGCGCATCAGCGCTGCAGCCCTGCGCAACACCTTGCCGCGCTCGAAGGCCGAGACCTTGCGCCAGGCCGCGAAACCGCGCTCGGCCGCCTCCAGCGCCTCGTCGAGATCGGCCCGCGTGGCGACGGCAATCTGGCCGAGGGTTTCCCCGGTGGCGGGGTTCAGGTTCGGCAGCGTCGCGCGCTCGCTACCATCGCGCCAAGTACCTGCGATGTGGAGCTGAACGGAGTGGTTCATCCTGGAGGGCCTTCGAGCATCGTGATGCAATGCCCTCCAGATAGGGATCGAGGCCGTCGGCTCCAGTGCAGGTCAGGCAGCGATCCGGCACACGTCTCCGCCTTTTCGGACGATCGCGGGATGGCCACGCGTCGCCTGGAGCGTCGCGCCCTTCGGCACCACCTGCCAACCCTCGCGGCACCCGTCGATCGGCTCAGACACGACGACGATGCCGGCCTCCGATTCGCGGAAGTACAGGCTCGGCGGGCGCCCGTCGCAGGCCCAGCGGTAGGCCGTGAGCGTGACGCCGTCCGTAAGCAAAGCCGTGAAGCGCAACGGCTCGGTGATCTTGGCGGCCTGCATCAGGTCTCGGACGGTAGCGAAGGTCGTTTCCATCGCACCGATCGGATCTTCGGCGAGGCCATTGGCGAGCGCGAGCAGGAAGATCGCCTCGGAGTCGGTGGTGCCCCGGCGGTGGTCGTAAAGGTCGTCCGGGATCAGCGCTTCAAGCCCACGCTTGATACGGTGGTAGCCGCCAATCTGGCCGTTGTGCATGAACAGGTGCCGACCATGCGCGAAGGGGTGACAGTTGGCACGCGTCGTCGCGGTGCCGGTCGAGGCACGGACATGGCCGAAGAAGGCGCTGGCGCGTACCTGCGAGCAGAGATTGACGAGGTTTTCGTCCGACCAAGCTGGGCAGACGTCGCGGTAGACGCCGGGCTCCTGCCGCTCACCATACCAGCCGATTCCGAATCCATCGCCGTTGGTCTCGGTCTTCGCCTCCGTCGCGTGTAGCGACTGGTGCACGAGCGAGTGCGTCGGCGCGCAGACGAGTTCGTTGAGGAAGACCGGCTCACCGAGATAGGCGAGGAAGCGGCACATGGCTCACGCACACCCTGTTGCTGCGCGGGTCCAAGATCCGCCAGCGGACATCCAGACTTCTCGGTCTGCAAGATACGGGCCGAATGGCTACGCTTTTGCCGACGAAGATTTATCATCTGGCAAGGGCAGTGAACGAACCGTTAACCATGATCGAACGTTAGCGCGTGACGATCCTTCGCCATACGTCGTGTCCAAGCATTGGCTAGGATGGAAAATAACCTTGCTTGTTGACGAAAGGCCACACCGCGTTCGACGATGGGTTTTCGACTGATTCGCAGACCGCATCGCCGCGCAAGGCCGCACCCGTGTGTATCGGAGGCCGCTCCGCTTGGTCGCGATGCGGTGAGACTATGCCCGAACGCCCCCAGCCCCGAGGAGATTCCATGGCCCAGCATGACCCCGCGGACTGTCCCGTCGCGCTCGTGGTCGAGGATGATGCCGCGATCCGCGACCTCGCCTCCGCCGTCCTCGAAGAGACCGATCTCGACGTAATCGCCTGCTCAAGCGCAGAAGCGGCGATCTCCGTGCTTGAGCGGCCAGACGTGAACGTGGCGCTGCTATTCGCCGATATTGGCCTCGAAGGAAAAATGGACGGGCTCGCACTGGCTCGGACGGTCGAGAAGCGCTGGCCGAAGGTGCGAATGGTGGTCACGTCGGGCAACGCCGGCGATCGCAGCGAGTCCCTGCCGCGCCGTGCCGTCTTTATGCAGAAGCCCTGGCGCGCCTTCGACGTGCTCGTTCAAGCCGATCGGGCGACGATCGCCAACCGCGCAGCGTGACCAACGAAAACAGGCCCGCGCCGCAGAGGGCCGGGCCTGTTTTCGTTGGTCCAGATCGGCCGGGCTGAATAACCCGGCCACAATCGACTTACGAAGCGACGTTGGTCGCGGGAGCGGCGCTGGCCGACGGAGCGGCTGACGGGAAACCGCCGGGACGACGCGGGCCGCCGGTACGGGGCTTCGGCTTCGGAGCGGCGATCAAGCCCTCGCGGATCGCAGTCTTGCGAGCCTGCTTGCGCGCGCGGCGGACGGCCTCGGCCTTCTCACGAGCCTTGCGGACGGAGGGCTTCTCGTAGGCCTTGCGCTGCTTCATCTCGCGGAAGATGCCCTCGCGCTGCATCTTCTTCTTGAGGACGCGAAGCGCCTGATCAACGTTGTTGTCGCGAACAAGTACCTGCAACTGTCGTCATCCTTCGGGTTTAATCTGTTTGATCTGCGGACCGCGCCGGATCGCCATGCTCGACGGGCAAAACCGCCAAGCGTTCCAAGCCCCGGGGATCTTCCCGAGTGGAACGTCCTGACGGCAAGCGATTCGGCGTGGTCAATTCGCCTTGCGGGTCGCCTTACACCAAGCCAACGCGACTTGGAAGACGCCGAGCGACGCGCGCGGGCAACACCGCGCACTCGTGTTTCAGGGAGCCGAGGACTTCTGCCTCAGCCGTCGACGTCCGTCTCCGGCCGGTCGTTGCCCTGGGACGTCTCCAGGCGGCGGGAGCCGCGGGCGTCCTGATACTCGATGGTCCGGTCCTCGTCGGGTATGCGCTGCTCCGACGCCGCAATCCGGGCAGCACGCAGGGCGTCGTCATGGCTTGGGAAGGTCTCCGAGATCGTGTCCCCAACCTTGTAGGCATATCCGCCGTCATGCTCGATGACGTGATAGGTGACGTTGCTCATCCCGTACTCCCTGTCGTTCTCACCAGCGAACGGCCGTCGTTCGTAGCGGTTCCGGTTCGCTGTTTCAGTGCCGCGTCGCAGGCGCGCCTGCATGTCGGGCGACGGCCGCCTGGCAACCCGCGATGAGCGATCCTCGCGCGTTTTCCGGGTCGAAGCCGACACCGTTCGGGAACGCCATGACCTGGACTGTGTCGTCGTCTTCGCAGCGGATACGGGCAACCCATCCCTCCGGCGTCCGCTCGAACAGGACCTCGTAGCTGTTGCCGTCATGCTCGAACCGATGCGGGTCCATTCTTCGCTTCTCCATGCGGCCAGTATCGGGCCGTACTGTCGCCATATGGGGTGCCGCCCTACCATCGCGGGAGACCCTGCCCCCATGAGATGGAACGTGATGCGCGCGGTGAGACTCGGCCTGATCCTTCTTGCGGCCACCGCGGCATGGCCTGCGTCGGCGCAAGGCTTTCCCGGCAGCACGGTCGGTCTCGGCGCCGCCGGAGTGCCATCGAACCCATTCGCCTCGAATTATCCGTCCGAGCCGCCACCAGTCGCGATCGGACGATCACGCGGGCGGGGCGACGCTCGGCATGGCAGGAGCGCACCGCATTCCGCAGGCCGATTGCGGCCACCCGCTGACATTCCGCGGGCAGAGCGCATGCGATAAGCACGGTCGACTGGGGCCATGGCTTCGGCCCCTTCGCCGTCCTGCTGGCGGCCGGCCTCATCCTCGGACCGATCGTGATGACGGCTTAGGCTGAGCCGAGCTCGGCGACGATGGCGCTGATGATCCGCGGGTCGCTCGGTTCGACCTGCGAGGCGAAGGCCGCGCGCAGGCTGCCGTCGCGGCTGACCAGGTATTTGTGAAAGTTCCACTGCGGCGTCTGCCCGGGCATCTCGGCCGCGGCCCAACGGTAGAACGGGTGGGCCGTCGCGCCGCGCACATGGGTCTTATCCGCCACCGGGAAGGTCACGCCGTGGCTCTTACGAACGGCATCGGCGATGGCCACGCCGTCAAGCGGCTCCTGGTTGCCGAAATCCGGTGAGGGCACCGCGATCACGGTGAGCCCGCGTTCGCCGAAGCGCGTCCAGAGGCCTTGCAGCCCGGTGAGCTGCCCCGCGTAACCGCAGGCTGTCGCCGTGTTCACGACGAGAAGTGGCTTGCCAGAATACTCGGCAAGGGGAAGCAGGCCGCCGCCCGGCTTCGCGAACGAGAAATTGTGGGCGTTCGAATTCCTGTCTTCGCCGGCTCGCGCCCCGTTCGCGGCGAGTGCACCGAGCAGGACGAGGCAATCGCGACGCAGCAGGGACATGGCCAACTCCGAGATCGATGGCTCAACATACCGTGTCGTCTAGGAAAAGCGATGCTGCCGCCGTCGCTCTGGGCTCTCAGGCCCTTGCCTGGAGTGCCTCGCGGACAGTGCCGGTAAGAGTGCCGTCCTTGGCATCCGGGGAAACGACGAGCGCATCAGGCACGCAATCCACTACCTCTTTCGCGTGGCTCGCGAAGATGATGGCGAGGTTCGGCCGGAGCGCTCTCGCTTCGACCGCCAACCGGGAGCAGCGAAGATCGCCGTGTAATTCCGCGTCGGTGACGAGGACGTCCATCGGCACGCCGAGCGCGAGGATAGTCAGCGCGTCGACGCCGCTATCGACGGTGGTGGCGTTGTAACCGGCCCGCTTGATTTCGGTGCTGACTTCGTCGCGCCAACGCTTACGGCGGCCGGCGACAAGAACCTGTACGCCGTAGCAGCCGCCTTGAACCTCGCACTCTGCCAGAGCCGAGGCATTCCTCATTCCGTCCTGTCGCGCAGTCGCCGGATTAGGTTGCATCGCAACAGGCTAGACATGGGATTTGGATTATTCAAGTTTCGGCTCGATCGAGGGCTTTGTTTTGCACTGCACTGCCCCATTGCCGCAGCGAAACAGCCCTGATCGCTGCGGTTGACGCCCGCCGCTGAGCCAGGGCAACAGGGCGCCGCTGCGGATGTTTTCTGCGGTTGTGAACGACGAGGCGCGGATCGATGGCTTCTCAAGCGGCAACGCCCGTATCTCCGCTCGCGCCGGGCCACTCGCCAGAGCTTCCGGCCATTGCAGGAATCCGGCTGGCCACGGCCCAGGCCGGTATCCGCTACACGGGCCGCACCGACGTTCTCTGGGTCGCGCTCGATGAGGGCACGACGGTGGCCGGTGTGTTCACGCGCTCGCGCTGCCCCTCGGCCGCCGTGGACTGGTGCCGGGAAGCCCTGGCTGCCGGCAACGGCACGGCCCGCGCACTCGTCGTCAATTCCGGTAACGCCAATGCCTTCACCGGGCTCAAGGGCCGCGAGGCCGTCTCGCTGACCGCCGACATCGCGGCGAAGGCCGCGCCCTGCGGACGTGAGGAGGTCTTCATCGCCTCGACCGGGGTCATCGGCGAGCCGCTGGACGCCAACAAGTTCGACGGCGTGCTCGCCGATTGCGCGGCTCGCGCTGAGGATGGCCCTCGCGCCTGGGACGCCGCCGCCCGCGCGATCATGACCACTGACACCTTTCCGAAGCTCGCCACGCGGACGGCCGAGATCGACGGCAAGACGGTCACGATCAACGGCATGGCCAAGGGTGCCGGCATGATCGCGCCAGACATGGCGACGATGCTGTCCTTCGTCTTCACCGACGCCGCTCTGCCTCAGGGTGTCCTCGGCGAACTGCTGACCGAGGGCACGGGCAAGAGCTTCAATTGCGTCACCATCGACGGTGACACCTCGACCTCCGACACGCTGCTGCTCTTTGCGACCGGCAAAGCCGGCAACGCCGCCGTCGAGCGCGCCGACGACGCCCGGTTGGCAGGCTTCCGCACTGCCCTCGACGATCTGCTGATCGAGCTGGCCCAGCTCGTCGCGCGGGACGGAGAGGGCGCGCGCAAGCTCGTAACGGTCGAGGTCGAGGGTGCGGAGAGCGATGCCTCGGCCCATCGCATCGCGATGTCGATCGCCAACTCGCCGCTGGTGAAGACGGCCATTGCCGGCGAGGACGCGAATTGGGGCCGTGTGGTCATGGCCGTTGGCAAGGCCGGCGAGCCGGCCGACCGTGATCGGCTCACCATTTCCTTCGGCGACGTGCGCGTCGCTCACGAGGGTGCCCGCGATCCCGATTACAGCGAGGAGGCGGCCAGCGCCGTGATGCGCGAGCCGGAGATCACGGTGAAGGTCGAGATCGGCCTGGGGCAGGGGAGGGCGCGGGTCTGGACCTGCGATCTCACCAAGGAATACGTCGCCATCAACGGAGATTACCGCTCGTGAGGGCGTCTGCTGCCGCTCTGCTCGGCGTCGTCCTCGCTCTCTGCGGTCCTGCTTTCGCAGGTGATGACGATCGCGCCGGCCGCATCGGCGTAATCGGCCGCGCTCAGATCGAGACGCCGCCGGACTTCGCCTCCGTTGAGATCGGCGTGCAAACCAAGGGTCAGACACCCGCTGCCGCTCTCGACGCCGCCAGCAGCGCCGCCAAGGGTATCATCGCCACGGCGAAGGAGCTGGGCGTCCCCGATGCAGACATCGGCACCTCATCGGTTACCCTCCAGCCAGTGAGCCGCCAGATCCGCCAGCCTGACGGATCGTTCCGCGAGCAGGCCGACGGCTACGCAGCCTCAAACCGAGTCATGGTACGGCTCGGCGACATGCCTAAGCTCGGCGAATTGATGCGCCGCGCGCTCGATGCCGGCTCCAATCGGATCGACGGCGTGAGCTTCGGCCTGCGCGATCCGGGCCGGGTGCAGGCTGAGGTCCAGGTCGCTGCAATGAAGGATGCCCGCGCCCAGGCCGAGCGGCTCGCCGAGGCCGCAGGGCTGAAGCTCGGCCCAGCGCTCTCCATCGCTTCGCCGCCGCGCGCCGAGCACCCGCGGCCGGCGCCTTACGCTGCAATGGCGCGATCCGTCGCCAAGGATCGTGTCGCCGTGCCGGTCGAGGCTGGCACGATCGCGACGGGCGCCGAGGTCGAAGCCGTCTTCGCGATCGTGCCGTGAGCGAGGCGACGCCGTTGCGGCTGCTCCTCGTCGTTGCGGTGGCGCTCGTCGATACGGACGGGCGGGTGTTGCTCGCGCAGCGGCCGCCGGGCAAGCAACTGGCTGGCCTCTGGGAATTTCCCGGCGGCAAGGTCGAGCCCGGCGAACGTCCCGAGGCAACGCTGATCCGCGAACTTGCAGAGGAACTCGGCATCGTCGTCGAGGAGCCGTGCCTCGCGCCCCTGACCTTTGCGAGCCATGCCTATCCCGACTTTCACCTCTTGATGCCGCTCTATATCTGTCGACGCTGGGAGGGCACGCCGCGCTCGATGGAGGGGCAGGCTCTGAAATGGGTGCGGCCGGGCGGCTTACGCGACATGCCGATGCCGCCGGCAGACGCGCCGCTAATCCCGTTCCTGGTCGATCTGCTCGGGGCCTGATCAGGGGAGACGGGAAAGGCTCCTTCGTTTTCTTAGAAGCCGTGGCGCATCTGCGGCCGAGACGAACCCGTCGGCAGGATGAACCCTCAACCTTCCTCGATCGCGTCGACCTTGTCGGGATAGAAGGCGAGGTACTCCTTGATCCGCGCCACTGCCGGGAACGGCTTCTCGTAGCTACAGACCGCAGCCTGTCGTGGCGGCCCGCCGACGTCGAGGTCGAAATAGTTCGCCTCACCTTTGTAGGGGCAATGCGTAGTCCGGGCGTTTCGGGCGAAATGATCCCACAGAGCGTCTTCCCGCGGGATGTAGAGGACCTCCGGATAGGACGCCTCCTTCAACGCTAGTGCGCGCGTGGTATCGGCGACGGTGATCCCGTTCGCGATCACGCGGATGCGGCCGGCATGCGGGGCAATGGTGATTGGATGGTCAGGGCCGGGTTCCTTCATCGGGTGGTTCCTCCGGAGGGATCGACGACGTGTTCCGGTGTCCCGAGTGCATCGGCGAGGCGGGCCTGGGCGCTGCCGGGCTTCAAGGGCTTCTGCTGACTCTCATGCGGCACCCAGCCGGAGAGCCAGATCAGCTCGAAGGTCGCGCGCAGGCGTCCGTCGGGATCAGCGAAGCGCTCGGCATAAATCTCGGCAGCCCGCAGCAGCGTCGCACGCCGCAGCGGAGTGCGGCGGCGCTCGGTCAGGGCATTGGTCAACCCCATGGCGCGCAGGTCGCGCATCAGCGCGAACGGATCGGCATAGCGCACGGTGATGCGCTCGGAATCGGTCACCGGCAGGCTGAACCCGGCCCGCTGCAGCAATCCGCCGAGGTCGCGCACCTCCGCGAACGGTGCCACGCGCGGGCTGATTCCGCCCTCGACTTCGCTCTCGGCAAACTGGAAAGCCTGGCGTAGCTCCGTCAATGTCGCGCCGCCGAGCAGACATCCGACAAACAAACCGTCGGCCTTCAACGCCCGGCGCAACTGCACGAGCGTTCCAGGCAGATCGTTGGCCGCGTGCAATGCCAGCAACGAGACCGCGAGATCGAACTGCCCATCGCTGCCGAAGGGTAATGCCTCCGGATCGCCGACGATGCCGAACCGTTCGCCCGGCTCAGGAACTGGGCTCATGCGCACGACAGCGTCGGTGCGTCCGCTCGCACGTAGCCACCGGACTGCCGAAGGCGACGGAGTGCCGAGATCGAGCGCGAGCGGAAACCGGCGCAGGACCGCTGCTAGGCGTTCGTCGAGGTCCTCGACGGCGCGCGCCAGCAGAAAGTCGGCGTAGCCCGCGCGGTGTGCCCGAGCGAGGCGCTGCCTTACGAGGGCGGTATCGAAGAGGGGAGGGGGCTGGCTCATCGTCGCGGGAGATGGGGCAGAACCGGCCTCGACGCCAGAGTGCCCCTGGCGCGCGGACGTCATCAAGATCGCGAGACAACGGGAACGGGATGCCGGCGCCACCGTTACAGCTGCGCTTTTGAGCTGGGAGATGTCCATGTCACGCTTTCTCACCGTCACCGCGCTTGCCCTTGCGCTCGCAGGAATCGGCACTGCGGCGGATGCCAAGGGATGCCTGAAGGGCGCGCTCGTCGGTGGTCTTGCCGGACATGCGGCCGGGCACGGCGTCATCGGTGCGGCCGGCGGCTGTATGGTCGGCCGTCACTACGCGAACAAGAAGGCCAGGGCTCAGCAGCAGGGACAACAGCAGGGCGCGCGCTGATTGGCTACATTGCGGAGCGCATTCGCCGGTGGCCTGCGCTCCGCGCTCGGCGCGGTGCTCGGGCTGGTCTATCCGCCGACCTGCATCGCCTGTGGGCAGGCGACGGCGGAGCCGCACGCGCTCTGTCCGGCCTGTTGGTCGGGCCTACGGTTGATCGAACGGCCTTACTGCGAGCGGTTAGGCACGCCGTTCGCGCTCGACCTCGGGGTCGGCACACTGCTCAGCCCGCGCGCCATTGCCGAGCCGCCGGTGTTTCAGAGGGCCCGTGCCGTCGCCCTGTATGACGGAACGGCGCAGGATCTCGTCCGTCGCCTGAAGTACGGGGACCGGCTCGATCTCGGCCGGGCCATGGCCCGGATGATGGCGTCCGCCGGCGCCGAGTTGATCGCCGAGGCCGACCTCGTGGTGCCCGTGCCGCTGCACGCCCTTCGCCTATGGCGACGGCGGTTCAACCAGGCGGCACTACTCGCGCGCAGCGTGGCGAAAGCCTCGAACCTTCCCTGCGATGTCCGAGCGCTCGCCCGCGTGAAGCGCACACGCCCCCAGGTCGGCCTCACGCGAGCCCAGCGGGCGGACAACCTGCAGGGTGCCTTTCGCGTGCCCGAAGCCGCCAAGCCGCGGCTTGCCGGACGGCACGTATTGCTGATCGACGACGTCACAACGACAGGTGCTACCGGCAATGCGGCCGCCCGCGCGCTCCTGCGGGCCGGTGCCCGTCAGGTCGATCTCCTGACCTTCGCGACGGTCTCCGCCGAGACGGCTTGACAGCGCCCAGCCACCCTGGCGGCAGCACCGACGTCAGGGGCAGATGGCAACCCGTTTGACCAACCAGCCCTGACCGTCCTGCCAGAGTTTGCGGCGTCCCGTGTAGCAGGCGCGATCTCCCTCACCGGATGTCCATACGCCGGTCGGTTCGACGCGCTCCATCACCTTGTCCTGGGTCGTTGGTTCGGTCTTCACCACCTTGGCAGGCTTGGGCTTGGCAGGGTGCTTGCCGTGAGGTTGTGGAATGCGGCTCGCCGCATCTCCCGGCGCGGCTGCGCAGCAAAGGGCGACGGCCAGCGCAAGGCCGAACACATGGAGACGGCGGACACGATGGGCCACGGCAGCGAGATTCCAGTCGGCGAGACGGCTGAGCTTCATGTCGTCGAAGCTGCATCAATTTCAATGATGTTCCGTGACGATTCGGGAGAGTGATCCACAATTTCGCCGCAGACCGACAAGAGTGCTGCCGCCGCACCATCACTATCCCGGTTTCGGTCGATGTCTTCGCAATCCCGCCATTCGCCGGTCGAGCGTCGATAAAGCCATGATGTTGCAGGCAGGAAACAAGATTTCTTGCTATCGGCGTGCCGAGGTGCCGGCCGCTCCGCTCACGAGCATTGACGGACTCGCGAAGGTTCCGCCGGCACCGCATCTGTGAATTTCGAGCGACCCGATGTTCAAAGCGATCTCATCCCTGAACCGGCGCCGGCTTCTGGCCGGCGCCGCATCGAGCCTCGCGCTGATCGGGCTCGCAGGCCCAGTCTCCGCGCAGAGTGCTGGCGGCTACGACGATGCCCGGCTGTATAAGGATCAATACGGGCAGCTCTACCGGAAGCGGGGTGGCGAATACGTTCCCTATAGTGGCCCCGTCGTGAACGGCCGTCCGGTCGACGATCCGAACGCCGCCATGGACGCCGACGGGTACGCTCGCCGCCGGGCTGCACGTTACGGCGAACAACCTCCGGCCAACACGCCTGCCGTTCAAGGCGCTGCGAATGCAGGCGATTTGCCGCCTGAGGGGCAGCCCGGCGCCAGACCTGCGCCGAAGCAGGACGGTTACCCCGTGCCACAGCGGGAGATCGACAACGGTCCGATCGATTTCGCGCGCGCCTACGGCCCGGTTGAGGGCGAGCCCTTCAACGTGCCGGCGATCAATATCAAGACCTTCAACAAGGCTTTCCTACGAGCCGAGGTCGACTACCGCACGAATGAGCCGGTCGGCACGATCGTCGTCGATCCGCGCGCCCATTACCTCTACCTCGTTCTGCCGAATGGCCGGGCGCGCCGCTACGGCGTCGGCGTGGGCAAGCAGGGCTTCTCATGGAACGGCACCGCGACGATCAACTCGAAGCAGGCTTGGCCCGATTGGTATCCGCCGAAGGAGATGATCGAGCGCCGGCCGGACCTGAAAGCGGAGGTCTCAAAGCTGCAGAGTGGCGTTGGCGTTCCCGGCGGCCCACGCAACCCGCTCGGCGCGCGCGCGATGTATCTCTGGCAGAACAACAAGGACACGCTGTTCCGCATCCATGGAACGACCGAGCCACACTCGATCGGCAAGAGCGTGTCATCCGGCTGCATCCGGATGATCAATCAGGATGCGATCGACCTGTTCAGCCGTGTTCAAGTCGGTACCCGCGTCGTCGTGCTCTAATCGAGTACGCTCGCTGCGACGATGTCGAAAAGAAAACGGCCCCCGATCGGGGGCCGTTTTCGTTTCAGGCGTCGAGGTGTTCCTGCTCGTCGTCGAGGTCGACCAGGAAGACGATGTCAGCCTCGTCCTCCTCGTCATCGTCCTCGTCGAGATCCGCCTCGCCGGATGTCGCAGCCGTCTTGTCGTGGTGCGGATCGGCCTCGAAGTCGCCCTCACCGTCGTCCTCGGCCAGCGCCTGCTCGAACTCGTCGGTCTCGTCCTTGGTCGAAGCGCGGATCTTCAACTCGGAGGTGCCATTCCAGAGCGGCTTGCCCTCACTCGTCATCGTGCCGATGTCTTCCTTGAAGCCATCGCAGGTGAAGAGATCGCGGGCGGTCTCCTCATCGGCGTTGATGACCGCAATGGCTTTGCCGTCGATCTCAAGAGTGAACATCGCGCGCGGATCCTGTCGAGGGAATGCAGCGCTCCTGTAGAGGCTCGGCCATCCCACGTCGAGGCGGATCAGGGCGCTTTCCGAGGAAGAGGACGCCGGTTACCCGAAAGAAAGCGCGCGGCTCTAGGCGCCGCCGCGCGAGATCGCCCGCTTCACCACGGCCTGCACCTCGGGATTCGAGAGGAACAGGTCGTGGTTGATCAGGCCACCGCCGTAATCGGAGGCGTCCGCGACGCGCACACCGAGCGCTTCGAGACGGTCGCGGTCGGCGGCGCCCGCCCGTGTCCCGCCGGCGAGCACGCCGGAGATTTCCAGCGCACGGTCGTTCGTCGACGAGATCACAGTGATCTTGTGAACGTCCGGCCCTAACCGTTCGACGCCGTTGGTGAACAGGTCGATGTCGATGTCGGGGGCGGCGAGCACCACCGCGCCGATCCGTCCCATCGCGGCCTCGCCCGCCTCCGCGCGCAGCATCCGCAAGGTCTCGAGGGTGAGGAGCGTGCCCATCGAGTGCGCCACGATGTTGATGCGGCCGCCCGAGGGCGATGCCGCAAGCGCCTTCAAAAGATCCTCGAAGGCATCGCGCGACCACAACGCACTCTCACGGTCGTAGCCGTAGTCGAGCGTCGCGGCGGCGGACGGCCAGGTGAACAGGCCCGACGCGCCGCGGAATCGGATGCCGTCTGACAGCATCGCGGCGCTGACCGCCGCCGATTCGAAGCTCTCGCGATAGCCGTGGACGTAGATCAGCACGTCGCGACCGAAGGCGGATTGCGAGAAGGCGGAGGCCGCATTGGCGCCCGTCTCCACCTGCTGGATCGACCGGATTCCCCAGTCGCCGCCGACCACCGACGAGACCTTGCCGATCAGCGACCGGTCCGGTGCAGACATCCGCACCTCCGCGAAACTCAGACCACGTCCGCGCTCCGAGCCGAAATACGGTGACTTCAAGCCGCCGCCCACGGCCTTCCGGGTGGTTGCGACGAGGAGGACGGGGCTGACGTCGAGGGCGGATTGCTCGCTGGAGCCCCCCACGACCGTGCCGGTGGCGAGACCATCGACGACGCAGCCGGACAATCCGGGCGCAGCGGCTGCGGCACCGAACAAAGCGGCGATCTGGACGATGGAGCGCCGAGTCGGCTCGGCCGCCTCAGCGTTCTTCGGGCGCAAGTCTTGCCACCTCATCGTACGACGCCCCTTCTGCCGGGTAGACGCCACTGCGCCCAGCTTCTCGCGCAGCGTCTGACGCATGATCTTGGCCATGGCGAGGCAATCCGCCGCTTTCCCCGTTCGGCTGAAGGTGTCGGGATCGATCCGTGGCATCGCCGGCGCATGCCCTCTCGACGAAAGGGCGCCGGCCCGGCATGAAGCCTGCCATGGTGCCTTCCCTTCCCGACATCGACGCGCTCCGTGAGCGGCTCCTCGCCGGGGACCGTGCGGCCCTGGCCCGAGCGATCACCCTGGCCGAGTCACGGCGTGCCGATCATCGTGCCGCGGTGCGTGACCTGATCGACGCGGTCCTGCCCGAGACAGGCAAAGCAATCCGTGTCGGCATCACCGGAGTGCCGGGCGTCGGCAAGTCGACCACGATCGATACCCTCGGCAGTCAGCTGACCCGGGCCGGCCACAAGGTCGCCGTCCTCGCGGTCGACCCGTCATCGACGCGCACCGGTGGGTCGATCCTCGGCGACAAGACCCGAATGGCCCAGCTCGCACAGGACCGGAACGCCTTCATCCGGCCCTCGCCATCTTCAGGCACGCTGGGTGGCGTCGCTGCCAAGACCCGCGAGACCATGCTGCTCTGCGAGGCGGCCGGGTTCGACGTCATTCTGGTCGAGACGGTGGGTGTCGGCCAATCCGAGACCGCGGTGGCCGATCTCACGGATTTCTTTCTCGTCCTGATGCTGCCCGGCGCGGGCGACGAGTTGCAGGGCATTAAAAAGGGCATTCTCGAACTCGCCGACATGATAGCGGTCAACAAGGCCGATGACGGGGAAGGCGAGAAGCGCGCGCGGGCCGCCGCGTCCGACTATCGCGCCGCTCTCCACATCCTGACGCCGGCTTCCGCCACCTGGACGCCGCCTGTCATCACGATCTCAGGCCTTCACGGCAAAGGGCTCGACGACCTCTGGGCAAAGATCGAGGACCATCGCCGCAGGCTCACCGCGACTGGCGAGATCGCCGAGCGGCGCAGGCGCCAGGACGTGAAGTGGATGTGGGCGCTGGTCCATGAGCGACTGCACCAGAAACTGACCGGCAGCGCCGAGGTGCGGAAGGCGACGGCAGAGGCGGAGAAATCGGTGGCGACCGGCGAGCATTCGCCGGCAGCCGGCGCCCAGGCGATCTCCGAGCTGATCGGTCTTTGAACACGCAAAAGCTCCTGATCGTCGGCTTCGGCGCCTTTCCAAAGGTGCCGATCAACCCGAGCGGGCTGCTCGCCCGCCGCATCGCGAACGCGGCGCGCCTGAAGCTGCTCCTCGGCGCGAGGCCGGATTGTCGGGTTCTGCGAACGACCTATGCAGCCGTCGGTACGGAACTTGAGCCGGCGCTCGCCGGGGCGCCGGATGCGGTGCTGATGATCGGTGTTGCCATGCGCGCCCGGAGGATCCGCGTCGAGTCGAGAGCCCGCAACCGAGCCCATCTGCTCTTTCCCGACGCCGACGGACGGCTTCCTCCGCACCTCTTTCTCCACCGCACGGGTCCCACGCAGCGAACCAGCCGACACGCACGGGCTGCGCTTGCTGCCTTGCGACGGCGCGGACTCGACGCCGGCCTGTCCCACGATGCAGGCGCCTACCTCTGCAACGCTTCCTACTATCGTGCGCTGGCCGAGAGTCGACCGACGCTCTTCCTGCACATTCCCGGGTTGCGCGACGCCGGCCGGCCGACCAAGCATCGGATGTCCCGTCGCAACCGGCCGCTTGATGTTTGGGCCCAGGCTTTCACCGACGTTGCCCTGATGCTGCTCGTCCAGGCACGAACACAGCACCATCAATAAAATTGTTCGGTAGGGGGAGGGGAGTCACGCAGACGAAAGTCCCGGCGGATGCGGTACCGTCAGAGAGGGTACACCCCGCTCTCGGAAGGCCTCTGAGACCGCTCCCGGTCGCCCCAAAACGCCATTCTTCGCTTCGCCTGCATTTTTCTTGTTGACCTCGAACGGGGCGATCCTTATACGGCTGTTCATCGGCGCCGGCCGCGAGAGCGGAACGGGCGCCGACGCGTCTTCTGAGACTGTCGCGGATGGTTCGATCCGGTTCTAACCGGTCGGCCTTCTGTTGTTTTCTTCAGCGGTGCGGA
>NZ_BJZV01000014.1 GCF_007992215.1 Methylobacterium gnaphalii | reverse complement strand
CACCGATCTCGGGCGGATCGTCAGGAGCCTTCCAGATGTCCAATGACCACGGGGCGTACAGCGTGCATCGCTTGACCGCCATGCCGGATTTCGTCCGCACCTTTCGATCAGCCATTCCGATCATTGTATGACGGTCGCCGTCATCATCGGCGCAGCTGGAGGGATCGGCCGCGCGCTCACGATGGCCATTGCTGCCGAGGGCAGCTTCGACACTGTCGTCGCGCTGTCTCGCTCGGCCATACCATTTCCTCGACCGATACGATCGGCAGCAATCGACATCACCAATGAAGCTTCGATTGCTGCAGCCGCTAAAGCGGCTTCTCTTGAAGGTGTCATCAGCCTCATCGTCGTCGCGACGGGGATCTTGCACGGGCCTAACATTCAGCCTGAGAAGGCGCTCCGTGCGTTGGACCCAAGCACAATGGCGACCGTGTTCGCGGTCAACACGATCGGCCCTGCGCTGGTGGCGAAGCACTTCGTGCCGCTCTTGGCTCGGTCCGAACGAAGCGTCTTCGCCGTCCTGTCGGCCAGGGTCGGATCGATCGAGGACAATCGCCTAGGCGGCTGGTACTCTTATCGCGCGTCGAAGGCAGCGTTGAACCAGATCCTGCGTACCCTCGCGATCGAGACGAGGCGGACGCATCCGGGAGCGATCGTCGTCGGCCTGCATCCCGGCACGGTACGGACAGGGCTGTCGCATCCCTTCCGTCCGGACGAGACGACGCCGGGCGTCTTCGCGCCTGAGGAGAGCGCGGCCTATCTGGTAGAGGTCTTGAAGACTTTGAAGCTCTCCGACAGCGGCAAGGTCTTCGCCTGGGACGGCACGTGCGTGCCAGCGTGAGTCACTCTACGCTACATTTGCGCCAACATGACTAAAGCGCCGGACGATGAAGACCGCAGCAATACGATCCGCAAAATCATTCATATCGATATGGATGCGTTCTACGCCTCCGTGGAACAGCGGGACGATCCGAGCCTGAAGGGCCGGCCGATAGCGGTCGGTGGCTCGCGGGAGCGCGGGGTGGTTGCCGCAGCGAGTTACGAGGCTCGCGTCTTCGGCGTGCGCTCCGCCATGCCATCTGTTACGGCGCGGCGCCTGTGCCCCGACCTCGTCTTCGTCAAGCCACGCTTCGACGTCTACCGAGGGATCTCAGAACAGATCCGGACGATTTTCGCCAAACACACTGAGCTGATCGAACCGGTCTCCCTCGACGAGGCCTACCTCGATGTGACCGAGAACCTTCAGGGCCTGCCAACTGCGACCGAGGTCGCGAAGGCGATTCGAGCGGAGATCCTCGAGGCGACCGGACTCGTGGCCTCGGCAGGTGTCTCCTACAACAAGTTCCTGGCCAAGGTCGCATCCGACTTCAAGAAGCCGAACGCGCTGTTCGTCATCACCCCAGCTATGGGACCGGCTTTCGTCGATGACCTTCCGATCGGCCGATTCCACGGCGTTGGTCCCGTGACCGAAGCCAAGATGAAGCGGCTTGGCATCCAGACGGGGCGCGATCTCAAAAAATGGTCCCTCAAGGAATTGCAGGCGACCTTCGGAAGTTCGGCGTCCTACTACCACGCGGTCGCGCGCGGCATCGATGAACGACCGGTCCGGGCTCATCGCATCCGGAAGTCCATTGGTGCCGAGAATACCTTCTCTGAGGATACGGAGGCGTTCGCAGTTCTCGCTGAGCGTCTTGAACCGCTCGTTACCAAGGTCTGGTCAGCGAGCGAGTCCAAAGCCGTGCGCGGACGGACGGTCACACTGAAGGTGAAGTTTTCGGACTTCGTGCAGATTACGCGCGCGCGCTCCGTTGAGGAGGCTGTGCCCGACCGAGCGACGTTCGAACAGATTGGCCTTGGGCTCCTGCGCGACATCTTTCCGCTTCGGCGGAGCGTTCGCTTGCTAGGCATCTCACTCTCGGCGCTCGAATACGGGCCGCCGGTGACTCCGCGGCAACTCGGTCTGCCGGTCTAATCGGACGCTGCGCGCTTAACTGACTGCTTACCGAGACCCTCGAAGCTGAGCATGCATCTCAACGAAGAGGACAGCATGACCGACACGACCGACACAGTGGGCGTCGCGGGCGATCGCATCCGCTCCATCATCGAACGCATCGAGCGGGTTGAGGAGGAGATCAAGGATCTCATGGAGACGAAGAAGGAGATCTTCGCCGAGGCCAAGGGTGACGGGCTCGACGTCAAGGTGCTCAAGGAAATCCTGAAGCTGCGCAAGCAGGATAAGGACGAGCGCGACGAACAGGAGACGCTGCTCGAGGTCTATCTAAGGGCCATGGATGCGCCGGCACCGAAGCCAATGGCGGAGGCCGCATAGCGGCAACCGGATACAAGAATCGTCACCGAACTGGTCTCTTCGCGGATCGACCGCCGCGAAGAGATTTTCGGGGGCGCCCCATTGCCATCATCGGGTTTCCTTTCGATCGAGGCACAGCTTAAGACTTGCCGATGGACTCTCAGCTCTCCGAAGCCATTCGAGATGCTGCCGCACATGCTCGACGGCGTGCGGAGACTTACACTCCAGCCATCAACAAAGATGCGTTGCCGTGGCGCGTGATCGAGGTCTTCGACGAGCGCGTGCGCGGAAGCATCGAGCGTGACCGGCGCGTCGAAGACGAGCGCGACCGCGTGCTGATTGCCGCCGTGAAGCTCGCGGAGACGCCGACCAACGACGAAGCTGAGATCGGTGCCGCTCGGAAGCATCTGGTCGATGCCATCGACTATCTGGAGCAGGCAGTGCTGCGGTTCGGCATCCCCAACGGTCGGAAACGCCAACCTCAATAAGCGCCGCGAAGGAGTGAGCGGAACGGGCCCGGATTGTGGGCGAAGAAAGACGACGCCATCGTTGGCTGCAACGCTTACCCTACTCAGTCAGGCATCGGCCTAGATCCTGTAGGCGAGTCTGCGCCTCAGCGTTCAGAGACCGAGGACACGCAATACTGCGGCAGGGTCAACCGCAAAATCTTGCCGCTCATTCTCCGAGCCGCCCGAGACGTGGGCATAGGCATGATCGTGCAGCGAGGCCATGTGCAGGTAGGTGGTTTTACGGGCGTTGGATGGGAAGATCTCAACGACCCGTGCGCCGGGCGCAGCCCAGACGATGTTCGTCAGTGCTGCCCCGTGCACCGATACGATCTCCCGTGCAGCCATGAAGCGGGCGATCTGCTCCTCGGGATTGTCCCTGTGCGCGGTGAAGGACGAGAAGCCGTGCTCGGCTAGCTGTGCGATCAGCTCGGGCTCGCCGATCAGTCGGCGGATGCGGGTGCCGGTGCGCGGCACGTAGAGCCGGGACGGCAGTGACGCGGACGCTTGGCCGCCGAAGGCTTCGCGCAGAACGCCGACGGCGTCCGGGTAGGCATAGAAATGCTCCACCGAGGCAGCGACCGGCTTGCAGAACAGGTACTGCTCCGGCGCGTATGTCACGAATGGCCGCGCCTTTTCGAAGGCGATGGCAATGCCAAGCCGCTTCAGGATTGTTGCGATAGCGTCCAGCAGCGGCAGGTTACCCTGGGTAATCACGGTGACTTGGCTTCCGGCCAAGCCTGCGCGCTCGGTGAGCAGCATGTCCACGACCGGCAGGATGTGCTCGACGAGGAGGTGGAAGTAGTTCTTCACCGGCGGGATTGCCCAAGCGGCTCCCTTCAGCCGCTCGCGCTTGAGCCGCGAGAGTCCAGGGTAGGCGATTCCCCAATTGACCTCGGTGCTGCCGTAGAAAGCGAGCAGCCGCCCGGTCGCCGCGTCCACCGGCAGCAAGTTGTGGCCCGGCACGATGACGTCCGGCACCAGCGAGGCGAGGCGGCGCACCTCCAGCGGCTGCAATGGGCCGAAGTGCGACGCGCCGCCCTCGAGGGAATGGCCCGGATGGCCGAGATGCCAGGTCGGCGCGTCGACATTGGCGACGCTAAGTGCGTGGAATTCCTCTGCGTAGGGTGCCTGCGTCATCCGCGTAAGGACGCGGCTCTCGCTGAGCCAGTCGAAGCGAGACGGAGGGCCGAGAATTGCGTGGTAGCCGATGGCCGACGTGAGCGAAGGCGCGGATCGTTCGAGCCGCAGCATAGCGCGCGTCAGATAGAGCTTGGAATCTAACGCCCGTTTCCAGGCTGCCCGGCCACGTGCCACCCGACGCTGGCTCCCCGATCACTCGACTTGGCCGTATCCGGGCGGTTTATGGCATGGCGTGGGAGACCGGTCGATGCACATCCTCTTCATCTGCCCAACGCGGGCGCGCTTCGATCTGGCGACGCCGGCGAGCGAGGGCCTGGGCGGCATTGAGAGCACGAACATCGAACTGTGCCGTGCGCTCGTGCGGCGCGGCCACGCGGTTACGCTGCTTACGCACACGGAGCGAGCCGTCGAGGCGGATGGCGTTGTCAATCGACCGCTGAAGGAGCTGCGCAACATCCGCGCGGACGTCGCTGTATCGAGCAACGATCCCCGGCTCCTCGAAGGGCTGGCCGGAGATCCCCGGACGGTGCTCTGGATGCACAATCCGCTGCCGGTCGAGAAGGCTCTGCGCCGGGGCTACGTGCTTCCGATCCTGCGGCTTGCCCCTGACGCAGTCTTCGTCGGTGAGGTTGCAGAGCGCGCGGCGAGCCGGCTCTACCGCTTCCGCAGTCGCATGGTGATCCCGCACGGGCTTGGCGAGGCTTTTCGCACCGCACCGGTCTCAGATGGCGGATCGCCCGTTTTCGTTTTTGCCTCTCAGCAACAACGTGGACTCGACCGGACGCTCCGCGCCTGGCACGAATCGGGGGTATATCGAGCCCTGGGAGGCAGCCTTCGCGTATACGGCACGGCCCAAGAGGATTTGCGTCCGGCGGCGGCGAGGGCGCTTCGACTGGGCGTGTCGTTCCACTCGCGCCTGACGGCCGAGCAGCTAGCGCAAGCCTATCGAGGCTGTCGCGCCATGTTGTACCCGGGCGCGGTTGACGAGACCTTCTGCCTCGCGGCGGCCGAAGCGCAGGCGATGGGGCTACCCGTCGTTACCCTTGGAATCGGAGCGCTGGCCGAGCGGGTCCGGCATGGCATCGATGGTCTCGTCGCGCGGGACGATCGGGAATTCGCCCATTTCGCCGCGCTTCTCGCTCGCGATGATGACCTTTGGCGCCACCTCCACGAGGGCGCCCTTCTCCAGCGGGCGGCTTTGACCTGGGACCGCGCCGCTGTCCTGTGGGCCAGCCTGCTTCTCAATCAGCGCGACGCGCAGGCTCCGCTTTGACGGCGTCTCGTCCCAGGCGACGTATCCCGTAGACTGCGCTATGGGCAGACGCTGCACAGGCGGTGCTCGTCATGGGCGATCCGCCGCGTCCCCGATTTTCCCGTCCGCAGCGTCGAGGCGAGGCACCCGAGATCGTTTGGCGATCATGAGCCGCAAACTGTCGTGCACCGTCATCACAATGAACGAGGAGGACCGGATCGAGCGTTGTCTGGCGAGCGTCCGCGGCATCGCCGACGAGATCGTCGTCGTTGACTCCGGGAGTACCGACCAGACGGTCGAGATGGCGCGGGGCTTCGGAGCGGTCTGTCACTTCAACGCCTGGCGGGGATACGGACAGCAGAAGCGCTTCGCGGAAGACGTGGCGACAAACGACTGGATCCTGAACCTCGACGCCGACGAGTGGCTGACCGACGCAGCGCGCCGGGAGATCGCGGCGATCATGGCCGATCCGCAGCCCGATCCCGAGATCCATGGCTACCGCTTCGACATCCGGCACGTCTATCCAGGCCGGTCCAAGCCGCGCCTGCTGGCTGACAGTCACAAATATATCCGGCTCTACGACAGGACACGCTGCCGTTTTCCCGAAAGTTCCGTGTTCGACGAGATCAAGCTCAATCCCCGAAACATGGGCCGGATTCGTGGGGCCGTCCTGCATCAGTCGCTGAGATCGCTCTCGCACCTGATGAGGAAGAACGTTGCGTATTATCGACTGCAGACCACCGAGATCGACAAGGCTCCGAACCTTCTGCTGCTGAGGATGATCACGGAGCCCTTCACGGTCTTCTTCAAGTACTACGTTTTGAAGCGGCATTTCACCGGCGGAGCCTACGGCTTCGCCGTTGCGTCGACGATCGCCGGGTTGCGGACCTATCGGTTGGCACTACTGCGCCGGAGCGGGAAAAGCCGTGCCTCCGGCTGACGCGGGACAACTCGCGGCCGCAGCAGCTCGAGGGGTCCATTCCGGTCGTGCCGCGCTGTCCGCCTGCTGGATCGAGGTTCAGCCGCCAATGGGCTCCTGATGGACGAATCCGCATACCAGAAGCTTCTGCGCCGGAACCTCAAGAGGCATGCTCGCATCGCCCGTTGGGACAGGCCGCTGCAGGGCCATGTCGAGCGCGCCAAGGCCTGGCTGAACATGCTGGTCGCCGATCACGGTCTGTTGCGGCTCGCCTACCTCAACGCGCATCCAGTCGGATCCGGCCGGCTGTGGCGTTCGGCGCAGCCGACACCCCGCCAGCTCGCACGCTTCCATCGCGCCGGCATCCGCAGCGTAATCTGCCTGCGCGGACAGCGGGAATACGGTTCCTGGCCACTCGAGCGGGATGCCTGCCGCGACTTGGGCATCGACTTGCACGACGTGACCGTGCGCTCACGCGAGGCACCGCAGGTCGAGACCGTGCTGGAGCTCAAGCGGCTCTTTGAGACGATCCGCTATCCTGCCCTGATCCACTGCAAGTCCGGCGCCGATCGCGCCGGGCTGGCCGCGGCCCTCTACCTCATCTTCCAGGAGAAGCGCGCCGTATCCGAGGCCGCAGAGCAGCTCTCGTTTCGCTACGGGCATATGCGGAGCGCGAAGACTGGTATCCTGTACCGCTTCCTTTGCGCTTATGCGGACTACGACGCTCATACCCCGATCGCTTTCGAGGATTGGGTCGCCGAGGTCTACGATCCCCAAGCCCTAGTCGGCACGCAGAAGCCGCGCCGGCTGCAGGATTTCGTCGCCGACCACGTGCTGCGCCGCGAGTGACGAAGTCTCGTGTCTTCGATGGCGGGCTGCGTCGAGGCCGGGTGCCGTTTCCCGTGCGCCTTTGACCGCCAGGAGTAATGCTCCGGGCGCGGATGGTGACACGGTGCCCCTTACCGTGTGCTCGGTAGCAGCACGTCGGGAAGCCACAGTGCGATGCCCGGGACGAGGCAGAGCAGCGTGATTGCCACCGCCATCAGGATCACGAAGGGCAACGTGCCCCAAATGATGTCCGACAGCGGGATGTCCGGAGCGATGTTCTTGATGACGAAGATGTTCAGCCCGACTGGCGGGTGAATCAGGCCCATCTCCATGGTGATGGTCATCACCACACCGAACCAGACGAGGTCGAACCCGGCGGCCTTGAGCGGCGGCAGGATGATCGGCGCGGTCATCAGGATGATCGAGACTGGCGGCAGGAAGAAGCCGAGCGCAATCACCAGAGCCAAAATCATCACCAGCAGCACCCAAGGCGAGAGCTGCATCGCGACGATGGCCGAGGCCGCCGATTGCGAGATGTGCAGGTAGCTCATCACGTAGGCGTAGAGTAGCGACATGCCGATGATCAGCATCAGCATGGTAGATTCGCGCAGAGTCGCCGTGAGGATCGGGCCGACATCCTTCGCGCGCCAGACGCCGTAGATCAGCGCGATCAGCCCCAAGGCCAGAAGCCCACCGAGGCCGGCGGTCTCAGATGGAGTGGCGTAGCCGCCGTAGAGCGCCACCATCACGCCGGTGAGCAGCACCACGAAGGGCAGAACACGCGGCAGCGTCGAGAAGCGCTGGCTCATCGAGTAGCGGTCTTCGGCAAGGATCGGCGATCTCGCTCCGCCGGCCTCGTAGACCCGCTTCGCTGCTGCGTATTCCGAGCGGAAGCGGATCATCGCCCAGCCCGAGAACAGGGCAACGAGCAGCAGGCCCGGCCCAATACCGGCGAGGAACAGCCTACCGAGCGACTGTTCGGCGGCGACCGCGTAGAGGATCATCGTGATCGAGGGCGGCAGCAGGATGCCAAGCGTGCCGCCCGCGGCGATAATGCCGGCAGCGAAGCCCGGCGAATAGCCGCGCTTCCTCATCTCCGGGATGCCGGCCGAGCCGATTGCCGAGCAGGTGGCTGGGCTCGATCCGGCCATCGCCGCGAACAGCGCACAGGCGAACACGTTGGCGATGCCGAGCCCGCCGGGGATGCGCTGCATCCAAGCATGCATCGCCGAATAGAGGTCTTGGCCCGCCTTTGAGCGCCCGATCGCCGCGCCTTTCAGGATGAAGAGCGGGATCGAGAGCAGCGTGATCGAGGCCATCTCCTCGTAGACGTTTTGCGTCACCGTATCGAGCGAAGCGGCCGGCATGAACACGAACATGAAGGCGAGCGCGACGAAGCCGAGCGCAAAAGCGATGGGGATGCCCGAGAGCATCGCCCCGAGCGTCGCGCCAGCATACAGAAAGCCGATCGCGGCGGTGCTCATCGGTGGTCTCCGGAAACGGTACCGACTGTCTTGCCCATCGGATCAGCTGTCTCGGGGGTCGTGTTACGGTTGAGGTCGGCGCCGAGCCCGATCTTGGGCTGCGCCCAACCGGCGCTCTTCGGGCCGTAAAGCATGGCCTCGGCGATCTGCAGCAGGAACTGGATGGTCAAGAGCGTCATGCCCGCGGCCATCAGGCCGTAGGGGATCGAGAGCGGTGGCCCCCAGGTTGATTGCGAGGTCTGGCCGTCGACATAGGCCTCGTGAAAGAGCGACCAACTTTTCCACGTGAAGAAGGCGACGAAGGCGAGGCTGATAATGTCCGCCAGGATCAGGCGGATACGATTCACCTTCGGCGACAGCAACCCCGTGAGCGCTTCGATGGCGACGTGGCCACGCTTGGCTTGCACTGCAGCGGCGGAGAAGAAGGTGGCGCCCACAATGAGGAACACCGCCATCTCGTCCTGCCACTCCGTTGGCTGCTTGAAGAAGTAGCGGACCACCACGCTGTCGCTGAGCACGAGGCAGGCTGCGACGAGGGCCACGCCTCCGAGCACCAGGATGACTTGGTTCACCGCCCGCATTGCGCGGTCGAGTACGCCAAGGAGACCGGGGATGCGCGGCCCTCCAGCAGCCGGCGTCTCCGGCCCCGCGGTGGCCGCGTCGAAGCCGTGGCTCACGCGATTTGCTCCGCCAGCTTCAGGAGTTCGGCACAGGACGCGTTCTTAGCCGCGAAGTCCTTCCAGGCGGTATCGCGGGCGATGTCCCGCCATTGACCCAAGGTCGCCTCGTCGAGCTGCTGGACCTTCGCCCCTGCCTTGGAGAAAACCTCTTCCACCTTCTTGTCGTCGGCCTTGGCTCCGTCCTGGCCGAACGTCTCGAGTTCGGCGCCGACAGCCATGATCAGATCCTGCTGATCTTTCGGCAAGCCCGTGAAGATGGCCTTCGACATCATGATCGGCTCGAGCATGAACCAGTAGGAGCGCTCGCGTCCCGAGGTGAGATGCTTGGCGATCTCCTCCAGCCGGAACGAGATCAGGCTGGTCGAGGAGGTCAGCACCGCGTCGCAGGCGCCGGTCTGCATCGCTGCGTAGGATTCGTTCGAGGGGACCGACAGGGTCGCCGCACCCGCCTGCTTCATCACCAAGTCCATCTCGCGCGAGCCACCACGGACCTTGAGGCCCTTCGCGTCGGCCGGCGTCAGCAGGGGCCGGTCGCGGCTCGCCACGCCTCCGGCCTGCCAAACCCATGAGACGAGGATGATGCCCTTGGAGTCGAGGATCTCTGTGAGCTTCTTGCCGACCGCGGCGTTCTTCCAGGCGATCGCCTGAGCGTAGGACGGTACCAGGGCCGGCATGAGACCGATATTCAGCTCCTGAACTTCGCCGCCAGCATAGGGCGAGGGATAGAGCGACATGTCGAGGGCGCCCTTGCGCATCGCGCCGAACTGGGCGTTCGTCTTCATCAGCGACGAGCCGGGATAGACCTGTATTTCGAGTGCGCCCTTAGACCGCTCGGCGATCGCGGCCGCGAATTTCCGGCACATCCGATCGCGAAAATCGCCTTCCTCAATCGTGCCGCCAGGAAATTGGTGCGACAGCTTAAGGGTGGTCGCGGCGTGCGCCGCGCCGTTGCCGAACTTGAGCAGAGCCGGCGCAGCAAGGCCGGCCGCGACGAGATGGCGGCGAGTCAGGGTCATGGCGTTCCTCTCCCGTACGAGGCGTGATCTTGTCCGCATCTCTGATGGATGCGAGTTCGCGCAATCTTACACACATTCGTATATTTTCAAGCGATCTTGTGCCGCTCTGGATACGGAGCCGTGCCAAACATTTCTTTGCGTATTCACGGATGGACCCGTGGGCCAAATCGTGCATGTCGCGATAGCAAATGTTTTCAGAACCCTCTCACGTTGGCCCGCCGGCTTCACTAAAAATCGCATGTACGAAGGGTGGCGGCTCGCTGCATGGCTTGACGCTCAGGTCGGGCATCGGCTCAGGTCGGCGCAGCTCGGATTGAAGGTGTGGGTATGGACGGAGAGGTGATCGAAGAGCGCGGGCTGCTCTCGGACCGTATCCATAATGCGCTGACCGACGCCATCACTTCCGGCAGTCTTGCCGCGGGTACAGCGCTGGACGAGCAGGAACTCGCCTCGCGCTTCGGTGCATCCCGCACGCCGGTCCGCGAGGCACTCAGGCAACTCGCGTTCAACGGTCTGGTCGAACTGCGACCCCGCCGTGGTGCCGTCGTCACGCGGATGACGCCGGAGCAGATCGCCGACATGTTCGAGACCACGGCCGAGATCGAGGCGATGTGCACGCGTCTGGCGACCTACCGCATGACGCTGATTGAACGCAGCCGCTTGATCGACCTGCATGAATCCTCGGCCGCGATCGTCGAGGCCGGTGACGTTGACGCCTACGACGCGTTCAACCGAGACTTTCACGACACGTTGTATCAGGCGACTCATAACGGGTTCATGGCCGAACAAGCGCTTGGCCTCCGCTGGCGACTCTCGGCGTTCCGCCGCACCCAACTGCGCCACGGCGAGCGCATACGTCTCTCGCGCGACGAGCACGGGGCGATCCTGGCCGCTATGGCGCAGGGCGACGGCGAGTCCGCTGCACGGCAGATGCGCGCCCACATGCTGAACGCTGCAAGCGCGCTCGGTCGCTACATCGCCGAGCAGACGGAGGCATAGGATCGGCTGCGACTTGGCTGTATGGGCCAGTATCCCGTTTTCCTAAGGCACGCCTCAAGCCGTGACTGGTTTCTCCACCCGCGCCCGGTACGACAGCGCCTCGGCCAGATGGACACGTCTCACTCTCTCCTCGCCGTCCAGATCAGCCAGCGTCCGCGCCACCCGTAGCGTCCGGTGAAAGCCGCGGGCCGAGAGGCGCATCGTCTCGGCCGCGTCGCGGATCAGGGCGGTGCCGTCAGCGTCCGGCGCAGCCGCTTCTTCGATGACCGTCACTGGGCAGGTCGCGTTCGTGATCGCCGCGCCGAGGCCGCGCTCAGCGTATCGCGTGGTCTGACGTTCGCGCGCCGCGGCGACACTGGCGGCCGTCTCTCGCGAGCCCTCGGTGGGTGGCGGCAGGATCAGGTCGGCGGCGGTGACGGCGCCGGCCTCGATGCGCAGGTCGATGCGGTCGAGCAGCGGACCCGAGATGCGCGCGCCATACTGCGCCATGCAGCGCTCGTTCGGCCCGCGCCGGCAGGCATAGCCGGGCTCAAGGGCCTGCCCGCAGCGGCAGGGGTTCATCGCTGCAACCAGCTGGAAGCGAGCCGGGTAAGTCACGCGGTGATTGGCGCGTGCGATCATCACTTCGCCGGTTTCCATGGGCTGGCGCAGCGAGTCGAGCACCTGCGGCTGAAACTCTGGCAGTTCATCGAGGAAGAGCACACCACCATGGGCGAGCGAGGCCTCCCCCGGCCGCCCGTTGATACCACCGCCGACGAGAGCTGCCATCGAGGCCGAATGGTGCGGTTGCCGGAACGGCCGCCGGTTCGAAAGAGCGCCACCTTTGATCTGACCGGCCACCGACTGGATCATCGAGACTTCGAGCAGTTCCCGCGGCGACAGAGCCGGCAGGATAGACGGCAGCCGGGCGGCCAGCATCGACTTGCCGGCTCCCGGCGGGCCATTCATTAGGAGGTTGTGGCCACCGGCCGCTGCAATCTCCAGCGCGCGCTTGGCGCCTTCCTGCCCCTTGATGTCGCGCAGATCCGGCAACACCCCGCTTGAGGCCGCGACGGCGGCCAGCGGCCGCGCCATCACCTGACTGCCCTTGAAATGGTTGGCGAGCTGGATCAGCGAGCGAGGCGCCAGGACGTCCATGTCACCCGCCGCCCAAGCTGCCTCCGGCCCGCAGGCTGCGGGGCAGATCAAGCCAAGTCCACGCTCGTTCGCTGCCATCGCCGCTGGCAGCACGCCCGCAACTGCCGTGAGAGATCCGTCCAGTGCCAATTCGCCGAGTACGCAGTAGCCGGCCAATGCATCAGCCGGGAGGGCGCCGATTGCTCCCATCACGCCGAGCGCGATCGGCAGGTCGTAATGCGAGCCCTCTTTGGGCAGGTCGGCCGGGGCGAGGTTGACGGTGATGCGCTTGGCCGGCAGGGCCAGCCCGGAGGCGATCAGCGCTGAGCGGACCCGCTCGCGCGATTCGGCGACGGCCTTGTCGGGCAGTCCGACGACATTGAACGCGACCATTCCGGGCGCGATCTGCACCTGTACGTCAACGGCCCGCGCCTCGATCCCCTCGAACGCCACGGTGGCGACGCGCGTGACCATGGCGAAAAACAAACCCCTCTATTGACGTCAAGCTTAAGCTTGGAGTTGTGTCGTGACAATTGCAGGCTGTCGGCTTGCTGGGGACGGACGGAACGCTCGCTGGGCTGAGCCGTTCGGAAATGGTTCCCTCAATCCTGGAGACCGCTCATGTCCGCTCGTACACTCGGCCTGCCGGCCCTCGCTCTCTCGCTCGCCCTCGCCGCGCCGGCTCTCGCTGACCAGCGGCTGCCCGCCGACCAACAGGCCAAGGTGGAGGACGTCCTCAAGAAGGAGGGGTTCACGGCGTGGAAAGAAATTGAATTGGATGACGGCGTAATCGAAGTGGACGACGCCATCGACGCCAACGGCAAGAAGTCCGACCTGAAGCTCGACGCCACGACCCTCGCGATCGTCAAGCGCAAGGCGGAGTGATTGGTGCGCCAGCAGCGCGTCAGCGCTTCGCCGGCTTGAAGTACTCGCCCGGATTGGCGGCATCTGCCGGCAGATCCGGGCGAAGTCCATCCCAGTAAGTCACCAGCGTGTCGTCCTCCCCGCGCTTCAGCACGAATAACGCCTGGCCCGGCTTGTAGACCGCGACGCCGTTTCGATTGACGGTCCTTCCGTCGTCGTAGCCGTGGAAAGTGACAGTCAGCTTTTTGTCATCTCCGGTCGTGTGACAGACGATGCGCTCGTCGGTTTGGAAGCCGGTCGCCACGATCCGGCACCCGCCGCGCGCGGCACCTGGGACCAGGACGAGATCGTAGGTGATCGAGATCGGCGTGCCACCGGCCGTGCTGCCGCCGTCGAACGCATAACGGTAGGCACCTTTCCAACCCGCTGCCGTCCCCGTCTGGGCATTGGCGTATCCGCCCTCGAGAGCGGCGATGGCGATGATGGCAGCCGCACAATGTCTCATCCTCGGTCCCTAAGGCGCGCGATCCAGGGCGACGATGACAATCCTTATGGTCAAAATTCGGCTGGTCGAATCGCTGCCGCGAGCAGTGCCCACAGAATACCGTTGGACGCCGCTGGCCGGTCTCTCCGTACGATGGGGCGTCACGGCCTGAACCGGCTTGCATCGCCCGACCATGCCAGCCATATACGGCGCGGGAGGTTGGCGAGGGACGTTTCACTCGCCAACCGGGTCAGGTCCGGAAGGAAGCAGCCCTAACGAGACCGAGCGGGTCTTCGTCCAGCCTCCCACCCTCGCCCCTGGCGAGCGCGACGCCCCAGGGGGCACACTCCGACATCTGAAGCGGCATGGACGACACCCTCGGCACGCTGATCGACGAGCCGGGGTTGCCCGGTATGCCAGCGCCGCCTCCTGCCGCGACGCCCTACCGCGTGCTTGCCCGCAGGTATCGCCCGCAGACCTTCGATGATCTGATCGGCCAGGGCGCCATGGTGCGCACGCTGGCCAACGCCTTCCAGGCGAACCGCATTCCGCAGGCCTGGATGCTCACGGGCGTCCGTGGTGTAGGCAAGACCACCACAGCCCGCATCCTCGCTCGTGGGTTGAACTATCTCCGCAAAGGCCAAGCTGATGGCGGCCCGACTGTCGAGATGCCGGAGCTCGGGTTGCACTGTCAGGCCATCATGGAGTCGCGCCATCTCGACGTGCTGGAGATGGACGCCGCCTCACATACCGGCATCGACGACGTCCGCGGGATCATCGATGGCATCCGCTACGGACCGGTCTCAGCGCGGTATAAGGTCTACATCGTCGACGAGGTCCATATGCTCTCCGAGAAGGCGTTCAACGCCTTCCTGAAGACGCTGGAAGAGCCGCCGCCGCACGCAAAATTCGTCTTCGCTACCACCGAGATCCGCAAGGTCCCGGTGACAATTCTCTCCCGCTGCCAGCGCTTCGACCTGCGCCGTGTCGAGGCTGACGTGCTGTCAGCGCATCTCGGCAAGATCTGTGCGGCGGAAAGTGTCCAGGCCGAGCCCGAGGCCATCGCTGCCATCGTACGCGCGGCCGAAGGATCTGTGCGCGACGCGCTCTCGCTGCTCGACCAAGCCATTGCGCACGGCGCCGGTGCGGTGAATGCAGCCTCGGTACGCGACATGCTCGGCCTCGCTGATCGCGGCCGTGTGGTCGATCTCTTCGAGGCGGCCATGCGCGGTGACATCCCGGCTGCCTTCGGCGAATTGCGGTCGCAATACGAGGCCGGCGCCGATCCCGGCATCGTGCTCTCGGATCTCGCCGGCTTCACGCATCTCGTCACGCGTCTGAGACTGGTGCCCGAGGCCGCTGCTGCCGATCCGTCGCTGAGCGACGTCGAGCGCAGGCGGGGGGCCGAGTTCGCCCAGAAGCTCTCTGTGCGCGCGCTGTCGCGCGCTTGGCAGATCCTGCTCAAGGCAATTCCCGAGGTTCAAGCTGCTCCGCGCCCGCTTGCTGCTGCCGAGATGGCGCTGGTGCGGCTGGCCTACGCTGCCGACCTGCCGACGCCGGACGAGGCCCTGCGCAATCTGCGCAGCGATGCGGCCTCCGGCAGCCCTACGGGCGCGGATGGCGGGGGGCGTCCTCTCCCCGCTCCCCGTGCCTCGCTGCCGGACGCGCCGCGGCCCCAGCTCTCTGCCGTTCCCGGCGGTGCGGCCATGCCGCGCCCGGCGCCTGTGCCTGAGACCGTCGTCGCAGCCTCCCCGCAGCCGCAGGGACTGCGCCTCAGCCGTTTCGAGGACGTGGTGGCGCTCGCCGATACGCGCCGCGACATCAGTCTGAAGATCGCGCTCGAGCGGGACGTGCATCTCGTGCGCTTCGAGGAGGGCCGGATCGAGCTGCGGCTCAGCGAGAGCGCGAAGTCGAGCCTGCCGGGCGACTTGTCCAAGGCGCTGCAGCAATGGACCGGGCGAAGCTGGCTGGTCACCGTGTCGCGGGAAGCCGGCGCGCCGACGTTGGCGCAGATTGCGCGCGAGCTTGAGGAGAACCGCCATCGCGACGCGGCGAGCCACCCGCTGGTGCGCGAGGTGCTCACCCGCTTCCCAGGTGCCCAAATCGTCGACGTGCGCGAAAAGGCGCCCGAGGTTGCTGCCGAGACAGGGGCGGTGCCACCACCGCCGCCCGATGCGGTGGGCGCAGACGAAGCCGACGACGAGGCTTGAGAGCCGAGCGGCTCCCAGGGTGCGGCGCATGCCATCCTGTCGGCCGCTGCCCATGTCTGCACGGCGACGCTTGGACTCTCGATCCTTGTCAATACATAGACGGCGTGCGCCGATCCGGTCTCATGTATGATGCCGCCGGCAGTGCGAACCGAAGGAATCTTCATTTCATGCGCGATCTCATGGGCATCATGAAGCAGGCTCAGGCCATGCAGGAGAAGATGAGTTCGCTGCAGGGCGAGCTCGATCACGTCGAGGTTAGCGGTGCCTCCGGCGGTGGTGCGGTCAGCGTGACGATGTCCGCGAAGGGCCAGCTCAAGGGCATTGCCATCGACCCTTCGCTGATGGTGCCGGACGAGCGCGAGATCCTGGAGGATCTCATCGTGGCGGCCGTCAACGATGCCAGGGCCAAGGCCGAGGCGACGGCGCAGGAGAAGATGGCTGAGTTGACCAAGGGCCTGCCGCTTCCGCCTGGAATGAAGCTGCCATTCTAGGGAGCGGGAAACCCTCTCTCCTCTTCAAAGTAGTTTCGTCGAGGATCAGGCCACCGGCTCAGCGGATCTCGCAGGAAGTTTCGCTGCCGGCGCCGGCAGCAGCCGCTCGAATTCCAGCACGTGGTCGGCATGGGCGATCGTTGCCGGGCGGTGGGCGACGATGACGCGGGTCATCTTGAACTCGCGAAGCGCCTGGGCGATCGCCGCCTCGGTGGGCTCGTCGAGCGCACTTGTGGCTTCGTCCAGGAATAGGATCTCGGGGCGCTGATAGAGGGCGCGGGCGAGGATGACACGCTGCTTCTGGCCGCCCGAGAGCGTCGAGCCCATGTCGCCGACGAGTGTCTCGAAGCCCATCGGCGTCTTGCGAATGTCGTTAAGGATGGCAGCTCGCGCAGCACATTCTTCGATCCAGGCCGGGTCCGGATGCTCGTCGAAACAGGCGATGTTTTCGGCGATAGAGCCGGCGAAGAGCCCATCGCTCTGCATCACGCCGGCGATGCGCTTGCGGTAGGCCGCAGCGCCCACGGTCTTGATGTCGCGCCCGTCGATCAGGACGGTACCCTCGGTAGCCGAGAGCAGGCCCATCAGGATCTTCATCACCGAGCTCTTGCCGCAGCCCGAGGGGCCGATGATCGCGAAGCAGGTGCCGGGCGCGACCTGGAAGCTGAGGTCGCGAAAAACCCACGGCTCGTCTGCGCCATAGCGCAACGACAGTCCATTCGCGACGATGGAACCTCGCGGTGTGCCACCCTCGACGATAGCCGGGGTGGCCACGGGCTTGGCGTCGGCCGGTTCTTCCGGATCGGTCATGACGATGTCCGAGAGCCGGTCAGTCTGCACGTTGAGCATGCGTAGCTGGAAGCCGGAGTTGATCAGATTGCCGACGCGGGTCGAGAACTGGTCGCGGTAGGTCAGGAAGGCGACCAGCATGCCGAGCGACATCGACTGGTCGATCACTGCGCGGGCGCCGAGCACCAGCAGGATCAGGCGGTCGGAGCCGGCAAGCAGCTCGCTGGCGCGGCCGAAGACGAGGTCGAGGCGCTGCAGCCGTAGCCGCGCGTTCAGCGCCGTGACGAACTGATTCATCCAGGTGCCGCGGCGTCGCTCGCGTAGGCCCAGCAGCTTGACGCTTGCCATGCCCCGCACCGTCTCGATGAAATGTGTCTGCTGGCGCGCCTCGGCGACGATCGCCTCCTCCGTGCCCTCTTTGTAGGCGGTGTAGGCGGCCACCCGTAGGCCCGCGGCAATCGCGGTGGAAAGCAGCGCCACCAGCGCCAGCCAACCGCCATAGAGGAACAGCATGATCAGCATGCCGATCGACATCACGCCGTCGAGTACGGCCTGGACGAGATCCGTCGTCAGGCCCTTCTGGATGGTAGCGAGCGATCCGAAGCGCGAGATCACATCGCCCACATGCCTCTTTTCGAAATAGTCGAGGGGCAGGCGCGAGAGGTGGTCGAACAGGCTACCTGACCATTGGTAATTCAGCTTCGTGCCGGTCAGCATGATCGCCCAGGTCCGCGCAATGCCGAGGACGAGCTGAATCAGGAGCAGCAGCGCAAGGCCGAGGGCCACGACGAGCAGAAGGTCGAGATCCGCGTTGACGATGACCTCGTCGATGACGATCTGCGAGGCGATCGGCATCAGGATATTGACGAGCTCGATGCCGACCGAGAGCGCCAAGATCGACAGCATCGCCGGACGGATGCCGCGTAGATTCTGGAAGAGGTCGCCAAGGCTGAGCCCCTTCGTCACTTTCTCGCGCACAAACCCCTGCTTCGGCGTTACCTCGAGAGCGACGCCGGTGAAGTCGCGCGAGGCTTCCTCCAGCGTCAGCGTACGCCGGCCGCGGGCCGGGTCGTGAATGACGATGCCCTTGCGGGTGATCGCGGCCAGTACGACGAAATGGTTGAGGCCCCAGTGCAGGATGGCCGGTGTTTTTAACCGTGCCAGATCCTTCAGCTCGATCCGTAGCGCGCGGGTCGACAGTCCCATGGAGCCGGACAGGTCCATAAGGTTGCGCAGCGTCATGCCCTTGAGTGAGAGGGCATGCCGGCGGCGCATCGAGCCGAGGTCAACCTCGCGGCCGTGATAGCCGAGCACCATGGCGAGGCAGGCCATGCCGCACTCGGCCGCCTCCGCTTGCAGGATGACCGGCAGCCGCCGGCCGAAGCCGAACTGAAGTCCGGCCTGGGAGATGCTGTCCAGGAGCCTCACTTCGGCTGGCCCTTCGGGCTAGCCAATGGGCCACCATCGGTCACGAGGTCTACGCTGCGCTTCACGTGGTAGAGGGGGTCGAGCAGCCAGCGGTAAAGAGCGCGCTGTTCCAGGGCGATGTCGGCCTCGACTCGCATGCCGGCTTCGAGACGGCGCCGCTCGCCGTAGGCGATGACGCCATCGTCGTCGGGCTTCACCACGATGCGGTAGACGCCGCTGGCGCTCTTGCGCTTGATTTCCTCAGGCGCGTCCTCACCCTCCAGTGGTGCGCGTGTCACCTCGGTGACTACACCACGATAGAGGCCAAAACGCTGGAACGGGAAGGCTGCGTAGCGCAGCATCACGTTCGCGCCGGTCTCGATGAAGCCGATCGCCGAGGAATCCACGAAGAGGTTCGCCTGCAGTCGGCCTTCACTCGGCAGCAGGGTGAGCAGCGTCGCGCCGGCCGTGACGCTCTGACCAGGCTGTGCGCGGATCGAGGTGAGGATGCCCTTCTCAGGCGCGCGGATCTCGATCGCCCGTTTGGCCTCGCTCTCGGCCTTCTGCTGCTCAAGCTGTGCCGCGGCGCGGTCCATCTCGGCGAGGTCCTTGGAGAGCTTTTCGTCGAACGAGGCGAATTGCGCCTTCAGGTCGGCGAGCTTGCCTTCAATCTGCAGTGCGCCCTGCCGAAACTGCGCGAGTTGCGAAGTCGACTGCATGTAGAGGTAATTCTGGTTCTGGAAGTCCGCCGCGCGGGCGAAGCCCCGCGAGACCGCCGAGGCCAACTCGTCGGCCCGCGCCTTCAACGGCGGCACCAGCTTCTCCTGAAGCTCGACCTGCTGCTTGATCTGCTCGGACTGGGATTCGAGGTTGGAGATCTGCTCCTGCAACGAGCGCTTCTCGGTACCGGCCATGGAGGCGCGCAGGCGGCGCTGCTTTTCCATGCTCTCCTTCTGCCGGCCGAGTTGCGCGATAACGCGCTCCTGCGTCGGTCCGCTGGCCGAGACCGCATCGACGTCGACTGTATAGAGCAGGCGGCCCTGCTCGACCCTGTCGCCCTCCTTAACGCCGGAGGCGCTGACCCGGCCGGCCACGGGGCTGGCGACAGTGATCAAGCCGATATCCGGTGCGAGCAGGCCCTGAGCATGGACACGGCGGGTGTAGGTGCCGAGCACCGCGTAGAGCAGCGTCGCGGCCACCAGCCCCACGCAGACAAAGGCCACGATCCGGATTGGAAGCGGCTGAATGATCTGCGCCTCACCGAGCCAAGCGTTGCGGCGCGCCTCGGTGACCTCGCGGCGAAACAGCGGGCTGGACATAGACACCTATGATGACGCGCCGGGCCTGCGCGGGTTGTCCCGGCGCCGGCTTGTCACACCAGGCATTTCGGCGCAATCCGAGGTGTCAGGACGACGATGCGGTGCCGCCGACGCTCTGAACTCTTCGTGCACATCGGCGGCCAAATGGGTTGATCGACACCGTGCACGCTACCCGGCGTGTACAGCAGCAATGTTCGCCGGAGTTTCGTGGATCTTGCTTGTAGCCGGCTCGGCGCGGTCGGTGGCCTACCAGCAAACACCTAAAGAAACGGCGAGCTGTCGCAATGGCGGCAGCTAGCTCGACGCGTGCCGCGCCGCCACATTTGGCCATCTTTCCGCCAAAGTTCGGCCTCGCATCGGTTTGGTTGTGCCCAATTCTTTTGACTGGGCTGCGACCATCGGCTTGGTTGAGCAAGCTCGAATTTCGTCAGAAATTTTACGAACTTGGAGATGTCGTTCACGCGAGCGTGAGCGCTTCAGAGGCTGATGCTAGCGCTTCTGCACCCAAAAAGCCGCACTGCGGTGCGGCGTCCTGCCGCACCTATACTGAAAAAATCTTTCGCATCAATTGTTTGGCGCAGCCTTCGCGAGAACGGTTATGCCTTGGCGGCGTTTTTGCAAGGCACGTAGATGTTGCGCCGCATCGATCCGTAAAAGCTTAATGTTGCTGGGCGCATAAAGGATCTTCGCCGGCATTACGATCGACATCTCGAAGATGAGGTATCGGAAGCCTGCCATAAACGTGGCAGCTTGCTGGGTTGATCCTCAGTTCAATCGATGATGACGTTATGGGGCGATGCGTATCCAGCGCTTCGTGATGAGGCATGAAGCCAGATCGTCTTTTCAGTCGGTCGTGGATATAGCCTGTCATATCGGGAGAATACTTAATGTCGCAGAACATCGAGACCATCCGCGAGCTCAATGCGTCGGAACTCGATGAGGTCGGGGGCGGCCTCAGCATCGGTGTTGGGGCTACGGTCGATCTCAGCCAGGAACTCGGCGCCGTGTCCGGCACGGTGGATCAGGTCGGCGGCCTGGTGAGCGGCCTGCTGGGCACTGTGCTTGGTGCGGTCGGCGGCGTCGTCGGCGGCGTGACCGGCAGCGTCGGCCTCGGCGGCAAGTAAGCCTCTTCGACGGATTGACGGCGGCAGCGAGGGTTCCCCTACCTCGCTGCCGCTGTTTCCTTGTCTAGCGGCGCGCCTGCTCAAGGCTTATCGTCGCGGATCTGAACAAGGGCAGACGGCCGCTCTCGTCCTCGATCGCTTTTTCGGACGTCCCAAAGCGGCTTAGAAGCCAGCACGACCCGATGATAGGATCGAGGGTCCACCAGTGGCGAACCCTCGACCGGTTCGCTTACGCGGCGATTGAAGCTACCGGCTCTGCGGCGCGGACATCGGCATCGACGTGATTCTCGAAGCGCTTGAAGTTCTCGTGGAACATCTCGACGAGCCGGGTCGCGGTCTCGGCGAAGGCCGCTTTATTAGACCAGGTCTTCACTGGCGAGAGCACGTGCGGCTCGACGCCTGGTACCGCTTCCGGAACCGCGAAGCCGAAATACGGGTCGCGCCGAAATTCGGCTTTAGAGAGTGTGCCGTCAAGCGCCGCGGTGAGCAGGCGCCGGGTCACCCTGATTGGCATCCGCCGCCCGGTGCCGACGCCACCGCCGGTCCAGCCGGTATTCACCAGCCAGCAATCGACGTGGTGCTTGGCGATCAACTCGCGCAGCAGGTTGCCGTAGACGCTCGGGTGGCGCGGCATGAACGGTGCACCGAAGCAGGTCGAGAAAGTCGCCTCGGGCCCCGACAGGCCCCGTTCGGTACCGGCCACCTTGGCGGTATAGCCGGATAGGAAGTGGTACATCGCCTCAGCACCGGTCAACTTGGCGATCGGCGGCATGACGCCGAAGGCGTCACAGGTCAGCATCACGATGTTTTTCGGGTGCGCGGCGCGGCCCGTGGCGCTGGCATTGGCGATGAAATCGAGCGGATAGGCGCAGCGAGTGTTCTCGGTGCGGGAAGCGTCGTCGAAGTCCGGAACCCGCGTCAGCGGATCGATGACCACGTTCTCCATTACCGTGCCGAAGCGCTCGGTCGTGGCGTAGATTTCCGGCTCGGCATTGCGTGAGAGGCGGATAGTCTTGGCGTAGCAGCCGCCCTCGAAGTTGAAGATGCCGGCGCTCGACCAGCCATGCTCGTCGTCGCCGATGAGTTGGCGCGAGGAATCGTTCGAGAGCGTCGTCTTTCCGGTGCCGGAGAGGCCGAAGAAAAGGGCCGAGTCGCCAGCCTCGTCGAGGGCGGCATTGGCTGAGCAGTGCATCGGCATCACGCCCTTACCAGGCAGGATGTAATTGAGATAGGTGAAGACCGACTTCTTCATCTCGCCTGCATAGGCCGAGCCGCCGATCAGCACGATCTTCTTGGTGAAGTCGATGGCGATGACGGTCTTGGAGCGGCAGCCGTGGCGGGCCGGATCGGCCTGGAAACTCGGCAGGTCGATGATCGTCATGTCAGGTACGTAGGAGCCGACGGCGTCGCGCTCCGGACGGATCAGCAGGTTGCGGATAAAGAGCGAGTGCCAGGCGAGCTCGCAGAAGACGCGTGCCTTGACGCGATGGGCGGGATCGGCGCCGCCGTAGAGATCCTGCGCGAACAGCTCCTTGCCTTCGGCATGGGTGAGGAAGTCCTGGTAGAGCGTCTCGAATTGGTCTGGCGTGATCGAGCCGTTATTCTCCCACCAGACCTGATCCTCGGTGGAGGCGTCGCGCACGACGTATTTGTCCTTGGGTGAGCGGCCGGTATGGGCGCCGGTATTGGCGACGATGGCCCCGCCGCGGGCCAGTTCCGCCTCACCGCGCCGGAGCGACTCTTCGTAGAGACGAGGAGCCTCGAGATTCCAGTAGACGGCCTTGAGATTGCGCAGGCCGATCGCCTCCGCGCCATGGGCCGCGTTGAAGTCGCCGATGTTGTTCACGTCTGTCTCTCCTCGCAGCCCTGATCGCGACTGCTCCCGCAGCCAGTCTGTCGTCGTTTCTTCGGGGATGTCCGCACGATCGTTCAGGTCCGTCGCGCGCCGGTTCACCATCCCGTGATCCGTATGGCTTGGGTTGCGGACGATTTGTCGTCAACTGGACTTTTGGCCGGCGACAAATTTTTTTTGTCTACTCACAACCAGAATTGGTGAGGCGGACGCCGTCTGTTCGACGATCTGCGAAATGGCTCACTCGACCGGGCCGCTTTGCGCAATGGCCGCCGCATCGTATGCCCCGAGCAGCGCCACTCTTCCGTCCCGTCACAAGACTAGCCTTTCATGCCCCAATCCGTCGCCGGCCCGGAGATCGAGCGCCTGATCCAGCTCCTTGCACGGATGCCCGGATTCGGGCCGCGCTCGGCCCGGCGCGCTGCACTGCAATTGATCAAGAAGCGCGACACACTGCTTGGGCCGCTTGCCGAGGCCATGCGGGTCGCAGCCGAGCGCATCGTCGTCTGCTCGTCCTGCGGCAACGTCGATACGTCCGAGCCCTGCACGATCTGCCGCGATCAGAGCCGCGATGCCTCGACGCTCGTGGTGGTCGAGGACGTCTCCGATCTATGGGCGCTGGAGCGCTCGGGCGCGGTGAGCGCACGCTACCACGTACTAGGCGGCGTGCTCTCGGCTCTCGACGGCGTCCGGCCGGAGCATCTCAACATCGACCGCCTAGTGGAGCGTGCCGGCGATCCGGCGGTGAAGGAGATCATCCTCGCTCTCAACGCCACCGTCGACGGACAGACTACCGCTCACTACGTCACCGACGCACTGCGCCATCTCGGCCTGACCATCACCCGCCTCGCCCACGGCGTGCCTGTTGGCGGCGAACTCGATTATCTCGATGAGGGCACGCTCTCGGCAGCGATCCGGAGCCGGTCCGCGTTCTGAGGCGCCGTGCTTCGATTTGACCGTCCGCAGGGCGGCCCGTATGCGAAAGTCCTGTGTCAGCGCGCCCGTTCGGCGCCGCCATCGAGCCCGTTTCGCCCATGACGATCCGCCCTCTCGTGATCCTGCCCGATCCCGTTCTGCGCCTGAAATCCGAACCGGTGACGGAGATCACCGAGGAAATCCGTGTGCTCGCGCGAGACATGATCGAGACGATGTACGATGCACCCGGCGTCGGCCTTGCCGCGATCCAGATCGGCGTGCCGAAGCGTGTCGTCACGATCGACACGAACAAGGAGGAAGAGGCGCGCGACCCGACCGTATTCATCAACCCCGAGATCGTCTGGTCTTCGGAAGAGATGCGGGTCTACGACGAGGGTTGCCTGTCGATTCCTGAATTCTACGGCGAGGTCGAGCGGCCGGATCGGGTGAAGGTGCGCTACATGAATCTCAATGGTGAGACGGTGGAGAAGGAGGCCGATGGCCTACTCGCGACCTGCCTGCAGCACGAGATCGACCACCTCAACGGCGTGCTGTTCATCGATCACTTGTCGAAGCTGAAGCGCGACCGCGTCATCAAGAAATTCGCCAAGGCTGCCAAGCGCGACGCTGCCTGAAGCGGGGCCAAACCGTCATGCGCGTCGTTTTCATGGGCACGCCGGACTTCGCCGTGCCGACACTGGCGCAGATCGTCGCCGATGGCCACGAAGTCGCGGCGGTGTACACCCGGGCGCCGGCCCGTGCGGGCCGCGGCATGAGCCTGAGGCCCTCGCCGGTCCACGCGCTGGCCGAGCTTGAGGGGCTCACCGTCTATACGCCGGCGACCCTTCGGAGCGAGGAAGCGGCCAAGGTGTTTGCTGGCCACGCGGCCGACGTAGCCGTCGTGGTGGCCTACGGCCTGCTGCTTCCGCAGCCGATCCTCGACGCCCCGCGTCACGGCTGCCTCAACCTGCACGGCTCGCTGCTGCCGCGCTGGCGCGGCGCGGCCCCGATCCAAAGGGCGGTGATGGCGGGCGATGCCGAGAGCGGCGTCGGCGTGATGCGGATGGAGAAAGGCCTCGATACCGGACCGGTCGCTCTGGAAAGCCGGCTTTCGATCACGGAGGGCATGACGTCCGGCGAGTTGCACGATGCGCTGATGCCACTTGGCGCCAGCCTGATGAGCCGGGCCCTGGTGGCGCTTGCGGCGGGAGACCTCGCCTTCACGCCGCAATCCGAAGAGGGCGTCGTCTACGCCCACAAGATCACCAATGAGGAAGCGCGGATCGACTGGACGCGCCCGGCGAAAGACGTCGCCAGCCACATCAACGGCTTGTCGCCATTTCCGGGAGCTTTCTTCGAATCCGATCTCGGAAAAGGGCCAGAGCGCGTGAAAGTTCTTCGCGCGCGCACCGCAGAGGGTTCGGGCGAGCCGGGAACCCTCCTCGACGAGGCCTGCACGATCGCCTGCGGCGAGGGCGCGGTCCGCCTTCTCGAACTGCGCCGCGCCGGCAAGGGTGGCTCGGCGACCGGTGACGACTTCCTGCGCGGGGCGCGTCTCGGCCCCGGATCGCGCCTCGTCTGATGCCCCGCTACAAGCTGGTCGTCGAGTATGACGGGGCTCCGTTCTGCGGCTGGCAGCGGCAGGCTGAAGATCTGACGGTTCAGGAGGCGATCGAGACTGCCGTCCATCGCTTCTCGGGCGAGACGGTGCGCCTCACCTGCGCCGGGCGCACCGATGCGGGCGTTCACGCAACCCATCAGGTTGCGCATCTCGACCTCGCAAAAGAGTGGCGCACGGATACCGTGCGCGATGCCATCAACGCGCTTGTGCGCCCGCATCCGGTCTCCGTCGTCAGCGCGGAGATCGTCAGCCCCGATTTCGATGCCCGCCACCGGGCGATCCGCCGGCACTACCGCTACCGCATTTTCAACCGACGCTCGCCGCCCGTCATCACCCGCGCTCAAGTCTGGCACGTGCCCTGGCCACTCGATGCGGGCCTGATGCAGGAGGCCGGTCGCCGGCTGCTCGGCCGCCACGATTTCTCGGCGTTCCGCGCGGCCGAGTGCCAAGCGGCCAGCCCGATCCGGACGCTGGAGCAGTTGGACGTCGAGACCCGCACCATGGGTCTGCACGAAGAGATCGTCGTGGCAACGTCAGCGCGCTCGTTCCTGCACCATCAGGTCCGCTTCATGGTCGGCACGCTGATGCTCGCCGGCTGCCGGCGCATGAGCGCAGACGACGTCGCCAACATCCTTGCTTCCGGCGACCGCAGCCGCTGCGGACCGATGGCTCCGGCCCGCGGGCTCACCTTCGTTGGTGTCGATTACGAGCCGCCCTTCGAAAAATAGGCGTCGAGCACGCGGCCATAGATCGCCGTCAGCCGCTCCAGATCGGCCACGGCGACGCATTCGTCGACCTGGTGCATGGTCTCGCCGACGAGACCGAACTCGATGACCGGGCAGGCATCCTTGATGAAGCGGGCATCCGAAGTACCCCCGGTTGTCGAGAGTTTCGGCGTCAGTCCGGTTTCGGCCGCGATAGCCTCGGAGACCAACTCCACGAAGGCGTCGGGCTCGGTGAGGAAGGCAGGCGAGTTCGAGGGTTGGAGGTCGAGACTGAAGCGCACGACCGTACCGGCAGCCTCTTCGAGACGGCGGCGGATCTCGTCGCCGAGGGTTTGGGCGGTCCAGCTCTCGTTGAAGCGGATGTTGAACACCGCCTTCGCGCTCGCCGGGATGACGTTGGTCGCTGCATTGCCGACGTCGACCGTGGTGAATTCCAGGTTCGATGCATCGAAATGCGCGGTGCCGCCATCGAGTGGCGTGGAAAGCAGGGCCGAGCACAGCCGCAACAGGCCAGGAATCGGGTTCTCGGCTCGGTGCGGATAAGCAACGTGGCCCTGGCGGCCATGCACGGTGATGGCACCCGTGAGCGATCCACGACGGCCGATCTTGATCATCTCGCCGAGCCGGCTCGGATTGGTCGGCTCGCCGAGCAGGCAATGGTCGAAGCGTTCTCCTCGCTCCTTGGCCCAGGTGAGCAGCTTCACCGTGCCGTTGATGGCTGGCCCCTCCTCGTCCCCGGTGATGAGGAAGGCGATCGAGCCGGCAAAAGCCGGCCGCTCGCGGAGGAAGGCCAGGGTCGCAGCGAGCTTGCAGGCGATGCCGCCCTTCATGTCGACGGCGCCGCGGCCATAAAGCAGGCCGTTGGCAACCTCGCCGGAGAACGGCCCGTGGCTCCAGGCGGAGGGCTCGCCCGGTGGCACCACGTCTGTATGGCCGGCGAACATCAGGCAGGGGCCGCTCGTGCCGATCCGCGCGTAGAAATTCTCGATGTCCGGCGTGCCGGGCTCCGAGAAGACCGGCCGCTCGACCCGGAAGCCGGCCTTGCTGAGCAGGTCATCGAGGAATGCGAGCGCCCCACCCTCCTCCGGCGTTACGGAGGCACAGCGGATCAGCGCCTGGGCAAGCGCGACCGGGGACGTCGTATCGAGGCTCATGCCGGCACCTGCACCGCGCCGCGTCCCGCCGCAGCCGCGTTAAACAAGCTCGGAGAACACAATTGCATAGAGGCGGATACGCTGGGCTGCGGACAAGCCGCAAGAGGCACGGATGCAGACCGAGGCCGCAAGGCTGGCGCGAGCGCAACCGTCTATCGCTGACGCTGCCGGCTGATTATGTGCCGGACATGGCCCTGTCCTCCGACGAAATCGAACGCTACGCCCGCCATCTGGTCCTGCGCGACATCGGCGGGCCAGGTCAGGCGCGGCTCAAGGCGGCCCGCGTGCTCGTCGTTGGCGCCGGCGGGCTCGGAGCGCCGCTAATCCAGTACCTCGCCGCGGCAGGCGTCGGCACGATCGGTATCGCCGACGACGACGCGGTGTCGCTCTCGAACCTCCAGAGACAGGTGATCCACCGGACGCCGGATATTGGACGCTTGAAGGTCGAAAGCGCCGCCGAGGCGGTCTCGCTGCTCAATCCGCATGTGAAGGTCGTTTCCCATCCCAGCCGCCTAACCGAAGACAGCGCGGCCGCTCTCGCCGCTGAGTATGACGTCGTCGCCGACGGGTCCGACAACTTTGCCACGCGCTACGCCGTCTCCGACGCTTGCTTCCGGGCGCGGCGTCCGCTGGTGACGGCGGCCTTGGGCCAATTCGACGGCTCGCTTACGACCCTTCGCGCGCACGAGGCGGGTCCGGATGGCCGCCCCAACCCGACCTATCGCTGCCTGTTCCCGAACCCGCCGCCGAACGGTGCCGTGCCGACCTGCGCCGAGGCCGGTGTGCTCGGCGCCTTGGCCGGCGTGATGGGTTCGCTGATGGCGATGGAGGTGATCAGGGCGATCGTGCCCTTCGGCGAGTCGCTGGTCGGACGTCTGCTCATGGTCGATGCCCGCTCGATGCGGTTCGAGACGCTGAGTTACGCGTGGGATCCGGCAAACCCGTTGAGCGGCGAGACCGCGCAGGCGTGACGCCAGATTGGCCTTGTCCGAGACGGTTGACGCAACGCGGTCTCAAGCCCCTACGGTCGCATCAAGCGCCTGACCGAGATCGGCCAGCAGATCTTCCTCGGCCTCCAGGCCAACCGACAGGCGCAGCAGGCCTTTCGTGATGCCGGCCGTTGCAAGAGCCGCAGCATCCATAGCGGCGTGAGTCATGGTCGGAGGATGGGCGACGAGGCTCTCGACCCCTCCGAGCGACTCGGCCAGGGTGAAGATCTGCACCGCCTCGACGAACGCTCGCACGGCCTCGAGCCCGCCAGCGAGTTCGAAGCTGAGCATCGCGCCGAAACCGCTCTGCTGAGCCTTGGCGAGCGCGTGATCGGGGTGGCTCGCGAGGCCGGGATAGTGAACTCGTGCCACGGCCGGGCTGATTTCAAGGAAGGCAGCGATGGCGGCTGCCGTCTTCTGCTGCTGTTCGACGCGAACGAAGAGCGTGCGGACGCCGCGGAGCGTCAAATAGGCGTCCAGGGGCGCGCCTGTGATGCCGATCGTGTTGGCCCAGGAAGCCAGCTCTTCGCCCATCGTCTTGTCGGCAGCGACGACGGCGCCACCGATGACGTCGGAATGTCCGTTCAGGAACTTCGTCGTCGAGTGGACGACGAGATCGGCGCCGAGGCTGATCGGTTGCTGCAGAGCCGGTGACAGGAAGGTGTTGTCGACAACGGCAACGGCTCCTGCCGCCTTCGCCAGTGCGGTTGTGCGGCGAATGTCGATCACCCGCATTAGCGGGTTGCTCGGCGTCTCGATAAGCACGACGCGGGGCTGCTGCGCGAGCGCAGCAGCCAGAGCCTGCTCATCGGCCTGATTGACGAAGGCGACGCGATAATGCCCCCGCTCGGCGCGCATGCTGAGGAGGCGATAGGTCCCGCCGTAACAATCGTGCGGCGCGACCAGAAGATCTCCGGGGCGCAGGCTCGACAGGGCGAGCTCGAGGGCTGCCATGCCGCTCGACACCATGACGGCCCGCGCGCCGCCCTCGAGCTTGGCGATGGTATCCGCGAGTTGGTCTCGGGTCGGGTTGGCTAGGCGGGAATAATCGTAGGGGCCGGGTTTCTCGAAGGCAGGAAACTTGAAGGTCGTTGAGAGGTGGATCGGCGAGATCACAGCTCCGAACGCCGTATCCTGTGCAACCCCGTTGGTTGCAGCGATGGTTCGCGCCGTGCGTTCCTTCGACATTGGAACGTCCTTTCGCTCTTCGAGAATGCCGCGGCAGCCCCGCCGCTTCCATTAGCAGCGTTCTGTATACAGAACGATTTGGCTGCACAACAGGACACTGCGCGGGAGCGAGCGGTTTCTTCGCTAGTCCAGCAGCCCGCAGATGCTGTGCGCTAGGAGAGGCCAGGCAGTTGCGCTGGCTGCTCCAGGTTAAGGCAACACTTCTTGTACTTCTTGCCGCTGCCGCAGGGGCACGGATCGTTGCGGCCGACATCCTTGAACGGGTTCTTCACGGGCTGGCCGGCCTCCTCTGCGGTCCAGGCCAGCTGCCTCACAGGATCGTCGAGATAGCCGTAAGCTTCCCCCTCGAAGGCCTCAAAGCTCGGCGGTTCGGACGTGACCTGCCTGAGAGCACGGCGGAACCATGGGAGGTCGCTGAACTCGTCGGTAATCCGGCCATCCTTGCGCGCGGCTTCGACGCGCGGGGCAAGGTCGCTCAGGCCGAGATAGGCGATGGCCTGCTCCCAGCCGCTCCAGCCGAGGCTATCCTCCACTGCCACCCGCGCGTCGTCGAAGCGGATCAGAAGGGTCTTGGCTTGGTCGAGCGCGATGAGGCCCTCGCGGACGAGGAAGCTCATGGCCGTGAGAGCGCTGCTCGTCACGGCATCATCGATCGTGCTGTCGAGGATCAGGCGAAACAGCGCGTCGGCCTGGCCGTCGAAGCTGCCGGCGAGCACGCGCGGCAGGGTGATTGTCAGGGCATCGCCAAGCAGCCCGTCGAGGGTTTCGCTGTCCTGGCGCAACAGGCGCAGCAGCGGTGCGAAGAGACGCGTGTCGCGGGCGGCAGCCAGAGCGTGCAGGCCCCAGAACAGCAGGTTCGCCTCTTCGTCATTCAGCGCGTCCGGGTTCTCGGCCGTAAGGTCGACGACCCGGAGCACGGCTTCGGCCACGGAATCCGGGGCCGCCACAGCGCGGCGAAGCGCGTCCTTTGGGAGGAATTTCGCCTCCGAGAGAAGCCCGACGAGCTGTTCGTCCATGATCGCCTCCTCAGGCGCGCAGGGTCGCCCCGGTCTTCTTGGCGACCTCGGCGACGATCTTGGCGCTCACCGCCTCGATCTCTGCATCGGTGAGCGTGCGCTCGACCGGCTGCAACCGCACGGCCACAGCGATGGACTTGGACTCCTCGGGGATGCCGACGCCCTCGTAGATGTCGAACACCTCGACACCCGTGATGAGCTTGCGCTCCGCCCCCTGCGCGGCGCGGATCACGTCGGCGGCGGCCACGTCGCGGCCGACCACGAAGGCGAAGTCGCGCGAGACCGCCTGCAGGTCCGACAGCGCCAGCGCCGGCTTGACCTTGGTCGGCTTGTATTTCGGCAGCGGCAGCGCGTCGAGGGTGATCTCGAAGGCGACCAGCGCGCCCTTGAGGTCGAGCGCCTTCATCGCCTTCGGATGGATCTCGCCGAACCAGCCGACGGGATTCTTCGGTCCAAACTGAAGCGTGCCCGAGCGGCCGGGATGCAGCCATTCCGGGCCTCCGGCGACGATCTGCAGGCCACCGGTCTGAATGCCCAAAGCCGTCAGCAGCGCCAGCGCATCGGCCTTCGCCTCAAAGGCATCGACGACGGGCATCGTGCCGCTCCAGTGCCGGCCGGCGCCCGCGTGACGGGCGCTTCCGCGCCTGACCGCGGCGGCACGGATGCTCTGGCCCTCGGGCTGGTCCGTCTCGAAGCACTGGCCGACCTCGAACAGGGCGACGTCACCGTAGCCGCGATCGGCATTGGCCTGGGCACTGCGCAGAAGGCCAGGGACGAGACTCGGGCGCATGTCCGAGAGGTCGGATGCGATCGGGTTGGCCAGCGCGAGATCTGTTCCACCCCCGTTGAAGAGCTTGGCATCCTCGTGCCGAATGAAGGACCAGGTCACGGCTTCGAGGAGGCCGCGGCTCGCGAGCGCGCGCTTGGCGCTGCGTGTGCGGCGCTGGAGCACCGTAAGCTTCGGCCCGACGGTGCCCGTCTCGGAGCGCAGCAACGGCTTCGGCTCGATCCGGTCGAGGCCAGCGATGCGAATGATCTCCTCAACGAGGTCGGCCTTGCCCTCGACGTCAGGGCGCCAAGACGGGGTAAGCACCTTCACGCGATCGCCGCTGCCGGCGACGTGGAAGCCGAGCGATTCCAGCGTCACCTTCATCTCGGCCCGCGACAGCTCGATCCCGGCCAGGCGCCGGACCTCTGTCCAGGGGAAGTCGATGACGTGGTCGGTCTCGGGCGGCTCGCCGGCTATGCTGGGCTGGCTCGCGGTGCCACCGCAGATGTCGAGAACGAGTCGCGTCGCCGCGTCGAGGCCCGGCAGGGTGAAGGCCGGATCAACGCCGCGCTCGAAGCGGTAGCGGGCATCGGTGATGACGCCGAGACGGCGGCCGGTCCGGGCGATGTTGCGCGGGTTCCAGAGAGCGGACTCGATCAGCACGTCGGTGGTGTCCGCGTCGCAGCCCGAGGCCTCGCCGCCGATGATACCGCCGATCGACTCGACGCCGTTTTGGTCCGCGATCACGACGGTCTCGGCATCGAGCCGGTAGGTGCGGCCGTCGAGCGCCTTCAACTCCTCGCCCTCGCGGGCCAGTCGCACGGTCAGGCCGCCGGCTACCTTCTTCGCGTCGAAGACGTGCAGCGGCCGGCCACGGTCGAAGGTCAGATAGTTGGTAATGTCGACGAGCGCGTTGATTGGGCGCAGGCCGATGGCCCGAAGCCTCGCCTGCATCCAGTCCGGCGACGGCCCGTTCGTCACGCCGCGCACGAGGCGCAGCGTGAAGTAGGGGCAGAGATCGCGGTTTTCACCGAGCTCGATGGCGAGCGGCACCGGGCAGGCGCCCTCGCCGCGCAGTTGCTGGAAGGACTCCTGCTTTAGTGTGCCGATCCCGGTCGCAGCGAGGTCGCGGGCGATGCCGTGGATCGAGGCGCAGTCGGAGCGGTTCGGGGTCAGGTTGATCTCGATGACCGGATCGTCGAGGCCGGCATAGAGGGCGTAGGCCATGCCGATTGGCGCGTCCGCCGGCAGATCGAGGATGCCGTCATGATCGTCGCCGAGGCCGAGTTCAGCACCCGAGCAGAGCATTCCGCGGCTCTCGACGCCGCGGATGGTACCGACCGACAACGTGATGTTCTTGCCCGGGACGTATGTACCGGGCGGCGCGAACACAGACTTCATGCCCGCCCGCGCGTTCGGCGCGCCGCAAACCACCTGCAGGGGCGCCCCATCGCCAGCATCGACCATGCAGACACGCAGGCGGTCGGCATTCGGGTGCTGTTCGGCGCTGATGACATTCGCGATGACGTAGGGCTTCAGCGCAGCCGCCTTGTCCTCGATACCTTCGACTTCGAGACCGATCCGGGTCAGCGTATCGGCGATGGCCTCGAGCGACGCCTCGGTATCGAGGTGTTCCTTGAGCCAGGATAGGGTGAATTTCATCGGTGCAGTCCTTCGCGGACGCCAAGGCGTTCCGCCGGGGTCTCAGCCCCGGCCCGTGAGACGATCGTGGCTTAGGCTGTCAGTCCGCCGACCAGGCTCGGCACGTCGAGCGGCCGGAAGCCGTAATGCTCGATCCAGCGCATATCCGCCTCGAAGAACGGACGCAGGTCCGGCATGCCGTATTTGAGCATGGCGAGCCGGTCGATGCCCATGCCGAAGGCGAAGCCCTGGAACTGATCGGGGTCGAGTCCGCAGTTCTTCAGCACGTTTGGGTGGACCATTCCGCAACCAAGCACCTCCAGCCAGTCCGTACCCTCGCCGAAGCGGATCTCGCCGCCCTTGCGCGTGCACTGGATGTCGACCTCGGCCGAGGGCTCGGTGAAGGGGAAGAACGAGGGGCGAAAGCGCATTCCGACGCTGTCGACCTCGAAGAAGGCGCGGGCGAAGCTCTCCAGCACCCATTTCAGGTTGGCGATGTTGGCTTGGCGATCGATAACCAGCCCTTCGACCTGATGGAACATCGGCGTGTGTGTCTGGTCGGAATCGTGCCGGTAGGTGCGACCCGGGATGATGACGCGGATCGGCGGCTCGACCGAGCGCATCGTGCGGATCTGGACAGGCGAGGTGTGCGTGCGCAGCACTTTGCGGCGGCCGAGATGGTCCGGCGCCAGAAAGAAGGTGTCGTGCATCTCCCTGGCCGGATGGCCCTCGGGGAAATTCAGCGCAGTGAAGTTGTACTCGTCCGTCTCGATGTCCGGTCCTTCGGCGACCGAGAAGCCGAGATCGGCGAAAATCGCGGTGATTTCGTCGATGACCTGACTGATCGGATGAATGCGCCCGCGGGCTTCCGGCGCCTCGCGCAGCGGAAGCGTGACGTCGATGCGCTCCGAGGCGAGACGGGCTTCGAGGGCGGCGCCCTGCAGCGCCTCGCGGCGCGTGCCGAGGGCGGTGGTGACGCGATCGCGCAGGCCATTGATGAGCGGGCCGCGCTCCTTGCGCTCCTCCGGCGTCATCGTGCCAAGCGTCTTCAAGAGCTCGGAGACGCTGCCCTTCTTGCCGAGCGCAGAAACGCGCAAGGCTTCGAGGGCGGCTTCGTCAGCGGCGGTGTCAATCTGGCCGAGCAGGTCGCGTTCGAGGGTTTCGAGATCGATCATCGCTTGTCCAAGAGCGGCGGCGGCGCGCGCTGCTTTCGCGCTTTGCGTGAAGTCGCGCAAGCGCGGCGAAAAAAGAAGGCGCGGCGCTGTCGAGCGCCGCGCCTTGTCAGGTCTGAGAACTCCGCAGGGAGTTCAGGCTGCCTTCTTGGTCTCGGCCGGGAGCGCCGCCTTGGCCTTCTCGACGATGGCGGCGAAGCTCGCCGGCTCGTGGATGGCGATCTCGGACAGTGCCTTACGGTCGACCTGGATGCCGGCCAATGCGAGAGCGTTGATGAAACGCGAATACGTCAGGCCATGCTCGCGGACCGCAGCGTTGAGGCGCTGGATCCAGAGAGCGCGGAAGGTGCGCTTCTTATTCTTACGGTCGCGATAGGCATACTGCATGCCCTTCTCGACCGCCTGCTTGGCGATACGGATCGTATTCTTGCGGCGGCCGTAATAGCCCTTGGCGGCCTTCAGTACTTTCTTGTGCTTTGCGTGACTGGTCACGCCGCGTTTGACGCGGGCCATGGGAGATCTCCTGGGATTCTAAAAAACAGACTCGACTGAGGTGAAGAGAGACGTTCTCGCCGGAAAGCGCTCAGCGCTGGTTCGGCAAAAAGTACTTCTTCACGTTCACGGCATCGCCCTCGAACAGGGTCGTCGTGCCGCGCAGGTTGCGGATCTGCTTCTTGGTCCGCTTGATCATCCCGTGGCGCTTGCCGGCCTGGGCGTACATTACCTTGCCGGTGCCGGTGATCTTGAAGCGCTTCTTGGCGCCCGATTTGGTCTTCAGCTTGGGCATTTGGCTCTCCTGGCGCAAAAGCATGCCGACCGGTGTGTCCGGCATTCCTGCGCGAATGATGCTTCGGGAAGCAACGGCAACCGCCACGGCAGCCCTATCGGCCGGGCGGTTCGACGCGGGGCGGCTTATGACAGAAAGATCGCGGGGTTTCAACGCGGATCGGACAGCGATCCGTTGCCGGCTCGATCCGCTCGTGCCTGACCGGTCAATGTCAGGTAGCTGCGCACAACCGCCGGTTGCGGTCCCGTAGTGCTAGGCTTCGGGCCTGTCCCGACCAGCTTCGCTCGCCCTCGCAAACGTCGTTCGGAGGTTGGGCACCCACTCACTCACCACCGAAATCCACACCGAACGGCCAAGCCTGCGGAACCATAAATCTCAGCCTACCGTTTCGTTCATGTTCGGCTCAGGCCTCGTGCGTACATTCCCCCCCAACTCATCGTTTCGTCCTGTCAAGGAGACGTTTTCGTGCGCATCGCAATGGTTGCCCCGCTCGCTGAGGCTGTCCCGCCCAAGTTCTACGGCGGTACCGAGCGTGTTGTTTCTTGGATCACAGAAGAGCTGGTCCGTCAGGGCCATGACGTGACGCTATTCGCCAGCGGCGATTCCGAGACCTCGGCCAAGCTCGCAGCTTGCCATCCGGAGGGCCTGCGCCTTCTCGGCTACCGTGATCATACTGCGGGTCACCTCGCAATGCTGCATCACGTCCATCGCCGGGCTCACGAGTTCGACATCATCCACTTCCACATCGATCTCTTGCAGTATCCGATGTTCGAGGATCTGTATCATAAGACCCTCACCACCATGCATGGTCGCCTCGACGTGCCGGACTTCATGCCGGTCTACAAGACCTTTACTGGCATGCCTCTGGTGTCGATCTCGGACAACCAGCGGACTCCGATGCCGGAGGATTCCAACTGGCTGGCTACCATCCACCATGGCCTGCCGAAGGAGAACTGCCCATACTATCCGGAGTCGAAGGGCGGCTATCTCGCCTTCCTCGGCCGCATCTCCCCGGAGAAGCGTCCGGACCGCGCCATCGAGATGGCTAAGCGTTCGGGGATCCCTCTGAAGATCGCGGCGAAGGTCGACAAGGCGGACCAGGATTACTGGGATGACGTGATCGAGCCGATGATCCACGATCCGCTGATCGAGTATATTGGCGAGATCAACGAGGAGCAGAAGAAGGACTTCCTCGGCAACGCGCTTGCTCTCGCCTTCCCGATCGACTGGCCGGAGCCCTTTGGCCTTGTCATGATCGAGGCGATGTCCGCCGGCACGCCAGTGATCGCCTTCCGCAACGGGTCTGTTCCTGAGGTGATCAAGGACGGAGTGAGCGGCTTCGTGGTCGACAACATGGATCAGGCTGTCGAGGCTTGCCTGAAGGCCAAGGACCTGCCCCGTGCCGGCGTGCGCAAGCATTTCGAGAGCCAGTTCACCGCCGAGGTGATGGTGAAGAAGTACGTTGCTGCCTACGAGCAACTCCTGGCCAGCCGCGGCAACGTCGTCGATCTGCCGACCGCGGGCAGCTTCACCCCGCATCACGGCGAGGTGAACGGTTCGCCCCGTCCCTCGATCAACGTGGCGGCTCTTCCTGCCTGATGAATTCATCGGCGCCGGCCCCTCGCCGGCGCCGATTTATCGCCTAACTGACGTGTCCGAACTGGGCCGCCGTTTAATATCGGCGGCCTTTATGATTCGCGCTTCAGCGCGGACAGTCCGGTATCATCGCAGCAAAGGGTACTCGGCATGGCAGCAGACGAGGCAGCGGCGAAGGCTCAGGTCGTCGCGGATGACGACACCACGACCAAACCGGTCCTCGGCTTCCAGGACGCCGACGAAGCGCTCCCGCAGTATCACATCGAGGCGCAGACCTCGCTCGTCGAGCGGCCACTGCGGTCGCTCAAGTACGGCGAAGCCTTCGCCGTCCTCGATACCCACGGCGACATTGGTGTCTTCGCCGGCCCCGAGGGAATTTATTTCCAGGACACGCGCTACCTGTCGCGCCTCGCCTTCACCGTGGAGGATCAGCGGCCGCTGATCTTGTCATCCGTGATGCAGGACGACAACGGCGCGCTCAGCGTCGACATGACGACGCCGGACATCCGGATTGATGCCCAGGACGAGACCTCGATCCCGCGCGAACTTATTGCGATTGAACGCACCAAGTTCCTGTTCAAGGGCACCTGCTACGACCGGATCGGCCTGCGCAACTACGATACGCGCCGCAGGACCCTGAAGATCAGCGTGACCTTTGACGCCGATTTCCGGGACCTCTTCGAGGTGCGCGGCACCAATCGCACCCGGTTCGGCAAGCGCTCGGTCCAGGTGGCGAACGAGAACACGGTGCAGTTCCGCTACGTCGGCCTCGATGAGATTGTCCGTAGTACCTCCCTGCATTTCGGCCCGACACCGAAGCGTATCGAGCCGGGCCGCGCCGAGTTCGAGGTGACGATGAACCCGGGTGAGCACACCTCGATGTTCATCCGCGTCGTTTGCGACTCTCACCGCGCCTTCACCAGTGTGCCGACCGAGCAGCGCGCCGGCGAGGACGCCGCCGCCGCCCTCTCGCGCGCAGCGGGTAGCTCCGGCGGCGAGCGCGCAACCAGGGGCCTATCCGAGGGACGCATCTTCGCTCGCGCCTATCGCGACAACCGCCGCGACCAGCGCCAGCTCACAGCCGGCATCACCACGATCATTTCGTCGAACGACCAGTTCAACGAGTCCCTCTGCCGGGCAACCGCCGATCTCTACATGCTCGCGAGCCGTACGCAGGAGGGAATCTATCCCTTCGCCGGCATCCCCTGGTACTCCACGGTGTTCGGGCGCGACGGCATCATCACGGCGATGATGGCGCTGTGGATCGACCCGAATTTCGGCAAGGGCGTGCTGCGCTTCCTCGCCGCCACGCAGGCCAAGGCCGTCGATCCTGCCGCTGATGCCCAGCCCGGCAAGGTGCTTCACGAGACACGACGTGGCGAGATGGCCATGCTCGGCGAGGTCCCGTTCCGGCACTATTACGGCACCATCGACGGCACGCCGCTTTTTGTGATGTTGGCTGCCGAGTATTACGCCGTTACTGGCGACCTGGACACGATCAAGCATATCTGGCCAGCTCTCAAGCTCGCGCTCGATTGGATCGACACTTACGGCGACCGGGATGGAGACGGCTTCGTGGAATACATCCGCGAGACCGAGAACGGCCTCGCCAACCAGGGCTGGAAGGACAGCCACGACTCAATCTTCCATGCCGATGGCAGCATGGCCAAGGCGCCGATCGCGCTCTGCGAGGTGCAGGGCTACGTCTACGCTGCCAAAAAAGGTGCCGCGAAGCTCGCAGTGCTGACGGGCCATTCCGAGCTCGCGATCAAGCTCGAGAAGCAGGCCTACGCCTTGCGTGAAGCCTTCGACAAGGCGTTCTGGAACGACGACATCGGTACCTACGTCCTCGCGCTCGACGGCGACAAGCGGCAATGCGCCGTGCGCTCCTCGAATGCGGGTCACGCCCTGTTCACCGGCATTGCGAAGCCCGAGCGTGCGCAGCAGGTAGCCGACCAACTCCTCTGCAACGATGGCTACAATGGCTGGGGCATCCGCACGATCGCCAAGGGCGAGGCGCGCTACAACCCGATGTCGTATCACAACGGTTCAATCTGGCCCCACGACAACGCCATGATCGCCATGGGCTTTGCCCGTTACGAATTGAAGCCCGAGGCCACCCGCGTCTTCCAGGGCCTGTTCGATACCTCCCTCTATCAGGACCAGAAGCGTCTGCCGGAGCTGTTCTGCGGCTTCATGCGCCGCCGTCAGCGCGGCCCGGTGAACTACCCCGTCGCCTGCTCGCCGCAGGCCTGGGCGGCGGCGACGCCCTTCGCGCTGCTCGCCTCCTGCCTCGGCCTGGAAATCGTGCACGACAAGAACCGCATCCGCCTGCGCAACCCGATGCTGCCGCACTTCCTCGACGCGGTCACGCTGTACAACCTGAAGCTCGGCAACTCGCGCGTGGATCTGCGCGTGCACCGGCACGGCGACGACGTCACCGTCGCGGTGGAGCGCCGGACGGGTGACGTGCAAATCTCACTGTTGAAGTGATCGCAATTGCCTTCATTCCGGCTGCGCGAAGCGCAGCCCTGAATCGACCTGTCACACTGTAGTGATCAGTGCTCAGTCGTGGTTTCCGGGTTTCGCCAAGGCGAGCCCCGGAACGACTTGGGAGCACCGGACACGAAAACGCCGCCTCGTTCGGAGGCGGCGAAAACGTCGACCGACTGGATTGCGCGAGCGATGGGCTCAGCGCGGGGCCAGGATCATGATCATCTGACGGCCTTCGAGCATCGGTTCGCTCTCGACCTTGGCGATCTCGGCCGTCTCGGATTTCACCCGCTCCAAGAGGCGAAGGCCGATGTCTTGGTGCGCCATCTCGCGACCGCGGAAGCGCAGGGTCACCTTGACCTTGTCGCCCTCTTCGAAGAACCGATGCACGGACTTCATCTTCGTATCGTAGTCGTGCTTGTCGATGCCGGGGCGGAGCTTGATCTCCTTGACCTCGACCGTCTTCTGCCGCTTGCGGGCTTCGTTCTGCTTCTTCTGCTCAAGGAAGCGGAACCGCCCGTAGTCAAGGAACTTGCAGACGGGAGGAACGGAGTTCGGAGCGATCTCGACCAGATCGAGACCGACTTCCTCTGCCATCTCGAGCGCTTCGAAAAAGGGAACGACGCCCTTGTTCTGTCCGTCCTGGTCGATGAGCTGAACCTCACGGACGCCACGGATGTCTCGGTTGGCGCGCGGCCCGTCCTTCTGCGGGGCCGGCATGGCTCTCATAGGTCTACGAATGGCTTTGATCTCCTGAAAAACGACAAAACGGCAGCCTTGAATCCGCCCCTGGGCAGGTCCCGGCCACCATGTGAACCAGCTAGGCCGGTTTACAGCACCTTGGCAAAACCTTCAGACAAGTCAACTCGAAGAGACTGTTTCGGTTCATGCCGCACCTTCGGCACGCTCGACAGCCTTAACGCTGAAGCAGTCCTCGATACACGTCGAGGGTATTCGCGATCATGGTCTCGAGCGAGAAATGCGTCTCGACATGCGCCCGTGCTCGTAGCGCCAGAGCGTCCCGGGCACTGGCACCGAGTGCGAGAAGCTCGCCGAGCGCCTCCGCGAGGGCAGCTGGATCGTTGGGCGGCACCCGCCATCCGGTGCGTCGGAAGGCCTCCGTCTCCGGCGGTGCCAGTACTGTCTCCGGGACAGCTCCGATACCGGTGACGACCACCGGCGTCCCGAGTGCCTGGGCCTCAACCGCTGAGCGTCCGAAGGCCTCGGGCTCCACGGAGGGGACGGCGACCACGGAGGCCGCGCGGAAGGCAGCCGGCATGTCGGTGCAATGGCCGACCCGGCGCACGACGCCCTCAAGGCCGCGCGCTGCGACCAGGGCATCGAGTTCGCGCTCGTAGCCTGTGCGCCCCTGCGCATCGCCCGCCAGCACCACTGCAAAGTCCTTGAAACCACGGTTGCGCAGCAAGGCGGCCGCCTCGATGAGCACCCGTTGGCCCTTCCATGCTGTCAGCCGTGCGGCCAGCAGGATGATCTGCTCGTGAGAGGATACGCCCCAGTTCCGGCGCAACGCCTCGACCCGTGTCGCCGTGACGGCGCCAGCGTTGAAAACGGAGAGATCCGTTCCGCGATGGATCACCCGGATTCGGTCTCTCGCCTGATCAGGATGCCGCGCCTGGATCAAATCCGCCGTGTAGTGCGAGTTGGCGATGACAACGTCGCCGCGTGCCATCACCGAGTTGTACAGCACCTTCACGCTGCTCACGCCGGAATAGCTGCCATGATAGGTCGTCACGAAGGGCACCCGGAGCTGACGTGCGGCACCGAGCGCGACCCAAGCCGGTGCGCGGGAGCGCGCGTGGATTAGGCTCACACCCTCCCGCCGGCACAGCTTGGCCAGCTTAAACACGTTGAGCGCCATCGTCGCCGGGTTCTTGGCATCTGCCGGAAACGGAAGCCAAACGCCGCCCTTGGCCTGCAGCTCGCCGACCAGCCGGCCTTCCTTTGTTGCGACAAGCGCCCGTCCCCCCGCTGCGGCGATCGCCTCGGCGATATCGACCGTCGTGCGCTCCGCGCCGCCCGCATCGAGGCTCGGGATGATTTGGAGGATGGTGAGGCCGGCGAGCGGTGCAGCCTCACTTGGGAAGGTGCCGGTGCGGTTCGGCTCATTCATCGCGAACAAATCCCGGCCGACCAGCATCGATCATGCCAGGGTCGGCCGCTCCACAGGCTGCGCTAGGCCAGCCGAACATTTTGTTTTCGATCATTGCCTCAAGATCGCGCGGGCGCTTTAGGTTTCCGTAAACGAAGCCGGCATGTCCTGAGACATGGCAGCGGTTGATCGCAAGGACCGATACGACATGGCGCAAGACAACGCGATCAACGGCCCGGACGACGATCTGCCGGTCGCGACGATCACAGTCGGTGCTGGCGCGCAGCAGCGGGAGATCGCCTTACGTGTCCGCTCGGGCGATGGTCGCCCGATCGTTTGGCTCGGCGGCTTCCGCTCCGACATGCGCGCGACGAAGGCCAGGGCACTCGATGCCTGGGCAGAGCGCCACGGGCGTCCGTTGGTCCGGTTCGATTACACGGGTCACGGTGAATCGAGCGGCGCCTTCGTCAACGCCGTCATCTCGACCTGGGTTGAGGATGCTGTTGCGGTCATCGAACGGTTTGCGGATGACCGTCCAATTCTCGTTGGGTCATCCATGGGGGGCTGGGTAACAGCCCTGGCTGTCCGCGAAAGGTTTCGTCAGGGCCATGGGCATCCAGCTGGAATCGTACTGATCGCGCCAGCGCTTGATTTCACGCATGATCTGATGTGGGAAGCTTTTCCCGCTGAGGTGCGGGCGGAGATCGAACAGCGCGGCGTGTGGTATCGCGACACGTCCTACTCTCCAGAGCCCACTCCCGTGACGCGCGCCCTGATCGAAGACGGCCGACGCAATCGCTTGCTCACCGACGCACTGGATCTAGGCTGCCCCGTCCATATCCTGCAGGGAATGAACGACCCGGACGTGCCGTATACCCACGCCCTGAAGACTATCGACCGACTTCCGGCAAAGGGCACTATTCTGACGCTCATCAAGGACGGCGATCACCGCCTCTCCCGCCCGCAGGACATCGAACTCATCCTGCGAACGGTAGAAGCGATTGCCTGATGGCCGCTCATGGCGGACGTCAGTGCAGGCTCACGGTGTGAAGGTCATGCGCCATGGCATTGGCCAGGGCGACATCGCGGGAATCAGCCAGAAGGATCGGGGCGCCGCTTGCCGAGAGCAGGGCGTACAGATCTAGGCCTGGCGTCAACTCCGGGGCCTGCGGGAAGAACTGGCGAACCTCGTCCGAGCGGATCGGGCGGACATATGCGATCTGGCCTTCGCCCAGCGAGGCAAACTCGGACGGATCGAACTGCGGGACAGCAGTCGATGAGGTGTCGAACTCGGTCATGATGGCCCTCCAAGTGGCAGAGCGTTCTCCGGGATGTGGTCCCGCCTCAGTGCGGCGACAACTCCGGATGGGTAAACGATCGTTCCGTAAGGTGTGCTCCATCACACATCCTTGGCCGCGATCGTAATCTTGCGAATAACGCGCTCGGGTTCTGGCCGAGCGAGGTCGATGGACAACAGGCCGTTCGACAGGTCGGCACCCAGCACCTCCATCCCATCGGCGAGAAGGAAAGCTCGCTGAAATTGGCGGGCGGCGATGCCGCGATGCAAGAATTGACGCGACTTGTCGTCAATCTGGCGGCCTCGAACCACGAGCTGGTTCTCTTCCAACATGACGTCGAGCTGGTCTCGCGTGAAGCCAGCCACTGCGAGCGTGATGCGTAACCGTTCCGGCTCGCACTCCGTGCGACCGACACGCTCGATGTTGTAGGGCGGATAACCGTCGTTAGCGGCTTTCGACACACGGTCGAGCGCCTGCTCGATCTCGTCGAAGCCCAGAAGGAAGGGATGCCCGAACGGAGAAGGCCGTGTCATCGTCTCGCGCGAACCTTTCGAAGCCCAAGGACAGCCCGGTTCGGAGATGTCCTGACAGGCACTTCGTGGATCAGGAAACCCGCCGCGGCAGCGCTTCCGGCAGCGATCGCTCGCCGCACAAAACGATATGGAGGTTGCGGGAAGGCTGTTCAAGCCACGCTCGCGCCAAAGCGGCGTCATGAACGGCATAGGGAAGCATCGTCTAGCAACGGTACTCGTCGAGACGACAAATGCAGATTGTCACAATCCCAATAACCTTTGCTTCACCATTCACGTGAAACGCGGGCTGACGATCCGGTTTCGCCGAACCATTTAACGCTATCGCAACGCCCCGAGAGCAGATTGGGCAAGCCGAGGGTCGAACAACAGATCTCCGACAGCAACCGCGCAAGCTGCTAGACCAGGAATACAGCTATGAAGACAATCATGAAGCGTTTTTTCGCCGACGAGTCCGGCGCGACCGCCATCGAATACGGCTTGATCGCTGCTCTCATCGCAGTGGCGATCATTGCCGGCGCCAAGGCCGTTGGCACCAACCTGAATACCCAGTTTGGCAACATCGCTACGAAAGTTGCGGCTCCGTAGGGTTACTCGCCGACAACGCTCTTTCGCTTGGGGGCGTCCGGCTGCTTGGCAGCTATGTGCTCCACAGCAGTCATGACGAAAGGATCGCTCCCGATAGCGGTCCTTTCGCGCGTTTCCAGTGCGCCGCCTCGAAAACTAAAACAGCGAGGGTTGTACGATCATGGGCTGGGTCGGCCTCCTCATCGTCTTTCCGTTTCTCATGGCCTATGCGGCATCGAGCGATTTGCTGACAATGCTCATCCCAAATTGGATATCCCTCGCCTTGGTCGCTGCCTTTGCGGCAGTCGTAGGCGTTTCCGGGTTGAGTTGGACCGAAATCGGCTGGCACGTCGGTGCCGCGATGCTGACGCTGACCATTACCTTCGCCCTATTCGCCTTTGGCGTGATCGGCGGTGGCGACGCCAAGCTAGCGGCCGCTACCACTCTATGGATCGGCATCGGCAACATGATGGACTACTTGCTCGTCGCCTCCGTCCTCGGCGGCGGATTGACGATTCTCCTGCTGATGGTTCGCGCCCACCCGCTGCCTTCGCTGCTCCGGTCTCTTCCCTTCGCCAGGCATCTCCACAACAAGGAGACGGGCGTACCCTACGGCATCGCTCTCGCTGCAGCAGGTCTCGCAGTCGTTCCTCAGACGGAATTATGGTCGAATGTGTGTGGTTTCTGACGCCTTGGCTGACGGTATCCTGACCATCATGATACTGAGCGCCCGGCTTCGTGTGCCTGAGTTACAAGTCAGCAATTAATATGACAACTATAGGTTGATGCTCCAGTGTAGCGGAATGCCTCCTGGCTGGTTCGAAGGATCGAACTGATCCCTGGTGCACGGACGGGACGATGCGAGAACCCAATGGTCACCAGCAATTAACCGTAATTTGAGGAATCCGACCTAAGCCTGACGTCTGAACGGTGATCGCACCGTTGTCAGGACTCTAGCTCCGATGAAACCAGCGCGTCTCGCCGTTCTCGCCATAGCGCTCGTCGCGGGCGGCGGTGCTGCCTACTTGATGAGCGGGGATGACGCGCCTCCCCCCTCTCCGCCCGCAGCGCAGGCCCCGGCCCTGCCAACGACGGACGTGCTCGTAGCGGCTGCCGACATGCCGATGGGCCAGACGCTGAAGCCGGAAGACCTGCGCTGGCAGCGTTGGCCCGACCAAGCGCTTGCACCTGGCTACATCACGCGTGCAAATGCTCCGAAAGCTCTCGAGGAGACGGCCGGGTCAATGACCCGGGCGACTTTCATTGCCAACGAGCCGATCAGATCCGAGAAGCTGGTCAAGGCCGGCAGCGGCTTCATGTCGGCAATCCTGCCGGCGGGTATGCGCGCCGTCGCGGTCGAGATCCAGCGGGGTGGATCGACCTCAGCGGGTGGCTTCGTGCTGCCGAATGATCACGTCGACGTCATCAGCATCGGCAAAGGTTCAGCCGGCATCAATGGCGAGCCGATAGCGCAGACCATCCTCACCGACATCCGCGTTCTCGCTGTCGGCCAAGTCGTTCAGGAGCGCAATGGCGAGACTGTCGTGACCGGCGACAACGCCACTCTGGCCCTGACACCTGCTCAGGCGGAGATCGTCTCCCTCGCGCAGAAGACCGGCGCGATCTCCCTCGCTCTGCGCAGCATCCAGGACACGGGCAAGACTGTGGAGACGGCTTCGGCGGAGACTGCCCCGGAGGCTGGTCTCACAATCGTGCGCTTCGGCGTCGCCCAACAGCAGCCGCGTCGCTGAGGAAAGCAGTCTCATGACGATCAACCGCATGCGCCTCCTTATCCCGGCCTTCTGCGCTTTTGCCGTTGCGACCACCGCCGCCGCGCAAGGACAAACCCGCGGCGGCCTCGGCCAGGCACCCGTCGTGTCGGTAGGGGCAGACGAGTCTTCGGCCTCCCGGAAAGTCGAGCTGAGCAAGGGGCGCTCAATGATTATCGACCTTCCGCGCGATGCAAAGGAGGTCTTCGTCGCCAACCCCAACGTCGCGAATGCCGTCGTGCGATCGACCCGCAAGGTGTTCGTGATCGGTATGGAGGAAGGTGCAACCTCCATCTTCGTGATGGATGGCGATGGTCGCCAGATCGCGGCGCTCGACGTGGTCGTCGCACGTGAACTCAAGCTCCCGTTGCTCCAGCAGACCCTGCAGCAGAGCTTTCCAACTGGCCGATTTGAGGTCCGTTCGGCGGGAGACTCGATCATCCTATCCGGTACCGTCGCCTCCGCTTCTGATGCCAGCCGCGCGGTCGACTTAGCGAATGGGTTCGTGGGCGCTACGGGGGCGACGGGAGGCGCATCGGGCATCAGCGGTGGGACTGCCTCGCGTGGGGCGGTGATCAACAACCTGACCATTCGCGAGAAGGATCAGGTGATGCTGCGCGTCACTGTGGTCGAAGTGGCGCGGACGGTGCTCAAGCAGTTCGGCGTCAACGTCAGTGGTAGTTGGTCAAATCTCAACTTCGTCAATCAGACGCCTCTAGCCCTGTCAGGTTCGCAATTTCCCAACGGAAATCTTCTCTCCGGCACCCTGAACACCGGCGGTGGAGGAAGTCTCACGGCGACGCTGAGGGCATTCGAGCAGGCAGGCGTCTCTCGCATTCTGGCGGAGCCGACCCTGACCGCGATTTCGGGCGAGTCGGCCAATTTCACCGCAGGCGGTGAAATACCAGTGCCCAGTGGGGTAACTTGCTCGGGAGGCAACGGCTGCCAAGTTGGTCTGGAATTTAAACCTTACGGCGTCTCCTTAGTCTTTACGCCGGTAGTCTTGGCCGAAAACAGAATTTCGCTGCGCGTCGGTACCGAAGTGCGTGAAATCGATCCGCAAAATTCATTCAACTACACTTTCGCGAATTCAAATCAAACAACGCCTGTTCCCGGAATGACGGTGCGAAAGTCGGAGACAACAATAGAACTTGCGTCGGGTGCGACGATGATGACTGCCGGCCTTATTCAGCAGAAGTCGAAGACCGCTATCAATGGTTTGCCTGGGCTGATGAATCTTCCGATTCTCGGCGCCCTGTTTCGTTCGCGCGACTACCAGCGGCAGGAAACAGAGTTGATGATCATGGTCACCCCCTACATCGCTAAACCGATGCAGCCGTCTCAGGCACGCCGTCCCGACGACGGGTTTGTCGAGGCCACCGATCTTCAAGGTGTGCTGCTTGGACGCGTCAACAAGATCTACGGCTCGGCCGGCGGGCGTTCGCTCGGTCAGGGTTACCGCGGACATGTCGGCTTCATAGCCGACTGACCCGGATCTGAAATCTCCCGACATCCATGCCCGGCCAGAAGCCGTATCAGGATCGCGAACAATGGCACCCCGACCCTCGACAACGCTTCGCTTGCCGCTGGCTTTGGCAGCCCTTTCCCTTCTGGGCGCCTCACTGAGTGCCTGCAAAAGCGACCGCGTCGATCAGACCGGCTCGATCTATCCGCACGATGTGCGGGCTCGCCATGCCTTTGTACTCGCAGAGGGCGGTCGAACCCTTGATATTTTCCCGACTGGGCCCGGTCATCTCGATCCGCGCCAGGCGGCGGATCTCAACGCCTTCCTGCTTGAGTATCGGCGCTACGGGCGTGGCCAACTCACCATCGACATGCCGCGCGGCGCCGGTCCAATCGTTGGAGCTGCGGCGGAGCGGACAGGCGTGGCGGTCCGTCGAGTCATGGCCGAGAACGGTGTGCCGAAAGGCGCCATCGTCGTCGCGGACTACCTTGCTGCTGATCCTTCGCTCGCTTCGCCAGTCCGCCTCAGCTTCCAGCGTATGGAAGCCAAGGTTGCGAGCGAGTGTGGGTTGTGGCCGCAGGATCTGGGAGTCAGCACGCCTGTCTCTAGCGTGCGGAACGAGCCTACGTGGAACCTCGGATGTGCCACGCGCTCTAACATCGCTGCTCAAGTGGCCGATCCGGTTGACCTTGTGCGCGGCCGACCGGAGGGCCGCATCGATACGGTTCGTCGGACCCAGGTCATCGACCAGCTTCGCCAAAGCAAGGATCCGTCAACCACATGGCGTCAGGATGGGAAGGCTGAGGTGAAAACAGGCAGCCAGTAGCGGGCAGCGCCGTTAGACGATCGGATCGGCCTTCGTCGTTCCGGCCGTCACACGCGTAATTCCATCAACCGGAAGCGAGACATGCCGGACCCGAACGAGCCGAACGAGCGCATCATCGCTGCGGTCCCGCGGATCACGATCCAGGCCTTCTGCGAGACCGCGGAGACGGCGGCCTTAATCGAGACCACCGTCGGCGACCGGCGCATGGAGAAGGCGCACGTTCGCGTTCAGATGGGCGGCGGCGCGGCCGCGGTTGAGGCCTTCCGTCAAGCGCCGACGCCAAACGTCATCGTGATCGAGATCCAGGGTCCGAAGTCGCGCCCGCTCGAATGTCTCGATGCTCTCGCGGAAGTCTGCGACCCGGGCACCAAGGTCATTATCATCGGGCACGTCAATGACGTGCTGCTCTATCGCCAGTTTCTGCAGCGCGGCGTCAGCGAATACCTCATGGCCCCGGTCGAGCCGCTGAGCCTCATCTCGGCGATCTCCGATCTCTTCTCGGCACCGGGTGCGAAGCCGGTAGGACGGACGATTGCAGTGTTTGGCGCGCGGGGCGGCGTCGGGTCGTCGACGATTGCGCACAATCTTGCCTGGACCATCGCGCGAGAACACGGCACCGCGACGGTCATTGCCGACCTTTCGATCGCCTTCGGCACGGCAAGCCTGAATTTCAACCAGGATCCGCCGCAGGGTATCGCCGAGGCGGTCTTCGCGCCCGAGCGCCTCGACGCGAACCTGCTCGACCGGCTTTTGTCGAAGTGCAGCGACAACCTAAGCTTGCTATCGGCACCCGCCACCCTAGACCGGACGGTTGACCTCTCGGAGACGTCCTTCGACGCCCTCCTCGACCTGCTCAGGGCCGCCGTTCCTTGCATCGTGCTGGACGTACCGCAGGGCTGGTCGGCCTGGACGCGGCGCATGCTGATTGCAGCGGACGAGATTCTCATTGTCGCGCAGCCGGATCTTGCCTCGCTACGGAACACAAAGAACCTGCTTGCCCTCCTCGCACAGAGCCGCCCGAACGATGCCCGCGCCCGCGTGGTGCTGAATGGCGTCGGGGTCCCGAAGCGTCCTGAGATCGCCGCCGCCGAGTTCGCAAAGGCGCTCGACCTTACGCTAAGCGCCGTCTTGCCATCGGATCCGGCTCTGTTCGGAACAGCGGCGAACAATGGCCAGATGATTGCCGAGGTTCAGGCCAATGCGAAGCCGGCCGAGGTGTTCGGCAGCCTTGCTGCCGCTGTCACCGGTCGCGCCGAACTGCGCCGCAGCCGGCCGACCATGCTCGAGCCGCTGCTCGCCAAGCTTTCGCGCCGCAAGGCGTCCTAAGACACTGAAGGCGCGGGACGCGATGTTCGGCAGACGCACAGGTTCCTCCGCAGCTCCGGCACTGGCCCCCAAGCCGATGCCGGCGGCGCCTGCGCGCGTGGCTGAGCCGATCGCGATGCCGGTGCCTACGGAAGCCTCGGCGCGCCAGCGAACGGTCGCCCCGCCGCCAGCGCCGCAGAAGTCTGAGGACTACTTCCGTACCAAGAGCATGATCTTTGGTGCGCTGATCGAGGCCATCGACCTCGCCCAGCTCGCGCGCCTCGACGGCGAGAGTGCCCGCGAAGAAATCCGCGACATCGTGTCGGAAATTATCGGCCTCAAGAACATCGTCCTGTCGATTGCCGAGCAGGAAGAGCTACTCGACGACATCTGCAATGACGTGCTCGGTTACGGCCCGCTGGAGCCACTTCTGGCGCGCGACGATATCGCCGACGTGATGGTCAACGGGGCCGAGCGGACCTTCATCGAAGTCGCCGGCAAGATCCAGCTGACCTCCGTGCGCTTTCGCGACAATGCGCAGCTGATGAACATCTGCCAACGCATCGTCAGCCAGGTCGGCCGCCGCGTCGACGAAGCGTCGCCAATCTGCGATGCGCGCTTACCGGACGGCTCGCGCGTCAACGTCATCGCTCCGCCGCTCGCCATCGACGGGCCGGCCCTGACCATCCGTAAGTTCAAGAAGGACAAGCTGACCCTGGAGCAACTTGTCCGTTTCGGCGCGATTTCGCCAGAGGGCGCCAAGATCCTGCAGATCATCGGCAAAGTCCGCTGCAACGTCGTTATCTCGGGAGGTACCGGCTCGGGCAAGACGACGCTGCTGAACTGTCTCACAGCCTATATCGAGCACGACGAGCGCGTCATCACCTGCGAGGACGCCGCCGAGCTCCAACTCCAGCAGCCGCACGTCGTGCGTCTTGAGACCAGGCCTCCAAACCTCGAGGGCTCGGGCGCGATCACCATGCGCGATCTCGTCAAAAACTGCCTGCGCATGCGTCCTGAGCGCATCATCGTCGGCGAGGTGCGCGGACCCGAGGCCTTCGATCTGCTGCAGGCGATGAATACTGGCCACGACGGCTCCATGGGTACGTTGCACGCAAACTCGCCCCGTGAGTGCCTGTCGCGTATTGAGTCGATGATCACGATGGGCGGCTTCGCGCTACCGTCGCGGACGCTGCGCGAGATGATTACTGGCTCGGTCGACGTCATCATCCAGGCGATGCGCCTGCGCGACGGCTCGCGCCGCATCACTCACATCACCGAGGTGCTCGGGATGGAGGGCGACGTCATTATTACCCAGGATCTCTTAGTCTACGACATCCTCGGTGAGGACGCGAACGGCAAGCTGATTGGGCGCCACCGCTCGACCGGCGTCGGCCGCCCTCGCTTCTGGGAGCGGGCCCGCTACTACGGCGAAGAGCGCGCCCTCGCCGCGGCTCTCGACGCCGCCGCCGTTCCCGAGGCAGCCAACGAATGAACGCGACCGGCGCCTCGATCGCTGCGGGTTTGGCTGCGGTGGCGGCTGGCGGCATCGCTTACGTATTGCTTATGCCGCTTCTGTCCGGCGAGCGTCGCGCGGAGCAGCGCGTGAAGGCGCTTGGCACGCCGAAGGCCGCGATCGATCGGACGACTGCGATCAATCGGCGCGAGCAGGTCGCCAAGAGCCTGAAGGAAATTGAGGCCAAGAAGGCAACCACCAAGATCACCCTCGAGACCCGGCTGGCTCGTGCCGGCCTCGATTGGTCTCGCCAGAAATTCTTCGTCATCTCTGCGCTTGTGGGCCTCGTCGTCGGCGCCTTGGTCTTGATCGTGAGTGGTGACATGCTGGTGGGAGCGGGCGCAGCGTTCGCTGGCGCCTTCGGACTGCCCCGCTGGTGGCTGTCATTTCTGCAGAAGCGGCGTGTCGGCAAGTTCGTCGTCGAACTCCCGAACGCGATCGACGTGGTTGTCCGCGGCATCCGCTCGGGCATTCCCGTAGGCGACTGCTTGCGGATCATCGCGCGCGAGTCCCAGGAGCCCGTGCGCAGCGAGTTCCGAATGGCGATCGAGGCTCAGACCCTCGGCGTGCCGATGTCAGACGCGATCCTCAAAATGTATGAGCGCGTACCCGTCAACGACGTCAACTTCTTTGCTATCGTCATCGGCATTCAGGCAAAGTCGGGCGGCAACCTTTCGGAGGCGCTGAGCAACCTGTCGCGCGTGCTGCGAGAACGCAAGAAGATGGTTGGTAAAGTGCAGGCGATGAGCATGGAGGCGAAGGCCTCAGCTGCAATCATCGCATGTCTGCCATTTGTAGTCACGCTGCTGACCTACTTGTCGAGCCCCGACTATATCTCATTACTCTGGACGACGCAGATCGGGCGGCTGTCGCTGCTCGGATCTGCAATTTGGATGGTGATCGGCATCTTCACCATGAAGAAAATGATCAATTTCGACATTTGAGCGGCACCGCTCGCTGAGATGTGAGCGGTAGGAAACACAGCCCGACGAGTTCGGCGCCTCCAGGACTTGCGAGCCATGAACGGTTCCATCATCGACGCCCTGATGAACCCAAAGCTCGGCGCCATGGTGCTGACGGGTCTCGCCGTGGCGGCAACCGCTTTCGCTCTGGTTCAGCCGCTCCTTGAGCCGGATAGGCTTGGCAAGCGCATGAAGCTCGTGAGCGATGAGCGCGAACAGCTTCGCCAGCGCGAACGTGAGAAGATGGCGAACAAGTCGACGCTGCGCACCGAACCGAAGGCGTACATGAAAAACGTCGTCGAGCGGTTCAATCTCAGCCGGTGGCTCGGCACCGAAACGTCGAAGACAAAGCTCGTGATGGCCGGCTATCGCGGCCAGGGTGCGGAGACGGCTTTTCTGTTTTTCCGGCTCGTCTCGCCAGCCGTGATGGCTGTGGCATCGACGATCTACTTGTTTGTGCTCGATGTTCTCGATCAACCAGCCACGATCAAGATAGGGATCGTGATCGCTGCAACCTTCGTCGGCATCAAGCTGCCCGAACTCTTCCTGACCAATCTCATCGGAAAGCGTCAGGCCGAGATCAGGCGTGCATGGCCCGACGCGCTCGACCTCGCCCTGATCTGCGTCGAGTCCGGCATGGCGGTCGAGAACGCCTTCCGTCGTGTCGGCATCGAGATTGCCGCACAATCGCTGGTGCTGGCCGAGGAGCTTGCCCTGACCGTCGCCGAGCTGTCTTTCCTGCCGGAAAGGCGCACGGCCTACGAGAACATGGCCTCTCGCATCGGTCTGGAGGAGGTGAAGTCCGTCGCCACGGCATTGATCCAGGCCGAGCGCTACGGCACGCCCGTGGGCCAGGCTTTGCGCGTCCTAGCGCAGGAAAGCCGCGATCAGCGCCTGACAGCGGCGGAGAAGAAGGCTGCCGCGCTACCGCCGAAATTGACGGTGCCAATGATCCTATTCTTCTTGCCGGTGCTGTTCGTCGTGATCCTGATGCCGGCTGTCGTCCAGGTCTTCGGTTACAAGTGATCGCGACAGATTGGGAAACGCAATCCGGTCAGGTTCGGGGCGCGGCAATTACGGCTCGTGGCAGCTCGCGGCTGACGGTCTTGGCGGCCTTCTCGCTCGACTGACGTGCAACGACGGCGCGCAGCGAGACGATGTTCGCCGCAGCGGCTTCGGGCGTTAGGTCGCGGCGAAGAACCGTCTCGGCCTCGTCGAAGCGGCCCCTCAAGCCCAAGGCGAGCGCCAGGTTCTGGCGCACGCGTGCATCGGCATGCGGCTGATCTGCTGCCAGCCGCAGCGTCGTCTCCGCCTGATCGAGCTGACGTCCGAGCAGATAGGACAGTCCGAGGTTTGAAAGGACCGTTGGTTCGTTTGGCACGATCTTGAGAGCAGCCTCATAGAAGCCCTGCGCACGGACGTGATCACCGAGCTGATCGGCGACGGTTCCCTGCGCCGAGAGCACGCGCCAGTCCGGTTGGGCCGGTGTGTGCGCATTCTGGAGAACCTCGGCGGCTTCCGCGAAGCGGCCGGCATCAGCGAGACTCTTGCCGTAGGCAGCAAGCACGGCCCGGTTCTTCGGGTTGCGTAGGGCGGTCTGCTGCAGGACGGCGACAGCTTGTGTCCGCTGGTTTGTTGCGCGCAGCGCTGAAGCGTAGCGCATTGCGACTCCGACATCGGCCGGATCGGCGCTGTATTTTGCACCCAGATTATCGACCTCTCCGCGCGAGGCGGTGCGCGGTGTGGAAACGGCGCCAATGGAACCCGTCGTCTCCGGCGAGCGGGACTGGCATCCGGCCGCAAGAGCCGCGACGAGCGCTGCGGCGCCGAGTGACCGCCCCGCCTTACCGAATGATGAGAAGGCGTGAGGTATCAAAGGCGCCGCACGCATGTTCCGCTCCCGATCATCGTCGCTGCCGGCATCGCCGTCCCGATCCTTTGGTGATAGGTCGTTAACCCTAACGGTGCGTAAATCGGCCTCGGCCTCATACCGCAAACCTATTTTCCGCTTACGACGTCAGAGTCGATGCAACTCCACCTTCTCGATCTCCTTCCCGCCGGTACGGCCGCGATTCCGATCCGCGCCATCGATCAGGCCAATTGGGACAACGTCACCGCTGCTCTGACACCGGTTCAGCGTGCCTACGCAGGAACGACAGGCTTCACCCCGAAGGCAGGACGTGTATGCCTGTTGCCGAGCGAGGACGGTCGGCTGGAGCGTGTCCTCTTTGGACTCGGCGACACGAAGGCTGCCGCACACGATAGCTTCGTTGCCGGTCGCCTCGTCGCGCTTCTGCCTGAGGGGCGCTATCGCTTCGAGGAAAGCGGGCTCGACTTGGCCGATGCAGCCCTGGCCTGGCTAATGTCGAGCTACCGCTTCGACCGCTACAAGAAAGCGGCGGCTGCGTTGCCGGTTCTCGTCGCCCCCGAGAGCATTGATGCGGAAGCGGTTCTACGGATCGCCCGCGCCGTCGCCGCCGGGCGCGATCTCGTTAATACGCCGTCGAACGGGCTCGGCCCAGCTGAGATCGAGGCTGCCGCACGTGCGCTCGCGGAGCGCTTCGGCGCAGCGATCAACGTGACGAGCGGCGAAGAGCTCGAGCAGGAATTCCCAATGGTGCACGCGGTCGGGAAGGCCTCGACGCGGCCTCCCCGGCTGATCGATTTGACCTGGGGGCCAGCCGACGCTCCGCGCGTGACGCTCGTCGGCAAGGGTGTTGTCTTCGATACCGGCGGCCTCGACATCAAGCCGTCCAGCGGCATGCTGCTTATGAAAAAGGACATGGGCGGCGCAGCTGCGGCGCTCAGCGCCGCCGAAATGGTCATGGGATCCGGCCTGAAACTGCGCCTTCGCCTCATCATTCCAGCCGTCGAGAACGCGATCGCCGGAAACGCGTTCCGTCCCGGCGATATCCTCACGGCGCGCTCGGGCCTAACCGTCGAGATCGGCAACACCGATGCGGAGGGCCGGTTGATCCTGGCGGATGCCCTGTCGCTCGCTGAGGCTGAGAAGCCTGACCTGATCATCGACTTTGCGACGCTCACGGGTGCGGCTCGTACCGCACTCGGCCCCGACTTGCCTGCCTTTTTCACCGAAGATGATGCGCTGGCGTCAGCTGTCGAGACAGCCGGGCGCGAGGCCATCGACCCAGTGTGGCGGCTTCCGCTGCACGCGCCCTATGCAAGCCTGCTCGATTCGAAGGTCGCCGACTTAAATAACGTCTCGGGCGGCCCCTTCGCGGGAGCGATCACCGCGGCGCTTTTCCTGCGCCGCTTCGCGCCGAATACGAAGCGCCACGTCCATTTCGATCTCTACGGCTGGAATCCGTCAACAAAGCCGGGCCGCCCCGAAGGCGGCGAAGTGCAGACGGCGCGCCTCGTCCACCAGTTGCTGAAGACGCTCTATCCAGCTGACTGAGGCCGCCGCCGACGCTCAAGCGATACCGAGCGCTTCCTTCTCCAAGGTATAGGCCTCGCGCACCGGTTCGGCGCCATAAACGCGTTCCAAGCGGCGAACCGTGAAATGCGCCCGGGCCATCGCCTGGAAGTGGTTCATGAAGGCCGTGTTTACCGCCGCACCACCGAAGGCGCCGAGCACCGGGACGGCCTGCGCTGCAACCTTCTGCGAGACCACGATGCCGAAGCGCGCGGCGATCTGTGAGGCAAAGCGGATCAAAGCCGGCGCCGAAGAATCAAGCACCGAACGGTGAGCGGCGTATTTCGCCGCCTCCGCCATGGTCTTGGCGAGCGCGGCGCGCACCGCGAAGTAGCCACTCTCCGAGAGCGCGGTATCGGTGCCGCCGCGGCCGCCCAGCGCGAAAACCTGCACGCAGGCCAACGCATTCTCAGGATCGCTGAGATCTTCGCCCTCTTCACGGGCAATCTCGGCGATCGAGCGCAGCATCAGGGTCGTCGAGACCGGTAACTCGACGGCGAGCGTTGCCAAGCCGAAGGCGCCCCCAACTGCGCCCGACAATACCGCCATGGCCTTGTGTCGCGAGTCAGCTGACTGGAACAGGCGGCTCAACCGATTACCTGTCCGCTCCGCGACGGTTTCGAGGTCGGACGCTGCAGGAGCGACGTCCTTATCTGGCAAGGTCGCCAACGCGACACGCAAGGCCGCCCGCATCGCCCCTTCCGCGGAGCGCGCGACCACATCTGTCACCGGGGCGGGAAGCGAGCGGCCGATCATGTCGAGCGGCGCTCCGGCGGCGTTTGACAGCCGCGTTGCGAGGGTCGGCTTCTCAAGTACACCCACCGCGCGGCGCAGGGCCGCCAGATCCTCGTCGCTGAGGGATATCGGGGCTCCGGCGGGAACGGGTAGAACCTCTCCAGCCACGGTTAAATCGCTCACGTCTGCGCCCTCGCGGTTGCCGCAGGAATGCCGGATGTAGGAATTTCGTGGGCTTCGGAGGAGTTCCCTGCCGTCGGAGTTGCCGGGCATGCCGCGTTGGCCTTGGCGCGCTCGGGAACGCGGCCTACCGCGAAACAAAGCGCCACGACGGGAATTCCGACGGCCGCTGTCATCGTGAAGAAGGCCGGGTAGCCGTAGGCTGCTACGATGAATCCTGAGAGGCCCGCGACGAGCTTGCCAGGCAGAGCATAGAGCGACGAGAACAGCGCGTATTGGGTTGCCGCGTAGCCGGGCGTTGTCAGACTCGACATATAGGTGATCAGTGCGATTCCGGCGAAGGAGCCGCACAGGCTCTCAATCGACACGGTAATCGCTAGCCGCCACAGCTCGGGCTCACCAATGGAGAGCCAAGCCATCGAGAGATGCGAGGCTGCAGCGATAAAGGCGCCCGTGACAAGCGCCGGAAACATGCCAAAGCGCGAAATGGCCCACCCCCCTGCAAACCCGCCGGCGATGCCCACCCAGATGCCGACGAGTTTCACAATCGTCGCGATTTGCGGGAGGTCGTAGCCGAGCTTGATGTAGAGTGGGTTTGCCATCACGCCCGAGATGAAGTCGGGCATGCGGTAGAGCGCGACGAGTAACAGCACCGCGAAGAGCGCGTTTCCCATGCGGCGGTGCAACTCGGTTAGAGGCTCAAAAATAGCCCGTCGCACGCGTTCCATCGGCGTCGGGCGCTCGGACACCGGTGCGACCTCGCGCGCCCTGTCGTATCGTCCGGCGAACAGGGCGGCGATCAACCCGACGCCCATGGCCGCGGCCATGATCAGGTAGGCCAGGGTCCAGCCGCCATAGGCTGCGATGTAGAGTGCCCCGGCCCCTGCCAGGATCAGGCCGAAGCGATAGCCTAGGTTCGAGGTGGCGGCGAGAATGCCCTGCATGTCCGTGCCAGCCGCCTCGATGCGCCAGCCATCGATGACGACGTCCTGCGTCGCCGCGCAAAAAGCGACGAGAAACGCACCGAGCCCGAGGAGCGCAAGGCTGTGCTCGGGGTCGGAAAAGGCCATGAGGACCAGCGCGAGTGCCGTCGCGATCTGCGTCGCCACCATCCAGGCACGCCGCCGCCCGAGCCATGGCGCCAGCACCGGCAGGTCGATCCGGTCGATGGTTGGTGCCCAAAGGAACTTCAGCGAATAGGGCATGGCGACGTAGCTGAACAATCCGATCGCCTTGATGTCGATCGAGGATTGGGCGAGCCGAAGAGTGAAGGTGCCGAGCACGAGAAGCAGCGGCAGACCAGAGGAGAAGCCGAGCGCCAGCATCTGAATGACGCGAGGATCCTCAAAGAGGTCGCGCATGCGGAATTTCCGGCCCTGGGGCTGGGTCGCGTCCGAATCCGTCGCGGCCATGGGTCGAACTCCTCGCTTCGAGCGGTCCTTATCTGCAAACATCGTGGCAGTCTTGCGCCACGAATCGCGGTGCGCTCACGCCTTGCGTGCGCGCTCCTTCTTGAGCCGGTACAGTGCTTCGAGTGCTTCGCGCGGCGTCATCGCGTCTGGGTCGAGCTCGTCGATGAGATCTCCGATACCGTCGTCGGCAATGACGGGATGGACGGGCTCGGGCGGCGGTGCGTCAGCGAGGCTCGCGAAGAGCGGGAGATCGTCGATCTTACGGCGGGCTGGCCTGTCCCGCTCCGAGGCCTCCAGGCCCTTCAGGATCGCTCCGGCCCGCGCCACTACGGTCTTCGGCAATCCGGCGAGGCGCGCGACCTGCAACCCGTAAGAGCGCTCCGCGATACCCGGCACGACCTCGTGCAGGAAGATCACCTCGCCGCGATGCTCGGTGACCCGCAGTGTGGCGTTGTCGAGCCGAGACAGGCGCTGCGACAGCGCAGTCAGCTCGTGGAAATGCGTTGCGAACAGCGCCCGACAGCCATTGGTCTCGTGTAGATGCTCCAGGCAGGCCCACGCGATCGAGAGGCCGTCGAACGTCGCCGTGCCGCGGCCGATCTCGTCGAGGACGACGAGAGAACGCCGTGTTGCCTGATTGAGGATCGCGGCGGTTTCGACCATCTCGACCATGAAAGTCGAATGTCCGCGGGCGAGATCATCCGCCGCGCCGACGCGGGAGAACAGGCGATCGACGAGGCCTAGATGGGCAGCGCGCGCCGGCACGAAGGCGCCCATCTGCGCGAGCACGACGATCAGCGCGTTCTGGCGCAGGAAGGTGGACTTACCGCCCATGTTGGGGCCGGTGACGAGACGGATGCGGCCGCTTTCCTTACCGGACAGATCGCAGTCATTGGCGATGAAGGGCTCGCCCGCGCGGCGCAGAGCTGACTCCACGACGGGATGGCGGCCACCCTCGACGGTGAGGGCGACGCTCTCGTCGAGCTTGGGCCGGACCCAGTCGAGTTCCACAGCGAGTTCCGCGTGGCTCGTCGCCACGTCGAGAGCTGCCAGCGCCTCGGCAACGTCGGCGATGATGCCTGCCTGGGCCAGCACCAGGCTCGCAAGTGCGTCGAAAACCTCGCCTTCCATGGCGAGGACACGGTCTGAAGCGCTAGAGACCTTGGATTCCAGCTCGCCCAGCTCGACGCTGGTGAAGCGCATCGCGTCCACCATGGTCTGGCGGTGCACGAAATCCTTCATCAGACCCTTGAGGCAGGCCTCACCGACCTGCTGCGGCACCTCGATGTAGAAGCCAAGCACGTTGTTGTGCTTGATCCGGAGGGTGCGGCAGCCGGATTCCTCGGCGTAGCGGGCTTGGAGCGCAGCGATCACCTTGCGGGAATCGCGCCCGAGTTCACGCATCTCGTCGATCTCGGCTCGGTAGCCCGACCGCACGAAGTTGCCGTCGCGCCGGCTGAGCGGCAACTCGTCGGCGAGCGCGATCGTGAGTTCGGCGACGAGCCCGTCATCCACCCCGGACAGCCGCTCCGCGATGTCTTTAAGGAGCTTCGGCGCATTCTCAGCACCTGCGAGCCGGCCAGCGATCCTTGCTGCTGCGTCGAGGCCGTCGCGCAGGGCAGCGAGATCGCGGGGTCCCCCGCGCCCGAGCCCGGTGCGTGAGAGGGCCCGGGCGATATCGGGAGCGCTGGCGAGCGCGTCGCGCAGCGGACCGCGCAGGCTCGGCTCGCCAGCGAGATAGGTCACCGCTGCATGGCGGCTACCGATGGCTTCCAGATCGGTGAGCGGCCCTGCGAGATGCTCGGCGAGGAGCCGAGCGCCGCCGGCCGAGACGGTGCGATCGATCGTATCGAGCAGGCTTCCCTTTCGCTCACCGGAGAGCGTGCGGGTGAGTTCCAGGTTCGCACGTGTCGCCGCATCGATCGCCAGCGTTGCGCCGCTTGCCTCTTGGGTCGGCGCGGACAGCGGAACACGCGTGCCGATCTGCGTGCGCTCGATGTACAGCAACGCCGCGCCGGCCGCCGCGACCTCCGCGCGGCTGAACGCTCCGAACCCTTCGAGGGTCGCAACACCGAACTGCTCGCGGATGCGCCGCTCGGCTGAGGCCGGCTCCAGTTCGGCCTGGGCCAGCGGCACGACGGCCGCGGACGTGTCGCGCCAGAGCCGCGCCAGACCCGGATCGGAATAGATCGCCTCGGACAGCACGATCTCGCGCGGTTCGTAGCGGGCGATGGCAGCGGACAAGGCACTATCGGCGACCTCGCTCAGCGAGAAGCGTCCGGTCGAGATGTCGAGCGCTGCGAGCCCGTAGGCATATGCCTGGTCAGAGACCTTGCGGCGGCCGATGGCGAGCAGCAGGTTCGCGCGGGCTGGGTCGAGCAGCCGGTCCTCGGTAATGGTGCCGGGCGTCACGAGGCGCTGAACCTCGCGACGAACCACCGATTTCGGCCCGCGCTTCTTGGCCTCGGCTGGGTCCTCGACCTGCTGGCAAACCGCGACGCGATGTCCAAGTGCGATCAGGCGGCTGAGATAGTCGTCGGCGCGCTCGACCGGCACTCCGCACATCGGAATCTCGTTGCCGCCGTGCTTGCCGCGCTTGGTCAGCACGATGCCCAGTGCGCGTGAGGCGATTTCGGCATCCTCGAAGAACAGCTCGAAGAAGTCGCCCATCCGGTAGAAAAGCAGGCAGTCGGTATTGGCCGCCTTGATCTCCAGATACTGCGCCATCATCGGCGTCGCGCCGGCGCGATCGAACGAAGCGGGCACTTTCGCGGTCACGGGTTCGCGGCTCATGCGGCCACGCTTAGCAGAAGCCGTTCGTTGAATCAGACGAGCGCCGCCTCTGGCTTGGGAAAACGCTACTTTCCATACTGCCGAGATCCAGTTGCATCGCCCAGAGGCTCCGGTCGCCTGCGACGTGTTGCGCGCGGCTCGGTTCCGCGTCACCAGCGGGCGTCATGCCGTCATCTCCGTACGTTCCCCTCCCGATCGACGCCGTGCTGCCGCAGTTGCGGGAGGCCCTGTGCGCGTCGAACGTGGCGGTCCTCGTCGCGCCGCCCGGCGCCGGAAAAACGACGCGGGTGCCGCTGGCGCTGCTCGATGCGCCGTGGCTGAACGACGGCAAGATCATCCTGCTCGAACCGCGCCGCCTGGCTGCCCGCGGAGCCGCCGAGCGGATGGCCCGGACGCTCGGCCAAGCCGTTGGAGAAACTGTCGGATTACGCGTTCGGCTCGGCTCCAAGATCTCGGCGCGCACGCGGATCGAGGTTGTCACGGAGGGTGTCTTCTCGCGCATGATCCTCGACGATCCCGAGCTGTCGGGCGTCGGCGCCGTGCTGTTCGACGAGTTCCATGAGCGCTCGCTCGATGCGGATCTCGGCTTAGCCCTGGCGCTGGATGCACAGGCGGGTTTGCGGGAGGATCTGCGGGTGCTCGTGATGTCCGCGACGCTCGACGGCGCGCGTGTCGCGACCCTGCTCGGTGAGGCGCCGGTGGTGCGATCCGAGGGGCGGGCCTACCCCGTCGAGACGCGTTACCTCGATCGCGAACCCACTGCACGGGTTGAAGATTCCGTCACGGACGCGATCCTGCGGGCGCTGCGCGCGGATCCCGGATCGGTGCTCGCCTTCCTGCCCGGACAGGCCGAGATCCGCCGCGTCGCCGAGCGCTTGGAGGGCCGGGTCGGATCGGAGACCGACATCGCTCCACTCTACGGGGCGCTGAGCCAGGCCGAGCAGGATCTGGCGGTCTCGCCGGCACGGGATGGGCGGCGCAAAGTGGTGCTGGCGACCTCCATTGCCGAGACGTCGCTCACCATCGAAGGCGTTCGAATCGTTGTCGATTCCGGCTTGTCGCGGGTGCCGATCTACGAGCCTGGAAACGGCCTGACCCGCCTCGTCACCGCCCGCGCCTCGCGTGCCTCGGTGGACCAGCGGCAGGGCCGAGCGGGACGCACGGAGCCAGGCATCTGCTGGCGTCTCTGGGCAGAGGCTGCCACGGGTGCGCTGGAGCCGTTCACACGGCCCGAGATCCTCGCCGCCGACCTCTCCGGGCTGGTGCTCGACTGCGCTGCGTGGGGGGTCAAGGATCTGACGACACTGCGCTTTCTCGATCCGCCACCCGCGCCTGCCCTTGCCGAGGCGCGCGCCTTGCTGACCCGTCTCGGCGGCCTCGACGAGGATGGGCGGATCACGCCGATGGGGCACGCCCTGCGCGCGCTGCCGCTGCCGCCGCGCCTCGCCCGGATGGTGGTGAGTGCGGCCGGCGCTGGCGCCGCGCGCCAAGCCGCTGATCTGGCTGCGGTTTTGGTCGAGCGCGGCCTCGGCGGCGATGGCGTCGACCTGGGCGAGCGGCTGGAGCGGTTCGCGCGCGAACGGGGTGGCCGCGCGGCGGATATGCGGCGCCTCGCGGAGGGCTGGGCGCGGCAGGCCGAGCGGGCCGGCCTCTCTCACGAAGCCGCTGATCTTTCGAAGGAAATCCTGTCGCAGCCCGGTCCGCTCCTGGCTCTGGCCTACCCCGATCGGATCGCCCGCGCCCGGTCCAATACCGGCGCCTACGTCATGGTGAATGGTCGCGCCGGTCAGCTCGATCCGGCGAGCGCGCTAGCCCGCGAGCCCTTCATCGTGGTCGCCGACCTCGCCGGCAGCGCCGCGTCGGCCCGGATTCTGGCCGCCGCAGCCATCGAACCCGGCGCGGTCGCCGTGCTCGCGCGAGACATGATCCAGAGGCACACCCACACCACCTTCGACGAGGCCAGCGGCCAACTCCGGGCGCGAACCGGGCGGCGGCTCGGAGCGGTGGTGTTGGACGAGCGTCCGTTACCGGTGCCGGAGGATGAATCATCGGCTCGGATTCTGGCGCGAGGATTGGCCGGGCTCGGGATCGACCGGCTGCCCTGGAGCGCGGGGCAGCGGCAGTGGCTGGCCCGGGTGCGGTTCCTTCGAGCGGCCGAGGGTGGCGAGTGGCCGGACCTGTCGGACGAGGCCTTGGCCGAGTCGGCGGAGACTTGGCTCGCTCCGGCGATCATCGGGCGCACCGGGCGCGACGCTGTCACGGCCGACGACCTCGGACGGGCGCTCGATGGGCTGCTGCCCTGGAGCCTGCGGGCGCGGCTCGAGGCGGAGGCGCCGTCCCATCTCGAGGTGCCGACGGGCTCGCGGATTCCGATCGATTACGAATCGGGACAGGAGCCGGTCTTGGCGGTGCGGGTCCAGGAGCTGTTCGGCCTCGACCGGCATCCGAGCCTGGGCGGCGGGCGGGTGCCGCTGGTGCTTCACCTGCTCTCGCCGGCCCAGCGTCCGATCCAGATCACCCGCGACCTGCCTGGGTTCTGGCGCGGTTCCTGGGCGGCGGTACGCTCCGAGATGCGCGGCCGCTATCCCCGCCATCCCTGGCCGGAGGACCCGCTCTCGGAGGCCCCGACCCGGCGGGCGAAGCCGCGGGGAACGTGATGTGATGGCGGGGCGGCCAGTGTCGCTCGTGGCGGGTCTTCTGCGCGGGTTCGATACGCGGGGCCGGCTGTCGCGCCGCGCCTACGGCCGGCGCGTGGTACGGCTCGGCCTGCTGGCGGCGGCTCTGGCCTGTCTCTCGGTCGCCTTGGCGGCGCAGGGATGGCGCGCGGCCGGGCTGGCGGCAGCCGGCGGCGTTGTCCTTCTGCTCCTCGCGGGCCTCGCCCAGACCGTGCGGCGCCTGCACGATCGCGGACGGACCGGCCTGTGGCTCGCCCTGCCCCTCATGCAGACGGCACTTGGCTTCTTGCCGATCGAGGATCTGGCCGATACCTATCCCGTCGCGGTGCTGACCTACGCCCTCGCCTCGCTGGCGGCTGGACTGTGGTTCCTGATCGAGACCCTGGGCCGCCGCGGCGTGCCAGGGCCGCACCGCTACGGGTCGGGCGGGGATGGGGCGTCTGGTAGCGCCTGACGTATCCAATCCCCCGAGGGTGGAGAGCCTCACCGACGAACAGATCCGGTCAGCCGGAAACGGCATGACCGAGATCCTCCGCCCAGCATCTCTCGAGCCGGTTCAGCCCTGCCTCCGGCAAGCGCGAGGGCGCATTGGGCCGCCAGGATGACCCATACCGAGTGCCCAGTATTCGATACCCCTGGACAAGTCCGTCGCCCCAGGAACCAACCTGAAGGCACTCCATTGATCATCGCCGACTTGCCTCCACCCACCCTGCAACGACGGCCGGAAATATGCTGCCGCAGAACGAGGTGAAGGGTCGGCTGCTGAGCTGGACCTCGTCGTTATGGGACGGCTCGGATGCGGCCGTGATCTATCGCGAGGGGCGCGACGTTGCAGTTCATCGTCGAGGAAGGGATATGAGTGCGATACGGATAGAGTATTCCGTTGGTGCTCTTCAGTGCCTTTTGATACGGTCGGCGATATTTTGCGGATGATGCATGTACATCCTCCGTCGGCACCCTATAGTCCTAGCGTTGCTGCCGGATGCCAGCGTGCCGCGGAGGGCAAATGATGTCCGACGTTGAAAAGCAGTTCGTGACCGAAGCCATCTCCGATGTCGAGAAGATCCGTGAAAGACTTGGCTCTCACGGCACTTTCAAGCTTCGTGTGCTGCTGGAGATGGTCGTCATCGAATTAAAAAACGCACAGTCTTTTATTGCTACAGCGTCTCAACCTGACACGCCATCCGAACTTTAAGCGAAATCTTCCCCGCTTCGTTCCGCGCCGAGAGAACGAGGGTTGTTTCTCTTGCATCTTCTGCTTCGGCGGCCATCAGGGCCGTGACGACACGAAGGGCTTCCCTTCGCAGCATGGTGCCATCGCCGATCTCGCGGCCGACCTCGTCGGCAATGACTGAACCGTCATCGATGTCGAAGAAATAGCGACCCACAGGCCAGCTCCCAGATGGCGGCCGATTCTGGCCAGCATTTGCGGCACAACCGGTGCAAGTGTGGGAGAACCTAGCGCAAGCTTGACCGCCTGGGAACGGTGGTGCGCAATCTTCCTCGGGTAAAGCCGGTCATCCGAGGGGGGTCCAAGGCGCAGGCGCCCCGCCTGAGACAGGCCCTGATCGACTGGATCGCTCCCCTGCCCCAGCGATCCGGCCGTGCCGGCGAACAGCAGAGCAAATCGGGAGTCACGCCCGCAAATGTCGGCGCGTTGGCTCCGGATCGCTTCGCTGCCCGCAACGGCAAAGATGTCTGCGAAAACTCAACCGGAAGTCGTATCAGTGCTCGCGGGCGCGTTCGACGACGTCGCGGGCTACGGCGAAGGCCTCGTCGGCGTCGAGTTCGGTCGTATCGATTCGCACGGCATCCTCGGCAGCCCGGAGGGGAGCGGCACTGCGGGAGCTGTCGCGCTCATCGCGGGCGCGGATGTCGGCGAGGATCGCCGCGAGCGTGGTTTCCTCCCCGCGCCCAGCAAGTTCGCTGTGGCGGCGGCGGGCGCGCTCCTCGGGCGAGGCGGTGACGAACAGCTTCACGCGCGCATCGGGGCAGATCACAGTGCCGATATCGCGTCCATCGAGCACCGCACCGGCCTCGCCGGCGGCGAAACGGCGCTGCCAGGACAGCAGCGCGGCGCGCACCTCCGGGATGCCGGAGACCCGCGAGGCTGCCTCGCCCATGGCGCGCTCACGCAGCCGCGGGTCAGCGAGCTGGTCTGCGACGAGATTGGACGCGACGCGCCCGGCCTCTGCCCTGTCGCCGAGATCGATCCCGGCATCGAGCATCTGCAGGGCAACGGCCCGGTAGAGCAGCCCGGTATCGAGATGCGGCAGGCCGTAATGCAAGGCGAGGCGGCGGGCGAGCGTGCCCTTGCCCGAGGCGGCCGGCCCGTCGATGGCGATCAGCAGCGGCATGCGTTCAGCCCGCGATCGCGGCGCCGAGCGCCGTCATGCTCGGCGTGAAGCTCGGGAAGCTCGTTGCGATCATCGCGCCGTCATCCACCGTAACCGGGTCGCGGGCCGCGAGCCCCAGCACGAGGAAGGACATGGCGATGCGGTGGTCGAGATGCGTCGCCACCGTGCCGCCGCCGCGCGGCGGGGAGCCGTCGCCCCGGACGATGAGGTCGTCTCCCTCGATCGTGTGATCGATGCCGTTGGCGGCGAGACCGTCGGCGACCGCGGCGAGGCGGTCGGATTCCTTGACGCGCAATTCGTGCAGGCCGTTCATTCGCGTCGTGCCCTCCGCGAAGGCGGCAGCGACGGCGAGCACCGGATACTCGTCGATCATCGCGGGCGCTCGCTCGGCCGGAACGTCGACGCCGCGCAGCCGGCTGGCGCGCACGCGCAGGTCCGCGACGGTCTCGCCGCCCTCCTCGCGCTCGTTCAGCCGCTTGATATCGGCACCCATTTCCAGAAGCGTGGTGATGAGGCCGATGCGCAGCGGGTTCATCATCACGCCCTCGATCGTCACCTCCGAACCCGGCACGATCAGCGCCGCCACCAGCGGGAAGGCTGCCGAGGACGGGTCGGCCGGCACGATCACGTCCGTTCCACGCAGGGTCGGCTGGCCGGTGAGCGCGATGGAGCGGCCGTGGCCGCCGGGCCCATGCGGCGTGACCGACACGTCGGCGCCGAACAGGCGCAGCATCCGCTCGGTATGGTCGCGGGTCGCGGCCGCCTCGATCACCGTGGTGATGCCGGGAGCGTTCAGCGCTGCCAGCAGCACTGCCGACTTGATCTGCGCCGAAGCCACCGGCGTCTCGTAGGTGATCGGGATCGCCTCCGACGGCCCGCGCAGGGTCAGGGGCACACGCCCGCCCTCGGCCTCGGACACGATCTGCGTGCCCATCTTGAGGAGCGGATCGAGGATGCGGCGCATCGGGCGCTTGCGCAGGGACGCGTCGCCGTCGAAGGTCGCGGTGACGGGCTGGCCGCCGACCACGCCCATCATCAGCCGCGAGCCGGTGCCGGCATTGCCGAAATCGAGCACGCCGTCCGGATCGCCGAGGCCGCCGATGCCGACGCCCTTCACCCGCCAGCGGCCCTCGCCCAGCCGCTCGATGGAGGCGCCGAGCGCCCGCGCCGCGTCGGCGGTGCGCAGCACGTCGTCGCCTTCGAGCAAGCCTTCGACGCGCGTCTCGCCGATGGAGAGCAGGCCGAAGATCATCGCCCGATGCGAGATCGACTTGTCCCCCGGCGGCCGCAGCGCGCCGCGCAGCGGTGTTCCGGGCGAGGCGGTGACGGGTTGCGGCTCTGAGGCGTGCGACACGGGCGAGGCTGAGGGGCTGTTTCAGGGGATCGGGGCGTCCCGGGATGGCGCCCGTTACCATGGGGCCGGCTGCACGTCATCCGGCCCCCGCCTCGTGCCGGTTCTGCCTCTATTCATCGGCTCGGTTGCCACGGCATTTGACATGCTCGCAGGAGCCGACTAACGGGGCCGCGCTCCCCCCGACACGACCCCAGAGGTTCCCGCCCGTGGCCCGACCGGAACTCGGCATCAAGCGCCAGTGCATGAATTGCGGCGCTAAGTTCTACGACCTGTCCCGCGATCCGGCGACCTGCCCGAAATGCGGCACGGTCTTCCAGATGGCGGCCGCCGGCCGCGGCTCCGCGCCGGTCATCAACCGCAAGGACGACGACGAAGAGGACGAGGACGAGACGGGCCCGGAGATCGTGTCCCTCGATGAGGCCGAGGCGAGCGAGGACGGCGACGTCAAGGTCGACGGCGACGACGACGGCGACGACGATACGGATTCGCCCGGCGGCGACGACGACACCTTCCTCGAAGAGGAGGATGACGACGACGTTTCTGACCTCGTCGAGAACGACGACGACAACGACGACGACAACTGATCGCTCGCTGTCGACCTCCGCCCCTGATGCCGTGACGACACACACGGCAGGGGCGGAAAAAGGACCGAAAAAGGGGCTTGAGTCCCGGCAAACCACCGCTTATAGAACCGCCCTCGCCGACGGGTTGCCCGCCGGAGAGTTACCGGAACGGACCGTTCCGGATACAAGTGGGGCCTTAGCTCAGCTGGGAGAGCGCTTCCATGGCATGGAAGAGGTCATCGGTTCGATCCCGTTAGGCTCCACCATTTTCCTTCTGTAAGCTCGTCGTTGAGTTCAGGTGCCACTGCCGCGATCGAGACGCGCGCGCCGGACGAGACACGATGAAGATCACCCAGGCCTTCACTTTCGAGGCGGCTCACCGCCTGCCGAACGTGCCGCAGACGCATCGCTGCTCGCGCATGCACGGGCATTCCTACCGCGTCGAGCTCACGGTCTCCGGCCCGGTGGATGCGACGAGCGGCTGGGTGATCGACTTCTACGACGTCGAGAGCGCGTTCAAGCCGATCCTGGAGCGCCTCGACCACCACACCCTCAACGAGATCGAGGGGCTGGAGAATCCCACCGCCGAGCACATCGCGGCCTGGATCTGGCAGCGGACCAAGCCGCTGCTGCCGGGGCTCACCAACGTGAAGGTGATGGAAACGCCGCTCTCCTGGGCGGACTATGACGGCGACTGAACCAGGCGACGACGGCGCGCTGGTCCTGTTCTCGGGCGGACAGGATTCGACGACCTGCCTCGCCTGGGCGCTTGCCCGCTTTCCCCGCGTCGAGACCCTCGGCTTCGATTACGGCCAGCGCCACCGCATCGAACTCGATTGCCGGGACAGGCTGCGCAGCGAGCTCGGGCGCATCGACGAGGGCTGGGAGCGCCGGCTCGGCCCCGACCACACCGTCGACCTCGCCACTCTCGGCGCCGTCTCCGAGACCGCGCTGACCCGCGACACCGAGATCGCCATGGCGGCGGACGGCCTGCCCAACACCTTCGTGCCGGGCCGTAACCTCGTCTTCCTGACCTTCGCCGCCGCCCTCGCCTATCGCCGGGGCCTGCGTCACATCGTCGGTGGCATGTGCGAGACCGACTATTCCGGCTACCCGGATTGCCGCGACGACACGATCAAGGCGCTGCAGGTGGCGCTCAACCTCGGCATGGAGCGGCGCTTCGTGCTGCACACCCCGCTGATGTGGCTCGACAAGGCCGCAACCTGGGGGCTGGCGGACGAACTCGGTGGTGAGAGACTGGTCGATCTGATCGTCGAGGACAGCCATACCTGCTACCTCGGCGAGCGTGGAGAGCGGCATGACTGGGGCTATGGTTGCGGCACATGCCCCGCCTGTGCGCTACGCGCGAAAGGCTTCGCAGCCTATCGCGACCGGTCTCGCAACTGATTCTCTAGCACCGGGGTGCGTGTGCGCTGTCGCACACGAATGAAATCCGTGTGTAACCCTCCCGATGATGGCGCGAAATCCTGAACAGCTGCGGTCGACAACAGACCACATGCTGAATTCAGGAGATAAATTTCATGTTCAAGCAGATCTGTGTTGCAGCTATTCTTGTCGCTGGTGCCACCGGCGGTGCTTTCGCTCAGACCCGTACCATCAACGTCTGGGGCGCCCAGCTCGACGTCCCGACCTACGGCGCTCCCGCCCCCAGCGTGACCTCCAACATGCAGCCTGCAAGCCGCTTCGACCGTGATAGCGCGACCTACACCTCGATGAAGACCAGCGGCGCACAGGGCGGGCACCACACCCGCTAATCGACATACGGCGATGCCCTCGCTGGCGACGCAGTCCAGGCGGAGGCGTCGCTGGCGGGTACGAGACCGTCAGGCCCCGATCGCGCTCAACAGGATCTCCCGCCGGTGCCCCCGGTCGCGGTGCTCGATCAGGTAGATCCCCTGCCAGGTCCCCAGCCCGAGCCGGCCGTCGATCACCGGCACCGTCAGGCCGGAATCCGAGAGCATGGTCCGGATATGCGCGGGCATATCGTCCGGCCCCTCCGCGTCGTGCACCCAGCCGGCATCGCGCGGCGCGAGGCTGTCGAGGGCGGTGAGCAGGTCGGTGCGCACGTCCGGATCGGCGTTCTCCTGGATGGTCAGCGACGCCGAGGTGTGCCGGCAGAACACCGTGACGAGCCCATCGCGCAGGCCGCTCTGGCGTACGAAGGCGGCGACGGCGTCGGTGATCTCCGTGAAACCCTGGCCCGGGGTCGCGACCGTGAGCCGGGCGCTCGCCCGCCGTTCGACGGCGCCGCTCGAGAAGCCCTCGATCGCGCCAATCTTGCCGGATTGCCTCATCCATCGCTCTCCATGCTCGCGCCGGGCGCGATCTCGCGCTCTCCGCGCTCCAGAATCCGCTCCAGCGCCTCGACCCGGTCGGCCTCGGCCGGCGGCTTGTCCCAGCGGATGCGGCTGACGCGGGGGAAGCGCATGGCGACGCCCGATTTGTGCCGCGTCGAGCGCTGCACGCCCTCGAAGGCGATCTCCAGCACGAGGCCGGCCTCGCGGCCATAGGCCACCTCGCGCACCGGCCCGAAGCGCTTGGTGGTGTGGTTGCGGACGTAGCGGTCGAGCTTTTGCAGCTCGGCATCGGTGAAGCCATGATAGGCTTTCCCCACCGGCACGAGCTCGTCCGCGCCAGCCGCGCCCTCCCGCCAGCATCCGAAGGTGTAGTCCGAGTAGAAGGACGAGCGTTTCCCGTGCCCGCGCTGGGCGTACATCATCACCGCGTCGACGATGAACGGCTCGCGCTTCCACTTCCACCACGGGCCCTTGGGCCGGCCTGGCTGGTAGACGCTGTCGAGGCGCTTCAGCATCACGCCCTCGATCGCGTCGGCATCCTCGCCGGCGTCCGCCGAGGCCGGATCGGCGCGTGCCGCTGCCAGATCCTGCCAGGTCGCGAAGGGCACGATCGGCGAGAGATCGATCCGCGCGTGGTCGAGTTTCCTGACGAGTGTCTCGAGCGCCCCGCGTCGCTCCGAGAAGGGCAGCGCCCGTTGATCCTCGCCGTCGGTGGCGAGCAGGTCGTAGGCGCGCACATGCGCCGGAAACTCGTCCAGCAGCCGCGGCGTCACCGCCTTTCGGTTGAGCCGCTGCTGCAGCACGTTGAAGCTCTGCACCCTCCCCTCGCGCAGGATCAGAAGCTCGCCGTCGATGGCGCCCTGAAAGGTGATGGCCTCGGCAAGGTCCGGAAAGGCACCGGTGATGTCCTCGCCGGTCCGCGAATAGATTTTCGCGACCTGCCGGCCATCCCGGTCCAGGCCGCCGGCGAGCTGGACGCGGATGCCGTCCCATTTCCATTCGGCCGAGAAGGCATCCGGGTCGAGCTTGTCGAGGTCCGCCTCCTCCTCGATCGGGTGCGAGAGCATCGGCGGCCGGAACGGGGCCGGGTTCAGCGTCTCCGGCCGCTCGCCCCTGCCCTCGACCCAGGCGAACAGCGTTTCATAGGGCGGCTCCAGCCCGTGCCAGACCTCCTCGACCGCATCCGCCTCCTGGCCGCCGAGCGCGCCGACAGCCGTCTTTGCCAGCCGCGCCGAGACGCCGACGCGCAGATTGCCGGTGACGAGCTTCAGCAGCGCCCAGCGCCCTGTCTCGTCGAGGGCGTCGAGCCAGCCGGCGAGATGGCGGGGGAGGTCCTTCTTCCCGGTCGTCGCGAGGGTTTCGACCACGTCGGAGAGGGTTGGGACGTCGGGGGGCGGGTTGTTGTGGCCGAGGCCGGCCTCCCGCCCCTCGACCGTCGTTCCGGGACTCGCCAGACGCGAAGACCCCGAGTCCACCCGCGACGCTCCAGCGGCGCCGGTGTTGCGCCCGGTCGAGGATTTCTCGTTCGACGATTTGCGCGGGCCCGGATCCATGGCGGGTGATGGCCAGATCAGCGCCACCGTCTCCGCCAGATCGCCCACGTAGTTTCGCGACAGGTCGAACAGCACCGGGTCGACCCGCTCCTCGACGAGCCCCCGGATCATCGCCGGCTTGGCCTCGCGAAAGCTCAGGTTCCCGGTCATGGCGGCCAAAGCATAGCCGCGCTCGGGATCGGGCGTGCTCGCGAAGAAATCCTGCAGCAGCCGCAGCTTGGCGTTGCGGCGGGGCTCGTAGGCGAGGCGGTCGAGGAGGTGGGCGAAGTCGTTCACGACGAGGCCTCCTCCATCTCCGGCTTCGCGGCGGGATCGGGCTCCGCCTCGCCGTCATCGCCGTAGCCCAAGAGGTGAAGCGGCCTCGCCTTGATGCCTTGCGTACCGCACCAATGCACCAGCGCATCCTCCTGCCCGTGCGTGACCCAGACCTCCTCCGCACCCGTGTCGCGGATGGTGCGGCAGAGATCCGGCCAGTCCGAATGGTCGGAGATCACCATCGGCAGCTCGACGCCCTTCTGGCGGGCACGGGCGCGCACCCGCATCCAGCCCGAGGCGAAGGCCGTCACCGGATCGGGGAATTTTCGCGCCCACAGGTCCTGGATCGAGGATGGCGGGCAGATCACGATGGCACCGGTCAGGTCCTTGCGCTCGGCGGCGACGACCTTCGGCGTGTCGCCCAGCGGAATGCCCTCGCGCTTGTACAGCTCGGTCAGCTTCTCCATGGCGCCGTGCAGGTGAATCGGCCTGTCCCAGCCCTCTTCCCGCAGCAGCGCCATCACGCGCTGCGCCTTGCCGAGCGCATAGGCGCCGACGATGTGCGCGCGCTCGGGAAACAAGGCTACCGAGTCGAGGAGCTTGCGCACCTCGCCGCGCGTGTCGGGATGCACGAAGACCGGCAGGCCGAAGGTCGCCTCGGTGATGAAGACGTCGCAGGGAATGACCTCGAAGGGCAGGCAGGTCGGGTCCGGGGCCCGCTTGTAGTCGCCCGAGACCACGATGCGCTTGCCGTCCCGCTCGATGGCGATCTGCGCCGAGCCGAGCACGTGGCCGGCGGGAGCGAATCGTACGGTGACGTCGCCGATGCGCATCACCTCGCCGAGGCGCGCCTCCTGCCGGGACCGGCAAAAATCCTCGCCGTAGCGCACGGCCATGATCCGCAGCGTCTCCGGCGTGGCGAGCACTTCGCCGTGGCCGGCCCGGGCGTGGTCGGCATGGCCGTGGGTGATCAGCGCGCGCTCGACAGGCCAGGTCGGATCGACGTGGAAGCGCCCGAGGGGGCAGTACAGGCCCTCCCGCGTCAGGGTGAGCAATTCGGAGGCGCTGATCGGCATTGTTGAGGATATAGGAGGCGGCCACCGCTCAGCATCCCATCCCAGACACCATGTCCCGCCAACGTTCGTCCGGTGACCTCCTCGCCGATCGCCGCTTCGCCTATGCGCAGGCCTGCCTGGCGGAGGGCGACGCACAGGGCGCCGCCGAGATGGCCGAGCAGGCCATCGAACGCGCACCCCGCTACGCACCGGCCTGGTTCCTGCTCGGCCGGGCACGCGAAGCCTTGTCTCTCGGCTCGGGGACGCCTGAAGAGGGAGAGGCAGCCCGCACGGCCTACGCCACTGCCCTCGACATCGACCCCGACGATGCGCTCGGCGCCCGGCTGCATCTGGCCGAGCTCGGTGCGGGCGACGCGCTCGCCGCAATCACGCCCTCCTACGTACGAGCGCTGTTCGACGGCTATGCCGCACGCTTCGAGCGTCACCTCGTCGGCGACCTGCGCTACCGCGGGCCGGAGCTGATCCTGCAGGCGCTCGACGCCCTGCCCGACGCGCCGGGCCGGTTCGAGACGGCGCTCGATCTCGGCTGCGGCACCGGTTTGATGGGACGCGCGCTCGCCGGCCGCGTGGGCACGCTGGCCGGTGTCGATCTCTCGCCGGAGATGCTGGCCCTGGCCCGACGCAGCGGGCTCTACGCGCGGCTGTATGAGGGCGAATTGACTGCCTTCCTCGCCGACGAGCCGCCGGAGAGCGCGAGCCTCGTGATCGCGGCCGACGTGCTGATCTACCTGCCCGATCTCGTGCCGGTTTTCGCCGCCATCGGCCGCGTGCTGCGGCCGGGGGCGCTCGCCGTCGTCTCCGTCCAATCGCATGACGGTGATGGCGTCGTGCTCGGCGCGGATGGGCGCTACGCCCATGGCGATGCGCATCTGCGTGCCGCTGTCAGGGATGCCGCGCTGGACCTCGCTGCCCTACCGCATGCGGCCGTCCGGCAGCAGCGCGGCCAGGATGTGCCGGGACGGATCGCGGTGTTGCGCAAGCCTCGCTGAGGTGGCGTCTCGCGTATCGGCATGACGCTGGTCGCCTCCCTCCCACCAATCACCTCATCCTGAGGTGCCCGCGCCAGCAGGCCTCGAAGGAGGGCTCCAGGGATCGCGCGGCCGGCTGGAGGCCTCCTTCGAGACTTCGCTTTGCTTTGCACCTCAGAATGAGAGCATGGGTGGCGTCAGGGACAGGCGCGCTCGAGCGGCTTCAGTCGCCGCCGATATCGCCGCGCATGCGCTTGACCGCGCCGCGGCGGCTCTTGGATTCGAGCCGCCTCGTCTTCGATGCGAGCGTCGGCCGCGTCGCGCGCCGCGTCTTTGGCGGCACGGCGGCCTCGGCGACCAGGGCCGCGAGGCGCTCGCGGGCGTCGGCCCGGTTGCGCTCCTGGGTGCGGAACTGGCGCGCATCGATGACGAGCACGCCGTCATCGGTGAGGCGGCGGCCGGCGAGCTTCATCAGCCGGATGGCAACCGCATTCGGCAGGGAGGGCGAGCGGCGCACGTCGAAGCGCAGCTGGACGGCGCTCGCCACCTTGTTGACGTTCTGGCCGCCCGGCCCGGAGGCACGCACGAAACTCTCTTCGAGCTCGGCCTCGTCGATGGCGATCTGCGGCGTGCATTGGAGCGCCATCGGAGAGAGCTCAGCCGGCCTCGGCCGGCGTGCGCGCCTTGAGCGCGAGGGCATGCAGGCCGCGCTCGAAGGCCGGGGCGAGAACGGCGTTGACGAGGCGGTGGCGCTCGACCCGGCTCTTCCCTTCGAAGGCGGCCGAGACCACATCTACCCTGTAATGCGTTTCGCCGCCCGGCCGCGCGCCGGCATGGCCCGCATGCATGTGGGACTCGTCGACCACGTCGAGATGGGTCGGCGCGAGCTCCGCCTGCAGGGTCTGCCCGATCCAGTCCTTCAGCGTGCCCTGGCCGCTCATTCTCGTCTCCACCCGTGCTTCGGCCGGTCCGCGGCTCGACCCGTCAAGCCCGAAACCATGCATGCGGCATCAGGCCCGCCGGCCTTGCCTCTCCGGTTCTGCCTCTCATAATCGCACCGTTATGGATCTCAACTCGCCGCTGTTCGACAGCATCCGCATCAAGCCCAAATGCGACGACCCGAAATCCGGGTCGGCCAAGGACGGCGCGGGCCAGAAGACTGCGGCGGAGACGCTCTGCGAGGCGCCCGGCTGCCAGCAGCCCGGCATCTATCGCGCGCCGAAGGGCCGCAAGCACGAGGGGCAGTACCTTCGCTTCTGCATCGACCACGTGCGCGCCTACAACGCCGCCTATAACTACTTCGACGGCATGAACGACGACGCCGTTCAGGCTTTCCAGAAGGACGCGATCATCGGCCACCGTCCGACCTGGGCGATGGGCTCCGGCAGCGCCGAGCCGCGCAAGCGCCGCCGCGATGCGCAGCCCGAGCGCGACTGGGCCTATGCCGATCCGCTCGGCATACTGCGCGCGGCCGGTATCGGCGGGAACGAGCGAAAGACGACGGCGCCCGAGCCGAAGCGTCCGCGCCTGTCCTCTGCGGCGCGCAAGGCCCTCGACGTTCTCGGCCTCGACGAGAATGCGGATACGGCGGCGATCAAGGCGCAGTACAAGGTGCTGGTGAAACGCTTCCACCCTGACGCCAATGGCGGCGACCGCTCCTTCGAGGATCGCCTGCGCGACATCATCCGTGCCCACGACATCCTGCGGGCCGCCAATCTCTGCTGAGCGAGGCGCGCGCTCACGGCATGAAGGATGCTACCTCGTGGGGGGCGGCAATCCGGCTGCCGAGAATTATATCCGCCCTGCCCCCTTGGCGGTTGTGGGAAGCCGCGACTAAGGAGGGCATCGGAATTCCGTCCAGCGGCCTGTCCCAGAGCCAGGCGCAAGCCAGCGATTGACGCGGGCGCACGCGCCCCGAAGAGGCCTATACATGCTTTCTGACGACACCTACGCCTCGCTCCCGGACCGGGAAGTCTCCGTCCGCGAGGCCTTTGGAATCGATCTCGACCTCAAGGTGCCGGCCTTCTCCGAGGCCGACGAGCACGTGCCGGATCGCGACGAAGACTACATCTTCGACCGTGAGACCACGCTCTCGATCCTGGCGGGCTTCGCCAAGAACCGCCGCGTGATGGTCACCGGCTATCACGGCACCGGCAAGTCGACCCATATCGAGCAGGTCGCCTCGCGGCTGAACTGGCCCTGCGTGCGGGTGAACCTCGACAGCCACATCTCGCGCATTGACCTCGTCGGCAAGGACGCCATCGTCCTCAAGGACGGCAAGCAGGTGACTGCCTTCCAGGACGGCATCCTGCCCTGGGCGCTGCAGAACAACGTCGCGCTCGTCTTCGACGAGTACGATGCCGGCCGACCGGACGTGATGTTCGTGATCCAGCGCGTGCTGGAAGTCTCCGGCCGCCTGACGCTGCTCGACCAGAAGCGCGTGATCCGCCCTCACCCGGCCTTCCGGCTCTTCGCCACCGCCAACACGGTGGGCCTCGGCGATACCTCGGGCCTCTATCACGGCACGCAGCAGATCAATCAGGGCCAGATGGACCGCTGGTCGATCGTCACGACGCTGAACTACCTGCCGCATGACCGCGAGGTGGACATCATCCTGTCCAAGGCGGTTCATTACCGCAACGAGCAGGGCAAGGACCTCGTCAACCGGATGGTGCGCGTGGCGGACCTGACCCGCAACGCCTTCATCAACGGCGACCTCTCCACCGTGATGAGCCCGCGTACGGTGATCACCTGGGCCGAGAACGCCGACATCTTCAAGGATATCGGCTTCGCCTTCCGCGTGACCTTCCTGAACAAGTGCGACGAGCTGGAACGGCCCCTGGTGGCCGAGTTCTATCAGCGCGCCTTCGGCAAGGAGCTGCCGGAAAGCGCGGTGAACGTAGCCCTGAGCTGACAGGCACGCCCTTTTGTCTATCCCCAACCGCAGCAAGGTCACTGCCACACGCGAGCCCGTCGCGGAGCCGTTGAAGCGCTCCGTGGCCGGCTGCCTGCGGGCCATCGCCCGCCGGTCGGAGGTCGAGGTCACCTATGCGAGCGATCGCCCTGCCCTGCTCGGCGACAAGGCCCGCCTGCCGGAGCCGGCTCGCAAGCTGACGGCGGAAGACGTCGCGGTGCTGCGCGGCCATTCGGACGCGATGGCGCTGCGGCTGGGCTGCCACGATGTCGGCGTGCATCGCCGCCTCGCGCCGGAGAGTGCTCAGGCCCGTGCCGTGTTCGACGCCGTCGAGCAGGCGCGCGTCGAGGCGATCGGCTCGCGCCGCATGGCCGGCGTCGCCTCCAACATCACGGCGATGCTCGAGGACCGCTACCATCGCGGCGGGCGCTACGAGGACATCACCGACCGGGCCGACGCGCCGATGGAGGATGCCGTCGCGCTGATGGTGCGCGAGCGCCTGACCGGACAACGCCCTCCGGCTGCCGCGCGAAAGATCGTCGATCTCTGGCGCGAGCATATCGAGGAAAAGGCCGGCAAGAATCTCGACGGGCTGCTCGGCTCGCTCGAGAACCAGCGCGCCTTCGCGCGCTCGGTGCGCGACCTGCTGACCTCCCTCGACATGGCGGACGAGACGCCGTTCGACCCGGATGACGACGAGAACGAGGACGAGTCGGAGAACCAGGACGACGAGCAGCAGCCGAGCGAGGGCGACGCAGAGGAGCAGTCGCAGGGCGACCGCGCCGAGATCGAGGTGTCCGAGGAGGAAGCCAAGGATCTCGACGAGGGCGCGACCGAATCCGCCGATGCGCCGTCCGGCGAATTGCCCGACGAGGCGGACGATGCCGATTCGGAGCAGGCCTCGGAGAATGCTCGCCCGCCGACGCCGCGCCCCAACCAGGTCATCGGTCCCGAGTACAAGGTCTACAATCCGCGCTTCGACGAGGAGGTCTACGCCGAGGACCTCTGCGATGCCGAAGAGCTGACGCGGCTGCGGTCCTATCTCGACAAGCAGCTCGCCCATCTACAGGGCGTGGTCGGCCGGCTGGCCAACCGGCTGCAGCGCCGCCTGCTCGCCCAGCAGAACCGCGCCTGGGACTTCGACCTCGAAGAAGGCCAGCTCGATCCTGCCCGGCTCGTGCGCGTGGTCATGGACCCGTTCCAGCCCCTCTCCTTCAAGCAGGAGAAGGACACGAACTTCCGCGACACCGTCGTCACGCTGCTGCTCGATAATTCGGGCTCGATGCGCGGCCGGCCGATCACGGTGGCTGCGACCTGCGCCGACATCCTGGCACGCACGCTGGAGCGTTGCGGCGTCAAGGTCGAGATCCTCGGTTTCACGACGCGGGCCTGGAAGGGCGGGCAGTCGCGCGAGGCCTGGCTCGCAAGCGGCAAGCCGTCCTCCCCCGGCCGCCTGAACGACCTGCGCCACATCATCTACAAGCCTGCCGACGCCCCCTGGCGCCGCGCGCGGAAGAACCTCGGGCTGATGATGCGCGAGGGCCTGCTCAAGGAGAACATCGACGGCGAGGCGCTCGACTGGGCGCATAAGCGCCTGATCGCGCGCCCGGAGCAGCGCAAGATCATGATGGTGATCTCCGACGGCGCCCCGGTCGACGATTCGACGCTCTCGGTGAATCCCGGAAACTACCTCGAACGGCACCTGCGCTGGATGATCGAGGAGATCGAGACGCGCTCGCCAGTCGAGCTCCTCGCCATCGGCATCGGCCACGACGTCACGCGCTACTATCGGCGCGCGGTGACGATCGTCGACGCCGAGGAACTCGGCGGGGTGATGACCGAGAAGCTGGCGGAGCTGTTCGAGGAGGATGCGCGTGGTCCCTCGATGACGTCGCGAGTCATGCGCGCCGCCCGTCGGTAACGAGACGTCTCAGCGGCTCGTGCCGGCGGGAGCGATCACGCCCGCCCGAGCACCAGCAGCCATCCCACCGTGGTGGCAGCTCCGGCAATCGTCGAGACGAGGAGCGAGGCGGCGATCACGCCCTGCTCGGTCCGGTAGCGCGCAGCGAGCAGGTACGAGTTGATCCCCACCGGCATCGCCGCGAACAGCACGGCCACGCCTGCATAGGCCGTCGGCATCGTGAAGACGTGGAAGGCGAGTACGTAGACCGCGAGCGGGTGCACGCCGAGCTTCAGGGCCGCGATGATGCTGGCGCCCGGCAGGTCGTGCAGCACGCGGTAGCGCCTCAGGGCGGCGCCGAGCGCGATCAGCGCGCAGGTCGAGGCCGTGCTCCCGATGTCGGAGAGCAGCGTCTTGACCATTCCGCCCGGGATGATTCCGAAGACCTTCATGGCCATGCCGGTCAGGAGCGCCAGGAAGATCGGGTTCTTGATCAGGACGAGACCAAGGCCCTGGAGCCTGTCCTTGAGGGAGCGGTTGCCGTCCGCCTCGATCAGGAAGGTCGCCGCTCCCATCATCAGCGGCAGGTGCACGGCGAGCAGCATGAAGAGCGGAAAGGCGCCGTCCTCGCCATAGGCCTGCAGAATCATCGGCACGCCGACGAAGATCGTGTTCGACTGGCTCGCGGCGAAGCCGTGCAGGACCGCGCCGCGCCGGTCGACGCCCTCGCGCCGTATGCCGATGAACGAGGCCGTGGCCCAGGCAACGGCCACGCCGCCGAAATAGCTGAACCAGTAGCCCCAGGCGATCTCGCCGCTCATGCCGGGCCGCGTCAGCGTCGTGATGATCAGCGCTGGGATGGCGATGGCGAAAACGTATTCCGAGAGTCCCTCACTGACGCGCTCGGAGAGCACCCCGGTGAGGGCGGCGAGCCAGCCGATCACCACGAGGCCGAAGATCGGGATGACGAGCGTCAGCGCGGTCATGGATCACATCAGGCATGACGAAGCCGCCGAGGCGCAGGCGCCCGGCGGCTTTCGTTGTCGGATCGAGAGACGGGTGCCGAGGCGATGCCGCGGCAGGCCGGGGCGATCAGGCCGCGGCGGTTTCCGAGGTCTCGCCGAGCTTCTTCTGGATCTCGCGCTTCAGGAGCTTGGCGTTCTGCGACAGCTCGATCTCGCGCGCCTTCACGAGGAAGGCGTCGAGGCCGCCGCGGTGCTCAACCGAGCGCAGGGCGTGCGCGGTGACGCGCAGGCGGACGCGGCGGTTCAACGAATCCGACGTCAGGGTGACGTTGACCAGATTCGGCAGGAACCGGCACTTGGTCTTGCGGTTCGAGTGGCTCACGAGGTGGCCGACCTGCACGGCTTTGCCCGTGAGTTCGCAGCGGCGCGACATTGACGTTTATCCCGTATCGTTCCGCGAACAAGCGACGCGCCGGTCCGTTTTGCGAGCGATGAGCGGCTCTCACCGCGCACTCGAAAAACCCGCGCATGAATTCGATGAAGTCCAGCGGAGTCCTGTTGAAGGCGCGAGGCTATAGGGGACAGCGCCCTGTTCCGTCAAGGCAAACCTCGCTCTCGCAACGCCTAATCCGCGTGGCTCGGCACGCCTCCTGGAAACAGGTGACGGTATGGCCGTGCGCCATCCACTGCCCGCTTCACCGAGGGCCGTTCCCTGAGCCGCGCCAGATAGGCCTTGAGATGCGGATGGCTCGCATCGATCGGCTGCACCCAGTCGGCATAGAACAGGAAGGGGCCAGCCCCACAATCCGCAAGGCTGAACGCGTCGCCCACCGCCCATGTCCGGGTCGCCATCCTGTCGTCGAGCCAGCGATAGGCGGTGGCGAGCATGGCCCGCGCATCCGCGACTCCATGCGGGTCGTGGGCGTCCGGCCCTCGCATCCGGTCGGCGACGATCTTCTGCTGACGCGTCGACACGTAGTTGTCGAGGAAGCGGTCGAGGAGTCGGACGTCGAGCCGCACGTCCGGGTCTTCGGGCAGGAGCCGCACGACGCCGGGGTAATAAAGGTCCAGATACTCGATGATGATGCTGGCCTCTGGGATCGTCGCTCCACGGGCGTCGTCGACGAGCAGCGGAAATTTTCCGATGGGCCACATCGCCTTGAAGGCGCCGAAGGTCGTCTGATCGAGCAGCACCGACTCGAGCGGCGTCCCGGTCTCGTAGAGGGCGATCATTGCCTTCCAGGAATACGAGGAGAACGGGTGCGCGTGCAGGGTCAGCGTCATGATGGATCCTGGGTCGTGCTGCGGTCTTATCCTTCGAAGGACGATCGAGCCGGCGTCGATCCGACACGGTGAAATGAGCGGCACGAGGTTTTTAGTGGGATTCGGGATGTGATAGGGCCCGCCTCACTGGGACTCCCGCTTAAGCGCGGGGTCCGCGTCTGGAGCCGCTGCCGATGTCGAACGAACCGCGCCAGCTCGCCGTCGAGACGGCGCGAGAGGCGGCGCCCGGTGCGAGCTCCCTCAACCTCGCCCAGCGCCCGCGCCGCAACCGCAAGGCCGATTGGTCTCGTCGCCTCGTCCGCGAGCACACGCTCTCGGTCGACGACCTGATCTGGCCGCTCTTCGTCATCGAGGGCGAGCGACGGCGCGAGCCGATCGCCTCAATGCCGGGCGTCGAGCGCCGCAGCGTCGACGAGGTGGTGCGCGATGCCGAGAAGGCTGCCCGACTCGGCATCCCGGCGATCTCGCTGTTCCCCTACACCGCCGCCGACCTGCGCGATCCGACCGGCTCCGAGGCCCTCAATCGCGAGAACCTCGTCTGCCGCGCCGTACGAGCGGTGAAGAAGGCCGTGCCCGAAATCGGCATCATGACCGACGTGGCCCTCGACCCTTATACGAGCCACGGCCATGACGGGCTGATCGAGGACGGCGCCATTCTCAACGACGAGACCGTGGCCGTGCTGGTCGAGCAGAGCCTGATCCAGGCCGAGGCCGGCACCGACATCATCGCGCCCTCGGACATGATGGACGGCCGCGTCGGTGCCATCCGCGCGGGGCTCGACAGGGCGGGGTTCCGCGACGTCCAGATCATGGCATACGCGGCCAAGTATGCGAGCGCCTTCTACGGCCCATTCCGCGACGCCATCGGCACCAAGGCGGCCCTCGTCGGCGACAAGCGCACCTACCAGATGGATCCCGGCAACGGCCACGAAGCCCTGCGCGAGGTCGCCCTCGACCTCGCTGAGGGTGCCGATTCGGTGATGGTGAAGCCGGGGATGCCGTATCTCGATATCATCCGCCGCGTGAAGGATGAGTTCGGCGTGCCGACCTTCGCCTACCAGGTGTCCGGCGAGTACGCGATGATCGAAGCCGCCGCCAACAATAGTTGGCTCGACGGCGACCGCGCCATGACCGAGAGCCTCCTCGCCTTCAAACGTGCCGGGGCCGACGGGGTCCTGACCTACTACGCCGTGCGTGTGGCGGAGCGCCTGCGCGCCAGTGCATGACCGTGTCCGGATGGGGGCGGGAGCCGCCCTCACCCTTGTCCTGCTCTTCACCCTGTCGAACTGCGAGAAGGGTCTCGATGCACGCCGGGCGGCGGTCTGCCGACGTGCCGTGCCGGCTCTCGTTCCGCCGAATGCGGCCGTCACCCTTCTGCGTGTCGGCACCGGGCCGGGCGCCGACAGCATTCGTGTCGACTACCGGCTGACGGGCAGCCCGGATGCCTCCTCGAAGGCGCGCTGGCTTATCTGCGGCTTCGGACCGGGTTCGAGCCTCGAATCGATCGTCACCGAGTCGGGGTCTGTCAGCGGCGCCTCGGTCTACCTGCTCCGGCATTACTATCTCGACACGCCCGAGGCGGTCGAGGCTGATCCGGGGAAGAGCTAGCCACCGTCCTGCCATTGCGAGCGTAAGAGACGCGATCTGGGGCTACGCCCGCAATGCCTGCCCGTTGATGCCGGATTGTTCGCCTTCGGCTCGCAATCACGGCGGGGTCTTGGCACCGTTCCTGCTGCCCACCATCTCTCGACAGCACTGTCCTCCTTCTTGGAGCCTCGACCATGTCGAACCCACAGCCCGGTTTTGCGGAGCGCTACGACAATACCGGCTATCCCGGCGCGCTGCCCGTGCCCTACCTGCGGGCGAGCCTTGGCGGTCGCACCGTCGCCTACCTGTTCGACATCGCCTTCATCTTCCTGTTCACGGCGATCCTGGCCACGGCCATCGCAGTGATCGGGCTGCTGACCTTCGGCTTCGGCTGGACGCTGTTCGCGGTCCTGCCGGCGAGCGGCATCATCTACAGTGCCATCACCGTCGGCGGCGCGCGCCAGAGCACCTGGGGCATGCGGATGCTCGGCCTGCGCGTGGTGGCTCCGGAGAGCGGCGCGCGAGTCGATATGCTGACCGCGGCGATCCACGCGCTGCTGTTCTACGTGGCGATCTCGACCTTCCTGCTCTGGTGCGTCGACGTCGTGTTCGGCCTGCTGCGGCCGGATCGTCGCCTCGGCCACGATCTGATCCTCGGGCTCGCCGTCGTCCGAGCCTGATTTTTGCGTGCCCGAACCTGCGGCACCTGCCACGAAGCCCATTGAGCGGCGCGGCGATGCCGCTACACTCGGAGGTCGGAGCGGTATGGCCCGCTCTGGCGGTTTCTAGGCATCGATCGGCGTGACGAGTCATCCGCGCGACACACCGCAATTCTACCTGACGGCCCCCTCCCCCTGCCCCTATTTGGAGGGTCAGGAGGAGCGGAAGGTGTTCACGCACCTCGTCGGGCGCCGCGCCCGCGACCTCAACGAGATCCTGACCCAGGGCGGCTTCCGCCGCTCGCAGACCATCGCCTACAGGCCGGCCTGCGAATCCTGCCGTGCCTGCATCTCGGTGCGCGTCATCGTCGATGACTTCCGGCCCACCGCCAGCCAGAGGCGCATCCTCCAGCGCAGCGCCGACCTCGTCGGCTCGCCGGAGCCCAACAGGCCCGCCTCGGAGCAATACGCCCTGTTCCGACGCTACCTCGACGCCCGGCACGGGGATGGCGGCATGGTCGACATGACCGTGCTCGACTACGCGATGATGGTCGAGGACAGCCACGTCGACACGCATCTCGTCGTGTATCGCCGGCGCGGCCCCGACACCGCCATCAACGGCCGCGGCCGTGGCGGTCCGGTCGCCGTCTGCCTGACGGACGTGCTCGCCGACGGCCTGTCGATGGTCTACTCGTTCTACGACCCGGACGAGGCCGCGCGCTCGCTCGGCACCTACATGATCCTCGATCACATCCGCCGGGCTCAGGAGATGGGCCTGCCCTATCTGTACCTCGGCTACTGGGTCGAGGGCTCGCGCAAGATGGACTACAAGGCCCGCTTCCGCCCGCAGGAGCGGCTCATGCCGCAGGGTTGGGCGCGGGTGGAGTAGCCCGCGCTGCCCTAACCTTCTCCCGCGGCGGGGAGGTTTCTCAGCCCCTCGCGGCCCGGAACGTATCGCAGCTCCTGGTCTGCCCGCTCTTGTAGCCCGTCATGAACCACCGCATGCGTTGCTCCGACGAGCCGTGCGTGAAGCTGTCGGGCACCGCGTAGCCCTGGCTCTTTTCCTGCAGCTTGTCGTCGCCGATGGCGCTGGCGGCGTTGAGGGCCTCCTGGATGTCGCTCTGGTCGAGCGAGTTCCACCGGTCGTTCGAACTCTTGGCCCAGACGCCGGCGAGGCAATCGGCCATCAGCTCGACGCGCACGGAGAGCTGGTTCGCTTCCGTCCTGCTGCTCGCGGCCTGCTGGCGGCCCTGGACCTTGCCGAGGATGCCGAGCACGTCCTGCACGTGGTGGCCGACCTCATGGGCGACGACGTAGGCGTAGGCGAAATCACCCTTCACGCCGAACTTCGTCTGCATCTCCTTGAAGAAGGTCGTGTCGAGATAGACCTTCTTGTCGATCGGGCAGTAGAACGGCCCCATCGCCGCGCGCGCGTCACCGCAGCCCGAGCGGGTGCCGCCTTGGTAGAGCACCATCGTCGTCGGCGTGTACTGTTTGCCCGTCTGGTTCGGCAGGACCTCTTTCCAGACATCCTCGGTATTGCCGAGGATCGCCGCCGCGAACTTTCCGGATTGATCGGTCGGCGCCTGCCGGCGTCGGGCCTGTGTCTCCGGATCGACGCGCTGCTCCCGCTGCATGCCGCCACCGCCGCCGGTGATCTGCGAGTAGCCGCCGATCAGGATCGCCGGGTTGATGCCCGTGGCCCAGCCGATGATGCACAGGATGACGATGGTGCCGATGCCGAGGCCGCCGGCACCGCCACCAGGAAAGCCCATGCCGCCGCCCTCGCCGCGGCGGTCTTCGATGTTGTCCGAGCTGCGGAAGTCTTCCCAACGCATGGTCGTCTCGTCCCGTTCGATGCCGCCGGGGCGAGGCCGGCGTCTGACGTGAGAATGATCTGAGGAAAAATACGGTTCCGCTTGAACCGGTAACCCCTATCAGGTCGTGGCGTCGAGCGCCGCTCGCAAAGCGCGGAAATCACGCCAGGCCAGGCGCTTCTGCACCGGTTGGCGTAGCAGATAGGCCGGATGCAGGGTGGCGAGGGCCCGGATCTCGCGGCCGTCCGGCAACGTGTAGGGGAAGAAACGCCCGCGCGCCCGGAGGATCCCCTCCTTGGTGCCGGTCAGCGTCTGGGTGGAAGGCGCGCCGAGGCAGACGAGGATCTCCGGATTGGCCAGGGCGATCTGCCGTTCGATGAAGGGCCGGCAGATGGCCACCTCCTGCGGCGTCGGGTTGCGATTCCCCGGCGGGCGCCAGGGCACGATGTTGGCGATGTAGGCGCTCGTCCGGTCGAGCCCGATCGCGGCCATCATCCGATCGAGGAGCTGACCAGACCGGCCCATGAAAGGCTTGCCGACCCGGTCCTCGTCGGCCCCCGGCGCTTCGCCGACGAACATGACGCGCGCCTCCGGATTACCGTCGGCGAAGACCAGGTTCTTCGCGGTGAAGCGCAGGCCGCACCCCTCGAAATCCCTCAGCAGCGCTTCGAGCGCCTCCAGCGATTGCATCTCCGCCGCCTTGGCGCGTGCGTCGACCGCAGCCTCCTCGGGCTTTGCCGAGGCCGAGCCACCGAAGGTGCGCTGCGTCGGCGGTCTAGGCTCGGGAGACGCCCCGCGAATGGGCAGCGGCTCACGACGAAGCTCCGGCTTGGCAGCGGCCGAACCGGGTCCGCTCGCCTCGTTGGCCGGCGGCGGGAGGTCGGCTTCCGCGAAGCGATCGTGCGGCTTTTCGTCGAGGGTGATGTCGACGCCCGCCTCCGAGTGGAAATCGAGGAGCGCGATCAGGTCGGAGCGGTCGGGGCCGAGGGACGCCATCATGCTGATGTGGCGCGCCTCGGCGCTGTGGACAACACTTCGCGCGCCAGGCGCCAAGACCTTTTGTCGTTGAGGCGTTTGGTCGACCAAGGTCTCTTCTACCAGAGACGACTTGCCATCCTAGTTTGGAATGGGTTGAGAGACATCTTGAGCATATGCGCCCGCGCCGGCTTTGCCCGTGAGGTCGGCCGCGCCCAGGCACGATTTGGAGGATCGAGAGGATGGCGTTGCCGGAACGCGAAGGCATGGACTTCGACGTCGTGGTCGTCGGCGCAGGACCGGCCGGCCTCGCCACCGCGATCCGGCTGAAACAGATCTCCGCCGAGAAGGGTGAGGAGATCAACGTCGTCGTCGTCGAGAAGGGCTCCGAGGTCGGCGCGCACATCCTGTCGGGCGCCGTGATCGACCCGTCCGGCCTCGACGTATTGCTGCCCGAATGGCGCCAGGACCCGGAACGCCCGCTGAAGACCGAGGTTCAGCGCGACGAGTTCATGGTCCTCACCGCTGCCAGCGGCCTGCGGCTGCCGAACATGTTCTTCCCCAAGTTCATGTCGAACCACGGCAACTTCGTCGGCTCGCTCTCGAACCTGACCAAATATCTCGGTGCCCAGGCCGAGGCGCTCGGCGTCGAGATCTATCCGGGCTTCCCGGCCTCCGAAGTGCTCTACGACGAGAACGGTGCCGTCATCGGCATCGCCACCGGCGATCTCGGCATCTCGCGCAGCGGCGAGCCGCGTGACGACTTCACCCGCGGCATGGAGCTGCGCGGCAAGTATACGGTGTTCGGTGAGGGCGCGCGCGGCTCGCTCACCAAGACGCTGATCGACCGCTTCGCCCTGAACAAGGACAGCGACCACCAGAAATACGGTCTCGGCATCAAGGAGCTGTGGCAGCTTGCGCCAGACAAGTTCGAGCCGGGCCTCGTCCAGCACACCATGGGCTGGCCGCTGCCGAACAAGGCGGGCGGCGGCTCCTGGCTGTACCATTTCGATGAGGGGCTGCTCTCGGTCGGCTTCGTCACCCACCTGAACTACGAGAACCCCACGCTCTCACCGTTCGAGGAGTTCCAGCGCTTCAAGACGCACCCCATGATCCGCGAGGTTTTCGAGGGCGCCAAGCGCATCGGCTACGGCGCCCGCGCGATCATGGAGGGCGGCTGGCAGTCGGTGCCGAAGCTGGTCTTCCCGGGTGGTTGCCTCGTGGGCGATTCAGCCGGCTTCGTGAACGTGCCGCGCATCAAGGGCTCGCACAATGCCATCCAGTCCGGGATGCAGGCGGCCGAGGCCATTGCAGCCGCGCTGCAGGCCGGCCGCCAGGGCGACGAGCTGACGGTCTACGACCAGGGCTGGCGCGACAGTCCGATCGGGCGTGACCTCAAGCCGGTGCGCAACGTGAAGCCGCTCTGGTCGAAATACGGCACGCTGGTCGGTGTCGGCCTCGGCGGGCTCGACATGTGGACGAACAGCCTCGCCGACGCCTCGCTGTTCGGCACGCTCAAGCATGGCAAGCCGGACCATGCCTGCCTGAAGCCGCTCTCCGAGGTGCAGCCAATCAAGTACCCGAAGCCCGACGGCAAGCTCACCTTCGACCGGCTGTCGTCGGTCTACCTGTCCAACACGAATCACGAGGAGGATCAGCCGGTCCACCTCAAGGTGAAGGACATGACCCTGCAGAAGACCTCCGAGCACGACGTGTTCGGCGGTCCCTCCGGCCGCTACTGCCCGGCCGGCGTCTATGAGTGGGTGGAGGACGCCTCTGCCAGCGACGGCGTGCGCTACCAGATCAACGCGCAGAACTGCGTCCACTGCAAGACCTGCGACATCAAGGACCCGAACCAGAACATCAACTGGGAAACCCCGGAAGGACCGGGCGGGCCGAACTACACCAACCTGTAATTCCCCCCTGTGATGAGGGGTGAAACGATGCAGTCCAGGCAACTCGGGCGACGCTGACCAATGGCGCTCGTCTGCTCCGCTGGGCGAGCTGCGCTGACGGATCGCGCGCCATGCTTTCGCCGCTCCGCCATGGCTTGCGGAGATAGCGGAAGGGATTAGTGTCCGCGGCCACACCGGCGCGGGCCGTTCGCCAGCGCACGAGAGCACGCGTCGGGCGACGAAATAGAAACGGTTTTTCGCCTGAAGCCTGCTCTAACCGTTTGAATCGATCATGTTTTCTGCCTTTTGATTGGTTCGGTCAGAACGCAGCATGATCTAAGGAGCCGTATCTGGTGATCATGAACGGAAACGCACGCCGCTGGACCCTTTCGGCGCTCGCCCTGCTCCTGGCCTCCTCCGTGCCGGTCAGCCTTGCCGCGGCAGCCGCGCAGCCGCGCGAATCGTCGCCGATCTCCGAGTACGAGCCGGCGGAATCCCTCGAAGGCAACTTCCTTTCCGCCTATATCGCGGGTGCCGCCAAGGACACCGCGGCCGCCGCGAGCTTCTACCGCGAGGCGGTGAAGGGCGATCCGCGCAACGCAGAGCTGCTGGAGCGCGCTTTCGTGTCGCTGCTCGCCGACGGCGCGATGACCGACGCCTTCCGCGCCGCCGAGCGCCTCTCGACCCGCGAGGGCGCGAACGGCCTCGCCCAGCTCTCGCTCGGCGTTCGCCAGCTCAAGGCGGGGCAGTATTCGGCCGCGCGCCAGAGCTTCGGCCGCAGCGGCAAGGGTGCCGCCGCCGACCTGACCGCGACGCTGCTCACCGCCTGGTCCTATGCCGGTGCGAATGACGGCAAGCGCGCGCTGGAGACCGTGAACAAGTTGCGCGGTGAGCGCTACTTCAACGTCTTTCGCGACTATCACGCCGGACTGATCGCCAACCTCGTCGGCGACAAGGCGGAAGCCGAGCGTCGCCTCAAGGCCGCCTACGATGCCGACCACAACACCCTGCGCATCGTTGACGGCTACGCGCGCTTCCAGGCCGCGGCCGGCAAGACCGACCTCGCCATCCAGGCCTATACCGACTTCGACAAGGTCCTGCCGCGCCACCCGATCGTCACCGACGCCCTCGACAAGCTGAAGAACGGCAAGCCCCTCGGCCAGCTGATCAACTTGGCTCAGGAAGGCGCCTCCGAGGTGCTTTACGGGCTCGGCTCCGCCGGCTCGACCCAGGGCGATGAGTTGCCGGCCGTGGTCTATCTCCGGCTCGCCCTCTACCTGAACCCGGATCACGGCGTCGCTCGCTTGACGCTGGCCGATACGCTCGACCGGATGAAGCAGGTCGACCGCGCGAACGAAGCCTACGCCCAGATCCCGGCTGGCTCGCCGCTCAAGCTCAACGCCGACATCCAGATCGGCCTGAACCTCGAACAGATGGGCAAGGGCGAGGAGGCGCTGCAGCACCTCAATGCCGTCCAGAAGGAGCGCCCCGACAACATCGACGTGATCTCGGCCCTCGGCAACGTCCAGCGCTCGCGTAAGAACTTCGCCGATGCCGCCGAGACTTACAGTCGCGCGATCAAGCTGATCGGCCCCGGTCAGGAGGCGAGCTACTGGACCCTGTTCTATTTCCGCGGCACCGCCTACGAGCGCGCCGGCGAGTGGCCCAAGGCCGAGGCCGATCTCAAGAAGGCGCTCGACCTGATCTCGCCAACCCAGCCTGCCGCGCGGGCCCAGGTGCTCAATTACCTAGCCTATTCGTGGGTCGACCGGAACATGAACATCGACGAGAGCTTCAAGATGCTGAAGCAGGCCGTCGAGCTCTCGCCGCGCGATGGTATGATCATCGACAGCCTCGGCTGGGCCTATTTCCGTCTCGGCCGCTGGGACGATGCTGTGCGCGAGCTGGAGAAGGCCGTCGAGCTGAAGCCCGGCGATCCGACCATCAATGATCACCTCGGTGACGGCTACTGGCGTACCGGCCGCCGGCTGGAGGGCAAGTTCCAGTGGCAGCACGCCAAGGACCTGAACCCCGAGCCGGATGATCTCGCCAAGATCAACGCGAAGCTGAAGGACGGCCTGCCCGAGCTCGAAAAGCCGGCCGTGACCGCACAGAACCCGCCCGCCCCGGCCGAACAGACCCCTGCCCCGGTAGCCGCTCCGCACAACGCCGAGAACCCCGAGCTGCCGAAGGGTGCGCCTGCTCCGAGCGAGCCGCCGGGCGCCGCGGACAAGGTGGAGAAGAAGCCGGGCGGCTAGCCACCAGCTCGGCTTGCTTGCCGGGCCGAGCGCGGTCGCCTATGGCCGCGCTTCGATCTCGATGAGCCCAAGCGAAGTTTCGTGACCGCCCTGACCACCCTGGCACCGGCCAAGATCAACCTGACGCTGCATGTCCTGGGACGGCGCGCGGGCGACGGCTACCATGCGCTGGAAAGCCTCGTCGCTTTTGCGCGCGTGGGGGATACGCTCTCGCTGGAACCGGGCGACGCGCTGAGCCTGGACGTGTCCGGCCCGACGGCGGGAACGGCAGGGCCTACCGACGACAACCTTGTTCTGCGTGCCGCTCGCCACCTCGCAGCGGGTGTACCCGGGCTTCGGGTCGGCGCTTTCAAGCTCGACAAGCGGTTGCCGGTAGCGGCCGGCATCGGCGGGGGCTCGTCCGATGCCGCAGCCGCCCTCCGCCTGCTGGCGCAGCTCAACGACCTTCCGCTCGATCACCCGGCCATCGTCGCGTCGGCGCGTGCGGCGGGTGCCGATGTGCCGGTCTGCCTTGATCCGCGGGCACGCATGATGCGTGGGGCGGGCGAGGAACTCGGTCCCGCGCTGGGTCTGGCGCCGCTGCCGGTGCTGCTGATCAATCCCGGCGTGCCAGTCTCGACAGCTCCCGTATTCGAGGCGCTCGGACTTCGCGTCGGCGAGACGCTGTCAGGCGCCGATCACCCGGTCATCGCGCCCGGTCTCGATCTCAACGGCGTCCTCGCGGCGATCGCGCCTGCGCGCAACGATCTCGAAGCCCCGGCGCTGACCGTAGCGCCGATTGTCGGTGACGCTCTCAGAGACCTGCGCGATCAGCCGGGCTGCCGGCTCGCGCGGATGTCGGGTTCGGGTGCGACAGTTTTTGCGGTGTTTACCGGCGAACTGGCCGCCGAAAGCGCCGCGCGGACGATCCGTGCGTCACGGCCGGCCTGGTGGGTCGAGCCCACGACGCTGAGCTGATCGCGCGCCTCAGTGCGCGCGAGCGATGCAGAAATCGACGACCTGCAGCAACGCCGTCTTCACCGGCCCGTTCGGAAACAGCGCCAGGGCGTCGCGGGCCATGGCACCGTAATGGCGAGCGCGCTCCGTGGTGTCTTCGAGGGCGCGGTGCCGGCGCAGGATGTTGAGCGCCGTTTCGAGATCGCCATCCTCGATCACGCCGTCCTGCAGCGTGCGCCGCCAGAAGGTGCGCTCCTCCTCGGAGCCGCGCCGGAAAGCGAGCACGATGGGCAGAGTGATCTTGCCCTCGCGGAAATCATCGCCGACGTTCTTGCCGAGGCTGGCGCTCGTGCCACCGTAATCGAGCACGTCGTCGACGAGTTGGAAGGCAATGCCGAGGTTCATGCCGTAGGAACGGCAGGCCGCTTGCTCGGCGCGTGGACGCTCGGCCAGGACCGGCCCGACCTCGCAGGCGGCTGCGAACAGCTCGGCGGTCTTGCCGCGGATCACGGCGAGGTACTCGTCCTCGCTGGTCTCGGTATTCTTGGCCGCGGTGAGCTGCATCACCTCGCCCTCGGCGATCACTGTCGCGGCGGAGGACAGGATGTCGAGTGCGCGCAGCGAGCCGACCTCGACCATCATCCGGAAGGCTTGGCCGAGCAGGAAGTCGCCGACGAGCACGCTCGCCTCGTTGCCCCATTTGATGCGGGCAGCGACGCGGCCGCGTCGCATGTCGCTCTCGTCCACGACATCGTCATGCAGGAGCGTCGCCGTGTGCATGAACTCGACACTGGCCGCGAGCTTCACCGCGCCGTCACCGCCGCGATAGCCACAGAGATCGGCGCAGGCGAGTGTCAGGATCGGTCGCAGGCGCTTGCCACCGGAGGCGATCAGGTGCTGCGCCACCTCCGGGATCATGGTGACCGCCGAGCCGGTGCGCGACAGGATCGTCGTGTTCACCCGCTCCATGCCGCCCGCGACGAGGGCGACGAGATCGTTCAAGGAGCTTTCCGGATCGGAGCGGCTCTCATCGAGGGAAACCACGACGCCCAATACGCACCTGCCTGCAAGCGTGTCCGCGCGGGCCGAGCCCGCTTTCGGAGATTTCTGACCCCTTCGCACGGGCGATGCGGCCCCGCAACATGCACAGGGTCCCATGGGGCGCGGCACACCCGTGCGTGAACGCCCTGTGGATGGTAGAGCAAGCACTTAGAGCAGGGATGCCGAACGCCCGTGACCGAGTTGATCCGCACCAACGACATCGTCCTGATCGGTTTCGCGCGCTCGCTCCTCGAAGGCGCCGACATCCCGGTGTTCGTCGCAGATGAGCATATGAGCTTGATGGAGGGCTCGATCGGCGCGTTCGGGCGCCGCCTGCTCGTTCCCGATGATCACAGCCCGCAGGCGCGGCGCATTCTCGTCGATGCCGGCCTCGCGGCGGAGCTCCGCGATGACGGGGCCCGCTGATACGGATCGCTGGCTCGGCGGCCGTCTGACCCTACGGCAGCCGCCACGCGGCGGGCACCGGGCCGGCACCGATGCCGTGCTGCTCGCGCGCCTGTTCGATCCGCCGGCCGGCGCGGTGATCTGCGATCTCGGCGCCGCGACCGGCGCGGTCGGACTCGCCTATGCCGCCCTCCATCCGGATTGCCGCGTGGTCCTGGTAGAGAAGGAGGAGCAGCTTGCTGCGCTGGCGCGTCAGAACGCTGCCGAAAACGACCTCGCCGAGCGCGTCGCGGTGATCGAAGCCGACGTGCTGGTGCCGGGCGCCGGGCGTCGCGCGGCGGGCCTCCTGCCCGACATGGCCGACATCCTTGTGACGAACCCGCCCTTCTTCGAAGCGGGCCGGCATCGTCCCTCGCCGATTGCCGAGAAAGCCTCCGCGCACACCTTCGAGGACGGTGCGTTGGATGGCTGGCTGCGCACCTGCGCCGACCTGCTGCGTCCAGGGGGCAGGCTCGGGCTGATCCACCGCGCCGACACTCTGCCGGATTGCCTCGATGCCATGGGCCGGCGTTTCGGTAGCATCGCGGTGAGGCCGGTTCAAGCAGCACCGGATCGTCCTGCGATCCGCGTACTGATCCAGGCCGTGAAGGGCAGCCGTGGGCCGTTTTCGCTGCTGGCACCGCTGGTGCTCCACGACAGATCCGGCCGGTTCACGCCGGACGTCGAGGCGCTGCATCGCGGCGACGTCCGGTGTCCATAAAAAAGGGGCGCTCGTGAGCGCCCCCAATGCCGTCAAAATCAGAAGTAAAACCGCCGACGGTGGTAGTAACGCGGGCGATAGTAATAGCGCGGACGATAGTAGTACGGGCGATAATACCGCGGGCGGTAATAGTAGCGCGGGCGATAGTACCTGCGCCGGACGAAGTAGTAATAGGCCTTCTCAACGGTCGGAGCCGGGCTGGTCTCGGCCACGATTCCTGCGGCCGGCATCGGCGCAGCATGGGCGGTTGCGCTGAGGCCGATCGCGCCTCCGAGCATACCGATGATCAACATCATCAAACGTAAGGTACGCATAACGTCTTGCTTCCTCCGCTGAGTGGCCGCCCAAAGGCACGGTCGTGGCGCGTGGACGGATCGCGACTCGACACGTGCGTATGATCCATAAACAACGCTCAATGGGAATTGTCGATTTGTCCGCAACTATGTTTTGATTGTGGTTGAAGCACGTAGTTGCGGCCGCTGGCGTCTTGTGCCGGTACAGCGGCTTTGCTGCCGACGGACACGCGTAATACCAACGTGATCAGACAGTTGATGGCGAACGAGGCGCCCGCCTTCCCTGATCGATGCCGGCTGCAGCGGATCATAGTGGCGGGACGTCTCGCTGCGCTTTACGCAGGTCATCGACCCATTTCCCCGGATCTTGAACACGATGCCGAGCACCACCGCGATCACCGACAGCCTGCGCCGTTTCCTTCCCGCGCGCTGGCGGCAGGCGCCGCCGTGCGTGGCGGTGCTGCGGCTCAGCGGGGCGATCGGCGCGGTCTCGCCGATCCGGCCGGGCCTCTCGATCGCGACACTGGCGGCAGGCCTGGAGCGGGCCTTCTCCATGCCGCGTGCCTCCGCGGTGGCGCTGATCATCAACTCGCCCGGCGGTTCGGCAGCGCAGTCGCACCTGATCTATCGCCGGATCCGGGCGCTCTCGGTCGAGAAGAAGCTTCCGGTTTTCGCCTTCGTGGAGGATGTCGCCGCGAGCGGCGGCTACATGATCGCCTGCGCCGCCGACGAGATCATCGCCGATCCAGCCTCGCTGGTCGGCTCGATTGGTGTGGTCTCGGCGGGGTTCGGCTTCGACAAGCTGATCGAGCGGATCGGCATAGAGCGCCGCGTCCACACGCAGGGCGAGGCCAAGGCGATGCTCGACCCCTTCCGGCCCGAAGACCCGGCCGATGTGAAGCGTCTGAAGGTCATCCAGGCCGACATCCAGGCCCTGTTCACGAGCCTTGTCACCGAGCGTCGCCCGCAACTGTCGAGCGGCCAGAACCTGTTCACCGGCGCGGTCTGGAGCGGCCGTCAGGCGCTCGATCTCGGACTCGTCGATGCCCTCGGCGATCTGCGGACCACCTTGCGGGCCCGGTTCGGCGAGAAGGTCGAACTCAAGCTCATTGCCGAGGCTAAGGGCTCGTTCCTGGCGCGCCTGCTGCGAAGGGGTGGCCCCGGCGTCGCGGCATACATGCCGGATGCCTTGATCGCGGCGATCGAGGAGCGCGCCGCCTGGGCCCGCTTCGGTCTCTGATCAACGTTCGCTGGCGATGCAGGCGGCTGGGCCGGTAATGTAGCCGCTATAGACGACGCGGACCTTGCGGTTGCAGACTTCCGGTGCCGCGCTGTTGGCGACCGGTGCGACCTCGACGGGCGTCACTGCCACAGCCTGGGTGACGGTCTCCTGGCCGTCGGAGGTAGCCAGCGCATTGGCGGCGCCCATGACCATCGGGGTGGCCAGGAGCGAGGTGGCAACGAGAGCGGCGAAAACAGTGTAGCCCTGGCGCATGACGGGTAGCCCAACTATTCGTCCACCGTCCGGGTGGAGCTTGACCGTTTGATTGCTGCATCAACTTGGCAGTAATCTTCTGGTTCCGGTTTGGCTGGGTTCAGCGGCCAAGGATGTGCAGGCCCGCACGCGCAGCCGGTCGAGCAAGGTTAGACAGTGGGCGTCGAGGTGTGATGGTGCACGCCAGCCGTCGCGAAGTATTTTCGGACGGTCGCGATGCCGTTGAAGAGGCCTCGAACATTTCGGTGCGCACCGTATGATCCGGGATCGGATCCACGCCCGCGTTCGGAGAGATCGTCTTGCAGCCTGCCTATGATCTGCTCGTCATCGGCGGCGGTATCAACGGTGCGGGCATCGCGCGAGATGCGGCGGGGCGGGGTCTGAAGGTGCTGCTCTGCGAGCGCGGAGATCTCGCCCAGTTCACCTCGTCATCGAGCACGAAGCTCATCCACGGCGGCCTACGCTATCTCGAATATTACGAGTTTCGCCTCGTTCGTGAGGCCCTGGCCGAGCGGGAGCGGCTTCTTCGGCTCGCCCCTCACATCATCTGGCCGTTGCGCTTCGTGCTGCCCCACGACGAGGGCCTGCGCCCGGCCTGGATGCTGCGGGCCGGGCTGTTCCTCTACGATCATCTCGCGCGGCTGCGAACGCTTCCGGGCTCGAATTCCGTGCGTTTGCGAACCTCGCCGCTCGGCGCGCCTCTGCAGGAGCGTCTGACCAAGGGTTTTGTCTATTCGGACTGCTGGGTCGAGGACAGCCGGCTCGTCGTCCTCAACGCCATGGATGCGCGTGCGCGCGGGGCCGACATTCGAACACGAACCGGTGTCGTCTCTGCGCGCCGCGAGGGCGATGCCTGGCTCGCCGACCTTCATGACAAGAGAACGGGCGCCACCGGAACCATTCGTGCCAGGGCCGTCGTCAACGCCGCCGGCCCCTGGGTCAGCGAGACGCTCGGCCAGACGCTGGGCATCAATAGCCGGGCAGCGGTGCGCCTGATCAAGGGCAGCCACATCGTCGTGAGGCGGCTGTTTGAGGGCGAGCAGGCCTACATCCTGCAGCAGCCCGACCAGCGCATCGTCTTCGCGATTCCCTACGAGCGCGACTTCACCCTGATCGGCACCACCGACGTGCCCTATGAGCACAAGCCCGGCGCGGCGACGATCTCGCCGGAAGAGACGGCCTATCTCTGCGACTGCATCAATCGCTCCTTCTCGAAAAACATCGCGCCGGGCGACGTCGTCTGGAGCTATTCCGGCGTGCGCCCGCTCTACGACGACGCGGCGGCCAATGCCTCTGCCATCACGCGTGACTACGTGCTCGAGGTCTCCGATCAGGGCGGCAGCCCGCCAGTGCTGTCGGTCTTCGGCGGCAAGATCACGACCTATCGCCGGCTCGCCGAACACGCGGTCGAGAAGCTCAAGGCGTACTTTCCCCGTCTGAAACCGGCATGGACGGGCGACGTGGCGCTACCGGGCGGCGACATGCCGGACGCGGATTTCAACGCCTTCCTGGCCGCTCTGCAATCCGAGGCCCCGTTCCTGCCGGCCGAAACCGCACGGCGGCTGGCGCGAGCCTACGGAACGCGAGCGCGGGAGATCGTCCGGAATGCTGGATCGCTCGCAGATCTCGGCGAGAGCTTCGACGGCGGCCTGACCGCGCGGGAAGTTGACTACCTTCGCGACCAGGAATGGGCGATCACTGCGGACGACATCCTGTGGCGCCGCTCCAAGCTCGGCCTGCGCACCAGTGCAGGCAGCGAGGCACGCCTGCAGGCTTACCTGGACGGGAAGGCCGCGGAGGCCGCCTGACGCGATGAGACGGCCTTCGGCGAGAGACCGACGGGACGAGACAGCAAAAGAATTCCAGGGTGGGACGAGCCATGAGCCGATATGTCGGCGCCATCGACCAGGGCACCACGAGCACCCGCTTCATCGTGTTCGACCGCGAGGGCACCGTCGTCTCGCTCGCCCAGGAGGAGCACGAACAGATCTTTCCGAAGCCGGGTCATGTCGAACATGACCCGCGGGAGATCTGGAAGAAGACCCGCAACGTCATGACGGAGGCGCTCGAGAAGGCCGGTCTCGAGCCCCAGGATCTCGTCGCCATCGGCATCACCAATCAGCGCGAGACCACGCTGATCTGGGATAAGACGACTGGCGAGCCGCTGTACAATGCCCTGGTCTGGCAGGACACCCGCAACGACCGGCTTGTTGCGGACTTCGCCAAAGAGGGCGGCATCAACCGGTTTCGCGACGTCACCGGCTTGCCGCTGGCGAGCTACTTCTCCGGGCTGAAGCTGCGCTGGCTGCTCGACAACGTGAAGGGCGCCCGCGAGCAGGCCGAGGCTGGCGACGTGCTGTTCGGCAACATCGACACCTGGCTGGTCTGGAACCTCACGGGTGGCATCGATGGCGGCGTGCACCTCACCGACGTCACCAATGCCAGCCGCACCCAACTGATGTCGCTGGAGACCCTCGACTGGGACGAGAGCATGCTGGAGGCCTTCGGCATCCCGCGGGCAATGCTGCCGAAGATCGTCTCATCGAGCGAGGTCTACGGGGAGACCCGTGCGCCCTTCGAAGGCGTGCCGATCGCCGGCATTCTCGGCGACCAGCAGGCGGCCCTCTTCGGACAGACCTGCTTCACGCCCGGTGAGGCAAAGAATACCTACGGCACCGGCTGCTTCGCGCTCATGAACACCGATGGTCTGCCCGTCCCATCGAGTGCTGGCCTGGTCACGACGCTGGCCTATCGGCTGGGAGGACAAAAGCCGGTCTATGCGCTCGAAGGCTCGATCGCGGTCACAGGCGCACTGGTCCAGTGGCTGCGCGACAATCTCGGGATGATCAAGGAGAGTGCCGAGGTCGAGAAGCTCGCCGCGACGGTCGAGGACAATGGCGGCGTCTACTTCGTGCCGGCCTTCTCCGGCCTCTATGCCCCGCACTGGAATGACGCCGCGCGCGGGCTGATCATCGGCCTGACCCGCTACGCGAACAAGGGTCACATCGCCCGCTCAGTGCTCGAGGCTACAGCCTTCCAGACCAAGGAGGTGCTGGAGGCGATGGAGAAGGATTCCGGGATTCCTGTGAAAGAGCTTCGCTCCGATGGCGGCATGGTCGCCAACGACACGCTGATGCAGTTCCAGTCCGACATCCTCGATGTGCCGGTGGTGCGCCCGAGGGTGACCGAGACCACGGCGCTCGGCGCCGCCTACGCCGCAGGCCTCGCCACTGGCTACTGGCGGGATCTCGACGATCTCAAGCACAACTGGAGCGTCGATCGCCGCTGGGAGCCGAAGATGAATCCCGGCCAGCGCAGGAAGATCTACGCTGCCTGGAGCCGTGCGGTGAAGCGTTCCTTCGACTGGAAGACCGACGAGGATTAAGCCGGGCACTCCTGGGAAAAGGTACGGGTTGAGCGAAGGCGACGGAGAGGAGCGGGCTGCGCGAGGTATCGGAAAGCTTGCCAAGCGCCGCGCCGCCCCTCTCGCCTCGGCGGCCACGCTGTGCTCAAAGGGCTCGCGTTTTCCCCATCGGACCGATCTCCATGATCCGCCGCCTCTACGAGTGGATACTCGCGCTCGCCGGCAAGCCCTCGGCGCCTTGGGCGCTCGGCGCGGTAGCCTTCGCGGAGAGTTCATTCTTCCCGGTGCCGCCCGACGCCATGCTGGTGCCGATGGCGGTGAGCCGGCCGGACAAGGTCTGGCTCTACGCCACTATCGCGACGGTGACCTCGGTGCTTGGCGGGATCGCCGGCTACGCGATCGGTGCGCTCCTCTTCGACTCTGTCGGCCAGTGGCTGTTCCAGCTCTACGGGCTCACCGACAAGGCTCACACCTTCCAGGAGTCCTATGCCAAATACGGGCACTGGGTGATCCTGCTGAAGGGGCTGACGCCGATCCCTTACAAGTTGGTGACCATCACCTCGGGCTTCGCCCATTACGACCTGTTCTGGTTCATAGCGCTCTCGATCATCACCCGTGGAGCACGCTTCTTCGTCCTGGCAGGGCTCCTCGGCCGCTACGGCATTTCGATCCGCGCGGTGCTCGACCGGCATCTGAACGTCGTCGTGGCCATCTCGGTGGTGATCATCATCCTCGGCTTCTTCGCGCTGAAGGTTGTATTCTGATGCGTCTCGGCCTGCCATTCCGGACCCAGACCGTCGCGCTGCTGTTGCTTGCCGGCGCCGCGCTTACGGTGGGAGGTGCGCTCTTCTTCGAGCATGTGCTGGGCTACGTGCCGTGCAAGCTCTGCCTCACCGAGCGGGTGCCGTACTATCTGACGCTGCCACTCGCAGGCCTGGCCGCGCTCCTGCCGGGGCGCGTCTCAAGGTTGATCCTCGGCTTGATCGCGCTCGTCATGCTCTACGGAGCGGGTCTTGGCGCCTACCATGCCGGCGCCGAATGGGGTTTTTGGCCCGGCCCCAGCGATTGCGGTGGCGGCTCCGCAGCGGCGGCAAACGTCGAGGACTTCCTGAAGGACCTCGCCGTCAAGCAGACCGTCGACTGCACCAAGGCTGCCTGGACCTTCCTCGGGATCTCGCTGGCAGGATGGAACGCCCTGATCGCTGCCGCGCTCGGCATCTTCGCAGGCCTCGCTGCGCTTTCACGTCAGCCCACGACCAGGCCGCACCCATTCGGCAGGTAGCCGGCCCTCGGCAAACCGTCTTCGAGAACGGTCCGACCGCCACGGCGAGCGCGCCATTTGTAGGGATCGCAAGCGGCCGCGCATCACATTGGCAGGATGTCAGCCGTTCGGCAGGCCGCCCATCTCGCATACCGCCTTCCACTCCGCCTCGGTCACTGGCTGAACCGAGAGACGCGAGTTGTTCACCAGCACCATGTCCTTGAGCCGCGGCTCGGCCTTGATCGCATCGAGCGAGACAGGCTGCGGCAGCGGCTTCACAGCCTTGACGTCGACCATGCCAAACCGGCCGGACTCATCCGTATGGTCCGGGTAGTACGGCTTGATCACCTCGACGATGCCGACGACCGCCTTGCCCTCGTTCGAATGGTAGAACAAGCCGCGCTCGCCGACGACCATGGCCTGCATCTGGTTCTTGGCCAGGTGGTTGCGCACGCCGTTCCAGCAGGTGCCGCCCTCCCCGGCTTCCACCTGCCGCTGCCAGGACCAGGTCGAGGGTTCGGACTTGAACAGCCAATAGGCCATCGAGGGCAGGCTCCGCGGAAGACGGCTGATCGTCTACACGCGGGTCACTGGCACCGGAAGCGGCGAGATCATCCCGTCACCAGTGCTCTGTCGAGCACCCTTGCAACGTGTTCGGCCTCGCGTTGAACCCCGTCGTGGATCTGATGGCGGCAGCTGGTTCCGTCGGCGACGACGAGGTCGTCGGGGCCGGCCTTGCGGAGCGCTGGGAACAGCGACAGCTCGGCCATAGCGAAGGACACGTCGATGGTCTCGGCCCGGTAGCCAAAGGCCCCTGCCATGCCGCAGCAGCTCGACTCGATCACCCGCACGTCGAGGCCCGGAACCGCGCGCAGCACCGTCTCCACCGCTCCCATCGCCCCGAACGACTTTTGGTGGCAGTGCCCGTGGAGATGGGCGACCCGGCCGGCCTGGTCGGCGAGGTTCAGTCTGATGCGCCCGGCCTTCAGGTCGGCAGCGAGAAGCTCTTCGAACAGGAAGGCCTGTGATGCCAGCGCCTTCGCCTCCTCACCCGGCAGCAGCGACAGGAACTCGTCGCGGAAAGTAAACAGACAGGAAGGTTCGAGCCCGACCACGCGGGCGCCAGAGCGCACGAAGGGTAGCAGCGCGTCGAGGGTGCGCCGAGCCTCCTCGCGGGCGCGATCGGTCTGCCCTGAGGCGAGATAGGTCCGCCCGCAGCAGAGCGGACGGCTGCCGGAATGCGCTACCACGCGGTGCAGCCGGTAGCCGGCCGCCTTGAGCACGCGTTCGGCCGCCTCCAGGTTCTCGCGCTCGAAGGCCCGGTTGAAGGTGTCGCCGAACAGGATGATGTCCTGCCATTCGCCGGTGACATCTGTCGGCTTGGCAACCGGGCCCTGTTCGCGCCAGGGCCTGCGCCATTCTGGCAGCGAGCGCCGGGCCGAGAGGCCGAGCATCTGCTCGCCGAGCTTGGCGAGAGCCGGGATCTGGTTGCGCAGGTTCATCAGCGGTGCGAGGCGTGCCGCAATCCCGGCATAACGCGGCATCTCGGCGACGAGCCTTTCGCGGGCCGGCAGGCCGTGTTCGGCATGGTAGTGATGAAGGAACTCGATCTTCATCTTGGCCATGTCGACGCCGGTTGGGCATTCGCGCCGGCAGGCCTTGCAAGACACGCACAGATCCATGGTGCGTTTCATGTCGGACGAGGTGAAGGCGTCCTTGCCGAGTTGGCCTGACAGAGCGAGCCGCAGCGAATTGGCCCGGCCGCGGGTGAGATGCTGCTCTTCACGCGTGGCGCGGTAGGAGGGGCACATCGCCCCGCCGGCCAGTTTCCGGCAGGTGCCGTTGTTGTTGCACATTTCGACGGCGCTGCCGATGCCGCCCCACTCCGACCAGTCGAGCGCGGTCTCGAGCGGCTGAACCGCATAGTCCGGCTTGAACCGGAACAGGGAACGGTCGTCGAACTTCAGCGGGCGGACAATCTTGTTGGGATTCAGGCGGTTGTCGGGGTCGAACCCGTCCTTCACCGTCTCGAAGGCTCGCGTCAGCGTAGGCCCGAACAGCGGCTCGACGAACTCGGAGCGCGAGATGCCGTCGCCGTGCTCGCCGGAATAGGAGCCCTTGTAGCGACGCACCAGATCAGCGGTCTCTTCCGCGATCGCGCGCATCTGCCGGACGCCGCCGGCATCCTTCATGTCGAGGATCGGCCGCACGTGCAGGCAACCAACCGAGGCGTGGGCGTACCAGGTGCCGCGGGTGCCGTGCTTGGTGAACACCTCTGTGACGGCATCCGTATAGTCGGCGAGGTGCTCGAGCGGCACCGCGCAATCCTCGATGAAGGAGATCGGCTTCGCATCGCCCTTCATCGACATCATGATGTTGAGGCAGGCCTCGCGCACCTCCCAGACGGTCTTCTGCCGAGAGGGCTCCATTACCTCCACCACGGCGTCGGGGAAGCCGTGATCTGCCATGCAGGCGTCGAGACTCTTCAGGTCTCGCTTGAGTGAGTCGAGATCGTCGCCGGCGAACTCGGCAATCAGCAGGCAATTCGGCGTGCCACGGGTGATGTCGGCCAGTGTCGACCTGAACAGCGGGATGTCGGCGCCGAGCACCAGGACATTATTGTCCACGAGCTCGACCGCGACCGGCCCGAGGGCGACGAGATGCTGCGTCGTCTCCATCGCCGCGCGGAACGACGGGAAGTGGCAGATGCCGAGCACACGATGCGTCGGCAGGCGCGACAGCTTCAGCGTCACCGAGGTGGTGGCGGCGAGCGTGCCCTCGGAGCCGACCAGCAGATGTGCGAGGTTCGGGCGCGGCTCAATCAGGCTGTCGAGGTTGTAGCCGCCCACGCGGCGCTGCACGTTCGGGTACCGGTCGAGAATTTCCTGGCGGTTCTCGTGGGCGAGCGCGAGCATCCTCCGAGCCAGTTCCTCGGCCCTGACGGAGCCGGTGACGCCCAGGCTCTCATTGCCGGTCAGGCTGAAACCGAAGGCCTCCGCGTCGTGAAAAAGCGCCTCCATGGCGAGCACGTTGTCGCTCATCTTGCCGAAGCGCAGCGAGCGGGCGCCGCAGGAATTGTTGCCGGCCATGCCACCGATGGTGCAGCGGGTCGCGGTGGATGGTTCGACCGGGAAGAACCAGCCGTCGGCCTTCACGCGGGTGTTCAGCCGCTCCAGCACCATGCCCGGCTCGACGGTGATCGTGCCAGCCTCTGCATCGTAGCCGGTGACCGCATTGAAATGGCGCGAGCAGTCGACGACGAGCCCCGACCCGATCGGCTGTCCGTTCTGCGAGGTGCCGCCCCCCCGCATGATCACCGGCACGCCGTGCTCGGCGGCGATGGTCAGGGTAGCAGCTAGATCGTCCCGGCTCTTGGGCAGGACCACGCCCGCCGGCATGATCTGATAGATCGACGCATCCGTGCTGTAGCGCCCGCGCGTGAAGGTATCGAAGCGGACATCTCCTTGCAGGGCAGCCGTCAGTTCGCGGGCCAGATTCCCGCCAAGATCGGACCCGGCCTGCAGCCCCGCGCTCGCTCCCATTGTGTTTTTCCGTTTTGTCTGCTTGTCAGGGCTGGTCCTCACCGGCCCGCCCGCGTCATACTCCGCAATCTGAATTCTTCATACAATCCGCTGCATGGCGAGATCGAGACGGTCGATCGCCGCTGTCGCATGAGGCCCATCAGGCGTGACCATCGATCTTTTCAGCGATACGCAAACCCGTCCGACCGCCGGGATGCGCGAGGCCATGGCCCGCGCCGAGGTAGGTGACGAGCAATCGGGCTCGGACCCGACCACTAATGCGCTCTGCGAGCGCGTGGCGGCGATGCTCGGCATGGAGGACGGCGTGTTCATGCCGTCCGGGACGATGTGCAACCTCGTCTCCATCCTGGTGCAAACACGAGCCGGTGACGAGATCATCTGCGACGACCAGTCTCATATGTACAACACTGAGGCCGCTGGTGCGGCCGCCATCGGTGGCGTGTCGGTCAAGCCGTTGCCGACCCGCGTCGGGCTCTACAGCCTGGCGCAGGCCGAGGCCGCGATCCGCGTCCCGCAGCGGACGGCACCGCGCTCGGCGCTGATCTCCATCGAGCAGACCACGAGCTTTTCGGGCGGCACTGTCTGGGATCTGGGCGTGATGCGCGCCATCCGCGACCTCGCTCATTCCAAAGGTATCAAGGCGCATATCGACGGTGCTCGGCTGCTCAACGCGGTGGTTGCGACCGGCATCGCGGCGAAGGATTACGCGGAAGGCTTCGACAGCGCTTGGATCGACCTCAGCAAGGGCCTCGGTTGCCCTGTCGGTGCCGTGCTCTGCGGCTCGCGGGAATTCGTGGTTGAGGCCTGGCGCTGGAAATACCGGCTCGGCGGCGCCATGCGGCAGAGCGGCGTCCTTGCCGCTGCGGGTCTCTATGCGCTCGACAACCATATCGAGCAGCTGGCCGAGGACAACGCCAACGCCCATCGCATCCACGAAGCGATCCGCAACGCGCCGGGCCTCGCCTTCGACGAGACGGCCGGGCAGTCGAATATCCTCTGTTTCTCGGTTGCCGGCCTCGGCGTCACTGCCGCTGCCTTCGCGGAAGCCTGTCGGAAACACGACGTCCGCATCCGCGCGATCGGCCGCGATCAGATCCGAGTCACGGCCAATCTCGACGTCGACCGTGCCGGCAGCGAGCGGGCCGCCGAGGTGATACTGGCCACCGCGTCAACTTTCGCGAGCCGCGCGGAGACACCCCACAGCTCATCCGCGGGGTTGCCGGCGGGATCGCTCGCCCAATAGAGAAAATGCATTATACGGACGCGGGCGACGACCGCCCGAAGCCCGCAGCCCCTCAAGAGGCTGCACCAAACAACGACAACAAGAACTTCTCAAGGGAAACGCCATGACGCCGCCGATCGAGGCCAAGCGGAAACCGCCGCTCATCAGTGCAACCAACAGCGTCTTGCTGCTGCTCTGCCTGATGTACTTCATCACGTATCTCGACCGCGTGAACGTCGCGACGGCCGGCGGCGAGATCATGAAGGAACTCGGGATGTCGAAGACCGAGTTCGGTCTCATCCTGTCGGCCTTCGCCTACCCCTACGCGATCTTCCAGGTCATCGGCGGCTCGGTCGGCGATAAGTTCGGTGCGCGGCGCACGCTGTTCATCTGCGGGATGATCTGGGCGGTGGCGACGATCCTGACCGGCCTCGTCGGCGGCCTCATCAGCCTGTTCCTCGCCCGCGTGCTGCTCGGCTTCGGCGAAGGCGCAACCTTCCCGACCGCGACCCGCGCCATGCAGAACTGGACGGCACCGGGCAAGCGCGGCTTCGCGCAGGGCATCACCCACGCCTTCGCGCGGCTCGGCAATGCCGTGGCGCCGCCGATCGTCGCCTTCCTGATCTACCATGTCGGCTGGCGCTACTGCTTCGTCATCCTCGGCCTCGTCAGCTTCATCTGGGTTGCGATCTGGTACATCTACTTCCGCGATAACCCGTCCGACCACAAAAGCATCACGCAGGACGAACTCGACGTGCTGCCTGCGCCGCGCGCCCCGGGCACCTCGCAGGCCGTGCCGTGGTGGACGCTCACCAAGCGTATCGCGCCTGTGACGATCACCTATTTCTGCTACGGCTGGACCCTGTGGCTGTTCCTTGGCTGGATCCCGACCTTCTTCAAGGAGAGCTACGGGCTCGACCTCAAGAATTCGGCGCTCTTCGCCTCGGGCGTGTTCTTCGCAGGCGTCGTCGGTGACACGCTGGGCGGCGTGCTCAGCGACGGCATCCTGAAGAAGACGGGCAACATCAAGCTCGCCAGGCTCTCGATCATCGTGATCGGCTTCCTCGGCGCAGCGGCGAGCCTCACCGGCGTGTTCTATACCAAGGACCTGACCTTGGTGGCGCTGCTGCTCTCGTCCGGCTTCTTCTTCGCCGAGCTCGTGATCGGACCGATCTGGTCCGTGCCGATGGACATCGCACCGAAATATGCAGGCACGGCGAGTGGCTTGATGAACACCGGCTCCGCGGTGGCGGCGATCGTGTCGCCGATCGTGTTCGGCTTTGTCGTCGACAAGACCGGAGACTGGACGCTGCCCTTCATGGGTTCGATCGGCCTCTGCCTGCTTGGAGCCGTCCTCGCCTTCACGATGCATCCCGATCGCAAGTTCGAGGATACGTCGTCGGATACGACGGCGCCGACCGGCCTGAAGAAAGCCGCCTGAAGCTCACGCTGAACGACGGGACGGCATGACGGAGAAGCACATGGGCCAGGGCCCTCTCGCGGGTGTCCGGGTCATCGAGCTGGCTCACATCATGGCCGGCCCCGTCTGCGGGCTGATGCTCGGCGACATGGGCGCCGACGTCATCAAGGTGGAGAAGATCGACGGCGGGGACGACACCCGCCGCTCGGTCCCGCCCTCGATCGAGGGTGAGAGCGCTGCCTACATGATGATGAACCGTGGCAAGCGCGGCATCGCCCTCGACCTCAAGAGCCCGGAGGGCAAGGCTGTGCTCCGCCGCCTGCTCGCCGATGCCGACGTGCTGATCGAAAACTACCGCGGCGGCACGATGGAGAAGCTAGGCCTCGGCTACGAGACCCTGCGCCAAGAATTCCCAGGCTTGATCTACTGCGCGCTCTCCGGCTTCGGCCGGACCGGCCCCTACGCCGACCGCGCCGGCTTCGATCTGGTGGCCCAGGGCATGAGCGGCTTGATGAGCATCACCGGCGAGGGACCGGGCCGGCCTCCGATGAAATGCGGACCGCCGGTCACCGACATCACCGCCGGAATCCTCGCGGCCATGGGCGTGCTCGCCGCCTACACCCACAAGCTCAAGACCGGCGAGGGCCAGGCCGTCGACACTTCGCTGTTCGAGGCGGGTATCACACTCACTTACTGGCAATCGGCCATCGCGATGGCGACCGGCGTGGCCCCCGGCCCGATGGGCTCGGCGCATCCGCTGAATGCACCCTACGAGGCCTTCGAGACAGCCGATGGCTGGATCACCATCGGTGCCGCCAACCAGACCAACTGGCTGCGGCTGCTCGGCGTTCTCGGCGTCGAGGAGCTGGCGAACGATCCGCGCTTCGCAGCGAACCGGGATCGCATGGCTCATCGCGAGGAGTTGGTCGCAGCGCTGGCGCCGCATTTCCGGAAAGAGAGTTCGGAGTCTTGGCTGGCGCGGCTCGAAGAAGGCGGCGTTCCAGCCGGGCCGGTCCTCGATGTGTTGGCCATGCAGCGTGACCCGCAGACGCTCGCCCGCGAGATGGTGGTCGACGTCGATCACCCGAAGGCAGGTCGGATGCAGACACTTGGGCTGCCGGTGAAGTTCTCGCAGACGCCAGGGCAGGTTCAGGGACCGGCCCCGACATTCGGCCAGCATGGCCGCACGATCCTGGCTGAGGCCGGTTACGATGACGCCGCCATCGAGGCCTTGGTCGCAATCGGCGTCATCCGCGTGGCCTGACGGACTGCGTCGGGCCGCTTAGTCCGTTTCCGCCTTGAGCGGCCGGGCCAGAAGGCGCGCCACCACCCCATCGACGTCGGATGTGCCGGAGACGACGTCGGCCACCGCCTCCGCGATGGGCATCTCGACATTGCGCGCCCGCGCCAGAGCGATCAGCGCCGCCGCGGTGAAAGCGCCCTCGGCGAGTTTGCCGCCGGCGGCTTTTTCAGGCGTGGCACCACGGCCGAGACGATCTCCGAAGGCGAAGTTGCGGGACTGTGTCGAGGACGCGGTGAGGACGAGGTCGCCGAGGCCCGACAGTCCCATCAGCGTCTCTGCCCGTCCGCCATAGGCCTTCGAGAACCGCATGAGTTCCGCGAAGGCGCGGGCGATGAGGGCCGCACGGGCGCTCTCGCCGAGGCCGCGGCCGGCGACAATGCCCGAAGCAATGGCAAGCACGTTCTTGCCGGCACCGCCGATCTCGACGCCACGCACGTCGTCGGTGTGGTAGAGGCGGAAGGCCGGGCCGGAAATCAGTCCGGCTAGCCGCGCCGCTTCCGCCCCGTCGGTGCAGGCGAGCGTCACCGCGGTCGGCAGGCCGCGGGCGACGTCCGCGGCAAAGCTCGGGCCGGAAAGCACGGCGACGGTGGCTTTCGGCAGCGTTTCGGTGGCGACATCGCTCATGAACGAGTCGGTGCCCCGCTCGATCCCTTTGGCGCAGAGCACCAGCGACGCTTTGCCGAGATGCGATCGGAGCTGCCCGAGCACCTCGCGTACGGTCTGGGCTGGCGTGACCAGCAGGACGGTGCCAGCCTCAGACAGGCAGCTCTCGTCACACGTGGCCCGCACCTGGTCGTGCAGGGGGATGCCCGGCAGATAGCGCGTGTTGTCGCGCGTCTTCTGGATGTGAGCCGCCCCAACCGGGTCGCGCAGCCACAGCGTGACGTCCCGACCTGCGCAGGCGGCAGCATTCGCCAGGGCCGTACCCCACGAGCCGCCGCCGACGACAGCGACGCGGTTGGCTCGTCCGCTCTCGACGCTCATGGTATCTCCCGCCTCCACGGCACCCTGGGTCGTCGCGCCGGTGCCGTCAACGGCGCATCAGGCCGCGACGGGCGACTCTCCGCCACCCCGGATGCCGAGGCGCTCGCAGAGGCGCAGGATGTTCATCATCAGGTGGTTCACGATCTCGGTCTCGTTGGCGCCATTCCGGACATCGAGGCCGTATTTCAGCGTGACCTCGATCCCATCCTGACTCAGAGCCGAGACGGCGACCGACGTGCGCTCGGGCGTCGATTCGGGGATTTCGGCGACGAGTTCCTTCACACCCGAGACCAGCGCCTCGATCTGCGGCACGGTGGTATCGTAAGGGATCGGCAGCTTGGCCGAGTTGAGGTGGAAGCGGCGCGTGCCGAGGTTGTTCACCGTCGCATCCGAGAGCTTGCCGTTCGGCACGATGATCAGGCTGTCATCGGCCGTACGCACCCGCGTCGAGCGGATGCCGACATGTTCGACCGTGCCCTTGGTGTCGCCGGTAGCGATCCAGTCACCGCGGCGGAACGGCCTGTCGATCGCAAGGATGCCGGCGCCGAAGACGTTCGACAGGGTCTCACGGGAGGCAAAGGCCACAGCGAGACCGCCGATGGACAGGCTCGCGACGACGCCCTCGTAGGGCAGCGACAGCTGGATGGCGATGTAGGTGAGCCCCGCTGCGACGAGCCCTATCTTCAGCGCGCCGAAGCCGAGCGAGACGAGAATGTTGTCCATGCTCATGCGGCCGCCCTCGCCGCTGCTGAAGTAGCGAGCGACCACCGCGTCCACGAGCCGCCAGCCGAGCCACATCACCGAGACGGCGAGCATCACGCCGGTGACGCCGACCGAGATGCGGGTTGCCAGATCGGGTAGGCCGAGGGCCGGCACCAGGGCGTTGTAGACGAGGAAGACCACGGTGCCCCAAAGCGGCCAGCGGAAGGCGCGGCGCGCTGCCCGCGGATCTGCCTTACCAACGGCGTGCAGGAGGAAGACCAGGATCGCGCGGGCGATCAGCCATCCGAGGCCGATTGCGAGCACGATGATCGTTGCCCAGCCAGCGATCTGCCACGCTTCGAGCGGTCCGAATTCCGTGAGCATCGGTGGGGCAACGCCGCGCACCCATTTGCGCACCTTGAAGAACACCGAGGGCGGCGCCGGCAGGCTCTTCGTCTCGCTCGTCGGCATCTCCTCGACGGCGATGTAGAGATTGCGCGCATTGCGCACGGTCTCGGGGGTAAACTTCCAGCTCATCGCGTCGCCAGCGCCCTTCGGCGCGATGACGATGCGGCCCTCCGGATGGCTGAAGACGACCAGCGGCTCGCGGTTCTGGGGATCGTCCGAGATCTCCTGCGGCGCCATCTGCCCGATGCGGTTCACGATGCCGTTGAGGTACTGGAGGGCAAGCACGCCCTGATCGTTGCGCACAGCCTCGCTCAGTTCGGAGGTGTCCAGCGTTGCGAGTGCCTGGGCGCGGCCGCCGGTATTCCATTCCGAGAAGGCGCGGGTGAAGCTGCGCATGGCGTCACGCGCGCTCTTGCGCAGTTTGTATGCTTCGGGGCTTGGCGGCCGGCCTCCTGACCGAGCGAACAGGGCCTTGCGGCCTGCCTCCAAGGCGGCTTCATCGGGCATGGCGATGAACCACTTGTCGCCCTTCTTGAAGAGATGCAGCGGTAGCATCGCGCCGGTGCCGGCCTGTTCGAGCTTGAGGTCGACGGCGTCTTTATTGGTCTTGCGACCCGGGACCCCGTGCAGGCGGAAGGTGGTCTGATCGACGAGGTTGAACAGCGTCTGGGCCAGTCCGAGCTTCTGCTCCGGAGTGATCGCGCCAGCATTCTCGCCGAAATCGATGACGGAGACGGCACGAGTCATCTGGTCTGGTGCATCGTAGCGGGCGCTGTTGCCGGCATCGACGAAGGTGCGCAGGGCCTGGCGTGGGCCGCGCTGGTCGATGCCGAGCGCCTCCGGGTTTCCCGTGGTCCGCCCGCCGGTCCACCACTCGCCGGTGTCGAAGCGGCCCATGAAGGACTGGCCGTCATCGGACAGGACGAACTCGATGCCGCCCGAGCGCTCCCCCTGGATCCAGCGCCCCTTCAGCGTGCGCCCCTGGACCTCACCCGCGATCGAGCCGTCGTAGGACAGGTAGGTACCGTGGACGTGACTGCCTTCCTGCTGCAGCGCCATCCGCGCGCCGCCCTGGCGCCAACGTGTATTCCAGGTGCCGGTCCAGTTCGGATCTCCGGCGAAGCTCGGGGCGGAAACGAAAGTGACGGAGATCAGGACGAGCAGCAGGCGTAAGGCGTTGTGCATTGCGTTCCGAAGACGGTGGAAGACGACCGGAAGCTAGGTGGCCGCGATTGAAGGTCAACCATCGGCTCAAAGCACACATTTTCGCCGCATTCTGCCAATGACAGATCGTCATTCGGTCGAGATACGTGATGAAATCAGTATTTAAGGATCCGATCGGCCCATAAGATCCATCGGACATTGTAGATGTGCGTCTTTAGCATCTCATGCTGAGGTCGCTGTTCCCCGCCTCAGCATAAGCAGCTTGGTCAATACCCGGACGCCTCAGGCAGCCGTTGACGCGACGGCGAACGGCCAACGGGCACGGGCCGGGGCCGTGAGATCGTCGACGAGTCCAGCGCGCAGGCGCTCGATCCCGGCCCAGGCGATCATCGCACCGTTGTCGCCGCAGAGCGGCAGCGGTGGTGCGACGAAGCTGAGACCGACCTGCCCGGCCTGCGCTGCCAATGCCCGCCGGATGGCGCCGTTCGCGGCGACGCCGCCCGAGGCCACGAGCGCGGTCGGTCGGCCAGCAACCGCATCGAAGCCGCGGAGCGCCACCCGGACGCGGTCAGCGACCACATCGACCACGGCGGCCTGGAAACTCGCGCAGAGGTCGGCGATGTCCGTGCGCGCTAGCGGGGCGATCTTTTCCGCCTCGATGCGCAGCGCCGTCTTGAGGCCGGACAGGGAGAAGTCGGCCTCGCGCCGTCCGAGCATCGGCCGCGGCAGGGCGAAGCGCTCCGGATTGCCTGCCTCGGCCATCCGCTCCACCTCGGGGCCGCCCGGATAGCCGAGCCCGAGCAGCTTCGCGACCTTGTCGAAGGCCTCGCCAATGGCATCGTCGATGGTACCACCGAGCCGGACGTAATCGCCGACGCCGCGCACTGCCACGAGCTGGGTGTGACCGCCCGAGGCAAGCAGCAGTAGGTACGGGAAGGCAATCCCATCCGTGAGCCGTGGTGTCAGCGCATGGGCCTCGAGGTGATTGATCGCGAGCAGCGGTTTGCGTGAGACGAGTGCCAGCGACTTGGCCGTGACGAGGCCGACGAGCACGCCGCCGATCAGGCCGGGCCCCGCGGCCACGGCGATCCCGTCGAGCTCGGCCAGGGTCGTGCCGGCCTTGTCCAGCGCCCGTTCGATCAAGCGGTCGAGCACTTCGACATGAGCGCGCGCCGCGATCTCCGGCACCACACCGCCATAGGCTGCGTGCTCGGCGATCTGGCTCAGGACCTCGTTGGAGAGGATGTGCCCACTCGGCTCGTCGCCGTCGAGTCGTGCGACGACTGCGGCAGCCGTCTCGTCGCATGTGGTCTCGATGCCGAGGATCTTCATCGGATGTCGCTCATGCAGGCGCTGGCCGTGGCGGACTTAATTCGCCGGGAGGGGCAGGTCGAAAGTCGGCCCAGCCAGGATAAGCCGAGCATACTTGGAAAAGGATGGCCCGAGGGTTTACGGCAGATCGACACCGCCGAACAGCGTGGTCGGTCCGAGGGAGGGCTCGAATGCGGATCTGGGTCGCCCGCCCTGAGCCGGGTGCGTCGCGAACGGCAGAGAAGCTGCGCGTTCTCGGGCATGCGCCTCTCGTTGCGCCGATCTTCACGGTGGCGCCCACAAGGCAAAAGAGGCCGGCCGGGCGTTTTGACGCCGTGCTGCTCACCAGCGCCCAAGCTGTCCCTGTGCTCGCCACATCCAACTTGGACGAGGCCAGTCCGGTGCTCGCCGTCGGCGGCAGGACAGCCGAAGCGGCTCGTGCGGCGGGTCTCGACCCGGTTTATGACGCGGGCGGTGACGCGGTGGCATTGGTCCGCCTGGTACGGTCGCAGTTGGCTCCCGGAGCGAGACTGCTCCACGTCGCCGGCGAGGACCGCAAGGCAGAGCCGGCGGAAAGTCTGGTGACGGCCGGCTACGACCTCGCCGTCTGGGAGTGTTATGCTGCGCGACCCGTGGCCACCCTCCCCGCCGCAGTCGCGGAGGCACTGCGCGACGGCAGCCTCGCGGCGGTGCTGCACTATTCCCGCCGCAGCGCGGAGGCGGCTCTGCGGCTCACGCAATCCAGCGGACTCGACGCGCGCTTTCGGATATTGGATCACTACAGCCTGTCCGCAGACGTGGCCTTACCCCTGGTCGAAGCCGGCCTCGCGGCCCATTTCGTTGCGGCACAGCCGAGCGAGGACGCGCTCTTGGCCGGTCTCCCAAAACCGGTCTGAGCGCGAGGGCCTTGCCCGGGCGAGACAACGAGACCAAGCAAGCCGGCGGAAGACGGCAGGGCCTCTGCGACGGTGGCATGAGCGATTGCCACCGTCGGCCAGAAGCCGAACAAGAGGGACGACACGCCCGTGACATCACCGGCAGACGAGCGCGGCAAACCCAGCGGCCGACCGGACGAGACCTCCGGGAAGCCGGGATCGACGCCGGCCAAACCCGGTTCGACCGGCAGCAGCACGATGGCGCCAAGTGCGACGCCAAAGCCTGCCGAGGGTCAGAAGCCTAGCGAGCCGGCCAAGGCCGGCGCCGCCGGCAGCAGCGCGGGCTCGTCGAGTGCGGCCGGCACGAAATCTTCTGAGACACCAAAGACCGCCGCCGAAGGTGGCGGCAAGGATGCTGCCGCGAAGAGTACAGGAGCTGCCGGCGGTACCGCATCCTCCGCCTCTTCGAGTTCCAGCCCGAACGCGGCCTCGTCCAGCGCATCATCCAGTTCAACCGTGCCGAAGGCGGCCGCCGCCGACGCCTCGAAGACATCCGGTCCAGCACCGACGGAACCGGCAAAGGCGGGAGCTACCGGGAGCAGCGCGGTCCCGCCAGCCTCCTCTTCGACCTCGTCCGGCGCGCCGAAACCCAGTGAACCCCTCAAGGGGGGCGCCACCGGGACCACCACCGCCGGTGCGGGTGCGTCGAAGCCTGGTGCCAGCGCGGGCGCATCGGGCGCCGGCGCGTCGTCCAAGCCGCAGCAGGGCGCTGCGCGCGTCGGCCGCGACGACGCGCTCACCGACGGTCCGATCATCGATCTCAAGGCGAACCGCAGCAGCGATCCAGCGGGCGCCAAGCCCGCAGCAAAGGACGGCGGCAGCACGCCGCCGCCTGCGGCAGCGGCCGGCGCATCCAAGGGCCCCGGCTTCGCCGCTTTGGCCTTTGCCGGCCTCGCCGGTGGCGTGATCGGCGCACTCCTGTTGTTCCTGCTCGCCCAGACGGGCGTCTTGGCATCCAAAGGTGACCGTGCCCGGCTCGACGAACTCGACAAGCGCATCGCATCGCTTGCCCCCAGCAGCAGCGTCGCCGCGCTCGACAAGCGTGTGAGTGCCAACGAGACGGCACTGAAGCCGCTCCCCGAGGCTATCACCAAGGCTCAGGCGGCGGCCTCCGGCGCGGTCGAGAAGGCCGATCAGGCACTGCAGAAGGCGTCGGGTTCCACCGCACCGGTTGCCGAGGGGGCGCCCGTGGCACCTTCGGATCTGGTAGCGCGTCTCGATGCGCTGGATCAGCGCGTCTCGGCCTTGCAGGAGGAGCCCGGCCGCGACCAGGGGTCGGACGCGAAGGCCGTCGCTCACGGGGACGATCCAGTTCGTCTCGCGGACATCGATGAGCGTCTCAAGGCGCTCGAGACCAAGGGTCAGGCACAGGGCGCTACCGTTCCGGAGGAGGATCTGGCACCGAAACTCGCCACGCTTCAGAGGGACGTCGAGGCGCGCACGAAGGCGAACGAGGCGGCCGACAAGGCGCTCGGCCAGCGCCTCGACCAACTGCAGCAATCGCTCGATAGCCGGATCGCGGCCGTGACCGAGGCCGTGCAGCAGGCGAGCCGGCAGACTGCCGAGGCCGGCAAGGCCCAGGCCGAGGAGGCGGCTAAAGCCATCGATCGTCGCCTCCAGGAGCAGGGTGACCGCATCGCTGCCCTCGACAAGACGATTGACGGCAGCGCAAAAGCGGCGACGGTCCAGGCGGCGTTGCGGGCCGTTGCAGCCAATCGCATCTCGGATGCGCTGGCGACCGGTGCTCCCTACGCTGACGCGCTCGCAAGCCTGCGCGGTAATGATTCCGGGGAGGGCGCGCAGTTGCAGCCACTGACGGCCTTCGCCGATGCCGGGGCTCCGACCGCATCCGTACTTGCTGACGAATTCCGACCGATCGCGGAGAAGATCGCCTCCTCGCGCCGCGCGGCCCGGGCGTCTGCTCGTGCTTCCAGTGGGAGCATCGGTGATCGTCTGCTGGGCATGGCGGAATCTGTGGTGCAGGTGAAGCGCGTCGGTTCGACCGGCAACACGGCGTCCGCGACGCCGGCGGCGGATGACGAGCCCGAGGCCAAGGTGCAGGACGCGCTCGACCATAGCCGTCTCGACGCGGCGGCCAAGGCCTTCGCGGCGATGCCGGAAGATGCGCGTGCTCAGGCCAAGGAGTTCGGGGCGCGACTGAAGTCGGCCTCCGATGCCCGGGCCGCCGCCCAAGCCCTGCAGGCAGATGCTTTCAGGGAACTCCAGGCGCCGGCTGCCGGCCGCTGAGGGTGACAACGCACTTCGAGAGCCACCCGAAGGTAGGGTGGACGATCGCGGCTCGGATCGGCGGCGCGGATGCCGCGCCGCTGCCCGGCCGTGTTACACCGCAACAGTTTAGCGCGGCCGATCCGTCGCGATCCGGCCATTCGACGTTCTGGAGTTCTTGACCGAATGTGGCGCGCCCTTGTCTTCCTTGCCCTCCTGGCCATTGCCGCCGTTGGCGCTGTCTGGGTCGCCGACCACCCGGGCACGGTCACCATCGTATGGAGCGGTTACGAAGTTGGCGTCAGCCTCGCCGTGGCGCTGGTTGGTGTTCTCGTCGCGGTGCTGGTCGTAGGGATCATCCTCGCTGTGGTGCGCGGCGTCATCGGGCTGCCCGGCTTCCTCAGCCGCTCGACGCGGGAGCGCCGCCGCGCCAAGGGCATGTCGGCTCTTTCGCGGGGGATGATCGCGGTAGGCTCGGGCGATCCGCTGGCCGCACGACGTCATGCCGGCGATGCCGAGCGCCTGCTCGGCGCGCAGCCGCTGACCCTGCTGCTCAAGGCGCAGGCCGCCCAGATCTCCGGCGACCGCGACGCGGCCGAAAAGGCGTTCCGCAGCATGGCCGACGATCCAGAGACGCGGGTGCTCGGCTTGCGTGGCCTCTATGTCGAGGCACGCCGCCGCGAGGATGACTCGGCGGCGCGTGCCTACGCGATCGAGGCGGCACGTCTGGCACCCAGCGTGACCTGGGCGAACGATGCCGTGCTCGAAGCACAATGCGCCGACGGTGACTGGTCTGGCGCGACGCAGACGGTCGAGCGCCGCGCTTCCCTCGGCCTGATGGACAAGAGTGCTGCCCGCCGCCAGCGCGCCGTGCTGCTCACCGCCTCGGCCCAGCAGCATGAGGCCGGTGAGCCGGAAGCGGCGCTCGCCGAGGCGCAGAAGGCGGTGAGCCTCGCACCGGATCTCGTGCCCGCTGCCTGCATCGCCGGCAGGCTGCTCGCTCGCAAGGGCGACTTACGCAAGGCTGCAAAGGTTCTCCAGACGGCGTGGAAGGCCGAGCCGCATCCCGACCTCGCCAAGGTCTATCTTGGCCTGCGTCCCGGCGATTCGACGCAGGACAGGCTCAACCGCGCCGAGGTGCTGGCCCGGCTGTCGAGCTGGCATCCGGAGGCTCGGCTCGCGGTCGCACAGGCGGCGACCGAAGCGCGCGACTTTGCCAAGGCACGGGAGACGCTGGCGCCCCTCGTCGCCGATCATCCGACCGTGCGCACCTGCCTGCAGATGGCTCGGATCGAACAGGCCGAGCACGGCGCCGAGACCGGCCGCGCCCGCGAATGGTTGGCACGTGCCACCCGTGCCCCGCGCGATCCCGCCTGGATCGCCGACGGCATCGTCTCGGAGCGCTGGGCCCCAGTCTCGCCCATATCGGGCCGCGTCGACGCCTTCGTGTGGAAGACGCCGCCGGAACTGCTCGGTGGCCCCGATCGGGAGGCCGAGCATGAGCCCGAGACCACGCAGGCGTCTGACGTGGGGAAAGGCCCGTCCACGTCCGGCGATCATGGACCCGGTACAGGGCCGCTCAAGCCGATGAGCGACGCGGCTGCCAGAAGCACCTCTCCCGTCGACAGCGGTACGCCGCCCGTTCCCCCCGTCTTCAAGGCCGGGCAGCCTGCCGGCAGGAACGAGACGCCCGAACTGCGCGGCCTCTCGTGAGCGAGGCCGGGACAACCGCGGTCACGCCGGCTTAAAGCTCGATTCACGCAAACTCGCTTAACCTGGGCAAAGCGAGTTCTGCGTAATCGAAAGCCCATGACCTCATCCGTCATTGACACGCCGGACATGACCGGCCTCATCGAGCTCTCGCGCGATCCAGGGCTCGATCTGAAACCGGTGATCCTAAGGGTTCAGACCGATCTGTTCCTGGCCGCGCCGATCCGCGACCGGGCCGTGCTGTCCTCCTTCGCCTCTCTCGCGACCGGCCTGATCTCGACCGTCGACGAGGAGACGCTGCTTACCGTCGCTCGCAAGCTCGCGCCTTGCCCTGAGACGCCGCAGGCCGTGCTTGCCGCTTTGGCCGCCCGCGGCGGCGAGGCCTGCAGGGAAGTGATCGATTCTGCCGTGGTGCTGGAGCCAAGTGTCATCGCCGCCGCGCTGGAATCGGGCGCCGATATCGGCGCGGCCATTGCGGCCCGGGCCGAGCGCGACCTGCGCTCAAGGCGCTCTCCTGCCGCGCCGACACAGCCAGCCACGTCCGATGCGGCGCTCGACCGCGCGGGCTTTGACGATCTGATGAACCGAGCACGTCAGGACGGCGATGTCGCAGCCGCCCTGCTCGCGCGCTCCGATATCGCCGCTGCCGATCTCGCCCCGCTCTGGCTGCATGCAGAGCCGGCCGTGCGGCTGAAGATCCATGAGGCGGTTGCAGCCACGGCAGCCCTGCGTTCGCATCCGCCAGCTCCACGCGGCCTCGGCGAGACGCTCACGGGCCTATCGCGGAATGGCGATGTCAAAGGCTTTACCGCGGCGCTTGCCGGGGCGCTCGGCCTTCCGGCGAATTTCCTTGCTTCGGCGCCAAATCCCGCCTCGCGCTATGATCTCCTGACGCTTGCCCTGCGCGCGGCCGATCTCAGCGAGGCGGAGGCGGTCTACGTCTTCCTCACGCTGAATGCGACCGTCGCTCGCTCGGCCGACCGTGTCTTCTCGCTCGTGCAGCTCTTCCGCTCATTGACGCGTCCCGCGTCCCGCGATCTCCTGGCGGCCGTCCTCGACGTCCGGCTGCAGGAGCGGGCAGCCAGCGCAGAGCACCGTCCATACTATGCTCCGGATACTGAAAAGCCGCGGCCGGCGGCGGAGCGCATCTCCGCTCGCAACATCCTGCCAACCCGCATTCGGCAGACGAGTTGAAGCGGGTCCCCGGCCGATCGGATCGGCCTTCCGCGGCCCGCGTCGATCGACCAACATCACTCCACCAACTCGAGCCCGTGGCGTCCGTCGCGGTCGTCGATCTCGATGATCCACAGATCCTCGTCGAAGCGGATCTCTTTGGCGATGCGCGTCTCGACATCGGCGCCGTCCGCGCCCTTCAAGATCGCTGAGAAGCGCCGCTCGCCGTCATCCGCCTCGATCAGCGCCTGCGGAGCCGGGCCATAAAGATCGGCGGTGCCGTTCAGGCGGTCGACCTTGAGAAAGATTGCGCCTGCCTCTGGCGAGCCGCGCCGGCGCTGGACCGCAGGAATGCCCTCAACGGCAAGGCGGCGCAGATGCGCGGAGACCCAGAAATCGGCGCGGAGACGAGGCATGGCTCCGCGATAGCGCGTCGGGCGCGCCTCTGCACCTTCGCCGTCGCGGTCAGCCCTTGGCCGCGCTGGCCTTGGCGGCGAGTTCACGAAGCGTCCGGCCCGATGCTTCTCCTGTCACAGGAAGCTTGCGGTCGCGCTCGAACTTCTCGATGGCCGCCTTCGTCGCCGGTCCCATCACGCCGTCGGCCTTGATCGTGCCGTAGCCGAGCTTCGCCAGTGCCCGCTGAGCCTGTACAACCTTGTCGACGGTCTTCGGCGTCACCGAGGCCGTGGTGTCACTAGGAGTGCGCAGGATGTCACCGATGGCATCGCGGACGGGGGCCTTCTCACGGGCGTGCGGTTCCGCCGCTGCAGCGACAGGCGCCACGGGCGGGGTCACAGGAGGCGCCGGTGCGGCCTTCGCCTGCTGGATCGCGGCCTTCGGGAGAATCGGGGCCGGGTGAGGTCCTGACTGGCGGCCGAGCGCGTTCACGCTGACGTAGCCAACTGCCACCAGCGCCGCCATGGAGCCCAAGGCTTCGCCGGGACGGGTGATGCAGGTCCGGGCAATCCAGCGGCCGAACGCGGCCGTCGTTGCAAGGAATTCAGCAGTCGCCGAGCCGGAGGATTGCGCGCGTGCGGCGCGGCGCGGCGCCGCTTTGGCAACGGCTTTCCCGGCTCGCATATCGCGCGGCACGATGATCTCGCGCTGGTCCCGCTGCGGGCTTGGCTCGCGCATCAACGCGCTCCTTCGATGGTTCGGATCGCTGCTTCGTGTCGAAGGCCCAGCATGGTCAGCCCGCCTTCCGGAGCGTGCCGACGCTCTCGTTGTACGGGAGAGGGCCGTCGTCGAAGAGGCCGATCGGCAGACGCACGACAGTCGAAGCGGACGCGGCAACCGGCGCTGCACCGCGCAGACTCGTGCGGATCGGTGCCGGTTCGGCCGGAGTCGTGCTGCGGCGCGGCTCGACCGGCAGCGTCACGGAGACGGTCGTACCGAGACCCGGTGCGCTCTCGATGGAGATCGAGCCGCCATGCAGCCCGACGAGACCGCGCACCACCGAGAGACCGAGGCCGGTGCCTTCATGCGCCCGCTCGTAGCCGCCATTTGCCTGGAAGAAGGGGTCGCCAATACGCGGCAGGTCGTTCTCGCCTATGCCGTAGCCAGTGTCGCTGACGACGAGGTCGAAGTAGTTCGCGCCGCGCCGCACACCGACCTCGATCCGGCCGCCTTTCGGCGTGAACTTCACGGCGTTCGAGATCAGGTTGATCAGCACCTGCCGGCAGGCGCGCGCATCCGCCTTCAGCTTGGCGCCCGGCGGGATCGCCTCGCGCACGAGCCGGATGCCAGCGCCGTCCACCTTCATCTGCATCAGGTCGCAGCAGCCATTCACCAACTCGGCCACGTCGAGCGGTTCGGGATCGAACTCGAAATGCCCGCTCTGGATGCGCGACATGTCGAGCAGAGTGTTCACGACCCCGAGCAGGTGCCGGCCGGAGGAAGCGATGATGTCGGCATATTCCTTCGAGCGCTCGGCGGTGAGCGTGCAGGCGCCCTCACCGGCCAGCACCTCGGAGAAGCCGATGATCGCGTTGAGCGGCGTGCGCAACTCGTGGGTGACGGTAGCGAGGAACTGGCTCTTCACAGCGTCGGCACGCTCGGCATCGGCGCGGGCTTGGTCGAGCTCGGCTGCGTGGCGATGATGCTCCGAGACATCGCGTGTGACGGCGACGACGGTCGCACCTTCCGCGCCGCCGAGGCCCGCCTCGATCCGGTGGGCGCGCATCTCTGCGAACAGGGAGGTGCTGCCGTCGGCACCTGGAGCGGCCAGGTGCAGACGGAAGGGAACCGTGACCGGCTCGCCGCTCACGGCGACATCACTGATCGCTTTCAGCAGCGCCGGACGGTCGCCGATATGCACCCGATCGAGCAGGCCGAGACCGCGTAGGCGGCTGGGCTCGGTGCCGACGAACTTCAGCGCCGAGGCGCTCGCCTCCAGCACGCGGCCATTGCAGTCGTGCCAGGTCACGAGGTCGTCGATGGCGGAGAGGAGGAGGCGGTCGCGCGCCTCGCTGTCGTGCATTCGGGCGCGCCATTCGCCCTCGCGGCGGAGGTGCTCGATGACCTGCGCGCAGATGTGTCCGATCGCGGTGATCGCGAAGAGCGGCATCGCGATGGCGCTCGGCCAGCCGATCACCTGTGCGGTCAGGTCGAACTGCCCCACCACGACGATGGCGAGGGCGCCGAGAGCCGCAATGATCGCAGCGGCCACGGTGGCGCGGATCGACCCCGAGACCAGGGCTTCGAGGGGAATCGCGACCAGCCAAAGCGCGGCCGCCGAACTCGACCCGCCGGTGAGCGCAGCAAGACAAACCACGACGCCCGTCAGGCCGGCGGAGGACAGAGCATGTGCGATCCAGAGGATGCCGGTCCGCGACAGGACCGCGGCAGCCAGCACCGGCAGGAACAGGGAGGCGATGCCGAGGGCCTCGATGCCGCTCGGCACGCCACGCCACAGCAGATAGGGCGGCAGCGCCGCCATCATCACCACGCCTGCGGCGAGGCGCGACACCAGGAAGCGCTCGTGCCGGAAGCGGATTCCCGGTTCGTCGAGGGCGGTCTCGTGAACGAGCCCCGCCAGGCGGGCGTCGAACAGCGACGCAAAGGTAGTGTTGATACGCAAACTCGCCACGCGCCACGCGATCGGCCGCAAACCGCGACCGGAATTCGCGCCCTTCAAGCTTATCGCTTCATCCGATGCAGACCGTCGCAGAGCCGGTTTAAGTGACGATGAAGCGGATACGTCGGATCGAGTCGCATGCGTCCGATCATGAGCGCCGGCCGCCTCAGAAGGATGAAGCCGTGGCAGTTTTCCACAGCCAGGCTCGCCGTTTTTCAGCGTTTCCCAAAGGGCTATGCGACCGAGACAAGGCTTCGTTCACCACGCCCAACTTTTCCAGCTGCTGCGTGGGATGCGCTTCATGCTCCGGTGCGAGGGTAAGGCTCGACACCGTCACCGTACGGGCGCGACGCCCGTATCCAGCAGGTCGCACCATGTCGTTCCTTCTCCGGGCTGCCCTTGTGATTGCAGGCCTGTCCTATTTCGCCATGCAACGTGACGGGACCGTCCCGCAGGCTGCGGACGTCAAAGCCGTAGCGGAGCGCCAGGGCGAACAACTGACGGCACTGTCGGGATCCGTGCCGGCCCAGATGCGCGATGCCGCGGCCAGGGCTGCCACGGCGGAGTTGGTCAAGCGCCTCTCGACGCAGACGGCCTCACGCGACACGCTGCTGGCCCTCGACCGCCTGCCGGAATGGCGTGGCAGCGACCTTCGCTGAGCGAGGACTACCCCCAGAGAGCGGCCGTCGGCGGGTGCACCGTACTTCCTTCGTAGAGCAGACCCGGCTCACGGTCCCGAGCCAGAAGGAGTGGCCCGTCGAGATCGACATAGGCCGCGCGCGAAGCCAGCAGCATGGCAGGCGCCATCGCGAGTGAGGTGCCGACCATGCAGCCGACCATGATGGCCAGACCGCGCGCCTGCGCCTCTGCCGACAGCATCGCCGCCTCGGTCAGACCGCCGGCCTTATCGAGCTTGATGTTGATGGCGTCGTAGCGCTTGGCCAGCGCGTCGAGGCCGGCGCGATCGTGCAGGCTCTCATCCGCGCAGATCGGGATGGTGCGGTCGATCGTCTCGAGCAGCGCGTCCTCACCGGCTGGCAGCGGCTGTTCGATCAGGCCGACGCCCGCCGCAGCGCAGGCCGCGAGGTTGTCCTCGATGGTCTCGGGCCGCCAAGCCTCGTTGGCATCGACGATGAGCCGCGAATCCGGAGCGCCCCGCCGCACGGCGGCGATGCGGGCCGGATCGCCCTCCCCTCCGAGCTTGACCTTCAGGAGCGGGCGATGCGCGGCTTTTCGCGCGGCGGCTTCCATGCTCTCGGGATCGCCGAGGCTAAGCGTGTAAGCCGTCGTCGTGGGCGCCGGCGAACCGAGGCCCAGCAGCTCCCACACATGGCTGCCGCTGCGCTTTGCCTCGAAATCCCACAGCGCACAGTCGAGGGCGTTTCGGGCGGCCCCCGGCTTCATCCGGTCGAGAAGGTCGCGTGGCGAGACCCCGTCGGCTACCGCGCCGGCCTGCACCTCAATCAGCGCCGTCACGCTCTCCACAGTTTCGCCGTAGCGTGCGTAGGGCACGCACTCACCGCGCCCACGGGTCTTGCCTTCCTCCACCGTCGCAACGACGACCACGGCTTCCGTGCGACTGCCGCGGGCGATGGTGAAGGCGCCGGCGATGGGAAAACGCTCGACCGTGACGGAGAGGCGGCGGGTCATGGGCTCAGGCCTTCGCAAACTCGGCGGCGATGCGGTCGACGATCCCATCGACGCCGAAGCGCACCGGATCTGTCGCCGGAAGATCGTGCTCTCTGGCGAGATCGTCGAGAAGCCGCCGTGCCTCTGCTTCCTCCAGTGCCTGTGTGTTCACGGCAATGCCGACCGGCCGGATACCCGGATTGGTCAGGCGACCGCTGGCGACCGTCTGCTGAATGACGTCGGCGATAGAGGGAAGCGGGTGCCGCACGCCGCGCATCGTCGTGCGGGTCGGCTCGTGGCAGATCACGAAGGCATCCGGCTGCGCGCCGTGCAGCAGGCCCAGGCTGACCCCGGCGAAGGATGGGTGGAACAGCGAGCCTTGCCCCTCGATCAGGTCCCAGTGTGCGGGATCGGCGGCGGGCGAGATCCACTCGACGGCACCCGAGATGAAATCGGCCACCACGGCATCGATGGCGACGCCGCGGCCGGAGATGAATACGCCAGTCTGACCCGTCGCGCGGAAATCCGCGTCGAAGCCGCGCTCGCGCATGCGCTTTTCGAGAGCCAGCGCCGCGTATTTCTTTCCCACGGAGCAGTCGGTGCCGACGGTGAGCAATCGCAGGCCCGGCCGCTTGGTGCCCTTGCCGGTATCGAACCGCTCGTCGCTATGGCGGACGTCGTGGAGTTGCCGGCCATTTCTCTGCGCGGCTTCAGCGATCTCGGAGATCGAGCCGAGGCGCACGTGCAGGCCGCTCGCCACGTCGAGCCCGGCCTCCAGGCCGGCGACAATCTCGGCGACCCAATGCTCCGGAAGCCGGCCGCCAGCATTGACCACGCCGACCACCATGGTCCGGCAGCCCTTCTCGACGGCCTCCGTCAGCGACAGGTCCGGGATGCCGAGATCGGCAGCGCAGCCTTCCATGCGGATCTGGCCGATGCACCATTCGGGACGCCAATCGGCGATGCCGTGGGCGGTCTTGGCGGCGAGTCGGTCTGAGACGTCGCCGAGGAACATCAGGTAGGGCGTGGCGATCTGCATGGGTTCACGTCCATTGATGGAAGCTGAACGTCGTAGCGTGGGGGCTGCGACCGGCCGGTGTCGATCCGTCAGTTGCGGGCTATACGACCGCAGGCGTCTCGGCCACATCCCTCGCCGACCGGTCTCGTGCGGGCCAGTCTCTTGGAGGCGGTCCCGAGAGCGCCTACCTGATCGCAAGGATTGCAGCCGATACGGACACCCCCATTGCCCCAATCCGAAGCAAGCGCCACGCCGCTCATGCATGCCACCACCATCCTGATGGTTCGCAAGAACGGTCGGGTCGTCATCGGCGGTGACGGTCAGGTCAGCCTCGGGCAGACGATCGTCAAGGGCAACGCCCGCAAGGTGCGTCGCCTCGCCAAGGGCACGGTGATCGGCGGCTTCGCCGGGGCGACCGCGGATGCCTTCACGCTATTCGAGCGCTTGGAGGCCAAGCTGGAGCAGTATCCCGGCCAACTCACCCGCGCCTGCGTCGAGCTGACCAAGGACTGGCGCACCGACCGCTACCTGCGCCGGCTTGAGGCGATGATGGTAGTAGCCGACAAGGACGTGAGCCTGCTTCTCTCCGGCGCCGGCGACGTGCTGGAGCCCGAGGGCGGCGTTATGGCGATCGGCTCCGGTGGCAACTATGCCCTCGCCGCCGCGCGGGCACTGGAGGATCAGGATCTCGACGCCGAGGCGATCGTGCGCAAGGCGATGAGGATCGCCGCGGAGATCTGCGTCTACACCAACGGTAACCTCGTGATCGAGGCGTTGGAAACCGACAAGCCCTGAGTTGCGCGCTACGCTGCGGGCGCCCTGCCCCAACCCGGTCGCCACAGCATGGGACAGGGTGGGACGCCTGGGACGCGCGTCATTCGTCCCACATGCATTGGCGGACTTACCTCACGTCTGGAAACGCCGCGTTCGCACCGTTAGATCGGCACAGATTCGCCGACTGCGACGGCGAGGCTTCTCAGGAACCCGATGACCACCTTCTCTCCCCGTGAGATCGTCTCCGAACTCGATCGCTTCATCGTCGGCCAGAAGGATGCCAAGCGCGCGGTGGCCATCGCCCTGCGCAACCGCTGGAGGCGGCAGCAGCTCACCGGGCCGCTGAAGGAGGAGGTCGCCCCCAAGAACATCCTGATGATTGGCCCCACCGGCTGCGGCAAGACCGAGATCGCCCGGCGCCTGGCCAAGCTCGCGGGCGCGCCTTTCCTGAAGGTCGAGGCGACCAAGTTTACAGAGGTCGGCTATGTCGGCCGCGACGTCGAACAGATCATCCGCGATCTCGTCGAGGTCGGCATCAGCCTCCGGCGCGAGGAGAAACGCAAGGAAGTGAAGGCCAAGGCCGAGGCGGCCGCCGAGAACCGCATTCTCGACGCCCTTGTCGGTCCCACCGCGAGCCAGGCCACCCGCGATTCTTTTCGGAAGAAGCTCCGCAACAGTGAGCTCGACGACAAGGAGGTCGAGCTCGAACTCGCGCAGGGCGCGCCCCAGGGCCTACCGATGTTCGAGATTCCCGGGATGCCTGGAGCCTCGATGGGTGCCATCAATCTCGGCGAGATGCTCGGCAAGGCCATGGGCGGCGGGCGCGGTAAGCCCAAGCGCATCAGCGTCCGGGATGCCTATGCACCGCTCCTCGCCGAAGAGAGCGACAAGCTCGTCGACGATGATGCGCTGACCCGCGAGGCCATCCGCGAGGTCGAGGATAACGGCATCGTCTTCCTCGACGAGATCGACAAGATCTGCGCCCGCGAGAGCCGCTCGGGCGCCGACGTTTCCCGCGAAGGTGTGCAGCGCGACCTGCTGCCGCTGATCGAGGGGACCACGGTGGCAACGAAGCACGGCGCGGTGAAAACCGACCACGTGCTGTTCATCGCCTCGGGTGCCTTCCACGTCTCGAAGCCCTCCGACCTGCTTCCGGAGCTGCAGGGTCGCCTGCCAATCCGTGTCGAGCTGCAGCCGCTGACCGTGGAGGATTTCAAGCAGATCCTCACCAGCACCGAGGCGAGCCTGCTCAAGCAGACGGTCGCGCTGATGCAGACCGAGGGCGTCACCCTCGACTTCACGGAGGATGCCGTGGATGCGCTGGCTCGTGTCGCCGTGGAGGTGAACTCGTCCGTCGAGAACATCGGCGCACGCCGGCTGCAGACGGTGCTGGAGCGCGTGATCGACGAGATTTCTTTCACCGCTACCGACCGGTCGGGCGAGACGCTGACGATCGACGCTGCTTACGTCCGCAATCGGGTCGAGGATCTGGCTGCGAATGCGGATCTCAGCCGGTTCATTCTGTAGGCGAAACGACGCCCTCGCCCGCTGCCACCATTGCGTCCAAGGACAATCCATATCCTCGACGTGAGACTGGCGGCCCCGGATCGCTTCGCCGTCGGCTCGTGACGGTGTGTCTGCTGAGGTCCATGGCCGCCTTCGGATGGCGGCGGCCTTTAAAAGGCCGAGTTGACCAAACGCTGCAACGTATCGAGCTCGTCTGCGGCGTTCGTCGTCTGCGTGGCCAGCCTCTTCATCTCACCCGCGATCGCGGCGAAGCCACGGCCTGCCTCGCCAGCTCGTGCAGCCGCGATCGCAGTGTGCAGAGCCGGAAGGTTGATCTGCTCCGCAATGCTGCGGATCAGGCTATCCAGACCTGCCCAGGTCGAAGCGGCAGAAACACATTTTGGCTCAGACCCGCCGCGCCGAGTGCCGCTGCCAGGGCCTCCGCCGGCCGTTCAATTCCTTCGTCGGTGAGTTTGAACGTACCCCAATGGTGGCCGAGCGCCTGCTCGGCTCCGAGCAGCCGAAAGGCCTCGACAGCATCGGCAGGGTTCATATGCTGCGGCTGCATGAACCAGCGCGGCTCATAGGCACCAATCGGCAGCGTGGCGAGACGCGGCGGGCCGAAGCGTGCGCGGATCTCGCGGAAGAGTGCGCCGCTGCCGAGCCCTGTATCACCGACGTGATAGTGCACGCCCCGCGGCGTCGTCAGGACGAAGGCGCACCACAGCGCCATGCGACGGTCGTTGAGTCCTCGGGCCGACCAGTGGTTGGCAGGAGTGAGATGCACGGTGACGCCGTCGCCCAGGTCGATCGACTCGCCCCAGTCACGCGTCTCGACATGCATCGTCTCGTCATAGCCGCGCAGGATCGCGTCGTTGCCGAGTGGCGTGATGATCAGCGGCTGATGCACCTGCCAGAGGCGCGCCATGGTCGGACCGTCGAGGTGGTCGTAGTGGTTATGCGTGATCAGCACGACATCGATCGGCGGTAGGTTGTCGAAGGCGATGCCCGGTGGGTTGGCGCGCTTCGGTCCAGCGAAGCGAACCGGGCTCGCACGCTTGGCGAAGACTGGGTCCACGAGGATGTTCTTGCCGGCGACCTGGAACAGGTAGCTCGCATGCCCGATCAGAACGACGCGTAGGCCCTCGAAACGCTCCGGAGGCACGTCGGCCGCGAACGGGCTCGGCGCGGCTGCCGGCCAATCCTCGCGCTTCGCCGTCATGCGCCAGCGGACGATGTCGGAGAAATCTTTGTCCGGGGATTGCTCGGGCCCGAAGAAGCGCAGGCCGTCGAAATGATCGCTGACCGGGCCGCGGTAATACGGGTTGGAATTGCGCTTATGCGCGGCGTAGCCGACCCCGCCCAGAGTCATCACCGTTGCCGCGCTCGCGACCGTGATCAGGCTTCGCCGTTTCATGGATTGAGAAATGGCGGGTCGTCGCCTAGCTTCAAGCGTGCCGTGTCCGAATAGGTTGGGACACGAAAATGTTATCGACTGCCTCGCATCACGGACGCTCCCGCCCCCGCGGCGCTCGACCGTCTACGTTGCTATTTGCTAAATAATAGTTCTTGCCTGAATACGCAACGCCGAGAACAAATAGGCATCTTATTAAGAAATCCAGAAATATATAGCTGTTTTACTGATTTGTATCACTACAGTGAAGATTTGTTTCTAGTTTGTAACGCGCGAGAAGTCATAGAATTGCCTGAAAAGCTCTGGTATGCCAAACAGCCGCCGCGCCCTCGACGAAGCGGCCTACCCGAGCAACCTGGACATTAGACTGACCCAAGGCCATGGCGTCGATCGTCCGACTTGCGCTAGTTCGCCCCTACACCTTCGTCGTGATGTCGATCCTGATCCTGATCTTCGGGGTCATGTCGATCTTCCGGACGCCGACCGATATCTTCCCAAGTATCGGCATTCCAGTCATCAGCGTGGTCTGGCAGTATACTGGCCTGCCGCCCGACGACATGTCTGGCCGCATCGTCTCGGTTTTCGAGCGCGTGCTGACCACGACCGTCAACGACATCGAGCATACCGAGTCCCAATCGGTGCCCGGCTACGGCATCGTGAAGATCTACTTCCAGCCCAACGTCGACATCACAGCGGCCCAAGCACAGGTCACGTCGATCTCGCAGACGATGTTGAAGCAGCTTCCGGCCGGCATCACGCCGCCGCTGATGCTGACCTATAACGCGTCGAGTGTGCCGATCATCCAGCTCGCCTTGTCGAGCAACACGCTTTCGCAGAGCGCGCTTCAGGACCTCGCGGTCAACTTCATCCGGCCCCAGCTCACGACAGTTCCGGGCGCGCAGATGCCCTATCCGTATGGCGGCGTAGCGCGGCAGGTTCAGATCGACCTCGACCAGTCGGCACTGCATGCGCACAACCTGTCGGCATCCGATGTCGGGGCTGCCCTGGCACGCCAGAACCTGATCACGCCGGTCGGCACGCAGAAGATCGGCAGCTACGAGTGGATCGTTGATCTCAACGACTCGCCGAAGACGATCGAGGAGTTCAACAACCTGCCGATCAAGGTCGTGGATGGAGCCACAGTGTTCATCCGCGACGTAGCCCATGTCCGCAACGGCTCGCCGCCTCAGACCAACGTGGTCCAGCTCGACGGCAAGAAGGGCGTCCTCTTGTCGATCATGAAGATCGGCAACGCCTCGACGCTCGACATCATCGCCGGCATCAAGGCGCGCCTGCCTGCGATCCAGGCGACGCTGCCCCCGGGCGTCGACATGAAATACGTGGCCGACCAGTCGGGCTTCGTGAAGGACTCGGTGGTCGCGGTAGTGCGCGAGGGCATCATCGCCGCCGCGCTGACCGGCTTCATGATCCTGGTCTTTCTTGGCTCCTGGCGCTCGACCCTGATCATTACGGTATCCATCCCGCTTGCGGTGCTGTGCTCGCTGATCGCCCTTTCGGCGCTGGGTCAGACCATCAACGTGATGACGCTCGGCGGCCTCGCGCTCGCTGTTGGCATCCTGGTCGACGACGCCACGGTGACCATCGAGAACATCAACCGGCACATGGAAGAGTTCGGCGAGGACATTGTCACGGCGATCACGCTTGGCGCGCAAGAGATCATGCCGCCGGCCACCGTCGCGCTGTTCTGCATCTGCATCGCCTTCGTGCCGCTGCTGGCGCTCGGCGGCGTGGCGGGCTTCCTGTTCCGCCCGCTGGCGATGGCGGTCGTCTTCGCGATGATCGCGTCCTACGTTCTCACCTACACCGTGGTGCCGACGCTGGCGCGCTACCTGCTGGCGCACCAAGCCCAGCACCATGCGCCGGGCACGGATGGCGCACCCCAGCAACTCGGCGTCTTCGGACGCTTCCAGCAGGGCTTCGAGCGGCGCTTCGAGCGGTTCCGGCAGGCCTATCTTGGCCTGCTCGGGCTGGCGCTCTCGCGCAAGTACCACTTCTCCTTTGGCTTCATCGGCGTGGTGCTGCTCTCGTTCGGGCTGCTCCCCTATCTCGGAACCGACTTCTTCCCGACAACCGATGCGGCGGCCCTGCGGATTCACCTGAGGGCGCCAACCGGCACGCGCATAGAGGAGACGACGGCGCTGGCTGGACGGGTGGAGGCGCGTGTGCGCGCGTTGATCCCAACCGAGCGCGTGGCGAGCATCGTCAACAACATCGGCCTGCCGATCAGCGGCATCAACGTCTCCTATAGCAACAGCGGCACCATCGGCACGTTCGATGCCGACATGCTGGTGACGCTGCACGAGGGTGAGACCTCAAGCGCCGAGATCACCAAGACCCTGCGCGAGCGCTTGCCGCGGGACTTCCCCGGCGTGACCTTCTCGTTCCTGCCGCCCGACATCGTCAGCCAGATCCTGAATTTCGGCTCGCCGGCGGCGCTCGACGTGCAGATCGCGGGCGGCAATGCCGAGGCGAACCGCGCCTACGCCCATCAGTTGCTCTCCCGCATCCGCCACGTCACCGGCGTGGCCGACGCCCGCATCCAGGAGCAGTCGAAGGGTCCGGGCCTGCGGGTCGACTTCAACCGCGAATTTGCTAGGGTGGTCGGTCTGACCGAGGGCGACGCTGCGTCAAGCATCCAGGCGAGCCTCTCGGGCAGTACGCAGACAGCCCCGACCTACTGGCTCGATCCGAAGAACGGCGTCTCCTATCCGGTCTCGGTGCAGACGCCACAATATTCGATTGATACGCTCGGCGAGCTCAGGAACCTGCCGATTACCGCCGCCCGCTCGATGCAGTTGCTCGGCGGCCTGGCGAACATCTCGCCGGAGCCACACAGCGCCGTTGTCACGCACTACAACGTCGCGCCGACGGTCAACATTCTGGCCGCCACGCAGGATCGCGACCTCGGCGCCACCGCCTCGGACGTGCAGACGATCATCGACGAAACGAAGGACAGCCTGCCGAAGGGCGCGACCGTGTCCGTGCGCGGCCAGTCCGCCACCATGGCAAGCGCCTACCGGCAGTTGCTCATCGGCTTGGCCTTCTCGATCGTGCTCATCTACCTGCTGATCGTCGTGAACTTCCAATCCTGGCTCGACCCGTTCGTGATCATCATGGCGCTGCCAGCAGCGCTCGCCGGGATCGTCTGGATGCTGTTCATCACGCAGACCACGGTCTCGGTGCCGGCACTTACCGGCGCGATCATGTGCATGGGTGTAGCAACCGCCAACTCGATCCTGGTGATCAGCTTCGCGCGCGAACAGCTCAAAGCCGGCTACGACGCGGTCCAATCAGCTCTTGCGGCCGGCGCGACCCGGCTGCGGCCGGTCGTCATGACGGCGCTCGCCATGATGATCGGCATGGCGCCTATGGCGATAGAGCCTGGCCAGAACGCGCCGCTCGGCCGCGCCGTCATCGGCGGCCTGCTCTTCGCCACGGCCGCAACGCTCCTCTTCGTCCCAGTGGTGTTCAGTATCGTCCACGGGCGTGCGAAGCGGCACGCCGACGCGGACATGCCGTCTGCCCTCCCATCCCCGTCCGTCTGAGCCGAACGCCATGCATTCTGCCCAAGGCCCCGTCACGGCGCCTGCGCCCTCGAAGCGCAAGCTGTTCCTTCTTCTTTGCGGTGTGTCCGTCGGCGCGGCCTTCCTCGCGTATTCCGGCATCACCGGCCGGGCGAAGGGCATGCAGGAGACCGCAGCCTGGACCGAGGCGCAGTCGATCCCGACGGTGAGCGTCGTCCAGGCCAAACGCGGTCCGCAGAGCGAGGACCTGACCCTGCCCGGCTCGCTCGCTGCGATGTCCTCGGCGCCGCTCTACGCCCGCGCCAGCGGCTACGTCAGCGCCTGGAACAAGGATATCGGTGCCCGCGTCCGCAAGGGCGACGTGCTTGCAGAAATCTCGGCCCCCGATCTCGACCAGCAACTCGCCGAGGCGCGCGCCACGCTGTTGCAGCTCGAGGCCGCCGTGCAGCAGGCCCAGGCGAATTCCGACATGAGCGAGGCTACCAACCGCAGAACCTCGCGGCTCGTCCAGCAGGGCTGGTCAAGCGAGGAGCGCGGCGACACCGATCGCTTCACCGCCGCGTCGCGGACCGCGGCCCTGTCGGTCGCCAAGGCGAACCTTGTGGTGCAGCAGGCGGTCGTCGGCCGTCTTGAGGAGCTGTCGCGCTTCAAGCAGATCAGGGCGCCCTTCGATGGCATCGTCACCGCCCGCACCATCAATGTCGGCGACCTGCTGACGGCAGGTGGTACGGCCGGGCGCCCGCTCTTCCGGATCTCCGACATCAGCCGCATGCGGATCTACGTGGACGTGCCGCAAGCCTTCCTGGCGGCCATGAAGCCCGGCCTGAAGGCGACACTGAGCGTTCCGGGCCACGAGAAGAGTTTCACTGCCGAGGTGACCTCGACCGCCAATGCCGTTTCGGAGGAATCCCGCAAGGGCCTTGTCGAGCTACAGGCCGACAATCCGAACGGCGATCTTTGGCCCGGTGCGTTCACGCAGGTCCAGTTCCACATTCCGTCGAACCCGGACACGCTGCGCATCCCGGTGACTGCGCTGATGTTCAACCGGAACGGCACCTTCGTCGCGGAAGTCCAGGCCAACAAGGTTGAGCTGAAGCCGGTCAATCTCGGCCGCAATCTCGGCAACGATGTCGAAGTCCGCAGCGGCGTGATGCTGAGCTCGCGGCTCATCGACAACCCGCAGGAATTCATCACCACAGGCGATACCGTCCATGTCGCCGGTGAGCCACTCGCCCAGCATACCGCTTCGGCGAACTGAGCGCGGCTCAGGAACGCCAGCGCAGCTCCTGCTGGGTGAGCGGGTTCTCGAAGGTGCGTCCGGTGCGCGCCGCGTCAAGCGCCTCGCGTTTCAGGCGGAAATACCATTGCGAGGGCAGATCGCCCTGGCCGAGCAGCACCATGGTCGGCTTGCGGTCGAGACCGGCCTGGGCGTGCTGAAGCACCTGCTGGTCCTGGCTCAGGAACTGCCGCATGAGCGGCCGCGCTACAGGCTTCAGCAGGTTGAGCAGCGGCATGCTCCAGTAGAGTGCGTTGGTGAGCATGGTACGGTTGTTCGAGAGCGGCGTTGCGAAGGTGTAGTTCGCCACCCGCTTGTCGCCGGCCACGATGCGCTCCAGCCGCACGCCCGGCAGCCGGAACTCGATCTCGACATCCGGTACGCCGCCAAGCAGCTTGTAGACCGGCGAAGACTTCGTCGTGGCGTGGCTCGACATGACGAAGCCGTGCGGCACCGGGATGAAGGTCTTCACCTTCTCGCGCAGCTCCTTCGAGGGCCGGAACCACCAGGAATCGTGCACGAAGGCGACGTGCCCGGGATCGACCAGGCTGAGCGTCGTCAGGTCGAAGCTCGCCTCCACCACCAGCTCGACCACGAGGCAGCCGGCCGCCTCGAAGCCGAGTTCCGGCACGGCCGGAACGTCCTGCGCGGTAGCTGGGCCGAGATAGGGGTTGATCCAGAGGAAGCCGGCGCTCTCGATCACAGGGAAGCGTTGCACGACGATGCGCGAGAAGTCGGAGGAGTCGGTCTCCGACAGGGTCGGCACGTCGCGGCAGCGTCCGTCTGTTCCGAAACGCCAGCCGTGAAAGGGGCACATCACGGAAGCGCCGTCGAAGCGGCCCTTGGACAGCGCCATGCCGCGATGCGGGCAGCGGTCGCGCATCGCGAACAGAACGCCCGAGGCATCACGGCCGACGACGATCTGCTCGCCGTTCAACTCCACCGGTCGCATCCCGCCGGCCTTGAGGGTTGCTGCCTGGCCGACGCAGTACCAGGCGTTCGGCAAAGGCTCGCGCATCGCCTTGGGATCGAGCGCGTCGGATACGGTGTCGTCTGCGGCGCGCGTCGTCGCGGCGAGCATGGAAGGCCTGGTTCGTCTGAGGCGGCACCTGTGAGGCGCGGTCGGGTCCTCTTACGCCGCCGGCGAAGACGTTGCCAGCAGCACGACCCCGCACCCATTTGTGCATTGCGGCGAGAGGGCGCAGGCAGAGGGCTTTACGAAAGCCGCCTGCAGTCCCTACCTTCGGGGTCTCAGCAACGAACGAAAGGAGGTGATCCAGTGTCTCATTGTCATCAGCCGCTGTCGGCGACCAGGACCTGGACCGTTACCTCCGGCGAGTGCATCTAGCGCTCGCGGGATACGCTACAGGTTTCGTCGGACCGCGGTTCGGCAATGGAAGGGCCGCCCTCGTCGGGGCGGCCCTTCGGCTTTTGGGGTTTGGAGAAGGGGTCAGCGCGTGCCGTTGAAGAGCGGCTGCATCAGCGCCTCGCAGCGCGCCTTCCAGAGATCGCGCTCCTCGCGCAGATCCTCCAACTTGGCGATCTCTTCGGTAACGTGACCGCGCAGCTCTCGGATCTCCTGGGCGAGCAGGATTTGGAACTCGTCCTGACGGTCCGCCGCGAGCCGCAGCTTGGCCTTCAGCATCATGTTCTCGGCAATGAGCTCGGCGACTTCATCATCCTGGGACTGAGCCTGCGGCGCGTCGACGGTCGCGACGAGGCGTGGCGCCCAGCCGGCCTGTTTGGAAGCCTCGGCAGCCGGTTGCGGTGCCTCGGGCCCCTGCTGGCGGCCCTCGGGTGTCGTCGCTCGCATGGCAGCGAGCCAGTCGCGCAGCGGACCCGGCTGGGTCGAGGGCCGGCTCGTGGTGTCGTGGAGAGAAGCGTTACGAGCAGGTTCCGACATCGGCTGGATCCTCGATTTCGAGGGTATTTCAACCGGACATGCTTAATGAATGGTAAAGCTTACCGCGATCAGGCACGTACCGGCGCGGGATCTTGACTTGAACGCCGGTACGGCCTACCGCCCACGGCTCAATCCGACGACATGTCGTCACCGAGAGCCACTGACCGGTCCGAGAGGCCGGAGGTCAACGCCCGACAGCGCGTCTGCGCCCTCGGGCGGGCTTTGCGTTGGCGGCGTGCGTTCTCACTGGCGAGGCAAGCAGCAGCCCATGGCGCCTGCAAGCGAGACCACTCTGCGCATCGAGGATGCGATCAACGAGATTTGCCCCTGGTCGGGTAAGCCGATCTCGGCCGACTCGCTGACGCTCTACAATGGCGCCGTCGTCGGGTTCTGTAATGCCGAGTGCCGGGACAAGTTCGCCCGCGCCGTGGCGAGCTTCGAGGATGCGCTGCAGGCGCGCCGCGCGGCGAATGCCGGCATCTATCAGTAGGCGACCGGGACCCGCATGTTCGAAGGCCTTTCCGACCGCCTCTCCGGCATTCTCTCCGGGCTCACCCGCCGTGGCGCCCTGACCGAGGCCGACGTCACCGCCGCGATGCGCGAGGTGCGCCGCGCCCTGCTCGAGGCGGACGTCTCGCTGGAAGTCGTCCGAGGGTTCACTGACGCAGTGCGCGAAAAGGCGGTCGGCGCCACCGTCGTAAAGTCGGTCACGCCCGGCCAGATGGTCGTCAAGATCGTCAACGACGAACTCGTGGCGATGCTCGGCACTGAGGCCGGGATCATCGACCTCAATGCCCCTGCCCCCGTCGCCATCCTCATGGTCGGCCTACAGGGCTCGGGTAAGACGACGACCACCGCCAAGATCGCCCGCCGGCTGAACCAGCGCGACAAGCGCAAGGTCCTGCTCGCCTCCCTCGATACCCGCCGCCCGGCGGCGATGGAGCAGCTCGCGGTGCTCGCCAAGCAGGTCGAGGTCGAGAGCCTGCCGATCGTCGCCGGTCAGTCGGCCGTGCAGATCGCCCGTCGCGCCATGGAGGCGGCACGCCTCGGCGGCTTCGACGTGGTCATGCTCGACACCGCAGGCCGCACCACGGTCGACGATGCCCTTATGGCCGAGGCCGCCGAGGTAAAGGCGGTGGCGAAGCCCCACGAAGTGCTGCTCGTCGCCGACGCGCTGACTGGCCAGGACGCGGTGAACACCGCACGCGCCTTCGACCAACGCATCGGCGTCACCGGCATCGTGCTGACCCGCATGGACGGCGATTCCCGCGGTGGCGCGGCGCTCTCGATGCGCGCCGTCACAGGCAAGCCCATCAAACTCGTCGGCGTCGGCGAGAAGGTCGACGCGCTCGAAGAGTTTCACCCGGCCCGCGTGGCCAACCGCATCCTCGGCATGGGCGACATCGTCTCCCTCGTCGAGAAAGCGGCGGAAACCATCGACGCCGAGGCGGCGATGCGCACCGCCGAGAAGATGCGCAAGGGCAAGTTCGATCTCGAAGACTTGTCCATGCAGCTTGCCCAGATGGAGAAGATGGGCGGCATCGGCGGCCTGATGGGCATGCTGCCTGGCATGGGCCAGATGAAGAAGCAGGTCGAAGGTGCCAACCTCGACGAGAAGATGTTCAAGCGTCAGCGCGCGATCATCTCCTCGATGACCCCGCAGGAGCGCAAGAACCCGGACCTGCTGAAGAACAGCCGCAAGAAGCGCATCGCGGCCGGTTCGGGCGTTGACGTCTCGGAGATCAACAAGCTCCTCAAGATGCATCGGACCATGGCCGACATGATGAAGGCGATGGGCTCGGGCAAGCGCGGCATCGGCCAGGCGCTCGGTTCGATGTTCGGCCTCGGCGGCGGCATGCCGGGTGGTCTCCCTGGCGGCATGAAGATGCCGGCCGGCATGCCCGAGCCGACTCCAGAGCAGATTGAACAGATGCAGAAGCAGTTCGGAGGCAAGCTTCCACCGATGCCTCCGGGTCTCGGCGGCGGGATGCCGAAGATGCCCGGTCTACCGGGCCTGGGTGGACCCAAGCTGCCGGGTCTCGGCGGCTTCATCCCGGGGAAGAAGAAATGACGATCCTGGCCGCACAAGGCGTCGACCCGGAACTCGTTCGACTGCGCGACAGCATCGACAATTTCGATGCGGCGCTGATTCATCTGCTCGCCGAGCGCTTCCGCTGCACGCAGCGGGTCGGCGAGCTCAAAGCTCGCAAGGGTATGCCGGCCTCCGATCCCGACCGGGAGGCGCGCCAGGTGACCCGACTGAGAAAACTCGCGGTCGAGGCCAAGCTCGACCCCGACTTCGCCGAGAAATTCCTGGCCTTTGTGGTCAAGGAAGTCATCCGGCACCACCAGACGATCGCCAAGAATGCTGAATTCGATGCCGATCTGAACAACGACACCGAAAGGAAAGACTGATGTCCCTCAAGATCCGCCTCACCCGCGGCGGCGCCAAGAAGCGCCCCTACTACCGCATCGTCGTCGCCGACGCCCGCGCACCCCGCGACGGCCGCTTCATCGAGAAGGTTGGCGCTTACGACCCGATGAAGGCGAAGGACGATCCGGCTCGCGTCGTGCTCGACAACGAGAAGATCACGTCCTGGCTTCAGAAGGGCGCTCAGCCGACGGACCGCGTCCTGCGCTTCCTTGACGCTGCTGGTCTCGCCAAGCGTCCGACCCGCAACAACCCGCAGAAGGCCGAGCCGGGCGAGAAGGCCAAGGAACGCGCCGCCAAGCGCGCCGAGAAAGCCGCCGCTCCGGCGTCGGAAGACGCCGCGGCGTAAGCTACTGCTGCAACCTCTCCCCGCTGCGGGAGAGGGTGCCTGCGGAGCACGCGGGTGCGGGGTTGGGATGACGGTGCCGATGAGGCGCCTAGTCCCAGTCTGCCTCTCTTCTGTACTCTCGCTCCTCTCTCCCGATCCTCGCAAGCGCGAGGGTCCACCCTCTCCCGCAGGAGGGAGGGGGTTTTGCCCCAGCTACCGAGATCCGCACATGCCCCGTCGCCCCGGCCCCCCATCGCGCGCCGCGAGCGAGTCACGGGCTGCCCCTAACGACCTCGTCATGCTGGGTGAGTTCGGCCGCGCGCAGGGTCTGCGCGGCGAGATTCGGCTGAAATCCTTTACGAGCGATCCGCTCGCCATCATCAGCTACGGCCCGCTCCGTGCGGCCGACGGCCGGACCTTTGTCCTCACGGAGGCCAAGCCGGCCCCCGGCTCATCGCCTGACCTCCTAGTCGTCCGCGTTCAAGGCGTGAGCGACCGCACCGGCGCCGAGACACTGACGCGGGTCGCGCTTTACTGCGAGCGCGACAAGCTCGGGGCACCGGAGGACGAGGACGAGTTCTTCGCCGCCGACCTCGTCGGCCTCGAGGCGGTCGACGCCGAGGGCGCCACGATCGGCACCGTCGTTGCCGTGCCGAACTACGGTGGCGGCGATCTTCTGGAGATCCGCTCGGCGAAAGGCGGAGCGACGGCGCTCCTGCCCTTCACCAAGGCCTTCGTGCCTGTCCTCGACGTTCCGAACCGCCGTGTTGTGGTCGACCCGCCGGCAGACTTTTTCGCGCCGGCCGGTCCGAAACCCGCCGACGAGCCGGGTTGATTGTGAGCGCCTCTACGGCGCCTTGATCTCCATACCGGCTCGCGCCGCACGTAGCGCGTCCGGTTTCAACGCCATCGGACCATCGAAGGGCCGCTCGTGAAGGGCAATCAGCCCGAGCGTCGAGATCATCGCGACAGAGAAGAGCAGCAGCACCATCGCCTGCGCGCACGGCTTCTCCAGATGGATCAGCGCGAGCGCGACAAGCGTCAGCGCCGCCAGGACTAATAGGGTCAGCCATTTGGTCTCATCGCCTTGAGCGTCGGCCAGCGCGAGACGTTCGCCGCGTGCTGAGCGCAGGTTCATCACCGCGTCGAGAAGCGTCGATTGAGCCGCCGCGCCTGCCTCGGCTCCAGCCTTAGGGTCGGCCACGGCCTGGAGCAGTCGCCCCAAGGCGGCGTTCGCCTGCGGGGAGGCTTGACCGGTCTCGGCCATAGCTGGCCATTCGTCGCTGATCACCGCATCGAGATATCCGGCAAGCAGGACCCGGATGTCGCTCATGTCCGAGACCGTCGCGATGCTGAGATCGTAGACGGCACGAGCGTTGACCCGCTCGGATTGGACCACGCGTGAGGCCTGTCGCTGCCGCTCCCAGGCATCGTTGGCGACGAAGCCCGTCAGCAACGCCAGCATCACCGAGACCGCACTGAAATACGGTGCCACGATCCCCGTGCCGCAGGCCTGCATCAGCGGGCGCGAGCGCCGCCACAGCGTCAGCCCCGACAGGATCGCACAGAGCCCGAGGAACGGCACGGCGAGCAAAGCGAACATCAACCAGACTGGCTGGTCGAGCCAAAGGCCGAGGATCATGACGGCATTCCGGAATGGGAGCTGTCAGGCTAGCCGCCAAATCCTCGCAAGCAGTGAATGGCCTTATGCTGGTTTCTTCGGATCAGCGCGCCTTTTTTCGGGTCGTTTCGTCCTTGCAAGGTGTGATCGTCGCTGGATCGGGCCGCGCCTCTGGTGACGGCGGCTCGAAGATCGCCAGATAGCCGACGCCGCCCTTCAGCGTCTTCATGCTCACCTCTCTGTAGCCGGCAGCCGCGAGTTCGCAGCGCAGGAGCTTCGGGGGCGTGCCATGCTTCGACGGGATGTCATCCGCATCGACGATGCCGACCCAGCCGCCCGGCTTCATCGCGGTGGCGAGGTTGTGGAGCAGACCGTAGGGCTGGCTGATCTCGTGATACATGTGGACGAGGACAGCCACATCGAGCGAGGCTGGCGGAAGCCGCGGATCGTGAGCGTCGCCGCGCACCACCGTAATGTTGGACTGACCGCTCTCGCGGACCCGCTTGTCGAGGTCGACAAGGTAGTCCGGCGTAATGTCCTCAGCGAGGACCCGACCAGTCGGTCCGACGCGCTTGGCGAGCCGGAAAACGTAGTACCCGTTGCCGGCGCCGACATCAGCGACGGTCTGGCCCTCGCGGATACCCATAAGGGTGGCCACCTGCCCGACTTCGTCGGCTTGGTTGCGGCGCTTCTCAAGCGCCCAGGCTGGTGAGACGATCTCGGCGACCGGACGATCGGGCTTTGGAAAGCGATCGGCCGCGATGCCCGGCGGCGCCATGGGTTGGACGTCCTGGGCGACGGCACCGTTCGCGAATGCGGCTGTGAGGGCAAGGATGCAGAGCGGACGACGGATCATCGCACGAGCATAGCGTACTGTCCGCCCATATGCCGCGCCAACATTTGACGCCCACCCGCGCGAGGCGCCATGGGAGGCCATGACCACCGACACCGCGCCCTGGCGGGCCACCATCCTGACGCTCTATCCGGAGATGTTTCCTGGCCCTCTCGGGCTCTCCCTGTCGGGCGACGCGCTCGCGCGCGGCACCTGGGCGCTGGAAACCCATCAGATCCGTGAGCACGGCATCGGTCGCCACCGCAGCGTCGACGATACGCCCGCTGGCGGCGGCGCCGGCATGGTGCTCCGGTGCGACGTGCTCGCCGCTGCCATCGATGCGGCCGCGGCGCCCGACGACCCCCGCCCTCGCCTATTGATGTCCCCCCGGGGAAAGCAGCTGAGCCAAGCGCGCGTGCGTGCCCTGAGTGCGGGCCCCGGCGCAGTGATCGTCTGCGGCCGCTTCGAGGGCGTGGATGAGCGTGTGATCAGCGCCCGCGGCCTGGAGGAGGTCTCGATCGGCGACTACGTGCTGTCCGGCGGCGAGATCGCAGCTCTCGTGCTCGTCGATGCCTGCGTGCGACTGCTGCCCGGCGTGATGGGAAAGGTCGCTTCGGGCGAGGACGAGAGCTTCGAAGCCGGGCGGCTCGAGTATCCGCACTATACGCGGCCCCGCGAATGGGAGGGACACGCGATCCCGGACATCCTCAACAGCGGCAATCACGGTGCCATCGCGCGGTGGCGGGAAGCGGAGAGCTTGCGGCTCACGCAGGAACGGCGCCCGGATCTGCTGACCCGCCACGAAGACTAGGCGAACGGTCGGCCATGGATCCGGCAATTCGGCCAGATCGGCGGAATAAGAAAAGGCGGCCCGAGGGCCGCCTTTTCAAACATTCGATCAGCTGCGCGGCTCAGGCCGCTTCAGCCTCGCCACCTTGAACCGGGCCCGAATCCTTGCCACGGGCATCGACGTCGCGATCGACGAACTCGATGACGGCGAGCGGGGCATTGTCGCCCTTGCGGAAGCCGGCCTTCATGATGCGCAGGTAGCCACCCGGACGCGCCGCGTAACGCGGACCGAGCACCGTGAAAAGCTTCACGACCATGTCGGCGTCGCGGATCTGGCCCATGGCGAGACGACGCGTGTGCACGCTGTCGGTGCGGCCCAGCGAAACCAGCTTCTCGACGACCGGACGAAGATCCTTCGCCTTCGGCAGCGTGGTGATGATCTGCTCGTGCTTGATCAGCGCGGCGGACATGTTCGCGAACATCGCCTTGCGATGCTCGGTGGTGCGGTTGAAGCGACGACCGCGGAAACCGTGACGCATGATGGCTATCCTTGTCTGTCACGGCCGCCGTGCCACGGTACGGCCGTGTGCCTCATGGTGAGGCTGTTTCTATGATCCGCTTGACCCCGCGGCGGGATTCTCTTGGCAGTGCTGGCTCGACGGGAATAGGCCCATCGAGCCGAAGCGCGGCTCAGTAATGCTCTTCGAAGCGCTTGGCGAGGTCTTCGATGTTCTCCGGCGGCCATCCGGGGATGTCCATGCCGAGGTGCAGGCCCATTCCGGCGAGCACTTCCTTGATCTCGTTGAGCGATTTCCGACCAAAGTTCGGGGTGCGCAGCATCTCGCCCTCGGACTTCTGGATGAGGTCGCCGATGTAGACGATGTTGTCGTTCTTCAGGCAGTTCGCCGAACGGACCGACAGCTCGAGCTCGTCGACCTTCTTGAGCAGGGCCGGGTTGAAGGGGAGCTGCGGCGCGAGCGGGGCAGCCTCTTCCTTCCGGGGCTCTTCGAAGTTCACGAAGATCTGCAGCTGATCCTGGATGATGCGCGCGGCGTAGGCGAGCGCGTCCTCCGGCGTGACGGCGCCGTTGGTCTCGACCGTCATGGTCAGCTTGTCCTTGTCGAGGTCCTGGCCCTCACGGGTCGTCTCGACGCGGTAGCTCACCTTGGTCACGGGCGAGAAGAGGGCGTCAACCGGGATCAGGCCGATCGGCGCGTCCTCGGGACGGTTGCGCTCGGCCGGCACGTAGCCATTGCCGGTAGCGACCGTGAACTCCATCCGGATTTCGGCGCCGTCGTCCAGCGTGCAGAGCACGAGGTCGGGGTTGAGGATCGTGATGTCGCCAACCGCGCCGATATCGCCAGCGGTGACGAGCCCGGGGCCGGTCTTGCGCAGGGTCATGCGCTTCGGCTGGTCGGTCTGCGAGCGGATTGCGATCGTCTTGATGTTCAGGACGATGTCGGTGACGTCCTCGCGCACGCCCGGGATCGAGGAGAACTCGTGCAGGACGCCATCGATCTGCACCGAAGTCACAGCGGCGCCCTGGAGCGAGGAGAGCAGCACGCGCCGCAGCGAGTTGCCAAGCGTCGTACCGAAGCCGCGCTCAAGCGGTTCAGCAACGACGGTCGCGATCCGCTTCGGATCGTCTCCAGCCGAAACCTGCAGCTTGTTCGGCTTGATGAGCTCTTGCCAGTTCTTCTGAATGACCACGGTCCTACCTCTCGTCGTACTCGCGTGTCCGGCGTCCCGGATCACGCTTCGGCCGACCCCCACACGCCCCCGCGCCGGGATCGGTCCCTGAAACTATTGTTGCCCTGAGACCCAGAGCTCCGGCACGAAACGGTATCCACCGCCATCGCGCGTCACATAGCCGAGCGCCGGGAACTCGAGGTGAGACCCGGCGATCAGCGTACCCGTATCGGCAACCTCGGCGAGGATGCGCTTGCGCGTCTCCCGTGCCAGCTCGCCATCCACGTCGAAGCCCACGCCCGCCTCGGGTTTGGCGAACTGGATCGCCGGCAGGTGGACGATGTCGGTCCACATCAGCAGCGATTGGCTGCCCGACGTGATCCGGAAACCGGTATGGCCCGGCGTATGGCCGGGCAACGGAACGGCAACGATACCGGGAGCGACCTCGCCACCACGGTGCTCCTGAACGCGTCCCTCGTAGGACGAGATCACCTTGCGGGCATTCTCGAAATACGGCTTGGCCCCGTCCGGCGCCCCGGCAAGAGCGGCATCGGGAAGCCAATGAGCCGCTTCGTCGGCATGCAGCGCGATCGTAGCGTTCGGGAAGCGTGCCTTGCCGACTTCACCAAGCAACCCGCCGATATGGTCGGGATGCAGGTGGCTGACGAGCACCATGTCGATCTCGGCCGGCGCGACGCCCGTGGCGGCCAAAGCTGCGGCAACCCGGCCAAGAGAGGCCACTGGAGCGAGCGGGCCGTAGCCAGCATCGATGAGCAGCGGCCTGCGGCCGGGACCCGTGATCAGGAAGGCGTTCAGCGTGATGCGCGGATCCGAAGGCCGGTACCCGGACTTCTGAAGCGCGACGGCCTCCTCGGGGGAGATGCCGGTGACGAGGTTCTCAGCCGAGTCCTGAAACCAGCCGTCGTTGAGCACGGTGACCGTGAGGTCACCGAGATTCCAACGCAGCACTCCAGGAAGTGGCTTCGAACCGTCCGACACGCGGGACTCCTTCCGATCCCCGCTCAGACGCGGCGACGCTTGCGCGGGCGGCAGCCGTTATGCGGGATCGAGGTCACGTCGCGGATCGAGGTCACGGTGAAGCCAGCGGCCTGCAATGCGCGAAGTGCGGATTCACGGCCGGAGCCCGGACCGGACACTTCGACCTCGAGGGTGCGCATGCCGTGCTCGGCAGCCTTGCGGCCTGCATCCTCGGCGGCAACCTGTGCGGCGTACGGGGTCGACTTGCGCGAGCCCTTGAAGCCCATCGCGCCAGCCGACGACCACGAGATCGTGTTGCCCTGCGCGTCGGTGATGGTGATCATCGTGTTGTTGAACGAGGCGTTCACGTGGGCAACGCCCGACACGATGTTCTTGCGTTCGCGCCGGCGGACGCGGGTCGGTTCCTTGGCCATTTGTTCTCAGTCTCTTCCTTCAGGCACGCCCGTAACACCAGGCGCTCGGGATGGATGTTTTCGAATATCGAAGGCACCGCCCGGGGCGGACACATCGAACGATCACGGCTGCGAAGGATCCGCTCCGTGAAGGCGAAGGAGGCCGCGCTCTGCCCGGCCTCCGATTGACGAGGATTACTTCTTCTTGCCGGCGATCGGCTTCGACTTGCCCTTCCGGGTGCGGGCATTGGTATGCGTGCGCTGGCCGCGGACCGGGAGCTGCTTGCGGTGGCGCAGGCCACGGTAGCAGCCGAGATCCATCAGGCGTTTGATGTTCATCGAGACGTCGCGGCGCAGGTCGCCCTCGACGAGGTAATCCCGGTCAATCGTCTCGCGGATCTGGAGAACCTCGGCATCGGTCAGCTCGTTGACCCGACGCTCGGCCGGAATGCCGACCTTCTCGGTGATCTCGCCGGCCTTCTTCGAGCCGATGCCGTGGATATACTGAAGCGCGATGACGACGCGCTTGTTGGTCGGGATGTTGACGCCTGCGATACGGGCCAAGGTCTTCTCCATCTGGGCCGGGCGAACCCGAGCCGCGAGTTGTGCGTGCGTCCGGTGGAGGCCGGCCCCTGCACGCGGTGCTGATGTCCAGGCCGATAACGACAAATCGGCCCAAGAGCAGCCTCTGAGAGGCACCCTGGACCTAAGCGCGGTCTGGACGAAGGTGGCCCGCCTAGCGCAGGCCACCCGGGGAGTCAAGGCAGGGTCCGAGCCGATCGGCTCAAGACGCTACGGTCTGACGATACCTGTCGAGAATAGCAGTGAGATCCTTGGTCACCTCGTCGATCGGCTTCATGCCGTCGATCGTCTGGAGGTGGCCGAGGCTGGCATAGTAGCTCGACAGCGGAGCCGTCTGCTTCTTGTAGGCTTCGAAGCGCGACTTGAAGACTTCTGGCGTGTCGTCCTTGCGCACGGGCTGGCCGCGTGCCGCCGTCTCCTCGGCACGCTTGGCGATGCGGCCGACCAGGGCATTCTCGTCCACGACGAACTCGATCACCGTGTCGAGCTCGAGCCCCTTCTCCTTGAGCATCTCGTCAAGGGCGATGGCCTGCTCGACCGTGCGCGGAAAACCGTCGAGGATGAAGCCGTGCTCGCAATCCGGCTCTTCCACACGATCGGCGACGATGCCAACCACCACGGCATCCGGCACCAAGCCGCCGCTCTCCATGATCGACTTGGCTTCCAGGCCGACGGGCGTGCCGGCCGCTACGGCGGCGCGCAGCATGTCGCCGGTCGAGAGCTGGGGAATGCCGTAAGTCTGGGTGATTCGCTCGGATTGCGTACCCTTCCCCGCCCCAGGGGGTCCGAGCAGAATGATCCGCATGGCGCCGTGATCCTCCTCAGGCCCGCCTCGCGGGCTCGTTATTCCGTTCGGCAGGGTAATCACCGGGGGCCCGGAAAGGAACGTCTTTTGTGCGCTCCTTTCCGTAGACCTTTGGCCGAGATTGGCTGATTTCAGCGGCGGCGCTGTGTGGTGGAAGCGCCGCGCAGCTTCGCCTTCTTCACCAGGCCCTCATACTGGTGCGCCATCAGGTGCCCATGGATCTGGGCGACCGTATCCATGGTCACCGAGACCACGATCAGCAGCGACGTGCCGCCAAAGCCGAGGCTCTGCGATGTCTGCGATGCCACGATCTCCGGCACCAGACAGACGAAGGTAAGATAGAGCGCACCGATCACCGTGATCCGGGTCAGGATCTTGTCGATGTAGCTCGCCGTACGTTCGCCGGGACGCTGACCGGGAATGAAGCCGCCGTGCTTCTTGAGATTGTCGGCCGTCTCTTGCGGATTGAAGACCACGGCCGTGTAGAAGAACGTGAAGAAGATGATCAGGGCGGCGTAGAGCAGCATGTAGAGCGGCCGGCCGTGCCCGATATAGGCCGTCAGCGTGCCGAGGATGCCCGTCGACCCCTGGTTCGCCGAGAAGCTCGCCACCGTGGCGGGCAGCAGCAGGAGCGACGAGGCGAAGATCGGCGGGATAACGCCCGAGGTATTGAGCTTCAGCGGCAGGAACGAGGTCTGACCCTCGTACATGCGGTTGCCGACCTGCCGCTTCGGGTACTGGATCAACAGCCGGCGCTGAGCCCGCTCCATGAATACGATGAAATAGACGAGGCAGATGGCTGCGATCGTCGCACCGAGCAGCAGAGCAGGCGACAGCGCGCCAGTCCGTGTCAGCTCCAGCGCGCCGAAGATCGCGGCTGGAAGGTGCGCCACGATGCCGGCGAAGATGATCAGCGAGGAGCCGTTGCCGATACCGCGCGAGGTAATCTGCTCACCGATCCACATCAGGAACAGCGTGCCGCCGGTCAGTGTCAGCACCGTCGACAGAATGAAGAACGGTCCGGGATTGATCACCGCGTTCGAGCCTTGAAGGCCGAAAGCGATGCCCCAGGACTGAACCAGCGCCAGCACCACAGTGAGGTAGCGGGTGTATTGATTGATCACCTTGCGGCCGGACTCGCCCTCCTTCTTGAGGGCTTCCAGCGTCGGCACCACAGAGGTGAGGAGCTGAACGATGATCGAGGCCGAGATGTACGGCATGATGTTCAGCGCGAACACGGCCATGCGCTCGACGGCACCGCCGGAGAACATGTTGAACATGCCGAGTACGCCACCGGCCTGACTCTGGAAGTTCTTGGCGAACTGCTCGGGATCGATACCGGGAATCGGGATGTAGGTACCGAGCCGGAACACGATCAGCGCACCGATCGTAAACCAGATACGCTTCTTGAGCTCGTCGGCTTTGGCGATCGCGCCGAAATTTAGATTGGCGGCAAGCTGCTCGGCGGCTGATGCCATGTCACGTATTCCCGAAGAATGCCGTCCGGATGGGCCTGAAACAGAGACGGCGGCCACGCGCCTAGCACGGGCCGCCGCTCAGGTGGTTCGACTTAAGCGTTGGCTCAGGCCGACGCAACAGTCGCCCGGTGAGCTGCGCCTGCGGCGAAGACGGTCGTGACCGAGCCGCCAGCCTTCTCGACCGCCTCGATGGCGGACTTGGAAGCGCGCGTGACCTCGAAGGTCAGCTTGGTCGTCAACTCGCCGACGCCGAGCAGCTTCACACCGTCGCGAGCGCGGTTGATGATGCCGGCTTCAACCAAAGCGGCAACCGTCACGGTCGCTGCCTTGTCGAGCTTGCCCGCGTCGATCGCCTCCTGGACCCGGCCGACATTCACCTCGTTGAGGTCGGTCGAGTACAGGTTGTTGAAGCCGCGCTTGGGCAGGCGACGATGCAGCGGCATCTGACCGCCCTCGAAGCCCTTGATGGAAACGCCGGTGCGGGCCTTCTGACCCTTCACGCCACGTCCGCCAGTCTTGCCCTTGCCGGAGCCGATACCGCGGCCGACGCGCATGCGGGCCTTGGTCGCGCCTTCGTTGTCGTGGATCTCGTTGAGCTTCATCGCGCCCTCCTCAAGCCACGTCGCCGTGGACGCGCACGAGGTGCGCAACCTTGCGGATCATGCCGCGAACGGAGGGGGTATCCTCCAGCTCGGACACACGGTGGAGCTTGTTCAGTTTGAGGCCGATCAGCGTCGCGCGCTGAGAGGCTTCGCGGCGGATCGGCGATCCGATCTGCTCGATACGGACAGTCTTGGTAGCCATTCTGCCCTCCCCTTACGCCACTGCGGCTTCAGAGGTATCCGTCGGATCGGCATCGCGGCGGCGCGACTGAAGCGCGGACACCTTGAGGCCACGACGGGCGGCGACCGAACGAGGGCTGTCCTCGTTCTTGAGAGCGTCGAAGGTCGCACGGACTAGGTTGTAGGGGTTCGAGGAGCCGAGGCTCTTCGCTACCACGTCCTGCATCCCGAGCGTCTCGAAGACAGCGCGCATCGGGCCGCCGGCGATGATGCCGGTACCCTGCGGTGCAGCGCGCAGAATGACCTTGCCGGCGCCGTGACGTCCGTTGACGTCGTGGTGCAGAGTGCGGCCCTCACGCAGCGACACACGGATCAGGCCACGCTTGGCAGCCTCCGTTGCCTTGCGGATGGCTTCCGGCACCTCACGGGCCTTGCCGTGGCCGAAGCCGACGCGACCCTTCTGGTCGCCGACCACGACGAGAGCGGCAAAGCCGAAGCGACGACCACCCTTCACGACCTTTGCGACGCGGTTGATGTGGACGAGCTTGTCCACGAATTCGCTGTCGCGCTCCTCGCGGTCGTCGCGGCGGCCGCGGCCCCCGCCTTCACGTTCACGTGCCATCGTTCTTCCTATTCATCTCACTGGCGCAGGCCGAAACGGTCCGCTCGCTCGATATCTTTGCAGTCGACGGGCGTGCTTCGCTCGCCCGGGTCGTTGCGGCCTCAGAACTCCAGGCCACCTTCGCGGGCAGCGTCGGCAAGAGCCTTGACGCGGCCGTGGAAGATGTAGCCCGAGCGGTCGAAGACGACCTTCGAGACGCCTGCAGCCTTGGCGCGCTCAGCGACGAGCTTGCCAACGGCCTCGGCCGCTGCCTTGTCGGCACCGGTCTTCAAGCCGCTCTTGAGATCCTTGTCGAGGCTCGATGCTGCGGCCAGCGTCTTGCCGGCAGCGTCGTCGATAACCTGAACGTAGATCTGCTTGGACGAGCGGAACACCGAGAGACGCGGCCGACCGTTCGCTGCTGCCCGAAGTGCACGGCGCACGCGCGCCTTACGCTTGATGAGGGCTTCGTTCTTTGAAGACATGTCGCCCCCTTACTTCTTCTTGCCTTCCTTGCGGAAGATGAACTCGCCCGCGTACTTCACGCCCTTGCCCTTGTAGGGCTCGGGACCACGGTATTCGCGGATCTCAGCGGCGACCTGACCGACCTGCTGACGGTTGATCCCCGAGATGGTGATCTCCGTCGGCTTCGGCGTCGCGATCGTGATGCCGGCCGGGATCTCGTATTCGATGTCGTGGCTATAGCCGAGCGACAGCTTGAGGGCCTTGCCGGACATCGCTGCGCGGTAACCCACGCCGGTGATCTCGAGCTTCTTCTCGAAGCCCTTCGACACACCCTCCACGAGATTGGCGACCTGGGCACGCGAGGTGCCCCACAGGGAACGAGCCTGCTTCGACTGGTCCTTGGGCTGCACCGAGACGGCGCCGTCCTTGAACTCGACGACGACCTGGGGCGGAACCACGAATTCCAGTTCGCCCTTCGAACCCTTCATCTTCACCGTCTGACCCGTGACCGTGGCGGTGACGCCGGACGGAACGGGGACGGGCTTCTTGCCTACGCGAGACATTTGGCTGTCCTCCGGATCAGAACACCTTGCAGAGCACTTCACCGCCGACATTGCGCTCACGCGCATTGTGATCGGCCATGACGCCCTGCGGGGTCGAGATGATGGTGATGCCGAGACCGTCGGCAACGCGCGGCAGCTCGCCAACCGACGAGTAGACGCGACGGCCGGGCTTCGACACGCGCTGAAGCGAGCGGATGACCGGCTGGCCATCGTAGTACTTCAGCTCGATCGCGAATTCCGTGCGGCCGTTTCCGAGATCGCTCACGGAATAGTCGCGGATGTAGCCCTCGGACTTGAGGACATCGAGAACGCTCTTGCGGAGCTTCGAGCCTGGCGTCTGGACGACGTTGCGGCGCCGGAGCTGACCGTTGCGGATGCGGGTGAGCATATCACCCACGGGATCGTTGACCATGGTGGCTCCCCCTTACCAGCTGGACTTCACGAGACCCGGGATCAGGCCCTTATTGCCGAGCTCACGCAGGGCGATACGGGACATACCGAGCTTGCGGTAATAGGCGCGGGGGCGCCCGGTGACTTCGCAACGATTGCGAATGCGGGTCGGCGACGAGTTGCGCGGCAGCTCGGCGAGCTTGAGCCGTGCCTCGAAGCGCTGCTCCATCTCGAGCGAGGTGTCGTTCGCCGTCGCCAGCAGCGCCTTGCGCTTGGCAGCGAAGCGCTTGACCAGCGCTTTGCGGCGGTTGTTCTTTTCGACTGAGCTTGTTTTAGCCATGTCTGTCTATCTCCAGTGTCCGCGTATGAGCCCGAGGGCTCACTGCCGGAACGGGAACTTGAAGTGGGCGAGAAGGGCCTTGGCCTCTTCGTCGGTCTTGGCACTCGTCTGAACGACGATGTCCATGCCCCAGGTCTGCTCCGCCTTGTCGTAGGAGATTTCCGGGAACACGAGGTGCTCCTTGAGGCCCATGGCGTAGTTGCCGCGGCCGTCGAAGGAACGCGGGTTCAGGCCGCGGAAGTCGCGGACGCGCGGGAGCGCGATCGTAACCAGGCGATCCATGAACTCGTACATCCGCGCCTTGCGGAGCGTGACCTTGCAGCCGATCGGCATACCCTCGCGGACCTTGAAGGTCGCGATGGCCTTGCGGGCCCGGGTGATCACCGGCTTCTGACCGGCGATCAGTGCGAGGTCGCCGGCAGCAACGGTCGCCTTCTTCGAATCCGCGGTGGATTCGCCGACGCCCATGTTAATGACGATCTTCTCGATCTGCGGCACTTCCATCGGGTTCTTGTAGCCGAACTGCTCGATGAGCTTCTGGCGCACGACCTCGTCGTAATGCTTGCGCATCCGCGGGGTGTAGCCGTCGGCACTCGCACCGCGCTTGGCGCTGCCCCCATTCACGGTCTGGGCCTCGTCCGCCTGACCGGCGTCCTTCGGGGCCTTTGCAGACTTCTTAGCGTCAGCCATCGATCAGATCCCCCGAGCGCTTGGCGAAGCGGACCTTGCGGCCGTCATCGAGAATACGGAAACCAACGCGCGTAGGCTTGCCGTCCTTGGGGTCGGCAATCGCGATGTTGGAAAGATGGATGGCGGCCTCCTTGGAGATGATCCCGCCTTCCTGGTTCTGCGTCTGCTTCTGGTGCTTCTTGACCAGGTTCACACCGCGAACGAACGCGCGATTCTCCTTCGGAAGCACCTGAATGACCTCACCCGAGCGACCCTCGTCGCGGCCGGTGAGAACGACGACCTTGTCGCCCTTCTTGATCTTCGCAGCCATCACAGCACCTCCGGAGCGAGCGAGATGATCTTCATGTGATTGCGTGCGCGAAGCTCGCGCGGCACGGGTCCGAAGATACGGGTGCCGACCGGCTCCTTCTGATTGTTGATCAGAACGGCAGCGTTTTTGTCGAAGCGGATCACGGATCCATCGACGCGCTTCACGGCCTTGGCCGTACGAACGACGACCGCCTTCATGACGTCGCCCTTCTTCACGCGGCCGCGCGGAATCGCTTCCTTGACGGAAACGACGATGATGTCGCCGACGCCGGCATATTTACGCTTCGACCCGCCGAGCACCTTGATGCACATCACACGACGCGCACCAGAGTTGTCAGCGACGTCCAGATTCGTCTGCATCTGGATCACGGAAGTGACCTTTCCTTGTTTCGGGCGGGTATCCGCACACGGACGGTATTGTCCGGCGGACGACGCCTGATGGGGATCTGAGGTCCCCGAATGTAACGGACCGCGCAATCGGCGTTGGAAACGCCGGCGCGGTCACCGCGGTCATGTGAAGGTGCGAACACCCTCACGGAATGTCTGCGAAGGTCGGCGCGATACTACGTGCCGACCGTCGATGCAAGAGGCCAGATGTCGATCGACCTCTCGGGAGCGGTCCTCAGGCGGCGGGCGCCTGACCTGCGGCTTCCGCTGCGGCAGCCTGATCCTCGACCAGCTTCCAGGTCTTGGTCTTCGAGAAGGGACGCGACTCCTCGATGAACACGGTCTGGCCCGTCTTGGCGACGTTGTTCTCGTCGTGGGCGTGATAGTGCTTCGAGCGGCGCACCGTCTTCTTCATCACGGGGTGGGTGTAGCGGCGCTCCACCTTCACCGTGATGGTCTTGTCGGTCTTGTCGCTGATGACAGTGCCCTGCAGCACGCGCTTCGGCATAGTCTGAACTCCTTAGCCTTGCGCCGACGACGCCAGCGTCTTCTGACGCTGAAGCGTACGGACGCGGGCGATGTCGCGGCGGACCTCACGGACGCGGGCGACGTTCTCGAGCTGGCCCGTGGCACCCTGGAAGCGCAGGTTGAACTGCTCCTTCTTCAGGTTGACGAGCTCGTCGCTCAGTTGATCCGGCGACAGGGCGCGCAGATCCGACAGTCTCTGTGATGACTTCATGATCCCCTCCCCTCTCAGTCGGCGATGCGGGCGATGATGCGGGTGCGCACCGACAGCTTGGCCGCTCCGAGGCGCAGGGCCTCGCGGGCAACCATCTCGGCGACGCCGTCCACTTCGAACATGATGCGACCCGGATGGACGCGGGCCGCCCAATACTCGGGAGCACCCTTACCGGAGCCCATGCGGACCTCGGTGGGCTTGGCGGTGACTGGAACGTCCGGAAACACCCGGATCCAGACACGGCCCTGACGCTTCATCTCGCGGGTGATCGCGCGGCGGGCCGCCTCGATCTGGCGTGCGGTGACACGCTCCGGCTCGACGGCCTTGAGGCCGAACGTGCCGAAGTTCAGGTCAAAACCGCCCTTGGCCGCGCCATGGATGCGCCCCTTGAACTGCTTACGGAACTTGGTCTTCTTGGGTTGCAGCATGGCAGCCTCTCAAACTCTCCTGGCCTCGGGCGATCAGGCGTGAGCCGGCTCGCGGCGGCCACGGCCACCACGGTCATCGCCGTCACGCTCGCGACGCCCGCCGGAGCGGCCGCCCTCTTCCTGGGCCTTCTTGTCCTGGGCCATCGGGTCGTGCTCGAGGATTTCGCCCTTGAACACCCAAACCTTGATACCGCAGGTCCCATAGGTGGTGAACGCGGTGGCAACGCCGTAATCGACGTCGGCCCGCAGCGTGTGCAGCGGAACGCGGCCCTCGCGGTACCATTCCGTGCGTGCGATCTCTGCGCCACCGAGACGGCCAGCGCAGTTGATGCGGATGCCTTCAGCACCGAGACGCATCGCCGACTGGACGGCGCGCTTCATGGCACGACGGAAGGCAACGCGGCGCTCGAGCTGCTGAGCAATCGAGTCGGCCACCAGGGTGGCGTCGATCTCGGGCTTGCGCACCTCGACGATGTTGATCGTCACATCGGCCTTGGTCATCGAGCCGACGAGCTTGCGCAGCTTCTCGATATCCGCACCCTTCTTGCCGATCACCACGCCCGGACGACCCGAGTGGATCGTGACGCGGCACTTCCGGTGCGGACGCTCGATCACGATCTTGGAGACGGCGGCCTGCTTCAGCTGCTTCATGAGAGCGGCGCGGATCGCAACGTCCTCATGCATGAGCTTGGCGTACTCGCCCTTGCCGGCGAACCAGCGGGATTCCCAGGTCCGGTTGATGCCGAGACGCAGGCCGATCGGATTGATTTTCTGACCCATGGAGTCCTCCTCAGGCCGCTTCAGCGCGCACTTCGCGAACCACGATCGTGAGGTTCGCGAAGGGCTTCAGGATGCGCGCGCCGCGGCCGCGGGCACGGGCGTGGAAACGCTTGAGAACGAGCGCCTTGCCCACGAAAGCCTGGGAGACGACGAGGTCGTCCACGTCCAGGTCGTGGTTGTTCTCTGCATTGGCGATCGCGCTCTCGAGGCACTTCTTGACCTCGACGGCGATACGCTTGCGGGAGAACTGAAGATCGGCGAGCGCCGTATCGACCTTCTTGCCGCGGATCAGCTGCGCCACGAGATTCAGCTTCTGGGGCGACACGCGCAGCATGCGCGCGACGGCCTTCGCCTCGTTCTCGGGGAGCGCGCGGGGGGTGGCAGCCTTGCCCATCTTAGCGCCTCTTCGCCTTCTTGTCGGCCGCATGGCCGGGGAAGGTGCGGGTCGGCGAGAACTCGCCGAACTTGTGACCGACCATTTCCTCGGTGACGTAGACCGGGATGTGCTTCTGTCCATTGTGCACACCGAAGGTGATGCCAACGAACTGCGGGAGGATCGTGGAGCGGCGGCTCCAGATCTTGACGACCTCGTTGCGGCTGGAGCCGCGGGCGGCGTCGGCTTTCTTGAGGAGGTAGCCGTCGACGAACGGCCCCTTCCAGAGGGAGCGTGCCATGGCGATTACTTCTTACGGTTATGACGGCTGGACAGGATGAAGGTGTCGGTCCGCTTGTTGGACCGGGTCTTCTTCCCCTTGGTGGGCACACCCCAGGGCGTGACCGGGTTGCGGCCGCCCGAGGTACGACCCTCGCCGCCGCCATGCGGGTGATCGACGGGGTTCATCGCCACGCCGCGGTTATGAGGACGCTTGCCGAGCCAGCGGTTGCGGCCAGCCTTGCCGAGCGAGATGTTCATGTGGTCCGGGTTCGAGACCGCACCGACGCTCGCGAAGCACTGGCCGTGCACCAGGCGCTGCTCGCCCGAGTTCAGGCGCAGCGTGACGTAGCCCTGGTCACGTCCGACGATCTGAGCGTAGTTGCCGGCGGAGCGGGCGATTGCGCCGCCCTTGCCGATCTTCAGCTCGATGTTGTGGACGATCGTGCCCACCGGCATATTGCCGATCGGCCCGGCATTGCCCGGCTTGATGTCAACGTTCTCACCGGCGACGACCTTGTCGCCAGCAGAGAGGCGCTGCGGGGCCAGGATGTAGGCCTGCTTGCCATCCTCGAACGCGATCAGCGCGATGAAGGCGGTGCGGTTGGGATCGTACTCGATCCGCTCCACGGTCGCCGTCTGGCCGAGGTTTTCGCGACGCTTGAAGTCGACGTTGCGCAGGGTGCGCTTGTGACCACCGCCGCGGAAGCGGACGGTCACGCGACCGAGGTTATTACGGCCACCCGAGGACGACTTGCCCTCGGTCAGCTTCTTCACCGGCTTGCCCTTGTAGAGCTCACGGCGGTCGACGAGCACGAGCTGGCGAAGGCTCGGCGTGACCGGTTTGAATGTCTTCAAGGCCATCGGCTTGATCCTAGACTATCGTGTTCTCAGAGGCCGGTCGTGACGTCGATCGTGTCACCCTCGGCGAGGGTGATGATCGCCTTCTTCACGTCGGACCGCTGACCGCGTTGGCCGCGGAAGAACTTCTTCTTGCCCTTGGTGACGAGCGTGTTCACGCCGGTCACCTTGACGTCGAACAGCTTCTCGACCGCTTCCTTGATCTGCGGCTTGGTAGCCTTCGGGGCGACCCGGAAGACGACCTTGTTCTGCTCGGTGAGGTTCGTTGCCTTCTCGGTGATGACCGGGGAGACGATGACGTCGTAGTGGCGCGGATCGGCACTCATTTGAAACGCTCCTCCAGCGCATCGACCGCGGCCTTCGTCAGGACGAGGGTGTCACGGCGCAGGATGTCGTAGACGTTGATGCCCTGCACGGGCAGTACGTCGATCTTCGGCACGGCGCGGGCGGCGCGGCCGAAATTCTCGTCGACCTCGGCACCGCCGATGATCAGGGCGCTCGACCAGCCGAGCTTGCCGAAGCGCTCGACCATGGCCTTGGTCTTGTGGCTATCGACCTTGATGTCGTCGACGACGATTAGGGTCGAGGCCTTGGCCTTGGCGGAGAGCGCATGCTTCAGGGCCAGCGCACGGACCTTCTTGGGGAGGTCGTGGCCGTGGTCACGCACCACCGGGCCGAACGCACGTCCACCACCGCGGAACTGCGGGGCGGAAGCGGCGCCGTGGCGGGCGTTACCGGTGCCCTTCTGCTTATAGATCTTCTTGGTCGACCGATCGATGTCCGAGCGGTTCTTGACGGCATGGGTGCCGGCACGCCGCTTGGCGAGCTGGTAGCGGACCATGCGCTGCAGAAGATCGGCGCGGGGCTCAAGGCCGAAAATGGTCTCGTTGAGCTCGACCGAGCCTGCGGAGGACCCATCGAGCGTGGTGATATCGAGCTTCATCACGCGTTCTCCTCGGCTGCGGGCGCCTCAGCGGGCGCTTCGTTCGAAGCCGAACCATTCGAACCGTTCTCACGGAACTTGCCAGGATGCGGCACCTCGGCGGGCAGCTTGCGCTTGACCGCGTCGCGAACCTGGATCCAGCCGCCGGCAACGCCGGGAACGGCCCCTTCGACGAGGATCAGGCCGCGATCGGGATCGATGCGCACGACCTTGAGGTTCTGCGTGGTGACACGCTCGACGCCCATGTGACCGGGCATCTTCTTGTTCTTGAAGGTCTTGCCCGGATCCTGACGGCCGCCGGTCGATCCGATCGAACGGTGCGACACGGACACGCCGTGAGTGGCGCGTAGACCACCGAAGTTCCAGCGCTTCATACCACCGGCGAAACCCTTACCCGTGGTGGTGCCCGTCACGTCGACGAACTGACCCGGGATGAAGTGATCCGCAGTGATCTCGGCACCGACCGGGATCATGGAGTCCTCGCTGACGCGGAACTCGGCGAGCTTCTGCTTCGGCTCGACTTTGGCGACCGCGAACCGGCCGCGTTCGGCAGCCGACACGTTCTTCACCTTGGCCTTGCCCACGCCGACCTGGAGGGCGACGTAGCCGTCCCGTTCGGTCGTGCGGTGTGCCACGACCTGGCACTGATCGATTTGAAGCACGGTAACCGGCACGTGCTCGCCTGCGTCGGTGAAGACGCGGGTCATGCCGACCTTTCGTGCAATGACGCCTGAGCGCATAGGTCTCTCCCTCGCGCGTTGATCGCTGAAGCCCTAAATCCCGCGGGACTTAGAGCTTGATTTCCACGTCCACGCCAGCGGCGAGGTCGAGCTTCATCAGCGCGTCCACGGTCTGGGGGGTCGGATCGACAATATCGAGCACTCGCTTATGCGTGCGCATCTCGAACTGTTCGCGCGACTTCTTGTCGATGTGCGGCGAGCGGTTCACGGTAAACTTCTCGATGTGGGTCGGCAGCGGGATCGGACCACGGATCTGCGCACCGGTGCGCTTGGCCGTCGAAACGATCTCCTTGGTCGACGCATCGAGGATGCGATGGTCGAACGCCTTGAGGCGAATGCGAATATTCTGACCGGTCATAACCTGAACCTCGGCGGAAACGTGAAGAGCGGGCGGGAGGGCCCGCCCCTCAACGTCCCCTGTCGATGATGTGGTGAGGG
>NZ_BJZV01000013.1 GCF_007992215.1 Methylobacterium gnaphalii | reverse complement strand
GGTTGCTCTACCAGCTGAGCTAAACCGGCATCGGGAAATGGGCTACCAGCCACTACTGCGCCATGCAAGCAGGTGGGTCGTTCGCCGTTGGTGGACTAGGCCGTGACGGCTGCGGAAACAGCCGGATCCCACGAATCGTGCTTCGGCAAAGCTGTCGGTCTAGCTTGTGACGTTGGTTGAGTCCGAAAGCATTCTGGCGCCATTCGAAAGAATTGCTGCTGACGTGGGCAATTATTTAAGCTGCTAAGCTTGGCTATAAACTCGTCTCGTTCTTGTTTCTAATCGTTTCTGCTTCTTGAAGAGCGACTGAACGCGCATTTCAGAGACGGTTAAATCGCTCGGCACTAGCACGGTAGCCTTCAATGATGGCCTCATCCGACTGAACGTGCCGCTCTCAAGATTTCTGCACGCTCCGACATCGGCCGTGGCCCTCAGGCAGGCACGATGACGGGGAGTGATGAACAATCACGAGCGCGACCGGTCCCGGTTCGGACAACCAGCACCCCGAGCATCCAACTCGGATGCGGAGAAGTCGCCGGCCATTGGCGGCGCAGCCGAGGCGCGCCGACGCATCGGGCGCGGCCTGCGCCTCCTCTATGCGGGCGTCCTCAATCAACCCCTGCCCGAAAGATTGACGCGGCTCGTCGACGTGCTTGCCGCGCAGGATCGAAGCACGGAGGGCCCACGATGACCCGGATGACCGTCCCGGCTCAACCGCAGAACAACACGCCACCGGGAGCCGACGCGGAGATGAGGTCTCTGCTGCTCGGGGCGATTCCCGCGCTCAGAGCTTTCGCCTATTCACTGACCTATGACCTCGATCGAAGCGACGACTTGGTTCAGGACACGCTGGTGAAGGCCTGGGTCAAAGCGGACAGTTTTCAGCACGGCACCAACCTAACGGCTTGGCTGTTCACCATCCTCCGTAATGCGTTCTACTCCGAGTTGCGCAAGCGCAAGCGCGAGGTAGGGGATGCCGATGGTGTCATGGCTGGCAAGTTGACAAGCCTGCCCGCTCAGGAGGTCTCCCTCGAACTGCGTGAGTTCCACGAGGCGCTTGATCTCTTGCCCTCCAGCCAGCGCGAAGCCTTGGTTCTCGTGGGCGCACAGGCCTTCACCTACGAGGAGGCGGCTGAGATCTGCGGTGTTGCGGTCGGTACTGTGAAGAGCCGGGTAAGCCGTGCTCGGCTTCGGCTGACCAAGGCGCTCGGCATGAATGGCGTTGACGAGATCGGCGCCGATGCCGCAACGCGTGCGGCGCTCGGCCCCGTGTAATCCGGTAGACCGGTCGCGGCCGACTACGCGTTGGTCAACTCATCCGTCAGGAAGGCCCGGACGTCGGCGGCGTCGATGCCTGGGGCGATGAAACTCTGGCCGATGCCGCGAGCGAGGATGAAGGTGAGCTGTCCGTCGCGTACCTTCTTGTCCTGTGTCATGGCGTCGAGGAGCATGTCGGCATCGCCTGAGCCGCCAGGAACCTGGCTCAGACGCGTCGGCAGCCCGGCGAGAGCCAGGTGATTGGCGACGCGGCCGGCATCTTGGCCGGAGCACAGTCCCAAACGAGCGGAGAAGCGGAAGGCGAGGGCGAGCCCGATGGCAACACCTTCACCGTGGACAAGCCTGGCGGGGTCGTAGCCGGTCAGCCGCTCAAGGGCGTGGCCGAATGTGTGGCCGAGATTGAGCAGAGCGCGCTCGCCGTCCTCGCGCTCGTCGCGCACGACGACGCCGGCCTTGGACCGACAACAGATGGCCACGGCCTCGTCGCGCTCGGGGCCACCCGAGAAGATACCGCCCCAGTTCGCCTCGCACCAGTCGAAGAATCCGGCGTCGTTGATCAGGCCGTATTTCGCGACCTCGGCATAGCCGGCGCGCATTTCGCGCTCGACCAGGGTGTCGAGCGTCGCGGTGTCGGCGAGGACGAGGCGGGGCTGGTGGAAAGCACCGATCAAGTTCTTGCCCAGCGGCGAGTTGATGCCGGTCTTGCCGCCGACGGAGGAATCGACCTGTGCGAGCAGGCTCGTCGGCGCCTGGACGAGGCGCACGCCGCGGCGCAGCGAGGCCGCCGCGAAGCCCGCGAGATCGCCAACTACGCCGCCGCCGAGCGCTACGACGAGATCGCCGCGCTCGATGCGGTACCCGAGTAGTCCGTCGCAAACCTGAGCGAAGGTGGCGTAGCTCTTCGAGGCCTCTCCGGGAGCGACGCTGACGATGCCGGAGCGCAGGCCGGCTGCCTCGAGGGAGGCCTGGACCCGCTTGGCGTAGAGACCGCCGACGGTGTCGTCTGTGACGATGGCAGCTGCCTTGCCGCCGAGGGCTGCGATCCGCCTGCCGGCCTCGTCGAGCAGCCCGCGGCCGATCAAGATGTCGTAATCGCGGCCCTGGTCGAGGGGCACGTGGACGGTGAGGTGCTCGCTCATTCTCTCGCTCGGGCTCTACTGCGCGGCGACGCCCTGGGCAGGCGGGCTCAGCCAGACGTCGAGGGCTTCCAGCACGTCCTGCACCACGCGGTCATGGGAAACGTCGCGGGACAGCACCATGACATCGGCCCGTCCATAGACCGGATGGCGCACCGCCATCAGGTCGCGCATCGTCGCCTCCGGGTCGGCGGTCTGCAGCAGGGGGCGGGTGCTGCGCTTCTTCACGCGCCGCATCAACACGTCGAGCTCGGCGCGCAGCCATACGGAGACAGCGCTGTCAGCGATGCGCTCGCGCGTGGCGTCGCGCATGAAGGCGCCGCCGCCGGTGGCCAGCACCATTGGGCCTTGGCGCAACAAACGGGCGATGACGCGCTCCTCGCCCTCGCGAAAGCTCTCTTCGCCGTAAATCGCGAACAGGTCGGTGATGGTGAGGTTCGCAGCCGCCTCGATCTCGGCATCGGCGTCCTTGAACATGAGGCCGAGACGGGTGCCCAGGCGGCGGCCAACCGTGCTTTTGCCAGCGCCCATCAGGCCGACGAGCACGATGGAGCGCGCGCCGAGGGCGCGGCGAATGCGCGCCTCGATCGGGTCGTCCGGCTCTGAGCCCGTGGCGTCGGGGTCGGTCATCGCGCGGTCATAGCCAATTTTCGGGAGCGGGCGAAGCATTTCGCCAGGCTGTTCCTGTGGCTTCGTGGACCTTGCCTTCGCACGCCACGCATGGGACCAGATCCTCCGGTCCGACACGCGCAACCGGCTTTGCCGCGCGCGAGATCGCGCTGCGTTTAAATCGAGTCGATCAAAACGTAGAAAACGTGATCAATTCAGAGGGTTAGAGTAGGCTTCACACGAAAAGCCGATCACACTTTTCGTAGCCTGCTCTTGGCAGAGTTTGTCCGAGAGGTTCGCGCGCCGTGCCGTCCCTGTTCCGTTTCCTGGCGATCCTGGCCATCCTCGGGGGCGCCGTCTTCGCCGGACTTTTCGCGTTGGCCACCTTCGTGCAGCCGACCCAGCGCGAGATGAGCGTGACGATCCCGGCAGGGAAGCTCCAACCGGGCAACAAGTGAGCGAAGGCCGTCCAGGCGCCCAACGCCGAGGACGCCGCCCGGTGGCAGCGCCCGCTTCAGCCGCTGAGACAGAACGGCCTCCCGCCGACGTGGCGCAGCTCTTTCTCGACATGCTGGCAGCGGAGCGTGGGGCTGCTGCGAACACGCTGGCGGCCTATCGGCGCGATCTCGACGACTACCTTGCCTACCTTGCCGCGGAGGGCATCGATCCGGTCGAGGCGGATGCGGCGAGCGTGCGGGCCTACATCGCCGATCTGGAGCCGCGCGGGCTGAAGGCGTCCTCGGCGGCGCGCCGGCTCTCCTGTATCCGCGGCTTCCATAAGTTCCTCTACGCAGAGGGTTTTTCGGAATCCGACCCGAGCGCTCCGGTTGCCGGGCCCCGCCGGGCGCAGGCCCTGCCGAAGGTGCTCTCGATCGCGGAGGTCGACGGGCTGCTGGCCGCGGCGCGCGAGCGGGTGGCCGCCGCCGAGAGTGCGGCGGAGACGGCCCGAGCCCGGAAAATGCTGTGTCTTCTGGAGCTTCTCTACGCGACGGGCCTGCGCGTCTCCGAGCTGATCGCCCTGCCGCGCTCGGCGGCCTCGACGCGCGAGCGCTATCTCGTGGTGAAGGGCAAGGGTGGGCGCGAGCGTCTGGTGCCGCTGACGGACGTTTCCCGGGAGGCCATGCGTGAGCACCTGCGTCATGTTCCGGGTGATGGTCCGTGGCTGTTTCCGGCCGACAGCGAGAGCGGACACCTGACCCGCCAGGCTTTCGCGCGGGATTTGAAGGTCGCGGGCGCAGCGGCCGGCATCCGGGCCGACCGGATTTCGCCGCACGTGCTGCGCCATGCTTTCGCCAGCCACCTGCTGCGAAACGGCGCGGACCTCAGGATCGTGCAGGAGCTGCTGGGACACGCCGACATCTCGACCACGCAGATCTATACCCACGTGCTCGACGACCGCCTCAAGAGCATGGTGCGCGACCTGCACCCGTTGAACGACGGCTGACGAGGCCTCGGACAAGGCGAGTTTTGCGATGAAACGTCTGCTGCTGTCGGTGCTCCTGTGGAGTCTCGCCGGCCCCGCATCGGCCGTCGGCCAGGCGGAAAGATCCGATCTCGAAACCCGGCTCGCCGATCCCGGTCAGCAGGTGATCCAGACGGTCGATTACGCGAATACCCGCTACTCGCGGCTCGATCAGGTTACCGCCGAGAACGTCTCCCGGCTCAAGGTAGCCTGGACCTTCTCCACCGGGGTGCTGCGCGGCCACGAGGGCGCGCCGCTCGTCGTCGGCCATCGGATGTACGTGCACACGCCGTTCCCGAACACGGTCTACGCGCTTGACCTCGACCACGAGGGCCGCATCCTCTGGTCATACGCCCCGAAACAGGCGGCCGACGTGGTGCCTGTCATGTGCTGCGACACCGTCAACCGCGGGCTCGCCTATGCGGACGGCGCGATCCTGCTGCACCAGAACGACACCACCCTGGTCTCGCTCGATGCCGAGACCGGCCGGGTGAACTGGTCGGTGAAGAACGGCGATCCGGCGAAGGGCGAGACCAACACGGCCACGGTGCTGCCGGTGAAGGATCTGGTGATCGTCGGCATTTCGGGCGGCGAGTATGGCGCCCGCTGCCACGTCACCGCCTACGGCCTCAAGGACGGCAAGCGGATCTGGCGGGCCTACGCGACGGGGCCGGACGAAGACATGCTGGTCGACCCGGACAAGACGACCGAACTCGGCAAACCCATCGGGAAGGACTCGTCGCTGAAGACCTGGGACGGCGACCAGTGGCGCATGGGCGGCGGCTGCGCCTGGGGCTGGTTCTCCTACGACCCCGCCCTGGACCTGCTCTATTACGGCACCGGCAATCCCTCGACCTGGAACCCGGCCCAGCGCTCGGGCGACAACAAATGGGCCATGTCGATCGTCGCCCGGCACCCCGAGACCGGCCGTGCGGCCTGGCTCTACCAGATGACCCCGCACGACCAGTGGGACTATGACGGCGTCAACGAGATGATCCTGACGGACCAGGAGGTCGATGGCCGGCCGCGCCATCTCCTCACGCATTTCGACCGCAACGGTTTCGGCTACAGCCTCGACCGCGCCACGGGCGAACTCGTCACTGCCGAGAAATTCGATCCGACGGTGAACTGGGCCACGGCGATCGACCGCGACCGGGCCTCGCCGACCTACGGGCGCCCCCTGGTGGATCCGCGGCACGCCCCGGAGACCACCGGCGAGGACGAGGTGATGCACGGCATCTGCCCCTCGGCGCTGGGAGCGAAGAACCAGCAGCCGGCAGCCTACTCGCCGCAGACGCACCTGTTCTACGTGCCCACCAACCACTTCTGCATGGATTACGAGCCCTTCCACGTCACCTACGTGCCGGGCCAGCCCTATGTCGGCGCGACGCTCGGGCTCTACCCGCCGCCCGGCACGGACCGGACCGGAAACGTCATCGCCTGGGACGGCGTGAAGGGGCGGATCGCCTGGTCGCTCCCGGAGCGGTTCTCGGTGTGGTCCGGCACCCTGGCGACGGCGGGCGGCGTGGTGTTCTACGGGACGTTGGAGGGCTGGCTGAAGGCGGTCGATGCCCGCGACGGGCACGAGCTCTACCGCTTCAAGACACCCTCCGGCATCGTCGGCAATCCGATGACCTTCATGCACGACGGCCGGCAGTACGTCGCCGTGCTCTCCGGTGTCGGCGGCTGGGCGGGCATCGGCCTCGCCGCCGGCTTGACCGATCCCGCCGACGGCTCCGGAGCGGTTGGCGGCTACGCGGCGCTGTCGCAGTACACCGCCGCCGGCGGCCAGCTCACCGTGTTCGCGCTGCCGTAAGGCTCGGCGAAGGATCGACGTCTGATGCTGGGCGCCCACCCGGAAGGTCCGCGTTGAGTGGCATCGTTTTTGGGGCGGATGAGCCATTTCTGTATGGGCCAAGTCGCAGAGCTCCCAAGTCCGCCAGGCTCGCTGAGCACGCCAGCCGTCTCATTGTTATCTTTTGTACAATGATCTAACGTCGACGAATCGCCGGCCAACAATCTTAGGGCGCCTGCGACTGAGAGAGACGTGCGCTCCCGCCTTCCTCGGAGGACGCGCCTTGTCTCGGCACTGCTTTGATACTCGGAATCGAACTCTCGCTCGTAACGATGAGATCGAGCCCGAATGGGCAGGCCGCGAAGCAATCAAAGATCGCGCCCTGCAGGTGCTAGGCCAAACGACAGGGGCTTAGCCATTTCATGCAGATAGCTGCATGTAGCTATCTGCGTTCCCATTCCGTTTCAATACTGTGTCATCACGGAAGTGTTCATAATTATCGATAATAACTCGTAGTCAATCGGTCCGCGCTCGCAGGTGTTGTGATGCCCAGGTTACCTACAATAGGCGGTTGGTTGAGGCGCCGCTCTCGGCGCCAGCGGGTTAGGCTCTTGACGTCATGGCCTCAGAACAAGGCCAAGCGCAACAATAGAGTTTCTCCTATATCCAAAGTGACCATCGCCGACTTGAGGAATGTGATCTTCTTCGACGTTCCAAATATTCGTATTCAAGTTAATCCGATTTAGTCTGTAATGCGGCGGATGGTCCTTGTGTCGAAAATGACCAGGCGAGTGACGATCCCGCAGCCATTGAAAATTTGAGGATCGGCAATGAAAATTATCTCCTGGTTCAAAGCGCAGAGTCGGCGGCGACAAGAAGCCGCTCGACGTAAAGTCTCGAGCGAAAAGCAAGCAGCTGCGATCGAAAACGGTACCTTCACCGACAAAGATACTTATGGGGATCGCGATTTCGACGAAAAATATCGGCTAGCAATGCGACTCACGCAGAGTTACGTCAATGAACATTATCCTAATTCGTATTATGCTCGGCAAACGAAAGATTTCGATAAAACTCTCGACTACGAGGGAATAAGAACGAACGCGATCAGTGTTCTGTCATCGTCCATCTGCGTATCCTTGCGGCAGGGTACAGGCGCCGAACAATCTGCAAGTATAGCAATAATGAAAATTTAGATTGATAAGTGTCTGTTTTGTAAGGCGGGGAATAGAAAAGCCGCGAGGCCGACCTCAATTCGCGATGGCGGGTGCCTCTTCAGTCGTAACCACAAAATTGACGAGCGAATTCGGCCCAAAGGTAAGCGTCAGCGGCACGTCGGCAGCGTCGCGACCATATGCAATCAAGATGCGACCGATGCGCGGGCTGTTATTCCGCGGGTCGAACGTGTGCCAGCGTCCGCCCAAGAAAACCTCCATCCAAGCCGCGAAGTCGCCGGGTGAATGCGGTAGGGGCAAGCCAATGTCGCTGACATAGCCGGTGCAATAGCGCGCCGGGATGTTCAGACATCGGCAAAAGGTAATAGCGAGGTGAGCATAGTCGCGGCACACGCCTCGTTGCTCCTCGAAGACCTCTGCGGCTGTACGCGTCGCCCGCGAGTGTTCGTACCCGAACGTGATCCGGTCATGCACGTAGTCGCAAATGGCCTGGACGCGCGACCACCCTGGCGACAGGCTTCCGAACAGTTCCCAGGCGATGTTCGACAGTCGATCTGTCTCGCAATACCGGCTTCCAATTAGGAAGAGCAGCGTGTCCGTCGGCAACATCGAGGCGAACGCTTCAGTCGCGGCTGTATCAGGTGGTGCTTCATTCTCGCTGTGATCGCGCACGACCGTATCGGTCTTCAGCGTCAGGAGACCGGCCGGCGCAACCAAGCGGGTGCACCAGTTTCCAAAGCTGTCACGATATCCCTCCAGCGGTACGGAGGGCATCGTCAAAATGTAGTCTGGCCGCTCAAGGTCGGAAAACCGTGATGAGTGAACATTCAGCATCGCGATGAGGGTTGTGGGATACTGAAAGTCGTAAGTCATCTCGCAGCCGACGAGAATTCGCATTCCTGATAATCCAGAGTTGCCGAGACATCGAGGATGGCGAGTCAACCCCCTTCGATGGAAGCTGATCGGTCGGTTGGAACGAGAAGACCGCATCGCTGCGCAACGTATGCGGTCGAAGCGGCCCCTCGGGCAGCGTTGGTGAGCGCTCTTGCGCTTACTTGCGTCCGGGTGCCTTCAAGGCGTCGCTGACGGGATTCTTCATCGACGGTGCAGACGCATTCGTCTTCACGACGGGCTTCTTCGGCTTCTTCGCCTCACGACTGCCGCGCTGCTTTTCCGTGGCCATAATCGTCACTCCCGGTCTGTGATTGTAGAACTGGTGGCGCCGCACCTGGCAGCCGCGGCATGCAGAAACAGGTGGCCAAAACGGCCGTGCTGCTCAGGTGACTCAATGATGTCCGATGGATACCGATCCTAGCCACGTGACCTCCCAAACCCTGCAGGCGGGAGACTTGGCCCTCAGCCACGGGAGCCTGTCGTTCTCGGCCGGTGATGACGCAGGATGCGCTTCTTCAGCAGTGAAAGATAGCCGTCTGATTATTTGAGCGTCGCAGTGTCAGAGACAGGGTCAAAATGTGTGGTGTTCCGGATCGGGCAAAGTCCAACCAAGCCGCATTATGGATCCGCACGGCGATCAGCACACTTCGCGGCTGCCTCCTTCTACTGTGATGGACGCGGCCGCCGCGCCGCTTGCACCGTCGCCCCGGACCCTGGAAATCGGCTGCGGCACCGGGTTCCTGACGCGAGCCCTGCGCAGCCGAATTCCGGTCGGATCGATGCTCGCCACCGATATCGCGCCGGCGATGATCGCGCGCTGCCGGACGCGGATCGGCGCGGAGGAGGCTGGTTTCCAGGGCGTCCGCCTTGCGACCGCGCAGCCGGGGAGCGGTTCAGGCCTCTGCCGGTGACGTCGGCTTGACCCCCTTCCGTGCTCGGCTGGTCAGGGGCTATGCGGCGTTCAGCAAACGCCCGAGCGCTCGCAGAACCTCCTCGACCGCGACGGGCTTTTCCAATCGCGGCGCCTTGGCGTAGCGCTCCGGGAGCGAGGCTTGGTCGTACCCCGTCGTGAGCAGGAACGGCACGCCTCGGGCGCGCAACGCATCGGCCACCGGGTAGGCCATCTCGACGCCGAGCTTCACATCGATCGACGCAGCGTCGACGGTCTCGCGATCGACGAGGCCGAGTGCCCCCTCCACCGAGGGCACCGGCCCCAGAACGATCGCGCCGGAAGCCCGCAGCCTCCGCTGCAGATCATCCGCGAGGAAGTAATCGTCCTCGACCACCAGGATGCGGCGGCCGGATAGGGGATTCTCAGGCATCGGCCATCTCCAGAGCAGTCCGTGGCTCCGAGACGGGCAGCGCCATGGTGCCGTGAACGCTGTCCTCTTCCATGACGTCGGTTGTCCTCGTGCCGAGCCGGTAGGGCACCGCCCGCGGGAAGGCTGCACCGGCTGCGGAGCTCGCGCATAATGGTCTCGCCGCTCCGCGCCCGCTCCGGATCATTGTGGGCGGCATGACCGCCCTCGTCCACGATGAGCACGGCCCAGGGCTCGACCGGGCGTCGGGGGCAATGCCGTTCTGGCAAGGGTTGCGGTCCAGGCCCGCGCCGCGTCAGCTTGAGCGGGCCATCCCGGCAGGGTAGGGCGGGCGCGAGCCGCTGGACGATCGCATCTCGAACAAGAATGACCGCGTGGAAACAGGCTGTCGCGCGGGCCTTCGATCGCGCGGACGAGTATGACGGCGACGCCCGCATCCAGGCCGTCGTCGCCGATGGGCTCGCCGCGACAATTGCCGCCGCGCCGCTCGCACCGTCGCCCCGGACCCTCGAAATCGGCTGCGGCACTGGGTTCCTGACGCGGGCCCTGCGCAGCCGGATTCCGGTCGGACCGATGCTCGCCACCGATATAGCGCCTGCAATGATCGCGCGCTGCCGGACGCGAATCGGCGCGGCGGCCGATCTTCACTTCGCCGTCATGGATGCCGAGCGTCCCGCCATGGCCCCCGGCTTCGATCTCATCGCGTCGAGCCTCGCCGCGCAATGGTTCGTGGATCTGCCGGGTACGCTGGCCGGGCTCTGCGCCCTGCTGCGCTCCGGCGGCCTGCTCGCCGTCACGACCCTCGCCGCCGGCACCTTTCGCGAGTGGGACGCAGCGCAGGAGGCGGTGGGACGGGTCTCGGCGACGCCCGCCTATCCAACGATCGACGCGTTGCGGGCCATGCGCTTCGCGGCCTGCCGTACCGAGATCCGGCTGGAGGACGTGCGCGAGACCCATGAGGACGGCGCCGCCTTCCTGCGGGCGCTGCGGGCGATCGGCGCTCAGACGCCCTCCGACCTCACGGCAGCCCGCTCGCCCGGTCAGCTCAGACGGGCGCTGCGAGCCTTCGATGCGCGGGGTGCTACCGTCACCTACGCCGTCGCCACCTGCCTGATCCGGCGGGCGGGGTAGCCGGCGCGCTCAGCGGATGCCGCTGCCCGTCATGCCCGCCTCGACGGCCAAGGTCAGCTTGTCGGTCACCGCCCACTCGACGCCGACGCGGGCGTCCGGCCGGATCGCGATGTCGTCGCGCGAGAAGGGCTGCGAGACCGAGGTCGGCCCGACGCGCCACTGCTCGTGCACGGCGAGCGCGCCGAGCTTGCCGTAGACGAGCACGTCGGGCGTCAGCAGCGCACCGACCTTCAACTGGAGCGCGCCCGCGAAGTCGCGCGAATAGGCGAGGCGGCCGAAGCCGGGCGTCGCGTTTCCGCCGATGGCCGAGAGATAGTCGAAGCCGCCGACGATGCCGTAGACGAAGCGCCCCTCCTGCCACATCCGACCACCCTCGAAGCCGACGGTCGGCCCGGAATAGCTGCCGAAATGCTTCGACGAGGACACCTGGTAGCCCGCCGACAGGCTCGCATAGGAGCCGGCCCAGCGACCTTCGTCGATGCTCTCCGGCTGCGGCCAGGCGAAGGAGGGCAGTGACGCGAAGCCGATGAAGGGCGAGAAGGCTTGCGCGGCCGCGGGACCGGCCGACGCCACGACGCTGCCGGCCACGAGGCAGGCTGCCCATCGGCCGAGGCGGCGGGTATGGCGAAGCAGGCTCATACGGCCAAGATAGCCCATGCCGATGGAGAGAGACAGACGGGGCTGGCGCGACGTCTCGCGCGGCGCCTGCGTACGCCGCCTGACGAAAGCCGCCTCGAGGGCTACCCCCTGTCTGTGTGACATTGCGTAAACTCAATTTTCGCGGTTGAGGAGCAACCATGGCGGCGTCGGGCCGGCACGCGGCGAGCAGGTAAAGGACAGACCCGGCAGATGCGCCTCGACACCCCGACCCTCTTTCTGATGACGGTGGTCGTCACCTTCATCGTCGGCGTGCTCTTTCTGCTGTCCTGGAGCCAGGACCGGCGGTCGCGGGCCCTGGCGATCTGGGGCGTGGCCCATCTCGTCGGCGCGGGGGCCTCGGCCCTGCTCTGCCTGCGCGGCATCATCCCGGACAGCCTGTCGATCGGCCTCGGCAACGCCCTGATGCTCGCGGCCTACGGCCTGATCTGGAGCGGCGTACGCAGCTTCGAGGGCCTGAGGCCCGCCTATCGAATCGCCCTGGCCGGCGGCCTCGTCTGGGGCCTCGCCTGCCTGGTGCCCGCCTTCTACGCGTCGCTTCCGGCGCGGATCGCGCTCGCCTCCACGATCGCCGGATCGTTCTGCGCCCTCAGCGCCCGGGAGATCCTGCGGGGCCGCGTCGAGCCCCTGGCCTCCCGCTGGCCGGCCATCATCCTGATGTCGGCCTATACGGTGCTGTACTGGATCCGCGTGCCGCTGGCGCTCTTCCTGGAGCCGCCGCCCGCCAGCCGTGTGGTCGAATCGCCCTGGCTCCCCGTGCTCTGCTTCGTCGGCGTCCTGTTCACGGTGGCGATCGCCTTCGTGCTGATGGCCTTGACCAAGGAACGGGCCGAGCGGCGCCAGCGTCTCGCGGCGGAGACGGATGCGCTCACGGGGCTCGCCAACCGCCGGGCCTTCGTCGGCCGCACCGAGGCCCGTCTGGCGGGCGGTGGTGACCCCGTCGCGCTGCTTCTGTTCGACCTCGACCACTTCAAATCGGTCAACGACACCTACGGCCACGCCGTGGGAGACGGCGTGCTCGTCGCCTTCGCCCATCTGGCCGAGGCCGTGCTGCCGCCGGGCGCCGTGCTCGGACGCATGGGCGGCGAGGAGTTCGCCTGCACCCTGTCCGGCTGCGACCTCGCGACGGCCGCACGGATCGCCGAGCGCGTCCGGGCCGCGGTGGCGACGGTCTCGCTCGCCGCCTATCCGCGGCTGCGCATCGGCGTGAGCGTCGGCGTCGCCGCGACGGCACCCGGCGAGGCCGGAGAGTTCGAAGATCTCATGCGCCAGGCGGATGCCGCGCTCTATTCCGCCAAGCGCGCCGGCCGCGGCCGCGTCGTGGCCGCGGAGCCCGTGGCTTACGGCCTCGCCGCCTGAAAACGCGCACGCGGCCCAAGATTGAGGCCGGTTGCCGGAGCGATGCGCTTCCTGCCGTGCGGTTTGATCGTCTACAACCTCCCTAGGGCCTAGCTTGGGGGATGGTGATGGCGAGGAGTGGTCGCGGGCTCGAGCGCAGTCTCGAGAATCGTCACATCCAGATGATGGCGCTCGGCGGCGCCATCGGCACGGGTCTGTTCATGGGCTCCGGCAAGACCATCTCGGTCGCCGGTCCCTCCATCCTGCTGGTCTACCTGGTCATCGGCGTGATGCTGTTCTTCGTGATGCGGGCGCTCGGCGAGCTGCTGCTCTCGAACCTCGCCTACAAGTCCTTCACGGACTTCGCCGACGATCTGCTCGGGCCCTGGGCCGGGTTCTTCATCGGCTGGACCTACTGGTTCTGCTGGATCGTCACCGCCATCGCCGAGGTCGTGGCTATCGCAGCCTATGCCAAGTTCTTCATTCCGCTGGTGCCGAGCTGGATCCCGGCCCTTGCCTGCGTCGCGCTGCTGCTCGGCCTGAACCTCGTCAACGTGCGCGCCTTCGGCGAGCTCGAATTCTGGTTCGCGATGATCAAGATCGTCGCGATCCTGGCGCTGATCTTCGTCGGCATCGCCCTGGTCGCCACCGGCTTCACCGCGCCCTCCGGTGCGAAGGCGGAGCTCTCCAACATCACCCGCGACGGGCTGTTTCCGACGGGGCTGTGGGGGTTCTTCGCGGGGTTCCAGATCGCGGTCTTCGCCTTCGTCGGGATCGAGCTCGTGGGCACCACGGCGGCCGAGACGCGCGACCCGGAGAAGACCCTGCCGCGTGCCATCAACGCGATCCCGATCCGCATCCTGCTCTTCTATCTCGGCGCGCTCGCCGTGATCATGGCGGTGACGCCCTGGAAGACGCTCAGCGCCGACAAGAGCCCCTTCGTCGAGCTGTTCGTGCTTGCCGGCCTGCCGGCGGCCGCCGCCTTCGTGAACCTCGTGGTGATGTCCTCGGCGGCCTCCTCGGCCAATAGCGGCATCTTCTCGACGAGCCGGATGCTCTATGGCCTCGCCGACAAGAACGATGCGCCGGCGGCCTTCGGCCGTCTTTCGGCCCAGCGCGTGCCCTCGGTCGGCCTCTACTTCACCGGCCTCTGCCTGCTCAGCGGCGTATTGCTGATCTACCTCGTGCCGGATCTCGGCGAGGCCTTCACCCTGGTGACCACGCTGTCCGCCGTCCTGTTCATGTTCGTCTGGGCGCTGATCCTGTTCTCGTATCTCGCCTATCGGAAGAACAGGCCGGAGCTCCATGCCCGCTCCGTCTACAAGATGCCGGCCGGCGTGGTGATGTGCTATGCCTGCCTCGCCTTCTTCGCCTTCATCATCGTGCTCCTGACCCTGGAGGCCGATACGCGGCTGGCACTGGCGGTCTCGCCGGTCTGGTTCGCGATCCTCGGCGGCGCCTGGATGCTGCGGCGTGGACGGCGGGCGGTGACCGCCTGACCGGGGACGGTTTTCGGCGCAATTAAGCCATCCTGATCAGCGAGTTGGTCCCTCGCGTCGATCGAGAACGCGGCCAGGAGCCGTCGCGGTCGATCGGGGAGGAGACGATGCAGGCAACGGCTATTCGGATCAGCGCACGCGTCATCGCGGCGGCTGCGCTCATGGGCGCCGTGTCGCTGGCCCGAGCCGAGACGCTCGACGAGCGCCTCGAGACGCTGCTCGGCAAGATGACGCTGGAGGAGAAGGCCGGCCAGCTCAACCTCGTCTCGCTCGAACCCGGCTTCGACCCCGAGAGCGTCCGGCGCGGCGAGGTGGGGGCCGTCATCAACTTCTCGAACCAGCACCTCGCCTCCACCATCGACTCCTATGCCCGCTCCTCGCGGCTCGGCATTCCCCTGCTGGTCGGCCTCGACATCGTCCACGGCTACCGCACCGTGCTGCCGCTGCCGATCGGCATGGCGGCGAGCTTCGATCCCGGCCTCGTGCGGCGTGCGACCGCGGCGGCGGCGCGGGAAAGTCTCGCCGTCGGCGTCAACTGGTCCTTCGCGCCGATGGCCGATGTCGCCCGCGACCTGCGCTGGGGTCGCGTGGTCGAGGGTCTCGGCGAGGATCCCTGGCTGACCGGCCAGTTCGCCGCCGCCCAGGTCGAAGGTTTTCGCGACGGCGGCGTCGCCTCCACCCTGAAGCACTTCGCCGGCTACAGCGCCGTCTATGGCGGGCGCGACTACGATGTGACCTGGGTGCCGCCCACCGAGCTCTACGATACCCACCTGCCGCCGTTCCGCGACGGCATCCGCGCGGGCGCGGACGCGGTGATGACCGCGCTGACCGCGCTCAACGGCCTGCCGACGACGGCCGACGGCCACCTCATGACGCAGATCCTGCGGCGCGAGCTCGGCTTCAAGGGCGTGGCCATCGCCGACTGGGAGGCGGTTGCGAGCCTGGTTAAGCACGGCGTGGCCAAGGACGGTGCCGAGGCGACCCGCAAGGCCTTCTCGGCCGGCGTGGACATGGACATGACCAGCGGGCTGTTCGTGAAGCACCTGCCGGAGGAGGTGAGGGCCGGGAGGATCTCGCAGGCCTCCCTCGACGCCTCCGTGCGCCGCGTGCTGCGCCTGAAATTCGGCCTCGGCCTGTTCGACCGTCCGCTGCTCGACCCGGCGACCGCCGAAGGCAAGCTGCTCACGCGCGAGACCCGCACGGTCGCCCGCGAGGCGGCGCGTGCCAGCCTCGTGCTGCTCAAGAACCGGGGCGACCTGCTCCCGATCGACCCCACGAAGGTGAAGCGGATCGCGCTCGTCGGGCCCTTCGCCGAGTCCAAATGGGATCAGGTCGGCCCGCATGAGGGCAACGGCCAGGTCGATGACGTGATCTCGATCCGCGCCGGCCTCGCCGAGCGGGCCGAGAAGGCCGGGATCACCCTCGACTTCGCCCCCGGCTGCGACCGGATCTGCGCTGACCGCAGCGACTTTCCGAAGGCGGTGGAGGCGGCGAAGGCGGCCGATCTCGTCATCGCCGTGGTGGGAGAGGGGCGCGACCAGTCCGGGGAGGGCTCCTCTCGCGCCTATCTCGGCATGCGGGGCGTGCAGCAGGACCTGATCAGGGAGGTTGCCGCCACCGGCAAGCCGCTGGTGATGCTGGTCTTCGGCGGCCGTCCCGTCGAGTTGCACGAGGCGATCGACCGGGCACAGGCCGCGTTGATGGTCTGGATTCCCGGCACCGAGGGCGGCCCGGCCGTGGCCGAGACGCTGTTCGGCGACGCCGCCCCCTCGGGCAAGCTGCCGGTGAGCTGGCCGCGCACGGTCGGCCAGTTGCCGATGAGCTACGACCGCCGCGCGGGCGGGCGCCCGCATATCGACGGGGCACGCTGGACGCTCGGCTACACCGACGAGACCATCTCGCCGCTCTTCCCGTTCGGTTACGGCCTCACCTATACCCACTTCGCCTATGGCGAGCCGGAGGTGCTGACGCCGAAGGTGGGCGTCGGAGACCGCCACGAGGCGTCGCTGGAGGTCAGGACCACCGTCACCAATACCGGCATGCGGGCCGGCCGTACGGTGGCGCAGCTCTATCTCAGCCAGCCCGTGGCCAGCCGCAGCCGACCCCTACGCCTGCTCAAGGGCGCCGTGCCTCTGACTCTGGCACCCGGCGAGACGGGGGTTGCGCGCTTCCGCATTCCATCCCGCGATCTCGGCTATCACGAGGCGGACGGCACGCTGGTGGTGGAGGCGGGCGATTACCGCGTCTTCGTCGGCGAGGATTCCGACGCGGCGAAGGGCGCGGATTTCGCGGTCGAGACCGGCTGGCGCGGCCCGCCGGGCAATGTCGAGGCGAGCAGCCGATAGGTCGCGGCCGTCCCCGTTGGCGAGGTGCCCAAGGGACTCCATATCCGTCGCATGAGCGACGAGCCCGATCCCAGGAAGGATGCCAGCGCCGAGGGTGCCCGCGCGCGTGCGCAGGGTCGCCCGAAGGATTCCTGCCCCTATCCGGCCGACTCGCCCGAGCGTCGCGCCTGGCTCGAGGGCTTCGACGGCGTTCCGGACGGCCGAGCGCCGGACCTGCCACTCGCGAACGGCTGACCAGCCTGCGGACGACCGGTGGATATCCGCGTGGAAACCAGCGCTTGACGAAGCCGGGAAACCACTCCTAAATGAGAACATAACAGGAACATCGCTTCGTTCCTCAGGCAATCTCGCTGGGGACGGAGCAGAGGGACGGAGAGCACCGATGGCCGAGGAGCGACTGAGAACCGTAGCAAGCCTTCGCGGCACGCCGGCCGTCACCCTGAGTGCCTGGCGTGGCCGGTCCGGCCGCCGCTACGTCGTGGGCGTGCACGATATGGCCGAGCCCGATCTTGCAGAGATGGGCGATGCCGTGGTGATCGCCGTGCGGCGCGACGGGGCCGGCATTGCGCAGCCCGTCTGCGTGGCGACCTCGGGTGAAAGCCCACGCGAGCGGCTGAAGCGCGGCTGGCTGGCGCATGTCGCCCGCCGTGGCGCTACCGAGATGCATGTCCATCGCCTCGCCCAGACCGAGGACGAGCGCCGCGCCGTGCTGGAGGATCTGGACATTCCGGCCGCAGCCCTGAACTGAGCGGCCGCTCCAGCGCCCTTGCGCCGACGAGGCTCCTGTCGTCAAAGACGGCCGCCCGCGATGTCGGGGCAGAGCCGAGGAACCGTGATGGCGCAGGGATCCGAGCCGAGGACCGAACCGACGCCCGCGGGCGAGCGCCGCCGCTCGCGGCTCGGGCTGTTCCTCCCCTACATCCTGCTGCTCGTGCTGGCTCTGCTCTGGTCGGCCGGCTGGTTCTGGGTGCGCGGCAAGGCGGCTTCCGAGATGGATGCCTGGCTTGGCCGCGAGGCGGCGGCTGGGCGCAACTGGACCTGTGCCGACCGCACGATCACCGGCTTTCCGTTCCGGCTGGAACTGCGCTGCTCATCCCTCAAATTCGCGCGCTCGGATGGCGGCTTCAGCCTTGGGCCGCTGACGGTCCTGGTGCAGATCTACCAGCCGCGCCACGCCATCCTGGAAGCGACGGGCCCGTTCCATGTCGAGCAGGGCGATCTCACCGGTGACGTGAACTGGACGTCGCTGGAGGGCAGCTTTCACGGCGCCTCAGACGGGTTCGTGCGCGCCTCTCTCGTCGTCGACGGTCCGAAGGGCAGCGTCCGCGGCGGCGCGCCCGGTCCCGTCGATTTCGCGGCCAAGCATCTCGAGATGCACGCGCGTCCGACCCCGGGCCGTTTCGAGTCGGATGGCGCCGTCGATCTCAACTTGCGCCTGACCGACGGTGTGCTTCCGCTGCTCGATCCGATTCTCGGCAATGCCGATCCGCTGGAGGCCGCGCTCGATGCGACGCTGGAGCGTGCCACCGTGCTGCGCACCCGCGCCGTGGAGCGCGAACTGGAGGCTTGGCGATTGGCCGAGGGCCAGCTCGACATCACCGCGCTCTCTCTGATCAAGGGCGACCGGCGCCTTCAGGCCAAGGGCGAGGTGGGGCTCGACGAGGCGCACCGGCCGGAGGGGCAGTTCGACGTCCGCGCCGCCGGGCTCGGCGATCTCATCGGTCAGATCATGGGCAAGCGCTTCGGCAACGAGAAGGGCGCGCTGATCGGCAACCTCGTCGGCCAGTTCCTGGGCGGGATGAAGCGGCGCGAACCCGAGGCAGCGGCTGGGAGCGCACCGGGCGATTCCGCCCTGCAGCCGATCCCGACGGTGAAGCTCGCCGGGGGACGATTGATGCTCGGGCCCTTCGCGATCCCGAACGTCGCGCTGCCGCCGCTCTATTGAGCTTCGGAAGGGTTGGCGGCACCTGCGACCGGGCGTAGACAGACAATCGACCAGACGCTTCCAAGTAAAGATCCATGAGCCGAGAAGACCAGGCCGTCGCCGCCGCAAGCCGGCGTTCGCCAGAGCCGCCGATCCACGGTCCGGAGGGCTTCGAGGGCATGCGCCGCGCCGGCCGCCTCACGGCCGAGGCCCTCGATCTCCTTGTCGAGGCGACGCAGCCCGGCGTCACGACCGAGTATCTCGACCGGCTCGCCTTCACCTTCGCCATGGATCACGGCGCCTACCCGGCCTCGCTGATGTATCGCGGCTATCCGAAGTCGATCTGCACCTCGATCAACCACGTCGTCTGCCACGGCATCCCGAACGACAAGCCGCTGCGCGAGGGCGACATCGTCAACCTCGACATCTGTCTCATCGTCGATGGCTGGCACGGGGATTCGAGCCGCATGGCCTATGTCGGCGAGGTGCCGCGCAAGGCCCAGCGCCTCTGCGAGATCACCTACGAGTCGCTGATGCGCGGCATCCAGGCGATCCGGCCCGGGGGCTCGACCACCGATATCGGCCACGCCATCCAGAGCTTCGCCGAGGCCGAGCGCTGCTCGGTCGTGCGCGATTTCTGCGGCCACGGCCTCGGCCGCGTCTATCACGATGCCCCGACCATCCTGCACTACGTCGAGGCGAGCTACGACGTGCCGCTGAAGCCCGGCCAGTTCTTCACCGTCGAGCCGATGATCAATCTCGGCCGCCCGTCAGTGAAGGTGCTTTCCGACGGCTGGACAGCGGTGACCCGTGACCGCTCGCTCTCCGCGCAGTTCGAGCACACCGTCGCGGTCACCGAGACGGGCTACGAGATCTTCACCCTGTCGCCGAAGGGGCTCGACCAGCCGAAGCCGCAGGTCTGAGCGAAAGTCTGCGGCCGTGAAGAGCCGGGTGCTCCCACCCGCGACGCCCGACCTGCTCGGCGCGGCGCCTGCGTCCAAGCCGGAGGAGCCGCACTATGTCGGCCACCGTGAGCGGCTGCGCGAGCGCCTTCTCAAGGCTGGGCCCGATGCGCTGGCGGACTACGAACTCCTCGAGGTCGTTCTGTTCCGTTCGATTCCCCGCAAGGACGTGAAGCCGCTCGCCAAGGCATTGGTCGACCGCTTCGGCTCCTTCGCCCAGGTCCTGACCGCCGATCCAGAGCAACTCGCGAAGATCGACGGCGTCAGCACCGGTGTCATCGCCGACCTGCAGATCGTTGCCGTCGCCGGTCAACAGATCGGTCGAAGGGCCCTTCGAGGACGGCCCCTCCTCTCATCCTGGACTGCCCTTCTCGAATACCTGCGAACGGCGATGGCCTTCGCGGGCCGGGAAGAATTTCGCGTGCTCTTCCTGGATAAGCGCAACCATCTCATTCGCGACGAGGTGCAGGGCCGCGGGACGGTCGACCATACGCCGGTCTATCCGCGCGAGGTGGCCAAGCGCGCTCTCGAACTCAACGCCACGGCGATCATCCTTGCCCACAACCACCCGTCCGGAGATCCCAAACCCTCGGCGGCCGACATCAAGATGACCCGCGAGATCGTCTCGGTGCTCGATCCGCTCGGAATCGTCGTGCACGACCACATCATCCTCGGCCGCGATGGCCATGCGAGCTTCAAGGGATTGAAGCTCATCTGAAATCGTGGTTGGCCCAGGGTCTTCCCCTGGCCTGCCTCTTGCCTAGGTGAACCGAGAGCTAGGGGAGTCTCGGATGGCGCTGGGGAAAGCCTTCGATGAAATGAACGGGCCGGGAGATCTGCCCGCCGGAGGGCCGGTCCGCGACGCCTACGACACTCTGAAGGCTTGGCTCGACAACACCCCGCCCGAACATTTCAACACCCGCCGCAGCCAGGCCGAAATGCTGTTTCGGCGCATCGGCATCACCTTTGCCGTCTACGGCTCCAGTGATTCCACCGAGCGGCTGATCCCTTTCGACATTATTCCGCGTGTTCTGACCAAGCCAGAATGGGACTTTCTGGAGCGGGGACTGAAGCAGCGCGTCACCGCGCTGAACATGTTCCTCAACGATATCTACGGTGCCGAGGAGTGCATCAAGGCGGGCGTGATCCCGGCCGATCTCGTCTATCGCAACCAACACTATCAGATGGAGATGCGCGCCTTCCGGGTGCCGCACGACCTCTACGTTCACATCGCCGGCATCGACATCGTCCGCACCGGGGAGAACGACTTTTTCGTCCTCGAGGACAATGCCCGCACGCCGTCCGGGGTCTCCTACATGCTGGAGAACCGCGAGGTGATGATGCGGCTCTTCCCGGAGCTGTTCTCGCGCCACCGCGTCGCGCCGGTGGAGAACTATCCCGACGCCCTGCTCGCGACCCTGCGCAGCCTCGCTCCGCAATCGGCAACGCGCGATCCCACCGTCGTGCTGCTCACGCCCGGCCGCTACAACTCGGCCTTCTACGAGCACTCGTTCCTGGCCGATAAGCTCGGCGTCGAGCTGGTGGAGGCGGGCGACCTCTTCACCAAGGACGACGTCGTCTACATGCGCACGACCGAGGGGCCGCGCCGGGTCGACGTGATCTACCGCCGTCTCGACGACGCATTCCTCGATCCGCTCGTGTTCCGGCCCGATAGTGTCCTCGGCGTGCCGGGCCTGATGAACGCCTACGAGCGCGGCAACGTCACGTTGTCGAACGCCGTCGGCACCGGGATCTCGGACGACAAGGCCGTCTACAGCTACATGCCCGAGATCGTGAAGTTCTTCACCGGCGAGGAGCCGATCCTGCACAACGTGCCGACCTATCGCTGCCGCGAGAAGGAGGCCTTCTCCTACGTGATGGACAACCTCAAGGATCTCGTCGTGAAGGAGGTCAACGGCTCGGGCGGCTATGGCATGCTGGTCGGGCCGCACGCGACGCGGCGCGAGATCGAGGAGTTCGGCAAGCGGCTGCGTCATGCGCCCGACGGGTTCATCGCCCAGCCGACGCTGTCGCTCTCCACCTGCCCGACCTTCGTCGCCTCGGGCGTCGCGCCGCGCCACGTGGACCTGCGCCCGTTCGTGCTCGCCGGTGCCGACGAGATCCGCATCGTGCCCGGCGGCCTCACCCGCGTCGCACTCAAGGAGGGTTCGCTCGTGGTCAATTCGAGCCAGGGCGGGGGCACCAAGGACACCTGGGTTCTCGACGCTTGACCGGATTGCGCGTCTCCCAGGCACTGACGGGAGCGGCACTCCGATGGAGCCGCTCAAACCGCCGGCATTTGCCTGCTTTTCGAGCAATCATACGCCGCAGGGCGGTGTTTCTGCCCTCTTCCCTGATATCGGCCGCTCCTGGCCGGATGCAGCAGTGACCTGAGCCATGCTGTCCCGCACCGCCGACAACCTCTACTGGCTCTCGCGCTACGCAGAGCGTGCCGATTTCGTCGCGCGCATCCTCGATGCGGCGCATCGCCTTGCCGCCCTGCCGTCGAGCTATGGTGGGCGTACCAGCAACGAGTGGGCGTCGGCGCTCGAATCCACGGGCGATGCCGACGAGTTCAAGAAGCATTACGACGCCGTCAACGAGCGCACCGTCTGCGACTTTCTCGCCTTCTCACGCCACAACCCATCCTCGATCCGCTCCTGCATCGAGACCGCGCGCGAGAACGCCCGCGCGATCCGCACGGCGCTCACCACCGAGATGTGGGATGCGATCAACGGCGCCTGGCTGGAGCTGCGCAGCTACGAGGGCCGCGAGCTGTCGCGGGACGAGTTCTCGCAGTTCCTGGACTGGGTGAAGCAGGTCTCGCTCGCCTTCGATGGCTCGGCCTACCGCACCATGCTGCGCAACGACGGCTACTGGTTCACCCGCCTCGGCATGGCGATCGAGCGGGCCGACAACACGGCCCGCATCCTCGACGTGAAATATCAGATCCTGCTTCCGGCCTCGGAACGGGTCGGCGGCACCCTCGACTACTTCCAGTGGACCACGATCCTGCGCGAGGTCTCCGCGTTCAACGCCTATCACTGGGTCTATCGCGAGAGCATCAAGCCGGTGCTCGTCGCAGACCTCTTGATCTTCAATCGCCAGATGCCGCGCTCGCTCACCAACTGTGTCGGCATGCTGGTGGAACATCTCGACCTGATCGCCGATTCCTACGGGCGTCGCGGGGAGAGCCAGCGACTGGCAAGCAACCTACGCAGCTGCCTGCACAACGCCGACATCGACCGGATCTTCGCCTCGGGACTGCACGAGTTCATCGAAGCCTTCATCGGCGAGAACAACAAGCTCGGCGCGGCGATCAGCGACCAGTATCTGGTTTAGGCTCGCACAGACCGCTCCCCGCTCACCCCAGGCATCCGGGACCGAGGCATGCGCATCCGCGTCGTTCACGACACGATCTACACCTACGAGCAACCAGCCCGCGGCCTGATCCAGGTGCTCCGGCTGACCCCGCGCGACCATGATGGCCAGCACGTGCGCCAGTGGCGGATCGAGCCCTCGGCCGACGGCAGGCTGACGGTCCGCGAGGACGGCTTCGGCAACATCGTCCACTGGTTCACCGCGGACGAGGCGGCCGACGCACTCACGGTGCGCGTCACAGGCGAGGTCGAGACCTTCGACACGGCCGGCATCGTGCGCGGCGCCGTCGAGCGGCTGCCCGAGCCGTTCTACCTGCGCGAGACACCGCTGACCGAGCCGAGCCCCGAGATCCAGGCCTTCGCGCACGAGGCGACGTCCGGCGCAGGCGAGCGCCTGGCGGTGCTGCACAAGCTGCTCGCGGCGATCCCCGAACGCGTAACCTTCGAGCCGGGACCGACCAGCGCCAGCACCACGGCTTCGGCATCGTTCGAGGCCGGCAAGGGCGTCTGCCAGGATATGTCCCACATCTTCATCGCCGCGGCGCGCCACCTCGAGATCCCGACCCGCTACGTCTCCGGCTATTTTCGGCGCGGCGACGGGGTCGACGAGCAGCATGCCGGCCATGCCTGGGCCGAGGCGCTGGTGCCGGGGCTCGGCTGGGTCGGTTTCGATGCCGCCAACGGCATCTCGACGACCGAGGCGCATATCCGCGTCGCGATCGGCCTCGACTATCTCGGCGCAGCCCCGATCCGCGGCAGCCGCCTCGGCGGCGGCCGGGAAGGCCTGGAGGTGCATCTGCGCGTCGACGAGGCGACGCAGGCGCAGAGTCAGGGCCGGGGGCAGCAGAGCCAGTCGCAGGGCTGACCGAGCCGTGGCCGACCGACGTCTTGCGCCGCGAGGGCCCGATATGCGATCCGGACGACCGATATTCTCCGTGACGAGGCCTCTGTCGCGATGACCTACTGCGTCGGAGTTCTCGTCGAGGAGGGGCTGGTGATGATTGCCGACACCCGCACCAATGCGGGGCTCGACAACATCTCGACCTTCCGCAAGCTGCACCTGTTCAACGCGCCGGGCGAGCGCGTGATCATGCTGGCCTCGGCCGGCAACCTTTCGGTGACGCAATCCGTGTTGAGCCTGCTGCGGGAGGGCGTCGACGACGTCGAGGGGCAGCCGCCGGAAAAGCTCGAAGACATGCCGAGCATGTTCAAGGCGGCACAGCTCGTCGGCCGCGCGGTCCGCCAGGTCGGCAAGATCGAGCACGAGGGCTTCGAGCGGGCCAATCTCCGCTTCGAGGTTTCCCTTCTGCTCGGCGGACAGATCGGCACCGGCGAGATGCGCCTGTTCATGATCTACTCCGCCGGCAACTTCATCGAGTGCGGGAAGGATTCGCCCTTCCTGCAGATCGGCGAGCACAAATACGGAAAGCCGATCCTCGACCGGGCCGTGACCTCGCGGCTCGATCTCTACGACGCGTTGAAGGTCGCCCTGGTCTCGATGGATTCGACGATGCGCTCGAATCTCGGCGTGGGCCTGCCGATCGACATTGCCGTAGCGCGCCGCAACGCCCTTACCCTGGAAGTCGACCATCGCATCGAGGCCGGCGAGCCCTATTTCCACGATCTGCGCGAGCGCTGGTCCGCCGCCCTGCGCGCCGCCCACCGTGCGATTCCCCGCCCGCCCTACGGGCCTCAAGCTGCCAAGTAGTCCGGCGCGCCGACCCGGCCTTTGAACTCCGGCAGCCCAGAGGGCATATCGGGTCGCTGAGGCTGGGCGTGGCGAGCGAGAGGAGAGACCGATGGTGACACGGGGCTTTACGGGCCGTCCGCCGAAGGCGGACGTTGCCGCGCGACTGCCGCCGGGCCAGTACCTCACCGAGGATTTCCCCGTGCTGCAGCTCGGGCCGACGCCTCGGGTGACGGAGGAGACCTGGAGCTTCACGTTGCGCGACGGGCCGCGGCCCCTGAAGAGCTGGACCTGGGACGAGTTCGCGCGGCTGCCGCAGACCCGCTGGAAGGGCGATATCCACTGCGTCACCAAGTGGTCGAAATTTGACACGGCCTGGGCAGGCGTGAGCTTCGACGACATCCTAGCCGATGCCGGGATCGAGCCGCCGACGGACTTCACGCTGTTCGAGGGCTTCGACGACTACACCACCAACGTCCCCGTTGCGGACCTCATCGGCGGACGGGCGATGGTGGCGACCTCCTATGAGGGCCGGCCGATCCCGCCCGACCATGGTGGCCCGGCCCGGCTTCTCGTGCCGCATCTCTACTTCTGGAAGAGCCCGAAATGGGTGAAGGGCTTGCGCTTCACCCGGAAGGACGAGGCCGGCTTCTGGGAGCTTCGCGGCTATCACATGTATGGCGACCCCTGGCGCGAGCAGCGCTTCACCGGAGACTGACGTGGCCGCAGACAGGGTAGCCTGGCGTACAGCCAGGATTGGCGCGATCACGCCGGTCACGCCACGCGTGAAGAGCGTGCGTTTTACAGGACTCGACGGGACGCATCGGGCTGGCCAGCACGTCGAGCTTCGGCTCACCGCGCCGGACGGCTATCAGGCGCAGCGCAGCTACTCCATCGCCTCCGCTCCCGGCGATACAGACGGGCTCGAGCTGATGATCGAGGGGCTCACCGGCGGCGAGGTATCGAGCTACTTCGCCGACATCGCGCAGGTCGGCGACGAGGTCGAGCTGCGCGGGCCGATCGGCGGCTCCTTCGTCTGGTCGCCGGAGGATGGCGGCCCCGTGCTTCTCATCGGCGGCGGCTCCGGCGTAGTTCCGCTGCTCTCGATGCTGCGCGCGCGCGCCGAGACGGGCAGCGAGACGCCCATGCTGCTGATCTATTCCGTGCGCGAGGCGTCGGAGGCGATCCTGCGGGAGGAGCTGCAGGCCCGCTCCCGCGACGAGCCCGGTTTCGACCTGACGCTACTGACCACCCGAGAGGGCGCCACCGCCGGACGGCATGTCGACCGGGTGATGATCGAGACGGCCCTGGACCACCTCGGCACGCCCCGCCACGTCTTCGTCTGCGGCGGCAATGCCTTCGTCAGTGCGGTCTCCGATCTTCTCGTCGATGCCGGCGTGAAGCCTGGCACCATCCGCACCGAACGCTTCGGCGGCTGACCCGCGCGCCGTCACCTCACGGCGAGAAGATCAGCGTCAGATAGACGAAGAACAGCACCAGGTGCACCGCGCCCTCGAGCACCGTCGTGCGCGTGCCGGAGAAGGTCAAAGTGCTCAGGATCAAGGTGACCGCGAGCAGCGTCATCTCGGTCGGCGCGAGGCCGAGGATCACCGTCTGGTGCGTGACGAGGCCCACGGCGAGGATTGCCGGCACGGTCAGCCCCACCGTCGAGGTAGCGGCCCCGAGGCAGAGATTGATCGCCCGCTGCAGCTCGTTGCGCGAGACCGCCTTGAGCGCGCTGATCCCCTCGGGCGTGAAGACGATGGCGGCGATGAGCACGCCGCCGAGCGCTTGAGGCGCACCGAGCGCGGCGATGCCGTGGTCGAGCAGCTTGGCGAGGCTCTTGGCGAGCAGAACGATCGGCAGGATGTTGGCCAGCAGCAGAGCCGTATGGATCAGCACGGCCTTGGCCGAGGCGTCGCCCTTGTGCCCGTCGGCCGTGGTCTCGGTCTCCTCGGTCCCGGCCTCCAGGAAGAAGCTCCTGTGCCGGTTGGTCTGGATCAGCAGGAACACGCCATAGAGCGCGATCGTGAAGATCGAGAACGAGATTGCCTGAAACCGGGTGAGAGAGCCGTTCGTCGTCGAGGTCGTGAAGTTCGGAATGATCAGCGCGATCACCGTCAGCGGGATGATCACCGAGAGGAAGGAGGCTGCACCCTTGAGGTTGTAGCGCTGCTGGTGGTGGCGCAGGCCGCCGATCAGTAGCCCAAGGCCGACGACGCCGTTCAGCACGATCATCAACACGGCAAACATCGTGTCGCGGCCGAGGGTTGGGGCGTCCTTGGCCGAGAGCATCACGGCCGAGACCAGAACCACCTCGATCACGACGATGGAGAGGGTGAGGATCAGGGTGCCGAGCGGTTCGCCGAGGCGGTGGGCGAGGTCCTCGGCCTCGTGCACCACGCCGAAGGCCGACCAGATGATGACGACGAACAGCCACAGGAACAGGCCGCTGGCCCAGAGCGGCGAGGACAGCTCACCCAGCCAGCCCGTGCCGAAGACGGCGAATGCCGCAACGCTCGCCCAGGCGACTACCAAGCGCAGCACCGTTTCCATCCGCTCCCCTTCCTCCGACCGAAGGGTCTCGTGGCATGGGCCCTCGGGTGCGACAACCCGATGACCGGCCTGCGGATTTTGCAGTCAGTGCGCGACGTGTCCCATCGCACGAGCGTCATGCGTCCCGGGCCGTGGCCTTCCGGGGCAGGGAAGCGTAGGAAGCGCGTCTGCTTTTCATCCGAGACCGGCCCGCGGCCGGAGGGATCACGGGCGGCCTTGTGCTGCCCGCCCCAAGATTCCAAGGTCGATTGCCCGTGCCGTTTCCGATACTCCCAGCCCCGCTCGCGCGGACGCTCGCCGCGCGCGGCTACGAAGAGCCGACCCCGGTTCAGGAGGCCGTGCTCGATGCCGCCTCCCAAGGGCGCGACCTGCTGGTCTCTGCTCAGACCGGCTCGGGCAAGACCGTGGCCTTCGGCATCGCCGTTGCCGAGCGCCTGCTCCGCGAGGACGAGACTCTGCCGCCTCCTGGTGCGCCGCTCGCGCTGGTGATCGCGCCGACGCGCGAACTGGCGCTGCAGGTCGAGCGCGAGCTGTCCTGGCTCTATGCCGAGACCGGCGCCCGCGTCGTGCCCTGCGTCGGCGGCATGGACCCGCGTCGGGAGGCGAGGGCGCTCGATGCTGGGGTCCATATCGTGGTCGGCACCCCCGGCCGCCTGCGCGACCATATCGAGCGCGGCCGCCTGAAGACCGAGACGCTCTCGGCCGTCGTGCTCGACGAGGCCGACGAGATGCTCGACCTCGGATTCCGCGACGATCTCGAGTTCATTCTCTCCGCGGCGCCTGCGACGCGGCGCACGCTGCTGTTCTCTGCCACGCTGCCGAAGCTCATCACCGCGCTCGCCCAGCGCTACCAGCGCGACGCTCTGCGGCTTGCAGTGGCCGGAGCCGCGCGCGGGCATGCGGACATCCAGTACCGGGCGGTGCGGGTGTTTCCGCGCGAGATCGAGCATGCCGTGGTCAACGTGCTGCGCTACGTCGATGCGCCGACCTCGATCGTCTTCTGCAACACCCGCGAGGGCGTGCGCCACCTCCAGGCCTCGCTGATCGAACGCGGCTTCACCGCCGTTGCGCTCTCGGGCGAGCTCGGCCAGGGCGAGCGCAACGCCGCACTCCAGGCCCTGCGCGATGGTCGGGCGCGGGTCTGCGTCGCCACCGACGTCGCCGCCCGCGGCATCGACCTGCCGGGGCTCGACCTCGTCATCCATGCCGATCTGCCGCATGACGCCGAAGTCATGCAGCACCGCAGCGGCCGCACCGGCCGCGCCGGACGCAAGGGCACCAGCGTGCTCCTCGTCCCCGCCTCGCGCCGCCGCCGCGCCGAGCAGATGCTGGCGATTGCCGGCGTGAGCTTCGAGTGGAGCGGGCCACCCACCGCCGAGGAGGTTCGCGTGCTCGACCGCGAGCGGATGCTCGGCGATCCGTCCTTCGCCGAGGAGCCGAACGAGGAGGATCGCGAGTGGGCCGAGGCGCTGCTCGCCCAGCTCCCGCCGGAAAACCTGGCCGCTGCTCTGGTGCGCGCCTATCGCGCCCGCATCCCGGCGCCGGAAGAGGTCGGCGACCCGAACTTTTCAACCGATTCTCGCCAGAGCCAGCGAAGGGGTGCCGATGGCGAGCGCGGCGGCGCACCGGTCGGCGCGCCGCGCGTCGGCGACGATGGCCCCTCCGTCTGGTTCCGGCTCAATCTCGGACGACGCGATTCCGCCGATCCGCGCCGGCTCCTGCCGATGCTGTCGCGCCGCGGCGGCATCGGACGCGGTGATATCGGAGCGATCCGGATTTTCGAGCGCGAGACCAAGTTCGAGATCCGTGGTACCGCCGCCGCCGGGTTCGCGGAAGCCTTCGCCAAACGCGGGCCGCCGGACGTCGCGATCGAGAGGATTGCGGCAGAGGGCGCTCCGCCGCCGAAGCAACGCTCGCCGCGCGCCAACAAGCATCAGCGCGAGGCTGGCAAGCCGAAGCGGCGGCAGGGCTGACGACGAGACGTCGATCGCCTGCGCGGGCGTCTGACGGGCAGGCCGTCCCACACCTGAGTACGGCCCCGCGGCGTCACAGACTTGCGAGTTCGGGGGCGATGAGCGCCGGCGCGATGCCCTGATCGCGCCGGCTCGCGTGTCTTCACCCTCGCTGCCGTGGCAGCGATTCCGGGCTGACGAGGAGGTGGCCGTCGGCGAAGGTGCGACGACTACTCGTCCTTGTCGCCGCCGAAGAGGCCCGTGATCGCCTTGACGCCGGCCCGGAGCTGCTGGGCGCCCGGGATGTCGGAATCGTCGGACGCTGTGGCGGCGGGCGTGCCGGCGGCCGCAGGCTCGGCATCCGCCACTGTCTTCGCTGCCGGGGTCTTCCGTGCCGCCGTCTTCTGGACAGCCGGCTTGGCGGCGACGGGCTTGCGAGGTGGCTGGACCGCGGCCGGAGATGACACGGTCGCGGTCGAGGCCGGCTCCACAAGGGGCTCGGCCTCCCGGCTCGGGGCGACTGCGGCGACGGCATTCGCCTGAACCGGCTTCGCCTTCACCGTCTCGGTGCGGGCTGGCGGGATCGTCGCCGCGGGCCGGGCCGGGGGCGCAACCACGGCGACGGTGCGCGTGGCCGGGACGGTCGGGGCGTTCTGGATCGGCGGCGGTGTCGTGCCGCTGCGCAAGGCCGGAGCTTGCGGATCGAAGGCTGCGTGTTCGACCGGCGCGGGCTCGGCGGCCGGCGGCGTGGCGGCTTGCTCGACGGGGGCTGGCTGCGCCGGAGCAGGTTCGGCAGTCTCGGGCCGCGGAAGGTTGAACGTCGCCGACTTCTGCACGGGCCCCTCGACGAGCTCCGGCAGGCCGTCCTTCAGGTCGGGCATCAACGCGGCGACCGGCATCGGCCGGGATATGCGGATGCGCGGATCGGCGAGCGTCGAGAAGAACGAGAAGGCGCCAACGGTGAAGGCGATCAACCCGGCGCCGCCGAGGCCGCCGATCAGCATCGCGCGCAGCGGAAGCCGCCGGCGCGCCTTCGCAGCCACAGGCATGGCGGAGGTACGGGCTCGGACCTCGGACGGATCGATGTTCACCGTCATCAGATCGGACTCGCGAACGTTGTACAATGGCAACGACTCGACCCCGACATTGCGGCCACAAGATGTCTGAAGCGCCGAGCGAAGTCGTCGCGGTTCAGCATTTACACAAAAACTGATCTAGGCTGTCTCGATTAAGAAAGGGTCACTGCCCTGCACTTGAGTGATCCCGAGATGGTGCGCGGCGAGAGTCTCGCCGCTGTTACAATCGCCCGGGCTCGACTCGGGCGCAGCCGCTGGGCCGATCGCTCGCACCACTCGCGGCTTGGGACGTCTTTAAGAGAATCATCAGTGCGTCCGCACAGTCTGCGACATGGACATCCCCCCGGCGATCGGCAAGGTTGCAGACCGAGCGGAAACAGCAAGGAAACAAGTGACTTATCCGATGATCGATTGCCGAAATATCCCGGTCGACTGCGCGCGAACGGACAGGACGGCGATCTGATTGCCGCGCCGATGACCATGATGCCGAAGAGCGCGGAGTTCGAGCACCGGGACGCGGAGCGGGATGCGATGCCTGGCCGCGCTTCGGTCTGGGCGAGCCTGCCGACACGCACGCGGCTCGTCGTCGTGGTGCTTGCCATCGACGTGATCGCAGCGATTGTCTGCTGCGCGGTGCTGGTGCTGAACGCGCGCTCGGCCGTGAAGGTGGAGATGAACGCGACGCGGGCCACGGTGGAGCCGCTCGTCGCCGATACCATTCGCATGGCGCGCAACCCCACGCCGGAGAACCTACTTCATACGCTCGATCTGCGCCTGCAAACCCTGCGACATGTGCGGGTCGCGGTGTTCGACGCTGCCGGCGAGCGCATCGGTTTCGTGCTGCCGGACCTGCGGCGCGACGACCACGTCGCCCCCGCCTGGTTCGTGGCGCTGATCGCCCCGCCGCCCGAGCAGCACGAGTTGCCGATCGTTGTGAACGGCAACCCCATCGGCAAGGCGGTGGTCACGGCCGAACCCCTGGACGAGATCGACGAGGTCTGGGGTTACGCAGTGTCATTGTCGCTGGCGAGCCTGCTGCTCAACCTCGCCGTGCTGGCCGCGCTCACGATCGCCTTCGGGCGCGTCCTGAAGCCCCTCGAACGCCTCGCCGACGGCCTGACCCGCCTCGAGCGGCACGATTATACCGCGCATCTCGATCTTCCGGCCTCGCGCGAGCTGGCGGTGATTGCCGAGCGCTTCAACAGAGTCGCCGGCGCTCTCGCCGAGGCCCGCGCCGCCAATGGCCGGCTCAATCGGCAACTGCTCACGGCGCAGGACGATGAGGGGCGCCGCATCGCCCTCGAACTGCACGACGAATTCGGCCCGTGCCTGTTCGCGCTGGAGGCGAATGCCGCCTCCGTCGCGCGGATCGCGGAAGGCGAGAACGCGCCCGACCGCCGCAAGCTCGCGGCGCGCGCCGCTGAGATCAGCGGCATCGTCGCCCAAGTCCAGGCGCGCAACCGCGAACTCCTGAACCGGCTCCGTCCGCATGCCCTCGGACAGGTGCCGCTGGCCGAATGCCTCTACCTGCTGCTCGCGGATTTCGGGCGCCGCCATCCCGGCACGGCCTTCGAGGGCCGTTTCGAGGGGCTGGCCCGCTGCTACGGCGATCTCGTCGACCTGACCGTGTTCCGCTGTATCCAGGAGAGCATGACCAACGCCGTGCGCCACGGCAACGCGACCCATGTCTCGGCGCAGGCCAGGGAGAGTCGCGAGCCGGGCCGGGGCATTGCGACCCTGCATGTCGAGATCCGCGACGACGGCAGCGGACTGAAACCCGGACATGGCACCGGACTGGGCCTGTCCGGAATGCGCGAGCGCGTCGAGGCCCTCGACGGCAGCTTCACGCTTGACAATGCAGCTCCCGGAGCGGTTGTGCGAATTGCCATCCCCATCGAGCCCGAGGAAGCCGAGGATGTCCGGTCCGAGGATCCGCCCGCCCCGCCCTCGTCCTGAACGTGCCAGCACCATGAACGCCCTGACCCGCCCCGACCCGACCAAGACCCGCGCCCTGCTGCCGGTGCTCGTCATCGACGACCATCCAATCGTGCTGCAGGGATGCCGGCGCGTGCTGGAAGATGCCGGCATCGAGACCGTCGCCGAGGCGACCGGCGTCGTGTCGGGTTACCGCGCCTTCTTCCGCCTGCGGCCGCCCGTGGTCATCTGTGACCTGACCTTCCAGGGTAACGGCCTCGCCGGGCTCGGCCTGATCCGGCGCATGCGGGCCGTCGAGCCGAGCACGCGCATCCTCGTCTTCTCGATGCACAACGATCCGGTCATCGTCTCGCGCGCTCTGGAGGCCGGGGCGCTCGGCTACGTGCTCAAGGATCACGCCTCGAACGAGCTGTTCCAGGCCTTCGAGCAGGTGCGCATCGGCGAGGTCTATCTCGACCGCCGGCTTGCCACCGAAGTGGCGATGCTCAGGGCCGACCCGCGCCGCGCGCCGGAGACTCAGTTGACGCCGCGCGAGCAGCAGATCCTGTCGCGGCTCGCCCAGGGCAAATCCTACGGCACCATCGCCTCGGAACTGTCGGTCAGCTACAAGACCGTCACCAACGCCTGCTCGCAGATGCGTCAGAAGCTCGGCGTGCGCACGCTGGCCGAGCTGATCCACGTGGCGGTGACCCAGGCGCAGCGGCAGGGCTGATCCCCGCCGCAGATCGCCACGCGCACGACGTGCTCAGGTATCGTCGTCGGAGAAGAAGCCGAACTGCGTGCCGGAATCGCGTTTCGGCTCGGCCAATCCGAGATGCCGGAAGGAATGGGCGGTGAGCACGCGTCCGCGGGGCGTGCGCTGCACGAAGCCCTTCTGGATCAGGTAGGGCTCGATGATGTCCTCGATGGCGTCGCGCGGCTCGGAGAGCGCTGCGGCGATAGTCTCGATGCCGACGGGGCCGCCGCCGAAGGACGAGGCGATCATCGTCAGATACTTGCGGTCCATTACGTCGAGCCCTGCCGGGTCCACGTCGAGGAGCTTCAGCGCACGGTCGGCGACGGCACGCGTCACGCTCTCGGCCTCCGAGACCACGGCGAAGTCGCGCACCCGGCGCAGCAGCCGGCCGGCAATGCGCGGCGTGCCGCGGGCACGCTTGGCGATCTCGTTGGCGCCCTCCGCCGCCATCGGCAGGCCGAGCACGCGCGCGCCGCGGGCCACGATCTGCTCCAACTCGTCGATATCGTAGAATTCGAGCCGGATCGGGATGCCGAAGCGGTCGCGCAGCGGCGTCGTCAGCAGGCCCGCGCGGGTCGTGGCGCCGACGAGGGTGAATTTCGGGAGCTCGATCTTCACCGAGCGCGCCGCCGGCCCCTCTCCGATGATGAGGTCGAGCTGATAATCCTCCATGGCCGGATAGAGAATCTCCTCCACGGCCGGGTTGAGACGGTGGATTTCGTCGATGAAGAGGACGTCACCCTCTTCGAGATTGGTGAGCTGGGCGGCGAGATCGCCCGCTTTCGCGATGACCGGGCCGGAGGTCGAACGGAAGTTGACCCCGAGCTCTCGTGCCACGATCTGCGCCAGCGTCGTCTTGCCGAGGCCGGGCGGCCCGACGAAGAGCACGTGGTCGAGGGCATCCTTGCGCGACTTTGCGGAGTCGATCGCGAGCTTCAGCTGAGCGCGGCCAGCCCTCTGGCCGATGAACTCGGTCAGGCTTAAGGGGCGGATCGACTGATCGATGTCGTCGGTGCGCTGCTCGGGCTTGAGCAGCGGGTTGGGCGTAAGCGCCTCGCCGATGTCCTCCAGGGGAGTCTCGGATGCCCGGCGTGGTGTGGACCTGCGCTTACTCAACGGGATTCGCTCATGGGAGACAGGCGGTATGCCACCCGGCCGAGCCTGTTGGCCCCCGGGGCATTCGCTTCGCCTGATGTCGCACACCGCCGTCGATCACGCTACGGCCGGACGGCGCCGGTCACTTCCCCATCGCAAGGTTGGCCGCGGCAGCTCCCGCTGCCGCGGCTAGACTTATTGTATGATCTCAATCTTGCTCGGGCTGGATCTGCTCCAATCCGCCGACGTGCTTCTGCGCGTAGAGCGGCAGGCCGATCTGGCCGATCAAGTCGAGCTGGGTCTCGAGGAAGTCGATATGGCCTTCCTCGTCGGTCGCGAGCAGCTCGAACAGGTTCTTCGAGACGCGATCGTTGATCGACTCGCAGTACTTCGCAGCTTCGAGATAGAGCGCGCGCGCCTCGTTCTCGGCGGCGAGATCGCACTCGATGATTTCCTGGACGTTCTGGCCGATCCGCAGCGGGTCGAGCTCCTGCAGGTTCGGGAAGCCGTCGAGGAACAGGATCCGGTCGATGAACCGGTCCGCGTGGTTCATTTCCTCAATCGATTCCTTGCGCCAGAACTTGGCGAGCTCGACGTAGCCCCAATCGTTGAGCATGCGGAAATGGAGCCAGTACTGGCTCACGGCGGTCAGCTCGCTGCGTAGGCCCCGGTTGAGATACTCGATGACCTTGGCATCGCCCTTCATTCGCTACTCTCCTCTCGTATGGGAGGGTCGTAGCTGGTGCGACGGAACGTCTAGGCTGCGACCTCTTCGAGGTTCTCTGTAGTTTGGAACTGTCCCAAACTGCAAGGGGTCGAGCAGCTCGTTGCGCATGAGGCATGTGCATCGGCCCCTGCTTCCATCAGGGCCGTCTGCATGATGGCGCGGATGGTGCGCGCACAGCGCCCGCATTTCGCGCTGCATCCGAGGCAAGCATAGACCTGCGCAGGTGTTCGCGGGCAGCCGGGACCCGGCGTGACGCAACCACGGACTTGGCCATCCGAGAGGACGTTACAGGAACAGACGATCATGCGTTCGGCCGCGGGCTCGTCGGGTTAGGGACGATCGAATCGTGCGCGATGGAAATGCCTATGACGTCAATTTGGTGCGACTTCATGGCAGTTCCAAGCCGGCCCAGTGTCCCGATCGCAGTTTAGAATTCTTAAAAACTCAAGACTTATCAGCAAGTTAGATTGCGCGCGCACCATTTGCAATGGCGTGGCTGTGTCGCACTCCAGGCATGCCGGATGGCCGAAAGGTGGGGGCGGGTTTAGTGCGCCATCAGCACCGGGAGCTGGGCATGCGACAGGATATGGCTGGTTGGACCGCCGAAGATCATCTGCCGCAACCGGCTCTGCGTGTAGGCGCCCTTGATCAGGAGATCGCACCCGAACGTCGCGGCCTCCTCGAGGAAGATCTCTCCGGGCGTCAGCCGGCCGGCCGGGTGCGCCCTGTGGGATGCCTCGATCCCCTCGCAGGCCAATGACCGCGCCACCTCCTCGGCGCTGGGGCCAGGCACCATGCCTCCCTCGGCACTAAGCACCATGACGCGTCGGGCGCGGCGGAGGAACGGCATGGCGAAGGCCACGGCGCGGGCGGTTTCGGTCGAGCCGTTCCAGGCGATGATGATCGACTCGCCGAGCGACGAAGGTGGTCGCGGCGGCGCGAGCAGAATCGGGCGACCGCTTTCGAACAGCGCCGTCTCGACGGTGGTCATCCTCGGCGCCGCGTCGTCCGCGCCGGGCCTGCCGACAATCGTGGCCGCGAACAGGCGGGCATACTGGCCGAGGAAGGCGTCACCGGGTGGTGCATCGTTCCGCCATCGGAAGCGGGGGCCGGCGCTCACAGCAACTTCGGGTGCGCAGGAGCCGACCGGGTCCCGGCGCGGCAATCCAGCGCTTTCCATGAAGGCGACAAAGCGCTGACCTGCGGATTCGGCCTCGGCACGGTCGGCCTCCTCGTCCCTCAACCAGGTCATGCCGCCGACCATGTCGACCGGCACATATTCCGCGAGGGCTGGCCGCAGCGACACCCCCTCGATCACGCTGCCGAAACGCTGAGCGACGAGAAGCGCCGTCTGAAACACCGAGGGTAGGGCGTCATGCAGGGCGATCGGAACCAGCAGAGCCTTCATGAGGCAAACCCTCCGTGAGATGCCGCCGAGGCTAGTTCGGTTTCGGTCACGGGGAAACGCGAGAGCCAGCCTCTTCAAAGGTTTTCGTTGCTGATTCACGGCATGTCGAGACCTAGGCCGACATGCCCCACGCTGCCGCGATGAATGACCGGTGCAGCAACAGGATGCGTCGCGCCGTCAGCGGGTGAGCATGGCCGGTAGTACCATGTGGCCTGACCGATCGATTTTCGTCGTATGACCGGCCGACCTGCGAAGATGCGCAGCAACCAGTCGCTCCCTCATCGGTGAGCAGATCGGCCTGTCCCTATGAGCGAGCTTGTCGCGAACCGACACTTGGCGTCGGCCACCGTTGTTCGTGTAAATGGCGTTATCGGGGAGTATTTCCGGCTCGCATCCGCTTAGCCATGAGTGTGTACAAGTATATAGTGCGATGTCTTGGAAAAGTAAGATGCTTTTCTGGGTCCATCTGCCGCTCGCTACGGCTCATTTCAATCAATGGACAGCTAAGATATACGTTTCTGCAATTTTTTCGATATTTTTAGGTCTGACTTAAGGATTTTTTAGTGTCAGAAGTGAACGATTTCCTCCAAACTATCTTGTTCTTAAGTGGGCTCAGGCAAATCGGGAGGTTATTCTGAATACAAAAGATAGAAAAGGGATCGAGGCCGTCAGGCAGCTTTGTTTGAGCGCCAAGAAGCAATTGCCGTCTACAGCGTCCTTTCGCCTACACGTGCTGCTGGACATGACATTACTAGAACTCGACAGAGACTTGGCTCGGCTCGCCGATAGCAGGGCGGCCTGACCGTTCCCGGTCAGGCTCCCTCGCATCTCGTCGTCAGCTTTCCGAGCAACTGATCAAGGCCGACGGCCGCAGGCTCTTGCCGTCACGCTCGACGACAGACTGGAACTCGCCTGTTGCCGGATCGAGGATCAGAAGCTCGCCCTTCTCGATCCCGAAATGCGCGCCGTGCAGATGTAGCCTGCCGCTCTCGACCCGCTCGCGCACGAAGCCGAAAGTCAGAAGGTTCTTAAGGCTCTGTTCGATCGACGCGAATTCTAGCCGGGTGAGATAATCGGGCCTGTCGGTGGCTTCGCCACGCGCTTCGAGGGTCTTGGCAGCCGGTTCGATCAGGCTGACCCATTTGCCGATGAAGTCTCCGGGCGAGAGCGGCTTGGCGCCGTCCGCGTAGGCCTTGATGCCACCGCAGGTGGCATGGCCGAGGACGACGATGTGCTTCACGTTCAGCCCCTGGACAGCGAACTCGATCGCCGAGGACGTGCCGTGGTGGCCGCCAACCTCCTCGTAGGGCGGAACGATGTTGGCAACGTTGCGGATCGTGAAGATCTCGCCCGGACCGACATCGAAGATGACTTCGGGCGCGACCCGGCTGTCACAGCAGCCGATCAGCAGGACGTCCGGGTCCTGGCCCTTGGCGAGGCGCTCGTATTTCTTGCGCTCCTGCGGCAGCCGCTCACCGAGGAAGCTGCGGTAGCCTTCCGTCAGAACAGTGGGAAACATCGTCCGTTCGCTCCTATCGGGTGTCTCGAATCTAAGTCGGTCGGCGGGCGAGCAGCGGATCAGTCCCCGTGCCAGCGCAAGGCCACGGGCGTTGCTGGAATATCGCCCCGCACGATCCGGCGTGCCAGATCGACGAGGCCGGCGGGCTCGACTCGGGCGTCGGTCGAGGCGAGTTCATCGAGCGGCCACCAGCGCGTGCCGATGACGGGATTGTCCTCTGTTTCAGCGAGGCGGCTGGTGTCGACCTGATCATCCGGCAGGCGCACGAGGAAGTAGCGCTCGCGGGCATCGCGAGACTTGTCGAAGAGCAGAAAGGGCCCATCGCAGAGGGCAACCTGGGGACCGAGCACGACGTCGTGGACGCCGATCTCCTCTCCAAGTTCGCGCCGGCAGGCCTCCTCGTGGCTCTCACCCCGCTCCAACCCGCCGCCCGGCATGAACCAGAAGTTCTTCATCTCTGGGTTCGAGGGCGCCGGCCGCACGGCCTTGTACTCGATCAGCAGCAGACGGTCGGCCGGATCGAACACGAGGGCGCGTGCGATGTGGCGGATTGCGGGCGGGGCATCGGACGTCATGGGCATGCCCTAGAGCAGGTGCCGAAGAAGGGGAAACGGATTTTTCTTTCAGGCTCGCTCTAAACTATTGAGCCAATCACCTTTTCTGTATTTTGAATGTTGCCGTGCGACCTTTGCCGACAATCCTGTCTGGCAGACCAATCGGCACATCGATCCCGGCGACAACCGGCGCCTGCGGCCCGTCGCGCAGCGTCTCGCCCGTGTCGAACCGGGCGGCACGGAAACGCTCGGGCGCGTCGAGGTCGAGCAGCACGCCGGCCCAGGCGCCGCGACATCCGTCGAGGCCGGCGATCCAGCGCGCCATGGTTGAAGCCTCGCTTCTTGTGGAGCCGGGAATAGGACGATATCGGCCTGAGGATCGATCCGGAAAGGAGCCACCGTGACCGGAACGCCTTTTCGTCCTCGCTCGCTGCCTGCCTGATGCGGATCGCGGTCCGCGTCCTCGACAGCCGTGTGACGGAGTGGGGATTCCCGCGTCGCGGCTCGGCGCATTCGGCCGGCCTCGATCTCTTCGCCTGCCTCGATGCGCCACTCGTGCTGGAGCCGCAGGCACCGGCTGTGCTGATCCCATCAGGGATCTCGGTCATGATCCGTGATCCAGAATGGTGTGGGTTCGTGCTGCCGCGCTCCGGCCTTGGCCATCGCGATGGACTGGTGCTCGGCAACGGGACCGGCGTAATCGATGCCGACTACGAGGGGCCGCTGCTGATCTCGGCCTGGAACCGCAACCCAGCGGCGGCAAGCAGTCAGCCCCCCGCCTCGATCGTGATCGAGCCCGGAGACCGCATCGCCCAACTCGTGTTGGTGCGGGTGGCGCAACCGGAATTCGAGATTGTCGACGAGATCGGGTCCGGCAATGAGGGCGCGCGAGGCAGCGGCGGATTCGGATCGAGCGGCCGACGGTAAACGCGGCGCACGGCTTCGTTCGGGGAATATTCCCGCAGGAACGACGGCAAGGTCTCGATCGATACTGCGCCTTCAAGAGCGGTTAACGGCTCTCGGCTAGATCTCGTGAGTCGTTGCGATGCAGGCGAGCATCGGCTCGGCAGATATCGGGCGATGGGACCTCGGGTATGCTGAGCGCGGAGACTGGCAATGCCCTCGTAGCGGTCGTTGCGGCCAAGACCCCGATCCAGCTTGTCCTCGCGCTGCGCGCCTTCGAATGCACCACGAGAGTCATCGAGAGTGCTCATGCCGCGCTCGCCGATCTCTCCACGCAGCCGCCCGACGTAATCGTGATCGAGCATGATGCGGCCGTCGACGCCTTTGCGCTGACCCGGTCGCTGCGCGCGATCCTGGTCCTGGCGCACACCTCTATCCTGATCGTCGCCGCGGGCGAGGGCCGCACCGAGCGCCGCGCGGCGCTACAGGCCGGGGCGACGGACGTGATGCTGAAGCCGGTCGACACCCTCGATCTCCAGATCCGTTTGAGAACCTTCATCGAACTTGCCGCCGCCCGACGTGACAGCGATCGGCAGGCGCAGATCATGAACGAGCAGGTCGAGCGTGCCGTCGCGGAAATCTCCGCCCGTGAGCGCGAGATCGTACGCCGCCTGATGCTGGCCGCCGAGTTCCGCGACGACCAAGCCGGCGATCACCTGACCCGGGTCGCCGGTTGCACCATCGCGGTGGCCGAGGGTCTGGGGCTGTCGGAATCGGAGGCCAACGACATCGCGCTCGCCTCCACCATGCACGACATCGGCAAGATCGGCATTCCCGACGAGATTCTGCTGAAGCCCGGTCCGCTGACGGAAGCCGAGCGTGAGGAGATGAAGCAGCACGCGTTGCGCGGCTACCGCATGCTGCACGACAGTCCGTCGCGTCTTCTCCAACTCGCCTCGGAGATCGCCCTGACGCATCACGAGCGCTGGGACGGCAAGGGCTATCCTCAGGGGCTGAAGGGCGATGAGATCCCGCTCTCGGGCCGCATCGTCGCCGTCGCCGACGTATTCGACGCGCTGATTTCCGCTCGCGTCTACAAACCGGCCTGGGAGCCGGAGAAGGCTCGTGCCCATCTCGAAGAGCAGGCCGGCACGCATTTCGATCCGGCCTGTGTCGCGGCCTTCGTCTCTCGTTGGGAGGATGTTGTCGCCCTGATCCGCGACCGGCCGGCGACTTCGCAGGCAGCGTGACCACAAATTAGGCAGATATGCGACTTGTATCGGCCGAATGACTGCGTATTGAGCAGTCGACCAATCTTGGCCGTTTCGAAAGTCCCTGCAATGCGCTGTCTTGCCCTGTGCGGCTCCGCTGGTCTCGGCCTCGCGCTGCTGGTGACCCCCGCCTTCGCCGCAACGGCGGCCGATACGGGCCATACCGCCTGGATCCTTACAGCGTCGGCGCTGGTGCTGTTCATGACGCTGCCCGGCCTTGCGCTGTTCTATGGCGGGCTCGTGCATGCGCGGAACGTGCTGTCGGTGTTGATGCAGTGCTTCGCGATCTGCTGCGTTGCGTCGGTGCTTTGGGCGATCTGCGGCTATAGCCTCGTCTTCGATGGCAACGCGCCCTTGATCGGCGGTCTCGGCAAAGCGTTCCTGGCGGGGCTCGACGCGGTGCGCATGCCGACCCAGCTGCCGGAGAGCGCTTTCGCGCTCTTTCAGATGACGTTCGCGGTGATCACGCCAGCACTCATCATCGGCGCGTTTCCCGAACGCGTGACCTTTCCCTTCGTCGCGCTGTTCTCGGCCTTCTGGTTGATGCTGGTCTACGTGCCGGTGGCGCATTGGATCTGGGGCGGCGGCTGGCTGTTCAGTCTCGGCGCGCTCGATTTCGCCGGCGGCATCGTCGTGCACACCACGGCGGGCGTTGCGGCGCTGGTGCTCGCCGTGATGATCGGCCGCCGCCGCGGCTTCCCGGCACAGATGACGCCGCCGCACAGCCCCGGCATGACCATGGCTGGCGCCGGCATGCTCTGGGTGGGCTGGTTCGGCTTCAACGGCGGCAGTGCGCTGGCCGCAGATGCCAGCGCCGCCAATGCCATCATCGCGACGCATCTCTCCGCGGCAGCCGGTGCCATCGCCTGGACAGCGGCCGAGTGGGTCAAGATCCGCAAGCCGACATCGATCGGCATCGTGACTGGCGCGGTCGCGGGGCTCGCCACCATCACGCCGGCCGCAGGAATGGTCGCACCGGGCGCTGGTCTGCTGATCGGCTTCGCCGGAGGCATCGTCTGCTTCTACGCGACGCTCACCGTGAAGCAGCGCCTGCAGATCGACGATTCCCTCGACGTCTTCGCCGTGCACGGCGTCGGCGGCATGCTCGGCTCGCTGCTGATCGCGGTCTTCGCGCTGCCCGGCCTCGGCGGCATTGGGTTCGGCGAGGCTGGCAGCGCCGTGCGCCAGTTCGGGATCCAGCTCCTCGCCATCGGCGTGACGATCGTCTGGTCGGGTGTCGTCACCTACGGCCTGACCAGGGCGATCGGCGTATTCACGCCTATACGCGTCCATGCGGAGGCCGAGTATGAGGGCCTCGACATCGCCTCTCACGGCGAGCGCGCCTACGAGTACAACTGAGCCTGCTCCGGCCGTCTTCCGCACAAATCCGTACAGGACGCAGCAGCTGCCCCCGAGCTTGGCCGAAACAGGCCGAACTTGCTCGTCGTCTTCGATTAGCCTGCGGGCCAAAACCTCATCGACGGACGAGGCGCCGCGGGGCGCATCGCGATGGGGAGAAGACGATGCCTCGGATCGACGACATTCCGACCAGCCGGGCCGACACCAGGGCTCACCCGGCGACCCTTCTGGCGCTGGCCTTCGGCATCATGATCGGCGCCTATCTCTCGAGCGTGCCGGCCAGGAGCGCCGAGGCAGAGAACACACCGAAGACCGAACGGGTTGGGCTGGCGCCAAGCGCCTTCGGTACGCCGAGACGCGTGCGTACGGTGCGCGTTCTCGCGAACCACGTCACCGCGCCGGCAGCCGCAGCGCCCAAGGTGGCCGAGTAGCACGCTGACGGCGATGCCGAGTCCCGGTGCTGCATGACCGATCCGATGGCGCAAACATGACGTTCGGTGCCTGCGGCGGTGTGCTCGTCATGTCGGGGGATGCGCGGCTGAACGCGGCCTGGAAGTGCATCTACACGACCGGCGGGGAGACGCATCACCCCGACCTGCTCGAAGAGGACCGGGTCTGGATCGCGTTAACGGAGGCGGGCTGCCGCTCCTAGGCTTCCGGCTGGTTTGGCGGCGAGGGGAAGGTGCTGTCCTTCCACGTCGGCTTCGTCGCCCGGAGGAGCGCGGCGCGCGAAGGCTACGGGAGAGGGGACAACCGCTGAAAAGGACGCCCTAGGCCCTAAGCGTCGCCGACCACGCCGGCCTCGTCCTGCGCCTGCAGCACGTCGGGTCGCGGCATCGAGATGATGTTGTAGCCGGAATCCACGAAGTGGACCTCGCCAGTCACGCCGCTCGACAGGTCCGAGAGCAGGTAGAGCGCGGAGCCGCCGATATCGTCGAGCGTGACCGTGCGGCGCAGGGGCGCGTGCGCCTTCTGGTGGTTGAACATCAGGCGGGCGTCAGCGATGCCGGCACCGGCCAACGTCCGCACCGGACCGGCCGAGAGGGCGTTCACGCGGATGCGGTCAGGCCCGAGATCCATGGCGAGGTAGCGCACCGAGGCCTCGAGCGCGGCCTTGGCGACGCCCATGACGTTGTAGTTCGGCATGACGCGCGTCGAGCCGCCATAGGTCAGCGTCAGGAGCGAACCGCCATTGGTCATGCGCTTGGCGGCGCGCTGCGCGATCTCGGTGAAGGAGAAGCACGAGATCGTCATCGTGCGCGTGAAATTGTCTCGCGTGGTGACGTCGACATAACGGCCCTTGAGCTGCGCCTTGTCGGAAAAGCCGATGGCGTGGACCACGAAATCGAGCTGGCCGTCGAAGCGCTCGTCCAGAGCCGCGAAGGTGGCGTCGACCGAGGCGAGATCCTCGACATCGCAGGGCATCACCAGGTCCGAGCCAACCGAGGCGGCGAGCGGAGCGACCCGTTTGCCCAGCGCATCCCCCTGGTAGGTGAAGGCGAGTTCGGCTCCTTGAGCATGCAGGGCCTGGGCGATGCCCCAGGCGATGGAGTGGTTGTTCGCGACGCCCATGATGAGGCCGCGCTTACCCGTCATCAGACCTGTCATGCAGCGCCGCCTTGCCCGACCGATGAACCCGCGCCGGGCCTCAGACCCGGTCTCGAACGGGACGCTTAGCGCGCGGGTGGCGGCCCTGTCCACGCAAGAGGGTCAGAACGGCCCTGCTGGCAAAGAAAAGCCCCGGATCGACATCGGTCGATACGGGGCCTCGGAACACTCCGCGCCATGATGTTGGGGACGTCAGAAATACCCCTTCGTCGCCGAGCGGGCATCTTCGATGAGGCTTTGCTTAGCAAAAGCCGCTGCACCGGCCGTCACGGCCAAGCCTCCGAAAACCGCTAAAATCAGCCAAAGCATGGCAGTATTGTCCTGCTATCCGCAAGACAAACGGTCTTTACGTCATTCGGTTCCGGACCGAGAGCTTGGGCTGATCCAGGTCTAGCTTGGCCGTACTGCTCGCAACTGCGAAGCTATGCTTTCGCAGTTGCGGCGGAGCTTGTTCGAAACGCTCCGCTGCTCGCGGTTTGCGTGGCCTGAGCTTGGCCGTTCAAGCGTCGACGTTCTTGAGGATCAGTGTCGCGTTGGTGCCGCCGAAGCCGAAGGAGTTCGACATGACATGGCCGAGCTTCGCCCCGTCACGCCGCTCGCGCAGGATCGGCATGTCAGCAAAGGCCGGGTCGATCTCGTCGATATGGGCGCTCTCGCAGATGAAGCCGTTATTCATCATCAGCAACGAGTAGATCGCCTCCTGCACGCCAGTGGCGCCGAGCGAGTGCCCGGTGAGCGACTTCGTGGCTGAAATCGGCGGGCAGACTTCGCCGCGGCCGAAGACCTCGCGGATGGCCTCGATCTCTTTGTCGTCGCCGACTGGTGTCGAGGTGGCGTGCGGGTTGATGTAGTCGATCTTCGCGCCCTTCAGGCCTTCCATGGCCTGACGCATGCAACGCACCGCACCCTCGCCGGAGGGGGCGACCATGTCGTGGCCGTCGGAGGTGGCGCCATAGCCGGCGATCTCACCGTAGATGCGCGCGCCGCGGGCCTTGGCGTGCTCCAATTCTTCCAAGACCAGGACGCCAGCGCCGCCAGCGATGACGAAGCCGTCGCGGTTGGCATCGTAGGCACGCGACGCGCGGGACGGCGTCTCATTGTACTTGGAGGACATCGCGCCCATCGCGTCGAACAGAACCGACAGGGTCCAGTCGAGATCCTCGCAGCCGCCTGCGAAGATCACGTCCTGACGTCCAGCCTGGATAATCTCGGCGGCATTGCCGATGCAGTGGTTCGAGGTCGCGCAGGCCGAGGAGATCGAATAGTTCACGCCGCGGATCTTGAACCAGGTCGCGAGCGTGGCCGAAGCGGTCGAGGACATCGCCTTCGGCACGGCGAACGGTCCGACGCGCTTCGGGCCTTTCTCGCGTGCGATGGCCGCCGACTCGACGATGACGCGGGTCGAGGGTCCGCCGGAGCCCATGACGATGCCGGTACGGTCGTTCGAGACATCACTCGCCTCAAGGCCCGCATCGCGGATCGCCTGATCCATGGCGACGTGATTCCAGGCGGTGCCGCCGCCGTGGAAGCGCATGGCGCGGCGGTCGACGACCGACTCGGCGTCCAGGCTCGGTGCCCCGGAGACTTGGCTGCGGAAGCCGTGCTCCGCGTAGGAGGCATCCGTGTCGATGCCGGAGCGCGCCTCGCGCAGCGAGGCGAGCACTTCCTGAGTGTTGTTGCCGATGGACGAGACGATGCCCATCCCGGTGATCACGACGCGCCGCATGGTGGCCTGGCTTCTCCGCCGCGACGCTTCGATCCGCGCCGCGAGACGTCACCTAGGATGATGCGCGTCCAATCTCAACAGGAACGCCCCCGATCCGGAGGGATCGTTCAGGCCTGGAACAGGGCGACGCGCAGATCCTTCGCCTCATAGATACGCCGACCGTCGGCTTCGAGCCAGCCATCAGCGATGCCGAGCACCAGCTTTCCGGTGCGCACCCGCTTGATGTCGATGCCGTAAACCACCTGTTTCACGCTGGGCAGGACCTGGTCGGAGAATTTCACCTCGCCGACGCCGAGCGCCCGGCCGCGGCCAGGGGCGCCGAGCCAGCCGAGATGGAAGCCGACGAGCTGCCAGAGCGCATCGAGGCCGAGGCAGCCCGGCATCACCGGGTCACCCTTGAAGTGGCAGGGGAAGAACCAGAGGTCCGGCCGGATATCGAACTCGGCCAGCACATGGCCCTTGCCGTGAGCGCCGCCTTCCTGGCCGATCGAGGTGATGCGGTCGAACATCAGCATCGGCGGCAGCGGCAACTGCGCATTGCCGGCGCCGAACAGCTCGCCACGGCCACAGGCCAGCAATTCCTCGTAGGAATACTGCGATGCGCGCTCCGGAGTGGCTGCTCCTGCGGCGGAAGAGCTGGTGTGATCCGAGGCGGTGGGCGCGTCAGGCGGCATCGGCTGTAAATCGTACCCTGATTTTACGGTTGTTCGACCCAGCGGAGACCCAGTCGGGCACTGCCTGGAATGGAAATCGGCGCTTCGTTAGCACAGCGCCCATGCGCCTCAAAGCCGCGTGGCCAGATCGGAGGTCAACCGAAACTGTTCCCCGTCGTTCCGGGGCACCGCAGGTGAACCCGCGATCCAAGACAGGTGGTTCGTGGGATGGCAATCGCGCACCGCGTGTAGGCTCCGGTTTCTGCTTCGCAGCCCCGGAACCGAGACCGGCCGATCAGTTCGACGCCCTGTCCGAGGTCGGTAAGGCGTTGACCAGATCGCCTTCGCGCACGAACGGTCCGGCGCGCAGGAGAACCGCCTCGCCGCCGTCGAGGCCGCTGCGGATCTCGACGGCATCGTTAGCGCTGAGGCCCGTCGTCACGAAGCGCCCCTCGACATGGCCCTGGTTGCTCACGAAGACGACACTGCCCTCTGCGCTGCGCAGGATCGCGGATTCAGGCAGGCCGATCCCACAACGCTCGCCGATCGTCGCCACGCCTCGCGCGAACTGCCCCTGCCGCAGGTCGGCATGACCCACGAGGGATACGCGAGCACGTCCGAGCTGTGTCGCGCCGTCGATCTCGGCCGAGACGCTGCGCACGCGGCCGGCAATCTCAGGCAGTCCGAGCGGGGTCACCGCCACGCTCTGCCCCGCCCTCAGTATCGGTAGACTTTTGACGGGCACTTCGGCGGCAAGTTCGAACGTGCCCTGAGGGATGATCTTGAACAGGGCCTGGACGCGCGCCGTAAGTGCGCCGACATGAGCCTGACTCTGGCCCACCGAACCGGCCACGGGCGCGCGCAGCGTCACGACGGCCTGGCCCGGTTGATCCGGACGCGCCAACTCGGCGAGTGCCTGGCCCTGCGCGACCTTATCCAGGGGCTTGGCGAACACGCGCAGGATGCGCAGGCCGTCCTCGTCCGGGCTAACCTCGGCCTCGCTTCGCGGCACGATGGTGCCGGAGAGCCAAACCGCTTCCTTGAAACAGGCACGCTGCGGGTGGACCACCGCGACGGAGAGGAGGTCCGCTCTCTCCAGGGCCTCGCGCGCCGCAACCGGCGAGAGCGGTTCGGCCTCGACGCTGCCCTCAGTCCTGCCGTACAGATCGTCCCGAAACACCATGGCGAGGCCACCGGCCAGGAGCAGCAGGAGCGCCGCGGAGACGCCGACCAGGCGCGGCCACCGCCGCCGGGCCTTTACCGTCTCGCCTGGGCCGTCCCAGGGCAGCACGACGCGGAAGGCGTGGATTGGCCGGGGAATGTTCTTGAGGGTCTGGGGGCCGATATCGCGGAAGGCGACCGTCAGCCGGGCTGCGATCGCCTCATGGACCGAGCGGGACAGGCAAATGCCGCCAGGCTCCGCGAGGCCTTCAAGCCGCGCGGCGACGTTGACGCCGTCGCCGAGCATGTCACCCGCATCGGTCTCGATGACATCGCCGATGTTGAGACCCATCCGGAACAGGATCCGGCGCTCGGGCGGGTGATCCGCGTTGAGGCCCTGCATCTGCTCCTGGATGGCGATGCCGGCACGCAGCGCTTCGACGGCGCTTGGGAACTCGGCGAGAATCGCGTCGCCCGCCGTGTTGAACACGCGGCCACCGACGCGCGTCACCTCGGCGCGAAACACCCGCGAATAGTCCTGCAGCCGGCGGAGTGTGTCGTCCTCGTCCTCGGCGACGAGCCGCGAGAAGCCGGCGACATCGGCGGCCAGGATCGCCGCGATGGTTCGTTTCACGGACGCGCTCCGCGCCGGCCACGTGGGAGCAGGATGCTCGTGAGGGTCGGGATGGTTCCGGCGATCATACCGCTTACGAGCAGGAGCGATGCTGCATCACCCTCCGCCACATCTGGCGGCTGCAGAGACGCGGCAGCAGGACGAGCCAATCGGTCCGGTCCTGTCAAGCCTGTCGAAGCGGGTGGCTGTGAAATCCTGCCTCCTCGCACCCGGCCCCGGGGCCACAGACCTTAGCGCCAGCGGACGAAGAGCGCGATCACGAGGATCGCGAGCAATGCCACGACCCAGCCGGTGCCCGTATGCAGGGCGACCAGCAGGGCGGCGACGTAGCCGATGGCGATCGTGGCCATGACGATGAGGGCAACGGGATTCATCGGTGACGGCTTATGCGTGTCGCCCGGCTGCGATGCGATGAAGGGGTGAAAAGAGCGTCCGCTCCTGCCTCACGAGACAATCGAGCCATGACCGGATCGATCTGGGTGGTTCGAGAGACGATTTCATGTTGCGGCTCGTTCCGTAGCCAAGCCTGCATTCCTCGTGCCTGACGGGTCGACGAAGAGTTTGCTTACTCCAGTCGAGCACGGCGCATCCTGCCAGTCGGCTCCGTTCCACAGACGCACCGTGACCGTCGCCGCACCATTCTCGACGACGATGCGGTTATAGGCGTTCGGCTCCCGCCCACGCAGGCGCGTCGAGGTCGCCGAGCCGGCCTGCACCACGAGCAGCTGCTGACCGCCGATCGCACAGGCCGCATCCCTCTGCACGCCGTCCACCGTGACAAATCGGGAATAGTGCCTGTGGAAATGTCCGGCGAGCGTGAGGCCGACGTGGTGGCGACGGAACGCGTCGAGCGCCGCCCCGGCCCGCCCCACCAGCCGCGCCTTCTCGTTCCAGGGCGGCGGCGCGAAGGGGTGATGGCCGACGACGATGCGGAAGACATGGGGCGGCAGGGCGGCGAGCCGCGCCCCGGCCCGAAGGATCTGCTCTCGGCCGATCCGTCCCTGCGACCAGTCGGGGTCCGGCGCCCAGGTCCGCACCGTGTTGAGGCAGACAACGCCGATCTCCTCGTCGAGAAAGGTCGGCTCGGTCTCCTCGGCGATGAAGCAGCAATAGCGTTGGAAGGGCCGGATGAACCGTCCCGGCAGGGGGAAACAGGCGATGTCGTGATTGCCGGGCACCCCGATCCAGCGCGACGTCAGGCGGTTGAGGAAGGCCTGAGCCTGCCGGTATTCGACCTGGCGCGAGCGCATGGTGAAATCGCCCGAGATGACGATCAGGTCGGGGCGATCAGCGTTCAATTCGGTGATCAGCCCCTCGACCACGTCGGGATTCGTGCAGCCGAAATGCAGGTCCGAGATATGTGCGATCCGTCGCAAGCGATGGTCCGTGAGCGAGCCGTAGGTCAGCCGTGCGCTGGCTCACGCCGCACGATCCGCCCCTGGAGCCAATCCCGTATCAGCTCGCGCTCGTAGGTGAAGCTGCAAGCTGAAACTGCGCGCATAACGTGTGAGAAAGTTGATGTCGGTCACCACTTCCTCCCCCGAGAGCACGGTACGGCCGCGCTCCTTCAAAACGTAGCGTAAGCGCAGGCGCGGCGGTGCGACGTCCGAGACGATGCGCGGGCTGTTCGGCAACCCGACGGGTCGTTCGTAGCCCGCCAGATCGATGTCGAGCACGGTGATCGCGAGGCTTTCGCCGGGCCGGAGCACGCGGTCTCCGAGCTCCGTGAAGAGGCGCCGGATCTCTGCCAGGGTGACACGCAGCGTGGGGCCGGATCCGAAGCGGTTCTCGGCGTCGGTGAAGCGCTCGGGCGCGACGAAGGCAACGCTGACCTGAGCCTCCGCCGGCAGGGGTGCCAGCAGCGCCGCTGCCAGAACGACTGCGGCGCGGATTGTCACGCTGCGCCCTGCATCATTGCTGCGCGCGGTTGATGATCGTTTGAAGGGCCCGAGCGACGGGCTCGGTGACCGTTCGGCGGTACTTGCGGTGGACGAGTTGGCCATTGTGATAGACGTCGTGCTCAACGTAGAGCCGCTCGCCGTCCCATCGGACGATGTTGTCGGACTCGCTCGTTTCCTCGACGCCCAGTTCCGAGCGCATGATCGGCGCGCCGGCGGTGGTTTGCATGGGATGCCTCGGCTCTCAGGTCTGTCGCCCGATCCTTCTTACGAAGTCGAGAGGCCGCGCACCAGAGCATCGAGCCGAGAGAACCGATCAGCGCACTGTGACCTGGTCCTTGATGCGCTGGTAGACCGTGCGGCTGAGCACGCGCTTCGAGAGCAACTGGTCTGTCGAGCTATAAGGACGGCGCTGGATGATCGCCCGCCCGATGCTGCCGCCGCCCTTGAGGCGGTTCAGCGCCTCCAGCGAGGCGGTATTGAGATCGACGAGATCGACCGCCCGTCCGTCCGTGGGCCCGGCCGCGGTCTCGTCGGTCAACTCCGATTGCGCAGGTGCTGGTGCGGCCGCGGGAGGCAGCGGCGGCTGCACGACGGGCGTCGGCGGATCGGAGACCGGCTCGGGGGCGGCCGGCGCGGGACTCGGCGATGGGGCTGCAAGCCCCTCATCCGGTGGGGGTGGGGGAGCGAGAGGCTGGGCCTGCTGTGCCGGCTTGGGCGCTTCGCTCGGCTGCGCTGCGGAAGGCTCGAGCGCCGGCACTGCTCCAGCGGCGGCCGGAACTGTCGCCGGCTCGGCCCGGCGGATAGCGGTGCTTTGGGCGGTCGGGCGCACAACCGGCTTCGCAACCTCCGAAGGGCCGCTGTCGAAGCTCCAGTAATGCTGGACGAGCCCAGTCAGAATCGCTGCGGCGACAACCACCAGGAAGACGCGCAGGAGCGCCGGTCCGTTGAGCATGCGGAGGCCTTTCCGCCCAGGTTCCGCGGCGTCGCGCGTCCGCCATCGTACCGTTCGCGATGCTCTGATGCGGAAGAATGGCAAACATATGTTGGCGTTGAGGAACGGGCCGACTTTTGGGCGCCGCTCCGCAGCAACATCCGCAAGCCCTGAGACCGGAATGCCACGGCCTCGGGCAACCAGCTCCACGGCCTCGAAATAGCCAAGCTTCGACCGGAACGAGACAAGGCCAAGCTCGTTCGGTACAAGCTTAGCCGTTGTTCCGGGCCTCGTAATGTCATTCCTGTCCTGTCTGCGCGTCGCGCGCATCGTGCCCGGCCTGCTGATGGCAGGTGGACTTGCTGCCTGCTCCTCGCTGCCGCGCGCGTCTTACACGGCGCAAGAGGCTTCCCTTGCCACCGTGCCGGGCATGGGGCCGGTGCGGGCCTATGCCGATGCCACAGCCTCCGAGATCGCGGCCGTTGCGGCCCGACCCGAAGGCAGGCGCAGTGGCTTCAGCTACCTTGCTCTATCGGGTGGTGGCGGAGACGGCGCCTACGGCGCGGGCATCCTCAACGGCTGGAGCGCCTCGGGCACCCGGCCCGATTTCACCATCGTCTCCGGCGTGTCGACGGGCGCGCTGATCGCGCCCTTCGCTTTCCTCGGTTCGGCCTACGACTCCTACCTGACTGATTTCTATACCAGCGGCATCGCCGAATCTCTGGTTCAGGCACCGAGCATCACCAATGTGCTGTTCGGCTCCGGCCTGTTCGGCGATGGCCGGCTCCGCGAGATCATCGGCCGCTACGTCACGCCTGACCTGCTCGCGGCGATCGCGGAGGAGCACGCCAAAGGCAAGCGCCTCTACGTCGTAACGACGAATCTCGATCAGCAGCGCGCGGTGATCTGGAACATGGGCGCGATCGCCGCGAGCGGCGCTCCGAACGCCGCCAACCTGTTTCGCGACGTGCTGACGGCCTCCGCCAGCGTCCCGGCGGTATTCCCGCCGCAACTCGTCGATGTGCAGGCCGGCAACCACGCTTTCCAAGAGATGCATGTCGATGGATCGGTGGTGATCCCGGTCTTCACGCTGCCGCAGGGCTTCCTCGCTCGCGACGAGCGCCTGCGCAGCAAGGGCAAGGCCGACATCTACGTCGTGATCAACGGGCGTTTGGATCCGGATTTCGCAGTCACACAGAACAACGCCCTGGCGATCGCCGGCCGTTCTTTCACCACCGCGAGCCGCGCACGCACGCGCGCCACGCTGACGGCGACCGAGGCCATCAGCCGCCGCAGCGGCATCGGCTTCAACCTGACCTATATCGACGAGAGCGGCCCGAGCACGACGGCCGCGCGCGGCTTCGACACCGCCTATATGCGCAACCTCTACAATGCTGGCTACGAGAAGGGCCGCACCGGCCATTTCTGGCAGCACAGCGTCTCAGGTTCGCCGGCCGCCGCGCGGATGGAAGCAGCGGCGGGCCGCTGAGAATGTAACGTGCCGGCTCCACGTGAATGGAGCCGGCATGCCCGGCAGGACCATGCCAGCCGACCGGAAACGGCATCAGCTGTCATTGCGGGGAGCGGCTGACACGATCCGGGGGCACACCCGCACCGTCAGCGCGTCGGCCTTCGATTGCTTCGGCTGTGCCCGCAGCGAAGGCTATTTACGGAGGATCTTGGTGACGAGCCGGCCGATCGGCGAGCTCGACCCGGAATTGCGGTCGTCGCGGGTGACGGGCCGGTCCTCGTTGCCGAGGATCTTGGTGACGATGCGTCCGATGAGGCTCATAGCCTTTCTCCGATCAAAGACATGCCGCCGAAAACGGCGCAGCTTCGCCTAGTCAACGGAGAAGTCGCTCGTCCTGTTCCGGGGTTGCATTGCGATCGGCAGCCGAAACACCTCTGAGGATAGCGACCACGACGATGCCCGCATAGGCCGCGAACATCGCCGCCAGCGTCCAGGCGAAGCCCTGCGGCACGATCAGATCCATGCCCCCGCCGATCATCGCCGGACCGAGCATCAGGCCAACGCCGTAGAGCGCGATGAAGGCTGCGTTGGCTCCAGCCAGATCCGGACCGCGCACGCTCGCGCCGAGATGCGCGAGGCCCACCGTATAGAGCGTGCCGGCAACGCCGCCCCAAACGAAGAGCAGGACGGATAGCATCATCAACGAGCCGCTCGCCGCCGGCATCAGCGCCGCGCCGAGGGCTCCGGCGAGGGCGCTCGCCAGCAGCACCGATCCACGATCGGTGCGGTCCGCGAGCCATCCGATGGGGATCTGAAACAGCACATTGCCGAGGGCGACCACGCTGACGAGACCGGCTGCCGTCTGGGCGTCGAAGCCGAGCCGAAGCCCGTAGAGCGGCAGGATCGCGAAGCCGCCGGTCTCGACTGCGCCGTAGAGCAGGGCGGCGAAGGTCGCGATCGGTGCCACTCGGAGGTAGCTGAAGAAATTCAGGCTCTGGCCTTCGTGTGGGATGCTCGGCGACACGCCTCGCGCCAGCGCGATCGGAATAGCCGCCACAACGAACAGGCCGGCGCCGGCGAGGTAGGGAGCGAATCCCTCCGTCCCGAGAAGGACCAGAAGCCCAGGTCCCACCGCGAAGCCAATCGCCAGAACGGTGGCGTAGATGCCCATGACCAATCCGCGCCGCTCGGGTGGCGCGGCCTGGGTGATCCAGAATTCGGACAGGACGAAGAGAGCGCCGAGCGTGACCGAGAAGAGGAAGCGTAGCGGAAACCACCAGGTCAGGTCGTAGAAGATCCTGAACCCGATGAGCAGCACGGCGCCGAGCCCAATCGAGAGCAGGAGCAGACGCAGCACCCCGACGCGAGCGGCGAGCCTCGGCACGAAGGGTACCGTGATGATGCTGGCGAACCCGCCGACCGCCGTGTTGAGGCCGATCAGGAAGCTCGAAGCTCCCATCCGCTCCATCTCCAGCGAGAGCAGCGGGATCGACAGGCTGAGACCGATGCCGACCACGGCAACGCAGGTAATCGCCGCGGCGATCGCCGTGAGGCGGTCGCGGTGGGCAGACGGGGCGGGGGCGAGCATCAACACGGTGGGCTGAGAGGGCACGGCGGCCATGACGGCCGCAGATGGACAGATTTGTTACATTGTTACCAATGCGAGTGCTGTCGAGGCCTTGACCGGGCCTTGCAACCCTCACCCGAGCGGCAAGCGTGACGGGACTGGCCTGTCCTCAGGCGGCGTGCCGATCTGCCTCGGCGCCGAAATGGCCGATATACCGTGCAGCGATAGCTTCCACCGGCAGCACCACGAAGACATCGGTCGTGCCGAACTGGTGGTCGATCACCGCCCCGTCCCCGAAGGTCGCGCCGATGCGCAGATAACCCTTCACGAGCGGTGGCAGGCTTTGCAGGGCTGCCTTGGGGTTCACGGCCTCCGGCGCGAGGCGATCCATCTTCACGAAACGGTCTGAGACCGCGCGTGCCCGCCATGCCTCGGGTGCACGGGCGTGGTGATGGAGAAAGCTCAGCTGCAGGGCGAGCCGGTCGGGATCGGTGCCCTCCAGGCTGGCGCAGCCGACCATCGCATCGATGCCGTGATGCAGCACATAGGTCCAGATGCCGTGCCAGAGCAGCTCCACCGTGCGCTTGGTGCGATAAGGCTTGAGCACGCAGGAGCGGCCGAGCTCCAGGAAGCGCTTGCCGGGATGCCGGTCGAGCAGCGGCCCGATGTCGAACTCGCCCGCGGAGTAGAAGCCGGCGCCGCCGTCGACCTGGTCGCCGCGCAGCAGCCGATATGTGCCGACGACCTTCGGCCGCGGCTTGCGGAACGGCTTTGCCTTCACGGCAGCGTGGTCGATGACCAAGAGGTGGTCGCAGAGTGCGTCGTAGATGTCGATGTCGCGACGCTTGAGCATCGCCATGGCCGAAGGGATCGCCGACATCTCCTCGTAGAACACCTTGTAGCGAAGACGCTGAGCGCGGCGGATCTCGGATTTCCTGGTTGCGAGCCGGACCTCGAGATTGCCGAGGCGGCCGAGCGTCGGGCCGAGACCACACTCCGGTTTCGGCATGCGGGGCTTGAGCAGGACCGGCACATTGCCCGGTAGCGCGAGCCCCGGAATCCCGCCCTCGAATGTCTGCTTGAAGCGGGCGAAAGGAGCCTGGACGTGCGTCTCCCAGCCCGTCTTCCACGCTGCTGAGGCATCGCGCCCGGAGAAGTTCGGAACCATGTCCAGCTCGCCCCACGAGGCCGGCCCGGCCTTGATCCGCGCACATCATCACGAAGCGCGCACGCTTTTATGACATCGGAAGGCGAGGTGGGACAGCGGGTTAGGTGCGTGCTCGCGGAGCAGAATCAGCCGCGCAGGGCCGTATCTCCATCACGGCCGCCGAACGAAACCGGCTAAGGGTTTTGGCGGCTCGGAAATAACCCTCCCCCGCAGAGGGGAGGGTTTCGAAGCGCTCTGCCTCAGACGAACTGGCTGACGCCCGGGATCGCGCCGATGATCCTGCCCATCGTGTCCTCGCCGGCCTTCTCGCGCCCGTAGGCGAAGAGTTCCTGGCCGAGAGGCTGCATCTGGCTCATCGAGACACCGGCCGACATCAGCTTCTGGCCGAGCGCCATGACGCCGCCGCCCAGGCCGCCGAGCATGCCCAGCAGACCGCCACCGCCCTCTTCCGCATTCGATTCCGCAATGGCTGCCTCGGCGCCCGGCAGCTTTGCGATGAGCTGCGCGACGTCTTCGGCCGGCCCTTCCTTCTGCAGAAAGGCGAGGATGTGCCCGATCGCGGCCTTCGCCGTATCGGCATCGACGCCCGTGCGGTTGGTGATGCGGGCGATCAGCTCTTCCATGAAATGTCCTCTCGTCGGTTCCTCAGGTCCATCCGACGCCCGACCCATGAAATCAAGGGCGACGACTGTCGCGCCTGGAAAACCGTCGCGCTTCCGGCCTAGAGTGCAAGCATCGCGAGAGGACGACACGGCATGGTGGGCGACGGCACGATCCTGGTTGGCAAGAGCACGGGCAAGACCGCGAAGCCCGAGGTGCTGGCGCTGAAACTCGCCAACCGGCACGGGCTCGTCGCGGGCGCCACCGGCACCGGCAAGACCGTGACGCTGCAGGTTCTGGCCGAGGGCTTTTCCAATGCCGGCGTCCCGGTCTTTGCCGCCGACATCAAGGGAGACCTCTCGGGCATCGCCGCGGCCGGCGAAGCGAAGCCGGCCTTCGTCAAGCGAGCCGAGGAACTCGGGATCACCTACGAGCCCGACCGCTTCCCGGTCACCTTCTGGGACCTCTTCGGCGAGCAGGGTCATCCGATCCGCTGCACGGTCACCGAGATGGGCCCGCTGCTGCTCGGGCGGCTGCTCGAACTGAACGACACGCAGGAGGGCGTGCTCAACATCGCCTTCCGCGTCGCCGACGAGAACCAGTGGCCGGTCATCGACCTGAAGGATCTGCGCGCGATCCTCGGCTTCCTCTCCGAGAATGCGAAGGAGCTCGGCGCCAAGTACGGCAACGTCTCCGCCGCCTCGGTCGGCGCGATCCAGCGCGCGCTGCTGGTGCTGGAGAACCAAGGGGCCGACAAGTTCCTCGGCGAGCCGGCCCTCGACCTGCACGACTTCATGCGCACCGACCGCGACGGACGCGGCATGGTCAACATTCTCGCCGCCGACAAGCTGATGCAGCGTCCGCGGCTCTACGCCTCGTTCCTGCTGTGGATGCTCTCCGAGCTGTTCGAGCAGCTTCCCGAGGTGGGCGATCTCGACAAGCCGAAGCTGGTCTTCTTCTTCGATGAGGCGCATCTGCTCTTCAACGATGCGCCGAAGCCCCTGCTCGATGCGGTGGAGCAGGTGGTGCGCCTGATCCGCTCCAAGGGCGTCGGCGTCTATTTCGTGACGCAAAATCCGCTCGACGTGCCGGAAACGGTGCTCGGTCAGCTCGGCAACCGTGTGCAGCATGCCCTGCGCGCGTTCACCCCCCGCGATCAGAAGGCGGTACGCGCCGCCGCCGAGACTTTCCGGCAGAACCCAGGTTTCGATGTTTCGAAGGCGATCACCGAGCTCGCCGTCGGCGAGGCTTTGGTCTCGTTTCTCGAGGCCAAGGGCACGCCCTCGATGGTCGAGCGCACGCTGATCGCGCCGCCCCAGGGCCGCGTCGGGCCGCTGACCTCAGCGGAGCGCACCGAATTCATCGCCAAGAGCACGATCAGGGGCAAGTACGACGAGGCGGTCGACAGCGAGAGCGCCTACGAGATGCTTGCCAAGCGAAAGAATCTCGACAGCGACACGGCGGAGGCCGCGAACCAGTCCGAGGGCGGTCTCGGCGGCTTGCTGAACAGCATCGGCGGGATATTCGGCGGCAGATCGGCTCCAGCGCCGGCCGGCAAGGGTAGGGGTCGCACCAAGCCGAGCCTCACCGAGCAGGTCATCACCAACGCGGCCCGATCCATGGCCCGCAGCGTCGGCACCCAGATCGGCCATGCGATCCTGCGCAACGTGTTGGGTGGTCTGACGAAACGGTGAAGCGTTCGGGCTCAGGCGTTTCGGCAATTGTCTTAAAGTTTTATTTTCCTTCGCGCTGAAAAGCCGCGTACGCGAACGCTATGCGGTATTTGGAAGAGTGTTTTTTTACTGTCTCATTCTAGTACGGAGGTCGCACAAGAACGTTTTCTCGGGCCTCCTTCGATGTTCAACCGGGACCAATCCGGCAGCGTGGCGCTACTGTTCGCCCTATTGCTGCCCGTCCTCATCGTCGGGATCGGTGGCGGCATCGAGATATCCCGCGCCATCGAGTACAAACAACGCCTGACCTCGGCGGCGGATCTCACCTGTAAGCAGGCCGAAATCTACGTCGAGAGCCTTGGTAGTTCTACGACGATGCCATCGACATATGCGGCCACAGTCCAGTCCTACGCGGACAATAACAGCGCCGCACGGTCTTTGGCGTCGACGGCGACGATCAAGGCGACACCGACAGTCTCGGATCTGGTGCTCACGACTCCAGCGCTCAACGTTCGCCCAGGCAACATCCATGTGGCTGCGACTGGGTCCCAGGCGCTCTTCTTCAAGAGCATCCTGAGCAAGGACAGCATAAGCTTCACGGTGGTGCGCGACTGCTCCGTGAACTGGGGAGGTTCGGCTGGACCGCCGACGTTGCTGATGTCCGAGTCTTTCGAAGGCTACAACTCTCAGCTCAAAGGCGGGTGGGGTGTGTTCGGAACGATGTCGCAGGCGAACTGCCAGAGCGGGGTCTGCCAGGGCAAGAGCTGGGGAACCACCAACGCCGGTGTCGAGGTCGACCAGTTGTCGGCGATCACGACGGGCGATGGCGTGCAATATGGTCAGGCTTTCGCCGAGCTCGACAGCGATTGTGGCAATAGGGTCGGTACAACGAACTCTAACCAAACAACGGCTTGTAAGCAGAGCGGACAGACGACGAACTCGTCGATCAACATGCCGCTGACGCTCGATGTAGGGACATACGAAGTTGCTTACGTCTATACCGCGCGTAAGAACGTCGGAAACTACCAATATCCTAACGATGACGTCATCTGTTCCAATCCTGCAGATACGGACGGACTGACGCGAAACAATGACGTCGCCAAGAACGCTGCCGGAGCCAGTACCATCAGTCTCGATGGCCAGACGCGCCGTATCGAACTTTGGGTTGAGCCAAAAAGCAGTGGCTACAAGTCCGACAATCAAGCCTTGACCGCGACATCGAGCACCGCTGATGCCAACTACATGAAGGCTTACATGGTCGATGTATGCGTCTGGGCGAAACTTTGGACGCCACGCAGTTATAAATTCAAAGTCACGACCAAGGGTGAATATCGGATCTCATGGCGGGCAGCTGGCCTTGATGACAGCTTCGGCGGCCTAATCGACTACCTGCGCATCTGCGAGAATTCGTGTCCGTGATGAATGCCCATCGCGCCATACAGCTCAGAGGGCCGGTACGCTGGCCTCTGCGAGCCCTGTCCGATCAAAGGGGGGCATCCGCTGTCGAGTTCGCCCTCGTCGCAACGCCATTTCTGATGCTTTGCTTGGGCGTTCTTCAGTTCGTGATGCTGTATTACACGCAGCTGACTCTCAGCGACGCTCTGTACAGCAGCGCATCCAATCCCGAAACGGAGCTCACATCGGGGAATAAGTCCGGCTATGTCGCTAAGCTGTGCGCAAAGATTGCTTTTCAGGCCGATTGTCTGAATTCGACCAAAGGCGTGAAGGTCGAGATGATGCGCTTGGCCGATTTGTCGACCAGCCCAACGGCGATCTCCGGAACTGCGTTCTCAACCGGTGCAATCGGCGATGTGCTTGTATTGCGGGCCACGATGCCTGCTCCGCGGATCGTTCCCTTCATACCCATTCTGACCGCGAAAGATTCGGTCATCTTCCGCAGACAATGAGGGGTGAAGATGTCTTCTGCTACGGCGAAATGGGTTTCTCTGTCCAAGAGCGCGACGAGTAGAAAACGTGAGCAGCCGGTCCGATCGCCTCACGACTCCATGGTCGAAAATTAGGTAGGATGCCGGTGCATGCGTAACCCGTTTAAGTGCTTTCGCCGAGAGCAATCAGGCGTCGCCTCAGTCGAGTTCGCTTTGCTCAGTAGCGTCTTGTTGCTCATCTTGATGGGTGGCTTTGATCTCGTTTACATGGTCAGCGCAAAGCGGGATGCCGACCGCGCATCGGTACTCATAGCCCGGGCAATGACAAGTTGCTCAGCTTCCAGTTGTGTCCAGGATTTCATACAGTCCTATTTGCCCCGCGAAGCGAACGCATTGATCCGTTATCCAAACGCGTCTGTCGATCTTTACGGCATCCAATATGTCGGCGGTCAGCTCAAGACCTGTTTCGGCAAGGATGACTCCCCATTGAGCGATAGTGCCGTTATTGCATTGGCGAAGACCATCATGCGCGATAAGGACTTCGGCGCTGCGGTCACTCTAACAACCACATATACGTCAATTTTACCCAAGTTTCTGGTTGGATACATCAGTTCGGCAGGTGCCAGCTACAGCAGATACACTGTCGATGTGATGCGAAATAACAGCGGAACTACAAGCGGCAGCACTTGCTGACAAAATTCTGTGGCGCCTCGGATTTAAGACGCTTCATGCGGCAGGCTCGTTGACAAGCCGGACTATCCGCTCTATCGGCCATCACCTCGCGCGGCTTCCTCGACGAAGTCCGCGCGTTTCGCGTTCGCGCCCATTGGGGCGCGGATGACCTGAACAAGAAGACGGTCCATGCGCCTCGTCGCGGGAGACCGGCAGAGAACACGAGAGACAACGATGTTCGCAGTCATCAAGACCGGCGGCAAGCAGTATCGCGTTGCCGCCAACGACGTCATTTCCGTCGCCACGATCGAAGGCGAGGCCGGCACGGCTGTGACCTTCGGCGAGGTCATGCTGTTCACCGACGGCGATGCCGTTCAGGTCGGCGCCCCGCTGCTCGAGGGTGTTACGGTTTCCGGCGAGATCGTCGATCACGGCCGCACCAAGAAGGTCATCGCCTTCAAGAAGCGCCGCCGCCAGAACTCGCGCCGCAAGCGCGGTCACCGCCAGCACTTCACCACCGTGCGGATCACCGAGATCAGCGCCGGCGGCAAGTCCTCGAAGGCCGAGCCCCGCAAGGCTAAGGCCGCGAAGACCGAGACCCCCGCGGTCGCCTCCGCCGAAGCCTGATCGTCTGTCCGCAGAAACCTTAGAGATCCTGGAGTAGCCCGATGGCTCACAAAAAAGCAGGCGGCTCGTCCCGCAACGGCCGCGACTCGGCCGGCCAGCGCCTCGGCGTCAAGAAGTTCGGCTCGGAAGCCGTGATCGCCGGCAACATCATCGTGCGCCAGCGCGGCACGAAGTGGCATCCCGGTACCAATGTCGGCATCGGCAAGGACCACACGCTCTTCGCCCTCGTCGATGGCCGCGTGGCCTTCCAGACGAAACGCGGCCGCGCCTTCGTGGCCGTAGTACCGGTACAGGAAGCCGCAGAGTAACGGCGAACGCCTCGACAGCGCGTTCCGCCGGTGCACCACACCGAACCGGCGGACCGGCGCAACGCAAGACGCGAGACGCGCAAATCGGAACGCCGGGGAGGATGGGCACCATCCTCCCCTTCGTCATTCCAGGGGGTCGTGTTCCGCGAGGAGGCGCCCGAGGAGCGGACGCGATGTTCCCCGATCTGACCCGAGACGACGTCTTCCGCATCGAGACCAGACGGCTCTGGCTGCGCTGGCCGCAGGCCCGCGACGCCGAGGCGATCGTACGGCTCGCCGGTGAGCGAGCGGTTGCTGAAATGACCTCGCAGATCCCGCATCCGATCGATCCGCTCGGCACCGACGCCTTCATCATCGAGGCGCGGCGTGCGAATGCGGAGGGCGAGGCGCTGACCATGGCGCTGGCACTCCGTTCGGCGCCGAGTGCCTTGATCGGGGTCATCTCGATCGGACCACACCCGGCGGTTTCGGGCGCACATCTCGGCTATTGGCTCGGCACGCCGTATTGGGGGATGGGCCTGATGAGCGAGGCGGTCGCGACGATGGTGGAGGCTTATTTCTCCTATGCGGGCGGTGAGGTGTTGAGGTCGTCGGCGATGACGTCGAACGTCGCGTCGCGTCGCGTGCTGGAGAAATGCGGCTTCGTGCGGCAGGGCTGTGAGCGGCACGCCTTTCCCGCTCGCGGCGGCGAGCGTGAGGTCGATCTGTTTCAGCTCACACGCAACGAATGGTCGAGCGCACGAGGCGGGTGATCGCATGATGCGGTTCGGACGCATGACGATCGGGGCGGCGGTGCTGCACGCACCGGACGACGCCGTCCTGATCAACCTCTATGATGACGTCCTCGAAAGGCTCGGCTCGAACTGGTTCGAGGCGGGCCTGCGCAGCCTGCGCTACCGAAATCTCGGCGGCCAATGCCGCCACAGCACAGCCTGAAACGAGACTGCCGTGAAATTCCTCGACGAAGCCAAGGTCTATGTCCGCTCCGGAGACGGCGGGCGCGGCTGCGTCTCGTTCCGCCGCGAGAAGTTCATTGAGTTCGGTGGCCCGAATGGTGGCGATGGCGGCCGCGGCGGCGACGTCTGGGTCGAGTGCGTGCAGGGTCTCAACACCCTGATCGACTACCGCTACCAGCAGCACTTCAAGGCCAAGAAGGGCGAGCACGGCATGGGCTCGAACTGCCACGGGGCCAAGGGCGACGACGTGCTGCTCAAGGTGCCCGTGGGCACGCAGATCATTGCCGAGAACGGCGAAACCCTGATCGCGGACCTCACCGAGGTGGGTCAGAAGGTGCGGCTCGCCAAGGGCGGCAATGGCGGCTTCGGCAACGCCTATTTCACCACCTCGACCAATCGTGCCCCCAAGCACGCCAATCCCGGCCAGGAAGGCCAGGAGATGTGGATCTGGCTACGGCTGAAACTCATCGCCGATGCTGGACTTGTGGGCCTGCCGAATGCCGGCAAGTCGACCTTCCTGGCGAGTGTTACGGCGGCCAAGCCCAAGATCGCCGATTATCCCTTCACCACTCTCCACCCTGGCCTCGGCGTGGTCCGCTCCGATGAGCGCGAATTCGTGCTCGCCGATATTCCGGGACTGATCGAGGGCGCACATGAGGGTGTCGGGCTCGGCGACCGGTTCCTCGCCCATGTCGAGCGCTGCCGGGTGCTGCTGCACCTCGTCGAGGGCACCTCGGAGCATGCCGGCAAGGCCTACAAGATGGTCCGTGCCGAGATCGAGGCCTACGGCCACGGTCTTGCCGACAAGCCGGAGATCGTCGCGCTCTCGAAATGCGACGCGCTCGATCCCGAGACGCTGAAGCAGCAGAAGGACCGGTTGAAGCGTGCTGCCAAGCGGACGCCGCTTCTGCTGTCCTCGGTGTCGGGCCAGGGCGTGCAAGAGGCCCTGCGGGCGATCCAGGCCGCGATCGGCACCGATGTGGCTCAGCAGGAAGAGGCGACACCGGCTCCCGCCTGGCAGCCCTGAACAGGCAGCCGGGGGCGATGCCTGGGCGTGATGTGCCTCGCGATCGAGCTTCCCGGTCAGCTCGAACAACGGGCGCCTAAGGTTCGGCGCTTGCCCACAGCTTCTGTCGTTGCGAGCACAGCGAAGCAACTGACAGCCAACACACCTGTATCGCGGGCGTCGCCGCCGATTGCTTCGCTGTCCTCGCGCTGACGGAGAAAGGCTTCTCGCCAAACGAAGAAGGCCCTGGCATCGCTGCCGGGGCCTCTTTTCGTTCAGGAGCCTGTCGCGCTTAGCGGCGGTCGCCGAGGAGCTGGAGCAGGAACTGGAACATGTTGATGAAGTCCAGGTACAGCGTCAGAGCACCGTTGATGGACATCTTGGCTGCCGCCTCACCGTCGAAGCCGCTGTAGAGATACATCTCCTTCAGCTTCTGGGTGTCGTAGGCTGTGAGGCCGGCGAAGATCAGCACGCCCAGCACCGAGATGGCGAACTGCAGGGCCGAGGAGGCCAGGAACAGGTTCACCAGCGAGGCGATGATGATGCCGATCAGGCCCATGATCAGGAACGAGCCCATGCCCGACAGGCTGCGCTTCGTCGTGTACCCGTACAGGCTCAGCGCGCCGAACGTTGCCGCGGTAATGAAGAACACCCGCACGACGCTGGCGCCCGTGAATACGAGCATCAGGGTCGACATCGAGGCGCCCATCACGGCCGCGAAGGCCCAGAACATCGTCCGCGCCGAAGCGGCCGACATCCGGTCCATCCGGAACGAGAACACGAAGATGAAGGCCAGCGGCGCGAACATCAGCACCCACTTGAAGGGGCTGGTGTAGAGGAACTGGCCGAACGGGGTCAGCGCGAGCTTGCCGGTCGCGGTCGTCGCCGTCGCAGCCATGTTGAGGCCGAGGGCAACGAGACCGGAAATCCCGAGGCCGATGACCATGTTGTTGTAGACGCCGAGCATGAAGGACCGCAGCCCCTGGTCGACCTCGACCTGGGGAGCCGCGTAACCCTGGGGCTGGGCAGTCTGACGGAACGGACTGTTTTCGAATGCCATGAAAGTTTCCCTTGGAAGCTCTCTCAGCGTGGGTTGAGTAGGCTCACGCGATACCTTCGGCTCCGCGGACGGTGCCTCACGCCGAAATATGTTCGGTCGGCGCGTCATAAACAAGAGCCCCGTCGAGCTTGCCGGTGCGAAATTGAGTTACGGCTCATGCATCGATTTCATCCCTGAAGACGGGATTAAAACTTCGTAAGCCAGGAGGCTGATCAAGTTGTCGCTCTAATCTGAACCGTCCAAGGCTGGGCGAAGCGCTCAGAACTGCCGCAGATAAGGAGCCGGTTTCTGGCCGAGGATGCGCCAGGTACCTGCAAGTCCGATCAGGATCGCCAGCATCACCGCGCCTACCGCGGCGATCGAGGCTCCTTCGAGATCGAGGGCGAAGTCGAGCCGCATGACCTTTGTGACGATGGCCCAGGCAGCCCCCGTGCCGGCGAGCAGGCCGAACAAGGCGGCTGCGAGCCCCAGTGCACCGTATTCGAGGCCATAGGCCAGCATCAGCCGACGGCGCGTCGCGCCGAGGACCTTCAGCACCACGGCATCGTAGAGGCGGGCCCGATGTCCAGCCGCGATGGCCCCTGCAAGGACGAGCAGGCTCGTGAGCACGGCGACGGCGCTTGCGCCGCGGATCGCAAGGGTGAGCTTGCGGATGAGGCTGTCCACGGTCTGAAGCGCGTCCTTTACCCGGACGCTCGTGACTGACGGAAAAGCCTTGGCAACGTCGCGCAGGATCGCCGCTTCGGCGTCCGGATCGGCGCCGTTCGGCAGCGTCAGGGTCGCGAGGTCGGAATGCGGCGCCCCACGGAACGTGCCGGGCGAGAACACCATCACGAAGTTGATGCCGAGCGAGCGCCAGTCGACCTTACGGAAGTTCGTGATCGTCGTGGTGAGCGTCCGGCCGAGCACGTTGACGGTGACCGTGCTGCCGATGTGGAGGCCGAGCGCCTTCCCCATATCCGCTTCGAACGAGAGCTTGGGAGTCTGGCCTTCTTCCTCCGTCCACCACTGCCCCTCGACGATCCGCGTGCCCTCGGGGACGCGCTCTGCGGTGGTGACGCCACGGTCGCCGTCGAGCACCCAGGAGGCGTCCTCCGGCGGCTTGATCTTCTCGACTGGGACGCCGTCGAGGGCGGTGATGCGCCCGCGCAGCATCACCACGCGCTCGATTTTCGCACCGGGAGCCTTGTTGCCGAGGAACGTCGTGAAGGCGTCGGAATCACGCGAGGGGATGTCGAGGAAGAACAGATTCGGAGCCTTGCCCGGCAGGGAGCTCGTGAGCGCGCGGGTTATGTTCGCGTCGATCACGCTGAGGGTCACGAGCAGGGTCACGCCGAGGCCCAGCGACAGGGTGAAGGCCGGCGTCAGCGCGCCGGGGCGGTGAAGGTTCGCCAGCGCCATGCGGGGGCCGGCGGCGCGCGGATGCGGCAGGCGGCGGGCGGTGGCCATCAGCCCGTATGCGACGAGGCGCAGCAGGCCGAACGACAGGGCCGCGGCCGCCATGAAGATCAGGGCCACGCGCCGGTCGAAGGCCGTTGCCAGGGCGAGCCCGGCGAGTGCCAGGAGCGTCAGGGCGAGGATGGCCTTGTAGCGTAGCCGCGTCCGCTGAGCCGAGGGGTCGACCGTGTCGCGGAACAGGCCGGAAACCGGGATGTCGTGGGCGCGGCCGAGCGGCAGGATCGTGAAGGCGAGGGCCGTCAGCAGGCCGTAGGCAGCGGCGAGTGCGAGCTCGCCCGGCGCGAGCGTCGGCTCGAGCGGCAGCGGAAGCTGGTCGCCAAACGCCGCGTCGATCAGGAAGGGCAGGGCCGCGCCGATGCCGAGCCCGATCGCGATGCTGAAGGCGGCGATCAGCGCCACCTGCGTGAGGTAGAGCACCACCACCTGCGAGCCCGGCGCACCGACGCTCTTCAGCGTCGCGATCGAACCGCGCTTGCGCTCGACGAAGGCGCTCACGGCATTGGCGACGCCGACGCCGCCGACGATCAGGGCGGTCAGCCCGACCAGTGTCAGGAACTGCGTGAAACGCTCGATGCTCTTGGCGAAGCGTGGGTCGGCGTTGAGGCGCGAGCGCACCTCCCAGCCGGCATCGGGCAGAGCCTTGCCGATGGCGTGACTCGCGGCTTCCAGCTCCGCATCGGTCGCGCTCGGGAGCTGAAGCCGGTAGCTCCAGCGGTTAAGGCTCCCCAGCTCGCCGAGCCCTGTGGCGCGCAGCGCCTCCATCGGAACGATCAGGCGCGGGCCGAAGCCGATGCCGGCTGAGATCGTATCGGGCTCGGTCACCAGCGACGCCCGGATCGTCAGCGGCTTGCCGGCCACGGTGATGCGGTCGCCGACCTTGAGGCCGAGGCGGACCAGCAGTGCAGGATCGGCGACCGCTCCGAAGGCGCCGTCCCCGGCAGCGAGCAGGTCCGCAACCGGCGCTTGCGGATCGGTGGCGAGGTTGCCGACTGCCGGATAGCTCTCGTCGACCGCCTTCAACTCGACGAGCGCGGCGCTGCCATCGCCGCCGACCGCCATGGCCCGCATCGTCGCGACGGTGGAGACGCGGCCCTGCTGGCGGAGGATCGCGGTCTCGGCCGGCGTCGCCTCCCGGTTGATCAGGCTGTAGACGAGATCGCCGCCGAGGATGCGCCGGCCCTCGCGACCGAGCCCGTCGCTGAGCGAACGCGAAATCGAGGTCACCCCGGCGATCGCCGCCACGCCGACGGCGATGCAGGCAATGAACACGACGAACCCCGACAGGCCGCCGCGCAACTCCCGCAGGGCAAGTCGGAGGGTGAGCGGCAGGCCGATCGGGCGACGGCTCGGCTGCGAGGGGGGAAGCGTGCCGTGCAAGGGTCTAACGCTCCACTCTGCCGCGCGGCGTGATCTCGCCCATCCCCCGCATTCCCACCTGCTGCGAAGCAGCGTCGACAAAGGGCTCCAGGGATCGCTGAGCTGGCTGAAGCCTGCCTTCGCAGGCGCCGCCCCGCGCCGCCACCTCAGGACGAGATGGTATGGTGGGAGGAAGGCTCGTGCTCACGCCGCCACCGGCTCCTCGATCCGGCCGGCACGCAGCCGTACGGTGCGGTCGCAGAGGCGCGCGAGGCCGGGATCGTGCGTGACCAGAACCAGGGTCGCGCCGCGCTCGCGCTTCAGCTTGAACAACAGGTCGACGATGCCGCGCCCCGTGGTCTCGTCGAGATTGCCGGTGGGCTCGTCCGCGACGAGGATCGCCGGGTTCGGCGCCAGCGCGCGGGCTACGGCGACGCGCTGCTGCTCGCCGCCGGAGAGCTGGGCCGGATAATGATGGAGCCGATGCCCGAGCCCGACGGCTTCGAGTTCCGCCGCGGCGCGGGCCTGCGCATTCGATGCGTCGGCGAGTTCGAGGGGCAGGGCCACGTTCTCGAGCGCCGTCATGGTCGGCACGAGGTGGAAAGCCTGGAAGACGATGCCGATGTTGCGGCCGCGAAAGCGCGCGAGGCCATCCTCGTCGAGCCCGCCGAGATCGGTGCCGGCGACCATGATCCGCCCTGATTCCGGCCGCTCCAACCCGGCCATCACCATCAGCAGCGTCGACTTGCCCGAGCCGGACGGACCGACGAGGCCGACGGCCTCGCCCTTCTCGACGTCGAGGGAGATGCCGCGCAGCACGTGCACCCGAGAGGGGCCGCGCCCGAGGCTGAGATCGATCCCGGCGAGGGAGACGGCCTTGTCGCTCATGGCCAAGAGACCGATCTGTGCTCGGATGGAAAAAGCATCATCGGCGAAAGGGCGTGTCCAGTGCGGGTTGAAGCGGGAATCGTCGCGCGCCTTGTGTCACGCATCGGACTCGCGGGCGAGGCGTTCGCGCGCCGTCGAGCCCGATATCTGGGGTGGCGGCCGGCCTTACGCACGGCCACGCTCATGCTCCTCTTTGCCGCAGCCACGCTCGCCGCGCCCATGAGCGAGCCCCGGGCCGCCCGGCCGCTCAAGCTCGTCGCTTTCGGGGACAGCCTCACCGCCGGCTACATGCTGCCGGCCGACGCCGCCTTTCCGGCGGTGCTGGAGAAGGCGCTCAAGGCCAAGGGCCACGACGTGGCCATCAGCAATGCCGGCGTCTCGGGGGATACTGCGACCGGCGGCCTCGACCGCCTCGACTGGTCGGTGCCGGACGGGACCGACGGCGTCATCGTCGAGCTCGGCGCCAACGACATGCTGCGCGGGACCGACCCTGCGGTCACGCGCAAGGCCCTCGACGCGATCGTCGCGCGGCTGCAGGCGCGCGGCATCCCCGTGCTGCTCGCCGGCATGCGCGCCTCGACCAATCTCGGGCCGGACTACGTCGCGCGGTTCGACGCGATCTATCCCGATCTCGCGAAGCAGTACGGGCTCGTGCTCTACCCGTTCTTCCTGACGGGCATCGCGGGCGACCCGGCCTTCAACCTCGCCGACAGGCTGCACCCCAATCCGCGGGGCGTGCAAAGGATCGTCGAAGGGATCCTGCCCTCCGTCGAAACCTTCCTGGAGCGGCTTCAGGCCGGCGGTCGTTGAATGCCGCGCCTGTTCACCGGACTGGAGATCCCGGCCGAGGTGGCCGAGCACCTCGGCTCCTATAGTGGCGGCCTGCCCGGTGCGCGCTGGGTCGATGACGGCGACCTGCACATCACGCTGCGCTTCCTCGGCGACGTCAGCATCGCGACGGCGAACGAGGTGCATGCCATGCTCGAGGAGGCCCGGCCGCGTGCGCCGATCGACATCGTGCTCGACGCACTCGCCACCTTCGGCGGTGACAAGCCGCGCGCCATCTACGCGGCCGTCGCAACGAATCCCGAGCTCGACGACCTGCATGCGGAGCACGAGCGCATCGCTCGCCATGCCGGCCTGGAGCCGGAAACCCGCAAATTCACGCCGCACGTGACGCTGGCCCGGCTCGGCCGCGGCATCGGCGCGGAATCCGTCGCGCATTACATGTCGCAAACGGGGATTTTTGCGCGGATCGGCTTCACCGCGACACGGGCGGCGCTGTTTTCCGCGCGGGCCTCGCGCGGTGGCGGGCCCTACGTGGTCGAGGCCACGTTCCCCTTCGTGCTGGGGGAGGAGTAAGCCTGCCACCCGACATTGCTTCGCTGCACTCGGGGTGACGGAAGCGCTCAGCGACAGTAGCGGAGTGGCCTGCCGAACGGGTCGTCGCGCCCGAGGCCGGGCGGATTGCCGTAATAGCTCGGCTTACCCAGGCCGTAAGCCGAGCCGACATAGCTCGGATCGTCGAGGGCATCGGTCGGCACTGGTACGCGCCAGGGCGTGCAGCCGGCAATGCGATGCCGAACGGGTGCCGGTACGAGGACCGACACGTCGGCCTCGCCATCACCGCGCGGGAAGTAACGGGGCCCCGGCGCAACCAACGGTCCGTCGATGAACTCGGGATAGTCGGCCGCGAAGACCGTCGCGCTGAAGCCCAGCGAGATGCCGAGGCACAGCAGCATCAGCGCCCGATACGCCGCCTCCCGCCGCTCCCGATCCATCGCCATCTCCGGTGACATGCGGGTGGACTGTCGGAGGGTATGGTAAACGACGGCTTAATCCGCCGCCGTCATTCCGGTCCTCGCCCTCGGCGCTCCGGAACGACGGGCGTTTTCGTGTCCGTCAGCCGTAATGCCGTGCCAATACCTCGCGCACGCGCTCGACCATCTCGGCGACCGGCACGGAGATCTGGGCGGGACGGGCCGCCTTCCACTCCGCGTTGCTGGTGATGTCCGCAGCGGCCCTGGCGCCCTCGATCAGATCCTTGATCTGGATCTCTCCGGCCTCGCGCTCATTCGAGCCCTGGATCAGGGCGATCGGTGAGCGACGGCGGTCGGCGTACTTCATCTGCGCCTTCATGCCCGAGGCGCCGAGATAGAGCTCCGCCCGGATGCCGGCATTGCGCAGGGCCGCGACATGCGCCTGGTACTCGGCGATGTTCTCGCGATCGAGCACGAGCACGACGACCGGTCCGGGCTTGGCGGTCCCCTCGATCAGCGGGCTGTTCGTGAGTTGCAGCGCCGAGAACAGCCGTGAGACGCCGATCGAGAAGCCGGTCGCCGGCACCGGCTCGGAGCGGAAGCGGCCGACGAGGCCGTCATAGCGTCCGCCGCCCGCGACCGAGCCGAAACGCACGGTCTGGCCGTCCTCGTTCTGGACGGGGAAGGTCAGCTCGGCCTCGTAGACCGGGCCGGTATAGTATTCGAGCCCGCGCACCACGCTCGGATCGGCGCGAACGCGGTCGTGCCCATAGCCGGCGGCCGTGCAGAGCCGCATGATCGCGTGCAATTCGGCGATACCCTCGCGGCCGGTCTCGGAATCACCGACGACGTCGTGCCAGGTGCCGAACAGCTTCTCCCAGAAAGCCATGCGGTCGCTGCCCTCGTGCGGCGCGGCCTCGAAGGAGACGTAGGCGAGGATCCGTTCGATCGCATCGGGTGCGAGACCGGCGCCCTTGGTGAAGTCGCCGCTCTCGTCCTTGCGGCCTGCGCCGAGCAGGAGGCGCACCCCATCGGCACCGAGGCGGTCGAGCTTGTCGATGGCGCGGAGCACGGTCAGGCGCTGCCCGGCCTTGTCGGCACCGGCCAGCCCACAGGCCTCCATGACGCCGTCGAGCACCTTCCGATTGTTCACCTTCACGACGTATTGGCCGGCGAGGCCGAGCTTATCGAGGGTGTCGGCCATCAACATGCAGACCTCGGCATCCGCCGCGACGCTTGCAGCGCCCACGATGTCGGCGTCGAACTGCATGAACTGGCGGAAGCGGCCCGGACCCGGCTTCTCGTTGCGGAAGACCCAGCCGTTCCGGTAGCTGCGATAGGGCTTCGGGATCGCGTCGAAATGCTCGGCCACGTGGCGGGCGAGCGGCGCGGTGAGGTCGTAGCGCAGGCTGAGCCACTGCTCGTCGTCGTCCTGGAACGAGAACACGCCCTCGTTCGGACGATCGAGGTCCGGCAGGAACTTTCCGAGCGCTTCGGTGTACTCGATGAACGGCGTCTCCAGCGCCTCGAACCCGTAGAGCTCGAAGGCCGACTTGATGGTCTCCAGCATCCTGCCTTGCGCGGCGAGGTCGCTCTCGCTGCGGTCGAGGAAGCCGCGGGGAAGCCGCGCCTTGGGTTTGTCGCCCGTCATGGGGGTGTCGATCGTTCTGGAGCCCGGGGAATGGCCCTGGCTCTATCGCAGGCTCCGGTGCGGCGGCAAGCGAAGGCCGTTCCGCCCCGTCATCGCCGCATGGCGACGATCATCAGGCCAGAATAGGCGAGGGCGGCCGCCATGAGCGACAGGGGCGCGAAACCGAGGAGCAGGATGTCCATGCGCCCGTTTGAACCGCGATGGTGGCCCGGGTCGATCAGGCGTTCGGTCGCTGCGTCATCGCATCCGGTGGTGTATGGTTAAGCCGCGCTTAACCAGGGCGGCCAATCCTGCCCGTTTCCAGACACCGCAGCGAGGGCGTCGCGTGCGAAGCCTCCTCTCCGCCATCCTTGCCGGCTCGACCCTCATGGCGTCGCCTGCCTTTGCCGAGGAGCCGCTGTTCCTGCGCATCCGTCCGAACGACGACGAGGCCGTCGCGGCGCGGGCAAGGGCCTTGCGGGAGGCCGTGTGGGCGCGTAGCGACCGTCGCGCACGCATCGCCATCGCTTCGGTCTGCACCGGATGCATGAAGCCGCTCGCGCCCGCCCGCTCGGACGGCGCCGGAGGCCCGGCACCCGATGTCCCCGCCACCGGAGCGATCCCCGACCCGTCTCCCGTCCCAGCAGGTGATCCATGAGCCAGGCCCATCCGACCACCGGCGCCGAACCCGACAAGGAATGCCCCGTCTCGCTGGAGCTTCTGGGTGAGGTCTACCGCGCCGACGACTACGACCTGCCGTACATCCTCGAGGAGATCCCGCCGCTGACGCGGGCGCGCCTCGCGGGCTATCTCTACAGCAAGAGCCACATGCACCAGCTCGGCCTCAAGGTGGCGCGCTCCTGCGAGCGCGACGACCTGATCCGCGCGGTGGGCGAGATCGGCTCGGTGATCCATGGACAGGCCTCGCTGAAGCCGGCCCCCGTCGTCGAAGACGCCAAGGCCGCGGCTCCGGCGCCGAAGAAGATCAGCCTTGGCGGCGCGCAGGCGAAGCCGCCGGCCAAGAAGATCAGCCTCGGCGGCTCGCAGGCCAAGGGCCGCAACTTCGACTTCGATTGAGACGGCCGCTGCGCGATTCGAGTGCGCAGACCGGAACGTTTCGAGCAAGCGGGGCTTTACGAAAGCCTCAACTCAGGAGCCCGTCGGCATGTTCGGACCATGGTGGAAGCTCAGCATGGACACCGCGATGCTCGCCCTCGAATCGCAGGCCGTGATCGGCCTGCGGCTGGCTAAGCTCGCCGCGGGCGGTGCGGGCGCACAGGTCGAGGCGCAGCGCATGATCAGCGAGAAGGTGTTCGCGGCCGGCGAGGCCGCGATGATGATGGCGACGGGCGGATCGACGCAGAGCATCGTCTCCGGCTACCGCCGCAAGGTGCGCGCGAACCAGCGCCGGCTGTCGCGTCCGCGCTAGGCCGCGTGGCCCGAAAGTGACGGGCGTCGGCTGTGCCGCCACGCGAATCCCGTGAGGCAGGCAGTTTAACCCTCTCTTAACCATGCCCTCCCATCGTCCAACTCGCACGGACCATAGGAGAGCGTCATGGACACCATCGAGCACCGCGTGCGTGAGCGCGCCTACTACATCTGGGAAGACGAAGGCCGCGTCACCGGCCGGGCCGAGGCCCACTGGATCCAGGCCGAGATCGAGATCGCCGCTGCCCGCGCCGAGACCGCTCCCGCCGCTGAGACCAGCGTCAAGAAGGCTCCCGCCCGCGCCAAGGCCCCGGCCAAGGCCGCTGCCGCCAAGCCGGCTCCGAAGGCCGCCGCCGCGAAGGCGCCTGCCAAAACCAAGAAGGCGCCCCGCGCCTCAAGCGCCAGCCTCGCCCTGCACTGACCGGCGCCGAACCCGTCTTTCGAGGCCCGCCGCACGGCTCCCGTGCGGCGGGCCTCGCGCGTTTGAGTTGTATTGCTCGCGCCCGTGCAGCCAATCGCTGTCTGCATGGCCGTGTTGCATAGCAGCATTTTTGGCTGTGTAGCGCCTGGGGATAGTCGGCAAACCTATGGCGCGAGCCGTCGGATGGTCTTAAAGGCCCGCGTCGAAACACGTCCGTGCGGGACCGGATCATGCAGACGACAGCCGAGCCGACTTTGATTGCGACGAACAAATCGCTCCAGCAACAGGTCGCGGAGGCGCTTCGCAACCAGGCTCTCCCGATCAGCAAGCTGCTGCGGCTGATGTGGGCGATCGAGGCTGAAACGAGCCCCCTCAGCGAGAGCCTGCGCGTTCAGCTCCGCGCCCGGATCGGCGCGCCCCTCGCGAGCTGACCGGCCTCAGCGCCGGCGATACCGGCGCTTGGCCTTCTGATGCGTGCGGTGTGGCGCGCGCTTCATGCAGCCGAAATAGAGCTGCTTGCCGATCTCGCGCAGGCCGAGATTCAGCGGGTCTGGCACCGAGAACACCTTCGCCTTCGCCTCGGCCCGGCAGGCGGCATCCTGGACGCTGGTGATCGGCGGCTCCTCCGCCCGCGCCGCGCCGGAGAGGCCCGCAACAGCCAGGAACAGCATCGCGCCGAGGCAGCGCGACCGAGCGGGGTGAAGAGACCCGCTCCTGCGGGCGGCATGACGCGGCATCAAACCGGCTCCCTCGCTCTCTCGTTCCGCGGATCTACGCCTGCCTGTCGTGCCCCATTCATGTGCAGGCCCGTTCTCATCGTCTGAACGATAGAGCCGCGACTCCGCAAGAGGGGCGAAAGACTGATCTCGGCCGCAAACTCCGGCGGCTGTGCGATCGATCCGGGGCATCCATCAAACGTCCATCTCGAGGCTGGCTCCCGAAGATCGCATGCAGGTCCATCGTGCAGGATCATGACTGGATCGAACACAATCGTTCCGCGGACAGAAATCAGTTGGCGACGGAGAGAACTGTCCATGCCGTGCTTGGGCGATCCCGAACCGGCGCCGATTACGGGCGAATCCAGAGGCAGGACGCCTCTTTCACGCTCCTGCACTCGTAGGGGACGTCGCCGATCATCGAGCGCTTCTCGACCTCGCCGACCCGATCGGCGGGGACCGCGCGGCATCCGCTGAATTCGGGCGGGATGTCTGATCCTTCGGGGTTCTGCACGGTCAGGCGCCGCAGGGTCACGAGGTTGTCGCAACCGACCACTGTCGCGGCTGGCTCGGCGAAGGCGGTGGTCGAGGTCAGCACCAGGCAGGCGATCAGGGGCAGCCGCAAGGCAGGGTCTCCGGGGGAGCGGTACGACCGCCTAACTAGGCCGCTTGCCGGTCTTGCCAAGCAGGGTCTTGCCCAGTCCAGTCTTGCCCAGCCTGGTCTTGCGAGCCTCAGCGCTTGCTTTTGCCCGGAGGCGGCGAGGCCGGCGTGCCCCGTCCCGGCGCCGAATTGGCTGCGGGCGGAACGACCGAGCCGGCCACGGTCCATTGGCAGATACTGGTGTTCTGCATGCCGAGACACTCGTAGGCACGACCGTTCAGGGCGACGTGATCGGTGATGCCCGTCACCGCCTTCCTGTCGAGGACGGAGCAGCCGAGGTCCGATTTCGGATCGGTGACGAGCTGGACGGCTGCGCTGGGGTCGTCCTTCGCGCCGCGTAGGACCATGCGCAGATTGGCGAGCGAGGCACAGGCGATGACGGGTGGGGTGGCTGCCGTCCCGGTCGTGGCAGGGAGGTCGCCCGGTCGGGCGGGCGCCTGTGCCGCGCTCGGCAGGGCCGAGGCGATGAAGAACAGAAAAGCGGTCGCGAGATCGGCGCGCATCGACCTGTCCGAGAGGTACCGTCCAGGCTTTAGCACGGCGCTCCCCCGAGGAGCGATATGACGCGTGCGCTCAGGCGTTCGTGCGCCGAAGCTTCGCGTAGCGTTTCAACGCGCGCTCGCGCCGCAACCGCGTCAGCCGCTCGATCCAGAAGATACCGTCGAGCTGGTCGATCTCGTGCTGAAGGCAGGCGGCCGCGAAATCCTCGGCCTCCTCCTCATGCTCGAGGCCGTCGAGGTCGCAATACCGCACCCGGATGCGCGTCGCTCGTTCGACCGGTTCGGTGATGCCGGGCATCGACACGCTGCCCTCGGTCTGCGGCGCCCGCTCGGCGGACGCCTCGATGATCTCGGGATTGACGTAGACCGTATGCGGCAGGTCGGGCTGCAGCCGGATCACGACGAGACGGGCCGGCACGCCGATATGCGGCGCGGTCAGGCCGAGCGCGGAGACACTGCGCAGGGTGTCGAGGACGTCGTCGGCCAGGGCGCGCAGCCCGTCGTCCCAGGCCGTCACCGCCGTTGCGACTGAGGCCAGCCGAGCATCAGGAAAGACGATCAGATCGCGTGCAGGCATGAGGTGGTCGAACCGGTCACTATTCGTATCAGATGGAAACGGTGATGCTTGCGATGGGGCAATCGATCGGGCGTCAGGGCCGATCTCAAGCCTCAGATATTGCTCGGAACGGAGGCGTTATACGCCTGATGACGTGCCGAGATTGTCTATTTTTGTTTTTCGGAACGAAGCCGCCTGCGATGTGTTGGCCCTGCAACCTACGGCATGAGAGAGGAGGTCTTATCGTGAAGACCATGAAAATCGTTCTAGCCGGCGCCGTTCTCGCGGCAACCATGGGTGCCAGCGTTCCGGCTTCCGCCCAGCGTATCACAATTGGTCCCGATGGACCCGGTGTGGACCTGCGCAGTCGCAGCCAGCGGGAGCGCGACCGGGAGTACGCACGCCGCGACCGCGAGGACAGCTACTACCGTCAGCAGCGTTTCCGCGATCGTGAGCGTGGCTACCGCCGCGACTACGACTACTGAGTTCGAGGGCAGCTCTGCTGCCGAGGGGGCCGGGAAACCGGCCCCTTTTTCGTGCCAGGCTTGCCGGAAACGCCATCGTCCCGATCGCGATCACTTGCCGCTCGATCTCCCGAACACTGCAATGCGGTCGAGCATCGATACATCGAGGCTTGGGGTGCGGACCTGAATCGTGGCCGCTACCACTCCCACTCGGCGCCGACACCCAGCGACGTGCGCCCATCGCTGCCGGCCTCGCCATTGACCTTGATCCGTCGGGTCAGATCGTAATTGACGGTGGCGGCCGTGTCGGCCGGCTTGGCGCCGGCCTTTACCCCGACGCTGAGATCCTTGGCGATGTAGCGCGAGGCACCGACGGCCGGGCCGCCGCTCGCACCCGTCGAGACATCGAGGCTGTCGAGCCCCAATCCCTTGCGGGCCGCCTCGAAGGCATCGGGTCCGCCCGCTGCGCCCGAGAGCTGGGCGGCGGCCTGCGCGAGTTGCAACGCCTGGAACGGTGACAGGCTGCCGGACGCTTTCTTGAACAGAATGCGCGAGAGCACCTCATCCTGCGGCAGGGCGGGATCGGACGACAGCGCGAAGGCGGGCTGGTTGGCGGGGCCGGTGACGGCGACACGAGCCGTGACGTCCGACGCTTTGGTCTCGGCGATGAAATCGAGTTCGGGGGCGGTGACATCGCCGGAAAAATTCAGGCGGCCGCGCGTGAAGTCGAGGCGCTGGCCGACAATACTGATCTTGCCACGCCGCATCTCGAAATCACCGTTGGCGCGCGGATCGCGGGACGAGCCGCTGACGCGCAACTCACCGCCAAGCTCGGCATCGATGCCGCGCCCGCGCACGAAGATCCGATTGGGCGCGCTGATCACGAGATCGAGGGCGGCATCGAAGGGCGCGGCGGGTTTGCCCTTGCGGCCGGCAGCGGCGATCTGCGCCTTGCGGTCGGCCCGCTTGGCGAGACGGGCGCGCACCTCCGGCGTCGTGTTGACGTGGCGGATGCCGGGCAGCGGCTGCACCGTCGCGGGCAGGCGATCGGGCACCGAAACGTCGATGGAGACGACGTCCACACGGCCGGAGACCTTGGGCGTACGGGCGAGGGGGCCGCTGAGCGCAAGGTTGAGGTTCGTCACCGCCGTCATCAGCGGGCTCGAGACCAGCTCGGCCTTGTCGGCGCTGATACGCATCGAACCGGGAAAACCGGAGGCTGGCTGCAGTGCGACGCGGCCATCGACCGAGAGGCGGCCGCCGTTGCGGGTCGCCGCGGTGAGGCGTTCGATCACGATGGTGTCGCCCTGGCCGGTGACGCGGCCCTGGATGTCGGTGAGGCGGATGCCGTTCAGCGGATCGGTGACGCTGCCGCCGGTCAGCGTGGCCGAGCCTTCGACGCGGGGCGCAGCGATGGTGCCGGTAACGCCGGCATCGAGGGCGACGCGACCGCCGACGCGCTGGCCGCCGGTGCTCAGGAGGGAATTCGCCATGGCCGCATCGAGGCTGCCGCGCGCCTTCAGCGCCAGCGCGCCGCCAGGCTCGATGGGAATGGAGCCGTTCACGGTGACCTCTGCGCCGCGCCCGGCCGAGACCCGGCCGTCGATGCTGGCCGCGCCTTCGCTCAGCGTGCCGCTCGCCCTGGCGTCGATCGGCGGCAGGCCGGCCTTGCGGGTCTCCGGCGCGACGAGGCGTGAGATGGCGAGCGCGTAATGGCCCTCTGGCCGCTCGGCCGAGCCGCGAATGTCGGCATCGCCCTCCACCGTGCCCGACAGCGCCAGGCTCGGCGAGGCGATGCGGGCCATGGCCAGCGGCAGCGCGCGGATGCCGACCTTGAGGTCGAGCGTCTTGCCGGCGCGGCCCTGAACGCTGACCCGGCCCGAACCGGCCGCGATGCTCAGTCCGTCGATCACGGCCGCACCGTCCTCGATCGTGACACTGGCGGGCCCGGCGAGCGCGACCTTGTCGCCGCCGCGGATGGCCGAGAAGCGCTGCAGCTCGATCCGCGTCGCGTCGCCAGGAACCAGCCGAGCGGCGCCGTCGAGGGCGAAGCCGCGCGCCTGGGCGGTGAGGGTGACGTCGCTCGCCGCCGGCGTGCCGGTGGCTGCGAGCCGCACGGTGTCGACGGTCTGGCCCGCAGCGACGAGCCGGTCGGCATTGAGGCGTCCGTCGAGGGAGGGATGGGCCCGCACATCGCGCGCCGTCAGGTCGGCGTCGAGCCGGGCAAGGCCGTAGCGATCGTAGCGCAGCGAGGCGCCGGTGGCGCGGATGGCGGCATCCTGGCGGCCGCCATCGCGGGAAAGCGTGATCGCCGCATCGAGACTGCCGCCCATCGGCGCGAGCGCCAGGGGCGAGAGATCGTCGAGATTGCCGGCGCGCAGCGCGACCCTGCCCTCGCTCAGCAGCGTGTCGATGTTCACCGCCGCCCGGCCGTCGACCGCGACCGAGCCGAGGGCGAAAGCGAGCTGGTCGAGCGAGAATTCTCTCGGCGAGGGCCGCGCAATCCGCGCCTCGCCCGTCAGCGGCTTCTCCGCGACGCTGCCGCCGAGGCGTACGGTGCCAGTGAGCGCGCCGGTCATGTCGGCAAGGGCCGCGTCGATGCGCATGTTACGGATCGGCTTCGCATTCGCCGAAGCCTCGGGCACGGCGATGCTCGCCGTCAGGGACGGCGAGAGGAGCGAGCCGGTGAGATGGGCGTCGAGACCTGCACGGCCCTTCAGCCGCTCGTCGAGGGCGGCGAGGTCTGTCAGGTCGACGCGGCCAGTGACGTCGGCCTGGGATTGCGTCGCCTGACCCTGCAAGGTTGCGGCGATCGTCGCACCGGTGAGCTTCAATCGGTCGAAGCCGTAGCCGTCGAAGGCCTGCGAGACCCGGCCCGTCAGCGTCGGCTCGCGGCCGAGCAGGTGGTCGGCTGCATCGATGCCGAGCACGAGGCCCTGGCCGCGCAGGTCGAGATCGGCCGCGACCGACTTGCGGGCCGGGTCTCCGCTCAGAGCCGCCTTGGCGTCGAGGCGTCCGGCCAGCGTGCGGCCGGCCAAACCGGAAAAGGCGCCGAGATCGGCGAGCGCCGCTTCCGCGTTTCCGGTCAGCGTATTCTGGCCGATGCGGCCGGCATAGGTCAGCCGGGCCGTATCGGCGTCGAGGGTCAGTGTCGAGACGTCGAGATTGCCGTCGGCCGTCGAGGCCGCGCGTAGCGTCAGCACGGCGCGCGAGCCGATGGCCCGGCGCAGGGCCGGATCAGCGAGGCGCAAGCCGTCAACCTTGGCATCCGCCGTCAGGGCGAAGCGGGTCGCCTTCGGGTCGGTGCCGATCGGCTCCGCGGCGATCCTTGCCTCGATCCGGTCGAGGGACGATTCCTTGGTGCGCAGCCCGGCGGCATTGAGTGCGCCCTTCACCACCGGGGAGGCGAGGGGGCCTTTCAGGCTGCCGTCGAAGACGAGGGTCTGCAACTCGGTCTCGGCCGCCTTGGTGACGCCGCCCTCGGTGGGCACGGCACGGGCCTGGATCGTCATATCGGCGACGCGGTCGGCGGTGATGCCGCCGGTGGCGGCCAGCCGGGCCGTGCGCGAGGTCAACTCCAGCCTGTCGATGCGAAAGGCGCCGCTATCGGCAAAGCCGAGGCTGCCTTCGAGCTTCGTGGTGCCCGAGAAGACTGCCGCCGCCGGGCCCGGCACGAGCCCCTCGATCCGCGAGGCGAGGTCGAGGCTCATCCGCCTCTCCTTGCCGATGCGCGAGATGCGGGCGGTGCCCTTGGCGCCGATCTCCGGGCCGGCATCGAAATCGAGCCGCGCGTTCCAGGCATCTAGGGTGCCGCGGCCTTCGAGGTTCAGGTTGATCGGCGGCTCGCCGGGCAGGCCGCCGGCCTTCGAGAGCAGGCCGTGCGCCTCCTCGACGAGGCTGGTCTTCAGTTCCAGCGTCTCGCCCTTCGGCACGAAGAGCAGCCTTGCGATGAAGCGGCCGGTGGCATCGAGACGGCGCGCATCGACGTTGAGGTCGAGACCCTCGGACGGGTTGCCGAGCTTGATCGTGCCGTCCGCGGCCAGGCGCGCCGGCTGACCTGCGATCGGCTCGCCGAGCACGAGCTCCTGCAGCTTGAAGCCCTTCACCTCCACCTTCACGGGCAGGTCCGGCAGCAGCTTGCCGTCCGGCGCCTCGGCCGGCACCGCGTTGGGATCAGGCAGAGGCTTCCTCAGGATCTCGAGGCGGCCGATCTCCAGGCTGTCGACCTGAAGGCGCCCGGACAGCAGGGCGAGGCGACTCCAGACGAGGCGGGCGCGGTCGAGCTTCAGCCAGACGCCGTCGCGATCGCTGATCGTGACGTCACGGATGGTAGAATCGGAGGAGAGCGCCCCGTCGACGCCGCCGATCGAGACCTTGGACGCGGGCGTCGACAGCGTCTTCGACAGCAGTCCGCCGAGCACCGTCTTCTCGCCGTCTGCAGCGCGGGACAGGCCGACCGGGAGCGCGACCGCAAGGAGCAGCAGGACGAGAAGCGCCGCGGTCGCGCGGCTTCGTGCCGTTCCGGCAATCACCATCAAAACGCTTGCCCTAGGCTGATGTACAGGGCGACCGGGCGCTCGTGGTACCCCTTGATCGTGTCGAGCGGGAACGCGACGTCGACACGGATCGGGCCGATGCCCGTGTAGTAGCGCAGGCCCAGGCCGACCGCCTTGCGGATACGCTCATCGAAATCGGGCAGCGTCGAGGCGAAGGCCGTCCCGGCGTCGAAGAACGGCACGATGCCGATCGTGTCGGTGACCTTGATCCGCGCCTCGATCGAGCCCTCCAGCAGGCTGCGGCCGCCGATCGGCAGGCCGAAGGGGCCCCGCGGGCCGAGCGTGCGGTAGGCGAAGCCGCGGACCGAACCGCCGCCGCCGCCGAAGAAGCGGAAATTGTCCGGAATCTCGGCGAGCGAGGCACCCGAGACCGAGCCGAAGCCGATGCGGCCGGCGATGACGTAATTCGCGTCCTCGTCGAGCGCGTAATAGGTCGAGCCCTGCGCCTTCGCGACGAAGATGCCCGGGTCGGAGCCGAGGAAGCTCGGATAGGGCGTTGCCGAGGCCGACAGGCGCACGCCCTTGGTCGGGTCGAGCAGGCTGTCCGTCGAATCGTAGTTCACCGAGACCGGCACGCCGATCAGGCGGTAATCGACGGTGCCGAGCGCGTCTTTCGAGCGCCCGACCTGGCCGTCGAGGCCGATCTGGGCCGAGAAGCTGTCGGAGAAGCGGTGCCGCAGCCCGACGGAGGCGCCGGCGGCGTCGACGAGGTAGCTCTGCTGCACCTCGCGGGTGACGAAGACGTTGGCGAGCAGGTCGTTGCGAGTGCCCTCCAGCGCCGGCTTCACGAAGGTCGCCGAAAGCCGCCCGCCGAGGCCGGTCGTGTCGATGCCCGCGAATTTGCGCTGCTGCGCGAACGGGTCGTAGCCGAGACCCAGATAGTAGAGGTCGGCATCGATCCGCAGGGTCTCGCCGCCGCCGAACAGGTTGCGATTGGCGTAGTAGGCGCGCACGCCGGGGCCATCGACCGTGGAGTAGCGGGCGGAGACGCCGAGCAGGTTGCGCTCGCGCTCGCCGATCTCGACGAAGACCGGGAGGTTGCCGTTGGCGTCGAGAGCGTCACCCTCGCGCACCCGGATCGAGCCGACGCCCTCGACCTTCGCGACCGTTCGGCGGATCTCGGAAATCGCCTTGGGCGAGTACGGGTCGCCGGGCTCCGAATAGATGAAGGAGCGCACGACCGCCGGGTCTATGCCTTCGCCGCCGCTGACCGCGACCTCGCCGATCCCCGCCCTCGGACCGGGATCGACGGTGAAGCCCACATCCATGACATGGGCGGCATCGTCCACCACCGGATCGCGCGAGACCACCTTGGCGAAGGGATGGCCCAGCGCCCTGAAGCGGTCGATGATCCGGGCCTCGCGGGCGAGGACCGTCGCCGAGCGGGCCGGCGCATCGTCGTCGGTGCGCGTGATCTTCTCCGGCAGGACGTCGCGCGGGAAGCTGCGCCCCGCGCGGTCGCGCACGGTGACCGAGCGGACCGTGTAGGCCGGCCCGAGATCGACGGCGATCTTCACGGGGACCAGGGCGCGGCTGCGCGAGCCCTCGGCCGCGCGGGCTGCCGCCGCAAGCGACGCCTCGCCGGTCACGATCACGTCGTCGACGCGGATCGCCACCGTGCCCTGATAGTAGCCGTATCCGGACAGGACCTCCGTGAGGCGGCGCTGATCGGCCTCGGCGCGACGCACCAGGCCCTCGCCGTCAGGCGGCGGCTCCTGGCGCAGGCGGTAGAGGGTCGAGGTGTCCTGGAGCGCCTGGACCACATCGTTGTCGTCGACGCCGGTGATCCGCACCGTATAGGGCAAGGCCGCGGCGCTCGGCGCAGGCGGCTCTTCCTCGGACCCGAACAAGCCGAAGAGATCGAAGGCGCACGCCGGCTGCGGCACGGCCAGGGCGGCTGTGCACGCCATCGCCAGCGCCCAGAGGGGCTGGCATGCGAGACGACGGATTGCCGAGATGGGGGCCCGCGGCGGGGTCAGGACAAACACCGGATCGCGCAGGTCATCCAGTCAGGTGCGACAGCGCACGGAAATTTTGACCGCGAAGGTCCAACGACCCGTCTACCATGTCATGACCCCTCGACGGGCCTGCCGCTCGGGGCGTCGCGCCGGCCTGCGAGAGGCTTCGGCGGGACGCTGTGCTGCGGCTTTCGTTGAGGCCAAGCCTAGCCGCATGGCGGGGCGCCGGGCAACCTCTGCAGGTTCCTGCCCCCGTTTTCCCCCGGACGGCGAGGTGCGTTCGACGTTCGACCAGGTTGCAGACTCTTGTCGCCCCACCGAGCCAGACCTACCTCAGAGGCCACTGCACGACCCGCCTGCCGCTCAGCCAATGCTTTGTTCGTGGAACGGGCACCAGCGGCCGGACGAAAACGTTCGATCACCGGATGCATCAGGCACGTCCGAGGCCCGACGCATTTGCGGAAAGGGTCGGCCAAACGGAGATGACGGAATGCAGACCGGTACCGTGAAATGGTTCGATGAGATCAAGGGTTACGGCTTCATCCAGCCCGACACGGGCGGGAAGGACGTGTTCGTTCACGTCTCCGCGGTGCAGGCGGCCGGGCTTCGTGGTCTCGCCGAGGGCCAGAAAGTGAGCTTCGAGGTCGAGAACGACAAGCGCAGCGGCAAGGCTGCCGCCGTCAACCTGCAGGCCGGCTGATCATCCAGCCGTCCGCGTCAAGCGTTTCCGAAGATTTCGCGCAACGTTGGTAGAAAATCTTCGCGGAAGGGTGCGTAGAGCGCGTGTCTTCCGTTGATTGTTGCGGCGCAAACGTGCATCGGCTGCGCCGTTGCCTTACCCGGAACTGATCCGGTCCCTCCCGCCGTGGAACTGCTCACAGCCCGGCGGGGCTTCAGTCTCCTACACGAGAAAGGTCAGATGGGCGCATTCGACTATCGTAATTTCGACGACCGCCGCCAGAATTCCTTGAATGCCAAGGCGGCCCTGCTGCAGAAGTTCAAGGCCCGGCCGTCCCTCGACGATCCTGAAATGGTCGCCAAGGCCAGAGCGCGAGCCGAGATTGCCAAGGCCCGTGAGGACCGGATCCGCGAGCGCGAGCGTGCTCGCATCGAGGCAGAACGCAAGGCTGCCGAGGAGAAGCGGCTCCGTGAGGAGGCCGAGCTCAAGGCCCAGATCGAGCGGGAGGAGGCAGAAGCCGCCGCGCTCGCCGCCCGTAAGGCCCAGGAAGCCGAAGAGCGCAAGGCCGCCCGCGATGCGCGCTACGCCGCGCGCAAGGCCCGTGTGAAGATCAAGCGCTGATCTCGGAACGCGCGCGCTACGGGTTGGCGCGCCCTCTCCTCGCAAGAGGATCGATCGAGCCGGGCTCCTAGCGGGTCCGGCTTTTTCGTTCGGTCGACCCCGCGATGCGCCCTTTCAGGGTCTCGGATCCGCGTTCGAAGAGATGGAAGCGATCAGCGTCGAGATCGAGAAGGCGAAGTGCGCCGCCCGGACCAGAGCTGCATCGTCTTGTTGGAGAAGGCAGCGCGCGAACGCCGCTTTGCTCAAAGCCTATCCCACACCGTCCATACGATTTTGCCGCTCCCTCGGCCGGTTCGGTCGAGACCCTGCGTGATCAGGCGGCCGCAGTCTGCGACTTGCCCTCGAATGCCCGCAAGGTGGATTGCCGGGCGAGCGTCGCGAGCAGGTCCGTCTGGGTGATGACGCCCAAGATCTTCCGATCGGCCGAGACGATGATGATCGCGTGGGTCCGACCATCCGTCAGCGACTGAACGAGACCGACTGCCGGATCATCCTTCGCCGCGGTCTTGGCCTCGACGACCACGTCGGCGACCCGCGCCGCGCTCTTGTTCGCGAGTTCGCGAAGCCCGACCGTCCCCAGGATGCGGCCGGCCCTGTCGACGACGGGCAGGGTCCTGATGTTGTGGTCGAGCAGGAGTGCTGTCGCCTCCTCGATAGTCCCATTCTCCGCAATCGTGATGACATCGCGAGACATCACGTCTTCGCAGAGAAGTTCGCGATGCGTGTGGACGAGCGCCTGGAGCTCGACCTGCCGAAGCAGGCGATCGAGGTCGCTGCGGTCGATGTCGAGGGTCTCGTTCATCGCCGTCAGCGCGGCATCGACATCCTCCGCCCGGAAGCCGACGCGCAGGTCGGGGGGAATGTCGGCCGTTCCGTGCGTGTTGACCGGCGGCTTGACCGCGACATGCGGATAGTTTCGGCCCGAAATCTTGTGAAAGCCGATCCCGAGCGCGACCAGGATCAACGAGTTGATGCAGACGGGAAACAGGGGAAACCAGAACCCGGCCGACGTCACCGCATGACCGCCAATCAGCGCCGTCAGTGCGGCTGCGCCGCCAGGCGGGTGAAGCGAGCGGGTGAGCGACATGGCTGCGATGGCAAGGGACACGCCGACACCGATCGCCATGATCGGATCCGGCACGAACCGGGCAGCGACCACGCCCATGAAGGCCGAGATCGTGTTCCCGCCGATGATCGACCACGGTTGAGCGAGAGGACTCGCTGGGACCGCGAACAGGAGCACGGCCGAAGCACCCATCGGTGCAACGATCAGTGGGATATGTGGCCCGTCGCCGAAGAACCAACCGCAGATCAATCCGGTCAGCGCAATGCCGATCAACGCGCCGAGACAGGCGACGAGGCGTTCCCGCAGCGTTGCGCCAGCAAGGATCGGCCTGAAGATTTGAAATCCGAAGATCTGACCAGGACCCGGTGTCGGATTCTTGGGGTTGGCCATGGGGCAGCTACCTCAACGCATGCTGAGAACGGGCGGACCCAAGCCATGCAAGCGAGACCATGGCTCCGTCACGAGACCGACCAGGCGTAGCAGCGATGGCAACGCCTCAACGAGCGGTCGGACCGCAGAGCGGGTCTGCACATCCAAAGGGCACCAAGGGCCAGAAATGTAGCATTATCCCTTCGAAGCTCGTGCCGCAACTCAGGCATATCGTATTTGGCATACCAGATGATTAAACAATAGGCACTGTAGCGCTTGCGTAAATTGCGGGCAACGTTCGGTCTTAGCCAGCTTGGCCATGGGCAAGATGCCGCGCGACAGGGACAGCCGGGCCTCTGAGCCACGAAGGCCTTCACCAACACAGCAATGCACAGCCATCGCCCTCTGCCAGCGGCAGAGTGATGCGCCGTGAAGTCCAGATACCGAAATGGGCCAGCCAACTCGTCCGGTTCGACGCTGTGGCACGCAAGTTGCCGAGGTTCTCGAGAGTGCGGCGGCGATCGGGCCCGGTCCCGGTCCAACGAGGACCCCTCCATGATACTGCGAGCTGTGTCGGCAGGAAAAAGCATCGGCGAGGCATCGAGCCGCTTCGCAGGAGCCCTCAACTCATGCGCCAACCACGCGATCCTGATCTCGTGCTGTTATCTCGTGGCGACCTTCACGTCCCAGGTGATGATCTTCCTCCAGGAAGGCCATTGGATCGGCGGGATGCGGCCGCTCTACGCGCGGATCGCGAAGGGGATTCCCGCCGGCCCATCGGGCGATGGAAAGCTCATGTCCTTCGTGCTCGATGACGTTAACGCGCTGTTCCTGATTGGCGCCGCGATGCTGCTGTTCAGTGGTTTGAAGCTCGCGGCCAGCCGTGGTCTCCCATCGTCGGCACATGCAGCCCTGAAGCCTTCGGTCGCATGATCGCGTCGGCCGCGATGTGATCGATCGGTCGGCGGCCCCGCGCCGCAGGCAAAGGTCCGCAGGTCAGGCTGGAACGGTGCGCCAACGGCCGTCGATCTTCGCTCTCTAGAAACGTGCGGTCATGAATAGCCGCACATTCCGCCCCTGCAGCAGGATCTCGTCCTTCTTGAAGGAAGCCGAGTTCCGGATGTCGTCGTCGAGCAAGTTGCGCCCCTGCAGGCCGAGGGTGATCTCGGTTGCGCCGTAGAGCGTCGGGTTGAGCGCCTTGGTGTAGCTGACCTCCGCGCGCAGGTCGTTCCAACCGGCGGTCGTGGTCTCGAAGGCCGCAATCTCGGTGTGGTCGAAGGCGTGCAGCAGGTTCACGCGGGCGAACCAGCCATCGGCGCGCACGAAGACGCCGCCGCCGAGGCGATGGGGTGGGATGCGCGGCACGTAGGTGCCGTCGTCGAACTGCGCGTGGACGAAGTCGTACTGCGCCTCGATGCCGGCCCAGCCATTGCCGATGGGAAGCAGATCAATCTGCGCGCCGATCTCGGCACCATAGAACGTCGCATTCTGCTGCCGGTAGACGATCTGGCGCAGTTCGCTGCCGCTGCCGCAGGAGGCGAAGTCGTCGTCGCAGAGAGCGCCGGTGTAGTTGCGATAGATGAAGCCGGTATAGCGCGTGTAGTAGCCGGTGGCGTCGAGGCGGAACGGCCCCTCGGCGCGGCGGAGGCTGATCTCGGCGGTGCGGGCGCGCTCGAGCTTCAGGCTGGGATTGCCGATCTCGAAGGTCGCGGTAGCGTCGTGCGGGCCCTGCGAGAACAGTTCGTAGGCGGTCGGCGCGCGCTCGACATAGGAGCCGTTCAGGCTGGCGACGAAGCCGTAGGGCAGGTCCTGCAGCGCGCCAAGACTCGCGCTCTTCGGGGCGAAGCGCCGGGTCAGGCGGAACTGCTCGGGGTCCTCGCCGGGCACCGGCGGGTAGTCTGATGGAAACTGCGTCGCGGTGCTGGCGACCCGGTCGCCCTCGATGCGGCCGGCGGCCTGAAAGCGCAGGCCGTTGCCAACATTGAGTTCCTCGAACAGGTAGGCGGCGTTGCTGCGCGCATCCGTCGCCGGCAGGAAGGATTCGAGCGCCGAGTTGAGCACCCGGCGTCCACTCTGCAGGCCGAGCGCGCCAGTGAGCGTGCCGAAGGGCAGCGTCACCGGCACGTGCTGCAGCTCGACCCGGCCCTCGACCTCGCGGTTCTTGAAGACCGCCTGGATGCCGTCGATTCCGTTCTCGCCGATCCCGTTCTCGTCGTGCCGGTAGACCGAGCCGCCGGCCCAGTATCGGATCACCTCGAAGGGGCCTTCGGTCGGCCGGTACTCGCCGCGTGAGAGCACCTTGTCCTGGCGCGGGTCGAGGCGCGTGCGGGCCTGCTCGGCCTCGCCGCCGGGGATCTGGTAGAGCGCGTCGTAGTGGCTGAAGGCAATGCCGACGAAGCCGCGATCGCCGATCGCCGAGATGCCGACCGAGCTGCCCTGCGACTGCGTCGCCGAGTTGCGCTGGATGCCGCCGGGAATGGCGTAGCTGTCGGTGGCGCTGGCGAAGCCGTCGGCATGGACCGCGATGCCGTCACCGCCCGCATCGACCGTCGCGGCGCCGAGCCGGCCGCCGTCGACGCTGGAGAAGCCGCTGGTGACCTGGCCGGAATAGCCCTTGGCCGGGATGAAGGTCGGCACCCGGTTGTTCTCGGCGGAGACCACGCCGCCGATCGAGCCCGAGCCGTAACGCAGCGTCGCTGGGCCGCGGATCACCTCGATGCGCTGATCCACGAGCGGGTTCATCGGCACGCCGTGATCCTCGCCGAGATCCGACACGTCGCCGGTGATGACGCCGTTCTCCTGGATGCGCACGCGCGCATTGTCGAGGCCGCGGAGGATCGGGCGTGAGGCAGCGCCCGGTGCGTAGCTCGACGAGGACAGGCCAGGCCGGTCGGCGAGCGCATCGCCAAGGGTGGTTGGCTGGTTGCGGGCGATCTGGTCCTGCGTGACCACCGTAACGGGAGAGAATGTGTCCGTGACGACCGGCAGGATGCCGGTGCCGGCACTGGTGACCGGAGCCGTCCTGGCCTGGACCGGGCTCACCGAGGTTACGCTGATCTCGTCCAACACCTCCGCTTGCGGCGCCGCGAGGGCTCCATGCGGAAGCAGGGCCATCGCCGTTCCGTACAGCAGGGCCGTCCGGCGCAGGGCACCACGCCGCGAGGGCCGAAAAGCAGCATCCATCACGCCTCACCGATAAAACGTTACAACGTTTCATCGTACGAATGTGATAATGTTACAAGACGGAATTTGAGCTGCCCGGCTTCCGCTCGAGTGGTGTTGCGTGGACGCATCTCGGCGCCGCTGCGAGTGCAGCGGCTGCCGGCCGCCACGGCCAACGGGATAGACGCGAGGCAGATCGCCTGTGGAAAGAACTCAGGCTGGTCCGGTGGCGACCGCCCGGGTCTCGTCCGAGCCCCAATCGGTCCACGACCCGTCATAGAGCGCGCGAGGCGGCCGCCCGAGGGTTTCGAGGGCGAGGCCGACGATGGCCGCGGTGACGCCCGAGCCGCATGTCGTGATGACCGGCTGGTCGAGATCCACGCCTGCCTCGGCGAAGGCTGCGCGCAGAGATGCCTCGTCCTTGAGCCGGCCGTTGGCCTGCAGGGCGGCGTAGTGGACGTTGCGGGCGCCCGGCATGTGGCCGGGGCGGACGCCCGGCCGCGGCTCGGCCTCTTCGCCACGGAAGCGCGGGCCGGAGCGGGCATCGACGATCTGGGCCGTGTTACGGTCGAGGGCGCGGGCGACGTCATTCGCGTCGGCCACCGCGGCGTGATCGAACCGAGCGGTGAAGTGGCGGCGTTCGCGGGGGCGGCCAGGGCCGTCCTCGGTGGGATAGCCGGCTGCGATCCAGGCCGGCAGGCCACCTTCGAGGATGACGGCGTCGCGCACGCCGTAGGTGCGCAGCATCCACCAGACGCGGGGCGCGGAGAACAGGCCCATCCCGTCATAGACGACGATCTGAGCGCCATCGCCGACACCGAGCGCGCGCATGCGGGAGGAGAAGACGTCGGGGCGCGGCAGCATGTGCGGGAGCGGCGAAGATTCGTCGCTCATCGCGTCGAGGTCGAAGCGGATCGCGCCCGGAACATGCGCGGCTTGGTACTCGGCCTCGGCGTCGCGCCCTTGGGCCGGCAGATACCAGGAGGCGTCGAGCACCACGATATCCGGCGCCGAGAGGCGTGCCTCGAGCCATTTCGGGGTGACGAAAGGCTGTGTCGCCATCATTGCTCTCGTTCGACGTCTCGCGCGCAATCAACCACATCGGGGACCGGGAGGCACCCCGCGCGGCTGCACCATGCCCCTTAGCGCGTTCCGGGCGGGTGACGCCATCGTTCGGATCACATGCGGTAATCAGGCGAAAGCCGGGGATGCCGGCCCGATCGACCCGGACGCGGCCCGAAGGGCTCTGCCGCCGGGCACGCAGGCGTCCTATGTGGTGCTCCAATCCAACCCGATCCGGAGCCGCCCGGCCATTGACCGTCCGCGAGACCTTTCACATCGAACTGCTCGGACCCGAGGAGGGCGCCGCGTCGCCGCCCGTCCAACAGCGCGTCAGCATGCGCACGAGCGACCTCGACGGCGCCACGGAGCGCGCCCGGCGGCTGTTCACGCGGGCCCGCGCTCCGCAGCGGACCGAGACGCATCCCGAGGCGGTGCGCGTCATCGACGGCGCCGGCCGCGAGGTTTTCCGCTGGAGCCGGTTCGACGAGCCCGGGGGCTGATCGCCCCCTGCGCGAGGGGCAGGTTCACGGCCTGGGCGTTCGGGCCCGCGCGGCCTGCGCCCGCAACCCCTCGAGCGCGACGGCCGGGCGAAACAGCCTGTCTCCACCGCCGGCTTCGATCAGGCCATGCGCGAGCCGCCTGCGCTCGCCCCAGAAGGTCTCGATCAGCGGGAAGTTCGGAGGCGCGCAGGAATCGGCCTCGGCGATGCGCGGGTCCGCGAGCAGCGAGCGCGTCACACGCTCCACGAGGAGCGCGCCCGGCGAATTCTTCGCCTCGGTCTCGTCGTGGGCGATCTTGAGGAACCAGAAAGTCGAGCCCGTCTCCAGTGAGAGCGAAGCCGCGAGGCTCCGGCCGTCGCGGCGCAGCCGGTCGAAGCGCATCCGGCCGCCGCATCCATAGGATCTGACCAGGCCGGCGAGAAAGGCTGCCTCCTCCGGCCGTTTCGCGACCGCCGTGCCGGCCCGTCCCTTCCAGCCGGCGGATTCGAGGGCGATGTAATCGTCGAGGGCCTCGGGGAGCCTGTCGGGCTCGCGGACGATCTCGTGCGCCACGGGGGCATCGGTTGAGATCCGCCGGAAGAGGCGGGCGAGCTGGCGTGCCTTGCGCTCCGAGAGATGGGTGTCGAGGTAGCCCTCCCGTGTCCCGTCGCGTCCCGCTGACGGGTCGAGGAAGCCGCGCTCGTGCGCCCAGAAATCGGCGCGGCGGCTTCCCGTCCGGGACAACGTGTCGTCGAGCAGCGCGGCCAGCGGACCGTTGAGCGGCAGATACGGCATCAGCAGGCGGCGCGGCAGGCCGAGATGGCGCGGCGCGTCGAGAAGGGCTCTCAGCGCCGGTGCGGCTTCGCTTCGGGCGAGAAGCGGCGCTCCGAAGATCGAGAAGCCGTGCGTCCATCCCATCAGCGCCGGGATCGGCACGCCCCAGCGGCGGACGACCCGGCACGGCCAGAGTGCGAAGAGGCGGGCGCCCGGTGCCTCGGGCGGCCGGTCGCTGACGGTGAGGAGACGGATGCCGCCGCCGAAGGCCTCGGCCGCAGCCAGGGCGAACTCCGCCTCGAAGAACAGATTCTCGACCAGGGGATCGCGAGCGAGGTCGCGCCAGGCCGACAGCAGCGGAGAGCCCGCATCGAGCGGAAGGGCCGCAACGATGAGGCCGTCGGCGGTTCGGGCGGAGACCGCCATCAGGCAGGCCGCCGCGCCCGGCGCGTGAGGATCTCGGCGAGGCCGCTGATGTTGAAGTGCCAGGCTACGCCCGCGGCGACGATGCCGATCACGAGGGCCTTCAGAACCAGCAGGATCGGCGTGCGGCCGCCGGCGAGGAGATCCAGGCCTAGGGTCGCGGCGTAGGCGAAGAACGCGCAAGCGATGATCAGTGCGATGTCGAGGACCGGAACCGGCATCCGCACCCGCCCCTCCGCGGCGGCGATGTAGACGAGGCAGGCCACCGCCTGCCCGGCAGCCAGCGCGATGGCGGCGCCCTTCACCCCGTAATGCGGGATCAGCAGCAGCGACAGGCTGCCCGTCGTGGCCAGAAGAGCCGCGGAGGCAATGGCGTCCAGCCTGCTCGATCCGTTGAAGTAGATCACCTGCCCGAAATAGTAGGCGCGGAACATCATGCAGATGCTCGCGACAATCAGGTACGGCGCCACTGCCATGGCCGAGGCGCGGTAGCTCGGCCCGAGCAGGATCGACACCACGACCTCGTCGAAGGTCAGGAAGAACACGGCCCCGAAGGCCCCGATCAGGGTGAGGGCTCGCGCCGCGTCGCACAGGATCGGATCGGCCGCCTCCATACCGCCGCCGCGGGCGTCGCGCTTGGCGATGGAGATCATCGACAGGGCGATGCTCTCGCCGAACACGACGAAGCTCTGGCGCAGGAAGTCGCCGATCGCGCCGTAGGCTCCGAGATCCTCGGTGCCGATCGTCTTGCCGATCATGAGCCGGTCGATGGTCTGCGCCAGCGCGGCGATGCCGAAGGAGAGCACCAGCGGCCAGCCATAGGCGAGCAACCGCCGCGCCTCGATCAGGCTGCCCCGGCCCCCGCGGATCTGCGGCCAGACCGACAGAGCGGCGGGTATGGCCGCCAGGGCGTTGGCGAGGCCGAAGGCCAGGACGAGGTCGAGGGCTTCGCCGGTAAATGCGAGGGCAGCGCAGCCCAGGCCAAGGACCAGCACGCCGCGGGACACCACCGACATCGCGACGGCCTCCGCGTGGAGGCGTGTACGCGCGATCTCGTTCATGCCCTCGAACAGCGTGATGCCGGCCGTGGCCGCGACAACGGCCGCCGCGAACCGGTGATCGATCAGGCCGAAGGCGGCGGTCGCGCCCATTGCCAGGGCGGTCATCGCGAGCAGAGCCGCGAGCATCCGCACCAGCGTGGCGATCTGGGCCGGTGCGCGCGCTTCCTCGTAGAGGGCGAAGAACGCGAATTTCGGCCATTGGCAGGTCGCGCCGTAGACCACGATCGACCAGGACAGGATCAGGAGATAGGTGCCGAAGGTGTCGACCGGTGCCAGTCGCGTAAATGCCGCCAGCGACATCAGGTTGAGCGCTGCCGCTACGGCCCGCGAGCCGACATAGGTCAGGGTATGGCGCGCGATCATCCGCGTCCTCGGCCGCCGACGCGGTGGCTCGAGCGTGATCCGCCGTGCCGGCCTGTCGGCCAGCCGTGTAGCACGAGAGCCCGCGCGATCCCGCTCCGGGACACGGCACCGGCCTCGTGGCTATCGCGCAGGCGCGATCGTGCCATTCTCGGACATGAAATCCGCATCGATGCTCCTGTGGGCTCGGCATCGCATCCGGCATGCCGGCTGGCGGCGCGTCCCGCGCATATCTTTCGTTGACTTTGCGCTGCAACATGCGCATATCGCCAGTGCAGCGTCAGCGGCCGTACAGGGTCCGCATGAGAGGGCTGCGTGACGGTCCATCTCCGCGCCATGCGCCGGGCGGGCCGGCCCCTCTCTTTATAACGTGCATGCACCAGACTGCCCCATCACGCGGGCTGTCCCCGACAACGGACCGAACGACCTCTCGCGCCCGAAGCTGGCTTTGCGAGACGCGGTCCCGCTGCCCGAAAGACTCACTACTTGACCCAGTTCATCGATTTCGGCCTCTCCCAGCCTGTTCTGAAGGCGCTGGAAGAGGTCGGCTACACCACGCCGACGCCGATCCAGGCGCAGACCATCGCGCCCGCCATGGAAGGTCGCGATATCTGCGGCATCGCGCAGACCGGCACCGGCAAGACCGCGGCTTTCGCGCTGCCGATCCTGCATCGCCTCTCGCTGAAGCGCACCCGCGCCCCGCGCCGTGGCTGCCGCGTGCTCGTGCTCTCGCCGACCCGCGAGCTCGCCAACCAGATTGCCGAGAACTTCTCGGAATATGGCCGGCACCTGCCGCTGACCAGCACCGTCGTATTCGGCGGCGTCACCATCAGCCGCCAGGAGCGGGCACTCGCCAACGGCGTCGACATCCTCGTCGCCACGCCGGGCCGCCTCATCGACCTGATCGAGCGTCGCTCGCTCACGCTGGAAGGCGTCGAGATTCTCGTTCTCGACGAGGCCGACCAGATGCTCGATCTCGGCTTCATCCACGCCCTCAAGCGCATCGTGAAGATGCTGCCGCCGGTGCGCCAGAGCCTGTTCTTCTCGGCCACCATGCCGAAGAACATCGCCGGCCTCGCCGAGCAGTACCTGCGCGACCCCGTCCAGGTCGCCGTCACCCCGGTGGCGACCACGGCCGAGCGTGTCGAGCAGCAGGTGATCTTCGTCCATACCGGCGCGAAGCAGGCCCTGCTCAACCACATCCTGCGCGATCCCGACTATGAGCGCGTGCTCGTCTTCACCCGCACCAAGCACGGCGCTGACCGCGTGGTGCGCGGGCTGGAGAAGGCCGGCGTGAACGCCTCGGCGATCCACGGCAACAAATCCCAGCCGCAGCGCGAGCGGGCGCTCGCCGCCTTCAAGGACGGCTCCTGCCGCGTGCTCGTCGCCACCGACATCGCCGCCCGCGGCATCGACGTCGAGGCGGTAAGTCATGTCGTGAACTACGACCTGCCGAACGTGCCGGAGAGCTACGTCCACCGCATCGGCCGCACGGCCCGCGCCGGCAAGGCCGGTCTCGCCGTCTCGTTCTGCAACGACGAGGAGAAGGCGTACCTGCGCGATATCGAGCGGACCACCCGCCAGAAGGTGCCGGTCGGCGCGTTCCCGGAGGGTTTCAACCCGCCGTCGCGTCAGGAAGCGGTCGAGACCGCCGCCGACGAGGCGCGCCGTCCGCCTCGCCAGCCGCATGGCCGTCCCGGCCAGCGCCAGGGCCGTCCCGGCGGTGGTGCTCCGGGAGGCCGCAACGGCCGTCCGGGCCAGCGCCAGGAGCCCGGTCGCCAGGGTCGTCCCGATGCCGGTGGACAGCAGGCGCGCGGTCCGCGTCCGGACGGACGCCAGGACCAGCGTCCCGGTCGTTCCGGTGAGCGTCAGGACCAGCGTTCCGGCCGTCCCGGCGGGCATCAGGGCCAGCAGCGCACGGACAACCGCAACGATCGCCGTGGCGAGGGCCGCCCGCAGCAGGGGCGCCCGCGTCCGGCCGGCGGTGGCGGCGGCGAAGGCCGCAACATCGGCTGGCTGGAGCGCGCCCCGCGCTCCTGATTCAGGCCGCTGACGAGATCAGGGGCCGCTGGGTTCGAGCGTTGCCGCTCGGGCCCGGCGGCCCCATCTTTTTGCCCAGGCCATATCGGCCGGGAGGGACGGTTCATGCGCTTCGAACTGTATCGGGATGCCGGCGGCGAGTGGCGCTGGCGCCTGCGCGTCCAGAACGGACACGTCATCGCCGATTCCGGCGAGGGCTATGTCCGCCGTGAGGATTGCGAGCACGCGATCTCGCTCGTGAAGAAGAGCGGCGACGCCTCGATCGTCGACATGACGACGAAGATCGCCTGAGCAGCCCGTCCGCCGACGCTCACGGGAGCGATCCCGTGAGCAGGCAACCCACCCATCACGCCTGCTGCGGCTCCACGGTTGCCGATACGCGCGTACGCCGCTTGCGCCGCGGGTTCTCCTCCGCCGTGGCGTGAAGCCAGAACACCATCACCGTCGCCGCGACACCCGCGACCCCGAGCGCCAGGAAAGCGCCCGGCCAGCCGAGCCAGGCCTGCGCGAGGCCGCCATACCAGGCCGAGACCGCGCCTCCGGCTCCCTGGATGGCGTTGACGGTGCCGAGCGCCGTCTGCGTGCGGCCCGACTTCCAGGTGAGGTCGGCGACAACCACCGGAACGGCCACGCCGATGATGCCCGAGGCGATGCCGTCGAGGATCTCTGCCGCGATCAACCAGTGCGCATCGTCGATGAAGGCGCACAGCGCGGCGCGCAGCGGCAGTGCCAGACAAGCGACGACGAGGAGCCAGCGCCGGCCCCGTCGGTCGGCGAGGGATCCGGCGAAATAGGCCACCGGCACCATGGTGAGCTGCGCCACCATCACATAGGTCGCCGTCCAACCGGTCCCGGAGGACGAGACAGCCACCAGCTTCTGGCCGAGCAGGCTCAGCATGCCGCCGTTGCCGAGTTGGAACAGCGCCAGAGCTACGGCCAGGACCAGCAGCCGCCCGTTGCGAAGCACCTGCCGCGTCGCCGAGCGGTGGGGCGCGTCGTCGCCTTCGTGGTCCTCCCAGCCGAAGGATCTGCGGCACTCCCAGGAATGCCGCGGCATCGTCACCGTGGCGACGATCGCCGCCGCGGCCATGGCGCCGAGCACCCAGAGCGAGACCGCCGCGCCCCAATAGGGCGTCCCGAGGGCGATCAGCCCGGCGGCGGCGAGGATGCCGATATGGTTGAAAGCCTGGTTTCGGCCCTGCTGGCGCGGGAAGGCCTGCTTGCCGACCATGCCCAGGGTGAGCGAGGTCACGGCGAGCAGGAGAAGTGTGCCCCCGGCCGCTGCCAGCGATTGCGCTGCGAGCACCAACCAGAAGCCGCGGGCCGGCAGCAGGAGCAGCGTGCCCGCAAGGATGGCCGCGCAGGATATCGCGATGAGCAGTCGCGGCCGGCCGAGCCGATCGACCAGGGCGCCGAACGGTCCGCTCAGCAACAGAACGCCGATGCCCGAGAGCGACGTCACCAGCCCGATCCGCGTCGGACTCCACTGGGCTGTCTCGGCGAGCCAGGTCCCGAGAAACGGTCCGAGCCCTCCTTGGATGTCTCCGATGAGCAGGTTGAGCAGGGCGAGGTGACTGGTCGGTGACATCGAGTTTCCGTCCGGCCGCGGCGGGACGCTCGGAAGCGCCCGGCCGCGGGAAATGCACATGGCTGCGCTAACGGCTGAGACGCCCAAACCGATCACTCAAAGATTGCTCTTGGCTGTGGAATTCGACGCCGGGCCGATTTTTACCGGAGCCGCCGCACCGATTGCGCGGCGCCGCTCTAAATTCGGCGAGGTCCCGCTCGTCCTCAGGTTATGGACTTGAGCGAGAAACAGCGGTTCCTGTTGCTGACGTTGCGGCGCACGCCCGTGGTCTTCACGGGGCAGGAGCCGCAGGACGAGCATCTGGCAATGCTCCAGCTCTGGATGCAGGGCCTCGTCGAGCGCGACGATGAGGAGGAGCCCGGCCCGATCAGGTGGCGCATCACCAAGCGTGGCGCGGCCGAGGCGGCGCAATTGCTGCGGTGACGGGCGCAGCGGCATCGTCTCGACCGGCGCGTCCGTCCCGCCGAGCGGCCCCGGACTGCCCGGGCGCCGTCAGGCTGCGGGCGGCACGACGACGTTGGCGGCGGGAGCCTGCATCGTCAGCACCACGCCGGTTTCCGGGAAGTCCAGCTTGGCGCTGCCGCCGAAGCTGTGCACGAGGCTGCGCTCGATCAGCCGGCTGCCGAAGCCGATGCGTGTCGGCGGCGTCACGGCCGGGCCGTCGATCTCCTCCCAGCGGAAGCTGAGGCGTTCCTCGGCATCGACCGTCTCGACGCTCCAGCGGATCTCGACATGACCCTCGGATTTCGAGAGCGCGCCGTATTTGGCGGCGTTGGTCCCGAGCTCGTGCAGGATCAGCGCGAGCGTGAGGCCGGGGCGCGGCCCCAGCGTCACGTCCGGGCCGGAGACCACGAAGCGGCCCGGCTCGCCGTCGCTGTGGAGCGCGACCGCGGTGTCGACGAGCCCGCGCAGGTCCGCGCTCGACCAGGAGCCCTGCATCAGGACGTCGTGGGCCTGGGCCAGGGCGAGCAGACGCGCACCGAGCGCCTCGCCGGCCTCCTCCAGGGAATGCGCGTTGCGCAGCGTCTGCGTCGCCACCGCCTGCACCATGGCGAGCGTGTTCTTCACCCGGTGCGCCATCTCCTGCATGAGCACGGTCTGGCGGGCCTCGGTCTGCTTCAGCTCGGTGATGTCGCGCGAGACCGCGAGCAGCCGCTCGGGACGGCCGTCGTCGCCGTTCATCGGCGCGACGACGATGTCCCACCACAGCAGCGCATCGCCGGCGGCGCCGGTGTAGAGCGCCGCCTGGAAGCGGCTGGTTCGGCCCGCGCGGGCCTCGTCGAAGGCGCGGAGCACCGCCTCGCGGCTCTCCGGCAACTGCCACATGTCGGACCAGTGCTTGCCGACGGCATGGGCGAAGCCGCTACGGCCGAAGAGCGGGATCGCGACCTCGTTCATCGAGATCACGCGGCCGTCGATATCGAGCACCGTGATACAATCGGTGGTCGAGGCCAGGATGCGGCGGTTGAACTCTTCGGTCGCCCGAAGCTGGGCATTGATCTCCTCAGCCGCGACGCTGCGCATCTCTTCGGACTCCGACCCGCTCCGGAGCGCCGCGGCGGACCGGCTCGCGCCAGTCTCCTCCGCCTGGCGCCGCTCCGCATTCACGTAGATGTCGTTTGCGCTGAGCGGTCGCTGGGCGAGCAGCTTGCGGAGATAGGCATTCTCAGCCTCGAGAATGGCTCTCCGATCTATGCGGGAAATCCCCGTCGAAACGATGGTCGACTCAAGCACCGAAGCCCCCGGGTCCATCGCATTGGCCTACGATGCTCTCGATCGGCCGCCGCGCGTCATGCGCCGACGGGCGGATGGGGATCTGCTCTCACCTAGCTTCGAGGGGATGACGGCTTGAACGCCCGTTTCTCAACCCCGCCGCGCTACCTGTTGCATCCCGCGAGTCGGTTGGTGAGTGACCATATCACGATGCCGTGACTCGGCAAGCGAGATCTAAAGTTTTCGTAAATGCAAAAGAGTGTTATCCGCCGCCAAGGTTGCCCCTGGATACTGTAAAAATTTAGATTGAATTCTGGTGTTCGGCACGCTTCGCCGGCCAGCCGAATCGAAACTGTATCCAATCGCACGACACCACACGAATTCAGGCGCCGGCGGTCTCGCGTCATTGCAAGCCAGCTCAGCGATTGCGGCCGAGCAGGATCAGCCAGCCGATGCCGACGATCGAGACGGCCAGCGCGATCAGCACGAAGACCGGCGTGCCGAGATCGATCAGCCGCGGCGCCAGCTGCGTCGCGAAGGCGGCGACGATCAGGCCGACCGCCACGCGCGCCGCGCCGCGCTCGATGCCGCGCACGAGCTTGTCCATCCCCTTCAGCTCGATCTCGACGGTGACCTTGCCCTGTTTCAGGCGCACCAGCAGCAGGTGGATCAGCGTCGGCAGCTCGGAGGCTGCGCCATAGAGGCCGGAGCCCAGCGCCTCGGCCTTCCTCAGGAGCGCGCGGGCCGAGAACACGCTGCGCATCGAGGCGCGCACCGTTGGACCGGCGGCCGAGAACAGGTCGAAATTCGGGTCGAGCTGGCGCATGACCCCGTCGGCCGTGACCAGGCCCTTGAACAGGATGGCGAGGTCCGTAGGCATCGCGAGGTCGTTCTCGCGGGCCATGGTCATGAAGTCGGTGAGCACCAGCCCGAGATTCAGCGGAATCGCGGAGTGCGTCTGCACGAAGTTCTGGGCGCTCTGCTCCAGTTTCGTCAGGTCGGGCGCCGTCGGCCCGGTCCAGTCGAGGAGCGTCGCCATCAGGCCGTCGACGTCCTGCTTCAGCATGGCGCCGATCAGGACGAGAAGCTGCTGGCGCCGCTTGTGCGAGAGCCGGCCGACGATGCCGAAATCGATGAAACCGATGCGGTTGCCGGGCAGGATCAGCAGGTTGCCCGGATGCGGATCGGCGTGGAACACACCCTCGATCAGGGCCATGCGCAGGAAGGCGTCGCAGCCCTTCTGGGCCAGCACCTTCTTGTCGGCGCCCATGGCGCGGAGCGCGGCGGCATCGTTCGGCGAGACGCCGTGCACGAATTCCTGCACCAGCACCCGCTCCGAGCACCATTCCCAGTAGATCTTCGGGATCAGGATGTCGTCGCGCCCGGCGAAGATGCCGGCGATCATCTCGCAGTTGCGGGCCTCGTTGAGCAGGTCGAGCTCGCCGTTGATGCCCGCCGCGAGGTGCTTCATCTGCTCCTGCGGCTGGTAACGGGCCATCTCCGGCCACTCACTCTCGACGATGCGGGCGCCGTGACCCATCAGGCGCAGATCCGCCTCGATGATCTTCTTGAGGCCCGGCCGCAGGACCTTGACCACGACCTCCTCGCCGGTTTTCAGCCGCGCGCGATAGACCTGCGCGATCGAGGCCGAGGCGATCGGGTTCACGTCGAACTCGGCGAAGACCTCCTGCGGCGGCGCGCCGAGATCGTTCTCGAGCTGTGGCCCGATCAGCTCCCACGGGATCGGCTTAACCTGGCTGTGCAGCTTTTCGAGTTCGTCGGTCCAGACCGGCGAGAGCAGGTCGGGGCGGCTCGCCAGGATCTGCCCGAACTTGATGAAGGTCGGCCCCAGCGTTTCGATGGCCCGGCGCAGGCGCTCGGGTTGCGAGAGCCGCGTCACGTCGACCCGCGGCGTGCGCCGCGGGATCAGCGGGATGTTGCGCAGCCCCAGGCGATCCACGGCCTTGTTCAGGCCGAAGCCGATCAGGACCGAGGCGATCTCCGAGAGGCGCTGACGGTCGCGCGCAGCGACGAAGGCGGTCTTCAGCATGGAAGGGGGATGGACCCGGTCTCGGGGATTGGCAAGCGCAGGGCAGGAGCCATGAGCCTGGGGCTTTTTTGGGGAGCGCGCCGTCTTTTTCAGAACGCCGCGCGAAGCATTCGGCGTTCGACCCGGACGCGCCGCGCGGCTCTCAGCTTGCCGAGATCATGGCGGAGAGCAGCACGCATGTCCTGCAGATATTGAATTTGTCCGGTGCTGCCCTTCACATTTCAAGCGAAAGCGAGGTGTGGAACGATACTGTCGAAGGCTGACCGCTCGCTATAAAGAAGCCGGTAGCCGACCGGACCGGATCGATTCGGCTGTCCTTCGGACGTGTTGGGCCGAATCTCTCTTTCTCTTGGTGAGACATGTCGACCACCTGGATCCTTCTGATCATCGCGGGCGTCGTGCTGGTCTGGTTCGTGATCACCTATAACGGCCTTACCACGCTCAAGCAGCGCGCGGGCCAAGCCTTCGGCGACATCGACGTACAGCTGAAGCAACGTCATGACCTGATCCCGAACCTTGTCGAGACGGTCAAAGGCTACGCTGCGCATGAGAAGGGCACGCTGGAGGCCGTGATCCAGGCCCGCAACGCGGCCGTCGCATCGCGGGATCCGGCTCAGATGGCGCAGAACGAGGCGCAGCTGCAGGGTACGCTGGGCCGTCTCATCGCGTTGAGCGAGGCCTATCCCGACTTGAAGTCCAACGCGAATTTCCAGGCGTTGCAGGGCGAACTCTCCGCGATCGAGGACAAGCTCGCGGCCGCGCGGCGCTTCTTCAACAACGCTGTGGCCGAATACAACGCCGCCATCCGTTCGATCCCGGCCGTGCTGTTCGCAGGCGCGTTCGGCTTCCGGCCGCAGAGCTTCTTCGATGTCGGCGAAGGCGCCCGCGCCACGCTCGACGTGGCGCCATCGGTCAAGTTCTGATCCGGGCCACGGCAGTTCGATGCTGCCTGCCTTCGGCCTCTACACGCATATCCGCCAGAACGAGGTGCGCTCGCGCGCGCTCGTCGCTGGGCTCTTCGCCCTCAACCTCGTCCTCGCCTACGGCATCGCGCTCGTTCTGCGGGGCATGAGCGCGAACCTGCCGGCAGGGGCGCGGCCGGGGTTTTCGGCCTATCTCCACGCGGCCTTCCACGACCTGCTCTGGATCGGCCCGCTTTCCATTGCGGTGACCTTCGCCTGGCTGTTCATCGCCTATCACGCCCACCGCGCGATGATCTCTGCGACGGTGGGCGCGCATCCCGTGACCCGCGAGGAGGCGCCGGACCTCTACCGGCTGCTCGAACCACTCTGCATCTCCCGCGGCATGGCGATGCCGACGCTGCTGATCGTCGACGATCCAGCGCTCAATGCCTACGCCACCGGGCTCAACCCCGAGCAATACGCGATCACCGTGACGACTGGGCTGAGAGATGCGCTCACCCCGCGCGAGATGCAGGCGGTGCTCGGCCACGAACTCACCCACATCCGCAACGACGACGTGCGCACGATGATGATCGCCATCGTCATCGCCGGCATCTTCGCCTTCGTGGCCGAAGCAGGCTATCGCACCGACCTGCTGCGCAACCTCTTCAGCGGAAACCGAGACGGAAAGAACCGCGCCGGTGCGGTGCCGGCGATGCTGCTCGGCGCCCTGCTGATCGCGCTCGCCTGGATTCTCTCGAAGGCGATCCGCTTCGCGCTGTCGCGCTCGCGCGAATTCGTCGCCGATGCCGGCGCGGTGGAACTGACCAAGGATCCGGACGCCCTGATCTCGGCCTTGATCAAGATCTCGGGCCGCGGCGACCTTGCCCGCGCGCCGTCCGGCGTGATGGAGCTCTGCTTCGACAACCCGCGCGTGGGCTTCACGGATTTCTTCGCCACGCACCCCCCGATCGAGGCGCGCATCGACGCGCTGATGCGCTATGCAGGCGGGCGACTGCCACCGCCGGGCTGAACCCCGCCGTTGCCGCGGATCCGCCTCGCAGTGACGAGGTCCTAGGGAGCGCGCACCATATCCAGCGGTTTGCCGCCCTCGGCCTTGGCGTAGCTCTCCGGTCCGGAAGCCTCGAAGCGGAGGGAGGTCTCGGGCTCGCCATAGAGCATCAGCGCGATGTCCTCGACGCGGGCGCTGTTCAGCCTCAGCTTGGCGATGGCGGGGTCGCAGGGCGTGCCGGGCTTCAAGGTGAGATCGGTGTCGCCGTCTTTCGCACCCCTCGACAGGGTGACCGAGCACAAAGCCGGGCCGCCCGGCCGTCGCAGGACCCAGTTTCCGATGAGCAGCGGGGCGGAGGGTGCGCGCTCCACACCGGGCTTGGCCCGGACGATGAAGTGGACGGGCGGCGTCTCGAAACTCGTCTTCATCAGCGTGGTCTCGTCCTCCCCGAATTCGAGGAGGATCTTGCGGTCGGCGCCGTAGAGGCGCACGCCCCCACTGAAGTCCCAGGCGACCGCCTTCCCGACATTCGGCAGGCGCGCCGCGCAGTCGGCGGCCGGGCTCGCGCGCCAAGTCTTCCCGACGGGTTCGCTGCCGAGCGTGATCCGGCAGCCAGGCTTGCCGTCATCGGTGACGACGAGCCACTCGCCGAGGGTGTCCTTGACGAAGTCGGGCAACGGGGCGGCCCGCGCGCCCGTGCCGAGCATGAGCGCGACCGCAGCCGCGAGGACGGGACGGCGCATGTCGGGAGGCCTCAGTTCGGCTTGAACAGCGCGATGCGCCGGTTCGTGGCGCGACCGGCCTCGCTATCGTCGTTCGCCGCCGGCAGCTTGATCACGCGTGCAGCCCCCGCTGTAAGACTTTATGGGAATTCGGTTTCCGGCCTGCTTCGCCTGCCTTTACAGACTAGCGCACAGGTTGTCACCGGGCCGTGCTTGAAGAGACGCGCTTTAGAGTGTCGTCTCGCGAGCGACAGAGATGTCTAGTCTCATCGTTTCTTGTCGAGGCTCTGCATTGCGATGCTCGGGGTGCCGCCGGACAAGCCCAGTTCGGCCGACGCCCCGTGTCGATGCGTCGGCCCGCGCCCGAAGGCGTGGTTTGATGGTGTGTAGGCACGGCTCCGCAGTGGCGGCTCGGCCATATCTTCGCCTACAACGGCAACGATTTGGGCGGCATGCCGGGACGTCGCCGACGGGGCCGGCCGCCTGCCAGGGAGTTTCCAGTGACCGACGTCAAGCGGCGCATCGCCATTACAGCCGCCGCGCTTGCGGCACTCGTCAGCGTGGCCGGACAGGCCGAGGCCGCGCAATGCGGCAACACGGCGAGCGGCTTCGAGAACTGGAAGCGCGAATTCGCGGCCGAAGCGCAGGGCCGGGTGAGCGCGTCGAGCCTGCAGGCCTTGATGGGCACCTCCTACTCGGCGCCGACCATCGCGGCCGATCGCGGCCAGCACAGCTTCAAGCTGTCGCTCGAGCAGTTCATGGCCAAGCGCGGCGCCTCGACCATCGTCTCGCAGGGGCGCCGGATGAAGGCCGCCAATGCGGCGCTCTTCGCCTCGATCCAACAGCGCTACGGCGTGCCGGCGGGCCCGCTCATCGCGATCTGGGGCATGGAAACCGGCTTCGGCAAGGTGCGCGGCAACGTCAACACGCTCTCGGCCGTGGCCACGCTCGCCTATGATTGCCGTCGCTCGGCCTACTTCACCGACCAGCTCTACGCGGCGCTGAAGCTCGTCGACACCGGCGTGCTCACGCCCTCCACCCGCGGCGCGGCCCATGGCGAGGTCGGCCACACCCAGTTCCTGCCCAAGAACATCCTGCTCTACGGCACCGGCGGCGACCTCAACAACGTCTCCGCGGCGATGGCGTCGACCGCGAACTTCCTCAAGGGCCATGGCTGGCAGCCGGGCCAGGGCTACGCCCCGGGCCAGCCGAACTTCGCGGCCCTCCAGGGCTGGAACGCGGCCTCGGTCTACCAGCAGGCCCTCTCCATCATGGGCCGCCAGATCGACGGCGCGGAGTAGAATCCGGGTCGTTTCCGGTCTCGCCACAGGTCAGAGATCCGGACGGACGCTGTCCCGATCGTATAGCCAAGCTTGGCCATAATCTCCGGAGGCTCGGTGCACCCACCGAGCCTCTTTTGATTCGGCCTGTGACCGGTCTGGCCGGGCCGATGCTATGCCGCGCATGTCCAGCCCGGCCGTTTTTATGCGGGTTCGCCCCTCGGAGAACCGGAAACGCCTCGGTTAGGCCCAGATTCACCATGCTCTCGCCCCACAAATGCCCCGCGACCTCGGCTGTTTGATGCAAGGCGGATGCATCGGGCTGGCGGGCCCGAGGCGGATTTCGCGAGGTGAAGACGGGACGGCGCCAGGCATGACGAAGTTTCCCGAACCATCGGTGGCCGAGATCTCGCGCCTGTCGGGCCGGTCCCCGATCCTGCTGCGCGGCACGCTCGTGGCGCTGGCCGGGCTCGGCATCGTCGGCGGGCTCACCCATTCGAGCCGGCTCGCTCCCTCCGACAGCGAGAGCGCGGCAAGCCAGGCCGTCGCCGAGATGCGCCTGAGCCTTCCGGCGCTCGATTACGAGGCGATCAACATCCTGCGCAGCGCGCTCATCGCTCAGAACGCGCCGCCGGTCCCCGAACCCGAGCCGGTCCGATCCATCGCCGCCGTGACCGGCTCCAACGCCACGCCCGAGATCGGGGAGGCCGAGACCGCCGATCCGTTCACGCAGCAGGCCATGGTCGAGCCGCCGCCGGCCGCCGAGCCCGATCCGGCCGCGACGGATCTGCAGACCGGCGACCGCCTCGTGCAGACCGTGCCGCTGCCGGTGCCGCGCCCGCCCGAGCTGCGCGGCCCGAACCCGCTGCAATATTCCCGGCGCAGCTCCCGCCGCGTCGCCGCCGTGGCGCCCGCGGCCCCTGCGCCGCAGGAGGACACGCGCTCCTTCTTCGACAAGGTCTTCGGCATCACGCCCGAGCCGCAGAGCCCCGCGCTCGCCTATGCCGCGCTCAACCAGCCCCCGGTCGCCTCGGCGATCCCGCGGCAGGCTGCACCGACACCTCCGCCCGCGGGCGGCGGCGTCGCCGTCTACGACATCAGCGCCCGCGTCGTGACGCTCCCGAACGGCGAGAAGCTCGAGGCGCATTCCGGCCTCGGCGATCACATGGACAACCCGAACTCGGTCGCGATCAAGATGCGCGGCTCGACGCCGCCGGGCGTCTACGACCTCACCGAACGCGAGCAGCTCTTCCACGGCGTCAGGGCGATCCGCCTCAACCCCGTCGGCGGCCCGGGTGCCATCTACGGCCGGGCCGGGCTTCTCGCGCACACCTTCATGCTCGGACCGAGCGGCGCCTCGAACGGCTGCATCTCGTTCCGCGACTACAACAAGTTCCTTCAGGCCTATCTCTCCGGCCAGGTCGCCCGCGTGGTCGTGGTTCCCGGCAACGGCCAGGATGCCGTGCCGGCCATCGCCTCGCGCCGGACGGTGAGGACCGCCAAGGCCGGCGACTGACGGCCGGCCCGGGCGATCGACGCCGTCGGTCGACCTCAGTGCTTGTGCCGCCCCGCCTTCGCCGCGGCGCCCTCGATGGCGAACTCCACCACGCCGGTGCCGGCATTCTCGAAGCGCAGGATGCTCTGAGCGGTCTCTCCGCGGTCGAGCGATCCGATCAGGCCTGTGAACATCAGGTGCGGACCCGTCGGGCTGAGCGCGACCGTCTCGCCCGGATTGATCGGCAGGCCGCCCTCAATGGCCTTCGTGGCCTTGCCCGAGCCGGCAACGATCTCGACCTCGTTGGCATCGGCGAAGGAGCCGCCGACCAGGCGGTCGGGCGCGCTGCCGGTATTCGTGATGGTGAAGTAGCCCGGGGCCGCCTTGGCGCCCTCGGGCGTCGCCGGCGCCCAGGGATGGGAGATCTTCAACGAGCCGATCATCGTGTCGGCGGCCATGGCCGCGCCCGATCCGAGCACGGCGAAGGCGAGGGCCAGCGCGGGAAGCGTGATAGGGGTCTGTCTCATCGGGTCCTCGGTGTCATCCGCGCGGATGAGCGCGGGTCCATTGCGCGAAGCGTCGGTCTGCAACCGGCGTTCCAGATCGGTGCCTGCCAGGGCTGGAGGTGACGCGCCGGTCGGTCGAGATTGCGGCATCGCCGCAAGCGGAGCCGTGACATCTCGGCAGGGCCGCATCGCCGCCCCGGCATGGCCGGGCCAGGTGCCGGGGCGAGGAGCGCGCCGTCCGCTCCGGGGGCGACCAGTGCCGGCTACGCCGCCACGGCGTCGCGAGCCACCGCGCTCTCCTCGTCCAGCGCCTTGCGGCACAGGGCGGTGGCGTCGCGGATCATGAAGTTGACGAGCGTCGGCGAGACCCCGTTCTCGGCCGCGATGGTCTTCTGGGGCACGCCGTCGAGGCGATGGGCGAGGATCGCGCGGCGGGTGCGGGCGGGAGCGTTGTCGAGGGCCGCGAGCACCGCCTTCAGCGTCTGGCAGGCCTCCATGCGCTCATGGGGGCAGGCGTGTGGACAGGCCGCCCCGTCGGCATCGGTGATCGGCGCGAGCAGGCGGCATTCGAGCCCCGCCTGCCGGACGGAGTCGATGGCGAGGTTGCGGACCATCCGGCGCAGATAGGCGGCGGGGCTGCGCAATTCGGGACCTGCGCCGTTCTGCCAGATCCTCAGGGCGGCATCCTGCACCACGTCCTCGGCCTTGGCCCGGCACCTGAGAATGCCGTGCGCCACCTCGACGAACCGACCGCGATCCGCGAGCAGCAGGTCGAGGAGGCTTTGTCTCGGGCCAGCGGCCGGCATCGTCTCGCCCACGGGTGCGGGCCTCCGCGCTGGCTGCATCTGGCGCCCGCTGGCGCAGCGATCGACAGGCGATGGTCCGACGGGACAGTCGCTGCTGACAGCCTGGTTGCCGAACTTGCTCATCGCCGCAGATCTATCAGTGCGATTTTATGTATTCAATAAGAAGAATCGGCAGTTCAACACTCGAATTATATCGTACACTAGTTATATTTTACTTATTCTAATGCATAACTGGATCACCGGATAGTTGCGGGCTGCTCGACGCGCAAGGTCGCCGACACGGTCAGCCTGAACGACGGCCTGCTCGGCACTGCCGACCGGGCGGTGCGGATCGCGGGGGGAGGGTGGTCGCGGCGCCGGTGTGAGGTTGCCTGCGCCCGCGCGGGCTATGCCCGGCCCGCGATGGGGGAGAGCATCGCGGGTTCGATCCCGTTCATGCGCAGCACGCGGTCATACTTGTCGTCGAGGACGGGGTTGAAGATCAGCTCCGGGTCGGCCGCGCAGGTCAGCCAGCCATTGGCCAGGATCTCGTTCTCGAGCTGCCCGGCCTGCCAGCCGGCATAGCCGAGCGCGAGGATCGCGTTTTCCGGGCCGCAGCCTTGGGCGATGGCGCGCAGGATCTCGACCGTGGCCGTCAGGCACACACCCTCGTCGATCAGCAGCGTCGATTGATCGATCCGGAAATCCGACGAGTGCAGCACGAAGCCGCGCTTGGCGTCGACCGGCCCCCCCATGAGGACGGGCATGTGACCGACCTGCTCGCGCAGCCGGATCTCGTCCGCGGCCGGCGCGATTTCGAGCTGCATCAGCAGGTCCGGCATGGTGAGGTCGGTCGCCGGCTTGTTGACGATGATGCCCATCGCCCCGTCCGCCGAGTGATGGCAGAGGTAGATCAGCGAGCGGGCGAAGCGCTCGTCGCCCATGCCCGGCATCGCCACGAGGAATTGACGGTCAAGATACCGCGATCCGTCCTCCTTGGACGGGTCGTGTTCGGAACGTGACGGCGGGAACGGCTGCATGCTCCCATGCTAGTTCGAGGCCCGGTTTTGTCCATAACCGGAAGGCGTCTGCGTCATCGTGGAAGAGGGGTGGCTTCGCCTCGACACCGTCGCCTCACCACGCTAACGCTGCCGCACGATCGAGGAGACGGTGAGAATGACGATTCAGGTTGGCGACCACCTGCCGCAGGTGACCTTCCGCATTAACGGACCGGATGGGCCGCAGACCAAGACCACCGACGACGTTTTCAAGGGCCGGCGCGTCGTGCTCGTCGGCGTTCCGGGCGCCTTCACCCCCGCCTGTCACCGCAATCACCTGCCCGGCTTCGTTGCCAAGAAGGACGAGATCCTGGCGCGCGGCGTGGATGCCATCGCGATCACCGCGGTGAACGACATCTTCGTGCTCAATGCCTGGAAGGAAGCAACCGGCGCGCAGGGCCTCGAATTCCTGGCCGACGGCAATGCCGAATTCGCCAAGGCGATCGGCCTCGAGCTCGACGGCAGCGGCTTCGGCCTCGGCTCGCGCTCGCAGCGCTATGCCATGCTGGTCGATGACGGCGTGGTCAGCGTGCTGAACGTCGAGGATTCGCCCTCCAAGGCCGAGGTCTCCGGTGCCGAGGCACTGCTCAAGGTCATCTGATCCTTTCGGATGCTGCGATGATCAGCCGGGGCATGTCCCCGGCTTTTTCATGCGTGCGGACGCCGTAACAACCGGCCCACCAGTCCCCGCACCTTGCGGTCCAGTTCGGGATGCCGGCGCAGGCCTCCGGCCGCTGCGGCCCGCAGCGTCGACGGGATGCCGGCGAGACCGAGGCTCTCGGTGAAGTCGACGAGCGGGATCGGCGTCACGCCGAAGCGGCGCTTGTAGTCGTAGTTGCCGATGCTGAAATCGAAGGAGCGGCAGCCCTGCGCGTGCAGGGCGGCCATGGTGCGCTCGATGATCAGCCGGCCTGGCGAGCAATTGCTCCAACGGCCCGACGCGTTGCTGATGCGGATCATGACATAGGTCTCGGCGTCGCGGATGCCGAGGAGCGAGGCGACGACGTCGTCGCCGGCCATCAGGGCAGAGACCAGGACGTCGCCGCTGCCGAGGGAGCGGTCGATCAGCGTCCGGTAGAACCGAGCGAGATCCGGATCGTCGAGGGCGTAGTCCGCGCCCTTGGCCCGCATCCGGATTTCCTGCTGATGCTCCATCGCGTCGACGATGCGCTGCGCCCGGGCGGGATCGGTGACGATCTCGAAGGAGGTCTCGGGCTCGCGCGAGAAGACGCGCCAGCTCCGTTCGAGCTCCTTGCGCACCGTCTTCTCCAGGCTGTGGCGCCAGCCGTCCCAATCCTCGCCGGTGACCACGACGTTGCCGTTCAGGGCGCAGGGCTGGGCCTTCGGCAGAAGGGCCAGAGGGTTCGGACGCCCGCGCAGGGTCAGCGGCATCTTGGCAAGGCGCACGAGATACGCGCGCGGCAGAGCCTTGCGGATCGCCTTCCAGAGGGCTGCGGCCCCCGCGGCATCGCGCGGCGCCGCCGGGCCGAGGGCAGGGGCGTTGTAGTCGGTCAGATCGAGGTCGGCGAAGCCGATGCTGCGGCGGCGCCCGTTGCCGTGGAGCACGAGCGGCAGGCGCACGGCCACCTCTCCCGTCGCGGCATCGCGGGCCGTCACGAGCAGAGGCGTCAGGCCGGGTCGCTCGCGGAGCGCCGCGTACCAGGCGTCGAGCCAGGGCTTCTCCTGGAACGGCGTGCCCGCTCCGGTCCAGCCGGCCGAGACGAGCGCCCAATCGGACGTCGTCTCGACGCTGTAGCCCGCCGCGCGCCGCGCAGCCGGGGCGGCAGGGGCGGCCTCGGCGGTGGGCGCGAGGGCGATCACGCGGCGACCTTGAGCTCGACGATCTCGCCGGGCGCCTCGGCATCGAGGCGGAAATCCACCATGCGGCGGATGCTGCGCTCGCGCTTGACCCAGCTCGTGTTCCGCATCGCCTTCTGGAGAAGGAGCTTCGACCAGTAGGACGGACCGGTGATGGCCCGGCTCTTCGGCTGGTAGCCGAAGCGGTGACGCAGGATGCCGTTGGCGAGGTTCACCTTGCCGAGGCGGCGGATCGACTCGTCGTTGAAGGACACCGTCATCGAGACGTTGAGGCAATCCAGGTTCTCGACGCGGTGCGGCGCGTTCAGCGGCCAGCTCAGCATCTGGCCGGGCGCGAGATCGAGCACCTGGGCGTGCTCGTCGTACCAGGGCGCGTAGGGCATATCGACCTCGACATCGAACAGCGCGATGTCCTCGAGGTTCTGCGGCGTCACGAAGGGCGCCGAGGCCGGGTACACATAGACCCGCTTGCGGCCGATGATCTGCCAAAGGTGCTGACCGGGCAGGTCGCAATGGTAGTAGACCTGGGCGCTCGGCGACGAGATCAGGATGCCGCAGGTATATTCCGGGGGCTCGAAGCCGGGGACACGCTCGGCGAGCTCGGTGAACATCGCATCGAGGACGGCGCGGTAGCGCGCATCGACCGTGTCGACGTTGCGCAGGTTGAGCCACATCCGGCCCTTCTCGATGGCGTCGATCACGCCGGCGCCCGGCATGTTGCCGATCTCACCCTCGCGCCAGAACCGGCGCTGGCCCGCCGCGCCCATATGGACGAGGCCGTATTGATCGCGCGGGTAGCGGTCGATCAGTTCGGCCAGCGCCTCCTTGGAGAAGGCCGGCATCTGGTGCAGCCGGTGCTGCAGGCGCAGGGGCTGGTGGCTCCAGAGCGCCGAGTGGGTATCGTTCCAATCCGTGAAGATGGCCTGGCTGCTCATGCTGTCCTCGTTCGTCGCGACGTGGCCGGCGTTCGGTCTCATTCCGGCACACGCCTGACCCGCTCTCGGACGATCGGCCCGTGAAAGGCGGCGTGTGCCGGGAAGGTCGCAACGGCGATGCCGGATCGTGCTGGCTCGGGCTGGGCGGCCGGGGCGTGCCGTCCGCGGTCCCTGGCCTCGTCGAAGTATTTCGTAAGGCAAATCGGTCAGGCTCCGACGCCGTGCGGGTTCGCGCCCGGTGCGAGATCCATCCGTGAATTCGTCCATGTCCTCAGCCGACCGCTCGCCGGGGAGCCTTCACCTTCTCGGCAGCGGCAACCCGCCCTGCGGCATCGGCGATTTCAGCCGGCTCCTCCTCGAGAGCCTGCAGGACGGCGAGCCGGACCGGCACGGCGTGCTCACGGTCGAGCCGCGCCGGTTTCGTCTCGCCGAGACCTGGCGCGCGCTCGGGCGGGCGGATGCGGTGGTCGCGAACTTTCCGGTCGTGGCCTGGAAGCGGGCGCTGTTCGGCCCGCTCGCGATCTACGCGCTGGCCAAGCTTCGCCGGCGCAAGTGCATCACCATCCTGCACGAATGGGCCGGGCTGCACCGGCTGCGCCGCCTCGTCCTGAGACCGGTCCTGCTCCTGTCAAACACGATCTTCCTGGTCTCGCCGCAGGTGCGGGAGGAGCTCGCCGCCGATCCGCTCGTCGGCTTCCTCGCGCGCCGGGCCGCCCTGATGCCGGTGCCGCCGAACCTAGCGAGGCCCGACGGCGTGGCCGACAGCCCGCTACGCGAGCGCCTGCGCGAGGCCCGGCAGCAGGGCCGGCTCGTCCTCGGCCATTTCGGCTCGATCTATCCCGGCAAGCAGCCGGAGGCGGTGCTCGACATCGCGGCCGCCCTGAAGGCGCGCGGCGCCGCCCCCCTCCTCGTCTTCATCGGCTCCTTCATCAAGGCGAGCGACGGGATCGAGGACATCTTTCGCGAGAAGGTTGCGGCTCTGGGGCTTGCCGACGACGTGATCGTCTCCGGCTACGTTGCCTCGGCCGAGGAACTGTTCGGGCTGTTCGAGACGGTCGACGCCTTCGCCTATGTCCTGCCGGAGGGGCTGACGGCCCGGCGGGCCAGCGTGCTCGCCTCCGTCCAGGCCGGCCGGCCGGTGGTCGTCACCGCTCCGGCGCTGGCGGACGAGTTCGATCATCATCCGCGCTACCGGGCGCTCCTCGACAGCGGCGCGATCGTCCTCGTGCCGCGGGAAGCCCGTTCGGATGACTACGCGGAACATGTTCTGGCTGCACGCGCTCGCCCGACGATCGTTCCGGATCTCGACCGGCGAACATGGTTCCAGGACGCGGCGGAGGTGCTGCGCGGCCGGCTGAGCTGACGTCGTTTCAGCGTATTCGGAACCGCGCGAGGTAGTGGAGCCCGAAGACCGCGAACAGAAACATGATCCAGATGGCGTCGCTGCGCTCGAAGAAGAAGCTCTCCATCGACGACAACAGGATGCCAAACAGCCAGATCTGCAGGAACATCGTCGCGAAGGGGCCGGTATTGCCAGTCTTGCACTGCAGTTTCTGGTAATTGCGAAGCGGCCCGATCACGAACACAATCAAGAGCAGGACGAGCCCCACCGCGCCGAGCGTCAGCGTGATGTCGATATACCCGTTATGACTATGGCTCGCATAACCAGCCCAAGTCGCACCCTCATCCGAAACATCACGAATAGTCTGCGTGCCCCAGAAAGCGGCGAAGCCGTAGCCGGTGATCGGACGTGCGGCGATGGTCTCGATCGCGAAGCGCCAGATGTCGGTGCGGCCGGTGAAGGTCGAGTCGACCGGCAGCGCCGCGACGACTGAGGCGAGGCCGTCGCTCATCACCGTTCCGACAGTGAAAACGTTCAGCAGCAGGACGGGTCCGATCGCGATCAGCACACGCCCGCCGAAGCTGCGCACGACGGCGAAGGCGCCGGTCAGCGCGAACACCACGATGCTCAGCGCGAAGGCGCTCTTGCCCTCGGAGCCGACCAGGAACACGCAGGCCAGCCCGAGGATCGCGAGACCCGAGACCCGTCCACCCGCGCGGACGACGGCCACGCCGATGAAGAGCAGCATCGCCATCACGGCGGCGGCGGCATTCTTGTGCCCGAAGGAGCCGCGCCAGTTGCCGGCGAGTCCCGGCTCCTGCAGGTCACGCGCCTGATGGATGGCGAGGTCCGGGACCACGATCATCCCAACGTAGCACAGCGCCAGCAGGGCCAGCGCGGTGATCGCGAGCAAGTTGCGCAGTTCGGTGCGGGTCTGCGCCAGCAGCGGCAGGCAGGCGGTCATCATCATGACGGCTGCCGTCAGCGCCAGGCGTTTGGCGGACGTGCCGTGGTCCTGGGACAGGATCACGCTGAGGGCGAGCCAGCCCGCGAGCGCGAGATGCGTCGGCGTGACGAGCGAGGCAAGCGCCTGGGCATGCTCGCGCATCGCCAGCAGGAGAGCCGCAAGCGCGAAGGCACCGAAGATCGCGTAGGTCATCGTCTCCTGGCCGGTGACGAGGTCACCGATGTCGAGCCGCGAGAGGTCGACGAAGGGCCTCAAGGTGATCAAGGCGAGCAGGAGGATGGCCAGGAACAGTGCCTGCCGCGCGAGCCGCAGCACCGGCAGCCGGGCCGCAAGTCCGCCGATTTGGGCGAGCGTGACGGTGGCTGGGGTCCCGTCGCCGAATGGCGTGGCCGCCGCCGTCCGGGTCCCGAAGCCGGATTGCCGCGGGGTCATTTGGGCGCCGCCGCGCGATATTGCTGCGGCTCGATGCCCGCCGCCGCGAGGCAGCGCCCGAAGGCGACGAGCAGCGGGTGCAGCGCGATCTTCGGCTGGCGGGTCTCGACTAGCAGCCGCAGCCCCCGCACCACCGACACGGCCAGCACGCCGAGGGACTTCGCGGCGATGGCGATGCGCTCGGTGCCGCCATCGGCGTGTTTCAGCTCGATCCGGTGATTGATCGCGCCGATGCGCAGGCCCCGCGTCGCGAGCCAGCGCATCGTGGTGCGCGCAAGCGGCACCGTCTCGCGGATCACGGCCTCCTGGACCCACTGGAAAGGGATGCCGGCCCGCTGGGCACGGACGAAGAAGTCGGTGTCGCCGCCGCCGAGGAAGTTATAGGCGACGTCGAAGGCCGGCAGCCCGAGCCGCTCGAAGGTCGTGCGCGCGATCAGGCAGTTGCCGCTCCCGTAGATCCGCGGCACGGGGCCGCTGATGTCGAAGGCCGGCCGAAAGGCCGGGTGCTGAGCAAGCGCCGGAGAGCCGCCGCGGGCGATCTGCGGCATGACCGGGCCGCCGACGATGCCTGCGCCCGTCCGCTCGGCGGTCGAGACCATGGCCTCGAGCCAGCCCGGCTCGGCCCATTCGTCGTCGTCGATCATCAGGACGTAGCGCGCGGCCGGGAATGCCGTGAGCGCCGCACCGAAAGCGGCATTGATGGCGTGGCAATTGCCCTGACGCCTCTCGACAACGGTGAGGCCGCGCAGATGGCCCGCCGCGAAGTACTCGCCCGCGACGTCCGCCCCCTGCTGCTCGACCGCATCGTTCTCGGCGACGACGACGGCGAAGGGCCGGCGGCAGCTCTGCGCTATCAAGGAGTCGAGCGTTCGGGCCAGCCAGTCCGGCCGACGGAAGGTCGGGACGCAGACGACGATCTCGATATCGATATCGCGGGGGGAGGTCATGACGCGCTCCGGGCGGTGCGATCCGGGCCCGCAGCCAGCATCTGCCATCGCGTGGGACAGGGCTGTGTCATTGCGAAACCTCGGCGGCTCTCATGCCACCCGGATTGCAAGTTCGGGTCCGTCAGGGGTGCGGAGCCTGTCTTCGGATGGCGGCCGCCGAGCCGGGTCGCGATCCACGATCTGGCACGCGGCCTGCGGACATCCCAGCCATGAGCGCCACTCTGTCCCGAAATCCGGCCCTGATCGGACCAAAGACCCTCACCGAGCGCCCCATTTCGGGACGCCGCTTCAATCCGGCACGGCTCGTCCCGGAGCGGTGGGTCGCGCATCGGAAGGCCGTCCTCGGCTACTTCCAGCTCCTCGCGGGGTCCGGCGGCCGTCTTGGACTGCAGGTGATCTACTTCTTCCTGCTCGCCAACACCCTGAGCCTTGCGGATATGGGTGTGTTCGCGACGGTCTCGGCCGCGGGCGTGCTGATTGGCTGCTTCGCGGGCTTCGGCTTCCAGGCCTTCGTGATGCGCTCGGCGGCGGGACGGCGCTCGTCCCTCGGCGGCTATCTCGCGGCCTATTACGTCTGCTTCGCCGCCGCCCTGCCGATCATGATCGCACTGGCGGGCCTGCTCTACGTCGTCTTGTTCCGCAACGTGATCGCGCTGCCGGGCTATGCCGCGATCATCATCGTCGAAATCGCGCTCTGGCGGCAGATCGAGCTCTTAGTCCAGATCAATAACGGGCTTGGCCGGTTCGGCGCGGCCTCAACGCTGGTCTCGCTGCCGGTCGGATTTCGCGCGGCGGCGGCGGTCGCCTTCTGGGCGATGGGCGGTGGCAGCGCCGAGACCTGGAGCCTCTACTACCTCGTCGGCAACCTCGTTGCCGTCGCCGTGCTGGTAGCTGTCTTCCACCCCCGCATCCGCATGCGCTTTCGGCCCAAGCTCTTGAAGGGGAAGGTGAAGGACGGCCTGTTCTACGCGCTGTCCTACTGCATGTTCCTGGCCCAGGGCGAGATCGACAAGCTCGTCATCCTCTCCCTCGCGGGGGAGCGCGCGGCTGGCATCTACGCCATCTCGATCCGGCTCATCGACCTCACCGGCGTGCCCCTGCGGCCGATGTTCATGATGTACTCGCGCAAGCTGATCCAGGCGGGCCGGGCAACCGGGGCGCTGGTGCGCGAGAGCCTGAAGATCGAGGCGCTGGTCGCGGGCGTCTCCACCGGCGGGCTCCTCGTGCTCGTCGCGCTGCTGACGGTCTGGCCGACGCTGCTCGGCGCCAACGTCGCCTCCGCCTACGGCATGCTGACCGTGATCATCCTCGTGCCCGCCGTGCGCAACCTGCTCGAATTCCACGGCGAACTGTTCTTCGCCTTCGGCAACATGAGCCTGCGCGCAGCCGTCACCGCCGCCCTGGTGGTGATCAAAGCCGCTGCCGTTGCGCTGCTGATCACCGCGCTTCCGTCCACCGCCGATTGGGCGCCGTGGCTGAACGGGGTTTTCGCCGTGATCTACGCCCTTTCCTTCGTGGCCGTGTACGGCCTGTTGACCAGGAACGCTGCATCATGAGCGCGGGTCCGATCGTCCCCTTCTCGGCCGGTGGGAGACCGGCCCTTCGCAACGGCCCCGGACTGATGGAGGCGCGCATGCCGAGCCAAACCGGAACCCTGGAGCAGGGGCGCCCCGAGACCGTCGGCCTGGTCACGCTCAGCCACCGTGGCGACCTCGAGCGCTGCACGTTGCTGTTCGACAGCATCGACCGACACGTGCCGCGCCGCGGACAGCACTATGTCATCGTCGACGACGAGGACGTGCCGCTGTTCGCGCCCTATGCGCGCGCCGATCGCCAGATCCTCCCGCTTTCCCGCTTCGTTCCGCGCTGGCTGCGACCGGTCCCGGCTCTGCGCTGGCGCGGACGTCGCTACTGGTGGTCCATCTACGGCAAGCCGATCAGCGGCTGGCACATCCAGCAGATCGTCAAGATCGAGGCCGTGCGCTCGCTGCCGGAAGAGCGCTTCTGCCTGATCGATTCCGACATCTACTTCTTCAGGGATTTCGACGCCGCCGAGATCGCCGATCCGAACCCGACTCCGTTCCACGTGCATGCCGGCGGCGTCACCGAGGCACGCCCCCGGCACAAGCTCTGGGTCGCCACCGCAGCCCGGCTGCTCGCAACGCCGCAGCCGCCCCTCCCAGCGGATGATTACATCGATCAGATCATCATCTGGGACCAGGCCACCGTCCGGGCGATGGTCGCGCGGATGGAGAGCGTGTCGGGACGTAACTGGGTCGCGGCCATGTGCCGGGACCGCGACTTCTCCGAGTACATGATCTACGGCGCCTTCGTCGTGACCTCGCCGGCGGCCCTGGCCCGGCATGCGCCCACGAGCGAGAGCTTCACCCGCACGCACTGGGATGCCGACGAGTTGAGCGTCGCAGACATCCTCGCAATGCTGCGCGCAGCGACTCCGCGCGAACGGGCCTTCTGCATCCAGTCGTTCGGCTCGACGCCGCTCGCGACCATCCGCGCGGCTCTCGACACTTTCTATTCCGAGAATCCGAAAACAAATCAGAAAAATCAGACGGAAGCTGCTTAGCGGCAACAGTAATGCGCAGCAACAGCTTTGAAAGCCCTATTATTGGCCAATGATCGGTCAATAGTGCCGAATAAGTCCGATCTGTAGATGGAAAAGTAACCGGTACTCTGCCAAAAGCGATGCTCGGTCTTTCAATCGGGACCTCTCTCGCTGCGGCAGATGCAGACGTGTCCTCATCGAGGACAGGCATCACTCGACGATGGAGGATTGATCATGCACCAGACGATCGCGGCGGATGGCCTGATGCCGATCGCCGAAAGCGACCTGCACCACGACACCGAGATGCCTGCAGGTGAGGCCGGCTACAGCCTCGCCAAGGTCCACGCAGTCCTGCAGCGGCTGCTGCCTGCCGGCCGTGTCGCGATCTATGAGGCCGGGGGCGGGGCTGCCTCCTATCTGCCGGCAGCCTTGCTGAAGCGATCCAGCGTCACCGTCGTCGACATCGACCCGACGCAGATCTTCAACAACGCCTATGCCGAGACTCGGATCTGCGGCGACGTGCAGACGCATCGCCTGCCGGCCGAGAGCATCGACCTCGTCACCAGCTACAACGTGATCGAGCATCTGCCCGACGTCGATGCCGCACTCGAGTGCTTCGCGGAAGCCGTGAAGCCCGGCGGCCTGATCCTGATTGGCGCGCCCCATCCGCGCTCCCTCTCGGGGCTCGTGACCAAGCACTCGCCGCACTGGTTCCACGTCTGGTTCTATCGCCATATCCGTGGGAACGAGCGCGCCGGCGAGCCGGGCGAGGCACCTTTCCCGGTGCATTATCATCCGCTCGTTCTTCCGTCGCGGCTCAAGGCCTTCATGGCTGGGCATGGATTCGAGGTGGTCTACGAGCGCGTCTACGAGAGCCCGCGCTTCGCAGAGATGCGTGTGCGCCATCGTGCCCTCTCGATGATCGTCGATGGGGTGACGGGCCTCATCAACAGCCTGCTGCTCAACCGGATCAACCTCCGGCACGGCGATTATCACCTCGTCCTGCGCAAGCGGACGAGCACGCGCGCCGCAGCGGAGTAGTCACTTGCTCGCGGTGCCGCTGGATGGGGACGTCGCGCGTGCCGTCAACTGGCGAGCACGCCTGACGCATCGTCTTGCCCGGCATCTGCGCACCTCGCCGGTGACGCTCGCTCCTGCGACGCCGCTGGTCAGCTTTACCTTCGACGACGTTCCGGTCTGCGCTGCCACGGAAGGCGCCCGGATGCTCGTCGACTACGGTGGCAGGGGCACCTTCTACATTTCCGGCAGCCTGATCGGCACACAGGCGCGGCATTGGCGGGTCGCGAGCGAGGAACACATCCTCGCCCTGCACGAGGCCGGCCACGAGATCGGCAGCCACACCTATTCGCACGTCTTCCTGCCGAACCTGGACTCCAAGGGCATCGTCGCCGAGTCCCAGCGCAACGGCTCATGCCTGCGTGCGATCGTGCCCGGCCTGACCCTGGAAAGCTTCGCCTTTCCCTATGGGTTCGGCTCGCTCCCGGCCAAGCGGACGCTCGCCGCGATCTATCGGACGAGCCGCGGCATCGTTCCCGGGCTGAATGTCGGCCGCGCCGATCTTCAGCTTCTCCAGGCCAATCCGCTGATGGACGGGCGGGTGGATGCGGCGGGCATCGCGCGGATGATGGACGAGGCGCTCGCCAAGAACGGCTGGCTCGTCTTCTACGGCCACGACGTCGTCGAGAACCCGAGTCCCTATGGCTGTTCGCCCGCCTTGCTCGAGGCGGCTCTGCGGGCCGCAAGCGATCGCGGCATTCCGTGCGTGTCCGTGGCCGAGGGCCTGCGCCGGTCGCTCCGACGGCCCGCTGCATAAGCGGCACTTAACCACATCGAAGCGCGACGATCCGGCCGAGCAGAGATTTGGCTCCGATGGTTCGCCGGTTGCGACGTCGAGACTGTCGCGGCGTTCGAGCGCGGTTCCTGTCCCGTCCTGAGACAGGTCCGTTCAAAGGCGGCGACGACGATCCGGTTCCGGGACATGTCCCGCTGCCGGCCTCGACCGGAGCCATTCGATGCTGGTTTACGACGACGTCGATCCGCACAACAGCGCCGCCCTACAGCGGCGCCGAGGGCAGGGGGAAGCAACAGCACCCCGCGGCCCCTCAGTTCGCTACGTCCTGACCCTCCTGCGGCGGCGCGCCTTGCTGATCGTGGGTTTCGCGCTGGTCGGCGCTGTGCTCGCCTTCGCGGTCGGCAAGGTGGTGACGCCCCGCTACACGGCCGGGGCGCAGCTCTACATCGATCCACGCGACCTCAGGCTTCTCGATAAAGAGCTGACCGCGGCCGGCCAGGATTCCGGCGGGTTCCTGACCATCGTCGAGAGCCAGGCGCAGGTGATCACGTCGAGCAACGTGCTCGGTCGCGTCGTCGACGCACTCGACCTGACGCACGATCCGGAATTTGGTGGGGCGGGGGCCTCGCCAGGCTTGTTCGGGCTCCTGCCACGTGCCTTTGCTCCGGCTCAGCCTGCCGCCGCCGATCCGGCAGCGCAGTTCTCCGCTGCCCTCGACGCCCTCTCGAAGCGGATCGCGGTGCGCCGCACGGGCCGCACGTTCATCGTCGATGTCGAGGCCACGTCGCGCGACGCCGACAAGGCTGCGCGGCTCGCCAACGCGGTGGTCGATTCCTACCTCGCCGAGGAAGCTGGCAACCGGGCCGAGGCGGCCAACCGGGCCAGCGCCAGCCTCTCGGCCCGGCTCGTCGAGCTGCGCGAGGACGTCAACCGTGCGGAGAGCCGCGTCCAGACCTACAAGGCCGAGAACGGCTTGGTCGGCACCCGCGACACCCTCGTCACCGACCAGCAGCTGACGCAGCTGAACGCCCAGCTCGCCGGAGCCCGCGTTCGTGCGGCGGATGCGCAGGCCCGGGTCGATCAGGTCCAGCGCATGCAGGCTGCCGGCATCGATGCCGGCGCCACCGAGGACGCGCTCGCGTCGCAGGCGATCACCGCCCTGCGCAATCAATATGCCGAGCTGTCCCGCAAGCAGGCGGAGCTCGCCCACGATCTCGGACCGCGCCATCCGCAGGTCACCTCGATCGCTTCGCAGGTCCAGCTCTCGCGCCGTCTCATCGACCAGGAGATCGCCCGCTACGGCCAGGCGGCCAAGACCGATCTCGCCCGCGCGCTGGCCACGGTGGCGTCGCTGGAGAGGAGCTTCGATGCGGCCAAGGGCAAGACGGTGGGTCTGGCGCAGGCCTCGATCCGCCTGCGTGAGCTTGAGCGCGAGGCCGAAGCCAGCCGCGCAGTCTACGAGGCCTTCCTCGTCCGCGCCCGCGAGACGGGGCAGCAAGCCCGGCTCGACGTCGGCAATGCCCGCATCATCACGCAGGCGGTGAAGCCGCTCACCCGCAGCTACCCGCCGCCGGCCCGGACGCTCGCCCTGCTCGGGCTTGCCGCCGGCCTCCTGCTCGGCATCGCGCTCGCTCTCGCGGAAGACTGGCTGAAGGCCGAGATGCGCGCCTCGCGGGATGCCGGCGAGGGCACGCTCGACGCAATCTCTGCCGCGCGCCGCCGCCGCACGAATGCGGTCGCCATCGTCGGCAGCGAGCGCATGCCCGCGACCGTGGGAGGCTACCTGTGAGCGCCGGCCTCGCGATGGCGCCCCCCGCCCCTCAGTCCCGCGATCTCGTACGCGACGTGACGACGACGAAGCTCGGCGGCATGCCGATCGCGGTCCTCGGCATGCAGGAGATGGCCGACCTCATGATCTCGGCCGCCGAGAGCCATCCGCGGCCGAACCTCCCGCTGTTCCTGACCTCGGCCAACGGCGAGGTGCTCTCGCGCCATGCCCGCGACCGCGACTTCGCGCGGATGCTGGCGCAGGCCGACCTCATCAACGCCGACGGGCAGCCGATGGTTGTCGCCTCCCGCATCTTCGGGGAGCATGCGCTGCCGGAGCGCGTGGCGACGACGGACCTCTTCCATAGCGTCGCGCGCGGTGCGGTAGCGCGGAACATGTCATTCTACATGTTCGGCGCGAGCGAGGAGGAAAACCGGCGGGCCGTCGAGAACGCCCAGCGTCTGCATCCCGGTATCAGGATCGTCGGGCACTCGCACGGCTACCTCAAGGGTGAGGCGCTGCGCGAAAAAGTCCGGGAGATCGACGCGCTGGCGCCCGACATCCTCTGGCTGGCGCTCGGCGTCCCGCGCGAGCAGGTCTTCGTCTACGAATTCGGCCCGCTGCTCACCAATGTCGGGCTGATCAAGACCTCGGGTGGGTTGTTCAACTTCCTGTCCGGCAGCCGCTCGCGTGCCCCAGGTTGGATGCAGCTCTGCGGTCTCGAATGGCTCTGGCGCATCAAGGAGGAGCCGACCCGGCTGTTCTGGCGCTACCTCACCACAAACCCGCACGCCATGCTGCTGCTCGTCTCGCGAAGCGGCACGGTCGCGCAGATCCGCGCCAGCCTCCGGCGCCGGCTCGCCCGGCGAATGCCAGCCTGGGCGCAGCGCGCAACCGGCATCGTGCCGAATCCGATCGCCACCAATCTGCCGACCGATGCCAGCGGCGTGTGAGCAATACCGGCCTGGCTACACCCAATTGCAAAGGAGAATGCCTTCGTGACGAGCCCTGCTCAGACCTCGGCTGAACCAGGCCAAAGCAAACCTCGCGAGAGACTTCCGAATGGATTGTTCAAGACCGGCCTGATCGGTGCCGGAGCGCTCACCGTAACGTGGTGGGTGCTCATCGCGTGTGGCGTGTGGCGTGCGATGGAGTGGGCCGGCATCTAAGCCGCCCCTCCGATCGGTCGGGTCGCGTATTCGAGCCAGTCGCGCGTCTCCGGATCGAGGTCTGGTTCGAGCGCCTTGCGCACCCGAGCGTGGTAGGCATTCAGCCACTCCGTCTCCGCCGGGGAGAGGAGCGAGGGCTCGATAAGCGCCCGATCGATCGGCGCAAGGGTTAGCGTCTCGAAGCCAAGCATCGGCCGCTCGCCGCCCGTAACGGCGCGCTCCTCCACCAGGATCAGGTTCTCGATTCGGATGCCGTAGGCCCCGGCGCGGTAATAGCCCGGCTCGTTCGAGAGGATCATGCCGGCCTCTAGCGCCACCGCGCCGGTCTTCGCGATGCGCTGCGGCCCCTCGTGCACCGACAGGAACGACCCGACGCCGTGGCCGGTACCATGATCGAAGTCGAGGCCGGCCTCCCACAGTGCCCGGCGCGCGAAGGCATCGATCTGCGCGCCGGTCGTTCCCTTTGGAAACACCGCGCGGGCAATGGCGATGTGGCCCTGGAGTACCCGGGTGAAGCGGTCGCGCATCTCGGCAGTCGGCGTGCCGATCGCAACGGTGCGGGTGATGTCCGTGGTGCCGTCGGCGTATTGCGCCCCTGAATCCACCAGAAACAGTTCGCCCGGCCTTACCCGGCGGTTCGTGGCGGAGGTGACGCGGTAATGGACGATCGCGCCGTTCGGTCCTGAGCCTGAGATGGTCGGGAACGACACCTCTCGCAGCTGACCGCCCTCTGCGCGAAAATCCTCCAAGGCCTCCACAGCCTCGATCTCACTGATGCCAGTGGGGCCTTCCCGCTCGAGCCACGCGAGAAAGCGCGTAACGGCGACGCCGTCGCGCCGATGGGCGGCGCGCGAGCCGGCGATCTCTGCGGCGTTCTTGATCGCCTTCATGCCGGTAATGGGGTCGGGGCCGACATCGGCCTTACCGCCTGCCGAGATGATCGTCTCCTTTAGCGCAGCTGCCGCTGTCGCCACGTCGACGCGGATGTTGGCGGGGCGGCCAGCCAACGCACCGAGCACCTGTGCGAAGGAGGCACGCGGCGCGAGTTCGGCGAGCCTGTCGAGTGCAGTCCGTGCCTCCGGCGACAGGTCGGTCGAACTCAGGAACAGGTTCGGCCGGCCCTCGCGCGGCACGATGGCGTAACCGAGCGCGAGGGGGGTGTGGTCCACGTCCGCGCCACGGATGTTGAATGCCCAGGCCAGGTTGTGCGGATCGGAAATGACGAGTGCGTCGACCCCGGCCGCCTCGAGCTTTTCCCGGATGCGGGCGAGCTTCGCCTCGGCGCTCTCACCGGCGTGTTCGAGGGGATGCAGGACGACGTGCCCCGCGGGCTGCGGCGGCCTCCCGGCCCAGACGGCGTCGACGAGGTTCGAGACAGCCTTTAACGAACCGCCGGCCTTCGCAACGGCCCGCTCCAGCCGCGCGACGCCGTCGGAGGTGTGAAGCCAGGGATCGTAGCCGAGCACCGTATCGGCCGCGATGTTCTCAGCGATCCAGGCATCCGGCGATTTTTCGGCAAGTGGTACGACCGTGAATACGTCTGTGTCGACCTGCTCGGGGGCCTGCAGCGTGTAGCGGCCGTCGACGATGATGGCCGCCTTATCGGCCAATACCACAGCCGTACCGGCCGAGCCCGTGAAGCCCGTCAGCCAGGCGAGCCGCTCGGCATTGGCCGGAACGTATTCGGATTGATGCTCGTCGGCACGTGGTACCACGAACCCGCCGATGCCGGCCTCGCGCATGGCAGCGCGCAGGGCCGCGACGCGCTCGGGGCCCTTGCGATGGCTCGAATCTTCAAACGTCTGAAAGCGGCGGCGAGGGCTCGTCATACCCGCAAGCGTTACGCGGCGTATCGGCGCCGGGCAACAACACGTGGTGCCGCTCCGCCCCGCCGCAGCACCAGCGTTGCCCAGCCCTCGATCACGCCCATCCTGGCGAGATGGAAACCGCGGTGCCGATAGGTCGAGAGTACGCCCGGAACGTCGCGCTCGATAAGCCCGGACAGGATCAGGATGCCGTCATCCGCGACGACAGACGCAAGCGTCGGCGCGAGTTTCTTCAGCGGATTCGCCAGGATGTTGGCGAAGACCACATCGAAGCGGCGCGACCGGTTGGCGAGTGCATGGCGCACGCCGGGGCCTTCGTAGAGCCGGAGGTGGCTCCCGATGCCGTTGAGGCGCGCGTTACCCTTCGCCGTCCAGACGGCTTCCGGATCGAGATCGCCCGCGATCACGGTAGAACGCAGAGCCTTGGCCGCGGCAAAGGCCAGGATGCCGGTCCCGGTTCCCACGTCGAGCACGCGTCTCGGACGGCCACGCTTCAGCCGGTCAGCGAGAGCTCGCAGGCAGCCAAGCGTGGTGCCGTGATGTCCTGTGCCGAAGGCGAGCGCCGCCTCGATCTCGATGGCGAGGTCGTTCGGTCGAACCTGATCCCGGTCGTGCGAGCCGTGGATCAGGAAGCGCCCGGCCCGCACCGGCTTCAAGCCTTCGAGGGATGCCTTCACCCAATCCTGCCGCTCGATCGTGTCGAAGACCGCCTCGTCTGCCCGGTCGCCGATGATCGGGCGGATCAATTCGCGGATGAAGTCTTCGTCCGGCTCATCTGCAAAATAGGCCTCAAGCCTCCAGGTGGTTGTGCCTTCCACCTCGAAGGCCGCGACTGCCGTCTCGGTGGGGTCGAACATCTCGCCGAGGACGTCGGTCATGGCCCGCGCCGAAGATTCGTCCGTTGAAAGGCGGAGCACGTGGGTCGGGCGGTGAGGGGGCAATCCTTCAAGCATGCCGTGGGCAGTACCACCGACGCGCCGCACCCTCCACGAATTTTGCGACACGCCGGGGGAACGCACAAAGAGCGAGCAGATTGTTCATTGCCTGGGCGATCGGGGAGGGCGGCCTGGGTTGGCATCCCTGCCTTCCGACCCCAGATCCGGCAGGCGCCGAACACACAGTATGCGTCATGAAAGCAAGAAAAGCCCTACGCCGTAGCCCCGTCGTCATGCGGGGCGTCCTCGGCCGTCGCCGCCGCGCTGCCTCTTCGCAGGAAGAGATGCTGGGCGTGGAGGCGCTAGAAGCGCCGATGCCCGGCTCGCTCCTGGTCTTGCTGAGCCGTCTCGCGCGCTCGGACCGCACGAAGCGGCCCGACGACGAAACCGCAGGTTAATCCGACATTCGATCCATGCAGCCTCGGCAATGGTCGGGTTGGCGAGACGGCGCCTTGCAACTTGGGTCACGTCATCCCGGTCGGATATAGCGCTGGTCCAGGATGGGGCGCGCCGTGGTGAGCGCCTCGTATCATCCCTGATGCGCGCTCAGCTGGCATGGCGACGGCGCTCCGATCGAGGTGCGATCATCGTGATTCACGCAGCATCGACCCGCCGCTCCTGGCTCGCTGGTCTCCTGGGATTCTCCCTCTCACTCGCGTCCTTCGCCACGACCATACCGGGCCGGGCCGCCGATCTTCCCATCGTGATCTTCGCCGCGGCGAGCCTGAAGAACGCGCTCGACGAGGCGACCGCAGCCTGGGGCAAGGAGACTGGCAAGACCGTCAAGGTCTCCTATGCCGGCTCAAACGCCCTGGCGAAGCAGCTCGAATCCGGCGCGCCGGCCGACATTTTCTGGTCCGCCGATCAGGCCTGGATGGACTACGCGCAGAAGAGCAGCACGATCCGCCCCGACACCCGAACGGACCTGCTGCGTAACGCCATCGTCCTCGTCGCTGCGAAGGATTCGACCACTGCGATCGACCTCAAGCCCGGCGTCGATGTCGCCAAGGCGCTCGGGGGTGGCCGCCTCGCGATGGGCAACGTCGATGCGGTACCTGCCGGCAAGTACGGCAAGGCTGCGCTGACTCATCTCGGCGCTTGGGAGGGCGTGAAGGACAAAGTCGCGCAGGCCGAAAACGTCCGCGCAGCACTGCTCCTCGTCTCTCGTGGGGAGGCCCCGCTCGGCATTGTCTACGCATCCGACGCTGTTTCCGAGCCGGGCGTGAAAGTGGTCGCGACCTTCCCGGCCGACAGCCACCCGCCGATTGTGTACCCGATCGCCCGCACCAAGGATTCCGCGAACGAGGACAGCGTCGCGCTCCTGAAGTGGCTGCAGAGCCCGGCAGCGCGCCCCTTCTTCGAGAAGCAGGGTTTCACCGTCATGAGCGCCACGAAATAGGTCTGAGGACCCTAAATCTACCAGCTCGGATGGGAGGGGCTCGACACGTCGTGCTGTCAGGGCCGTGTGAGGACTCGGTGCTCGAGGCTGTATGCACCGCAAACGTAATCCGTCGTCCTGCCTAATCGCTCCGCGCTGAGGTCGTGGATAGGGGCGACGGCGCGGCCGTCATCACCACACCCAGAGGCCTCACGCTTGCGACCGTCCGGCCCTATGTCTCAGTCTCGAGGAAGCTGCGACGAGGTTGGTGGTGAGGCTGAAGATCAGGCGTGAGGCGCTCTTTCTCGTCCTCGCCGCGGCCGTGGCCGTCGCAAGTATCGCAACCTTCTACTTTACGCGGGCGACCACCCTGAAAGTCGCTGTGGCGCCGAAGGGTGGCACCGAGCCAGCCCTGCTCCAGGCCTATGCCGAGGTCCTGAAGGCCCGCAACAAGGACATCCGCCTCGAGATCCTGCCCTTCGACGGCGTGCGCGAGAGCGCCGAGGCCTTGCGTGCCAAGAAGGTCGACCTCGCCGTCGTCAGGCCGGACATCGCCCTGCCATCCAACGGGCTGACGCTGGCCGTCCTGCGCGAGCAGGCGGTGATCATCCTGACACCCGAGGCCTCCGGCATCGCCGCGATGCCCGACCTCGCCGGAAAGCGTCTCGGCTTCATCGCGCAGCGCACGGCCGACAAGGCTCTGATCTCCGAACTCCTGGAGCATGACGGCATCACCGTCTCGGACAGGCTCGAAGGACAGGCCGTTCCCCAGCATGGGGTCGCACTGGTTGGCCTGGAAGAGGGCGACATCGCGACGGCCCTTAGTGAGAAGCGCATCGACGCCGTGGTCACGGTGACCACGCCGACAACCCCGGCGGCGCGGCGCATCGTCGGCATCGTCCGGCAGGCGAGCCCGGACAATGGCGTGAGGGTGATCGGCGAGCAGGATACGACCGCACTTGTGGAGCGTATGCCGAAACTCGCCGCAGTCACGATCCCGGCGGGTCTGTTTGGCGGCAATCCGCGGATTCCGGCCGAGGATGTCACCACGATCGGCGCTACGTACCGGCTGATGGCGCGGGACTCGCTCTCGCGCAGCGTGGCGGCCTCGGTGACGCAGCACCTGTTCGAGATGCGCAGCGACCTCGCCGAGCTCCATCCGGCAGCCAATGCCATCCATGCTCCGGCCTACGAGACCACGGCCGAGGCGACGAGTACGAAGCTCCCGATCCATCCGGGCGCGATCGACTATTTCGAGCGCGAGCAGGAGAGCTTCATCGAGCGCTACGAGACCTGGATCTACCTCATCGCGTTCTTCGGCGGCGGCATCGGCTCGATCCTGGCCTGGCTCAGGCAGCGGCTCTCACGAGTGCGCCGCGAGCGCATCGAGGTTGCCACGGAGAGGCTGCTCGAGATCCGTAAGCAGGCTGGGGCGACATCGGCGCCCGTGCACCTTACGGCGCTTGCTGATGAGATCGACGAGCTTGCCGCCGAGATTGCCCGCTTCGCGCTGCATCGCCACGTCGAGGCGCGCACGATGGGCGCTGCGACCATCGCCATCGAGACCGCCCGCGCGACCGTCATGCGTAAGACCGGTTTCCCCCATGGGCAGCAAACATCGATGCTGGGTGCTCAAAGCGTTGACTGACGGGCTGTGTACGGGCTGATACAGCGCACACCCACGCTGGGAGCCAAGACCGCGCCTTGGACCGCCTCGGACTGACACCCGACGAATGGGCCGCGGTCATCCTCAGCCTGCGGGTCGCGGCGGTGGCGACCCTCGCGAGCCTCGTTCCAGGTCTCGTGATGGCGTGGCTGCTCGCTCGCAAGCGTTTTCCCGGTCACGCCCTGCTCGACGGACTGGTCCATCTGCCGCTGATCATGCCGCCGGTGGTGACGGGCTATCTGCTCCTCATCATCTTCGGGCGTAAGGGTTATCTCGGCGCCTGGCTCTACGAGATCGGAATCGTTTTTTCGTTCCGCTGGACTGGCGCGGCGCTCGCCTGCGCAGTGATGGGCTTCCCGCTGATGGTGCGGGCGATGCGGCTCTCGATCGAGGCGGTGGATGGCAAGCTGGAACAGGCAGCCTCGACGCTCGGCGCGTCGCCGCTCATGGTCTTCCTGCTTGTGACGCTGCCACTGAGCCTGCCCGGCATCCTCGCCGGTTCGGTGCTCGCTTTCGCCAAGGCGATGGGCGAGTTCGGCGCGACCATCACCTTCGTCTCGAACATCCCCGGCGAGACGCAGACGCTTCCTTCCGCGATTTACACCCTGACCCAGGTGCCCGGTGGCGAGGCCGCCGCGATGCGCCTGACCTTGATCTCGATCGGACTGTCGATGATCGCGCTGCTCCTGTCGGAATTGCTGGCTCGGCGGCTCGGCCGCAGGCTTGCGGAGTGAGCGCGGCCTCACGAATAGGCGTAGGGGCCGCCGCGCTCCAAGGCTCGCTGATAGGCGGGACGCGCGTGAATGCGCGCAAGCCAGTCCATGACCTTCGGTCCCGCACCGGTGCCGCGCGAGGCAAAGGCTTCGAGCGGAAAGCTCATCTGGATGTCTGCCGCCGTGAAGCTGTCGTCGGCAAACCAGGGGCGCTGGGCGAGTTCGCTCTCCCAGAATGCCGCGTGGCGGCGCAGGTCCGGATCGACGAAGCCGGCCATGACCTTGGCCGCAATGGCCCGGACCAGAGGGCGCACCAGTGCCGGGCTGCCCGGCGCGAGCTGCGAGAACACGAGCTTCAGGAGCAGCGGCGGCATCGCCGAGCCCTCCGCGTAATGCAGGAAATAGGTATAGCGCCGGTGCTCGGGCGTACCGATAGCGGGTGCCAGGGCGCCTCCCTCGCGCGACGTAAGGTATTCGACGATGGCGCCCGATTCCGCGACGATCGTTCCGTTGTCGTCGAGCACCGGCGACTTGCCGAGCGGGTGGACGGCGCGCAACTCCGGAGGCGCCAACATGGTCTTCGGGTCGCGGGCGTACCTCTTCACGTCATAGGCGAGACCGAGTTCCTCCAGAAGCCACAGCACGCGCTGCGAGCGGCTGTTTTCCAGATGGTGGACGACGATCATCGAGGGCTCCTGGCTGCGGCTCGGGACAACGCGCGTCGCGGGGGGCTCGGTTCATGACAATCGATGTCGAGCTCTCGCTGCGCCGTGGGGCCTTCGCCCTGGACGTCGCTTTTGCTGCCGGCGCCGGGCTGACCGCTCTCTTCGGCCGTTCGGGTTCCGGCAAGACCACGGTGATCCATCTGATCGCCGGGCTGGCCCAGCCCGATAGAGGGCGGATCACCGTAGATGGCACGGTGCTCCTCGATACCGCGCGCCATATCCGCGCTCCGGTGCATCTCCGGCGGATCGGCTGCGTGTTCCAAGAAGCGCGGCTGCTGCCGCATCTGAGCGTGCGGCACAATCTCGGCTTCGGCCGCTGGTTCGCCCGCCGGCAGGGCGTCGAGACGTCGGCCCCCGAAGTGGATAACGTCGTCGAAATGCTCGGTATCGGGCCACTGCTGGAGCGCCACCCGGCCGGCCTGTCCGGCGGCGAACGCCAGCGTGTAGCGATCGGCCGGGCGCTCCTGTCGAAGCCACGCTTGCTCCTGATGGACGAGCCTCTCTCGGCTCTCGACGCGTCCCGCAAGAACGAGATCCTGCCGTATATCGAGCGGATGCGGGACGAGGCCGGGATACCGATCGTCTATGTCAGTCATTCCGTGGAAGAGGTGTCGCGGCTCGCTTCGACTGTGGTCGTGCTGGAGGCCGGACGCGTTTCGGCGAGCGGACCGGCCGATGACGTCCTGCGCCGGCCCGACCTCATCCCCCATGCGACCGAGGCCGGCGCGATCCTGTCGATGACCGTGGCCGCGCATGACGAGGTGACTGGTCTAACACGGCTGAGTGGTCCAGCCGGTCAGCTCACCGTGCCCCGGCTCGGTGCCGCTCCCGGAAGCGCGGTGCGCCTGCGCGTGCCGGCCCGCGACGTGCTGATCGCGACCGCGTGGCCTCATGGCCTCAGCGCCCGCAACGTTTTCCCGGGCCGGATCACCACCATGCGGGAGGCTGGCGCATCTGTGATGGTTGAGATTGATTGCAACGGCGCGATCCTCGCCGCGCGGGTGACGCGGGCATCGGCTCGAGATCTCGACCTGACACCGGGGCACGCGGTTTTCGCGATTGTGAAAAGCGTGGCCTTCGATCCACAGGGCGTCGGCATAGGGCAGGGCGAACCTGTCGAGGTATGATCGCAGGATCACAGGATCCTATGGTCCTGTGATCCTGCGACGCTCAGACTCGGCCCTCCAAGAAATCGCGCAGCAGTAGGTGGGCGATGGCCAGCGGCTTCGGTGTGGTCATTTCTTCGGGGTGGCTTCCGTCGAACATCGTGCGCAGCTCGTCTCGCGTCACCCAGCGGGCGTCGGCAAGTTCGAGCGGGTCGATCGTGATCGCATCGCTCTTCGCTTCTGCGATGCAGCCGATCATCAGCGAGGATGGAAACGGCCAGGGCTGCGAGGCGCGGTAGCGGACCTCACCAACTATGACGCCTGCCTCTTCCAAGGTCTCGCGGCGGACCGCGTCCTCGATCGTCTCGCCCGGCTCCACGAAGCCAGCGAGGCAGGAATACATCGTGCCGGGAAAATGCGGGCCGCGTCCCACGAGGCAGGTATCGCCGCGATGCACGAGCATGATCACGACCGGGTCGGTGCGTGGAAAGTGATGCATCGCGCAGGACAGGCATTCGCGCCGGAAGCCGCCGGCCTTCACTTCGGTTGCCGTGCCGCAATTGGCGCAGAAGCCGTTGCGGCCGTGCCAGGCAAGTACGGATTTGGCTGTCGCAAGCAGGCCAAGCTGTTCGGCCGCCACCGCTCCCTCGGCCGCGATTCCGCGCAGATCCGAGACACGGAACGCCGGTTCTGCAAATTCCTCGGTCGCATGCTCCGGTAGCGCGGCGGCAAAGACCGGGCGGCCTTCGACCCGACCGAGAAACACGGTGAGCCCAGCCGGGGCCACTCGCGCAAGGTCGTTGGGAGTGAGCAAAGCCGTCGGCGCGTCGCTGCCGCGCAGGATCACGCGGTCGCCGGCGAACAGGAGGATGCCGGTCCCCGGCGCATCGATCGGCGGGACGGCGACATGCTCGCGCTCGGCGCTGTGACGCACGAGCCCACTCTTCACGAAGCCGAGATGGTCGAAGGCATCCGGCATGGTCAGGCCGCCGCGAACAGCGCGCCGGCGCGCTCGAGAAGCTGTGCACGGGCATGGGCAGGGTAGGGCGCGCGCGTGCCGACGCCCCAGATCGGGTTCGGCCAAGCAGGATCGGAACGGAAGCGCCCAATGACGTGGATATGGAGCTGAGCCACTTGGTTGCCGAGCGCCGCCACGTTCAGCTTGTCAGGCTTCGAGAGCGCCTGCATCACACCGCACGCAATGCGGATCTCCTCCATCAGCGTCGCCGCGTCCTCCCTCGAAAGATCGGTCAGCTCACTCAATCCTGGCCGACGTGGCACCAGGATCATCCAGGGAAAGCGTGCATCGTCCATCAGTAGGACGGCGCAGAGGGCGAGATCGCCGATCGCGGCCGTATCGGCCTGCAGGCGGAGGTCCAGGGCGAAATACGGTTCCATCGGCACCGATGTAGGACGCGGGCAGGCCTAAGGGAATTGTAGCGCTTCCTCTCTTCGAAGGGCGAAGCGTCTCGGAACACTCAGTTATCGGCCTGGGCGCGTGCGCCCGAGCACTCCCAAGCTTTCCTCGATCTGCGAAACCAGAAGGGCGCAATCGAGTTACATCGAACCCAACGTCGATCGCAGACCTAGCATCGCGTTTGTGTCGAATGCCCAGGGAGGATCACATGATCAGCTGCGTTCAATACACCCGGCTCCTCAGCGTGGCTTTCCTGGCTGGTCTCGTGCTGGCGCCGATGGTCAACATGATGTTGCCGTGATCGGCTCAGCGGGCGTTCAGGGAAAACCGTGTTTGATTCAGTCTCCGGCAGCGGTCGCCGCGTGCCGGATGGTTGAGGAGGTCCCAGTATGACGCACCTGAAAATTCTCGCGACCGCGGCGACGCTCGCGGCCGGTCTTGGTCTTGCGACGTCGGCGAGTGCCGCTCCGCTCAGCCCCGGGCTCATCGGCGCGACGGACGGCGCCCAGGTCGAGCGCGTGGCCGGTGGCTGCGGCCCCGGCTTTCACCCGAACCCGTGGGGGGTGTGCCGCCCGAACTTCTACGGCCCGCGCCCCTTCTATGGCCGACCGATCTATCGGCCCTACGGCTACTACCGCCCGCGTCCGTACTACCGTCCCTACGGCTTCTACGGCCCACGCCCGTTCTTCTAGGAAAAGCGATCGCGAGGCATTCGCGCCTCGCATGATCGGATAGAAAAAAGGCCGGCGAGCTTCATGCTCGCCGGCCTTTTTGCATTATCCGGGCTCACCCGTGGGCCGGGCGAGCTCCGTGCGTGTCGTCCTCGGTCTTTCCGCGGACCCTCGCGAGCCAGAGTACGAAGCGGCGGATCACCACGTAGAAAACCGGCGTGAGGAACAGGCCGAAGAAAGTCGCGCCGATCATGCCGAAGAACACCGCCGTTCCGAGCGCCTGACGCATCTCGGCGCCGGGGCCCGTGGCGATGACGAGCGGCAGGGTGCCGAGGATGAAGGCGAACGCCGTCATCAGGATCGGGCGCAGGCGCAGGCGGCAGGCTTGGACCGCCGCCGCAACAGGCCCCTTGTGTTCGGCCTCCTCGATGTCGTGCGCGAATTCCACGATCAGGATCGCGTTCTTCGCGGCCAGGCCGATCAGCACGATGAGACCGATCTGGGTCAGGATGTTGTTGTCCTGACCTCTCAGCTGCACACCGAAGAGCGCAGCCAGCACGCCCGTCGGCACCACCAGCAGGATGGCCAACGGAAGCGCCCAGGATTCGTACTGAGCGGCGAGCACGAGGAAGACGAGCAGCACGCCCAGTGCGAAAACGTAGCCGGCGGTGCCGGACGCGGCCTTCTGCTGGAAGGCGATCTCGGTCCAGTCGTAGGCGTAGCCGTCCGGCAGCACACGCTTGGCGACCTGTTCCATGGCGTCGAGCGCCTGGCCCGTCGAGATGCCGGGGCGGGCCACGCCCTGGACCGGCACCGAGTAGTACAGGTTGAACCTCTGGACGATCTGCGGGCCGGTGATCTCCCGGATCCTGGCGAGTGTGCCCATCGGGACGAGCGCGCCGGTGGAGGATCGGACCTTGAGCTGCTCGATATCGCGGCGCGACTGCCTATAGATCGCGTCGCCCTGCAGACGCACCTGGTAGATGCGGCCCAGCGTGTTGAAGTCGTTGACGTAGGTGCCGCCGAGCGAAGCCTGCAACGTGTTGAAGACGTTGGCGAGCGGCACGTTCAGCATGCGTGCGACCGTGCGGTCGATGTCGAGATAGAGCTGAGGCGTGTCGTTCGTGAAGGTCGTGAACACGCGCGTCAAATTCGGGTCGGCATTCGCTTGGCCGAGGACCTCGTTGGTGGAGGCGAGCAGGGGACCGATCGCCGAGGATTGCCGGCTCTCGATCTGCATCTTGAAGCCGCCGCCCTGACCGAGACCGCGCACGGGCGGCGGCGGGATCACGATGATGCGTGCATCCTGGATGCCGGCGGTGGCCTTGAGCACGTCACCGGTGATGACCGCCGCGCTGCGGCCCGTCTCGGCGCGCTCCTTGGCTCCCTTGAGCGTGAGGAACATCACGCCCGAGTTGGTGGTGTTGGTGAAGGTCGCGCCGTCGAAGCCGGCGATGATCACCGAGTGGGTCACGCCGTCGACCTTCCGCGCGATGGCGGCGGCGTTGTTGATGACGGCGGTGGTCCTGTCGAGCGAGGCGCCCGAGGGTAGCTGGACGACGCCGATCAGGTAGCCCTGGTCCTGATCCGGGATGAAGCCTGTCGGGGTCGTCTGTGCGAGGTGCAGCGTAGCGGCGATGACGCCCGCATAGACGAGGAGCATCGCGCCGAGTCCGATCACGGAGCTCGTCAGCACGCGGATGGTGCTGGCATAGCCGTTCGAGATCGCGTCGAAGCCGCGATTGAACATGCTGGCAAGCCAGTTGACGAAGCGCGTGAGGAAGAATTTCGGCTTCTGCCTCTTGTGATGCGGGACGAGGAGCAGCTTGCAGAGCGCTGGCGACAGCGTCAGCGAGTTGAAGGCTGAGATGATCGTCGAGGCCGCGATGGTAAGCGCGAACTGCTTGTAGAACTGGCCCGAGATACCGGGGATGAAGGCGGTCGGGATGAACACCGCCGCGAGCACCAGCGCGATGGCGATGACGGCCGAACCGACCTCGTCCATCGTCTTGTGCGCTGCTTCGCCCGGAGAGAGTCCCTCCTCCATGTTGCGTTCGACGTTCTCGACCACGACGATCGCGTCGTCGACGACGATGCCGATAGCCAGCACCAATCCGAACAGCGTCAGGTTGTTGAGCGAGAAGCCGAACGCCGCCATGGCGGCGAAGGTGCCGATCAGCGACACGGGGATCGCGATCACCGGGATCAGCGCCGTGCGCCAGCTCTGCAGGAACACGAGCACGACGATGACGACGAGGCCCACCGCCTCGAACAGCGTCTTGTAGACCTCGTGGATCGATTCCTCGATGAACTCGGTCGGGTTGTAGGCGATCGCGTACTCGACGTCGGGCGGGAAATTCTTCTTCACCTCCTCCATCACGCCCTTCACCGACGCGGCGGCGTCGAGGGCGTTGGTGCCGGGACGCTGGAAGGCGCCGATGCCAACGGCCGGTGTGTCGTCGAGGAATGAGTTCGTCGTATAGTCTTTCTGGCCCATCTCGACGCGGGCCACGTCTTTTACGCGCACGAGGCGGCCGTCCTGGGCCTTGACGATGACGTCGGCGAACTCCTCCGGCGTCTTGAAGCGTCCCTGCGACTGGACGACGAACTGGAATGCCGCGCCCGTGGCCGCGGGAGGACCGTTGAGCTGACCGGCTGCGACCTGGACGTTCTGCTCCTGGAGAGCGCTGACGACGTCGGTGGTGGTCAGGCCATAGGCCGCGAGCTTGTTCGGATCCATCCAGATCCGCTCGGCGTATTCGTTGCCGCCAAAGATCGTGATGTCGCCGACGCCGTCGAGGCGCAGCAGCTCGTCGCGGATGTTCAGATAGATGTAGTTGGCGAGGTAGTTCTGGTCGTAGGTGCGGTTGGGCGAGCGCAGGTGCACCACCAGCATAAGGTCCGGCGAGGCCTTGCGCACGGTGACGCCGAGGTTGCGCACGTCCGGCGGCAGGCGCGGCTGCGCCACTGAGAGCCGGTTCTGGACGAGAACGTTCGCAATATCGAGGTTGGTGCCGACCTTGAAGGTCACGGTCAGCAGCATGTTGCCGTCGTTGGTCGACAACGACGTCATGTAGAGCATGTTGTCGACGCCGTTGATCTCCTGCTCAAGAGGCGTCGCGATGGTGGCGGCAACCGTCTCGGCGTTAGCGCCGGGGAAGGAGGCACGCACGGTCACGGTCGGCGGCACGATCTCGGGATATTGCGAGACCGGCAGCGACACGTAGGCGACGAAGCCCAGGATCAGGAAAACGATCGACGTGACCGAGGCGAAGATCGGCCGGTCGACGAAAAAATGTGCAAAACGCATCGGCTAACCTCTCGCCGCCGGGCCGCAGGACACGGGTGGGCGCCTTATTCCTTCGTCGGCGGGAGTTGCTTGGTCTCGGGTTTGACCTGCATGCCGGGGCGGATCTTGGCGATGCCATTGATCACCACGGTCTCGTCGCCCGTCAGACCTTCGGCGATCACCCGGTAGCCGTCGACCATCGGGCCGATGGTGACGGGCTTGGCCGAGACCTTGTCACCCTCGCCGAGGATGTACACGATCCGCTTGTCCTGGTTGGCCGCGATGGCATCGTCGGGCATCAGCACGCCCGTGAAGGGCTTGGTCGCCGGCATCGACACGATCCCGAACAGGCCCGGCTTGATGAAGCTGTCCGCGTTCGGGACGGTGGCACGCAGCAGCACCGTGCCGGTCTGGTTGTCGACGCGGTTGTCGACGAAGTCGAGCGTGCCCTTGTGAGTCGGCTTCTTCTCGCCACTCAGCGCGATCATCACCGGGGCACCCTTGCCACGCTGCGTCTGACCCATGCCGATGCCGAGGCTGGTCTGGTATTTCAGGAACGACTGCTCGTCGACCGTGAAGCCGAAATAGATCGGATCGAGGGAGACGATCGTCGTCAGCATTGTCTGGTCGGCGCTGACGATGTTGCCCTCGGTCACGAGGCGCCGGCTGATGCGGCCGTTGATCGGGGACTTCACCTCGGTGAAGTCGTAGTTGAGCTGAGCATTGCGAAGGGCCGCCTCGGCGCTGTCGACGTCGGCCTGCGCGGTCTGCGAGGCCTGGCGGCGCTGGTCGGTGACCTGCTCGGAGATGTTGCCACCCTTCGAGAGCACCTGGGCGCGCTCGAGGTCGGTCTGGGTGAAGGCGAGGCGGGCCTTGGCCGAGGTCAGGGCCGCCTGCGCCTGCTCCAGGGCGGCCTTGTAGGGCCGGCGGTCAATGATGAAGAGCGTCTCGCCCTTCTTCACGTCTGCGCCGTCCTGGAACATGATCTTGTCCAGGTAGCCGGTAACGCGGGCGCGCACCTCGACGAACTCGATCGGGTCGAAGCGGCCGGTATATTGGTCCTGCTCGACGATCTCCTTCACCACGGGCTTCGACACCGTGACGCCGGGCGGCGGCATACCGGGAGCCTGCGCGCGCGCCGGCGCCGAGGCGAGCGCTGCGGCGAAGCCGATCGTGAGAAAGCTGAAGACCCGAAGGTGAGACATATTTTTAGGTTCCCTTCACCCCGCGCTAGAGGCTCGGGATGGGTCGCGTTGTGCGCTCGCGCACACAGCCGCCTCGTTCATCTGACCGACCCGGAACCGTTCGCGGCCTAGGCGCGGCCGCGCGGTCGCGTCGCTTTAGCGTTCGATCGGCTCGCCGGAGCCGTACCAATCCTTGAAGGAGCCCCGGTAGTGCTCGTTCAGATCGAGCCCGGCCTGACGTGCGGCGGAGATCGCATGGACCGTGCGCACGCCCGAAGCGCAGGAGAAGACCGGGCGGCGACCATCCGCTTCGATCAGCGCCCTTAACGTAGCCGGATCGAAGGTGGAGAGCGGGTAGGAGACCGAGCCAGGAATGTGCCCGCTGGCGAATTCTTGCTCCTCACGCACGTCGATCAGCAGGATCGACCCGTCGGCCAGGCCGCGTTTCACGGCCTCCCGGTCGACATCGACGACCGTCATCGTGCGCGCCTCGTTACCGTCGTTTCAGGAGAGCGATACCGCACGGCGATGTGCCGGCGGCAGCTGTTGCTGACGTTTTTCCATATTCGTCAGCTCGGCGTGAGGCAAGCCGACGGTGCGTTCAGCCGCCATCGACCGCCTCCAGAGCCGCGTCGAGCTGCGCGAGATGCGCGGGCCAGCCCGGTGCCTCGTAGCCGTCGAGCCGGGCTGCGAGATCGGCCCGGAGCGGCGAGGCCGGCGCGCTCAGATCCTCGATCGCCTGCCGCCAGCCCGGCCCGTCGAGCGGGTCGATGAGTTGCGCGAAACGCGCGCCGATCTCGCGGTGGACCGGAATGTCGGAGGCGACCACCGGCAGACCGCTCGCGGCGGCTTCGACCACCGGCAGGCCGTAGCCCTCGATGAAGGACGGCATGAGCAGGGCTGTCGCCCCGCGCATCAACCGGGCGAGGTCCGGCGTGGACAGACCCGACACCTCGGTGACGTGGGGAGCGATCGATTGGCAGCGGTCGAGCAGGTCGATGACGTTCTCGACCTCCCAGCCGCGTCGGCCCACGATGACGAGGCGCGGCGTCAGCGCCCCGTGCCGCGCTGCGAGATCTCGCCAGACCTGCAGGAGCAGTAGGTGGTTCTTGCGCGACTCGATCGTGCCGCAGACCAGGAAGGTCGGCCGCTCGAAGACCGGAGCTGTGCCGTCCCGTCCAGAGAAGATCGGTTCGACGCCGAGCGGTGCCACGGTGATCGGGCGGGCCGCAAAACCATGGGCGGCGAGATGCCTCGTGAAACGGGAGCCGACATCGGCGGAGTTCACGATGACTGCCGCCGCGTGCCGGGCGATCGTCCTCATCCGCTCCGCGTGCCGGGCGGCCTCGCCAGGGCGTCCGTATTCGGGATGGGAGATTGGGATCAGGTCGTGCACGAAGAAGACCGGGCGGATGTCGCGGCGCGCGTAGAGCCAGTCGAATCGCTCCGGCCGGTCGAGCCGCAGATGCGAGCTGTGCAGGTAGACCGTGCCCGCCGGTAGCGCCTCAATGCCCCGTCCCCGCAGCATGCGCAGCGTCGTGCTCGCCTGGATCTGTCTGCGCCGGAACGCGCTGCGGCGGGCGCTGCTCACCCCCGGGCCCCGCCCGCCGGTCGCCCCGACGAGGCCGAGATAGACGGGATCGTCCTCGGGCCGCACGTCCTCGACCCAGCCCGACGCCACTGCTTCCACGATAGCGCTTGCCTGCCCCCGATCGATCACCCGTGGGCCGAGCGCGCTCGTCACCAGCCCGAAGCGTGGCCCGTCACCGGTGAGCACGTGGCGTGCATAGGCGAGGTCGACCCGGTCGATGCCGGTCGGGCTGGCGTGGCGCAGGCGCGTGATCAGCCGGGTGAGGTCGAAGGCGATGGGACGGGGCGACATGGATCTCCGCTCGGGCAGCGTATGGGCGGCCGGGGACGAGGTCTGCTCCATAGACCGATCTGGTTCCGGCGACGACCGTGTCCGGCCGGCTTTCGGGGTTGCGCCGGAACCGGCGCGAAGCTAAGAGCGCCGAACCCCTTCGGGGGCGTCGGGACGGATCTGACGGAGTATAGCGCAGCCCGGTAGCGCACCTGTCTGGGGGACAGGGGGTCGCAGGTTCAAGTCCTGCTACTCCGACCAACGATGACAGCGGTCGGTGTTTCGCCGATCTCTCTGTTTCGACGAAAGGCCGGGTGCGAAAGCCCCGGCCTTTTTCGTTCCAGGCTACCGCGGTGGGCATGATCGATCGATCAGGATCGAATCATCATACCCCTACCTAGCCCGTTGCACGGGCAGCCGAGAGGCTCCGCCATCACGGCCTAAAGCGAGGGAGCGTCTGGCAAATAAATCCGGGATGATCTGGCATTGCCGCTCTGTCCCAATCCGGCCAAGCCTGAATAACAGTTTGGAATTACTCTGACTTTCGCGGCAGCTCTTGATCGGCTCCGCGCTTCTCGGGTAGTGCAAACCCCAGCCATCCGACGCCGCTTTCGACGGTGCCGGATGGCTTTGCTTATTCGATCCCGCGCTCCGACGCCGGCTGTCTTGGCCATCGCGACCCGTGGCGGTCGCGTCCGTCCAGCCGACGCGTCCCGGCAGCAGCGGATCCAGACAGTGATACTGGCCGATCGTGCGCGAGAGCGCCGATCAGACGCGCCGCCCACCATCCAAGGGCGCTGGGGACGGGTTCGATAGGGCAGGCTCGTCTCAAGGGCCGCCGCTGACAGGAGGACGGTCATCGTGGTGCAGGAGTTCGAAGGGACCGTGAACGGACAGTTCCGTCGCCGTGCCGGACAGGTTGCCGCCGCAGGGTGTCTGCTCGCCTCGGTGCTGGCAGGGCCCGCCGTCGCTCAGGATGCCAAGCCTGCCGCCGCCGGCCCAACCATGAGGCTCGAACTGAACCGCCTCGAACCCGCGGGCGAGAACTGTCGCACCTACCTCCTCGTCGACAACGGCAAGGGCTCGGCCCTCAAGTCGCTGAAAGTCGATCTCTTCGCCTTCGACACCGAGGGCGTGGCCCAGAAGCGCCTCGCAGTCGAACTCGGCCCGGTCCAGGAGCGTAAGACCGTGGTGCGCCTGTTCGACTTCCCCGGCATCGCCTGCCCGAAAATCGGCCGTGTCCTGCTCAACGATGTGCTCGCCTGTGAGGGCGGCGAGGCCAGCCGCGAGAGCTGCCTTGAACGCATCGACACGTCGAGCAAGACCGGCACCGAGTTTGCCCGCTAGCCCGATCCCTGCAGCCTCGGCTGCATCCATGATGCGGGCTTCTCCGGGCTCGCATCGGCCCGTTCACTCCTGAGGAGTTCGACCATGGATTCAACTGCAGCGCCGCTCGCGGCCGCCACGCCCGACTTCTCGTTCCTCGGCCTGTTCCTGCAGGCCGATCCGATCGTGAAGGGCGTGATGATCGTGCTGGTCATCGCATCGATCGCGTGCTGGACGGTGGTGTTCGAGAAGATCGTGCGGCTCGCCAGGGCGCGCAGCCAAGCGAAAGCGTTCAACAACCAGGTGCAGACCGGCGGCTCGTTGGATGCCAACGAGAAGGGCATCTCGGGCCATATCGTCCAGGCCGGTCTCGAAGCCTGGCGCGATCAGGATCCGACCGAGAGCCGTGCCGAGCGCCGTGACCGCATCGAGCGGGCCATGCGCGCCGCCCTCAACCTCGAGGTGAAGCGCCTGCAGACCGGACTTCCGCTTCTCGCCACCTCGGGCTCCACGGCCCCCTTCATCGGCCTGTTCGGCACGGTCTGGGGCATCATGAACTCGTTCTCGTCGATCGCGAAGAGCCAGGATACCAGTCTGGCCGTGGTGGCTCCCGGCATCGCCGAGGCGCTGTTCGCCACGGCCATCGGCCTCGTCGTCGCGATCCCGGCGGTGATGGCCTACAACAAGCTCAGCGGTGACGTGAGCCGCGTGCAATCCTCCTTCGTCTCCGCCATTGGCATCCTCGGCAACCGCCTCGCCCGTGAGCGCAATGCGAGCCGTGCCGCGGCTGAGTAACCGCCGCAGGCCGCGCCCATAAACGCGCGCGGCACGAGCTTCTGGAAGCACCGGCGACCACTTCGATCCACCGAGCCGGGGATCGCGGCCGCCTCGTACATCTTCGCGGCTGCCTCGACGGCGCCGACGCCCAGGAGGGCAGACACCATGGCGATGGGTTCGATCCGCGCAGGCGGCGGAGACGACGAGGATGGCCTCGACGCGACCCCGATGTCCGACATCAACGTCACGCCGATGGTCGACGTGATGCTGGTGCTGCTGATCATCTTCATGGTCGCTGCGCCACTGATGACGACCGGCGTGCCTGTGCAGCTTCCCAAGACCTCCGCGGCAAAGGTCGCCCAGTCGCAGAAGCCGCTCGAGGTCTCGATCGACAAGGAGGGCCACCCCTTCATCGCCAAGGACGGCTTCACCAACGAGACGCTGATGCCGCGACTGCGCGAACTGAAGGCGCAGAACCCGGAGCAGGTCGTTCTGGTGCGCGGTGATCGCGACGTGCCCTACGGCAAGATCATGGAGGTGATGGGCCTCGTCGGGCAGGCCGGCTTCACCAAGGTTTCCCTCATCGCGCAATCGCCCGGCGGAGCCGCGGCTCCGGCGACGCCCGCTCCGGCGAGTGAAACGGCACGCTGACACGATGGCCACGTTCGTTTCGACAACCGGCTCGGATCGCGCTGAAGGCGGGTTGTTCGCGGCCCTGTTCGGCGCGCTGCTGCTTCACGCGGTCGGGATTGCCGGGCTGATGTTCCTGAACCTCGCGCAGCCGGCGCCCCCCGGCGAGCAGCAGATCACCATTGATCTCACGCCCGAGATGACGGCCGCAGAGGCCCAGGCGCCGGCCGAGCAGGCAGCCCAGGAGGAGGTTCCCGAGGAGGCCAAACCCGTCGGCGATCCGCCCGAGGCGACAGCACTCGATGTGGCCGAGACGCCCACCGAGGCAAAAGTGGAGCCTCCAGAGACGACCGAGGTGCCGCCGCCGGAAACCGCGCAGGTGGAGCCGGAGACGGCACCCCCGCCCCCGGTCGAGTCGATCATCACCTCGCAGGCGCCGGAGGCCGAGGAGACCGCGCCTCCGCCGCCACCCGTGATCGCCGAGGCGCCCGAACCACCGAAGCCGGTCGAGCCCGATCCGGCCGTGATCGCTGCTCAGCAGGAAGCCAAGCGCAAGGCCGTTCTCGAAGCCAAGCGCAAGGCCGCAGCCGAGGCCAAGCGGCAGGAGGCGATCGAGGAGCGTCGCGAGGCTGCCGAATTGGCGAAGCGCAATGCGGCGCGGGAGCGGGCTGCCGAAATCCGTCGCGCTGCGGCGGCGGCCGCTAAGTCGAGGGAGGATGCCGCCCGGCGGACGCAGGCGGCGAACGATGCGCGGGGCCGGCAGAACGCGGCGTCGGCGGCCTCGCAGGCCAGCGGCGGCCGGTCGGGTTTTAGCGGAAGTGATCCGAACGCGCTGGCGGCATGGAAGGCCTCGATCTCAGCAGCGATCCGGGGCCGTATGAATCGGAACGCCGCCGTCGGCACGGCTGGCGGCGTCGCCACTGTCCACTTCACGGTGAGCCGATCGGGCGCCGTCAGCGGGGCCGGGCTCTCCGCAAGCAGCGGCGTCGGCGCCATCGACAGTGCCGCTTTAGCCGCCGTTCGCGGGTCGGTGCCGCCGGCTCCGCCCGGCTTCAGCGGAGCGAGCCTGGCGGTCACGGTCCCGCTGCGCTTCAGCCCGGGGCACTGATCGCGGAGCAAGGGGCGGACTCGCAGCGTTCTCTCGGCTTCCTCGGGAGAGCGTGGCCTTGGCCGTCTACTTCACCAGCGACACTCATTTCGGCGACCCGCGTATCCTGCGTATCGACCGCCGGCCGTTCAACACGCTCGACGCGCATGACGCGGCTCTGGTCGAGGCCTGGAACGCCGTGGTCGGACCCGACGACGAGGTGTGGCATCTCGGTGATTTCGCGCTCGGCCCGGGGCGGGATCGAATCCGCGAACTGCTCGGTGTGCTCGCCGGGACCAAACACCTGATCATCGGCAACAACGATGGGCCGGAAACGCTGGCCGCGCCCGGTTGGGCCTCGGTCGGCCATTATGCAGAGACCGAGGTGGAGGGGCGCCGGCTGGTGCTGTGCCACTACGCTTTCCGGACCTGGAACCGGATGGGACGCGGCGTGATCAACCTGCACGGACACTCGCATGGGAAGCTCTCGCCGATACCGCGACAATACGATGTCGGCATCGATGCGCAGGGCATCGCCCCGGTGAGGCTAGACGCGATTCTCGCCTCCAGACGACGCCGATCCAAGCCCGAGTCTCGACCGGAAAAAAGCGGAACCTAACGGCAGCTTGACCGTTCATCGGTTCGGAACCGCAAACGTTGGCCTTGCCGTTACTGGCGGCCACTGGCCGATCCCGCAGTCACCGCATTGAGTGGACTTCCCCATGCGTCGCACGATCATTTCCGCCGGCCTCGCCGTGAGCCTCCTCGCGCCGTTCGCCGCCCCCGCCTACGCCATTCCGGCCTGCATCGAGGGCAGGCGCAAGGTCGAGGAGGCGAGCGCCCTGCGCTACCAGGCCCGCCAAGAGGCCCGGCTCGGGCGCCACGATCGCGTCTGCGACACACTCGACGAGATCGGTGACCGCTACCACGACGCTCAGGGCGCCTTCGAGGATTGCGGCGCTGACATCGCCTCGATCGATCTCCGCAGCGAGCTGCGAAACCTTCGCATCGCCAAGCACGTAAACCGCTGCGACTGAGCTGAGTTTTTGTCGAACAGGATGAAGCCTGGGTGTGCCTCCGCACGCCCGGCCGCCGCGAAACGCGGCACCGTCAAGCTACACACACCGTCGATTCGCCGAACGCACCGATTTCAAGAGCACGGCCATGAGCACCGCCAACGACACGATCCCGACCGGTCCGTCCTTCGCCGCAGCCCTGTGCGGCTTCCTCAGCACCACGGCCGCGACCACGATGCTGATGCTGCTCGTCCGCAGCTTCTGACTGGGAGCTCAGGGCGCCACGTACCAGAAGCGACGGCGCGAGAAGAGCGCATCGGCCTGTGCCGCCGTCGCCTGCGCCGGATGTGATACCGCCGGTGGCGTGCAGGCGATCTCATGACGGACCGGTGGCTCGATCAGCGCAGCCTGGGCAGGCGGGATGAGCCCGAGACGGGCCTGAAACTCGGGATGGCGCGCAGCGGAGATGGTCGCGATGCAGGCGATCAGACCGCCCGCCACCAGACCGAGAAGAAAGTTGATCATCCAGGCCGGATCCCGGCTCAGTCGCGCCGTATGCTTCGAGATCCTACCTCTCGCCGGTCATCCGGGCGCCATTGCGGCAGACTTCGCGACGACTCCAATTTTTAAGACTCGGCGTGTCAGATCTTGCATGCCGGACGGGATAACCGTCCGAGCGAGGAGACGCCGGGGCGATGATGCAAGGGGCCAACGCATACGCAAGGGTTGCGCGCAGCGCCCTGACGCCTCGGGAAGCCGAAGCAGCCGTTCTCCTGAAAGCCGCCGGACGCCTCCAGGCCTTCGCCACGGGTGAGGTCACGGGTTCGGCTGCGCTGAACGAGGCGCTGATGTTCAATCAGAGGGTCTGGACGATCCTGGCCGGCGCAGTTGCCGATCCGGCCAATCCGCTGCCCGATGACATCCGCCAGAACGTCACGAACATCGCGGTGTTCGTGTTCCGCACCATCATCGACACGATGATCGAGCCCGCTGCCCACAAGCTTGAGGCGCTGGTCTCGCTCAACAACCATCTCGCGGCCGGCCTCCAGGGCAACCCGGCGCCATCCGCAGCCTGAACCCCTCAGATACGACGAGGCGCGCGCCCGTCAGGCGCGCTTCTCGATCCGTTCACCGACCGGAGGGTTCTGCTCGCGCCCATAGACGCGCGCCTTGATCATGATCTCGTTTGGAATCTGAACGATGACGTCTCCGCTGACCGTATCGGTGATGCGGAAGACGACGGAATCGGAGTCGTTGTCGCGGACGTAGCCGCGGCTCTCGTCGTCGGCACGGGCGCGAGTGGCCGCCTCCGGGCTGAGGTCGAGCGACACGGCCGGGTCGAGCGCGCGGTCGCGGTCGTCGCCGCGATCGCTGGCGCCGCTCATGCGGGTGGTCGGCTCGATGGCGGGGACCGGCGGTGAAAACTGGACTGAACGGATCGGCTCCATGGCATGCTCCCGTGGTGCGAGTGAGCAACGTCCATGGATTCCTCGCGCGCAGTCGCCGGAGTCTTAACGCGACGTCGTCTGTCCCCTGCCGACCTCACGTAGTATTGACATGGCGTTAAGGCCGTCCCGACATTTGCATGCAAATACGGCCGGCATGCCCTCCCGAGTATGCCGGCACGCGCGTCTGCTTTACTCCGCCGCCTCGACGTAGAGCTTGCCGCCTTCCTCCAGGAATTCCTGGGACTTGGCAGCCATGCCGGCCTTGCGCTCCTCTTCCGTCATCGGCTTGGCCTCACCGATGACGATGCCGGCCTCCTCCATGGCGAGCACGTCGGCGCGCAGATCCTGCGTGATCTTCATCGAGCAGAATTTGGGGCCGCACATCGAGCAGAAATGGGCGACCTTGTGGGCGTCCTTCGGCAGAGTCTCGTCGTGGTAGGAGCGGGCCGTGTCCGGATCCAGCGAGAGGTTGAACTGGTCCTCCCAACGGAAGTCGAACCGGGCCTTCGAGAGGGCGTCGTCGCGCAGCTGAGCGGCGGGGTGACCCTTGGCAAGGTCGGCGGCGTGGGCGGCGATCTTGTAGGTGATCACCCCGGTCTTCACGTCGTCGCGGTTCGGCAGGCCGAGATGCTCCTTCGGCGTGACGTAGCAGAGCATCGCCGTGCCGAACCAGCCGATCATCGCCGCGCCGATGCCGGAGGTGATGTGGTCGTAGCCCGGCGCGATGTCGGTGGTCAGCGGGCCGAGGGTGTAGAAGGGCGCCTCGCCGCATTCGCGGAGCTGCTTCTCCATGTTCACCTTGATCTTGTGCATCGGCACGTGGCCGGGGCCCTCGATCATCACCTGGCAGCCCTTGTCCCAGGCGACCTTCGTGAGCTCGCCGAGCGTCTCCAGCTCGCCGAACTGCGCGGCATCGTTGGCGTCGGCGATCGAGCCGGGGCGCAGGCCGTCACCGAGCGAGAACGAGACGTCGTAGGCCCGCATGATGTCGCAGATCTCGTCGAAGCGCTCGTAGAGGAACGATTCGCGGTGCCCGGCGAGGCACCAGCGCGCCATGATCGAGCCGCCGCGCGAGACGATGCCGGTGGTGCGGCGCGCGGTGAGCGGCACGTAGGCGAGGCGCACGCCGGCGTGGATCGTGAAGTAGTCGATGCCCTGCTCGGCCTGCTCGATGAGGGTGTCCTTGAAGACCTCCCAGTCGAGCTTGAGCGGATCGCCGCCGACCTTCTCCAGCGCCTGGTAGATCGGCACGGTACCGATCGGAACCGGTGAGTTGCGTACGATCCACGAGCGGATGTTGTGGATGTTGCGGCCAGTCGACAGGTCCATCACGGTGTCGCCGCCCCAGCGGATCGACCAGACCAGCTTCTCCACCTCGTCGGCGGCCGACGAGGTGACGGCCGAGTTGCCGATATTGGCGTTGATCTTCACCAGGAAGTTCCGGCCGATCGCCATCGGCTCGAGTTCGGTGTGGTTGATGTTGGCCGGGATGATCGCGCGGCCGCGGGCGACTTCCTCACGCACGAATTCCGGCGTGATGAACGGCGGCACCGAGGCCCCGAAGCTCTCGCCGTCGGCGAGGGCTTCATGGGCGCGCTCGAGCATCTGCTCGCGGCAGGCATTCTCGCGATGGGCGACGTAGATCATCTCCTCGGTGATGATCCCGGCGCGGGCGAATTCGTATTGCGTGACCATCTGGCCGGCATCGGCGCGGCGGATCGTGCGCTCGGCGGGGCAGGGGGCAACGAGCTTGTCGGCGGATGCGAAGCCGTTGTCCTCGGGCTTCACTTCACGCGGCTTGACGGTGGCGTAGGCGCGCCGGGCGATCCAAGGCTCGCGCACCAGCGGCAGACCCTTCTCGAGGTCGATGTGGGCATCGGTCTCTGTATAGGGGCCCGACGGGTCGTAGACGCGGACCGGGGGCTCGTTCGGGTCGGTCAGTACGATCTCGCGGAACGGCACCTTGATGTCGTCGCGTCCGGTGACGGCGGAATAGACCTTGCGCGAACCCTGAATGGGGCCGGTGGTGACGCTGGCGGGTGTGCCGTTCGGCAGGTCCTTGGGACGGACGGGTGCGTTCATTCTTGTCGCTCCTGGCGTTGGAGGCGACCCGCTTTACGGCGGCGATCCGGCAAGAGGGGCCACGCGCTCGCCGCGTCCACCCATCAGTTCCCGTCCCTACGCCGGTACGAGCCGGATCAGGTTCAAGGGTCAGGGCGACGCGCCCAATCTCAGCCCCCGTTGTGGGGCCCCCCTCGGAACCGTTCCAGAGTCGGAGTCTGGGAGGAGTTTGTCAATTGGGCGCGTGCGGGAGCGAAAAGTTCTCAGCCTCTACCGACATTCCGGGTTCTGCTGCCCGGCCCCAAGTCGCGGGGTGAAAGGCCGAGGACGCGCCGCTACCAGAGCCGCATCAGCCGGTAGCCCATCACCACGTCTTGCGGCGAGAAGCCCAGATGCGCGGTGATCCAGAGGCCCGCCCGGAACACCGAGCGGGCAAAGGCGCCGGAGAGCAGGAACATGCCGGTGATGATCAGGCCGGAATACCGGGCGATGTGGTCGCCGGATTCGCGCATGCCTTCGGAGATCCACGGGCGGATGACGCCGTAGCCGTCGAGACCGGGAATCGGAAGCAGGTTCAGGAGGAGTGCCGTCGCCTGGTACAGTGCCGAGACCGCGATGACGGCGCGGATTGCGTCGGCGTTCTCGCCCGCGAGCTGGTAGAGCACGAGAAGGAACAACAGGAATAGCAGGTTCGTCGCCGGCCCCGCAGCCGAAACCGCGCTCTGCCAGATCGCCGAGGGCAGCAGGTGCCGATTCACCAGGACGGCGCCGCCGGGAAAGCCGATGCCGCCGAGCAGGGTGAACAGGATCGGCATGGCGATCGAGTTGATCGGATCGGCGTAGTGGCGCGGATCGAGGGTGAGGTAGCCGCTCTGGCCGATCTCGTGGTTGCCGCCCTTCCAGGCGATGTAGGCATGGCCGAACTCGTGCAGGCAGAGCGAGAGCACCCAGCCCGCCAGCACGAAGACAAAGGCAAGGCCTTTCTCGCTGCCGATGCCGAACTGGATCGCCAGCCCCGCCAGCGCGAAGGTCAGCAGAATCATCAGGAAGTTGAAACTCGGGGCGATGGCTCCGCTCAGCCTGCTGGTTCCCGGTACCTGCACTATGGTCACCTGAGTCGACGCCCGAGCTTTGGCTGGGGTTTGCCCGATCCGGGGTCGCCTTGGAAAGAGGCCGACGTTTCCGCAAGATCATGAGCGCGTGTAAGCACCTCGGCTTCTCGAGCCCGGCGGGATCATGCGCATCATCGGATACGGCGTCCTCGGCGTCCTGAGCCTCTACGCCGCCGCTGTCGGCGTCCTCGCCGTCTACCAGCGCCGCATGATCTATCCGGGCGCCTTTCAGCCGGCTCCGCAGGCCATGGCCGCGCCCGCCGGCACAGAGGTAGTCACGGTGACGACCTCCGACGGCGAGCGCCTGCACGGGTTATGGGTGCCGCCGAAGCCGGGCTGCGGCGTGGTGCTGACCTTTCACGGCAACGGCTCGGTGCCGGAAGCGCATGCCGCGCGCTTCGCCGACGCACCCTGGACGGAGGCGGGCTGGGGCATGCTCGCCATCGCCTATCGCGGCTATACCGGCTCGACGGGATCGCCGAGCGAGACCGGCCTGATCGAGGACGGGTTGGCGGCCTATCGCTTCGTGAGCGAGAAGGCGCCGGGTGCCCCGATCCTGCTGCACGGCCACTCGCTGGGCGCAGCCATCGCCGTCGCCGTCGGTGAGCGCCAACCGCATCTCGGGCTCTATCTCGAGGCGCCCTTCGACTCGATGACGCATGCTGCTGCACTGCACGTGCCCTACGCGCCGGTCGGCCTGATCCTGCTCGATACCTACCGCTCCGACCGCCGGATCGCGCATGGGCGTGACCCCGTGCTCATCGTTCACGGCACTGCGGATACCATCGTCCCGGCCGAACTCGGGCGGGATCTCGCTGCAGCCGCGGGAGCGCGCGCCAAGATCGAGATGGTCCCGGGTAACCACGTCTCCATCCTCGGCCTGCGCGACCGGGAGGCGGAAGCGTTGTTCCGCGCGAAGCTACCACCCCCCTGTGGGGCGGCTCAGGCCGGGGCGCGCTGATCCGTACTCTCGACGGCCGCGCCAACCAGCACCATCTCGCATCTGGTGTGCAGCGCGAGGGGAGCAGCACTTGGTTGGACGGCGCGCGCTGCGATGGAGCGAGAAGGAGGCAGGGCATGAGGTTGCCGCGCCGGTCGTCTGCCCGCTTTGCGAGCGACCAATTCCGCGACGGGCGCGCCAGAGCCTTCATCACCTCCTGCACAAACTGAAGGGCGGCGCGCGCGGCGAGACCGTGCGGCTGCACCAGATCTGTCATTCGGCAATCCACGCCCGTTACAGCGAGGCCGAGATTGCCCGCCGACTCGCTGACGTAGCGGCCTTGCGCCAAGACCCGGAAATCGCGCGGTTCCTGGCCTGGGTCCGTACCAAGCCCGACGACTTTCATGCCCCGACCCGCATGACGCGCGGACGGCGCGCGGCAGGACGTGAGCATTGATCCGGGCGCATCAGCGCTGCTTTGCGCTCGCCTGGGCGGGTGCCCGCAAGACTCGCATCTTGACATATTTCCTATTCTATGATTGTGTGCCTGTACCGGTCTCCCGGACCATCGGGGGAGCGCCGCAGGGTTGAGGGCGGTGCTTGTGGGAGATCGGGCGATGCCCGCGTCGGTGATCTCACCCATCGCCGCCCCGGGCGGAGCTTCGACGCAAGCTCGTCCTGGCAGGGCGGGGTTCGGCGAGGAAATGCGCCGGGCTTTGGCCGACCCTGGCTCGGCGACACCGAGATGCTGTCGGCGGCGTCCACTAGGAGGCGTCGCGCACGGAAGGAGGTGCCACGCAACTTCCTCGGGATGGGGGCGTCCTGCGAGATGGGCGCCCGGCACCGGGGCGTGTTGAGCGACAGGTCGAAGGCTCCGGAGAGCATCGTGACGCAAAACCGGCCCGCGCCGCTCACAACGGCGCGGAACCGCGGGACGCCGGGGAAGCGGATGTGTTTGTGATCACTGCGCGCCGTGAGGTTCCACGGCGTCCCGCGTCACCCCATCATCGGGGTGTGTTCTTGGGCCATGCCCCCGGCGGAGCACCGCGCGGGGACGATGACGCGCATCTCGACACACCGCGCGCTCACATTCCTCACTGGCCTCGATCCGGCGAACCAGTGCGATGACGGCAGAGCGATTCGATCGCGCGTAAAAGCCTGTTCCCAAACGACGAATTGGTTTGAGCCTGGATCGCTCTTAACCCGGTGTTTTCCCCATTCGCGATGAGCGCTGCCGACCGGCTGTCTCCTTAACGAAGCTGCCGCACGATGGGCCTGTCCAACCGACCCGATCGATATGAGCGCATCGCTGAACGCCACCCGCACCGTCGCGCCCTCCGACGCAGTCCGCTGCGCCTGGGTCGACGTCGCCAAGGGTCTCTGCATCATCCTCGTGGTGATGATGCATTCCACCCTCGGCACCGGCGAGGCGATGGGGGGCGACGGCTTCATGCACTACGTCGTCGCCTTCGCGAAGCCGTTCCGGATTCCGGATTTCTTCCTGCTCTCAGGGCTGTTCCTCGGCCGGGTGATCGGCCGAGACTGGCGTCTCTTCGCCGACCGCCGCATCGTGCATTTCGCCTATTTCTACGTGCTCTGGGTACTGATTCAGTCGGTGGTGAAAGCGGGCCCGATCGTCGAGGGGAGCAACGGCCCGGCCGAAGCGTTCTCGGCCTTTGGCCTCCATCTCGCCTGGGCGTTGGTCGAGCCGTACTCGACACTCTGGTTCATCTACCTGCTGGCAGTGTTCTCGGTGGTGACCAAGCTGCTGCATGGGCGCGTGCGGCCGTTGGTGCTCGTCGCCGGAGCTGCCGTACTGCAGAGCCTGCCGCTTCACGGCGTGCCGTACCTGCTGGAAGAGTTCTGCGGTCGCTACGTCTATTTCCTGATCGGCTTCGTCTTTGCCGAGCGCATCTTCGATATTGCGCAATGGGCGCGAGCGCATGTCGGACCGGCACTGGCCGGGCTCGCGGCCTGGGCGGGGCTGAATGCCGCGCTGGCCTTCACCGCGACGGGGATCGAGCACCATCCGACCCTGGCGAGCCTGCCCGTCGTCAGCCTCGCGATCGGCAGCCTCGGCGCCATGGCGATCGTCACGGTGGCGGCGCTGCTGACCGAGGCGGGCGGTCCCGTCACGCGGGCCCTGCGCGCCTGCGGCGAGCGCTCGATCGTGATCTACCTCGCCTTCTTCCTGCCGATGGCCGTCACCCGCGCCGTGATGGTGCGGGCCGATCTCGATATCGGCCTCGCCAGCCTGATCGTGACGGCGGTGGCCGTGGTGACGCCGCTGGTTTTCGAGCGACTGATCCGCGGGACACGGCTGTCGTTCCTGTTTCGCCGCCCGGCGGCCTTCCACATCGCCGACGCGCCGAAGAAAAAGTTGCAGTTGCAGACGGCCTGATCAGGCTGTGGCTTGGCGAAAGCGAAGCGCCGTAATGATCAGCAGGTAGAGCACCGTCGCGTTGAGCAGATGCCAGAGGAAATGCGTGCCGCTGGCAAGCTCACGGCATACGCTGCGGTCGATCGTCCTGAAGATCAGCGAGAGCAGGAATATGAGGGCGATGCCGAGGAGCGACAGTCCCGCTCTGCGCCTCGCCGGGATACTGGAAATCGCCAGTGTCCCGCCGACGATCACGAGCACCAGCACCGCTGGCACGTAGTCGATCGAGCCGTTGGTCAGCGCGGCGCTCGACTGGCCGAGCGCCATGTCCGCCAGGGTACCGAAGCCGAGGTTGAAGGCCGCAAACGCCATCGTCATCGTGATTGCCGCGAGGCCAGGCAGGTCGAGGAAACGGCGCAGGGCGAGCAGCAGGTAGGCGTAGATGAACAGCCCGATCGGGATGACATCCGCCAGCATCGACCAGCGGTTGGCCAATGTGTGGAACAGGAATGAGCCGATCCCGACGGCAGTCACCAGCCCGGCCAGCACCAACGCGGCCGGATCGCGCTGTTTGCCCCGCTGCTCGCGCAGCACCGCGACGCCCGCCGCGGCCAGGAAGGCACCGTTCGAGACCGCGTTGAGCGGCTCGGCCCAGAAGCCACCGTCGAGGCGCTCACAATAGGCCATCACCGGCGCGAACCAGGATGCATCCATCGTCCAAAGCCCTCCGCTCGGCGCGCCTTGCCAGAGCGGCGCTAAGGCCCGATGACGGTCGCCCGATCACTGACGGCGAGTACGCGGCACCCGATGCGGATCACCACCTGGAACGTCAACTCGATCAAGCAACGGATCGGCCATCTCATCGCCTTCCTCGACGAGGCCAAGCCCGACGTCGTCTGCCTGCAGGAGCTGAAGTGCCAGGACCCGGCCTTCCCGCGCGAGGAGGTCGAGGCCGCGGGCTACGCCGTCGAGACGCTGGGGCAGAAGGCCTATAACGGCGTGGCGCTGCTGGTGCGCCGGCCCCTGGAGATGACTCAGGTGCTGCGTGGGCTGCCCGGCGATCCGGAAGACGAGCAGGCGCGCTACCTCGAAGCCCTGGTGGTTGGGGAGGACGCGCTGCCGGTGCGCGTCGCCACGATCTACTTGCCGAACGGCAACCCGGCGCCGGGTCCGAAATACGAGTACAAGCTCGCCTTCATGGAGCGGCTGCGGCTCCATGCGCGCAGGCTGATGGAGACGGAGGAAGCGCTGGTGCTCGCCGGCGATTACAACGTGATCCCGATGCCGGAGGACGCGGCCAACCCGGAAGCCTGGCTCCAGGACGCACTCTTCCTCCCATCGACCCGCCGCGCCTTCCGCGCGCTGCTCGCCGAGGGCTTCACGGAAGCCGTGCGCGCCTGCGACCCACGGGACAAGCTCTACACCTTCTGGGACTACCAGGCCGGCTGCTGGCAGCGGGATGCCGGCATCCGTATCGACCACCTGCTGCTCTCGCCGCAGGCCGCCGACCGGCTGGTCTCGGCCTCCATTCAGAAGCACCTGCGCGGGCTCGAAAAGCCCTCCGACCACGTGCCGGTAACGGTCGAGCTCGCGGCCGCCGCTTGAAAGGCGGCCCGGTTGCCCCAAGACTCACACCACCTCGCTTCGAACGAACGGATTCTTACGGCATGACGACGTTGCGCGCGCTCTTCACGATGGCAGCCCTCGCGGCTTGCGCCGGAACGGCCCAGGCGCAAACCGTCGTGACCATGGAAGGGCATTGCGAGAAGCTGGTCATCGGCGGCCAGGACATCACGCCGAACTGCAAGGAGAAGCTGACGAATACGGTCATCGGCAACCGAACCAGCTTCGACTTCTCGGCTAATGACGGACAGACGCTGAGCTTCGCCGGCAGCGGCGCTCAGCAGGAGGCGACCGAGATCACCGAGGCGCTTCAGCCGATCAACCTCGTCACGCCCGGTCAGTCGAACAAGGACGGCATCGTCCGTTCTCCCGCTCCAGGCGTCGGCTCTTGCAAGTTCTCATCGCCGGAGCCGGGCAAGACGCAGATCGCCTGCGAGGCCAACTCGCAGGGCAAGAGCTACGCCGGCACCTTCATCACCGACACTAAGCCGAAGGATGCTCCCAAGCGCTGAGCCCGGCTCTCACGGATGCGCGCGGCCGCTCTGGTCAGACGTGCGTCAAACCCCATCTAAACACACGAAAACCTGACATCATGCGTACCGACCACGAGGGCTCCATGCTCACCGATCCCCCCGCGCTCGGCGCCAATCCCGGAGCACCCGGCGGGCTGGTCAAGGACACGACGACGGCCGGCTTCCGTGAGGACGTGATCAACGCGTCGATGAACCAGCCGGTTCTCGTCGATTTCTGGTCGCCTCGCGCTCCCTCCAGCAAGACTCTCTCGGCTGTCCTGGAAAAGGTCGTCACCGGCGCCGGCGGCAAGCTGAAGCTGGTCCGCTTGAATGTGGACGAGCACCCGGCCGTGTTCAGCCAGATCGGCCAGCAGCTAGGCCTGCAGGGCGTCCCGGCGGTGATCGCAATCGATCGCGGCCGGCCCGTGGACATGTTCAGCGGCGCGCTGCCCGAGGCCGACGTCAAGGCGTTCGTGATGCGCCTCATCGGCCCTTCGGAAATCGACCAACTCCTCGAAGAGGCCGACCGCCTCGCGGGGGAGGGCGACCACGCCCAGGCCTCCGAGCTTTACACACACATCATCCGCGAGGAGCCGGACAACGTCCGGGCCTTTGCCGGGCTCGCCAAGGGGCAGCTCGATCTGGGTCAGGTCGAGAATGCCCGCCGGGTGCTGGACATGGTCCCGCCGGACAAGGCAGCCGATCCGGCTCTCGCCGGCGTGCGCGCCGCGCTCGATCTCGCGGAGCAGGCTGAGAGCCTCGGCGACCTCGCCGGGCTGCAGAGCAAGGTCGACGCGAATGCCGACGACCATCAGGCCCGCTTCGACCTCGCCCTGGCGCTCAATGCCCACGGGAAGCGCGACGAGGCGGTGGATCAGCTCGTCGCCATCGCGCGGCGCGACCGCAGCTGGAACGATGAGGCGGCGCGCAAGCAGCTGTTGCAGTTCTTCGAGGCCTGGGGCCTGATGGATCCGGCCGCGATCCGCGGGCGCCGGCAACTCTCGACGCTGATCTTCTCATGATCCAGTCGCGGCGCCTCGGGGGGGCCGGCCGATGAGCCTGCATTCGGGCTACAAGGGGCCGGGTGATTGCCCCGCCATCATCCCGGTTTTTCCGCTGCCCGGAGCGCTGCTCCTGCCGCGGGGGCAGATGCCGCTCAACATCTTCGAGCCGCGCTACCTCGCCATGGTCGAGGACGCGCTGCGCACCGAGCGGATCATCGGCATGATCCAGCCGGATGCTGAGGGCGGTGGGCCACCCATGGCGCCGCGGCTCTACAAGGTCGGCTGTGCCGGCCGCATCACGCAATATGCCGAGACCGGCGACGGGCGGCTGCTGATCTCGCTGACCGGCATCGCGCGTTTCCGTATCGAGAGCGAGCTGGCGGGCGCCACAGCCTACCGCCGCTGTCAGGTCTCCTACGACGACTTCAGCACCGACTTCGAGCCGCGCGCCGGCGAGGAGGCCGTTGACCGCGAGGGCGTGCTGAAGGCGCTGCGCGACTTCGTCGAGGTCAATGACCTCAAGGTCGATTGGGGCGGCATCGAGGAGGCGCCCAATGAGGCGCTGGTCAACGCACTCTGCATGATGAGCCCCTTCGGGGTGCGCGAGAAGCAGGCAATGCTGGAAGCCGTCGACCTCAAGACGCGTGCCGAAGTGCTGATCGCCGTGACCGAAATGGAGCTGGTGCGCGGCAACGGCTCGGAGCCGACACTTCAGTGATTTTCGGGATGCCGCCGTGACCTCGTGACGGTATACGCGCCGCGCTTCCCTCTCAGGATGAGACCCATTCGATGGCCGACGACACCACCCAGCCGGTTGAGGCGACCCGCGTCGATCCCAAGCTCCTGGAGCTCCTGGTCTGCCCGCTGACCAAGGACTCGCTCGACTACGACGCCACGCGCCAGGAGCTGATCAGCCGCTCCGCCAAGCTCGCCTACCCGATCCGCGACGGCATCCCGATCATGCTGCCGGAAGAAGCCCGCACGCTGACGGATTGACGAGGGCGCGAAGCACTCAGGCTGCCGCCGTTCGATCCTGCTCGGCGAGCGCCGCCCGCCCGATGACCCGCCGCCCGAAGATGGAGCGGGCGAAGTCGTCGAGCGGCAGCATGATCGGCAGGACGTATTCCTTGAAGGTCGGCTCGAAAAGCGGCGGGCCGACGAAGCTCAGCCCGATGCCGAGCAGGAAGCGGACGATCGCCGGAAGCGGCAACTCGCCGAATTCGCCGTCTGCAGCGAGGCGGCGCTGCTCCTCCGTGTAGAACGGGCGGGACGGCTCGTGCGCGGGCTCGGGCTGCGTTGCCCGTAGGCAAGGGCGCGCGGCGGTGCGGCCCTTTGCAGCGAGGATATCAAGGACGATCTGCGTATCGCGAAGATGGTCGGTCTCAGTTAGGCTGAAGCCGAGCCAGTGGCTGATGCCGTCGCGGCGCGAGGCGTCGTAGGCGGCCTTGTAGAGCCGGCCGATCGCTGGTGAGCCGCGATGCTCCTTGAGGATCGCCGCACGACCGAGTTCCGCCATTCGCGCCAGGGGCGGCATATCGTCGACCCGGCAATAGAGTTCGAGCGGCAAGCCGAGAGGCAGCTTCTGGACCCGGGCCACGGCCGCGTTCGGCCGCAGCAGCCGGATCGTGCCGACAGCCTCCTCGCCCTTGTAGCAGACGAAGTTGTCGGTTGTGTCGAGCACGTCGAAGCCGTTGATCTCGCGCAGGGCCGGTAGCAGGTCCGGCGCCAGATGCATCGCCCCGGAGAACACCTCCCACCGGACGCGCGCGGCGGTGTCGAGTTCGGCCACCGTCCGCGCTTTGACGACGTGATAGCCGGCCGTGCTGTGATCGCTCGTCGCCATCACGAAGTGCCTCGATGCTCAAGCCCGGATGGTTGAAGCGCCCACTGGCGCCATTCCTGGGCCGCGAAGCGGGATCAGGAATTCATGGCTGCGCGGGATGTTTTCAGCGTCGCATCCCGCCTGGATTCGGGTTCTCGTCTGCGACGAACCCCGGAATGACGGTGGTGAGCGATGCTCGTCGCTGATCAGTGCGCCTTCGCTTGGCGTCGTCCGACTTCGTCGAGCATACCGAGATAGGCGCCCCGTGTTGCCGCTGCCGTCATGACGATGGCATCGTGCTCGGCGGCGTCGTCCAGTTCGGCGAGGATGCGCTCCAGGTCGTCGACGTGGCCGATATCCGCCTCGGCATGCAGGTCGAGGAAGGTGACGGCGTCAGCGATTTTTGGGATGCTGCTCGAGGCGACGAGCGCCCTGGCCACCTTGCCGGCGCGCTCCACGGCGAGTCCTTCGAGGATATAGGCGCTGCCGAGGAAGGCGGCCGGGTGGCGACCGTTCGTCGCCGCTGTGATCCAGCTGTTGTAGGCGGTGATCCACTCGCCCGGGGGGTTCTCCGCTAGGGTTTTTTCCGGGTCGAGGCCGAGGCTGCACAGGTCATCGTCGACCAGGATATCATGGCCGCTTTCCTCCTCGGCCTTCTGAAAGAACAGGTCAGCGAGTTCTGGATGCTCGCCCAACTCCTTCAGCCGGCGGCCCGCTGCTTCGAGGCGGGGGGCGGTCAACGCAACGTAGTGCCGGGTCTGAACCAGAAAAGCGACGTAGAGGTTCTTGTCCGCTGAACCGTTTTTGAAAGCCGTGATTGTTGGCTCTTGGTCGATACCTGAGACGAGCAGGCTCAAATGGTTGCGCAGATCTTCAACAACGCCGCCTTTTCTGTTTGCGACAGCAGCTTCAGCCATTCCTAATCTCCTGGTTCTGTCTCGATCCGAGGCGTTGGGAAGGGCATCCTGTTACTCCCGGCGCTTCGGATCGATCGAAGGCTAAGGCTCAGAACGAGACGGCGTCCAGAAAAAGCTACCTGTAGTCGGAACATTCTATGGCAGGTTGTCTTATGTTTTACCTAAAGTTATAATTTTCCCTTGATAGTTGTATATGAAAAGTGGGGCAACAAAGAAAAAGGACGTCAGGTTACCCTGACGTCCTTCCACTGATTCGTTGCGTAGATCTAAGGTTGCTTAGCGGCCCTGCTGGATCGCGGAGAGCAGCCAAGTGCCACCGCGCTCGCGCACGAAGGTCCAAAACTCCTTGGCCTCGGTCGGGCCGTTCTCAACGGCACGCTGCGTGCTGCGGTCGAAAGTCTCGTCCTTAAGCGTGAAGCGCATTGCCACGGTGGCGTATTCCGTCGGCCCTTCGCGCCAGGCTTCGGACAGGTCGCCCTGCAACAGCTTGACGTCGGAGATGCGGTTGACGACGCCGCGCTGGGCGTTGGCCCGCAACTCCTCCTCAAAGTAGCCAACCATCTCCGGCGTCGCGACGCGGCGCAGGGTGCCGAGATCCTCGCGGCCATAGGCCGTCTGCACCTCATAGAGGGTACGCTCAAAGGCCTCGTAGTCGGCCGGCTGGATCGCGACAGGTTGGCCCTGCGGAGCAGCGCTACCGCCGCCAAGGCCCATCCCGCCCATCGCACCACCGCCCGCGCCGTTGAGGTTCGTGCGTGCGGATGGCGCGTTCGCGGCCATAGCCGGGGTGCCAGACTGGCGACGACGGAAGAAGTTTACCGCTAGCATGGCGAGGCCGACGAGCAGGCCGATCTGCAGGAGCAGGCCGAGGAACGAGGCGATGCCGCCGAGGCCGCCGAAGAAGCCGCCGCCGACCAGCGCACCGAGCAGGCCCGCGCCGAGCAGACCCGCGAAGAAGCCCCCGCCGAAGCGGCGTCCGGAGTTCGCCTGCATGCCGGGGTTACTCATGCCCGGGCTCGGCGCCGTCTGCGAGCGCTGGATGGGGGCGGTGGCACCCGGAGAGGTCGCTGTGCCAGCAGGCGGGCTGTAGGTGCGCGAGCCGCGAGAGCCAAAGCTGCCGCCTCCGCCACCGGGGCGCGCCTCGACGACCGGCGCAGCAGTCACTGCCAGCGCTGCGGCGAGGGCGAGCATGGTCGCCAAACGCCTGCGACCGGTCTTGGGGGTTGCCATGAACATCCTCGGGTAAGAACCGAACGAGCGAAATTGCCCGCTACGATATGGGAACGTCCCGGATTGAGTTTTAGTCCCGGCTCGCGGCGGCGACCTCGTGGCCTATGCCGCGCTTCCCGTCCAACGAACTACGGTGCGGCCGGAAAGACGAGGCGTACCGTGGTCCCCTCGCCGGACCGGCTCTCCAGCGAGATCGTACCGTTCTGGCGCTTCATCAGCCCGTGCACGATGGCGAGCCCGACGCCGCGTCCTGCCTCACGGCTAGTGGCGAAGGGGGCGAGCGCGCGGGTCAGCATCTCCGGCGACATGCCGTACCCGTGATCGGAGATGGCGATGCCGACGGCGCCGTCGGAGGGACGATGCAGTGTGGCGTCGCCGGGTGGAACCGCGAAGGTCGTAATGGTGACTGAGCCCGCTTCCGGCATGGCTTCGGCGGCATTCGCCAGGATATGCCGCAGGGCGAGTTCCACCTGGGTCGGGTTGCAAAGGGCCGGCGGCAGGCCGTCGGTTTCGGTGATCGACAGGCTCAGCCGGGGCGGCAGCGCGGCGGCCAGCGAATCGGCGATCGAGGCCAGGAAGGCATCGAGATTGACGGCTCGCACGTCCGGCGCGATGCGGCGCGAGTGGGTGAGGAGATGGCGCGTCAGCACGGCTGCGCGCTCAGCTGCCTCGGTCGAGCGCGTCACTGCCCGCTGGATGAAGGGCTCCGGCCGGTCGGCAAGCCGGCGCTTGAGCCCATCCACATAGCCGATCAGGATTTGCAGGAAATTGTTGAACTCGTGCGCGACGCTGTTGGTGAGCAGGCCCAGCGCCTCGCGCTGCTGCGACAGCACGAGTGCACCCTCAGCATCGACCCGTCTGGTAATGTCAACGATCTGGCCTATCAGGGCTCCTGAGCTGCCGATCGGTGCCAGCGAGATCGCCGCCCAGAACGAGGAGCCGTCGACGCGCGCACAGAGCAGGTCAACGGAGTCCGCGCGGCCTTCCGTAATTGATTCCCGGAGGACGGCCCAGGCAGCATCGCTCTGTCGAGCTTGAAGCAATGCGATACCGCCGCCGACGAGTTCGGCCGCAGAACGGCCGGTCAGAGCGGCGAGCGCCGGGTTAACCGCGCGCAGCACTCCTGCTTCAGCGACGAAGGCGGGCACGGGCAATGCATCGAGCAGGGCGAGCGCGTCCGGCAACTGAGCCGCTTCGGATGGACCATCCTCGTCGGGCGATGGCATGGCCGCTTTCCCTGGCTGCGCCCCGTCACGCTTGCTCGGCTAGGCCGGACTTGCGTCGCCGCGATCGATACCCGCATTCTCGCGAACGCCCAAGCCTGCACGCGGCGGGCGTTACTGGCGCACCCACATCACCCGCACCATCCAGGCAATCTCGGAGACGGGCACGGCCCGATCCTCGTGGTCTGGGTTCAGGGAGGCCAGCTCGACCGTGCGGGCGGTGCGACGGCGCAGTTCTTTGGCGAGCACCTCGCCAGAGTTGAGCCGTGCCACGACGCGGTCGCCCTTGCGCACGCTCGCCGTGGGCGAGACGATCAGAACGTCGCCGTCGCGGTAAAGCGGCATCATCGAATCGCCCTGAACCTCGAGCGCAAAGGCGCGGTCCCCGCCAAGATCCGGAAACTCGATCTCCTCCCAGCCCGGGCCGCCTGTGGGCATACCCTCGTCGGTGAAGAGCCGGCCGGCGCCGGCCTGCGTCATCCCGATCAACGGCACCATCGTGCGCAGAGGCCCGTCGCGCCCAACGATGAGGCGGAGGAAATCGTCAAGGCTCGCCCCTGTGGCAGCCAGGATCTTCGACACGGATTCGGTCGACGGCCAGCGTTTGCGACCGTCTGGCCCGATTCGCTTCGAACGGTTGAAACTGGTGGCGTCGAGTCCGGCGCGGCGGGCGAGCCCGGAGGCTGAGTAGCCGTGGCGCTCGGCCAATCGGTCGATCGCCATCCAGATCTGGTCGTGCGACAGCATGGCGGGCTCATGGATCGGGCCGGTTGAGACACCCAGCCTAGCACTAGGAAAGTAGAACTACGGAACGGCGAACGCAACGTGGAACGGCCGCGATTCTGGCATGGGCTGGCGGATCGAAAAAGGTGTGCCTTCGGCTGGGCTGTCTTCTCGGCTTGCAGCCTCCCAGCGCCCGTCCTAAGCGCATCGCGCCGCACGCCGGAGAGGCCCGACCCGCATGCTTGTCTATAAGATCTGTCCTCGCGCGCTCTGGCGTCAGGCGGAGGCGGAAGGCCGCTTCACCGGAGCTCCAGTCGACCACGCCGACGGCTTCATCCATTTCTCCACTGCCGCGCAGGCCGTCGAGACGGCCGCACGCCATTTCGCCGGTATCGAGGATCTGCTGCTCGTGGCCGTCGACAGCGAAGCGCTGGGCGAGGCGCTTCGCTTCGAGCCTTCGCGGGGCGGTGACCTGTTTCCGCATCTCTACGGCGACCTGCCGCTCAGCGCCGTACGGGCAGTCGAGAACTTGCCCCTCGGCGCGGATGGCCGTCACGTCTTCCCGAGCGCTATCGTCGGAGGCGAGGAGGCATGATCGGCGCGTTGTTTCCTCTCGCTCGGCCTATCCTGCACGGTCTCGATGCCGAGACGGCGCACGACCTAACTCTGCGCGCACTCGCGCTCCTGCCGCCGCGCACGCCACCGGCGAGCAACGCATGCCTGGCGGTTGAGGTGTTCGGAAAACGCTTCCCCAATCCGGTCGGTCTTGCGGCGGGTTTCGACAAGGGCGCGCGGGTCCCCGATGCGTTGCTCGGGCTCGGCTTCGGCTTCGTTGAGGTCGGCGGGGTCGTGCCGAGGCCCCAACCGGGCAACCCGAAGCCACGCGTGTTCCGCCTCGCAGGCGATCGCGCCGTCATCAACCGGTTCGGCCTGAACAGTGAGGGACTCGATGCTGTCGCCGACCGTTTGCGCGCGCGGCGGGGTAGAAGAGGCGTGGTCGGCGTCAATATCGGCGCCAACAAGGAGGCCACCGATCGGCTCGCCGACTACGTCGCCTGCACGCAGGCGCTCGCCCCACTCGTCGACTTCATTACCGTCAACGTTTCATCCCCGAACACGCCGGGCCTGCGCGACCTCCAGGGTGAAGCCTTCCTCGACGATCTCCTTGCTCGCACCGTCGCCGCCCGTGACGAGACCGCACCCGGCACTGCGATCCTTCTGAAGATTGCCCCGGACATCAGCCTGGAGACCCTCGACGCGATCACGGCGACGGCTCTCCGGCGCGGCGTGCAGGCGCTCGTCGTCTCGAACACGACCATCGCGCGTCCCGACACGCTCGCTGAGAAAGCGCTTGCGAAGGAGACCGGCGGGCTCTCGGGCCGACCACTTTTCGCACCCTCCACCCGCCTCCTCGCGGAGACCTTCTTGCGGGTCGGTCGGCAGATCCCGCTGATCGGTGTTGGCGGGATCGATTCCGCTGAAGCCGCCTGGACCAAGATTCGGGCCGGTGCGAGCCTCATCCAGCTCTATTCGGCTCTGGTCTACGAAGGACCCGGCCTCGTTGAGACGATCAAGGCTGGACTTGCCGCGCGCTTGAAAGCGGCTGGTGCGCCGGATCTGAAGGCCGTGGCCGGGCGCGATGCTGCAGATTTAGCGGAGCTCGGAGGTTAGAAGGCCACGGGACCCATCGTTGTGAGGCCAAGCCGAAGCAATTCGAGGTGACATTCGCAAAAGGCGGTGCGTTTGCCGTCGATTGCCGCGCTCTGCTTGCAGAGAGTCGAGGAGCCTCTCACCGGAAATTTTACCGCGCTGCACATTGAATTATTCCAAAATTAGGCACCTCAAGCATGATAATGCCTGACCCATGCAATTAGAGCATGGGTATCCTCGCATCTAGCCGAAATCATTTCGCGGCTGCGAATTGCTACATCTTGAGAGCGCTCAGAACCCTACGCCGCCTGTTCGAGAGACGGCGACGAGCCACTGGGCAACTGGCTTTCTCCGACATTCGCGATCGGACCTCATGAGCAGCACAGAACCGGCCCTCAAGCGCTCTTCCGCCGCTGGCGGCTGGGGCGCTTTGAAGAGTTGTGGCAAGCATCTCCTGAAGAGTCGCGCGCCGTTGTCCGGTGCACGCGTGCTGCTCGCCGCGAACCAGCCCGATGGGTTCGATTGCCCCGGTTGCGCCTGGGGCGACCCGGCCCACGGCTCGTCGTTCGAATTCTGCGAGAACGGCGTGAAGGCAGTCTCTTGGGAGGCGACCGACAAGCGCACCCCGCCGAAATTTTTCGCCAAGCACACGCTCACCGAGCTGCGTGGCTGGACCGACTACGCCCTCGAACTCGAAGGCCGTTTGACTCATCCGATGCGCTACGACGCGGTCTCCGACCGCTACGTCGCGGTGAGCTGGGACGAGGCCTTCGCCGAGATCGGCGCAACGCTGCGCGGGCTCGACCACCCCGATCAGGCGGAATTCTACACCTCCGGCCGCGCCTCGAACGAAGCGGCCTATCTCTACCAGCTCTTCGCGCGTCACTACGGCACCAACAACTTCCCTGACTGCTCGAACATGTGCCACGAGGCCAGCGGCATCGGGCTGACCCAGGCCATTGGCATCGGTAAGGGCACGGTGCTGCTGGAAGATTTCGAGAAGGCGGACGCGATCTTCGTTGTCGGCCAGAACCCCGGCACCAACCATCCGCGCATGCTCGCCGATCTGCGCCGCGCCGCCGAGCGCGGTGCCCGGGTTGTCGCCTTCAATCCCGTGCGCGAGCGCGGACTGGAGCGCTTCGCCGATCCGCAGAACAGCGTCGAGATGCTGCGTGGCGCGAGCCAGGCCATCGCAAGCCACTACTTTCAGCCGCGTCTGGGCGGAGACATGGCGGCCTTCCGCGGTATCGCCAAGGTTGTGTTTGAGCGCGATGAGGCGGCACTGGCCGCCGGCAAGCCCTCGCTGCTTGATCGCGCCTTCCTGCGCAGCCAGACCTCCGATTACGAGGCGTATCGCGCGGCCGTCGATGCGACCTCCTGGGAGGCGATCCTCGATCAGTCAGGCCTGACCCGTGAGGAAATCGAGACGGCGGCCGAGGTCTATCTCGGCGCCGACAAGGTCATCGCCACTTGGGCGATGGGCGTGACCCAGCACAAGCACTCTGTCGCGACCGTGCGCGAGATCGCCAACGTCATGTTCCTGCGCGGCCATGTCGGCCGTCCAGGCACGGGCCTCTGCCCAGTGCGTGGCCACTCGAACGTGCAGGGCGACCGCACGGTGGGTATCAACGAGAGGCCGCCGGCCGCCTTGCTCGACGCCCTCGACCGTCAGTTCGGCTTCAAGTCGCCGCGTGGCCACGGCCACAACGTGCTCGCCGCGATCGGCGCGATGCTTGACGGCTCCTCGAAAGCTTTCATCGGGCTTGGCGGCAACTTCGCTCGCGCGACGCCGGACTCGACGCTGGTCGCCAAGGCGCTCGCCTCCTGCGAACTCACCGTCCATATCGGGACGAAGCTCAACCACTCACACTTGCTGCCAGGTCGCGTCGCCTATCTGCTGCCCTGCCTCGGCCGGACCGAGATCGACCGGAACTCGAAGGGCAAGATCCAGATCGTGACCGTCGAGGATTCGATGAGCATGGTCCACGGCTCGGGCGGCATCAACAAGCCGGCCTCACCGGAGCTGCGTTCAGAAATCGGCATCATCGCCGGCATGGCCGCCGCGACCGTGGGCTCGGCCCATGTCGACTGGGCCGCGCTCGCCGACGATTACGACCTGATCCGCGACCTCATCGAGAAGACCATCCCTGGCTTCACCGGCTTCAACCTGCGGGTCCGCCGGCCGCGTGGCTTCATGCTGCGCAACCTCGCCGCTGAGCGCGTCTTCGAGACGGCGAGCGGCAAGGCCAGCTTCTCCTTCGGCCCGATCCCGCAGGCCACGGAGCACCAGAAGGCGCTGACTGTCGACGGCACCTTCGTGCTGCAGACCTTCCGCAGCCACGACCAGTACAACACGACGATCTATGGGCTCGATGACCGCTACCGCGGCGTCTACGGCGAGCGTCGTGTGGTCTTCGCGCATCCGGACGATTGCGCCGCGTTGCGCGCTCTCTACGGCGACCGCGTCGACATCGTGCGTGCCGGTGACGATGAGAGCGGCGAGGTCGCGGAGGATTTCCGCCTCGTACCGTTCGAGATGCCGCGCGGATCGCTCGCTGGCTATTACCCCGAGCTGAATGTGATGGTGCCGTTGTCGAGCTTCGGCGAGCTCTCGGACACCCCGACCTCGAAATCGGTACTGGTGAAGATCCGCGCCCGCACCGCCCGCGCCAAGGCGGCATGAGCAAGCCAGCTGCCGACGCGGAGACCTTTCTCGCCGCGACGGATACCATCGCGGACCTGCGCTTCGACCTCTCGCGCCTTGAGGCCGGCCTGCTCGCCGGCGTGTCGCTGGGGCTTGCCTCGGATACCCGCAGTTTCGCGCGGGTCTTCGGGATCGAGCACGCGTTGGTGCTCCGCGCGCTCGAGATTCTTGTCGAACTCGGATTGCTGGTGGTGACTTCCCGCAATGCCCGCACGCAGCGCGCGCATTACGAAGTGACGGAGGAGGGCGGGCTGCTGCTCGGCGCACTAAGGACGGAGACCAAACGCGAGCGTAGCCGGAATTCCTGAGGTAAGGCGACCCGTTTTTGTGGATCTGCGACGCCGTTGGAATCCGGGGAAAAGCCGAATTTTTGGAAGGCTGGCGCGGACCCAACGGCCGTCGATGAGGTTCTCAAGCTAGGCGGCATTGAGCCCCTCTTACGCGAACGAAAGGAGTCCTCCCGTGGCTACGAAGACGAAGACTCTGCACGATGCGTTCTACGAGACGCTGAAAGACGTCTACTACGCTGAGAAGCAATCCGTCCGCGCTTTGAAGAAATCGGCGAAGGCGGCCGAGCATCAGGAGCTTCGACAGGCTTTCGAGACGCACGCCGAGGAAAGCGCCACCCAAGTCGAACGGCTGGGACAGGTTTTCGAGATCATCGGCAAGTCGGCTCGGGCGAAGACTTGCGAGGCGATGCAAGGCCTCACGGCCGAGATGGAAGAAGATCTCGAGGATTTCGGCGACAGCCCCGCAGCGGACGCTGTACTTGCAGCCTGCGCGCAGGCCGTCGAGCACTACGAAATCGCGCGGTACGGCACATTGAAGACCTGGGCCTCACAGCTCGGCTACACGGATGCGGCCAAGCTCCTCGACGAGACGCTGCAGGAAGAGAAGAAGACCGACCAGTTGCTCTCCAAGATCGCTGAGAAGATCAATGCGGAGGGCGGTCGAGCCTCCCCCTAACCGGCATCGAGACGGGGGCATCGGCGCCGATGCCCCCGATCGCCGTGCTAGTCCGTCGTGAATCGTGACGCGAGCCCATCTGGCTCAGCATCGACGGCAGCGGGTCAAAGGGCTGGTAAATCAGCGGGAGCGTACGATGCGACAGCGAACTTCGTCACGCTGCGCATAGCCACAGTGCCGCGCATCAATGCCTCCCGAAACGCGGTGCATCGATTCTGGCACCATGCGTGAGCATCAGGCTGCTTCCCGACGTCGCAACAGCCCTGATTCACCGAAAGCGGTTGCCTGCCGATGCCGGTGAAGCTTACCGGTTCCGGCGCTTCGCCGCGCTTGCCTCAGAGTGCGAGACCATAGGCCGGCTGCGGCACCCCGGTCTTTCGAATATAGAGCACGGTTCCGCTGACCGGCACAGGGTTCAACTTCTCGCGATTTGCTGCAGGCCTGCGTCTCGGATCGCCGATCAGAAACCCTGCTCTTCGCTCTCCACCAGGATCTCGCGCTTGCCGGCATGATTAGCCGGGCCGACGAGGCCTTCCGTTTCCATCCGCTCCATGATCGAGGCAGCGCGGTTGTAGCCGATCTGCAGACGGCGCTGAATGTAGGAGGTCGAGGCCTTCTTGTCCCGGAGCACCACAGCCACAGCCTGATCGTAAAGGTCGCCGCCCTCGGCGCCGAACTGGCCAGCATCGAAGACCGGGCCGTCCTCGGAAGACGAAGCGCTCCCGGAGGAGGGGATCTCACCCTCGTCAGCCGTGACGGCTTCAAGATAGGCC
>NZ_BJZV01000012.1 GCF_007992215.1 Methylobacterium gnaphalii | reverse complement strand
GCGCCGAACTCATCGAACAGATTGGGAGGAATGAAAAAGGTCAACCTGACAAAATGATTGAATTGCCGGATATTTGTGTTCGGCTGAGGGAATGTCCACCCTATGGTTCAATGGAGAATATGTCTGCGACAGGAATTGCGCTCGACGATGGTGTTATTAAACTATTTTATAGATCGGCAGACTCGCTGTTCGAGATTCGGTTTTCTTTAAATTTTCAAGATGAAAGATTGTTGTTTGACGTAACTCAGGGAGTTTTTCTAGAAGACGACGGCTCGGTGGCAGCTGCTAGACATTTGATAGAAATCGAGAGATTTATCAGAGATTATTTTTTGAACGGAGAATTACAGATCTGGAACGCTCTAACTGATGAGCTGCTTTCGAGGAAAGATGCGTACATTCCGCTCAACTGCTTCCTCGACCTGGACGCCTGCAACGCGAGGATTGAGCACGCAAAATCAGAGTTAGATCGCAGAATCAAAAGCATAGATTATCAGTAACAAAATAGATTTTCTATGATCTTATGCAAAGGTTTTACGCGGATCGAAGGCATCCCGAACCGCTTCGCCGGCAAATACCAGCAGGCTCAGCATCGCCGAAACGACGAAGAACCCGGTCAGCCCGAGCCAGGGCGCGTTGATGTTGTCCTTGCCCTGCGCCAACAGCTCGCCGAGCGAGGCCGAGCCCGGCGGCAGGCCGAACCCGAGGAAGTCCAGTGAGGTCAGGGTCGTGATCGAGCCGTTCAGGATGAACGGCAGGAAGGTCAGGGTGGCCACCATGGCGTTCGGCAGCAGGTGGCGGGTCATGATCGCGATGTTGGAGAGGCCGAGCGCGCGCGCCGCGCGCACATATTCGAAGTTCCGCGCGCGCAGGAACTCGGCGCGCACCACCCCGACCAGGGCCGTCCAGGCGAACAGCGTCAGGATGCCGAGCAGCGTGAAGAAGCTTGGGGCCAGGAAGGCTGACATGATGATGATCAGGTAGAGCGTCGGCACCGCGCTCCAGATCTCGATGGCGCGCTGAAAGATCAGGTCGGTCCAGCCGCCGAAATAGCCCTGCACCGCGCCGGCGATCACGCCGATCACCGACGAAACCGCCGCCAGCATCAGCCCGAACAGCACCGAGATGCGGAAGCCGTAGATCACGCGGGCGAGGACGTCGCGCGAGGCATTGTCGGTGCCGAGCCAGTGCTTCTCGATGTCACGACAGCCGAGCGGGCGGCCCTTCGCCTCCACGCCGGCCCGTTCTGCGACGGGGCGGCACTGCTCGTCGGTCAGGTTCCAGGTGGGCGGGGAGGGCGACGGCGTCGGCAGGTCGCTCATGAAGGTGTTGTAGGAATAGGGGATCGGCGGCCAGACCGCCCAGCCGTTCTCCTCGATCTCTTTCCGGGTCTCGGGAGCGCGGTAGTCGGTCTGCGCCAGGAAGCCGCCGAACTTCTCGTCCGGGTAGTCGACGAAGACCGGCCAGAGCCACTCGCCCTTGTAGGAGACGAAGATCGGCTTGTCGTTGGCGATGAACTCCGCGAACAGGCTGATCACGAACAGCGCGACGAAGATCACGGCGGACCAGGAGCCGCGCTTGTTCCGCCAGAAGTTCGCGACGCGGCGCCTGTTGAGCGGCGAGAGCCCGCGCCGAGTCTCCGGCGGCAAGGCCTGAATCTGCGGCGCGTTGTCGGGCGCAGTCGTGGGGACCGCGTCGACTTGCGGGCGCGGCACCTCGTTCATGACGTCACGGCCCCGGTGATGACAGCGCTCAATCGAGCCGCGTTGCCGTGCCCTCGATCTCGCTCGGCCGCAAGTTGCCTTTCTTCTCGAGATGCCGGCGTAGCAGCTGGACGTTGCGGCGATTGGCCTTGAAGGCCGCATCGAAGAGGTCGCCGGCCACCGGCACCGCACCGACGAGGCCGTCGAAGGCCACGTTCGCCGCCATGCGCGCGATCAGCCAGCGCGGCGCGCCGAGTCGCTTCGCCTCGTAGACGATGTAGGAGGCGATCGCGACGCCCGCGATGTCGCCGATCACCGGCACGAGACCCATCACCGCATCGAGGCCGACTCGCCGGTTGATGCCCGGCAACACGAAGGCCGTGTCCATCAGATGCGCGATCTGCTCCAGGCGCCGGAGGCTGGCCTCCGGCCCAGTATCGGTGAAGCGGCTCAGCTCGGCCGAGCCGAAGGGCTCGGCGAAGACGTGCGGATGGCGGGGCGTGTGTGCAGCGCTCATGCCAGAGCATGTGGTCCGCCGGCCCCCCGGCGGCAAGGAAGCGACCGTTGCTCGCGGAAAATTTCATCAGGCGGCGCTCGCGCGGCGCGACAGCCGGTCGAGGGCTGCATCGAGTGTCGCGTCGGTCTTGGCGAAGCAGAAGCGCACGAGGTTTCTGACCCGTCCGGTCTCGTAGAAGGCGCTCACCGGAATCGCCGCGACGCCGTTCTCGCGCACCAGCCGCTCGCAGAAGGCGACGTCGTCGTCCTCGCCGATGTCGATGCTGAGGAAATAGGTCGCGGCGCTGGGCAGCACCGTGAAGCCGAGGGCTGACAGGCCCTTCGCCAGACGGTCGCGTGAGCGGGCGAGCCCGGCGCGCATGCCGATGAAGTAGGCCTCGTCCTTCCCCAGGCCGTAGGCTGCCGCCTCCTGCAGGTTCGGCGGCGTGGTGAAGGTCAGGAACTGGTGGGCGCGGGCAAGCACCCGCATCAGCCCCGGAGCGGCCATCACGAAGCCGACCTTCCAGCCTGTGAGGCTGAAGATCTTGCCTGCGGAGCCGACCTTGATCGTTCGCTCGCGCATGCCCGGCAGCGCCATCAGCGGAACGTGCCGGGAGCCGTCGAACATCACGTGCTCCCAGACCTCGTCGCAGAGCGCGAGGGCGTCGAATCTCTGGCAGTACTCCGCGAGCAGCGACAGATCGGTCTCGCCGAAGACCGTGGCCGACGGGTTCAACGGATTGTTGAGGATGATGAGCCGGGTGCGGTCCGAGAACGCTGCCGCGAGCGCCTCGTCCTCCAGCCGGAAATGCGGCGGCTTCAGCGTCACGAAGCGCGGAATGCCACCGGCCCGGCGCACCAGCGGCAGGTAGGCGTCGTACATCGGCTCGAACAGCACGACCTCGTCGCCGGGCTGGATCAGCGCGAAGATCGCGCCGGCCAGAGCCTCGGTGGCGCCCGAGGTGACCATCACCTCCGTCTCGGGGTCGAGGTCGAGGCCCTGGTGGCGGCCGTAATGGGCCGCGATCGCCGAGCGGAGCGAGGCCAGGCCCATCATCGGCGGGTACTGGTTGTAGCCGTCGCGCAGGGCCTTGGCAGCCACCTCGCGGACGTCGTCCGGACCCGGATCGTCGGGAAACCCCTGGCCGAGATTGACCGCGCCGTGCTCGCGGGCGAGCCGCGACATCGTCTCGAAGACCGTGACGGGAAGATCGGCGAAGACGGGATTCATATACGGCAAATCAGAGCGGTGACGACACCTGTCGCAATGTCCACGGCGTCAAGACAAGAAGCGGATACCACGCAGGGATATCATGGCGAAACGTGCGGGAACGCACACGACTTCGAGCCCTGGCATCCAGCACGACTGACGAATGTTGACAATCATCAGTCGTGAGATAACTCTGAACCCACGGCCGACCGGCGACCGCCTGTAGAGAACTCCGCCCCCTCGTTCCCTGCATGTGGTCGCCGGCTCGGTTGTAGCGAAGAGGCTGCCGTCCCGCACGGCGGCCTCTTTGCGTTTCGGGCGCTGCCCCCTGTCCTGTCGTCGCAGGGTGCTTCGCGCGTACACGCTGAACATGTTGCCATGCGACATCGCTTCTCCGAAAAGCCCGCCGCGCTCAGCAACATCCGGGAAACCTGCACGCCGTACTCACGACGCATTGCCGAGACACCGTTCGCGTGCTTTTGCGATGAGCGCTTCCCATCTCGAAGCCTACGCCTGTTCGCCAGTCTCCAGCGGATCGGAATGGATCGGGACGGAGGCTGTGATCCGTTAGTCTTCGTCCGTTGGGCGAAAGCGCAGTCCGGTTCACGGTATAGGGACAATCGGAGCGAAGACGGTTTCGACGCGACGATCTGATTGAGACGAGGATGAACGAGAGTTCGCCGATCCGCAGGGAGACCGCACGGGAATATCCGGAGCAGGTTCCCGCCCCGAAGACCCGCCGGCGCAGTCGAGCCGGGCGCTGGATGCTGCTGCTCGTTTTACTCGGATTAGCGGGCGCAGTCGCACATCGTATGTACGACGCCAAGCGTGTGCCCGAGGGAGTCGCGGCGACGAAGCATGGCCGCGGTGGCGGTCGCCATGGGGGCGGCGACATTGCCCAGGCCGTAGGGATCGCCACCGCATCGGTTGGCGATATGCCGATCGTTCTCCAGGGGCTCGGCACCGTAACGCCGCTCGCCACGGTGACGGTTCGTTCGCAGATCAGCGGCTACTTGTTGGATATCGGCTTCCGCGAGGGGCAAACGGTCAAGAAGGGCGATTATCTTGCCCAGGTCGACCCGCGTCCCTACGAAGCCCTGCTCGCGCAGAACCAGGGCCAGCTCGCGCGGGATCAGGCCCTGCTTCAGAATGCCAAGCTCGACCTGCAGCGCTATCAGACCCTGAACCGCCAGGATTCGATCTCGAAGCAGAACGTCGACACGCAGGCCGCTCTGGTGAAGCAGAATGAGGGCACGGTCGCTGCCGACCAGGCCATGGTCGATCAACAGAAGCTCAACATCGCCTATGCCCGCATTACGTCACCCGTGGAGGGCCGGGTCGGCCTGCGCCAGGTTGATCAGGGCAACTACATCTCGGCCGGCTCCACCAATATTGTAGTGGTGACACAACTCCATCCGATCTCGGTGCTGTTCACGCTGCCGGAGGATGACGTCGCTCAAGTGATGAAACGTATCCGCGCCGGCGCCAAGCTGACGGTACGCGCCTACGACCGTGGCGACCAGCATGAGATCGCCACTGGGTCCCTCGACACGATCGACAACCAGATCGACGTCACCACCGGCACGGTGAAGCTACGCGCACTGTTTCAGAACGACGATGAGACGCTGTTTCCGAACCAGTTCGTCAACGCAAAACTGACGGTCGACACGATTAAGGACGCCACCGTCGTCCCGACCTCAGCGATCCTGCGGGGCACGCCCGGCGCCTACGTTTACCTGATGCAAGGCGACGACAAGGTCACGGTGCGCCCGATCACAGTAGGCGAGACTGACGGTTCCCGCACAGTCGTCACCACGGGCCTCAAGCCGGGCGACCGGGTCGTCACGGACGGCACCGACCGCCTGCGAGAGGGGGCAGCCGTGCGGATCACTTCCGGTGGAACGCAGGCCAAGGCAGGTGGTGCGCCGGGTGATAAGGCCGCTGCAGGAACCGCTGCCTCGCAGCTGGCCGAGACGGGCAGCGCCGGCAAGACGGACGGCGGCAAGGCCCCTGACGGCCAGGGCGATGCCGTGCAGACACAAGGCGGCGAGCACTCGCATCGGCGCGGCCGACAGAAGGCTCAGTGATGGGACGCGCGACGGCCTCGCGCTCATTCTCTCCCCGCCTGCAGGGGGAGAGAATGAGCATCGCTACGCGGTAGGCACACGCCATGAACCCGTCGCGTATTTTCATCCTCCGTCCCGTGGCGACGACGCTGCTGATGCTGGCGATCCTGATCGTCGGCATGGTCTCCTATGTTGGCCTTCCGGTTTCGGCGCTACCCGCCGTCGACTACCCGACAATCCAGGTGCAGACCTTTTATCCAGGAGCGAGCCCCGAGGTGATGACCTCGGCCGTCACGGCACCGCTGGAGCGGCAGTTCGGCCAGATGGCCAATCTCAGCCAGATGTCCTCGCAGAGCTCGGCCGGTGCGTCGGTCATCACTCTGCAGTTCAGCCTCGACATTTCTCTCGACATCGCCGAGCAATCGGTTCAGGCGGCGATCAATGCGGCCGGCAACCTCCTACCCTCGGATCTGCCCGCGCCGCCGGTCTACGCCAAGGTCAATCCGGCCGATGCGCCGATCCTGACGCTCGCCCTGACCTCGGCGACGATGCCGCTGACGCAGGTGCGCGACCTCGCCGAGACAAGGCTCGCCCAGAAGATCTCCCAGGTGGCTGGCGTCGGCCTTGTCAGTATGGGCGGCGGTCAGCGGCCGGCGGTGCGAGTGCGATTTAACTCCCTGGCGCTCGCCGCCTATGGGCTGAATATCGACGACCTGCGCACTACGATCGCGAACCTCAACGTCAACACGCCGAAGGGTAATATCGACGGGCCGACCCAGTCCTACACGATCAACGCCAACGATCAGGTCCGCGACCCGGCCGTCTATTCGAGCGCAATCATCGCCTACAAGAACGGCTCGCCGGTGCACCTGTCGGACGTCGCCGAGGTGATTGATGGCGCTGAAAACACTAGGCTCGGTGCCTGGATGGACCGGACGCCCGCCGTCATCCTCAACATCCAGCGCCAGCCGGGCGCGAATGTCATCGACACAGTCGACAAGATCAAGGCCTTGCTGCCTCAGCTGCAGGCCAGCATGCCGGCGGCCGTAGGCATCGCGCTTCTCACCGACCGCACGATCACGATCCGAGCTTCAGTGGAGGACGTCCAGTTCGAGCTGCTGCTCGCCATCGCACTAGTCGTGATGGTGATTTTCCTGTTCCTACGCAGCGTTTCCGCGACGATCATTCCTAGCCTGTCGGTGCCGCTTTCCCTCGTCGGCGCGCTGGCGGCAATGAGCGTCTGGGGCTTCTCCCTCGACAACCTCTCCCTGATGGCGCTGACCATCGCCACCGGCTTCGTCGTCGACGATGCGATCGTGGTCATCGAGAACATCGCCCGCCACGTTGAGGAGGGTGACTCGCCGCTCGAGGCTGCGATGAAGGGCAGCCGCGAGATCGGCTTCACCATTGTGTCGCTGACCGTGTCACTGATCGCGGTGCTGATCCCGCTCCTGTTCATGGGAGATGTCGTCGGTCGGCTCTTCCACGAATTCGCGATCACGCTCGCCGCCACCATCGTCATCTCTGCCTTCGTCTCACTGACCCTGGTGCCGATGATGTGCGCGCGTCTCCTCAAGCCCGAGGTGCACGGCCAGCGGCGCAAAGGTTTCATCGGCCGCGCCGGGCGCAGGCTGACCGAGGGGACCATCGCAGCCTATGGCCGCGCGCTGCGCGTGGTGCTCGCCAATCAGGGTCTCACGCTGATCGTCACTGTCGGCACGATCGCGCTCACCGCGTACCTTTTCGTGGTGATCCCGAAGGGATTCTTCCCGGTCCAGGATACGGGCGTCATCCAGGGTATCTCCCAGGCTGACCAGAGCGTGTCGTATGCGGCGATGGCGGAGCGCCAGCAGCAACTCGCCGACGTCGTGTTGAAGGATCCTGACGTCGCCAACCTGTCCTCGTTCATCGGAGTCGACGGGCAGAACGTCACCCTCAATTCCGGCCGCATGCTCATCAATCTGAAGCCGCGGGCCGAGCGTTCGGCGAGCGCCAGCGACGTCATCCGGCGTCTCAACCTGGCGACGCGCGAGGTTGCCGGCGTTCGCCTCTACATGCAGCCGGTCCAAGACCTGACCATCGACACAGCGGTTTCGGCGACTCAGTACCAAGTCATCCTGGAGAATCCGAACCTGTCCGAGTTCGAAACCTGGGTTCCACGCTTCGTCGACGCGCTGCAAGCTTCACCTTTGCTCGCCGACGTGACCAGTGACTACCAGGGCAACGGTCTCGCGGCCTATGTGACCATCGACCGGGCGACCGCCGGCCGCTATGGCATCACGCCGGCTTCGGTCGACAACGCGCTCTACGATGCTTTCGGCCAGCGCATCATCTCGACGATCTTCTCGCAATCAAACCAGTATCGGGTGATTCTTGAGGCCGATCCCGCGCTACACACGACGCTGGACTCGCTGAAGAAACTTTACCTACCGTCCTCCACCGCTGCTTCAGGACAGGTGCCGCTCTCGGCGATCGCCAGGATCGATGAGCGTCGCGCGCCGCTGCTCGTCGGCCATCTCGGTCAGTTTCCGGCGACCACCGTCTCGTTCAACCTAGCGCCCGGGGCGGCCCTCGGACAGGCGGTCGATGCCATCGAGAAGACGCGCAAGGAGATCGGGCTGCCGGCGAGCTTCAACGTAGTGCCGCAGGGCTCTGTCTTCGCCTTCCAGGCGGCGCTCTCCAACGAGCTCTTCCTGATCCTCGCCGCGATTGTCACCGTCTACATCGTGCTCGGCGTGCTCTACGAGAGCTTCATCCACCCGATCACAATTCTCTCGACGCTGCCCTCGGCTGGGATCGGCGCACTGCTCGGACTGATGCTGTTCGGACTTTCGCTCGACATCATCGCCATCATCGGCATCGTGCTCCTGATCGGCATCGTGAAGAAGAACGCGATCATGATGATCGACTTCGCGCTTCAGGCTGAGCGCGAGGAGGGAATGGCCCCACGCGATGCGATCTACGAGGCGTGCCTACTGCGTTTCCGCCCTATCATGATGACCACCTTCGCGGCCCTGTTCGCGGCGGTGCCGTTGATCCTCGGCACCGGCGTTGGGTCCGAGTTGCGCCAGCCGCTTGGCATTGTCATCGCTGGCGGCCTCATCGTCAGTCAGGTGCTGACACTGTTCACGACGCCGGTAATCTATCTTGCCTTCGACCGGCTGGAGCGACGGTTGACGGGCCGGCGTGAGGGCGGCTTCCGCGCGGGCGAGGCGCTGCCGTGAACGTGTCGGAGCCGTTCATCCGGCGCCCGATCGCCACGACGCTGCTTACGATCGGCGTTCTTTTGGCCGGCCTGTTCGCATTCATTAAGCTGCCGGTCGCGCCGCTGCCGCAGGTCGATTTTCCCGTCATCCTCGTCCAGGCGCAGATGGCCGGCGCCTCGCCGGAGACTATGGCAACGACGGTGGCGGCTCCGCTGGAGCGCCGGCTCGGCATCATCGCCGATGTCAATGAGATGACATCGACGAGCTCGACCGGCACTGTGCGCATCATTCTGCTCTTTGGCCTGAACCGCGACATCGACGGTGCCGCCCGCGACGTCCAGGCGGCGATCAACGCAGCCCGCGCTGACCTGCCGACGGCTCTGCGGCAGAACCCAACCTACCGGAAGTTCAATCCGGCAGACGCGCCGATCCTCATCCTAGGCCTTACCTCGGATTCTTTATCGCCCGGCCAGCTCTATGACTCCGCCGCGACGGTGGTTCAGCAGAAGATGTCCCAGGTCGAGGGCATCGGAAACGTCGATATCGGCGGCTCCTCACTGCCGGCAGTGCGCGTCGAGCTCGACCCGACGGCCTTGTTTAACTACGGCATCGGCCTTGAGGGTATCCGCGCGGCGCTGGCCTCGGCTAACGCTAACTCGCCTAAGGGCGACGTCGTTGCGGGTAACCGCCGTTACCAGCTCTACGCCAATGACCAGGGCCGGCAGGCTGCCGACTATCGCGACATCGTCGTGGCCTACCGGAACGGCGCGGGGGTGCGGCTGAGTGATGTCGGCCAAGTCGAGGATTCCGTCGAGGACAAGCGCAACCTCGGGCTCGTCAATGGCAAGCCTGGCGTCATCCTGTTCATCTACAAGCAGCCGAACTCCAACGTCGTCGAGACGGTGAAGCGGGTCAAGGCGGCGATCCCGCAGATCCGGGCCGCGTTGCCTGGGGACATCGACCTCGACATCTCGGGTGACCGTTCGGCCACGATCCGCGCCTCGCTTAAGGAGACCGAGGAGACACTGCTCATCGCCGTCGGCCTCGTGATCCTGGTGGTCTTCGTGTTCCTACGCTCGGGACGCGCGACACTGATCCCGGCCGTGGCGGTGCCAATCTCGATCGTGGGCACCTTCGCCGCGATGTACCTCTGCGGCTTCTCGCTCAATATCCTGTCGCTAATGGCGCTGATCATCGCCACCGGCTTCGTGGTCGACGACGCCATCGTCGTCTTGGAGAACATCCAGCGTCATATCGAGGCCGGCAAGCCGCGGATGGAGGCGGCCTTGCTTGGGGCACGCGAGGTCGGCTTCACGGTGATCTCTATGAGCCTATCGCTCGTCGCGGTCTTTCTGCCGATCCTGATGATGGGCGGCATCGTTGGTCGGCTCTTCCGCGAATTCGCGGTCACGCTATCACTGGCAATCCTGATCTCGCTCGTGGTCTCGCTGACCACGACGCCGATGATGTGCGCCCGCTTCCTGAATGCTCACGACCCTGCGGCAAAGCCCAGACGCAGCAATATCTTCGTCCGCGTGCTGGAGGGCGGCTTCGAGGGGCTGCTGCGCGGCTACGAGCGTTCCCTTGGCTTCGCGCTGCGCCACCGCCGGCTGGTGCTGCTCAGCGTCTTCGTGACGATCGGGCTGAACGTCTATCTCTACGTCATCGTGCCGAAGGGCTTCTTCCCCGAGCAGGATACGGGACAGCTCATGGGCGGCATCCAGGCCGACCAGCGCATCTCCTTCCAGTCGATGAAGGAGAAGCTGACCAGGGCGAGCGCCATTGTGCAGGCCGATCCGGCCGTGGACAGTATTGTCGGCTTCACCGGAGGGCGTGGCACAAACTCGGCCAACGTCTTCGTGGGGCTGAAGCCGTTGGGCGAGCGACCGTCGATCGACGCGGTGATGGCGCGACTGCGACCGAAGCTATCGCAGGTTGCCGGAGCCCGGTTGTTCCTGTTCTCCCGGCAGGATCTCAAGATGGGCGGCCGGCAGAGCTTCGCTCAGTATCAATACGCGCTTCAGGCGGACTCGGCGGAAGAACTCTACACTTGGGCGCCGAAGCTGGTTGAGACGCTGCAGAAGCAGACGGATCTCTTCGCCGACGTGACTTCCGACCAGCAGGAAGGCGGCCTAGAGAGCCGGATCATCATCGACCGGCCGACGGCCTACCGCTACGGCATCACGCCCGACAAGATCGACCAAACACTCTACGATGCCTTCGGCCAGCGTCAGGTCTCGACCATCTACAACCCTCTGAATCAGTACCACGTCGTGATGGAAATCGCGCCGCGCTACCTCCAGAGCCCCGAGACGCTGAAGATGATCTACGTCTCGACCTCAGGCGGGAATGCGCGCGGCTCGGCCACCACTAACGCCGTGGCCGGAACCGTGACCGGGCCGACGGCGGCATCAACCTCGAGCAATGCCACGCCATCGGCATCGAGCACCGGCAGCGGCGCGATGACCGGTGCCTCGAACGCGCTTAGCGGTGCCCCAGCGCCCGGGGCCGCCAGTTCCACGGTGGCATCCTCTGCTGGCGCGGACAGCACATCGACCGGCACAGACGCCTCTTCGGTGGCTTCGGATTCCGCGCGCAACGCCGCCTCAAACGCCATTGCCGCGAGCAAAGGCGGTGCCTCCTCCAGCGCGCCGGTTTCAAGCGCGAAGGAGACGATGGTGCCGCTGTCGGCCTTTGCCCGGTTCGAGCAGGGCACGGCGCCGGTCCAAGTCAGCCATCAAGGACTATTCGTGGCCACGACGGTTTCGTTCAACCTGGCGCCTGGCAAGAGCCTCTCGGACGCAACGAACGCGATCGAGAAGGCAATGCAGGAACTGCGCATGCCGGCTACCATTCACGGCGAATTCTCCGGCGCGGCCAAGAATTACCAGGAATCGGCCTCGCGCCAGCCTCTGCTGATCCTCGGCGCGCTCCTCGCGGTCTACGCAGTGCTCGGCATTCTCTACGAAAGCTACGTGCACCCGATCACAATTCTTTCGACGCTGCCCTCGGCTGGAATCGGCGCCGTGCTGGCGCTACTCGCGACGGGAACGGAGTTCACGTTGATCGCGCTGATCGCCGTCTTCCTCCTGATCGGCATCGTGAAGAAGAACGCGATCCTGATGATCGACTTCGCGCTCGATGCCGAGCGCACCCGTGGTGCCTCGCCAGCCGATGCGATCTACGAGGCCTGCCTCTTGCGCTTCCGTCCCATCATGATGACAACGGCGGCCGCGCTTCTCGGCGCCGCGCCACTGGTGTTGGCGGTGGGCGAGGGCGCGGAGCTCCGCCGGCCTCTCGGCATCGCGATCATCGGCGGTCTCATCGTGAGTCAGATCCTGACCTTGTACACGACCCCCGTCGTCTACCTGTATCTCGACCGGCTGCGCCATTGGGCGTTGAACCGGCGCAGCAGGCGAGCTGGCGGCGGTGCGGCTCCGTTCCCAGCCGAGTAATGTCTGTGAAGCTCATCCGCACGGTGGCGGCCCTCGGTGTCGCCGCCTCGACGTCGGGCTGCCTTGTCGGCCCCGACTACACGCGCCCTTCCGTCGAGACTCCGCTCGGCTTCAAGGAGGGCGGAATGCGCGAGGACAGCCTCGCCTGGGTCCAGAAGCGGAAGAACTGGCGGCCGGCCCAACCGAATGACGGTGCCGTGCGCGGCGACTGGTGGCGGGTGTTTCGCGACCCGACCCTCGACCGTCTGATGCGGCTCGTCGACGTCGACAACCAAAACTTACGTGCGAGCGTCGCGAACTACTCGCAGGCCCGCGCCCTCGTTGCCCAATCCCGTGCAGCGCTCTTCCCGACCGTGATCGGCGCGCCGACGATCACACGTGCCCGCTCCGGCGGCTCGGAACGGACGACCTACCAGTTGCAGGGTCAGGCCACCTGGGAGCCCGACCTATTCGGGCGCATCCGGCGGCAGCTTGAGAGCGACGTTGCCAGCGCCCAGGCCTCGGCAGCCGATATTGGCCTGGTGCGCCTTGGCATTCAGGCGGAACTCGCCACCACCTATCTGCAGCTCCGCTACCAGGACACGCTGAAGAAGGTCCTCCAGGAGAATGTAGCAGGTTACAAGCGCAGCCTCGGCATCGCCGAGAATCAGTACAATGCCGGTGTCGCCGCGCGGTCCGATGTTATCACGGCGCAGACCCAGCTTCAGACCACGGAGGCGGCGGTGATCGCCACCGACGTCCAGCGCGCGGTCTTCGAGCACGCTCTCGCCACGTTGATCGGTCGGCCGCCTTCCGAGCTGAACATCCCGATCGGCCGGCTAGCGGATCGGCCGCCGGCGGTTCCGGTCGGCGTACCCTCCGAATTGCTGGAGCGGCGACCCGACATCGCGCAGTCAGAGCGGCTGGTGCAGGCGCAGAGCGAGCAGATCGGCGTCGCTGTCGCGGCCTTCTTCCCGACGGTGACACTCTCAGCCTCCGGCGGCTTCGCGGGCCTTACCCGCGACGGCATCTTCTCTGCGACGAACTCGGTCTGGTCCGTGGCGGCAGCTGGCAATGAAGTACTGTTCGATGGCGGCGCGCGCAGCGCGGCCGTTCAGTCCGCTCGCGCCGGTTATGATGCTGCGGTGGCGACCTACCGTCAGACCGTGCTCACTGCCTTCGGGGAGGTTGAGAACGGCCTGTCCAGCGTACGCATCTTGGCCCGACAGCAAGCCAAGCAGGACGAGGCCGTGGTCTCCGCCCGCAAGGCCGTCGAGATCACCCTTAACGAGTACCGCGCCGGTACGCAGAACTATACTACGGTGGTCACCGCGCAGGCGCTGCAGGTGAACAACGAAGTGGCCGCGTTGCAGGTGAAGCTCAGCCGCTTCACCACGGCCGTCGATCTGATCCGCGCCATCGGCGGTGGCTGGGATGCCCGCTCCCTCCCAACAGGCGAAGAGCTGAAAGGCAAAGCGCTCGACCTGCCGGTCGACCACGGGCAGGCTCTGCGCACGGAGGAGTGAAGCGGCGCTGGCCGGATCCTTACGCAAGACATGGAACGCCTCCCTGGCCAACCGGTTGGTCCGCCGCTGCAGCGTTGCGGTGCGTCATTCGGAGCGGTTGTGATGGGCGATCAGGTTTCGCCGAAGAAGCGCAGCGCACCTGGCGCTGATCCGGCGCCCCCCTGCACCCTCGTGATCTTCGGAGCAGGCGGCGACCTGACCAAGCGATTGCTGATGCCAGCACTCTACAACCTTTCCGGTGGCGGGCTGCTCTCGAACGATCTCAAGATCATCGGCGTCGATCACAATGAGAAGACCGACGACGGCTGGCGCAAAGAGCTCACCGACACGATGGAGTCTTTCGCCAAGGACAAGTCCGGCGAATTCCATACTGACCACATCGACGAAGCCCAATGGAGCTTCATCCGCGACCGGCTGCATTTCGTGCAGGGCGATTTTGAGAAGGAAGAAACTTATAAGGCGCTCGGCGAGCACTTGCGGGGCAACGCGGTCTTCTATCTTGCCGTCGCCGCTCGGTTCTTTGGATCGATCGTCGACGGGCTCGGCAAGGCCGGTCTTCTGAAGCAGGGCGACGACAGCTTTCGTCGCGTCGTGATTGAGAAGCCCTTCGGCCACGACCTGGCCTCGGCGCAGGCGCTGAACGCGCGCATCCTGAAACAAGCGGATGAGAGTCAATTCTACCGGATCGACCACTTCCTTGGGAAAGAGACGGTGCAGTCAATGATGGCGATCCGCTTCGCCAACGGCATCTTCGAGCCGTTGTGGCGTCGCGAATACGTCGACCATGTCCAGATCACCGCGGCCGAGACGGTCGGCGTCGAACAGCGCGGCTCCTTCTACGAGCCCACCGGCGCGCTGCGCGATATGGTGCCGAACCACATGTTCCAGTTGCTCTGTATGGTGGCGATGGAGCCGCCGAACTCGTTTGATGCCGAGGCGGTCAGGACGGAGAAAGCGAAGCTCGCCGAGGCGGTTAAGCCGATCCAGCCCGACCACGCGGTGCGCGGCCAGTACACGGCAGGCGTCGAGTTCGGAAAGGACGTCCCGGCCTATCGCAACGAGCCGAACGTTGACCCAAACTCGAATACCGAAACCTATACCGCCCTGAAGCTCGAGATCGAGAACTGGCGCTGGGCGGGCGTGCCGTTTTACGTGCGCACTGGCAAGCGGTTGACCGGGCGCCTCACCGAGATCGCGATCCATTTCAAGCCGGCGCCCTACCGCCTGTTTCGCGGCACGCCGGTAGAAGACGTCGCGCAGAACGTGATGCGTATCCGCATCGCCCCCGAGCCCGGTGAGACCACCGAGATCAACGTCAAGGCGCCGGGCCCGCAGATGCGGCTCGGGCGCGTCGAGAATGCGTTCCAGTACAAAGACTTCTTCGACGAAACGCCGAATGTCGGCTACGAGACCCTGCTCTACGACTGCATGATCGGCGACGCGACGCTGTTCCAGCGTGCGGACAACATCGAGGCCGGGTGGGCTGCGGTCGATCCGTTGCTGAAGGCCTGGAAGGATGCCCCGGTGGAATTTTATCCTGCTGGCAGTGATGGGCCGAAAGGGGCCGACGAGCTGCTGGCGCGAGACAGGCGCGCCTGGCTCCCGCTGCCCGGAGATTCTCGAGGAAAATCAGGCGGGTAGGCGTCGGTTCGCAGACCGCATCGGACGCAGTTCTGCAAGATCATCATGGTGCAGAAGCTGAACGCCGGTGGTCGCGGCGAGCTTGCGCGCGGCGGGGGTGAAGCCAGCGTTGGAGACCACAGCCGCCATATCGGCAGACCAGTGGCGGGCTGCGGCCGCTACTTCCTGCACGGCGGCGTTGCCAACGGGCTTTCCGTAGCGCTTGCATTGGATGACGAGGCGGGTGCCGGCGTTTTCGGCGATAACATCGGCGCCCTGGTCTCCGCTGGCCTGGGTGGGGCGGGCGTGCCAGCCGGCCTGGGTGAGGAGGCCGGCGCAGAAGCGCTCGTAAGCTATTCCATCTTCAGGCATATCCGTCTCATCGGGCAGGCGGACGGAGGCAGCCGCCGCCTCGACGATCGCGATCATCTGGTCCCAGCGTGGATCCAAGTAATCGGAGAAGCCGCGCTGCTCTAGAATGGGTAGGACCGTGCGCTCGATGAAGTATTCGCGCTCGCGTAGCCAGCCGTCCTCGACGGTATTGCCGTAGGCGTCCACGAAGCATTCCTGGCGGCGGCGGAGCGCGAGGATACGAGCGTGGCGACGCGCGACGCGGCGCACGAGCGAACGGAATCGGCGTGGCCGATCAAGGCGATAGAGCAGGATGGCCGCGAGCCCGGCACCGGTCGCGACGAGCGCCGGTCGGCCATAGACGAGCGCCGCCGCGCCTCCAGCAACGAAGGTCCAGAACAGATGCGTGACCGTCTTGGCGGCGGACATGGAATGGACGTGGGCTGTGTTGGTATTCGCAGGGCCGAGCAAGAGCTTGAGGAGCATGTCAGGATCCGCTTGCCAGGCGGCTAACGGCGACCGGGCGATGAGGAGCCGCGCGACGTCGAGCGGCGACGATCAGCGCAGACGAACCGAAAAACCCTAGTTTCATCAGTCGGATGGCGTGCGGGGCGTTGGCCCTGCCACCTCATCAAAGACCTGTGGATGGCTCCGCCCTCTCCACATCATGACCCCGGGCGCTGCCGATCGACGGTCGTCAAAGTATTCGATCTAGAACGATACTGTGTATGACTGGAGGTTTATTGGGGCCGTGCGCAGCGCCAACGCCGAGGCGGGGCGCTCCGCGCGAGTACCATCTGTCCAAGTCACTACGGAAAAACGGCTTTCGCCAATCATTCCGCCTCGCCACCACGCGCTCGGCCTCTCGTCCGCCTCGCACAGATACTTGCGCCACAGCACCTCTCATCATCCCGCCAACGGGTGCGGGTGTTCAAAACACCGGAAAGGCTGATACTCCTCGGGCATCCCTTTTCCCCTGGTTCCGGTGCGGCCGTCGTGCTCACAGGGATCATGTTCCGCGCGAGCATCCGAGCCAGCTCATGAGCACTTACGGGTTCGCCGCGATGTTGGCGCCGGGCAGTGTGGCGATCGTCGGGGCGGGCGAGCGTGACGGTTCGGTTGGCCGGGCCGTGATCGACTCGCTGCGGGCCGGCGGGTTCGAGGGTGCGATCCGGCCGGTCAATCCGGGCTACGAGACGATCGACGGCCTGCCCTGTTTCCCCAACCTCGCCAGCCTCCCCGAGGTGCCGGACCTCGTGCTGATCGCGACCCCGCCGGAGACGGTGCCCGGCATCGTCGCCGAGGCGGGGCGTTGCGGGGTCGCGGCGGCGGCCGTGCTGTCGGCGCATCTCGGCCGGGGGGAGGGGGCGCCGATCGGCGCGGCGCGGCGGGCGGCGCGGGAGCACAGCCTGCGGCTGCTCGGACCGGACAGCATCGGCGTGGCCGTGCCGGGGCGCAAGCTCAACGCGTCGCTGCTCGCGCATCCGCCCCTGGCCGGCGATCTGGCGCTGGTCACGCAATCCGGCACCGTGGCCTCGGCCATCGCGGCCTGGGCGCATCGCCGCGAGGTCGGCTTTTCGGCGATCCTCACGGTCGGCCGCTCCGCCGATGTCGACGTGGCCGACGCGCTCGATCATTTCGCGGCGGATCTCCAGACGCGGGCGATCCTGCTGTCGCTCCACCGCATCGAGGATGCCCGAAAATTCCTCTCCGCTGCCCGAGCCGCCGCGCGCGTCAAACCCGTGATGGTGCTGCGCACCGGCCGGCACGAGGCGCTGGAGGAGTCGCCGCAAACCCACACCGGCGCACTCGCCCGGCCGGATGCGGTCTACGAGGCAGCCTTCCGCCGGGCCGGCCTGCTCTCGGTCGATACGCTGGACGAGATGTTCTCCGCCGCCGAGACCCTGCGCCGGCAGCGGCTGTTCTCAGGCCGCCGGCTGATGATCGTCGCCAACGGACGCGGCATCGGCGCGCTCGCGGCCGACAGGCTGGCCGAGCGCGGCGGCGAGGCGGCCGATTGCGCGGAGGCCACCCTGGAGGCCCTCGCGGAGGTCCGCCACGGCTCCTCGAAGAACCCGATCGATCTCGGCGTCGATGCCGAGGCGCACGAATACGCCACCGCGCTCAAACCCCTGCTCGCCGCCCGCGAGAACGATGCGCTGCTCGCCATCCACGTTCCCACCGCTCGGGCCCGCGCCCGCGAGACGGCGGAGGCCATCGCCGCCGCAGTGACGGCGGTGAGGCCGGATGGCGGACGCCGGAAGCCGGTCTTCGCGGTCTCGGTGGGCGAGAGCCCGGCAGCGGCGGCGGTCTATGCCAAGGCGGGCATCCCGCTCTTTCCCACCGATGCGGATGCGGTCGACGGGTTCCTGCACGCCGTGCGCTACCGCGAGGCGCAGGACGACCTGATGCGCACCCCGGCCTCGCTGCCGCAGGACTTCAGGCCGGATGTGGAGACGGCCCGCGCCATCGTCGAGGCGGCGCTGGCCGACGGCCAGAGCTGGCTCGATCCGCTCTCGGTGAAGCGGCTGCTCGGCACCTACGACATCCCGATGCAGCCCTGCCTGCTGGCGCCCGATGGCGAGCTCGCCGCGGAGGCGGCCTGGCCGATGATCGCGCAGGGCCAGCCCGTGGCGCTCAAGCTCGTCTCGCCAGACATCGTGCACAAGTCGGATGTCGGCGGCGTGCGCCTCGCCCTGACCTCGGAGGCCGATGTGCGCGAGGCGGCCACCCGCATGATCGCCAGGGTGCGCGCGCAGCAGCCCGAGGCGCGCATCACCGGCTTCGCCGTGCAGGCCATGGTACCGCGCGGCACCCGGCGCGAACTCATCGTCGGCCTCGCCGAGGACCCGACCTTCGGCCCCGTCGTGGTCTTCGGCCGCGGCGGCACCGCCGTCGAGGTGATCGACGACCGGGCGCTGGGCCTGCCGCCCCTCGACCTGCGTCTCGCCGCCGACCAGATCGCCCGCACCCGCGTCGCCCGGCGTCTCGCCGCCTATCGCGACGTGCCGGCAGCCGATGTCGATGCCATTGCCCTGGTGCTGGTCAAGCTCTCCCAGATCGCCATCGACCTGCCGGAGGTGCGCGAGCTCGACATCAACCCCCTCCTGGCCGATGCCGACGGCGTGCTCGGCGTCGACGGGAGGGTGCGCGTCGCCCCCTACCGCCTCCGTCATTCCGCGGCTGCGACGCAGAACCGGGACGCGCGGGCGCGCGCCGCAGGCGTGCCATCCACGACGGCCGACACCGTCAGCCCATCCTCCACGGCGACCGAGGAAGCCGCGACCGCGTCTCCCGCGTCACGGGGGGATGACGCGTTCTCCCCTCCGGTGGGCCCCGGAGTGACGGAGGGAGAGCCAGCTCGCATCCGCGCCACCCACGCCCACCTCGCCATCCGCCCCTATCCTGTCGAGTGGGAGCGAGTGATGACCCTCAAGGGCCGTCCCATCCAGGTGCGCCCGGTGCGCCCCGAGGACGAGGGCATGTTCGCGGCCTTCTTCGCCGAGATCGACCCGGAGGACGTGCGCCTGCGCTTCTTCACGCCGATGAAGCACTTCAGCCACGCCTTCCTCGCCCGGCTGACCCAGCTCGACTACGCCCGCGCCATCGCCTTCGTCGCCATCGATGCCAACACCGAACAGATGCTCGGCGCGGTGCGGGTTCATGCCGATGCCAACCACGAGAGTGGCGAGTTCGGCATCCTGGTCCGCTCGGACATCAAGGGCGTGGGGCTGGGCTACGCGCTGATGCGGCTGATGCTGGACTGGGCGCGCGCCGAGGGCATCGGGCGAGTCGAGGGGCTGGTGCTGGCGGAGAACAAGGCGATGCTGGCAGTGTGCCGGCGGTTGGGGTTCGAGGCGAAGGCGGATCTCGACGATCCGAGCGTGATGAAGGTGACGTTGGCGCTGTAGGGGAAGGGCTACCGCCAGGTAGTCCTTGTCGGATGGCGCTATCCGGGGTTCGCAACCGCCCAACGGCCGTTCTGAGTGCGGCCACCGTAGCCGTAAGCGTCGCCATCGACGGCGTGCACGTAAACGTAGCACTCCTCATGCAGCGGGCCGATCAGCTCTCCCATCCCCGCGAAGGCGGCTTGAACGAAAGACGTGGTCTCGGCCTTCGTGTTGGTCCCGGCCGTGATCTTGATATCCAGCCAGAACGCCGACAGCCCGGCATCTGTCGGTCGCTCGCCCGCGATGAACCAACTCTGCGGATCAGCCTCTTCGACGAGCACGGCCGTGACGTTCGGGTCCTTGCCGAGCCTCTCGGCTCCAAGCCTCGTGGCCAACCGGGCGATATCGGACCTGAGATCGTCTCTTGGCGAGGCCGTGACGTAGCGGACGGTAATCATGGGCATCGAAACCTCCTGGCATGAGTTGCGGCGGGAGATCTCGCATTGGTCCGAGCAATGTGTAACGCTATGAGATGCACTTCTCATCATAGCGTATTCGTATCATGCTCGATCTCGCTTCAGTTCGCCTGTTCATTCTTGCCGTGGAGTTCGGCAATCTGACGCGCGCGGCAGAGGCTGCAGGCACGGTACAGCCTGTGGTCAGCGCCCGCCTCAAAGGCCTGGAAACGGCCCTTGGCCGTAAGCTCCTCGATCGCACGCCTCGCTACGTTCGGCCGACCGATGATGGCGTCGCGTTTCTCACCAAGGCGCGTGCGCTGATGGCGGCGCACGACGAGGCCGCACGGTTCGATGACGAGCCGACGATGCGGCTCGCGATCGGAGCCAGCGATCACGCGCTCGGAACGGGACTGGAGCACGTCATCCGCCACGTTCGGGCGGCACTCCCATCGAGCAGCGCGATCGAACTTCGCAGCGGGACGTCCCAGCACGTTCGCGCCTCCTTCGACGACGGTGAACTCGACGCCGTCATCATCCGGCGTGAGGCGGGCGGAGCGGATGGCGAGGTGCTCGGCACGGATCCTCTTGGTTGGCGATCGGGAGACGAGAGCGCCGTCACGCTGGGGCACGCCGTCCCGCTGGTCACGCTCGGTCCGACCTGTGGCGTGAGAGCCGTTGCGATCAAGCGCCTCGATGCAGCCAACCGACCGTGGCGGGAAGCCTTTGTCGGAGGGGGTTGCACGGCGCTTCTGGCTGCCGTGAGAGCAGGGCTCGGCATCGCGCCGATGGGTGCCATTGCCTCAGGCCACATGAGCGATGTCGGATCGCGCTTCGGCCTTCCCGACCTCCCGCCGTCAGAGATCGTGATGTTCGCGCGCACCGGCTCCCCGGCGGCGAGCGCCGCCGCACGAGCACTCGAAGTCGCGGTCCAAACGATGCTGCGGTCGCGCGCCTGAGACGCAAGGATCGCGGTCCTGTTTCACAAGCCTCGACCCGGAGTGCCGGTATGAGCAGGCTGCGAGGGAATACCCTCACCATCGGGCGATGACGGGAGCGCGTCTTCGCGGCCTCCGCTCGGCGTCGTCCCAGATGCGGTAGGGGTTGGCCGCCTTGCCATCCCGCCCCCCGACCCCATGTCCTCTTGATCGATCTGTGGCCGGACTTTCCGGGTCGTGACTCCTTCGCAGGGCGGCCCCGTCGTTTCCACCCCTATCGGTATCTCCGGCCCTTCGCGTCCGCGCGGAGTGCTCTCCACTCGACAAGCCTGCGAAGACCAAGGACTGACATGGCGACCGGCACTGTAAAGTGGTTCAACGAGACGAAGGGCTTCGGCTTCATCCAGCCGGATGACGGCGGGCAGGACGTGTTCGTGCACATCTCCGCCGTCGAGCGCGCCGGCATGCGCAACCTCATCGAGGGCCAGAAGATCTCGTTCGAGCTCGAGACGGACAAGCGCTCCGGCAAGAAGGCCGCGGGCCAACTCCAGGCCGCCTGAGGCGCCTGAGCCGGGCCGTTCGATGCCCGGCCGGACATGAGAAAGCCGCTCCCACGGGAGCGGCTTTTTTCGTTCGCGTCGGTTCTGTGCGCGACGGGACGCGCAGCGGCCCGAACCCTTCCCCGTCGAGGGAGAGGACGTGCTCAGGTCTCGGACTCGCTGGTCTCCTCGGCCTTCGGCGCAGCGGGCCTGTTGTCGCGGCGGAAGCGGGACGGGGTGGCGCGGCGCGTCTCGCCCTTCTCGATCTCGCCGGTGGCCGCAGCCACCTTTTTCGCGCGGGCGTTGAACTCGGCCATCGAGAGGCCGGGGGTGCGCCCGCTGGAGCTGTTATGTGCCATGCGATGTCCTCTGAGCGGCTTGCCGCGGCGGCGCGGCACGCGAGGATGAGGGGCGGCATGAGCTGCCGGCCCCGTGGTTGCCCAAGGCACCGAATTGCGCAGAGGGTACCGGTATATAACACGCCCGGGCCGGCGAAGTGCCGATTAATTCTGGAGCCGGTTTCGCTCAATTTTCCGGCCACCCTTGCCGCGAAGGCGAGAAAGGTTTACTTAAGCGGCATCGATCTAAGCCCGGATTTTGGGCCGTGACGCCTTCGCAGGGCGGTTCGGAATTTCTCGTCTTCTATCGGTATCGAAGGGTTCACCGCTGCAAAGCGGTTGAACGACTATGCATAATTACCTGCGAAGTGACAGGAACGAGATTTATGGCTACCGGCACCGTCAAGTGGTTCAACGAGACCAAGGGCTACGGCTTCATCCAGCCGGATGACAATTCCAAGGACGTTTTCGTGCACATCTCCGCCGTGGAGCGCGCTGGCTTCCGCAACCTCGTCGAGGGCCAGAAGATCTCCTACGAGCTGGAGACCGACCGTCGCTCCGGCAAGGAATCGGCTGGCAATCTCCAGGCCGCCTGAGCCCGCCTCGACCACCGTGTCTGAAGCCGCTCCCTCCGGGGCGGCTTCTTCGTTTGTCCAACCGCATCGTATCCAGGCCGGGCCATCGGGGCCGCGGTCGCAGCTAGGACCCTACGTGAGCTTCATCAACCAGAACGCCCTCGACGACCGTCTCTCCGCCCAGCAGAAGGCCCGCGCGGCCATGGTGGAGCGCTTCCGCCAGCGCCCCAGTGCCGACGATCCGGCCGTGATCGCCCGCAGCGCCGAGCGCAAGGCCATCGCCGAGGCCCGTGCCGCCCGCGCGGAGGAGCGCGAGCTCGCCCGCATCGCCGAGGAAGAGCGCAAGGCTGCCGAGGCCGAGGCTGCCCGCCTGGCCGAGGTCGCCCGCAAGGCCGCCGAGCTCGAGGCCGCCGCCGAGCGCGCCCGCGCTCAGCAGGCCGCCCAGAAGGCCGAGCGCGATGCGCGCTACGCGGCCCGCAAGGCCAAGATCAAGCTGCGCCGCTGAGCGCGGCGCACCGACCCTACGAGACCAGGAGGACGTCATGTCCCACAAGTTCAAGCTCGGCCAGCAGGTGAAGCGCCTCGGGCCGATCCCCAGCAACGACAAGACCGGCTTCGGCGAGATCGCCGAGGTCGTCCGCCTGATGCCGGCCGACGCCTCGGGCGAGGTCTCCTATCGCATCCGCTCCGGCGCCGCCGAGCGTGCCGTGCGCGAGGACGAGATCGAAGCGGCGGCCTGATCCCGCTCCTCGGCCCCGCCGCACGAAAAAACCCCGCATCCTGCGATGCGGGGTTTTTCGTGTTCTGCCGTGAGGCAGAGGTGGCTCAGTGGCCACCCTCGCTGGCGTCGCGCGTCGACTCGTAGAGGAACCAGGTGCGCTCCTCGGACTGGTCGATCCACTCCTCCAGCAGGCTGGTCGTGGAGACGTCGTTGGCCTCGTCGGTGATCGCGTGCAGCTCACGCATGTTGGCGGTGAGGTTGCGGTTGTCGTCCCGCAGCTCCTTGAGCATGTCGAGCGGCGAGACATAGTCGGCGTTGTTGTCCGGCACCCGCTTCAGCTTCTCGGCCTGGCCGAGGGAGCGCAGCGTCGTGCCGCCGATCTTGCGGGCGCGCTCGCCCACAGCGTCGATGATCGCGAAGATCTGCTGGCTCTGCTCGTCGAGCAGCAGGTGATAGTCGCGGAAATTCGGGCCGCTGACGTGCCAGTGGAAGTTCTTCGTCTTGATGTAGAGCGCGAACAGGTCCGACAGCAGGACCGTGAGGCCCTCGGCGATCTTCTTGGTATCCGCCGGATCGAGATCGGTCGGCGTGTTGAGGCGGTCGCTGGCGACGCGCAGGGGCTTGGCCTTGGCCATGAAACGAACTCCGTTCGGTTGCCGTGAAGGGCTGTGCAACGCCCGCTCGTCCCGGAGCGTAGCGCTTCATGCCCGATGAATGAGCGGCAGTACCGATGGTTCCCCTCTGCATGGCCGGGCTGCACGAAATGGGCAGCTTAGACCAATTCTAACGGATCTCAGCCGGCTGCGGCGGCCCTGCCGTCCGGCCGTTGCGTGGCGCCGGAAGCGAGGCGGAGCGAGTCGAGCGTAGCCTCGGCACCGGGCCGTGTGAGCGCGGCGAGGCGCTCCGGCGTCGGAGCCGGCAGGCGCACCATGACGATCGTGCCGACGCCGATATCGGAGCGGATGCGCAGGCTCCCGCCATGCAGTTCCGCCGTCGAGCGGGCGATGGCGAGGCCGAGACCCGAGCCGCGATGGCTGCGGGTGAGGTTGTTCTCGACCTGCTCGAAGGGCTTGCCGATCTTGTCGAGCGCGCTCTTCGGAATGCCGATCCCGCTATCCTCGACGAAGAGGTGGATGAAGGTGCCGCAACTGCGTCCCCGCACCAGGACACGCCCGCCGGACGGCGTGAACTTCACCGCGTTCTGCAGCACGTTGCCGAGGATCTGGATCAGCGCGCGCTCGTCGGCGAGCAGACGCAGGTTCGGCTGCATCTCGACGCGCAGGGCGACGCCCTTGGATTGGGCGGCGAGCTCGACCAGCTTGACGGCATCGCGCACGGCATTCACGGCGGCGATCTCGCGGCGGTCCAGGCTGACGCGCTTGGCCTCGATACGGGCCATATGGAGGATGTCGTCGATGACGGAGAGCAGGTAGGTGCCGCTCTCCTGGATGTCCTGGCAATAGCCGACGTAGCGGGCATCGCCGAGGCGGCCATAGACCTCGTTCTCCATGAGGTCTGCGAAGCCCATGATGGCATTGAGCGGCGTCCGCAGCTCGTGGCTCATATTGGCGAGGAATTCCGACTTCGCCTGGTTGGCGATTTCGGCCTTGGCCTTCTGGTCGAGGTGCTGCTCGGCGAGTTCGGCGAGCTGGTGGGTCTGGATTTCGAGGGCGCGGCGGGACCGCTTGAGATCCTTCACCGTGGCGAGGAGCTCGCGCTCGGAGACGACGAGCTTTTCCTGCTGACGTTTCAGCCCCGTGATGTCGGTGCCGACCGAGACGTAGCCACCGTCCTTGGTGCGTCGCTCCGAGACCTGGAGCCAGCGCCCGTCTGTCAGCTCTACCTCAAGCGTGCGTGCGGAGAATGCATGATCCTGGGGGCTGACGCGGCCGATATCGGGCACTTCCCGGCGCACCGGCGGCAGCACGCCGCGGCCCATGATGTCCGCGTAGCGTCGGCCCGGCTGAGCATCCTCCGCCGAGAGTGCGTGCAGGTCCCGGAATTTCGAGTTGCACAGGACGAGGCGATTGGCGTCGTCCCAGAGCACAAAGGCCTCGGAGATCGCCTCGACCGCATCGCGCAGGCGCATGTCGGCGGTGGCGTTGGATTCGGCGAGGCGGCGCTGCTCGGTGACGTCGACGGCGATGCCGACGAGGTGGCGGCTGCCGTCGGCCTCGTCGTGGACGATTTCGGCGCGGGTGCGCAGCCAGATCCAGTCGCCGGAGGCGCCGCGCATGCGGAACTCGTGGTCGATGGTCGAATCGGTGGCGGCGAGCTGGCGGGCGAGGCTGTAGAGGTCGCCGTCGTCGGGATGCACCAGATCGTTGACATCGCCGAAGGAGAGCAGGCCCTTCTCGGCCGGGTAGCCGAGCATGGCGTACATCGAATCCGACCAGAAGATCTCGCCGCGCGGGATGTCCCAGTCCCACAGGCCGCAACGGCCGCGTCCGAGAGCGGTGTCGAGCCGGCGGCGGACCTCCTCGCAAACCCGGTCGGAGGCGCGCGCGCGGCGGCTCTGGAGCGTGTAGGCGGTGCCGATGCCGGCCACGACCAGCGTGGTCGCACCGAACAATACGGCCAGCGTGCAGAGCCGCTCCCACCATGCCGCCGTCACGTGAGCGACGGGGCGGATCACCGCGACCTGCCCGGAATTATTGGGCAGGCTGTGAACGGCGGCGATCACCTCGGCGCCGTCGGCAAGCCGCATGATCATCGCACCGGCGGACTCGGCGAGCGCGCCGATGGCTTGGTCGGGCCCAAGCACGGCGGTCAGGGTCGATGGCAGGCGGATCGGAGCCGGATAAGCGGCGACGATCCGGTCGTCTCGACCCGCGACGAAGACCTGACGGCCCCCCTGCGCGCCGGCAGGCATCAGCGCATGGAGGCGGTCCTGTGCCGAGGTGCGAGCGGCGTCACCGACCAGGTTGCTCTCGCCGAAGGCCGCGGCGGTCAGCCGTGCCAAGCCCTCGATCTCGACATGGGCCGTGCGCACGGCCTCGGCGTGCTGCAGGCGAAGGTGCAGGGTGATGACGGCGAGCAGGCAGAGCAGGAAGCCCGCCAGCATGCCCGGCACGGCGATGCGCAGCCAGGTCTCGGCCCGCTCCATCCGCTCATCGGCTGCGCTGCGCTGTCGCCGGATCCCAAGGATCGTATCGGCGCGCACGCGCGCGGCCAGGGAAGCGGAAACCGCCTCCGGCATGTGGACCCCCACTCTGTCACTGGAACGCTCCGGGGCGGTCACTCACGCTCGCCTCGAATCGTATTCACATTGAGCACTTACGGGGGCGTTTTGTCCACGAATTTTATCAGCGAAATTGTTGACTCTTTAACGATGTTGCGACTCGGTCGAGTCTGTCGGACGATCAAGAAAAGAAAAATGACAGAGTAGTTTAGATGGTGAGACTCACTCGCCGGCCGCAAGCTTCGCCCATGCACCGGCGCGCTTTTGGAAAGTCCATCCCAGAAATCCGGGGTGCGCGCGGAATTTTGCGGTGGACGGCTTCGGTTGCGCGCCGCCTCACAGCCGTTTCGATGCCCGCGCGCCCGTTCGGCGGAAATCAGCGCTTGAAGACGGCCTGCTCGAAGGCAGCCAGCAGATCGCCGTCGAGCTTGCCCTTCATGTCGCGCAGCACCTGCAGAGCGTCGGCAGGCTTCATCGGCTCGCGATAGGGCCGGCGCTCGATCAGCGCCGCGTAGATGTCGCAGATCGTCACGAGTCGGACCCGGTCGCTGATCTCGGACCCGCGCAGCCCGTCCGGGTAGCCCGAGCCATCGAGCATCTCGTGATGGTGGCGCACGACGTCGAGGGTTGCCGCGTCGAAGCCGGTGGCCTGTTCGAGGATCTCGTAACCAACAGCAGCGTGCGAGCGCATGACGCGCAACTCGTTCTCGTCGAGGCGACCCGGCTTGTTCAGGATCGCCAGCGGGATCCTCGCCTTGCCGATGTCGTGGATCAGCGCCGCACTCACCAGATGCTGCCGATCCGCCTCCGAGAAGCCGAGATGCAGCGCGAGCGCTGCCGTCAGGCCCGCCACCAGCAGGCAATGCTGGTAGGTGGCATCGTCGAAGCTCCAGACGAGGTCGAGCCAGCGGATCAGACCGCCCGCCGCGACTGCCGTCAGGATCGGGTGGACGCCCGCCTCGAAGGCCTCGGTGTCGAGCGTCTCGTTGGCGCGCGCGGCATCGAGCAGGGTGTTCAGCGCGCGCCCGGCGCGACCGACCGCCCGTGTCACGGTGAGGTCGATCATGTCCTGGCGGGGAGAGGTCTGCGCGAGGAAGGTCTGGGCGACAACGTGGGGCGAGGTTCGCGGCAGCAGGCAGATATCGGCGCCCATCGCCTTGGCGTCGGCAAAGCTGCGTGCACTGCGGCTGCGCATCAGCACGAGCAGGGGAGCGTCGCCCGGCTCGACCGCTTCCCGCAGCCTGCGCACCGTCTGCCTCGTCCGCGAGCGAACGATATCCACGTCCGCGATGATGCCGGCGAGCGGTGCCGACCCTGTCCAGGGCTCGTCCATGCCCAGGACGTGGCAGGCCATGGCTGGCTCCAGCGCGGCCGCGATCCCCGCGCTGCGATCGGCCCGGTCCGTCAGGAGAAGAGCGACAGGATCCTGCATCACGCGATCCGAAGCGAACGACTCAACGATTGCATGGCCAGACGTCGGGGCCAGCAAGCACGCCCACGGACTTACGCAGCGCAAGTTAATTTATATTTTCCGTTCGCACTTTTCTGATCGGTCCGCTGGTTGGCGGACGGTCTGGGCTACAGCGAAGAAATATACAAACATATACGTGACAGCACAGTGGCTAGTCGCTTTTTTCAGATCATGACTTGATCATCTCTGTGCCTATAGAAATTTAAAATTCACATCGACTGTTTTCGGTGTATTGGGGCTCGCTCATTGGCGTCGAAAGAGACTTTGCGCCGATCAGCTCGCCAGGCTGCGGCCGGCGATGTCCGCTACGTCTCGCGACAATCCTCCCACCGCTACGATCCCGCGCAGGGTCTCCTCTGCCGCAGCCCGGCGCCGGGGCTCCATTTGGCGCCACGAGCCGAAGGCGGTGAGGAGGCGCGCGGCGACCTGCGGGTTGCGCTTGTCGAGGGCCAGCACGGTCTCTGCAACGAGGGCGTAGCCGGCACCGTCGGCGCGGTTGAACTGCGTCGGATTCGACAGGCTGAACACGCCGACGAGGGAGCGCACGCGGTTCGGGTTGGTGATCGAGAAGGCGGGATGCTGCTGCAGCTGGCGGATGCGTGCGATGGTGCCGTCCTCGGGGATGGCGGCCTGGATCGCGAGCCACTTGTCGAGGATCAGCGGCTCGCCGGCATAGCGTTCGGCAAAAGCCGCGAGTTCGGCCTCACGCGCATCGCCGGGGATCTGCGAGAGCGTGGCGAGCCCGGCGAGCCGGTCCGTCATGGTGCCGGACGCGGCGATCTGCTCGCGGGCGAGCACCGTGCCGCGGTCAGGGTCAGCCACGGCGATCAGGTCGAGGGCCGCGTTGCGGAAGGCGCGCCGGCCGGCGGAGGCGGCATCCGGGCTGAAGGGCGCACCTGCCGGCTCGGCGAGCCTTTCCCGCAGGACGATGAGCGGGTCGCGCAGGCGCAGTGCGATCGCCTCGCGCAGGCGGCGGCGGGCAGCGAAGATGGCATCGGGATCGATGTTCGCGCCGATCTCGCTCGCCACCTCGCCCTCACTCGGCAGCGCCAGCATCAGCGCCGCGAAGGCCGGATCGTTCACGGCTTCCTGGTCGAGGAAGGCGGCGAGTGCGTCGGCAAAGCCCTCGGCCCCATCGAGCGTCTCCGAGCCACCTCGCGCGGCCGCGATGATGATGCGGAGCGCCACGCGCTGAGCGGATTCCCAACGGTTGAAGGCGTCGGTGTCGTGCCGGAGCAGCGTCAGGCGCTCGGCATCGCTCTGGTTGATCTCGACGCGCACCGGCGCCGAGAAATCACGAAACAGCGAGGGCACGGGCCGCGAGGCGACGCTCTCGAAAGTCACGCTGTCCTCCGCCTTGTCCAGCACGAAGACGCCGTCCTGTACGCGCTCACTCCTTGCCGCGAGCGGACCATCCTCGCCGACGAGACCGAGGGCCACCGGGATGACCAGCGGCGGCGCGTCAGCACCTGCGCCGGGGCGGGTCTGCCGGAAGTCGAGCCGGTAGGTCTTCGCGGCTGCATCATAGGTGCCGGTGACGGCGATGCGGGGCGTGCCGGGCCGCTCGTACCACTGCGCGAAATGCGAGAGATCGCGGCCCGTTTCCGTCGCGAAGGCCGCCAAGAAGTCTTCGACGGTAGCGGCAGTGCCGTCATTGTCGGCGAAGTAGCGGTCCATTCCTTTGCGGAACGCGTCTTCGCCGATCAGCGTCTTGAGCATCCGCACGATCTCGGCGCCCTTCTCGTAGACGGTCGCCGTGTAGAAATTGTTGATCTCGGCATATTGCTTGGGACGCACCGGATGGGCGAGCGGGCCGGCATCCTCGGGGAACTGGCGAGCGCGAAGCGTGCGGACCTCGCTGATGCGATGCACGGCGCGTGAGCGCATGTCCGACGAGAATTCCTGGTCCCGGAAGACAGTAAGACCTTCCTTCAGACAGAGCTGGAACCAGTCGCGGCACGTGACGCGGTTGCCCGACCAATTGTGAAAATATTCGTGCGCGATGATCGCCTCGATATTCGCATAGTCGGCATCGGTCGCGGTCTCGGGGCTGGCGAGCACGTATTTGTCGTTGAAGATGTTGAGACCCTTGTTCTCCATCGCGCCCATATTGAAGTCGGACACGGCAACGACGTTGAACACATCGAGGTCGTAGGCGCGGCCGAAGCCCTCCTCGTCCCACTTCATCGAGCGGATGACGGCGTCCAGGGCATAGTCGGCGCGGGCTTCCTTGCCCGGCTCGACATAGACGCCCAGCGCCACCTCGCGACCTTCCGAGGTGGTGAAGCGGCCCGTCACGCTGCCGAGACGGCCGCCGACGATGGCGAAGAGATAGGCCGGCTTCGGGTGCGGGTCCTGCCAAATCGCATAGTGTCGGTCGGTGCCGGGCACGTCGCCGCTCCCGACCGGATTGCCGTTGCCGAGGAGCACCGGCGCTTCCTCCCGCGAGGCCTCGATGCGCGTCGTGTAGATCGACAGGATGTCGGGCCGGTCGAGGAAATAGGTGATCCGCCGGAAGCCGTCGGCCTCGCACTGGGTGCAGTACACGCCGCTCGAGCGGTAGAGCCCCATCAGCTTGGTATTCGCCGTCGGGTCGATCTCGGTCTCGATCGCGAGCGTGAAGGGGCGCTGCGGCGGCCGGTGAATGGTGAGGCCGGAGGGCGAGGCGGTGTAGGCGTTCTCCAGCAGCACCTCGCCATCCATCGCGAGGGATACGAGCTTGAGCTCGTCCCCGTCGAGCACCAGCGGCGCGCCCACCTTGCCCTGCGGGTTCGGCCGCAGCGCCAGCAAGGCCGTGACCCGGCTCGCATGCGGGTCGAGCCGGATGTCGAGATCGACCCGGTCGATAAGATGGTCGCTCGGACGGTAATCGGCGAGGTGGATCGTCGGGGGCGTCTCGGTGCGCATGCGGGCTCGGCCTTCGGCTCGGACGGTCTGCGCCCTCTATCGAGTCCGCGGGGCGCGTGTGCAACCGTTGACGGGCGCCCGGGCGGGGCCATCTTGCCGGTCACGGCACGCAGCTGGGATCGGACGATGAAATACCTGCACACGATGGTTCGCGTCGCGGACCTCGACAAGGCGCTCGACTTCTACGTGGACACCTTCGGGCTCAAGGAGGTCCGCCGGGTCGACAACGAGAAGGGCCGCTTCACCCTGGTCTTCCTCGCCGCCCCCGACGACATGGCGCAGGCACAGGCCGAGAGGGCGCCGCTGATCGAGCTGACCCACAACTGGGACCCGGAAACCTATTCGGGCGGCCGCAACTTCGGGCATCTCGCCTACGAGGTCGACGACATCTACGCCTTCTGCCAGCGGCTGCAGGACAGGGGCGTGACGATCAACCGGCCGCCGCGCGATGGGTACATGGCCTTTGTGAAGTCGCCGGACGGAATCTCGATCGAGATCCTTCAGAAGGGTGGGACCAAGGAGCCTCAGGAGCCCTGGAAGTCGATGGAGAATACCGGCAGCTGGTAGTTCTTTGCCGAATTCGTCATGCCGAGGCCGTGCAGCGGAACCCGGCCTCCGCGACGGGGCGCAGCGTCACGGACGGATTGCGCCCCTCCGATGCACCCCTCTCGGTCCGGGTTCTCGCCGCTGGCGAAGTCCGGAATAACGGCGCGAGAGCTAGACGCTCACCGCCGGCGTGATGCCGAGTTCGGCGAGTTTGGCGGCGACGGCCTCGATGGGGCGTTTGAGCCGCATGCTGATCACCGACACCGGCACCCCCTCGCGGGCCATCGTGCGCAGTTGCTGGACAGTATCCAAGGTCCAGTTCGTCTCAATCGACATGGCGAGACCTCCTTCTCAGGTGGCGGCAGGCCCGGCACGCGGCGGCGCAGGGCCTGCCTGCAGATGAGAGTGGTCCTATCGCCGTGAGCCGGCAACCGTCTGCCGAAAATCGGTGCAAGCTCGAAAATTGGGCGTGTCAGTCGAGTGGTACCACCGCTGCCCTTGACCGCATCGCTGCCCGCGGCGCACATCCGCCCCGGATCAGTCGGCCGGGCGGCCGCTCCGTCCAGGTCTCGCGACCTGTGCGGGGAGGAAAGTCCGGGCTCCATGGAGAGACGGTGCCGGATAACGTCCGGCGGGGGCGACCCCAGGGACAGTGCCACAGAGAGCAGACCGCCCTGCATGCAGGGTAAGGGTGAAAGGGTGCGGTAAGAGCGCACCGCGGACGCGGCAACGCGGACGGCATGGCAAACCCCACCGGGTGCAAGACCGAATAGGGGCGACACGCATTCCCCGAGAGGGGAGGGCAGGCCGGCTCTCCAGGCCCGTCGCCCGGGTTGGTTGCTCGAGGCGGTCGGTGACGATCGTCCCAGAGGAATGGCCGCCACGTCCGGGTGCCGCAAGGCATCCGGGCCCTACAGAACCCGGCTTAAAGGCCGGCTGATCTCCCCGTTTTTTCGCTGCCGTCACCGCCCGGAATCGAGGGGTCGGTTGACGCTCGGTTAACCTTGCTCGGGTCTTTATCGAGGGGACCATTTCCGTTCGGCCACGCTCGTTGACGGCGCTCGAAACCCCATGGTACCCGGCTCGAACCCGCTAAAGGTGATTTTCGGATCGGCCGCCTCCCGCCCTGGTTGCGAGAGGAGCGGTCGTGCGCGGGGATTCGGTCGGCCGTTCGTCGGCCGCGACACCTCTGCCCGAACCGCCTTTACGCGCCCCACGCGCCCCGTAGGAACGCATGAGCCGGATCGCTTCCCTGTCTCTGCAGTTGGCTTCGATTCCGGCAACGCTGCGGGAGGTCGTTTCGTGAGCCGCTCCCCGCGCAGCAAGGCAGTTTCAGCCGAAGGCCCCCACGTCCCGGTGCTCCTGGCCGAGGTGCTCGAGGCCCTCGCGCTGGAGGGCCCGGGTCTCGCTGTCGACGGCACCTTCGGAGCGGGCGGTTACACCCGTGCCTTGCTCGACGCGGATCCCTCGATTCGCGTCATCGCGATCGATCGCGACACCACCGCGATCACCGGTGGCGCCCCCCTCCAGAAGAAGGCCGGCGGGCGGCTCCGACTGGTGGAGGGCCGCTTCGGGTCACTGGATACGCTTGTCGAGGCACAGGGTGAAACCGGGGCCGACTGGGTCGTGCTCGATATCGGCGTCTCGTCGATGCAGCTCGATCAGCCCGAGCGCGGCTTCTCCTTCCGCAATGACGGCCCGCTCGACATGCGGATGTCGAGCGAGGGCGAGAGCGCGGCCGACCTCGTCAACGAGGCCGAGGAGGCTACGCTCGCCGACATCTTCTTCCATTATGGCGAGGAGCGCCGCGCCCGCGCCGTTGCCCGCGCCATCATCGAGACCCGCCGCCGCGCGCCGATCAAGACCACCGGCGAACTCGCCGAACTGATCGCCGGCGTGGTGCGCGCCGAGCCGGGCAGCCACATTCACCCCGCCACGCGCAGTTTCCAGGGCCTGCGCATCGCCGTGAACGATGAGCTCGGCGAGCTGGTCGCGGCGCTTCACGCGGCCGAGCGCATTCTGCGCCCTGGCGGGCGGTTGGCCGTGGTCACCTTCCATTCGCTGGAAGACCGGATCGTGAAGCAGTTCCTCTCGGCCCGCAGCGGACGCGCCGTCCAGGCATCGCGACACGTGCCGAGTGTCGAGCTGCCGCTGCCGAAGAGCTTCTCGCTGGTCACCAAGGGGCCGGTCCTGCCGAGCGACGAGGAGTGCCGCGTCAACCCGCGGGCGCGCTCTGCCAAGCTTCGCGCCGCCGCGCGCACCGACGCCCCCGTTCCCGCGCCGCTCGATGCGGTCCGGGAACTCGCCATCCTTCCGGCCACCGCCGCGCTTCGTGGAGGATCGCGTCGGTGATCCCAACGGCCGTTCACTCCGACTCTTTCTGCCGTCGACCGCCGGTGAGCGAGAACGCGCACCGCGGCTCGTGTGGCGGACGGCCCTTGAGGCGCAGCATCAAGGGCGAGCATCATGATTAGGATCCTGAACATCCTCGCCGTGCTCGGGCTGATGGCCTCTGCCGTGCATGCCTATTCGACGAAATACGACACGCTCTATCAGGCCGCGCAGGTCTCGAAGCTGAAGAGCCAACTTCACAACGAGCGGCAAGCCATCGCAGTGCTGCGCGCCGAGTGGCAACTTCTGACCCGTCCCGACCGGCTCCAGGCTGCCGTCGAGCGCCACCTCGCGCTCGAGCCGATCGGCATCGAGCACCTGGCGCGGATGTCCGACCTGCCGGCCCGTCCCGACCGCGGCGACGAGATCGGCCGGCTGCTCGCCGCCACCGCGACGCCGAAGGAGAAGACCGCGACCCGAGCCGACGAGCCGCGCACCACGGGCTCGATCACCCGCTCGACGACGACCCGCACCGTCAGCACCCGCACGCCTGCCACGGCTTCGAGGTAGTCATCGTGTCCGAATACCATCCGCAGGATCAGGGTGCGCCAGCCGCCGGCGAGCACGAGGCTCACGAGGCGGTGCAGTTCGAGCAGCCCGTAGAGCAGGCCGGCGAAGAGGATGGCGTCCCCGAGCGCTTCGTCGCCACGGAGCCGCGCGAGCGCTTCCTCGGCCGCCTGTGGCACACGATGTTCCGCCTGGCGATCGAGCGCTCTTACGCCCGCGTCGGCATCGTCGGCCTCGGCTTCGGCGCGGTCTTCTGCGCGATCGCGGTTCGCCTCGTGATCATGGCTTCGGCGCCGAGCTCCAGCAACGACGACCACCGCATCGCCGCTTCCGCGACCACCGCGATTCGTCCCGACATCATCGACCGCAACGGCGAGATCCTCGCCACGGACATCCGCACGGTCTCGGTCTTCGCCGAGCCGCGCAAGATCTACGACAAGGATGAGGCGGTCGAACTGCTCACCGCCGTCCTGCCGGAACTGAACGCCTCGGAGCTCCGCGCGAAGCTGTCGACGAAGAAGGGCTTCGTCTGGGTCAAGCGCGAGATCACCCCGAAGCAGCAGCAGGAGGTGCACCGCCTCGGCCTGCCCGGGGTCGGCTTCCTGCCGGATCACAAGCGCGTCTACCCGAACGGCGTCGCTGCCGCGCACATCATCGGCGCGACCAACCTCGACAATGTCGGCATCGCCGGCATGGAGAAGTACATCGACAACCAGGGCAACGGCGCCCTCAACAGCCTCGGCTTCGTCGCCAAGCAAACCGATCTCGCGCCCGTTCAGCTCTCCCTCGACCTGCGCGCCCAGTTCGCGGTGCGCGACGAACTCGTGAAGGGCGTCGAGCACTTCAAGGCCAAGGCCGGCGCCTCCATGATCCTCGACGTGAATACCGGCGAGGTGATCGCGCTCGCCTCCTATCCCGACTTCGATCCGAACGAGCCGAAGGACGCGCTCTCGCCCGACCGCATCAACCGGATGAATGTCGGCGTCTACGAGATGGGCTCGACCTTCAAGGCGATGACGCTCGCCATGGCGCTCGATTCCGGCAAGTACAACGTCAATTCGACCTTCGACACGCGCGGCGGTGCGATGCACTGGGGCCGCCAGACCATCCACGACTACCACGCCACGGGCCGTGTCCTGACCATGCCGGAGGTGTTCACCCACTCCTCCAACATCGGCTCGGCCAAGATGGCGCTCGGCGTCGGCATCCCCGGACACCAAGCCTTCCTCCGGAAGATGGGCCTGCTCGACCGCATGCGCACCGAGCTGCCGGAGAGCGCTTCGCCGATCCTTCCGCCGCGGTGGAGCGAGATCAACACGATCACCATCGCCTTCGGTCACGGTATCGCGGTGGCACCGATCCAGGCCACGGCCGCGGTCGCCGCGATCATCAACGGCGGCGACTTCATGGTGCCGACCTTCCTCAAGCGGGACGAGGCGACGGCCCGCGCCAAGGCGCGGCACGTGCTCTCGGCGCAGAACAGCGAGGCCATGCGCTACATCATGCGCCTCAACGCCACCGAGGGCTCGGCCAAGAAGGCCTCGATCCCGCTCTATTACGTCGGCGGCAAGACCGGCACGGCCGAGAAGGTGATCGGCGGGCGCTACAACAAGAACCGCCTGTTCACGACCTTCATGGCCGCCTCGCCCATGAATGCCCCGAAATATCTCTTCGTGACGCTGATGGACGAGCCCCAGGGCCTGCCGGAGACCGGCGGCTACGCGACCGCCGCCTACAATTCCGGCTCGGTGACGGGTAAGATCATCGAGCGCGTCGCGCCGATCCTCGGCCTGCCGCCGCAATTTGATCCGCCGGCCAAGCCCTTCCCGCAGATGGTCAAGGCCGGCGCGTATCACGTGAACATGGTCGATGGGCGGTGAGCCGTCGGCTTGCGTCGGGTGAAGTCACCCGCGCCATCGTCCTGATCTGTAACGCGCGTCATTCTGAGGTTCGCCGAGGGCGGGAAACCGAACCCGGCGGGGCATGCCGGAGGCGACCCGTCCACCAACGAGCGACGCATCTCGAGTGGAGTCCTGGTCTCGCTACGCGGACCCGGAATGACGGCGGGAACGAAAACGCGGGACCTTCAGCCCGGAGGGCGGCGCCATGACAGCCTTGACGCTCCACAGCCTGTTCCCGGATGCCGACGTTGCCGGCCATCCGGTCGCTGCCGTCACTGCCGACAGCCGCAAGGTCGTACCCGGCGGTGTCTTCGTCGCGATCCCCGGCACGAAGGCGGATGGCCGGCTCTTCGCCGCCACGGCTGCCGCTGCCGGCGCGATCGCCGTGGTCGGCGAGGGCACGCGCCCGGCCGATCTACCTGCCGAAGCCGCATGGATCGCGGTATCCGACGCCCGCCGCGCCCTGTCGCTCGCCGCAGCGCGCTTTTCCGGCCGCCAGCCCGAGACGGTTGTCGCCGTGACCGGCACCGCCGGAAAGAGCTCGGTCGCCGATTTCGTCCGCCAGATCCTGTCGCGGATCGGCCGAGAATCGGCGAGCCTCGGCACGGTCGGCATCGTCACCAACAAGGGCGCGGCTTACGGCTCGCTGACCACCCCCGACCCGGTGACGCTGCACGAGACCCTGGCGCGGCTCACGGATGACGGCATCACCGATCTTGCCATGGAAGCCTCCTCGCACGGGATCGAGCAGCGCCGGCTCGACGGTGTGGTGTTGAGGGCGGCCGGCTTCACCAATCTCGGGCGCGATCACCTCGACTATCACCCGACCGTCGAGGACTATCTCGAAGCCAAGCTCCGGCTGTTCACCACGCTGCTGCCGAAGGGCCGGCCGGTCATCGTCAATGCCGATGGTGCCTATGCCGAGAGGGTCATCGGCGCGGCCGATGCCGCAGGCCACGAGATCCGGACCACCGGTCGCGCCGGCCACTACATCCGCGTCGAGGACGTTCGGCCGGAGGGCTTTTCGCAGGCGCTGACCCTGCATGGCCCCGGCAAGGACGGCGAGACCACCTATACCGTCCGGCTGCCGCTCGTCGGCGAGTTCCAGATCGAGAATGCCCTCGTCGCGGCCGGCCTCGCGCTGGCGACGCCCGGCGGCGAGGCCGATCCGGCCGGCGTGTTCGCAGCGCTCGAAACGCTCACAGGCGTGCCGGGCCGCATGGAGCGGATCGGCGAAGCCAATGGCGGCCTCTGCCTCGTGGATTATGCGCATAAGCCCGAAGCGCTGGAGCATGTGCTGATGGCGCTTCGGCCCTTCGCGACAGGTCGCCTCGTCCTGGTCTTCGGCTGCGGCGGCGACCGCGACACCGGCAAGCGGCCGATCATGGGCGAGATCGCCCAGCGCCTCGCCGACCGGGTCATCGTCACCGACGACAACCCACGCACGGAGGAACCGGCTGCGATCCGCGCCGCAATCCTGGCGCAGGCTCCGGGCGCCGAAGAGATCGGCGACCGTGCCGAGGCAATCCGCACCGCCGTTCGTGAATTGCAGCCGGGCGACGTGCTTGTCGTAGCCGGCAAGGGTCATGAAACCGGCCAGATCGTGGGCGACCGGGTACTCCCATTCTCGGACCACGACACGGTTCGCGCCGCCATCGCGGAGCTGAAGGGGTGACCACGTTTCCGGCAGACCCGCTGCTTCCGCGCTCTCCGCAAGCGGGGGGAGCGGACGCGCGCATCTTTTCTGGCCAATCGGAGGCCGCATGACCGACCTTTGGACGCGATCCGCCCTCGAGGCGGCCACCGGCGGCAGCCTGCAGGGTGAGCCCCGTGCCGTCACCGGCGCCTCGATCGACACCCGCACGCTCCAGCCGGGCGACCTGTTCTTCGCCATTCGCGGCGAGACCCGCGATGGCCACGACTTCGTGCAGCCGGCCCTGGAAAAGGGCGCTGGCGCGGCTGTCGTCGCGCAGAGCCGTGCCAGGGAATACGCCGGGTTCGGACCCGTGCTCGCCGTGCCGGAGACCGGCGAGGACCCGGTGCTCGACGCCATGCGCGCCATCGGCCGCGCCTCGCGCGACCGCTCCCAGGCCGGCATCGTCGCGGTGACGGGCTCCGTCGGCAAGACCGGCACCAAGGAGGCCCTGCGCCACGTGCTCTCGGCCCAGGGCGAGACCCACGCCTCGGTCGCCTCTTACAACAACCATTGGGGCGTGCCGCTGACCCTGACGCGCATGCCCGAGAGCGCCCGCTACGGCGTTTTCGAGATCGGCATGAACCACGCCGCCGAGATCGTGCCGCTCACTGCGCAGGTCCGTCCGCAGGTGGCGCTCGTCGTCACGGTGGAGCCCGTGCATATCGAGCACTTCCGCTCCCTCTCGGCCATCGCCGACGCGAAGGGGGAGATTTTCTCCGGTCTTGAGCCCGGCGGTGTCGCCATCATCAACCGCGACAATCCGAATTTCTCGCGGCTCCTGGCGCATGCCCATGCCTCCCGGGCCGGCCGCGTCGTCACCTTCGGCGAGCATGAGGAGGCGGATGTCCGCGCCAATCGCATCGTCACGCGGCCAGACCTTTCGGTGGTCGATGCGACGGTGATGGGCGTGCCGGTGACCTACCAGCTCGGCACCGCCGGCCGGCACGTCGCCATGAACTCCCTCGGCGTGCTCGCCGTGGTCCACTCCCTCGGCGCCGACCTCGCCCGCGCGGCGATCTCGCTGGCCGGACTGAAGCCGCCGGTGGGCCGTGGCGAACGCACCGCGCTCACCATCAAGGATGGCGAGGCGTTCCTGGTCGACGAGAGCTACAACGCCAACCCGGCCTCGATCCGCGCCGCCCTGGCGACGCTCGCGGGCATCGAGGTGACGGGGCGCGGCCGGCGCATCGCGGTGCTCGGCGATATGCTCGAACTCGGAGCCTCCTCCGAGCAGCGCCACCGCGAGCTGGCCGATGCAGTGCGCGCCAACGGAATCGACCTCGTCTTCACGGCGGGCAGCATGATGCGCCACCTGTTCGAGGCGCTGCCGGTCGCGAATCGCGGCGCGGCGGCCGCGACCTCGGCGGAACTCGTCGACGCCGTGCTCGACCGCCTTCGGCCGGGCGACGCCGTGATGGTGAAGGGCTCGAACTCCATCCGCATGGGCAGGATTGTGGAAGCGGTGAAGGCTCGCTATGCGAACGCCACCGATCCGCGGGACGCGCAACTCAAGGCTGCTCCCTGACCCTCCGATGGCGGCTGCCTCTCGACGCTGCCGTGCCCTCCCGATCTCGCTGACCGGCGCAAACCTTGCCGGACGCGACCAGAGCCCGCGGCGACTGGCAGACGAATGTTCTACCTTCTCTCAGACCTGAGCAGCAGCTTCACCGCGCTCAACGTCTTTCGCTACATCACCTTCCGCACCGGCGGCGCGCTGTTCACGGCGGGCCTCTTCGTGTTCTGGTTCGGGCCGTGGATCATCTCGCTGCTGCGCCTGCGTCAGGGTAAGGGCCAGCCGATCCGCGAGGATGGCCCCGCCACCCACCTGACCAAGCGCGGCACGCCGACCATGGGCGGCCTGATGATCCTGGCCGGCTTCCTCGTCGCCGTGCTGCTCTGGGCCAACCCGCGCAACCACTACGTCTGGATCACCCTCGCGGTGACCGTGGGCTTCGGTGCGATCGGCTTCTACGACGACTACCTCAAGGTGACGAAGCAGTCGCATCTCGGCTTCTCGGGCAAGTTCCGCCTGCTGCTCGAAGCGTCGATCGCCGGCGCGGCCTGTGTGCTAATCTCCTATTATTCACCGCCCAGTCTGCAGAACGAGCTCGCCTTCCCGGTCTTCAAGGATGCACTGCTGAACCTCGGCTGGTTCTGGGTGATCTTCGCCGGTTTCGTCATCGTCGGCGCCGGCAATGCGGTGAACATCACCGACGGTCTCGACGGCCTCGCCATCGTGCCGGTGATGATCGCCTGCGGCACCTTCGGCTTTATCGCCTACCTCGTCGGCAACTCGTTCACCGCGGGCTACCTGCAGGTGAACTACGTCCGCGACACGGGCGAACTCGCCGTGGTCTGCGGCGCGGTGATCGGAGCAGGCCTCGGCTTCCTCTGGTTCAACGCGCCGCCCGCGCAGATCTTCATGGGCGATACCGGCTCGCTGGCCCTGGGCGGCCTGCTCGGCACCGTCGCGGTGGCCACGAAGCATGAGATCGTGCTCGCCATCGTCGGCGGCCTGTTCGTCCTGGAGATGATGTCGGTCATCATCCAGGTCGCCTCGTTCAAGCTTACGGGAAAACGCGTCTTCCGAATGGCGCCGATCCATCACCATTTCGAGCAGAAGGGCTGGAAAGAGGCGCAGGTCGTGATCCGCTTCTGGATCATCGCCGTCATCCTGGCGCTTGCCGGCCTTGCGACACTGAAGCTGCGCTGATGACCCCTGCCACCACATTCGCCGGGAAGAAGGTCGCCCTCTTCGGTCTCGGCGGCTCCGGCCTTGCCACGGTCCAGGCGCTGAAGGCCGGCGGTGCCGACGTGATCGCTTGGGATGATAGCCCCGAGAGCGCCGAGCGGGCTCGGCAGCAGGGTATCACCGTCGCCGATCTGCGCGAGGCGGACTGGTCCGGCTTCTCCTCGCTCGTCCTCGCGCCCGGCGTGCCGCTGACCCACCCCGAGCCGCACTGGACTGTCGGTCTCGCCAAGGCGGCCGGCGTGGAGATCATCGGCGATATCGAGATCTATTGCCGCGAGCGCGCCGCCCACGCGCCGGACGCACCCTTCGTCGCCATCACCGGTACCAATGGGAAGTCGACCACGACCGCGCTGATCGCGCATGTCCTCGCCAGCGCCGGCTACGACGTGCAGATGGGCGGCAATATCGGTACCGCGATCCTGTCACTGCAGCCGCCCTCGCGCGAGCGCATCCACGTCGTCGAGTTGTCGACCTTCCAGATCGACCTGACGCCGAGCCTGAAGCCCAGCGCCGGTGTCCTGCTCAACCTGACGCCCGACCACCTCGATCGCCACGGTACGATGGAGAACTACGCGGCGATCAAGGAGCGCGTGGTCCAGTCGGCAGACCTCGCCATTGTTGGCGTCGACGACGCGTATTGCGAGGCCATCGCCGGTCGCCGCTCCGGGCCGATGATCCGCGTCCATGTGGAGGGCCACGGCCAGGCGCAAGCCGAGTTGATCGCGCGCGACGCCAAGGTGTTCGAGGGCGGCACGGTGCTCGCCGATCTCGATGGGATCGGCTCGCTGCGCGGGGCTCACAACTGGCAGAACGCAGCCGTTGCCGCCGCCGCGGTGCGCGCCTTCGGCGTCGAGGGCGAGCGGCTGGCTGCCGGGCTGAAGAGCTTTCCGGGGCTTGCCCACCGCATGGAACAGGTCGGCCGGCGCGGCCGGGTGCTCTTCGTCAACGACTCGAAGGCGACGAACGCCGATTCCACCGAGAAGGCGCTCACCGCCTTTCGCGATATTCATTGGATCGTCGGCGGCAAGGCGAAGGAGGGCGGCATCACCCCGCTCGTGCCGCTCTTCGATCGCGTCGCCCATGCCTACCTGATCGGCGCGTCGAGTGATGCCTTTGCGCAGACGCTCGATGGGCGGGTGCCCTACACGCTCTGCGGCACCCTCGACGTCGCGACGCAGAAAGCCGCCGAGGCCGCCGCCGCATCGGAGGCGGCCGAGCCGGTCGTGCTGCTCTCGCCGGCCTGTGCGTCCTACGATCAGTTCCGAAACTTCGAGATCCGAGGCGACCGGTTCCGGGAGCTCGTCAGGGCCCTTGGCTGACGCCCACGCGGCCATCGTCCGACGCCTGCAGCTGGGCAGAAGGTGATCCGGGAACCAGCGCAGGGAGGGGCGCGCCAGCGGCTCCTTACGAGCGGCGCTGATAGCGAGACGCTTCGCGACGTCTTTCGCCGGCACGAGAAGGGCCGCTGTTGCCCCCATCCGGGGGCTGCCAGCTTGGCGACCTTTCGGGGCGCTATCCTACCGCGCCAGCACCTGCGCAGCGTTGCGCGTCGTGGCCACGGCATCCGAGACCTGGGTCACGGCCGAGGTGATCCCCGTGATATTGTCCGCGATGGTCGCGACCGCACGGGCGGCCTCCTGCATGTTCACCGACATGTCCCGCGTCACGGCCGACTGCTCCTCGACCGCTGCTGCCGTGGCGACGACGTGGTTGCGCATCACATCGACGGACTGGCGGATCGAATCGAGCGCTCCGACCACCTCGGACGAGACCGCTTGGATGCCTTCGATTTCGCCGTTGATCTGGTCCGTGGCGCGCGCTGCCTGACTGGCGAGGCTCTTCACCTCCTGGGCGACCACCGCGAAGCCGCGTCCCGCATCGCCAGCGCGCGCCGCCTCGATCGTGGCGTTGAGCGCCAGCAGGTTGATCTGTGCGGCGATGGTGTTGATGAGGCCGACGATCCCACTCATCGCATTGGCGGCGTTGGAGAGCCGCTGCGTGTAATCACTGGCCTCGCGGACGCGCTCGGAGGCGCTGTCCGTGGCAGCCTGTGACTTCTGCATGCTCTGCGAAACCTCCGCGACCGAGGCTGCAAGCTCTTCGGTGGCGGCGGCCATGGTGCCGACGCTGCCCGAGGTGGTCCGGGCGGCATCGAGAGCGATCTGCGACTCCTGGGTCGAGCGGCCGACGGCCTGGTCGATCTCGCCGAAATTCTGGTCGATCATCACCCGGAGCTTCGCAAGGAGGCTGACCTGCTCGGTGATGTCGGTCGCGAACTTCACGACCTTGTAGGGACGCCCCGAGGCGTCGAGGATCGGGTTGTAGGATGCCTGGATCCAGACTTCTCGCCCGCCTTTGGCGAGGCGCTTGTACTGCCCGGCCTGGTAGGTGCCCCGATTCAGCGTCGCCCAGAAGGCGGCGTAGTCCGGAGCGACGCGGTAGGCCGGGTCCACGAACATGGAGTGGTGCCGGCCCTTGATCTCGTCGAGCCGGTATCCGACCACCGAGAGGAAGTTTTCGTTGGCGTCGAGGATCGTGCCATCGAGGTCGAACGCGATCACGCCCTGCGACTTGCTGATCGCTGCCACCTGCCCGGCGCGGTCGGCATCCTCGGCCTTCTGGCGCGTGATGTCGGTCGCGAACTTGACGATGCGATAGGGCTTGCCGGCGGGATCGAAGAGCGGATTGTAGGAGGCCTCGATCCAGATCTCGGCACCACTCTTGGAGAGGCGCTTGAACTGCCCGGCCTGGTACTGTCCCGCGCGCAGCTTCTCCCAGAAGGCCCGATAGTCAGTCGACTCCTTGTAGGCTGGATCGACGAACATGCTGTGATGTCGGCCAGCGATCTCCGGAAGCGCGTAGCCGACAGCGGAGAGGAAGTTCTCGTTCGCAACGAGGATCTTGCCGGAAAGGTCGAACTCTATGACCGCCTGCACGCGATCGAGCGCTGCCAGCTTCGCGTTGTTCTCCTGCTCACTCTTCGATTTGAACATCACGTTTTCCAACCTCACCGACGAGCAATGTCGATGCCCCCGAAAGACCGAGGCGCGAGATTTGATTAGGAGTTTTGCGCTGGAGACTGAATCGGCCTCGTGCACGCAACTAACAGTATCAAATTAGAGTGCACTATGAGACAAAGATGATTAATATAGACTAAATGGGCTTGTTCTCGTGACCGTCGGTCAAAACCGTCGGTTGAAATCGTTATTCGAAATGCGGGACCACGAACCTAAGGAAGCGTTTACCATTCGGCTTCACCATTTTCGCTGGCCGCGGTCTAGCCAAGCGCGGCCGGCTGAAGAGGTTGATCCGCACGATGATGTCTCGCGCCGAGCGCACGCCGCTGAATGACTGGTGGTGGACGGTAGATCGCGCCCTGCTGGCAGGCCTTGGCTGCCTGATGGTGGCCGGCCTGGTCTTCCTGATGGGCGGTGGGCCGCCGGTGGCGGAGCGTATCGGCCTCCCGACCTTCTATTTCCTCAACCGGCAGGCAGCCTATCTCGTGCCGACGATCGGGCTGATCGTCGCCGTATCCTTCCTGTCTGTGCGCCACATCCGCCGCTTCGCGCTGGTCACTTGGCTGATCGGCGTCGTGCTCTGCGTGCTCGCCAGCAAGTTCGGCCCCGAGATCAAGGGAGCGCATCGCTGGATCCAGTTCGGCTCGTTCGGCCTGCAGCCCTCCGAATTCGTGAAGCCGGCCTTCGTGGTGGTGGCCGCCTGGGCCTTCTCCGAGGGCGCTCAGCGGCGTGACATGCCAGGCGGCCTGCTCGCCATCGCACTTCTGCCGATCACCATCGTGCCGCTTCTGCTGCAGCCGGATTTCGGCCAGACCATGCTGATCACCATCGTCTGGTGCACCTTGTTCTTCGTGGCAGGCCTGCACTGGTTCTGGGTCGCCGGCCTCGGCGGCCTTGGCCTGCTCGGTGTGCTCGCGGCCTATACGATCCTCCACCACGTCAAGGAGCGTATCGACCGCTTCCTCGACAAGGATTCAGGCGACAGCTTCCAGGTATTCTGGTCGCGCGAATCGTTCACCTCCGGCGGCTGGTTCGGCACCGGCCCGGGCGAAGGCGTCGCCAAGCGCCACCTGCCCGATGCGCATACCGACTTCATCTTCTCCGTCACCGGCGAGGAGTTCGGCGTGATCGTCTGCCTCTGCCTCGTCGCGCTGTTTGCCTTCATCGTGATGCGCGGCTTAAAGCTCGCCCGGCGTACGGACGACACCTTCTCGAGGCTCGCTATCACCGGACTGACCACGCTCTTCGGGCTGCAGGCCTGCATCAACATGGCGGTGAACACGCAGCTGATGCCAGCCAAGGGCATGACCTTGCCCTTCGTCTCCTATGGCGGCTCGTCGCTGATCTCGCTGGCGCTGGGCATGGGCTTCCTCGTTGCGCTGACCCGCAAGCGTCCGCGGACTTCGACCCTCGGCCAGCGTCCGCCCGGCACGACGCCGTCGGCCGTTCCCGGTCTCATGCAGTGACGGTCTTCCAACCCCTCGTCCTGGTTTGCGCGGGCGGCACCGGCGGGCATCTGTTCCCCGCCGAGAGCCTCGCACATGCCCTGAAGGCCCGTGGCATCCGCGTGGCGCTCGCCACCGATGCCCGCGTGGATGCGATCTCGGGCGAGTTTCCGGCCGAGGAGATCGTCACGATCCCCTCCGCGACCCCATCGGGCCGCTCGATCCTCAAACGCGCAGGAGCGATCGGACAGCTGGGCCGCGGCTTCGGCCGCGCGGCCAGGGAGATCCGCCGGCTGAACCCGGCCCTCGCGATCGGTTTCGGCGGTTATCCGACCGTCCCTCCCGTTCTTGCCGCGCAGATGATGCGGGTGCCGACGATCCTGCACGAGCAGAACGCCGTGATGGGCCGGGCCAACGGTTTCCTGGCTCGCGGCGCGCGCGTCATCGCTACCGGATTCGCCGAAGTGCGCGGCGTGCCGGCCAAGGCAACGGCCCGCCGGGTCCATACCGGCAACCCGATCCGCCCCGCGGTGCTGGCCGTGGCCGACACGCCGTATCCGTCGACCGAGCCCGGCGCTCCTTTCCACCTCCTCGTCTTCGGCGGCAGCCAGGGCGCGCGCGTGATGAGTGACGTCGTGCCGAGCGCGATCGAGTCGCTGCCCGCGGATTTCCGCGCGCGGCTGCACATCGTCCAGCAGGCGCGGCCCGAAGACCTGACTGCGGTCCAGAACCGCTACCTCGCCATGGGGCTCGCCGGAATCGAGGCTGCGCCGTTCTTCAAGGACCTGCCCGGCCGCATGGCGAGGAGCCACCTCGTGGTGGCCCGCTCGGGCGCCTCGACGGTCTCCGAGCTTGCCGCGATCGGCCGGCCGTCGATCCTGGTGCCGCTGCCGGGCGCTCTCGATCAGGACCAGGCCGCCAATGCCGCGACGCTCGCCACCATCGGCGCGGCGCTGAACCTGCCGCAAAGCGCGTTCACGCCCGATCGACTCACCGCCGAGCTCGTGGACTACTTCGAAGCGCCCGAAAAATTGACCGCAGCGGCCAAGGCCGCCAAAACCGCCGGCATCCTCGACGCGGCCGAGCGGCTGGCGGCTCTGGTCGTCGAGACGGCCGCCCGGACCTGATTCTTCTCATTCTTTCGCGTCAGTGCACGCCACGGACATCATCCCATGAAGCTGCCCGAGAAACTCGGCCCCGTTCACTTCATTGGCATCGGCGGCATCGGCATGTCCGGGATTGCCGAGGTCATGGCCAATCTCGGCTATACGGTGCAGGGCTCCGACGCGAACGACAACGCCAATGTGCGCCGGCTCGCGGACAAGGGCATCAAGACCTTCGTCGGCCATAGGGCAGAGAACGTCGAGAACGCTGCGATCATCGTGGTCTCCACCGCGATCCGCCGCGACAACCCCGAACTCGAAGCCGCCCGCGAGCGCCGCCTGCCGGTCGTCCGCCGGGCCGAGATGCTGGCTGAGCTGATGCGCTTCAAGTCCTGCGTCGCCGTTGCCGGCACGCATGGCAAGACCACGACCACGTCGCTCGTCGCCACGCTGCTCGATGCCGGCAATCTCGATCCGACCGTGATCAACGGCGGCATCATCAACGCCTACGGCACCAATGCCCGCATGGGTGCCGGCGACTGGATGGTGGTGGAGGCCGACGAGTCCGACGGCACCTTCCTCAAGCTGCCGGCCGACGTGGCCATCGTCACCAACATCGACCCCGAGCATCTCGACCATTTCGGCTCGTTCGAGGCGATCAAGGACGCCTTCCGGCGCTTCATCGACAACATCCCGTTCTATGGCTTCGCGGTGATGTGCATCGATCACCCGATCGTGCAGGACCTCGTCGGCCATATCGAGGACCGCCGGATCATCACCTACGGCGAGAACCCGCAGGCCGACGTGCGCCTGATCGACATCGATCTGCGTGGCGGCCAGAGCAAGTTCCGCGTCATGATCCGCGACCGGCGCCCCGGCTTCCGGATGGAGATGAGCGACCTCGTCCTGCCGATGCCCGGCAAGCACAACGCGCTCAACGCCACTGCCGCCCTCGCCGTGGCCCACGAACTCGGCGTGCCGGAGGACGCAATCCGCAAGGCGCTGGCCGGCTTCGGCGGCGTGAAGCGCCGGTTCACCCGCACAGGCGAGTGGAACGGCGCCACGATCTTCGACGATTACGGCCATCACCCGGTGGAGATCGCCGCGGTGCTGAAGGCAGCCCGTGCCTCCACCGACGGGCGGGTCATCGCCGTGGTCCAGCCGCACCGCTACACGCGCCTGCAGTCGCTGTTCGACGATTTCTGCACCTGCTTCAACGATGCAGACACGGTCGTCGTCGCGCCGGTCTATGCCGCCGGCGAGGCGCCGATCGAGGGCATCGACCGCGATTCCCTCGTCGCCGGCCTGCGCTCGCGCGGCCACCGTGATGCCGTGGCGCTCGAGAAGCCCGAGGATCTCGCCGGCATCATCGCGGGCCATGCGGGGCAGGGCGATTATGTCGTATGCCTCGGCGCCGGCACGATCACGCAATGGGCCTACGCTTTGCCGGGTGAATTGGCGGCGCTGAAGGGCTAAGCGAGCCTCCATGGCTTCCATGACCCTCATCGACGACATTCGCGGCGCCGCTCCCGCCCTACGCGGACGCCTGCTCGCCAACCAGTCGCTCGCCGACCTGACCTGGTTCCGTGTCGGTGGGCCGGCCGAGGTGCTGTTCAGCCCGGCGGACGAGGAAGACCTCGCGCTGATGCTCGGTGCGCTTGATCCGGCCATCCCGGTCACGGTGATCGGTCTCGGCTCGAACCTGATCGTGCGCGACGGCGGCATTCCCGGCGTCACCATCCGACTCGGCGGCAGGCCGTTCGGCTCGGTCGAGATCGACGGCGACAGCATTCGCGCCGGCACGGCCGTGCCAGACATGCGCCTCGCCAAGAGTGCGGCCGAGGCCTCTGTCGACGGGCTCGCCTTCTATCGCGGCATCCCCGGCTCGGTCGGCGGCGCGCTGCGCATGAATGCCGGCGCCCATGGCGGCGAGACCACCGACGTGCTGGTCGAGGCGCGCGGAATCGATCGCTTCGGAAACCTGCGCACGCTCACGCATGCGCAGATGGGATTCTCCTATCGCCACTGCTCGGCGCCGGACGACATCATCTTCACGAGCGCGCTCTATCGCGGCCGGCCTGGAAACCGGGAAGAGATCGAAGCCGAGATGGATCGCGTCACCGCGGCCCGCGAGGCGGCGCAGCCGATCCGCGAGCGCACCGGCGGATCAACCTTCAAGAACCCGGACGGCGCCAAGGCCTGGCAGCTCATCGATGCCGCCGGCTGCCGTGGCCTGACCTACGGGGGCGCGCAGGTCTCGGAGATGCACTGCAACTTCCTGATCAACCGTGGCGGGGCGACAGCTGCCGATATCGAAGGCCTCGGCGAGGAGGTGCGCCGGCGCGTCCGCGAGACCTCCGGCCACGAGTTGCACTGGGAGATCAAGCGCATCGGCGTCACCGCCGACGCAGCCTGACGCCGAGAGATCCCTCCGTGCCCTGCGGGGCCTGATCCGGAGCCCATCCATGTCCAAGCACGTCGCCGTCCTGATGGGCGGTTGGTCCTCCGAGCGGCCGATCTCGCTGAGTTCGGGCAATGCCTGTGTGAAGGCGCTCGAAGGCGAGGGCTATCGGGTGACGCCCGTCGACGTCGGACCGGACATTGCCGCAGTGCTGACTCAGCTGAAGCCAGATGTGGCGCTCAATGCCCTGCATGGCCCCGCTGGCGAGGATGGCACGATCCAGGGCCTCCTGGAGATCTTGAAGATCCCCTACACCCATTCCGGCGTGCTCGCCTCGGCGCTGGCGATGCACAAGGAGCGTGCCAAGACGGTGCTGCATGCCGCCGGCGTCGCCGTGCCCCAGGGCTGCGTCGTTAACCGTTTTGTTGCAGCAAAGTCACATCCGCTGCCTCCGCCATATGTGGTTAAGCCCATCGCGGAGGGCTCCTCGATGGGCGTGATTATCGTGCGTGACGAGCGCTCGCATCCGCCCCAAATCCTGGCCTCGGACGAGTGGACTTTCGGCGAGGAAGTCCTTGCAGAGACTTACGTTGCAGGCCGCGAGCTGACCTGCGCCGTACTGGGCGACAAGGCCCTCGGCGTGATCGAAATCAAGCCGGCTTCGGGGGAGTGGTACGACTTCGATGCGAAGTACGCCGAGGGGGGCTCGATCCACGTCCTCCCTGCAGAAATTAAACCGAATGTTTACCAGCGTGTCCAAGAGTTGTCGTTAACGGCGCATCAAGCACTCGGGTGCCGGGGCGTAAGCCGTGCCGACCTTCGTTACGACGACACGCCGGGGGGAACCGGGGCGCTCGTCGTCCTGGAGGTCAACACGCAACCCGGAATGACCCCGACGAGCCTTGTGCCGGAGATGGCGGCCCATGCGGGCATGAGTTTCGGTGAGCTCGTTCGATGGATGGTGGAGGACGCCTCTCTGGGACGCTGAACCCCGCCGGGAATCCGGAGGGTGCCGGCTTTCCCGCGGCGGTGGCGAGTCGGCTCCAGGGCGTCCTGAAGCCGCTCCTGCGACCGCGCCGCTCTAGAAATTCTCAGCCGATCGAGGCGCGTCTCCCCCGTGGGCTCGGCGCGGCCCTCGTCGCCGGCACGTTCGCCACCGTCTCCATCTTCGGTTTCGTCGCCAGCGGACGATACGACGCCTTCATCACCGAGAACGGCCGTCCCCTCGACATCATGGCGCGCATTGCCGGCTTCGGCGTCGAACGCGTCACGATCTCAGGCATCTCGCGGATGTACGAGCGGGAGGTCATGCAGGCCGCCGGCATCGACTGGCGCTCCTCGGTGCCTTTCCTCGATGTCAACGAGGTCCGCCAGAAGCTGATGGCCGTGCCGCTGATCGCCACGGCCTCGGTGCGCAAGCTCTATCCCAACGAGATCGTCATCACGCAGGTCGAACGCGAGCCGGCCGCCCTCTGGCAGAAGAACGGCGAGATCCAGGTGATCGCCGCCGACGGCACCGTGATCGACGAGATGCGCGACGAGCGCTACGCCAACCTTCCGCTGGTGGTTGGCGAGGACGCCAACGTCCACCTGCAGGAATATCTCAAGCTGATCGATGCGGCCGGTCCGCTCGGCGAGCGCGTCAAGGCCGGCAGCTACGTCTCCGGCCGGCGCTGGACGCTGAAGCTCGACGGCGTCGACATCCGTTTGCCGGAGACCGGCGCGAACGAGGCGCTCGCCCGTCTCGTCGACCTGGAGCGCAAGAACCGGCTCCTGGAGAAAGATATCATCGCGGTCGACCTGCGCATGGACGACCGCGTGGTGGTGCGTTTGACAGAGGAGGCTGCGGCCGCCCGCGCAGAGGCGCGGAAGAAGACGAAGAAGGGAGCCGCGACATGATCCGTGCCGCGCTCTCTTCCGCCGACCCCGCTGCAGCGTCCTCTCTCCGGTAAGCGTCACATGTCATCCCACCACGGCCTCACGCCGCGTATGAAACCTCTCTCCGCCCGGCGGAGCGCGACGCTGTCGATCCTCGACATCGGCACGAGCAAGGTTGTCTGCCTCATTGCTGAACTACAGCCCATGGAGCAGCTCTCGACCCTGCGCGGCCGCACCCACATCGCCCGCATCATCGGCATCGGGCACCAGCGCTCCGTGGGCCTCAAGGGCGGCGCCATCGTCGATCTCGAAGCTGCCGAGAATGCGATCCGTCAGGCGGTGCACGCCGCCGAGCGGATGGCGAAGGTCGAGGTCCAGTCGGTCATCGTGAACATGTCCGGCGGTCGCATCGCCTCCCAGCGCTTCGAGGCGCGGGTGAACGTCCGCTCAGGCACCGTGACCGGCTCCGACGTCGAGCGTGTGCTCGAGACCGCCAGCGCCCATGGCGTCGGTCCCGGCCGCACCGTCCTACACGCTCTGCCGACGGGCTACGCCCTCGACGGCCAGAGCGCCGTGATCGATCCCTCGGGCATGATCGGTGACATGCTTGGCGTCGACCTTCACGTCGTCACCAGCGAGGCGGCTGCCGCGCGCAACCTGATGCTCGCGGTCGAGCACTGCCATCTCGGCGTCGAGGGTGTGGTCGCCACGCCCTACGCCTCCGGTCTGTCGGTGCTCGTGGATGACGAGGCCGAGATCGGTTGCGCCGTTGTCGACATGGGCGGCGGCACCACCAGCGTCGGCGTCTTCTCCGGTGGCCATCTCGTCCACACCGACGCCATCGCGGTGGGCGGCCATCACGTGACCATGGACATCGCCCGTGGCCTCTCGACCCGCGTCGCCGCGGCCGAGCGGCTCAAGACGCTCTACGGCTCCGCCATCTCCACGACCTCCGACGAGCGCGACATGATCGCGGTCCACGGCGTCGGCGAGGACGAGGCCGAGACGCCGACCCACGTTCCGCGCTCGCACCTCGTGCGGATCATCAAGCCGCGGGTCGAGGAGATCCTTGAACTCGTCCGCGACCGGCTCCGCAAGGCCGGCTTCGCGGCGCAGGCCGGTAACCGGCTCGTGCTGACGGGCGGTGCCAGCCAACTCGTCGGCCTGCCGGAGACGGCGCGCCGGCTGATGCAGGGACAGGTACGGATCGGGCGTCCGCTCGGCATCCGCGGCCTGCCCGAGGCGGCCAAGGGGCCGAGCTTCTCGGCCGCGGTCGGGCTGCTTGTCTACCCGCAGGTCGCCCATGCGGAGCATTTCGAGCCGCGCCGGCAGCGCGCCTTAGCGGCTACGGGAACCAACGGATATTTTGGCCGGCTCACGCAGTGGATCGGCGAAAGTTTCTGAGACGGATTTGAACCGGCCTTCCGCGAGGAAGGCCATCCAAAGAGAACCGGGCGCCGCAGGGCGCACACGCAACGCAAAGAAATCGAAGGGGCTTCACATCATGGCCATCTCCCTGCAGGCGCCGGACATCCGCGAACTCAAGCCCCGCATCACCGTGTTCGGTGTCGGCGGCGCCGGCGGCAACGCCGTCAACAACATGATCGAATCCGGCCTGCTCGGCTGCGAGTTCGTCGTCGCCAACACCGATGCCCAGGCGCTGACCTCGTCGAAGGCCGAGCGCGTGATCCAGATGGGCCTTGGCGTGACCCAGGGCCTCGGCGCCGGCTCGCACCCGGAAGTTGGCTCGGCCGCTGCTGAAGAGGTGATCGACGAGATCCGCGATCAGCTCTCGGGCGCGCATATGTGCTTCATCACCGCTGGCATGGGCGGCGGCACCGGCACCGGTGCGGCTCCGGTCATCGCCCGCGCGGCCCGCGACATGGGCATCCTGACGGTCGGCGTCGTGACGAAGCCGTTCCAGTTCGAGGGCATGCGCCGCATGCGTACGGCCGATGCCGGCATCGCCGAGCTTCAGGCCGCCGTCGATACCCTGATCGTGATCCCGAACCAGAACCTGTTCCGGGTCGCCAACGAGAAGACCACCTTCGCCGACGCCTTCGCGATGGCCGACCAGGTGCTCTACTCGGGCGTTGCCTGCATCACCGACCTGATGGTCAAGGAAGGCCTGATCAACCTCGACTTCGCCGACGTGCGCGCCATCATGCGCGGCATGGGCAAGGCCATGATGGGCACCGGTGAGGCGTCCGGCGAGAACCGCGCCCACCGTGCCGCCGAGGCGGCCATCGCCAACCCGCTCCTCGACGAAGTCTCGATGAAGGGCGCCCGCGGCCTGCTGATCTCGATCACCGGCGGCGCCGACCTCACCCTCTACGAACTCGACGAGGCCGCCACCCGCATCCGCGAGGAGGTTGATTCCGAGGCCAACATCATCCTCGGCGCGACCTTCGACGAGAGCCTGGAAGGCATCATCCGCGTGTCGGTGGTCGCCACCGGCATCGAGCCGGCCCTGATCTCGGCAACCTCGCCGAACAGCCAAGTCGTTGCCGAGACCGAGCAGCGTATCGCCGAAGTCGCAGAGAAGCTGCGCGCCGAGGCCCGGGCCCGCGCTGCCCAGGCTGCCCCGCAGATGGCCCCGGCTCCTCGGCCGGCCGCCGAGCTCCAGGCGCCGATGGCCTCCGCGCCGCAGCCCGTCGCCGCCGAGCCGGCGCCGGTCGCCGCTCCGGTGGTGCGCGATGACGTCGTCCTGACCCAGGCGCCCCCGCGTGCCCCGGTCGCCTACGAGCCGCCTCAGGTTCAGGCGCCCGTCGCCGAGCCGGCTCCTGCCCAGTCCGGCCCCTTCGTGCCGCCGCGCCCGCAGGTCGCCCGCGCTCCGCGCATGCCGCAGATCTCCGACCTGCCGCTCCACACGCAGGCTCAGATCCGTCAGACCCGCGGCGAGGCACCGGCCGAGCCCGAGCAGGACTCCAAGCGCATGTCGCTGCTGCGCCGTCTTGCGACGGTCGGCTTCGGCGGCCGTCGCGAGGAGGCCGAGGCCGCTCCGCTTCCGCAGATGCGCGCTCCGGCTGTCCCGGTCGCTCCGCCGGCCCCGGTCCGCGCGCCTGCCGTACAGGCGCCGCAATATCGCCCTGCTCAGGGCAATCTCGACGCGCAGGGACGAGTCGCCCCGCAGCCGCGGCTGATGGACGACGATCACCTCGAGATCCCGGCTTTCCTTCGCCGCCAGGCGAACTGAGCCGTACTCGGCGGATCGTCTGAAGCCTTTCTGCCACAGGCCCGGGACCGAAAGGTCTCGGGCTTAACCATTTTGTAAGAGCTTGAACGGGCTCGGTTTTCGGTACTTTGTGGCGGAACCGTGGCTGTAACAGAACGTAAGAAACCGTGATTTGGCCGGCCTGTGCAGCGCAGCTATAAATTTCCCCGGAACGAAAAGGCGCGACGGTTTTCGGACGGTCAGCGCTCGCAGGGGCTTCAAGCAGCGGACGGACTGAGTAGGCGCCATGCTCTCATGCGAGGGTGTGCGTGCCGGGTCCTGGCCGAGGGCTAAGGGAATGCGGACGAACCAACAAACGACGCTGAAAGCGTCCATCTCCTTGAGCGGTATCGGCGTCCATTCGGGCAACCCGGTCGAGATCACGCTCCATCCGGCTCCCGCGAATGACGGGATCTGCTTCCTCCGAACCGGAATGCCCAACGGCAACGACCGGCTCATCAAGGCTCATCACGCCTGCGTCTCCGCCACCGAACTCTGCACTGTGATCGGCGACGTCGAGAGCGGCGCGGTCGCCACCATCGAGCATCTGATGTCGGCCCTGTTCGGCCTCGGCATCGACAACTGCCTCGTCGAGATCGACGGCCCCGAGATGCCGATCCTCGACGGAAGCGCGCTTCCCTTCGTACGGGCTATCGATACCGTAGGCATCGCAGCCTGCGCCGCCCCGAAGCGCTGGATCAAGGTTCTCCGCCTCGTCCGCATCGAGGCCGGCCGCGCCTTCGCCGAGCTTCGGCCGATCGACCGTGGCTTCCGCCTCGACGTCGAGATCGATTTCGAGAGCCCCGTCATCGGCCGCAGCCGCAAGGCCATGGATCTCAGCCCGGCAGCCTACCGCCGTGAGATCGCCGGTGCCCGCACCTTCGGCATGATGAAGGACGTCGAGCGCTACTGGAAAGCCGGCTTTGCTCTCGGCGCCTCGCTCGAGAACACCGTCGCCGTGGGTGACACCGACGTGGTGAACCCCGAGGGTCTCCGCTTCGCAGACGAGTTCGTCCGCCACAAGATTCTCGATGCCGTCGGCGATCTGGCGCTGGCCGGCCTGCCGATCCAGGGCGCCTACCGCTCCTATTGCGGCGGTCACCGCATGAATGTCGGCGTCCTGTCGGCTCTGTTCGCGGACCGCGCCAATTACCGCATCGTTGAGGCCCAGAACACGCGCCGCGAGGCTTCCCTGGTGGAGCTCGGTGCCGGCCTCGGCATCGCCGCCTTCGCGGCCGATCTGTAACCTTCGCGACACATGTGGCAGCGACCGGGTATGTTGCCCCCTGGCGCCGCACCACTGCCGTTTTCACGCCCGAATCTGAAGCCACGGTTCACCGAACGTTAGGAGATGCGGTTTTCACCGCCCTCCGCAACGAGACGGTTTGAGGGACGCCGCCCGCCGCAGAGGCCGCGCCCGTACAAGGACGTGATAGGGATGCCTCTGACCTTCGCCAAGAAAGCCGCTGGCTCCGCTGCTCTCGCAGCCGTGCTCGTGTCGCTCAGCGCGTCTCCGGGCCTCTGCGCCTGGTACGACTCGCTGGACCCGAGCCAGTGGTTCGCTGAGAAGTACAAGCCGGAGGTCCAGCCGGACATCCCGGCCGACAAGCTCTACAGCGATGGCCTCGCCAACCTCGAAGATCGCAATTTCGAGATCGCGACGCAGAAGTTCGAGGATCTCGACAAGCGTTATCCGTCGACGGATTGGTCGCGCAAGGCGATCCTGATGACGGCCTACGCGAACTACGAGGGCCAGAAATACGACGACGCGATCAACGCCTCGAAGCGCTACCTGCAGCGCCATCCGGCCACCAAGGATGCGGCCTACGCGCAGTATCTGATGGCGATGTCGCAGTACAAGCAGATCCCGGACGTCACGCGCGACCAGGACCGCTCCGAGAAGGCGCTCATCGCCCTGACCGAGCTGGTCCAGAAGTATCCGACCTCGGAATACGCTGCCGACGCCAAGGCCAAGATTCAGATCACCCGCGACCAGCTCGCCGGCAAGGAAATGGAAGTCGGCCGCTTCTACCTGGAGCGCCGCAACTTCCCGGCCGCGATCAACCGCTTCCGCGACGTGGTCTCGAAGTACCAGACGACCCGGCACGCCGAAGAGGCGCTGGAGCGGCTGGCCGAGGCCTACATGGCGCTCGGCATCACCAGCGAGGCGCAGACCGCCGCCGCCGTGCTCGGCCACAACTACCCGGACAGCCAGTGGTACAAGGACGCGTACGCGCTCCTTCAGAATGGCGGCCTGCAGCCGCGCGAGGAGAAGTCCTCGTGGCTCTCCAAGATCTATCGCGGCGTGATCGGCCGCACGGCCGCTGCCGAATAAGCGGCGGGTCTCGCGAAATCGGAGAGGGTGGGAGCGGCGACGCTTCCACCCTTTCTCATTTTGGGCGTGAGTTCCGTGTTGGTTCCGCCTAAACAGCAGCAATTATCCCTCACAGCCAAGGCACGCCGCGCGGCATGCTGGTCCAGCTCGCGATCCGCGACATCGTTCTCATCGATAAGCTCACGCTGAATTTCACCGAGGGACTGAGCGTCCTCACGGGCGAGACGGGCGCGGGGAAGTCGATCCTGCTCGACGCCTTCGCCCTGGCCCTCGGCGGCCGCGGCGATGGCGGGCTCGTGCGCCATGGCGAGGCCCAGGGTGCGGTCACGGCGGTGTTCGACGCCCCCATGGACCATCCTGCGCGACGGATCGCCCAGGAAGCCGAGATCGATACCGAAGGCGACCTGATCCTGCGCCGCACGCAATTCGCGGATGGCCGCACCCGCGCCTTCGTCAACGACCAGCCGGTCGGCGTGCAGGTGCTGCGCGCCATCGGCGCAGCCCTCGTCGAGATCCATGGCCAGCACGACGACCGCGCGCTTGCCGACCCGGCGACCCACCGCGCCATCCTCGACGCCTTCGGCGGGTTGCAGAAGCCGCTAGCCGCGACCGGTCAGGCCGCCAAGCGCGTTCGCGCCGCCCGCGAGAAGCTTACGGAACATCGTGCCCGCGTCGATGCCGCGCGCAAGGAGGCAGACTTCCTGCGCCACGCCGTCGACGAACTCGCGGCTCTCGATCCGCAGGATGGCGAGGAGGCCTCGCTCGCCGAGCGCCGCACCGTGATGCAGCAGGGGGAGAAGGTCGCCCGCGAGCTGAACGAGGCGGTCGAAGCGGTAGGCGGCCCGAACTCCGCCGTGCCTCATCTCTCGGCGGCCGTACGCAAGCTCGAACGCCGCGCGGCCCAGGCCCCGGCCCTTGTCGAACCCTGCGTCGCGGCACTCGATGCCGTACTCACAGCCCTCGACGAGGCCCGCGCCGTTCTCGACGCGGCGATCCTCGAGGCGGAGTTCGATCCGCGCGAATTGGAGCGGGTCGAGGAGCGACTGTTCGCGCTGCGCGCCGCCTCACGGAAATACGACGTTCCGGCGGACGAGCTGGCGCGCCTGCGCGAGCGCTATGTGTCGGACGTCGCGGCAATCGACGCCGGCGAGCAGGCGCTTGGCGGCTTGGAGCGCGACCTCGACGAGGCCGAGGCGGCTTACGCAAAGGCCGCCAAGAATCTCAGTGACGGCCGCATCCGCGCCGCGAAGGCCCTCGATGGCGCCGTGAAGGCCGAGCTGCCACCGCTGAAGCTGGAGCGTGCCCGCTTCGTCACGCAGATCGTCACCGACCCAATTTCACGCGATGCCGCCGGCATCGATCGCGTCGAGTTCCACGCGCAGACCAATCCCGGCACCAAGCCCGGCCCGATGATGAAAGTCGCCTCGGGCGGCGAGCTCTCGCGCTTCATGCTGGCGCTGAAGGTGGTGCTCGCCGATAAGGGGTCGGCCCCAACCCTGATTTTCGACGAGATCGATACCGGCGTCGGTGGTGCCGTGGCCGATGCCATCGGCCAGCGCTTGGCCCGTCTCTCCGACCAGGTGCAGGTGGTGTCGGTCACCCATGCCCCGCAGGTCGCGGCACGTGCCAGCACCCATTTCCTGATCGCCAAGGATGCCGTGCGCGGCGCAAACCGCGTCGCCACCCGCGTCGCTTCATTGGCGAGCGAGGCAAGGCGCGAGGAGATCGCCCGTATGCTGGCCGGCGCGACGGTCACCGACGAGGCGCGTGCGGCCGCCGCCCGGTTGCTGCAGACAGCCGAGATCTGAACTGATTTCCCGTCGAAACCGAACCTTAACCATAAAACTTTGTTAACTATGTTCCGCGACCTTGATCCAGGACGAGTTTAGTCACGCGGGCCATCACCGCGCCGTCGGGAAGAAACAAGGTCACGGGTTCATGGCACAGGTTGCGCTGCAGACTGACGCCGGCATCACCGAACAGAAGCATCCCGCTCTCTGCGGAGAGGCGCGGGAGCGCCTCGGCGTCGCGCTGCGCGCCGTCTATGAGGGTGCCGTCGAGACCCAACCAATCCCCGATACACAAGTCGACCTGCTGCTTCGCCTGCGTCACAAGGAGCGGGACCGGCAGCGTTCAGCCGCCTGAGCCGGCCGGCTACCAGCGTCGGGCGCCGGGCTGCCGCTTGTACTCGGCAGCACGAATCAAGGTCATGACCCGGTCGAGATCCTTCAGCAGCGATGCTTCCTGCTGGCGCGCCTGCTGGATCTCGCCGTCATCGGTACCGTAGCGCTGCCGCTGCTGGGCCAGGGTCAATTCGCGCTCGATCATCTCCCGCTCGTTGTGAAGCGCGAGAAATGCCGCATCCTGCGGCTCGAGCCGCGGCGCGGACTTGCTCGGCGGAGGCGGATTTTCCGCCACGTCTGCCTTCTCCGATTCCCGCATCCAATGCACCGCTTCCTGCCCGGGGGTCGAGCCGGTCATCGACGCCAACGAGCCTGACCACTCTCAACGCATGGGTATGCAGACGGGTTCGGATCTTCCGTAACGCTGCGCACAAAGAGGCTTTTTCAAGCGCGTTCTTCGCGCGCTCACGAACGGACACCCCTGATGTCATCCAGCTGTCATGTCGCCGTCATATGGCGGGCAGCGTCGAGAGACGGAGGCCGCTCCCGCAAAACAGGGCTCGAGCATCCGCTGGCGAGAGTTCGGCGAGAACGCCGCGGCCCTTCGCCGACATGACACGGAGAAGCAATGAAACCCCTCGCATTCGCGCTGTCCCTCGGTCTCGCAACCGTCCAGCTCGTCTCCTCGGCTCTCGCTGCCGACATCACGGGCGCCGGCGCCACCTTCCCCTTCCCGGTCTATTCGAAGTGGGCGGAAGCCTACCGCAAGGAGACCGGAAACGGCCTGAACTACCAGTCGATCGGTTCCGGCGGTGGTATCAAGCAGATCCAGGCCAGGACTGTTGATTTCGGCGCGACCGACGCACCGCTCAAGGGTGAGCAGCTCGCCAAGGATGGCCTCCTACAGTTCCCGACCGTCATGGGCGGCGTGGTGACCGTGGTGAACATCGCCGGTCTCGAGCCGGGCAAGCTCAAGCTCACCGGTGAGATCATCGCTGACATCTACGCGGGCAAGATCTCGAAGTGGTCGGACCCCAAGATCGCCAAACTCAACGAGGGGCTGAAGCTTCCCGAGGCGAATATTACGCCGGTCTACCGCTCGGATGCCTCCGGCACGACGAACATCTTCACCACCTACCTGTCGTCAGTCTCGGAAGGCTGGAAGAAGGAGTTCGGTGCTGCGACGACGATCTCCTGGCCGGCCGGTCAGGGCGGCAAGGGTAACGAGGGCGTCACCGCCAACGTCAAGCAGATCCCCAACTCGATCGGCTACGTCGAGTCCGCCTACGCCAAGCAGAACAAGCTCGCCTACGCCCTGATCCAGAACAAGGCTGGCAAGTACCCCACGCCTGACGACAAGGCCTTTCAGGCCGCTGCTGCCAGCGCCGACTGGAAGGCCGCTCCGGGCTTCGCCATCTCTCTGACCAACCAGGCCGGCGACGAGGCTTGGCCGATCACTGCCGCGACCTTCATCCTGGTCCACAAGGAGGCCGCCGACGCCGCCAAGACCGGCGACGTGCTCAAGTTCTTCGACTGGGCCTACAAGAACGGCGGCAAGCTCGCCTCCGATCTCGACTACGTGCCGCTCCCGGCCAACGTCGTCGGCCTGATCCACGAAGAGTGGAAGACCATTACGTCCAAGGACGGCAAGCCCGTTCTGTAAGGTCGTCAAACGTCGAGCCCACCCGGCCGAAGTCGGGCCTACCTGGCTTCGGCACCTCGGTGAAGATCTCGGGCGAGCCTGAGATCTGAAGGAAAAGGGTACTTGCGAAGAAGGCGCGAGAGGGCGCGGCTCAGGATAGTCCTGACAGGTCCCTCCCTCTCCCGACCGCGCCGATGCCAGGGCCACCGTTTCCCGCAGGGGGAGAGGGAAATCCGGCCCGCACTCGCATCACGAATTCGCCCGCGCTAGACGCCCCTTACCCGAGAGCATCAGCGGATGACCGCTTTGACCGAACAGATCGCCCTGGCCAGCGAGACCCGTGTGAGCCGCACCGCACCGAGCAGGGGCCTCGACCGCGTTTTCCAGTTGGCGGCCGTGGGTTCCGCGCTTCTGGTGCTGCTGGTGCTCGCTGGCATCCTCGGCTCGATCATCCACGGCGGTTGGCCAGCCTTCCGTGAGTTCGGCTTCGGCTTCATCACCTCGAGCGCCTGGAATGTCGGCACCGAGCAATACGGCGCTCTCGTCGCCGTCCTCGGCACCCTGGCCTCGGCCGTCATCGCCCTTCTCATCGGCGTGCCGATCTCGCTCGGCATCGCCGTCTACCTGACGCAGCTCTGTCCCGGCTGGGCCCGCAAGCCGGTTGCCATGACCATCGAGCTGCTCGCCTCGGTGCCGAGCATCATCTACGGCATGTGGGGCCTGTTCATCTTCGCGCCGCTGTTCTCGCGCTTCGTGCAGATCCCGGTCTCGAACCTGGTCGAGGGCCTGCCGGTCGTCGGCACCATCCTCTACGCCCGCGTGCCATCGGGCGTCGGCGTGCTCACCGCCGGCATCATCTTGGCAATCATGATCGTGCCGTTCGTGGCCTCGATCACCCGCGACATGCTAGACCAGATCCCGACCGTGCTGCGCGAGAGTGCCTACGGCATCGGCTGCACCACCTGGGAGGTCGTGCGCCATGTGCTCGTGCCGCAAGCCTCGGTCTCGATCATCGGCGCGATCATGCTCGGCCTCGGCCGCGCACTGGGCGAGACCATGGCGGTGACCTTCGTGGTCGGCAATGCCAACCGCCTCTCGGCCTCGATCTTCGACCCGAGCTCGACCATCGCCTCGCGCATCGCCAACGAGTTCAACGAGGCCGATGGCATGCAGCTCAACGCGCTGATGGCGCTCGGCTGCCTGCTCTTCGTCATCACCTTCATCGTCCTGATCATTGCGCGGCTGCTGACGCGCCGTGCCAAGGTCGCCTGAGCGACAGGAGTCTCGACCGATGGACGCCCAGAACCCCCTCCTTGCCCCGGCACCGGCCGGCGCGCCATCGCTCCGCGCCAACCGCGTCCGCCCCGGCCGCCGCGTGGCCGACAAGATCCTGATCACAGCGAGCACCCTGGCGACGCTGCTCGGCATCGTCGTGCTCGGCTCGATCCTGCTCATGCTCATCGTCGAGGGCGTGAAGGGCTTCTCGCCCCTGCTGTTCACCCATCCGACGCCTGGACCTGGCTCGGAAGGCGGCGGTATCGCCAACGCTATCGTCGGCAGCATGGTGCTGACTTTCCTCGGCATCGTGATCGCGACACCCGTTGGTGTGATGGCGGGCACCTTTCTCGCCGAGTATGGCCGCGGCTCGCGGCTCGCGGACCTGATCCGCTTCCTCAACGACATCCTGCTCTCGGCGCCGTCGATCCTGATCGGCCTGTTCGTCTACACCCTGATGGTGCGGCCGATGGGGACCTATTCGGGATGGGCCGGCGGCGTGGCGCTCGCCATCATCGCAACCCCTGTCATCGTGCGCACCACCGAGGACATGCTGCGTCTCGTCCCGAGCCAGATGCGCGAGGCTGGTGCCGCGCTCGGCGCTCCGCCTTCCTACGTCATCAAGACAATCACCTGGCGGGCCGCTTCGGCCGGCATCGTCACCGGCATCATCCTGGCGCTCGCCCGCATCGCCGGCGAGACGGCGCCGCTGCTCTTCACGGCGCTGAACAACAACAACTGGTTCAATGCCAACCTGCTCGGCGGCATCCCGAACCTGCCGGTGATGATCTATCAGTTCGCGCTCTCGCCCTACGGCAACTGGCAGAGCCTGGCCTGGGCCGGCGCACTGCTGATCACCATTGCCATCCTGGCGCTCTCGGTCGTCGCGCGCCTCGTCATCAAGGATCAGCGGGCGCGCTGAGCCCGTCCGCCCTGCAGCCCGCCAAGGACTCCGATATCATGAGCCCGACCAATACGATGAGCAGCCAGCTCGCAGGCCGTAACCCGGCCGACGAGACTGCGCCCGTCCGCATCGCGGTCAAGGATCTGAACTTCTATTACGGCCAGTTCCACGGCCTTAAGAACGTCAACCTGAACTTCCACGATCGTCAGGTTACGGCGCTGATCGGGCCGTCGGGCTGCGGCAAGTCTACTCTGCTGCGCACCTTCAACCGGATCTACTCGCTCTATCCGGAGCAGCGCGCTACCGGCCAGATCCTGCTCGACGGCCAGAATGTGCTGGATCCGAAGGTGGACCTCAACGAGCTGCGTGCCCGCGTCGGCATGGTCTTCCAGAAGCCCACGCCTTTCCCGATGTCGATCTACGACAACGTGGCCTTCGGCCTGCGCCTCTACGAGCGTCTGCCGAAGTCCGAGCTCGACGGCCGCGTCGAGGACGCCCTGCGCAAGTCGGCGCTGTGGGACGAGGTGAAGGACAAGCTCAAGCAGCCCGGCACCGGCCTCTCCGGCGGCCAGCAGCAGCGCCTCTGTATCGCCCGCTCGGTCGCCCAGCGCCCCGAGGTCATCCTTTTCGACGAGCCGACCTCGGCCCTCGACCCGATCTCCACCAGCCGGATCGAGGAGCTGATCGAGCAGCTGCGCAGCGAGTTCACCATCGTCATCGTCACGCACAACATGCAGCAGGCCGCCCGCATCTCGCAGTTCACCGCCTTCATGTATCTCGGCGAGCTGATCGAGTTCGCGCCGACGACGAAGATGTTCATGAACCCCGAGAAACGTCAGACGCAGGACTACATCACCGGCCGCTTCGGCTGAGCCTGTCGCTTCCTCATCGAACTGGCCCGCGCCGGAGCCCGTACATGTCCGAACACATCGTCTCTTCCTACGACCAGGATCTCGAGGACCTTCGCCGTCAGATCGCCGAGATGGGCGGCGTGGCCGAGAAGATGATGGCCGACGCCACTGTCGCGCTGGTCCGCCGCGATACGGGGTTGGCCGAGAAGGTCATCGCCTCCGACAAGCGCCTCGACGTGCTGCAGCGTGAGATCGAGGAGCGCTCGGTGCTGCTCATCGCCCGTCGGCAGCCGCTCGCCATCGACCTGCGCGAGACCATCTCGGGCATCCGCGTCTCGGGCGACCTGGAGCGGATCGGCGATCTGGCCAAGAACATCGCCAAGCGCGTCGTCGCGATCGCCGATCAGACCCAGCCGCAGAAGATCGTGCTAGGAGTCGAGCACATGAGCGACCTGGTGCAGGAGCAGCTCAAGGACGTGCTCGACGCCTATGCCAGCCGCAACCTGGACGCTGCCCACGATGTCTGGGAGCGGGACGGCCAGATCGACGCGCTCTACAACTCGCTGTTTCGCGAGCTGCTCACCTACATGATGGAAGATCCGCGCAACATCTCGTTCTGCACGCACCTTCTGTTCTGCGCCAAGAACGTCGAGCGCATCGGCGATCACACCACCAACATCGCCGAGACGATCCACTACCTCGTCACCGGCGAAACTCTGGCGGGAGAACGCCCGAAGAACGATGCGTCGAACTATGCGACGGTCACGCCGGGTGCGTAACGATTAAAGCCCTCCTCTCTCCGTAGCCGGCCGGCCGATGCACGCCAGAATCCTGATCGTCGAGGACGAGGAATCCCTCACGACGCTGCTCCGTTACAACCTCGAAGCCGAAGGCTTCGAGGTGACCTGCGCCGAGCGCGGCGACGAGGCCGACTTGCTGCTGCGCGAGCAGCTTCCCGACCTGATCCTGCTCGACTGGATGGTGCCGGGCCTGTCCGGGATCGAGCTGTGCCGGCGCATCCGCGCCCGCCGCGAGACCGAGCAGCTTCCGGTCATCATGTTGACCGCACGTGGCGAAGAGGGTGACCGTGTCCGCGGTCTTGCCACCGGCGCCGACGACTACATCGTCAAGCCGTTCTCGGTACCGGAGCTGCTGGCCCGCGTCCGCGCGCTGCTACGCCGAACGAAGCCCGCCCATGTTTCCGGGACGCTCTCGGCCGGCGACATCGAGCTCGACCGGGTCAGCCACCGCATCCGCCGCTCGGGCCGCGAGATCCATCTCGGGCCGACCGAGTTCAAGCTGCTCGAATTCCTCATGCGCAGCCCCGGCCGCGTCTTCTCCCGCGAGCAGCTTCTCGACGGCGTCTGGGGCCATGACGTCTATATCGACGAGCGCACCGTCGACGTGCATGTCGGCCGCCTGCGCAAGGCGATCAACCGGCCCAAGCAGAGCGACCCGATCCGCACCGTGCGCGGCTCCGGCTACTCGTTCGACGAGATGTTTTCGGAGGCGTGAAGCCTCACGTCATCGCGGGCATAGCGAAGCAAGGACGGGTCGATCCAAGAAAAAAGCCGCCGGATCTTCACCCGACGGCCCACGAACCAGCACCGAAGCGCCGGAGCATCCCTCAGAACAAATCAGCGGATGCCGGCGACGCGGCGGTCGCGCTTGCGCTCGGCGGCCGGCTGGTAGGCGATCTGGGCGTGCTGGGTGCAGTAGGGCAGGCCGGTGATGGAGCGGCCGCCGCAGAAGCGGAAATCCGGCGAGGTCGGGTCGCCGAGCGGCCAGCGGCACATCGACTCCCGCAGATCCATGATGGTGACCCGCTCGGATACGGCGAGACCGTTCTGCTCCGGCTTCGCGGCCGGCTGCGTCAGCGGGAAGCTGGGCGCGGGCCGGTGCGAGATCACCGCCGGCGGCTCGGAGATCGTCTGCTCGCTGCCGAGCGCGATGGCGGCCTCCGACTCCGTCTCGATCTTCTTGCGGCCCGTGACCTGCCCAGCGCCGTTCGGCTTGACGCGGCCGGCGAGGCCGAGGCGGTGCACTTTGCCGATGACCGCGTTGCGGGTAACTCCACCGAGCTGCGACGCGATCTGGCTCGCGCTCAGGCCTTCTTCCCACAGGCGGCGAAGCAGCTCGACGCGCTCATCCGTCCAGCTCGGAATCGCTTCCACCATGGCCCCCTCCGATTCAATCGCGCTCATCGATGGCCCGGTGCTCCGCGCAGACGTCGTGGTTGGCGATACGCAACAAGCCCGCCACGCGCGTTCCGGCGACCTGTCGACAGCGTCCGCCGAGCCCCTCTCTGCGGATGGATGAACCCTACAGGAGCGCCCGTTCCCGGCGCAAGCGTCCCGTTCGGCGCGGTGATGGTTTTCACCGTGGAAGCTGGTTACTGCACGTGGAAACAATCAGCACAACAAGCCTTAGAGCGCGTTTTCATGCGTCAAGAGCGTCTGCGCAACGATCCACATCGGAAGTAATGTAGTTTTCGATTTACTCGAAAAAGAGCAGATAGTTCGATCGTGTGCTGCGCTTAGGTGAGAATATCGTCTTCTGTTGCGGAATAGCGCGGGCATCAGGCTCGCAGTTGTGAGCGGATAGTATTTCCGGCAGACACAACGCTGGTTTGTCGAGCGCGTTCAAGCGCCTATGTGAGGCTCGAACGACGGTTCAAGCCGGCCGCAGAATTCCCATGATCCGCCGTTTAACTGATATCACGACCCATTGTCCTCCGGGAGATGTCATGCGCCTTCGCTACGCGACCGCCCTCGTTTTCCTCGCGTCCGCGATGCCCGCCGCCGCCGCACCGGCGCAAGGTACGCCCGCTGCACCGGCCGAGGCGCCGATCCGGCTCGCCAACCATCGCGCCGTGTACGACCTGTCGCTCGCCAAGAGCGAGGGCACCCGCGCGGTCGAGGCGGCTCAGGGGCGCATCGTCATCGATTTCGCGGGCGACGCCTGCAAGGGCTACACGATCCAGACCCGGCAGGTGACGATCCTCTCCTCTGGCGAGTCCGGCGAGCGCATTTCGGACCTGCGTAACACCACTTACGAGACCGGTGACGGCAAGAGCCTGCGCTTCAAGACCGGAGCCGTCCTCAACAACGTGCCGTCCCCCGCAATCGACGGCACCGCCGAGACCTCGGCCGACGGCGTGAAGGTCAAGCTGAAGGAGCCCAAACGCGACCAGTACACGGTCGACGGCACGGTGCTTTTCCCGAGCCACCACATGCTGAGACTGATCGAGGCGGCGCGGAAGGGCGAGACCACCGTCTCCGTGAAGGTGTTCGACGGCTCGGACGACGGCCGTAAGGTCTACGACACCCTCGCGGTGATCGGCCGACCTTCCGCCACGCCTGCCGCCGCCAATGCCGATCGCGACAAGCCGCTGCGGGAGGGCGACATGGCCACGATGCGCCGCTGGCCGGTGACGTTGAGCTACTTCACGCAAGGTGATGGCGAGCGCACCCCGATCTACACGCTGAGCTTCGACCTCTACGAGAACGGCGTCAGCGGAGCGATCCACCTCGACTACGGCGATTTCGCCATCGACGGCACGGTGAGCCGCTTCGACATGGCCAAGGCCGATCCGAAAGCCGAAGGGGAGTGCGGCAAGTAGGCAATTGCAGTGCGGAGCGGTTCTCTACGCACTGGTGAGACATAGGGGAGCAATGTAAGCGCGTCAGTGAGGGGCTGGACGACGTCGACCGAAAGATCCACCGACATGACGCTGCTGAGTTCTGGTGCGCTGGCGCTCGCTGCAGCGCTCATCATCGTCTTGGTCGGCACGATGAGACCGCGGTCTCAGGGAGGCTCCGAGAGGCGCCCCTGCCTATTTCGGCTCGTGCTCCTCGTCACGCTGGCATCCGTCGTGGCGCTCGCGGCGGCTTCGCCGTCTCTCGCGCGCCGCTCGCGAAACGCGCAGGCCACCGCAGCAAATCCCACTCCGGCCAATGCCGGGGAAGCCGTCTGCCGTTCGCGGGCACGCGACTACGCCTACGAAAAGCATGCCGATACGGGCCAGGAACTCGTCTTCTTCGATAAATGCATGGGTCACTGACAAGAGATCCGGTCATGGACCGAGGATGTCGCGCCCTGTGCAGCCTTGAAGGAACCTTGCCCCAATCCTGGGAAGGCGGGGCGCGGTAGTTTCTTTTCGTTTTCCAAGTTTCCAACCCGATCGATCTTCTTACTTCGCCTTAAGACACGCCGGACAAAGTCTTTTCCACGAACGGGAAGGGACCGATCCACCATGTCCAAGCAGACCTACAGGTTGGTGACGCGCAGTGATTTCGATGGGCTCGTATGTGGCATGCTGCTGCGCGAGGCCGGCCTGATCGACGATATCAAGTTCGTTCATCCCAAGGACATGCAGGACGGCATCGTTCCGATCACCGATCGCGACATCATCACGAACCTGCCCTACGTCGCGGGCTGCCACATGGCCTTCGATCACCATTCGAGCGAGGCTAAGCGCGCCTGCGGCGAGACCCGCGCCAACCACGTCATCGACCCGAACGCCCCCTCGGCCGCGCGTGTGGTCTACGATTACTACGGTGGCGCGGCCGCCTTCCCGAAGATCGGCGCTGACCTGATGGCCGCCGTCGACAAGGCGGATTCCGCCCAGTTCAGCCGCGAAGAGATTCTCGACCCGCAAGGTTGGGTCCTCATGAACTTCCTGATGGATTCCCGCACCGGCCTCGGCCGTTTCCGCAGCTTCCGGATCTCGAACTACGAGCTGATGATGCAGCTCATCGAGAATTGCCGCGACCTCACCGTCGACCAGGTTCTCGCGCTCCCGGACGTCCAAGAGCGTGTCGAGATGTACATGGCGCACCGGGATCTCTTCCGCGCCCAGCTCCAGCGTTGCGCCAGGGCACACGGCAAGCTCGTCGTGCTCGATCTGCGCAACGAGGACGTGATCTACGCGGGCAACCGCTTCATGATCTACGCGCTGTTCCCCGACTGCGATATCTCGGCTCACGTGATCTGGGGCGTGAAGCAGCAGAACACCGTCTTCGCGATCGGCAAGTCGATCCTCGACCGGGGATCGCCGGTCGACGTCGGCTCGGTCTGCCTCAGCTACGGCGGCGGCGGTCACAAGGCGGCCGGCACCTGCCAGATCGCCAACGATCAGGCCGAACGGGTGAAGAACGAGCTGATCGCCGTGCTGAACCCGATGATGCAGGCCGCCTGAGCGCGTTTCTCCGACTGCATCGAGAACCGGTCATTCGAAGGCCGCGAGCGGACAGCGCTCGCGGCCTTGCGCTATGATTGCCGGGCGCAAGCAGGCATCCTCGGGTCGGGCCAAGAGACGATTCGAGGGGGGACGCCGCAATGGCGAAGGTCAGCACCTGCCTCTGGTTCGAACGTGACGCCGAGGAAGCAGCCCGCTTCTACACCTCGCTGATCCCGGGCTCCGCCATCGAGCATGTGCAGCGCTCGCCGGGCCCTTGGCCGGCAGGGGAGACCGGCGACGTCATCCTCGTCGTCTTCAACCTCGCCGGGCAGAGCTACCAGGGCCTGAATGGCGGCAACCGGGCCGATTACGGCACGGCCGCCTCGATCTCCGTCACGTGTCAGGATCAGGCCGAGGTCGATCGGCTCTGGGCCGCGCTCACCGCGGATGGCGGATCGGAGATTCAGTGCGGCTGGCTGCGCGATCGCTGGGGCGTGCCGTGGCAGATCGTTCCCGAGATCATGATCCGCCTGCTGGCCGATCCAGACCCGGCCGTCGCCGGCCGCGCCTTCGCTGCGATGACCACCATGGTCAAGCTCGACGTGGCGGCTTTGGAGAGGGCGGCAGCCGGCTGAGCCGGACGGCAGACCCTCTACGAACTGTTCCGGTTGAACTCTTCACGATGCAACGCAACCATCGGGGGGAATCCTCGGCAATTGTGCAGCAATGAAAATCTCAGTTCCAAGATTCGCTGTGTCTGCGCGTCCGATTAAAACCAGTTGTTTCCGGGTCATTCACATGGTTGCCGCTGATGCTCGTCTCCGGAGCTGTCACGACGGGAGCCAACGTCACTCTCATGATGCGCGCGGCATTGGCCAAACGACGACCGCTCAGTTCGGGAAAGAGTTCTGCCGTCCAGGAGATGGAGCAGCTCTACAAGCTGCTGGCCGATAACACGACCGACATCGTCGTCTGGCTGGAACTCGATGTCCGGCGTCGCTTTATCTCACCGGCCGTGAGAACTGTGCTCGGCTACGAGCCCGAGGCGCTCCTCGGCACCCACCCTCTCGACACGGTCCATCCTACCGAGAAGGACGAATTCCGGCGCATCCTCGATGATCTGGTGCAGGGCAAGCACGAGGAGGCCCTGACGGTCCAGCGCTACCGGCACAAGGCCGGACACTGGGTCTGGGTCGAGGCGTCCTTCAAGCTCACGCGCGATTCCTCTGGCCGGCCGACAGGGTATGTCGCCTCCCTGCGCGATATCTCCGCGCGCCGCGCGGCGGAGGAGGCGCTTCGCTTGAGCGAGGAACGCCTGTCGCTGGCGCTCGACAGCGGCAGCGACGGCTTGTGGGACCTCGACCTCACCACCGGGGAGATCGAGCTGTCGAGCCACTGGTTCGACATGCTCGGTTACCGGGCGAACGAGATCGTCCCGCACATCAACACGTGGCACCATCTCGTTCACCCCGAGGACGCCGAGCGTTCGCGCCGGCTGTTCTTGGATCATCTCGCCGGTCTCACGCCCGCCTACGAGTGCGAGTATCGCCTGAGGCGAAAGAGCGGCGGCTATGTCTGGACGCTGGCGCGCGGCAAGGCGGTCGCGCGCGATCAGAACGGGCGGGCGCTGCGCGTCGTCGGCACCCACATCGACATCACGCGCCGCAAGGAAGCCGAGCTGAAGATCGCGCATATGGCGAACCACGACGCGCTGACGGGCTTGCCGAACCGAGCCCTGTTCCGCGAGCGCCTCGACGATGCATTGGCAGCCGCGCGCCGGCAGGGAGGCGGATTCACGATCCTCGCCTGCGACCTCGATCGCTTCAAGACGGTCAACGACAGCCTCGGTCACCCGGCCGGCGACGAACTGCTTCGCATCATCGCGAAGCGTCTGACCTCGGCGGTGCGCGACACCGACACGGTGGCCAGGCTCAGCGGCGACGAGTTCGCGATCATCCTCAGCACGACACGGGATGCAGACTCCGCCAGGGCCACGGCGCGTCGCATCATCGATATCGTGGGTGAGCCGGTCGATCTGTGCGGACACTCCGCCTGCGTCGGGGTCAGCCTGGGGATCGTGCAGGGATGCGGAGTATCGGACGGCGCAGACGGGCTCTTCCGGCAGGCCGACATCGCGCTCTACAGGGCCAAGAAAGCGGGGCGCAACACGTTTTGCTTCTACGATGACGGCATGGGCTCCGACGTTTCGGAGCGAACCCTGCTCGAACTCGACCTGCGCGACGCGGTGATGCGCAGCGAGTTCCTGCTGCACTATCAGCCGATCGTTGATGCGGCGAGCCGAACGGTACGGGCATTCGAGGCGCTGATGCGCTGGACGCACCCTGTACGCGGCACCATCCCTCCAACCGAGTTCATTCCGTTGGCCGAGGAGACCGGGCTGATCGTGGCGCTCGGCAGCTGGGCGCTGCACGAGGCCTGCCGCGAGGCCGCCTCCTGGCCGGGCGACCTACGGGTTGCCGTGAACGTCTCGGCGGTCCAGTTCGCGCGGCCCGGCCTCGAGAAGGTCGTGGGAGATGCTCTCTCGGCATCGGGCCTGCCCGCCCACCGCCTCGAGCTCGAGATCACCGAGAGCGTGCTGATGAGCGATGCAGAGAGCGTCGTGGCCTGCCTGCATCGGCTTCGTGACCTCGGTGTGCGCATCGCCCTCGACGATTTCGGAACCGGATATTCGAGCCTGAGCTATCTGCGCCGTTTCCCCTTCGACAAGATCAAGATCGATCGCAGCTTCATCCGCGACATCAGCGACGGGAATACGGCGGCGATCGTGCGCGCCATCGTCGGCCTCGGCGAGCGAACCGGGGCGACGATCACGGCGGAGGGCGTAGAGACCGCCGAGCAGTTCGAGGGTGTCTGCCGGGAGGGCTGCAACCAGGTGCAGGGCTATCTCTTCAGCGAGCCGCTGCGCGCGTCACGCGTGATGAACTTCGTCGAGGAACTGGCGCTGCGTTCATCGACGCCGAGCTTTGTCTGCGCCAGGTCGACTGCAGCGCGGCCCCCGTCGACCCGGTCGCCGCGAGGCATCGCGGGTGTTTCGGGCGCTCGACGTCCCGCCTCGTAATTGCCCCGACCGGCTGAAACGTCAGCATGGCTGGTCGGTCAGGCCGTCGCCGCGGAACGGCGTCGCGAGCATTTGGCGTCGCCGCGGCAGAGGCAGTGGCGACGATCCGAACGTCTCGGGCTATGTGGTCGAAGGCTGGTAGGGTGCTGCCGCAAAATCAAGGCGTCGAAAATGGAGGCAAGGCAGGGTTTGCCGGTGCTGATCCTGGGCGGCACGAGCGAAGCCTCCGCGTTGCTAAGGATGCTCACCGGAAACATGATGTTCGCGCTGACGCTGTCTCTTGCCGGGCGCACCTCGAAGCCTGCCGTGAGCAGCGTTCCCACACGCATCGGAGGCTTCGGCGGCGCGGAGGGGCTGACGGCCTGGCTGATCGAGCACCGGATCGCCCGCGTGATCGACGCCACACACCCCTTCGCCGCTCGCATTTCGCGAAACGCCGCAACGGCTTGCGCGCAGTCCGGGGTGCCGCTTCTCGCGATCCGTCGCCCCGCCTGGCAGCCCATTGGGGGCGACGACTGGACTGAGGTCGCCGACATGGAGGAAGCCGCCGCCGCCCTCGGCCCCGTACCTCGCCGCGTCGTTCTCACCATAGGCCGTCAGGAACTCGCCGCCTTCGCCCGCGCGCCTCAGCACGACTACCTCGCCCGGACGATCGAACCTGTCGGCGACATTGTCTCTCTGCCAAGGTGGACCGAGGTCTCGGCGCGCGGCCCCTTCACCTTGGACGACGAGATCGCATTCCTGAGAGACGCGAAGGCGGATGTGCTGGTCACCAAAAACTCCGGCGGTGCTGCCACCTCCGCCAAGATCTCCGCAGCGCGCGCACTCGGCATCCCGGTCGTCATCGTGAAGCGACCGGAGATGCCCAACGTGCCCTCAGTGGCCGATGTCAAGGAGGCTTTGCGGTGGCTGGCCGAGCCGCTTCCCTCATCGCACGCACAACAAACCAATCCAGGACCAAATCTCTGACGGCGCAGGTCTATTCTAGATTGCTTCGTTGTGGTCGAGATGACAGTCGAAGCTTCAACCCGGTACGCTGCGCGGCGTGTAAACGAAGGGTATCCCGCTCTCCCGCGCAATGAACCGCGTACCGGACGCGCCGATGATGACCACCGTCGCCATGTCAGCGGTGGCCTCGCGCGCCTCGTCAAGGGTCATGACGCGGATCGCCTCGTCTGGGCGAGACACGGCTCGCGCGAAAATCACAGGCGTGCTGCCGGCGCGAAATTCCGCAGCAAGCCCAAGCGCGTGCCCGAGCTGCCAGGGCCGTGCCGAGGAGATCGGATTGTAGAGTGCTGCCACGAAATCCGCTTCGAACACCGCTCTCAGCCGAGCTGTAATGACGTCCCAGGGCTTGAGGTTGTCCGAGAGCGAGAGCGCGCAGAAATCGCCGCCCAAGGGGGCGCCGAGCTGCGCTGCTGCGGCTAACATCGCCGTGATGCCGGGCTCGACGGTGATGTCGAGTTCGCGCCAGCTTGGCTCGCCATGGTCGACCGCTTCGAACACCGCTGCTGCCATCGCAAAGACGCCCGGATCGCCGCCCGATACGACCGCAACCCGTCGACCCGACGCCGCAAGCTGCAGCGCGTGCCGGGCGCGGTCGACCTCGACGCGGTTATCGCTGGCATGGCGCACGAGCCCCGGCCGCTCCGGCACACGGGCGACGTAGGGAAAATAGCCGATCAGATCCTCGGCCTGGGCAAGGGCCTCGCTCGCTGCCCCGGTCAGCAGGCGCGGGTCTCCGGGGCCGAGGCCGATGATGGTGACCGAGCCTCGGCTCACGGCCGGCGGCCCTCGCCGGGCACCAGCACCATGGAAAAGTATGGCGCCCTGTCGTCGCCCTTCTCCGCGAGCGGCACGATGCTCTCGCCGGCCATGGTGCCCCGCTCGACATACACGGCACGGTCCAGGAGGCCTGTCGCGGAAAGGGCTGCGCGCACCTTGGGCAGGTGCCGTCCCAGCTTCATTATCACGGCGGCGTCGGCGTCGTGGAGGCGGGCGAGGAGCTTTTCGTTGGGCAGCGTCGCCGGAAGCACCGTGAGCACGTCGTCGCCCCAGGTGATTGGGGTGCCGGCACGCGTCCAGCAACCGGACATGCCGGTGACTCCCGGGATCACCTCGATGGGGAAGCGCCCCTTCAGGCGCCGCCACAGGTGCATGAAGGAGCCGTAGAAGAACGGGTCGCCCTCGGAGAGGATTGCCACGTCGCGGCCGGCGCCGAGATGGTCCGAGAGCCGGGCCGCAGCATCGTCGTAGAAGGCGGCGAGCGCCGACACGTACTCGGCGTCATCGGGTGCCAGCTCGGTCGTGTAGGGGTAGATCAGCGGGAATTCGCGGCCTGGATCGGTCACGACTGCGTCGGCGATCGTTCGTGAATTGCCGCGCCGGCCCTTCTTGCAGAAGTGGACGAGCACCGGCGCCCGCTCGAGCACGCGCAGGGCCTTGAGCGTCAGCAACTCCGGATCGCCGGGCCCCATGCCGACGCCGTAGAGCGTTCCGGTCGTGATCACGCGCGTCATGTTCGGCGTGTTCACCTGATCGCCTTCGATGCGCTCGCTCGCCTCCATCACTCGACCTCGCTGGCGAGTGCGTTGACCGCGGCGGCGGTCATGGCGCTGCCGCCGCGGCGGCCGTGGACGACGATGAAGGGTACGCGGCCATCGCGGGCAAGCGCCTCTTTCGACTCGGCCGCGCCGACGAAGCCGACGGGGATGCCGATCACGGCGGCGGGTGGCGCGATGCCCTCGTCGAGCAATTCGAGCAGGCGGAAGAGCGAGGTCGGCGCGTTGCCGACGGCCACGACGCTCCCCGGCAGGTGCTCCCGCCACAGCTCCATCGCGGCGGCGGAGCGGGTGGTTTGCATCTTTGCGGCGAGATCCGGCACACGCGGATCGCCGAGCGTGCAGATGACCTCGTTGCGGGCCGGAAGCCGGCTGCGGGTAACGCCGTCGGCGACCATGCGGACATCGCATAGGATCGGCGCGCCGGCCTTCAGCGCGCGCTCGCCGGCCTCAGCGAAATCGGAGGAAGCCTCCACGTCCTTCGGCAGGTCGGTCATGCCGCAGGCATGGATCATCCGCACCACGACGCGCTCGGCGGTGCCGGCGAAGCGGGAGAGATCGGATTCCGCGCGGATCATGGCGAAGGAGCGCGCATAGATCGCGCTGCCGTCGCGGATGTAGTCGTGCCGGGGCCGCATCGTCCTCGAAATCCTGGCGGTCATGACGGGAAGGCACCGGCTAAGGATCGCGCCGGAACGGCCCTCCTTACGCGGTCGAGGGCCGCCTCGAAAGTCAGGCATGGCGCCTGCCCCCCGTCGCCCGGCGTGCCGTCGAGGACGATGCGGTAGTGGCCGCCCTCGCCCACGAGCGTGAGACTGGCAGGGCGGGGATGGGCGCAGCCCTTGGCGCAGCCCGAGACATGGGCCGTGAGGCCGCGGGCGGCGAAGGGCGCGAAGGCTTGGGCGAGACGGGTGGCGTGCTCGGGAACCGGAGTCGTTCCCGAAGCGCAGGCGGGCGCACCGGGGCAGGCAGCGATGGCACGACGGGGATCGGCCGGGTCGGTGATGAAGCCGGCGGCGGCGAGGGCATCACGCGCGGCCGTGGCCATGGCTCGTGGGAGAACGAGAACCAGGCCGCGTGAGGCCGTCAGCTCGATACCGTTGCAGCCTCCGAACTCCTCGTCGTTCCAGGCCTCACCAGGGGCGGGCAATCCGTCCGAGATGCCGCACCGAGCCTCGTGCTCCGTCGTGGATGTCGGGTTCGGTTGCGCGGCCCCGGAATGACGGCTGTTGGGCTGCGAATGATGGGGCATCGTTTCCGCAGGCAGTAATCCTGCAGCGGCATCGAGGCCTTCGGCGGTAGAGCGGCCGAATGGGGCCTCCACGACAATCGCGACTGTGTCTGAAGTCAGGGGGATCGTGCCGGGAGCCGGTGCATCGATCGGCTCGTCCCAGCCATGTTCCTCGCGATGAGCGGCAGGGAGGGGCGTCAGGGCGGCACCCCGCGCTGCCCCGGCAACCCGCTCGCGCTCGGCGTCGTCGAGATCGTGCATGCGGCGGCGTCCGGTCGCCGCGAAGGCGGTCAGCGCCCGGTCCATCGCGGCGGGTGCATCGTCAGCGGCGATGTCATCGCACCAGAGCGGACCCATATCCGTCGCCAAGCCGATCACGACGCGATTCCTGCCGATCGGACGGACGAAGAGATCGGGCTCCATCGCGCCGAGTCCCCAGCGCCCACCGCTCTCGATCGCCACGAGCGTCTTCGCCGGAAGGCCGTGTATCGTCAGGCCGACGGCCTCGATCGCCTGCGCCATAGCCGTGGCGTCGATCAGCGCATCGGAATCGCAATCCGCCAGCGGGCTCGTCAGCGTCAGGCGCAGCGGGCCGCCATCGGCGCGGACGTCGCCGAGGCCGGCAGCGGTGAGATGGGCCGCCAGCGGGCAGGCGGTCTCCTCGCTCACGCCACGGATCTGCAGGTTGCCCCGCGCCGTGATGTCGATGTGGCCGTTTCCGTAACGGCGAGCGCCCTCGGCCACGGCGCGCAGCTGGGTGGCGCTCAGGATGCCGAGCGGAGGGTGGACGCGGGCGAGCAGGCCGTCGCCGGTGGGCATCGGCCGTGCGAGGCTGGGGCACCAGCCGCGACGGCTGGCCTCGGCGGGAGGTTGGCGCCGCGCGACGCTCATTCCGCGGCCTCCTGCATCAGCGCCTCGGCTGGCGCCGTGTTGCGGCGGCTCTGCCAGAGGCCGCGGTCGCGCAACTCGTCGAAGCGGTCGAGGATGGCGCGGGTCGCGTCGGGGTTGGCCGCGCGCAGGCACTCGAAGACATCGAGATCCCCGATCCAGGCAGCGTGGAGCCGGTCGAGGTCGGCACTCGAGACGGCATCGGTCGTGGCGGCAAGCACGAAGACCGCGTCGATTCCCTGCGCGAGTTCTTGCGCGCCGCGCCAGCCATGGCGGAGCTGCCCGTCGATCCAGCGCCGATGGGCGAGGCGGCCATGGATGAGCCGCGTGACGTCCTCGCGCGCCGTCCGGGCGCGGGGCTTCTCGGGGTCGGATGTGTCGAGGCTGTAGAGCGCGGGCGGCGCGTCCTGGTGGCCGGCTGCGGCGAAGAAGCCGCCCATGGCGTCGGCCGCGGCATCGCCGTCGAGCAGGTCGCGCTCGGCGACGTCGAAGGCGTGGATATAGGCGTCGGCGGCAGCCACGCGCTCGGCGAAGCCCGCATCACCGCCTTCGGCATCGCCGAAGGCGTGCGAGGTCGCCGCGAGATAGGCCTGGCCGAGATCTGCGCGGTCCTTCCACGCACCGTCGAGTGCCATTTCGGCCGCGCCGGCACCGTATCGCCCAGGGGCTGCGCCGTAGACGCGGGCAACGGACTCGCCGCGGCGGCGGGAGGCGGCGAGGGGATTTTCGCCATCCTCCTCATCCCTTGCGGCGACAGCGCGGGCTGCGCGGTCGAGCAGGGCCAGGGTGTCCGGAAACGTGTCGCGAAACGCTCCGGAGACGCGGCAGGTCACATCGATGCGGGGGCGATCCAGGACGGCGAGCGGCAGCACCTCGAAGCCGGTGACGCGGGTGGTGGCGTTGTCCCAGGTCGGCCGCACGCCCATCAGCGAGAGGGCGTGCGCAACGTCCTCGCCGCCGGTGCGGAGCGTCGGCGAGGCCCAGAGATCCATCACGATCCGGGCCGGATACTCGCCCTCGTCCTGCAGATAGCGCCGGACCACCGCATCGGCCGCCTTGGCACCGAGCATGGTCGCGGCGCGGGTCGGCAGGCTGCGCGGGTCGAGGGTGGTGAGATTGCGGCCTGTGGGCATCACGTCGCTGCGCCCGCGAGAGGGCGAGCCAGCGGGGCCGGGGGGGACGAAGCGCCCATCGAGGGCCGCGAGCAGGCCAGCGCGCTCGGCCTCGGCGCAGGCGCGCATCGCGTCGCAGGCATCCGGCGCGGCGCGACCGAAGACGTGGAGACCGTCGCGGATCGGGGTCTCGCCGAGATCGCAGAGATGCGCGTCGAGCGTGGTCAGGGCGTCGGCCATGGGCGTGTCGGGGGCGATCCCCGCACCCGCGAGCAGGCCGGCCCGCGCGGCCTCGTCGAGGATCGCGCTGGCGATCAGGCCGGCGCGGCGCGGATCGAGCACACTCGCGGACGAGTATTCCTCGACAAGCTCGCGCAAGGCCGCCGCCTCGGGCGTCAGGCCTGAGGCCTCGACGCTCGGCGTCAGATGCCCCAGCGCGATCCCGCCGAGGCGTCGCTTGGCCGGCGCCGCCTCGCCCGGGTCGTCGACGATGAAAGGATAGACCACGGGTAGCGCGCCGATGGCGCGGGCCGGCCAGCAATCGGGTGAGAGCGCCACGGCCTTGCCAGGCAGCCATTCCGTCGTGCCGTGCGTGCCGAGATGGATCAGGGCATCGAAGCGGGTGCGCAGACCGATATAGAAGGCGAGATAGGCGTGCGTCGGCGGCTCGTCGGGGTCGTGATAGCCGGCCTTCCGGTCGGCCGCGCGTCCGCGATCGGGTTGAAGGAAGACGGTGAGATGGCCTTCACCGCCGTCACTGCCAGCGCAGCGGGGCAATCCAGACGTTTCGGACGCGGAAACGTCGCCTGGATTGCCCGGCTGCGCTGGCAGTGACGGAAGGGACGAGATGGCTCGGAAGCGAAACGCGCCATCGGTGCAGGCGGGGTCGGCCTCGGGCTGTCCCCATCGCGCCACGAGTTCGTCCCGCAACTCGGGGGGCAGACCGTCGAACCACTCTTGGTAAGCTGTAAGCGGGACCGAAAAGCCGGCCTCGCCCTCTGTCAGCGCACGCATGAGGTTGCGCGCGACGGGAAGCTCGGTTGCCGGGTACCCTGCCTGCGCCAGATCCTCGGCGATTGCGCGCGCGCTTTCCGGCGTGTCCAGCCCGACAGCGTAGCCGGCACGCCCGCCGCGTGCGGGATAGTCCGACATCACCAGCGCGATCCGGCGCTCCGCGCGCGGCGTCGCTGCGAGGTGGATCCAAGCGGCAGCGCGGTCGGCGAGGGCGGCGATGCCCTCCGCGTCGGCCATGGCGCGTCGACCGACGAAACCGTCGACGACGTCGGTCTCTTCCTTGAAGGAAACCGGGAAGCCGGACAGGCGGCCATCGAATTCCGGCAGGGCGATCTGCATGGCGAGGTCAGCCGCGTTCATGCCGCGGGTGGAAGCCGCCCAGGCCTCGCGGGAGGCGCCGATCGTGTAGGCCTGCAGCACCGGGCAATCCGCCACGTCGAGGACGAAGCCGGCATCCTCGCGTGCCGAGAAGGCGGTGGCGGCGACGATGACGTCCGGCCGCCTCGCGCCGATCGCGGCCCGCACCACGGCGACGGCTTCCGGGTCCTTGAGGCTCGAGACCGCGAGTGTCACGCAGCCGATGCCGCGCTCGCGGAGGGCCGCGACGACCGCCGTGGCAGGCCCGGTCTCGCCGGAAAGGACGGCCGAACGGTAGACCAGCAGCAGCGCGCGCGGTCCAGGACCGGCGGCAGCCTCGGCGGCTTCGAGCGAGCAGGGCCCGCTTGCGGGATGCCACGGAAAGCCCCGGGGCAGCGCTTGCGGCGGCTCGAAGGGGAGCGCGTGCCCGGCCTCGGCCGCGAGGCGGCGCAGGAGGTTGCGCAGGTTGCCAATGCCGCCCGCGCGAAAATACGCGTCGAGGGTCTCCGACAGTTCGGACGGCACGGTCGAGAACGCGTCGAGCCGTGCATCCGGCCGGTCATCGCCCGGCAGCACCGCAAGCCGCACGCCATGAGCGCGGGCGGCGGCCGCGGCACGCTCGATGCCGTAGCGCCAGTAATCGAGGCCGCCGAGGCAGCGGATCAGGCAGACCTTTGCCTGCGCGATCACCGCATCGACGTAGAGATCCACGGACATCGGGTGACGCAGGGTAGCGAGCTTGGCGAGCCGCAGCGAGGGCAGTTCGGGCTCGGCGGCGTAGGCATCCGCGATCGAGGACAGGTCGCTGTCGGTGAAGGACAGCACGACGAGGTCGCCCGGGCTCTGCCCGAGATCGACCGCCGCTTCGCCCTCGTCGAGGGAGACCGTGTCGACGCGCAGTAGGTGCATGAGCCCCTCTATCCCCCGGCCAGGGCGGCAGCGACGGCCTTCTGGTCGAAGTCCTTGAGGCCGATCACCACGAGGCGGCCGTCGCGGTGCTCGCCTGCCTTCCACGGGCGGTCGTAGTGATGGGCGATGCGGCGGCCGACGCCCTGGACGACGAGGCGCATCGGCTTGGCCTTCACCTCGGCGAAGCCCTTGATGCGTAGCACACCGCTGACCTCGGCGGCCTTGGCGACGCGGGCGGCGAGATCCTCGGCCGTCGTGACGGTGCCGACCAGCATGGCGACCGACTCGAAATCGTCGTGGTCGTGGTCCTCACCTTCGCCGTGATGAGAAGGTCGGGCGTCGAGATCGTCCTCGGCCGCGGCCTTGATGCCGAGGAGCAGGCGCGGATCGATGCGGCCGTGCTCTGTCTCGACGATCTCGACGGCGCGGGGCAGGTGCTCCTCGATCTCGGCGCGCACCCTGTCGCGGGCACCCTCGTCGATGAGATCCGCCTTGTTCAGCACGACGAGGTCGGCGCAGAGGATCTGGTCCTCGAACACCTCCTCCAAGGGGTTGTCATGGTCGACCGCCTGATCGGCGGCGCGCTGGTTGGCGAGGGCGTTCGGATCATCGGCGAAGAAGCCGCTTGCCACGGCCGGTCCATCGACCACCGCGATCACGCCGTCGACGGTGACGCGCGAGCGGATCGCCGGCCACTGGAAGGCCTGGACCAGCGGTTTCGGGAGGGCGAGGCCCGAGGTTTCGATCAGGATATGCTCGGGCGGGTCGGCGCGGTCGAGCAGCGTGTTCAGCGCCGGCACGAAATCGTCGGCGACGGTGCAGCAGATGCAGCCGTTCGGCAGCTCGACCACCGAATCCTCGTTGCAGCCCTCGATGCCACACGAGGAGAGGAAGGAGCCGTCGAAGCCGAGGTCGCCGAACTCGTTGACGATGATCGCCAGCCGGCGACCGGGCGAGCGCTCCATGACGTGGCGCACCAGCGTGGTCTTCCCCGCGCCGAGGAAGCCGGTGACGATCGTGCAGGGGATCTTGTCCACGATGCTCATGGCGTGTCCGTCGGGTTGGTGAAGGAGGGGATGCGGGCGACGACGCCCTTCCGGAAGGCTTCCGGCCGCTCGCGCCAGGGCACGATGCCGTCGCTCGTGCCGGCATAGAGGCCGATGCCGGTGAGGATGGTCCGGGCCGAGGCCTCGGCGTCGAGGTCGCCATAGACGTAGGTCCAACGGCCGGGCGAGGCGACGGCGACGGTGCAGGGCCGCTTGCAGACCGAGAGGCACTCGACGCCCTCGATGCGCGGCGCCCCCGCGCCGGTTGCCTGCTCCCTCAGCGCTGCCAGAAGGCGGGTGCCGGCGCGGGTCTCGGAGGTGTCGCCCTCCGCGCGGCAGGTCGTGCAGACGTAGAGAATGGTGTCGTTCAAGCCGGCCTCGTCAGGCATGGGAACGCCTGGCCACGGCCCTCTCGCCGAACAGGTGCCAGGCCCAGCCATAGGCCAGGCCGATCACCGCCCAGAATACGAGGCTGATCCCGAGGGAGCGCGCGGCGAACTGCGCGGCAAGGGCTGCCGGCAGCCGAGATTCCTCGACCACGAAGGGCGCGCCGACGAGATGCGGTGCCACGATCAGCACGAGCCCGCCGACGATGGTCAGCGCCACGCGCCGGACCGCGATCAGATAGATGCCGACGGCCGTGGCGAGCGCCGTCATCAGCCACCAGACTTGCCGTACCGCGAGGGCGGCCGAGCCCATGCCGGGCAATTCGGGTGGCAGGCCCATGGCCGGCGCCAGGGCGACGCAGAGGAACCCGGCGACGCCGAAGGCGAGGCCGGTCTCGGGCGTCGGCTGGCGCTGCAGGGCGAGCATCACCGCACCGAGCAGCAGGGCGTAGCCGACGCCGCCGACCAGGGTCGCGAGGCCGGTATAGGCCATGCGCTCGAAGCCGGGTGCCGGCTGCCACTCCGCGGCCGCTCCAGGCTCATGATGCTCGCCGCCATGGGCGTGAATGATCACCCCGGCGAAAGGGGAGGCCAGTGCGGCCTGCTTGCCGGCCTGCTCCTCATAGACCTCGGCCTTGAGGATCAGCGGCGAGGTCAGCGCGAATTGCAGGCCCGTCGCGACGACGGCCGCGAGAAAGCCGGCGACGAGGGCCGCCGACAGGAGTCGAATGATCATGGTGCTCTGTCCGGCGCTGGATCATGCCGCGTCTCGACCGGTCCGGTCGAAAGACGGAAAACATGACCGGTTCTGAAGTGTGAGAGCAGGCTTCGCGCGTAAGACCGTGGCGGCTCTTCCGCCGCCTGCTCCTGCGCCGTCAGTGGCAGGGAAAGTTCTGCGTGTGCCGGAAGTCGTGCGCGGCGTTGTGCAGGGCCGTCGCCGGGGCGAAGCCCGTCATGAACACCAGGCCGAGGCCGAGCAGGGCAGCGATGGCGACTGCGCGGGTGCGCTCGCTGGTGCCGGTGGTCGCGGCGGTCTGAAGGGTGGCGCTGGTCGACATCGCAATTCACTCCGGCCGCCCCGCCGGCGGCATCGAGAACACGGGGGACGGCAGGTCTCCTGGCTCGCGGGTCGATGCGCCTGCCGCCTTCCCGGATGGCTCCGGTGGCCGATGGCAGAAACTCGCCGCTCACAGTTGCGGGGGCAGCCACGGGATCGAGATCCTTTCGGTTCTCTCACCGCATTCCCTTTTCACCCCGTCTCCAGGGCACCGTCGGCATTGCTTCTAGCCTGCTCACGGGATGGTTGCAAAGCGCCATTGCGCCTGTGCTGCGCCTTCTGGCACAGGGTCGGTTCATGCAGCCTGCGCGCATGACCCTGGTCCTCGGAGGAGGCCGCTCCGGCAAGAGCCGCCATGCCGAGCGGCTGATCGAGGCGTGCCCCGCCCCCTGGACCTACATCGCCACCGCCCAGGCCTGGGACGACGAGATGCGTGAGCGGATCGCCCTTCACCGAGAGCGGCGCTCCGGTGACTGGATCACGCAGGACGTGCCGATCGCTCTGCCCCAGGCGGTTCGGGAGGCCCCTGGGCCCGTCCTCGTCGACTGCCTGACGCTGTGGCTCACCAACGTGATGCTCGCCGAGGCCGATCTGCCCGCAGCTGCGAGCGCGCTCACCGATGCCTGCGCCGCCGCGCGCGGCCCCCTCGTGCTGGTCGGCAACGAGGTCGGCCTCGGCATCGTGCCGGACAATGCGCTGGCCCGGCGCTTCCGCGACGAGGCGGGACGCCTTCATCAGCGGCTGGCGGCGCAGTCCGACCGCGTCGTCTTCATGGTCGCGGGGCTGCCGATGACCGTGAAGCCTTCGTCAGAGAATCCGGGAAACCCCTCATGACCGACGACGATCGTCACCGCGAGAAGATGGCCAAGCGCAAAGCCGTGCAGGACGCCGAGGTCGCGCAGAAGACCATCGAGAAGGGGCTGCTGATCGTCCATACCGGCCCGGGCAAGGGCAAGTCGACGGCGGCCTGGGGGCTGATGCTGCGCGCCCTCGGCCGCGGCTGGCGAGTCGGCGTCGTGCAGTTCATCAAGGGCGCCTGGGACACCGGCGAGAAGCACGCCCTGAAAGCGTTCGGCGACCGGATCGACTGGCACACCCTCGGCGAGGGGTTCACCTGGGAGACACAGGACAAGGCCCGCGACATCGCCGCTGCCAAGGCAGCCTGGTCGGAGGCGGAGCGGCTTCTCGCCGACAACAGCATCCGCCTCGTCATCCTCGACGAGCTCAACATCGCCCTGCGTTACGACTATCTCGACATCGATGCCGTCGTGGCCGCTCTGCAGGCGCGCCGGCCCGACCTTCACGTCGTCGTCACGGGCCGCAACGCCAAGCCGGCGCTGATCGAGGCCGCCGACCTCGTCACCGAGATGGGCAATGTGAAGCATCACTTCTCGGCCGGTGTGAAGGCGCAGGAGGGAATCGAGTTTTGAGAGCTGCCGTTTCGGCTGGGTGTCAGGCTCCCTGAACCGCGGCGAGCTTCAATTAATCTGCTCGACCCACCGAGCGCGCGAAGCCCCTGGCTTAAACGGATCCCCGAAATATTGCGTCTCGCGGACAACCTGCGCGTCGAGGAACTCCATGATGCTCACGGTGTAGGACGGCCGGCCGTCATACGTCAGGACGTACTCGGTGACCCAAAGGTCGCCCGCGCCCGTGATTCGGCGAATGGCGAAGCGTTTCTGGTTTGGCTGCGCTGCACGGGACGACTGGATGTTCCGCCGGCCGCGAATACGCTCGCCTGACTGTGGGTAATCCAGCACAGCGTCATCCCTGTAAATCTTGTGCTCCTCCTCGAAGTCGTTCACGTCGGAAGCTGCCCAGTGGTGATCCAGAGCCGCTCGAATCTCCTGATCGCTCATGTGGACCTCGCTGACCTTGGTCGCGGAGCTGCGGCTGACCATGCGGTTGGCGACCGTGACGCGTCGCAGCGGCTGCTGAGATGAGGCGCGAGTGTGTCGGTTGGGAGCACTGATTGGCAATGACCCGCGCCCTCATGATCCAGGGCACCGGCTCCGACGTCGGCAAGTCGCTGATCGTCGCCGGGCTGGCGCGCGTGTTCACGCGGCGCGGCCTGCGCGTGCGCCCGTTCAAGCCGCAGAACATGTCGAACAACGCCGCCGTGACCGCCGATGGCGGTGAGATCGGGCGTGCGCAGGCGCTTCAGGCCAGGGCCGCCCGTGTGCCGCCCTCGGTCCATATGAACCCGGTCCTGCTGAAGCCGCAGAGTGATGTCGGGGCACAGGTCATCGTGCAGGGGCGCATGGTCGGCACGGCCAAGGCACGGGAGTACCAGTCCTGGAAGCCGCGCCTGCTCGCGTCGGTGATCGAGAGCTTCGATCACCTCAAAGGCGAGGCCGACATCGTTCTCGTCGAGGGTGCCGGCTCGCCGGCCGAGATCAATCTGCGCAAGGGCGATATCGCCAATATGGGCTTTGCTCGGGCGACGAGCACGCCTGTGGTGCTCGTCGGCGACATTGATCGCGGCGGCGTCATCGCCAGCCTCGTCGGCACCAAGACGGTGATCGAGCCGGATGACGCCGCGATGATTCGCGGCTTCATCGTGAACCGCTTCAGAGGCGATCCGACGCTCTTCGCCGAGGGCATGGCGATGATTGCGGAGGCGACGGGCTGGACGGCTTTCGGACTCGTCCCGCATTTCAACGCCGCCGCCCGGCTTCCGGCAGAGGATGCCATGGCGCTCGGGCCGCTGGTCGCACGGACGGGGCAGGGGGCCGTCGTTGCCGTGCCGATGCTGCCGCATATCGCGAATTTCGACGATCTCGACCCGCTCCGGCAGGAGCCGGGTGTCGAGGTGGTTTGGGTTCGGCCCGGCCAGGCTTTTCCAGGCAACGCCGATCTGATCCTGCTGCCGGGCTCGAAGACGACGATCGACGACTTCCTGTTCCTGCAGGGGCAGGGCTGGGACATCGACATCCGCGCGCATGTGCGCCGCGGCGGACGGGTGCTCGGCCTCTGTGGCGGCTTCCAGATGCTGGGCCGGCGCATCTCCGATCCCGACGGGATCGAGGGCGAGCCGCGGAGCATCGCAGGCCTCGGCCTGCTCGACATCGAGACCGTGATGACCTCGGCCAAACGTGTCGTTGCGGTGACGGGTTCGAGCGTCGCGGACGACGTGAGCTTCGCGGGCTACGAGATGCATGTCGGCGATACGGCCGGCCCCGATGCCGCCCGGCCGCTCCTGCGATTTGCGGACGGTCGGTCCGACGGCGCCGTGTCGGCCGATGGACTTGTCTGCGGGACCTACGTCCACGGGCTGTTCGCAGACGATTCCCAGCGCGCAGCTTGGCTCATGCGCCTCGGCGCACCTCCTGGGAGCGCATCCTATGAGGCGGGCATCGAGACGGTGCTCGATGCCTTCGCCGACCATCTCGAGACGCACCTCGATTGCCACGGGCTTCTGGCCTTGGCGGGAGGTTGATACGGTCTTCGCCGAGGTAGTTATTCCGCCTTAGCCCTCTGTCCGAGGCGGTTTCGCTGCGCGGACGACAATTGCCAGGAACGCGCTTAGAGCAGCCGCGCGCCCTGCACGGCCGGGACGATGGGTGCCTCGGGCGGTTGTGGCTCAGACCCATCGCGACGCTCGGCATAGAACCGACGGATGGCGCGCTGCGCGGGACGCTCGACGCCAAAACAGACGGCCGCAGCCAGCGTGAGCACGACGGTCAAGGCAAGCACGATCGCTACGTTCGCATGAACCCCGCGCTCGACGAGAACGCTGATGACGTACACCCCGATGACCTGATGCAGCAGGTACAGGCTGTATGAGATCGCCCCCAGGAAAATCATTGGCCGGTTGCGCAGGATCCGTACCCGTCCGGACGCGGCGATGCCGACCAGGCCGACATAGAGTGCGGCTTTGACCGCGAACATTGGCTGGAAGCCCTGGACTGGCCAGAATGAGACGCTGCCGGCCAAGATCGCGGTTACGAGCGTAATTTTCACCAGAGCCGAGCGATCGCCTGCATGGAGCCGGTGGAGCATCGCTCCCGCCGCGAAAAGATAGGCGAAGGTGGCGTTGAGAAGGATTGCCCCGCAGCTGGCGCCGCTGCGGCATCCATAGACGTTCTGGTCCATGACGAGGACGTTGTAGGCCGACGTCGCCAGCACCCAGCCCAAGATGATGGCGGTGAGTCGACGCGAGCCCGCACCGTAAAAAGCCGCGGCCATGAAGGCGTAGAAGAGGAGCTCGCGCGTCAGCGTCCAATAGGATGGATCGACGAACGGTTGGTCGATGAGGCCGTTCGCCATCGTCAGGGTGGCAAGAAAGCCCGATGCGGTCAGGTGGAACGGGTTGAAGCCGGTGACCGCGATCAGAGCCGTCGTCATCAGCGCGCAGGTCCAGAACGGCGGGTAAAGCCTCGCAAACCGGCTGAGCGCGAAGTCGGACACCGTTTTCGATCGCTCGAGCGTCATCGCGATGACGAATCCGCTTATCACGAAGAAGATCGAGACACCGATCTGCGCCGAGGAGAACATCAGGCTCGGAGGCGAGCCGGGCCAGCCGAACTCGGCGCCATAGCCCACCGTGAAGTGGTAGAGGACAACGAGCATGGCAGCGAGGCCGCGCAGCGCGTCGATCTCCAGCAGACGCGGCTGGCGAGCCGGAACCGTCGAGGCTTGGGCTAGGGGCACAGGTTCGCTCCGGACGGCTGACTCGTCAGCGGCCATCATGCGACGAGCGCAGGTTGTGGCGGCTTCGCCAAGAAATTAGCAGAGGTTCGGAGCGGCTTCGACGGATCGAGCCGAAGTTTCGCTTAGTACCGTTAACCGCGAAGTCGCCGTGGACTTGTGCTGATCTTCAGCCTCTACCTGAGAAGCGCTCCCGTAAGGTGTCCGCGGATCGCGGAAAACGGCCATTATCGATCCGCGTCGGCCAGGCGCCGTCGACGTTGAAATACAGCGCGTAGGCGATCTCGTCCGAATGCTGGAGGAGCCAGTCGGCCATCCGCTGAACGAAGACGGGGTTGTCGCCGGACTGACCCACGCCCCACTCGGGATAGCTCATCAATTTGCGGTGACGGCGTGCGAAGGCCTGGTGCCAGGTCAAGCCGAATGGGCCTTCCAGATCCTCGGCTTTCCAGCGTGCCTCGGCCTCTCGCTCGCTGCCAAAATCATAGATGTCGAGGCCGACGACATCGACGACGTCGTCGCCGGGATAGGCTTGGTCGGCCGGCATTGCTTGCGCTCCCCAGCCGGGACACCAATCGAACCGAAAACGGGAGGAGGCCTGCCGGAAGAGTTGCACGACGTGCCGGTAGGCGCGGATGTAATCGCGCTCGCGGTTGGCCGCGAGCCACAGGCTCCCCGCCACATTCATCTCCCAGCCGATGCGGATGGCCGCCTCGGGCTGCGACTCGGCAATGGCCTGTACCGCGACGCGGAACGGCTCGTCGTGCAGGCCCTCTCCAACTGCGATCAGATCCGTCCCCGCCACCGTCAGCGGGATCGACCACACCAGCTTTCGTCGGGGATTGGCCTTGGCCCAGAAGGCGGGAAGCCAGGCGAACTGCCGGAAATCGTCCCAGGTGGCCTGCCCATAGAAATCGATCGCGGGCACAGAGGAGGCCGGCTGCCTCAGCGAGGCTTCCCAAAGCCGAAGGTTGGTCTCCCGCCCGCCCGTTCCCCAATCGACGAACGCGCCCGCGCATTTCGCCGGCATCGCCGGTGACAGCGGGCGCGCCAGCGAGGGTCCACTCGCCAGCACGCTGCCCATCCCGAGAAGAGCTTGGCGGCGGGTTCGGTACGAGGGAGTGGCTGCAGCCATGGGTGCAGGGTCTATCTGCAGCCTGGCTTCAGAGTCGATCGGCAAGAAATGCTGCAGCCGCCAGAAGACCGGCCATGGTTGCCAGCAGCAGACAGCTCGTACGGTACAGGGTCAGCGCACGCTCGATGTCACTGGGCTGGGCCTCAGCCCGCCCATCGCCCATCCAGGCATCCTCGACTCGCGTGTCGCCGTAGATTCGCGGCCCGGCCAGACGCAGGTCGAGCGCGCCGGCCATGGCCGCCTCCGGCCAGCCGGCATTGGGTGAGCGGTGGAGGCCAGCGTCGCGGCGTACGGCGCGCCAGGCGCCGGACGCCGAGGCGTCACGGTGGATTGCCGCCGCCGCGATCAGCAGCAGCGCCGTAAGCCGCGACGCCGGCAGATTGACGAGATCGTCGAGGCGGGCCGAGACCCAGCCGAAGGCCTCGTGGCGCGGGGTGCGGTGACCGATCATGCTGTCGGCGGTGTTGATTGCCTTGTAGAGCACGCCCCCCGGCAACCCGCCGAGCCCGAGCCAGAAGGCCGGTGCGACGACGCCGTCCGAGAAGTTCTCGGACAGGCTCTCGATGGCCGCGCGGCAGACCGCGGCCTCGTCTAGCGCATCGGGATTGCGGCCGACGATCATCGAGACGGCGGTACGGCCCCCGGCGAGGCCCTCGGTGCGAAGGCCGCGGGCAACGCGAGCGACGTGATCGTGCAGGCTGCGCTGGGCCGGCAGGCTCGCGGCGAGGATCGCGAGAACCAGCAGCGATATCCCTCGGCCGAAAGCCGCCGCGAGCATCGTCGCCATGAACGCTGCGAGCGCGCAGAGCAGGATCAGCGCCAAAAGCGCCGCGACGCCGCCCACCCGCCGCCGCGCCTCGCTGCCGCGGTTCAGCCTGGCCTCGAGGGCCGCGATCAGCCGGCCGATCCAGGTGACAGGGTGGCCAAGCGCCCTGTAGAGCCGGTCCGGATAGCCGGCCGCCGCCTCGATCACCAGCGCGAGGCACAGGATCGCGAGGGTGTCCGGCGGGTGCGTGAGGCTGGTCCAAGGCATCGAAGTGTCTGCGATTCCCGCAAACGAGACGGATGAGAACGATCCGCTCCCGGTGTTCCACGGCGGCGATCTCGACGCGGCGCGGAAGGACTTTCCGGACGCGCCGGAGCCCTGGATCGACCTGTCCACCGGGATCAATCCGGTCCCCTATCTGCTGCCGCCCTTCGAGGCCAGCGCGCTCCAGCGACTGCCGTCAGCCGGCGACCTGCTCGCCCTGAAGCGTGTGGCGGCCGAGGCCTACGGCGCAGGGGGGGCGGAGAACGTCGCCGCCGCCCCCGGCTCGCAGATCCTGATCGAAACACTGCCCCGCTTGCGGGCGAGAGCCCGTGTCGCCGTGGTCGGGCCGACCTATGCGGAGCATGCCGCAGCCTGGGGGAGGGCAGGACACGCCGTCGAGACGGTCAGGGATCTGCCGGCCGGCGGGCACTTCGAGATCGTGGTCGTGGTCAACCCGAACAACCCGGACGGGCGTGTTCACGATGCGGCGAGGCTCGCGGACGTGGCGCGCGACCTAGCGACCCGCGGCGGCCTGCTCATCGTCGACGAGGCCTTCGCCGATTTCGAGCCGGGCTTATGCGAGCCGTGCGATCTCGGCCCTGCGGCCGTGCGGCTGCGCTCCTTCGGCAAAAGCTACGGCTTGGCCGGCCTGCGTCTGGGTTTCGCGCTGGCGGCGCCCGCCCTGGCGCGACAGGTCGAGACGGCCCTCGGCCCCTGGGCAGTATCGGGCCCGGCGCTGGCCGCCGGTCTCGCGGCTCTTCCCGATCGGGCGTGGCGCCGAGAGGCGGCGCTGGCGCGGGCGCATGACGCGGCGCGGCTCGATCGCATGATCCGGCGCGGCAGCGGGCTGGTCGTCGGCGGGACGGCTTTGTTCAGAACCGCCACGTTCGACGACGGGCCGGCCCTGTTCCGGCGGCTCGGCGAGGCGGGCATCTACGTGCGTCGGTTTCCCGATACGCCGGCTCAGCTCCGCTTCGGCCTTCCGCCCGATAAGGCCGCGTGGTGCCGGCTCTCTCGCGTGCTCAAGCCGGCCTGACCCGGCCACCGAGCCACGAGACGGCGAGCGCGCCGAGGGCACAGGTGCCGCCGACGGCGCAGACGCCAGGCCAGCCCGCCATCAGGAAGGCCCGCGAACCGGCGAGCGCACCGAACGCGCCGCCGAGGAAGACCGACGTGAACAGGACCGTGTTGATCCGTCCCCGCGCGCCGGGGACCAGCGCGTAGGCCCGCGTCTGGTTCGCGATGAGCGCGGCATTGATGCCGAGATCGATCAGCAGCACGCCGACGACGATGGCGGCGAGCGACCAGGTGCCGGCGGCCGCGAGCACAATGAACGCCGCGAGCATGGCAGCGCTGCCGGCGATGACGACGGGACGCGCACCGCGCCGGTCGCTGTACCGGCCGGACACCGGTGCGGCCAGTGCACCGCACACGCCGATCACCCCGAACAGGCCGGCTCCGGCCGGAGACAGGTTGAAGGGCGGGGCCGTGACCAGCAGGGCCAGCGTGGCCCAGAACGCATTGAAGCTCGCGAAGAGCAGCCCTTGCGAGAGGCTGGCATTCCGCAGGACCGGCTGCGAGCGCAGGAGATGCAGCAATGACAGCATGAGGGCGCGATAGCGGACCCGTTTGGCGGCACCGCCCCCGGGCAGGGTCGCTGCCGCGATGCCGGCCATGGCGATGGCGACGCCTGCTGCCGCGACGAACACGGAGCGCCAGCCGAACTGGGCGCCAACGAAGCCGCTCACGGTTCTCGCCAGCAGGATGCCGGAGAGCAGCCCGGTCATCACCTGGCCGACCATGCGGCCGCGCGTGGCGTCGGGCGCCAGCTCGGCGGCGAAGGGCACGGCCTGCTGGGCCGCGGAGGCGAGCACGCCGATGGCGAAACTGGCGAGGCCGAGCACGGCGAGGTTCGCGCTCAAGGCCGCCGCGACGAGCGCGACCGAGAGGCCGAGCAGCTGGCCGATGATGAGGCTTCGTCGCGACAGCGCGTCGCCCAGCGGGACGAGACAGAGGATGCCGAGGCCGTATCCGACGAGGCATGCGGTCGGCACGACCAGGGCCGCGCGCTCACCGAACTCCGCCACCATCAGCGCGAGCAAGGGCTGGTTGTAGTAGATGTTCGCGACCGCCCCACCGGCGATCAGGGTGAGGCCGAGCCGGGTCTTCACCGTGAAGCCGTGCGAGGCCGCGTCTCGCGCGTCCGTCACGAGCGTGCCGCCGTGGATGGCCGGGGCCGCGATCCGGCCTGGCCGGCGAAGTCGAGCTTGGGCATCCGTTCCGGCTAGACGTGTGGATGAGCCTTCGCAAGCCGGCCGTTACTTTCGATCTAGCTCGGACGGCTTTTGTGGACACCGGCTCTCAGAAGGCACCTCTCCGTAAAAACACTGTCGAATCAGGCAGTCATCCCCATATCCTCTGATCTGTGGCATGGGGGCTGCTCGTATTGGCATCGTTCAGGTCCAGGATGCGAAGCCTTCATCACCGCAGCAAAGGTCCTGTTTGCAGGAATGGAGTCGTGCGTGGCCAATTACCGCATACACTTCGCCAAGGAGATCTTGGGAGTTCCTTTCACGGTCGGTTCCGTCGAGATCGCCAAGGCGCGTGATCCGGGCCGGGCATTGCGCGCCGCCGAGATACGCTTCGCGCGCCAGCATCGTTTGAGCGATTGGCGCGAGCGCGCCGACACGGTCGACATCGCCGCGTCGGAGGGCGCCGCGCAGGGCTGAGCGATCCAGCATTGAGCGAAGCGCTGGCCTGGAGCGCCGGTCGGCCCTAGAATCTCAAGCTGGGCAGCGAGGTCCCGCCAGCGCTCTGCCCGGAGTGTTGCGGTCAGGGCTGGGGAGTCGGACGGCGTTCCATGGCGACGATCTCATTCCTCGGTGACCTCCTTCAGACGATCGGGGATCGCGGGCGCGAGCTGATCAATTTCGGTCGGGGCGATATCGCCCGGGCAGCGAGCGCAACCGATCTGCTGAAGCTTTGCGAGGACCTGATCTCGCGGCGCGGCGAGGCGTCCGGGGTGGCCCTGGCTCGCTTGATCCTCGAACGTTACGCAGCGCTTCCCCGTGAGGAACGCCTCGCTTTCCTGAGGCTCGTCGCCGCCGAGTTCGACGCCGACCATGAGGCCGTCGACGAGGCGATCGCTGCCTACCACGCCAATCCGACCCGTGCGCAGCTCGGGCTCCTGCACGAAGCCGCCGAGCCGCGCGCCCAGGAACTCATCCGCCGGCTGAACCTCGCTCGCGGCGCCACCCTCGCGCTGGTTCGCATGCGGGAGGACCTGTTCGAGCTTCGCAAGCAGCTCAAGAGGGAGGGTGCGGATCCCGATCTGATCGACGCTGCCGGCAGTCTCGACAACGACTTCCAGCACCTGTTCGCGTCATGGTTCAACCGCGGCTTCCTGGTGCTGCGCCATATCGACTGGAATTCGCCGGCCGGCATCCTCGAAAAGATCATCCGCTACGAGGCCGTCCACGAGATCCGGGACTGGGACGACCTGCGCCGTCGGATCGAGCCGCCGGATCGCCGCTGCTTCGCTTTCTTCCACCCGGCTCTGCTCGACGAGCCCCTGATCTTCGTCGAGGTGGCGCTGACCTCGGGAATCGCATCCTCGATCCAGCCGATCCTGGCCGACGAGCGTGAACCCCTGCCGGTTCGTGCGGCGACCAGCGCGATCTTCTACTCGATCTCGAACTGCCAGGCCGGGCTCGCCGGGGTCACGTTCGGCAATTTCCTGATCAAGCAGGTGGTCGAGGACCTCGCCCGCGAGATTCCGACCTTGAAGAACTTCGTGACGCTCTCGCCGGTGCCTGGATTCCGCTCCTGGCTCGACCGCGAACGCGCCTCCGACGCGCCGCAGGGACTGACCCGCGAGGATGTCGAGACGCTGCGCATGCTCGACACGGAGGATTGGCAGTCCGACAAGGCCAAGTGCGAGGCGGTGCGCCGGGCGATGCTGCCGGCGGCGGCAGCCTATTTCCTGCGCGCCAAGAATCCCAAGGGCCGTCCGCTCGATCCGGTGGCGCGGTTCCATCTCGGCAACGGCGCCAGGCTGGAACGCATGAACTTCCTTGGCGACGTCTCGCGCAAGGGCCTCGGGCAATCCTACGGCCTGATGGTCAACTATCTCTACGACCTCTCGGCTATCGAGAAGAACCACGAGACCTACGCCAATCTCGGCACCGTCGCCGCCTCGTCGGCCGTCAGCCGGGAGCTGCGCGCGAACCTGCCGCCGCCGCGCAACCTCGTGCTTGCGGATGCGTGAGCGCGCAACGGCGCGACACTTCCGTCAAACTGCGGGAAGCGGTGCTTTGCCAGTCTAGACACGTTCGCATCTGTCATGTCACAGAGCCCCGCGATAGGTGTGCGATCCGGCCGAGGCCGACCGCCCGCCGCGCTGATCATCACGCGCAGGGTTTCGCTAGGCGCCGCCCCGGCAAGAGGCCGGAGGGAATCTCGCCGAGACGGTTGCGCCTCCTCCGTTCGGAGCTTGAGTCTTGGCGAACATCCCGGCCACCACCGCTGGCGCACAGGATCAACACGGTAACCGCCGCGACTTTCTGTTCCTCGCCACGGGCGCCGGTCTCGCCGTTGGCGCGGGGTTCACGGCGTGGCCGTTCGTCTCGTCGATGAAACCCGACGCGGCGACCGTCGCCGCCGGCGCTCCCCTCGAAGTCGACCTCTCGCCGATCACCGACGGCCAGATCGTCAACGTGTTCTGGCGCGGGAAGCTGATCTTCGTCCGCAAGCTCACGGAGAAGGAGATCACGGACATGAAGGCGGTCCCGCAATCCGATCTCTCCGACAAGGCGACCTTCGACTCGCGCGTGAAGTCGGGCCACGACAACTGGCTCGTGGTCTACGGCAACTGCACGCATCTCGGCTGTGTGCCGATCGGCCATTCCGGCAACTTCGAGGGCTGGGCCTGCCCCTGCCACGGCTCGCAGTTCGACGCGGTCGGCCGCGTGCGCCGGGGTCCCGCGCCGATCAACCTGCCGATCCCGCCCTACACCTTCGCCTCCGATACCAAGATCAAGATCGGCGAAGAGGGCGGCAAGGCCGCAGCCTGACCATAACGATAAGCGGAGCCGAGCGGGTCACCTCATGAGCGCGCACGCCACCTCGACCTACGTTCCCAAGAGCCGCATCGCGAAGTGGTTCGAGTCGCGCCTGCCGCTTGTCGGCTTGGTGCACTCCTCCTTCATCGCCTATCCGGTCCCGCGTAACCTCAACTACTTCTGGACCTTCGGCGCGATCCTGTCGGCCTTCCTCGGCATCCAGATCATCACCGGCGTCTGGCTGGCGATGCACTACGATCCGTCGGCGGCGAACGCCTTCGAGAGCGTCGAGCACATCATGCGCGACGTGAACTACGGCTGGCTGCTGCGCTACGCGCACGCCAACGGCGCCTCGATGTTCTTCCTCGCCGTCTACATGCACATTTTCCGCAACCTCTATTACGGGTCGTACAAGGCCCCGCGTGAGGTGCTCTACCTGCTCGGCGTGATCATCTACCTGTTGATGATGGCCACCGCCTTCCTCGGCTACACCCTGCCGTGGGGCCAGATGAGCTTCTGGGGCGCCACCGTCATCACCAACATCCTGGCCGCGATCCCGATCGTCGGCGACTCGATCCAGAGCCTGCTCTGGGGCGGCTACTCGGTGGGCAACCCGACCATCAACCGCTTCTTCTCGCTGCACTACCTGCTGCCGTGGATGATCGCGGGCGTCGTCGTACTCCACGTCTGGGCGCTGCACGTCACGGGTCAGAACAACCCGGCCGGCATCCCGATCAAGTCCAGCAAGGATGCGGTTCCGTTCACGCCCTACGCGACGATCAAGGACGTGTTCGCCACCGTGGCGTTCATGATCATCTTCGCCTGGTTCATCTTCTACCAGCCGAACTATCTCGGACACGCCGACAACTACGTGCCGGCCAACGCCTCGGTGACGCCCGCGCATATCGTGCCGGAATGGTACTTCCTGCCGTTCTACGCGATCCTGCGCGCAGTGCCGGACAAGCTCGGCGGCGTGGTGCTGATGTTCGGCGCCGTGGCGATCCTCGCCTTCGCGCCGTGGCTCGACACCTCGCGGGTCCGCTCGACGAACTACCGCCCGGTCTACAAGGTGTTCTTCTGGCTCTTCGTCGCCAACGCCATCCTGCTCGGCTGGCTCGGTGCCAAGCCTCCGGAAGGCGGCTACGTGATCGTCGGGCGCATCTGCACGATCTACTACTTCGCCCACTTCCTTCTGGTGATGCCGCTCTGCGGCCTGTTCGAGACGCCGAAGCCCCTGCCGGGCTCGATCCTCGAGACGGTCACCGGTCCGCGCCACACCGCGAACGAGGGACTGACCGCGGGCGTGCCCGTCGAGAACGCGAACAAGAACATTCCGGGTGGGGCCAAGCCCGATGCAGTCAAGAGTCACTGAGCGGCGGGAACACAAGATGATGCGTTACCCGACACTCCTCGCGGCAGCCTTCGTTGCCGTCCTCGGTATCGGCCCCGTGGCCGCAGAAGAGCACGGCACCAACCCGCCGCGCCAGCACTGGAGCTTTGCCGGCGTATTCGGCAAGTTCGACGAGGCGCAGCTCCAGCGCGGCTTCCAGGTCTATAAGGAGGTCTGTTCAAGCTGCCACTCGATGAAGCTCGTCCGGTTCCGCAACCTCTCGGAGGAGGGCGGTCCGGGCTTCAGCGCGGCGCAGGTCAAGGCGCTGGCCGAGAGCTATCAGATCAAGGACGAGAACGATAAGGGCGACGTCATCGAGCGCCCCGGCCGTCCGGCCGATGCGTTCCCGCCGCTGCATCCGAACGAGAAGGCTGCTGCCGCAGCCCATGGCGGCAAGGCGCCGCCGGACTTCTCGGTGCTCGCCAAGGCCCGCACCTACGAGCGCGGCTTCCCGGCCTTCGTCTTCGATGCCCTGCCGTTTACCGGATATTCCGAGCAGGGCGTGGACTACATCCATGCCCTGATGATCGGCTACGGCGATCCGCCGGAAGGCAAGGAAGTGCCGGACGGGGTGTACTACAACAAGTACTATCCGCAGGGTCAGGTCATCGCGATGCCGCCGCCCCTGAGCGACGGCGCCGTGACCTACGCCAAGAACGACAAGGGTGAGCCGGTCGTGCCGGAGACGGTGGACCAGTATGCGCGCGACGTCGCGGCCTTCATGGCCTGGGCGGCCGAGCCGCACATGATGGCCCGCAAGGCCCTCGGCTTCCAGGTGATCCTGTTCCTGATCGTGCTGTCCGGCCTGCTCTATTACGTGAAAAAGCAGATCTGGAAGCGGATCGGCGGCGAGGTGCACGGCCTGCAGCCCGAGCTTCACAAGACCTCGTGAGGCGGCGCCTCATCTTCTGATCCATGTGTCAGACGGGCCCTTCGCGGGCCCGTTTGCTTGCGCGAAGCCGGGCGCCGCGGCAGAACGGCCGCTTATCAATCCAGCGAACGGAAATCGGCCATGACCGCAGCGGTTCTCGGCGTGATCGGTGGCTCGGGCGTCTACGACTTGCCCGGACTCGAAGACATCCGCGAAGAGGCGATCAGCTCGCCGTGGGGCGAGCCCTCGGATGCGCTCAGATTCGGCCGGATCGGCAAGACGCAGGTGGTATTCCTGGCCCGGCACGGGCGCGGCCACCGGCTCTCGCCTTCGGGCATCAACTACCGGGCCAACATCGATGTGCTGAAGCGCGCCGGGGTTACCGATCTCGTCGCGATCTCCGCCTGCGGCTCGTTCCGCAACGAGCTGCATCCCGGCCTGTTCGTCCTGGTCGATCAGTTCGTCGACCGCACGCATGGCCGCGCCTCGTCGTTCTTCGGCAATGGCTGCGTCGCGCACGTGCCCTTCGCTCATCCCGTCGGCCCGGTCCTCCAGCGGCGCATCGTCGACGCCGCCGTCGCCGAGCAGATCGCAGTCCACAAGGGCGGCACCTATGTCTGCATGGAGGGGCCGCAATTCTCCACGCTCGCCGAGTCCAAGGGCTACAAAGCCGCCGGCTACGACGTGATCGGCATGACCAACCTGCCGGAGGCCAAGCTCGCCCGCGAGGCCGAGATCACCTTCGCCACAATCGCCATGGTCACGGATTTCGATTGCTGGCACCCGAACCACGATGACGTGGACGTTGCCTCGGTCGTGGCCGTGGCCCGCGCCAATGCGGACAAGGCCGCCCGCCTCGTCGCGCGGCTCGCCCGCGATTTCCCCGCTGAGCGCGAGGAATGCCCTGCCGGCTCGCACCGCGCCCTCGACGGCGCGATCATGACCGCCGAGAGCCACCGCGACCCCGAACTCGTCGCCAAGCTCGATGCCGTCGCCGGACGCGTGCTGAAGGCCTAGGCCTTTCGAAGGGGAAGCGACCGGCTCGGCTCCCGACTAGAACCGCGGAGGTCGAGCCGATCGCCAGAGAGCCCGACGATGGCGGAGGCGTTATCGGCCCGCGGCGCCCCCGGCGAGAACGGTCGTTCGGGACGGCATGACGTGCTTCTCAGTGGCCGCAAACAGCACAACCGAGCTGCACACGGCCGGAAGGCTTCAGCCGAGGTGAGGCGCGGGCAGACCCAACTTCCTGAAGCCCTGCCGCGTTTTCGCAGGGCAGGAGCGTTTGAAACCCTTCCCCCCGCAACCGGAACCGCTCTAAAAGGCAGCCCCGGCCGCGTACGGCCTCTTTCGAAAGCCTTCACCAGCGATGCGCGCCGCGAGCATCAGCCGCCGGACGGCGGAGACCGACGTCAACGTTTCGATCGGCCTCGACGGAACCGGCAAGGCGACCGTCGCCACCGGCGTGGGGTTCCTCGACCACATGCTGGAGCTCTTCGCCCGCCATGGCTTGTTCGACCTCGACGTGCAGGTCACGGGCGATCTGCATGTCGATCAGCATCACACCACCGAGGATGCCGGTATCGCGCTCGGCCAAGCCTTCGCCCAGGCGCTTGGCGACAAGCGCGGCATCCGGCGCTACGCGGACCTGCACCTGCCGATGGACGAGGCACTGACCCGCGTCGCCGTCGACATTTCCGGCCGCCCGTTCCTGGTCTTCAAGACCGCGTTTCACGTCGAGAAGATCGGACAGTTCGACACCGAGCTGGTGCGCGAGTGGTTCCAGGCCTTCGCCATGAATGCCGGCATCACGTTGCACGTCGAGACGCTGTACGGCGACAACGCCCACCACATCGCCGAGAGCTGCTTCAAGGGATTGGCCCGGGCTTTGCGCGAGGCAGTCGCGGTCGATCCGCGCGAGGATGGTCGCGTGCCGTCGACCAAGGGGTCGCTCTAGAGCGCGGAAGGGGAACAGGATGCGTCTGCGAAACTACACCCTCCATCTGCCTGATGGGGCCCTGCGCGGTGACGCCCGCGCCTTCGACGACGCCGTGATCGTACCGGACGGCTTCTCCTGGGCCGCCTTCGCCTTCTCGGTGCTGTGGTTCCTGTATCATCGGCTCTGGCTGGCGGCGCTGATTGTCCTGGCCCTGCTGGCCGGACTGGTCCTCGGTGGCCGTCTGCTCGGATTGTCGCCGTTCGCAGGCGCGGCGATCGCGTTCCTGGGTTCGCTGCTGATCGGTCTCGAAGCGTCGAGCCTGCGGCGCTGGACCTATGCCCGCAATGGCCGCCCGGCACGTGATGCCGTTGTCGCCGGCTCCTGCGACGAGGCGGAGGCGAAGGCCGTCACGCGTTGGCTCGACCCATCATCGGCCCCACGCACGACGGTCGCACCGACAGCGGTTCGGCGCTTCGACGACTCGGTGATCGGGCTGTTTCCGCTCAGCGAAGGACACCGGTGACGCCCGTGACCGTAGCGATCATTGATTATGGGTCCGGCAACCTGCACTCGGCGGCCAAAGCCTTCGAGCGCGCCGCTCGCGAGAGCGGCCTCGATGGCACGCGGATCCTCGTTACCGACAAGCCCGATGACATCGCCCGCGCGGAGCGCATCGTGTTGCCGGGCGTCGGTGCCTATGCCGATTGCCGGCGTGGTCTCGATGCGGTGCCCGGCATGGTCGAGGCGATGACCGAGGCCGTGCGCGGTCGCGGAAGGCCGTTTCTCGGCATCTGCGTCGGCATGCAGCTGATGGCGAGCCGCGGACTCGAATACGAGACGACGGCGGGGCTCGACTGGATTGCGGGCGACGTCACGCCGATCACGCCGGCCGACCCGTCGCTCAAGATCCCGCATATGGGTTGGAACACGCTGACGATCCATCGGCCTTCGCCCTTGCTCGACGGCATCCCAACGGGCGAGGCCGGCCTGCATGCCTATTTCGTGCACAGCTATGCACTGAAGCCGCTCGACCGGGCCGATGTCGTCGCGCACAGCGACTATGGCGGGGAGGTCACCGCGATGGTGGCGCGGGACAACATCGCCGGCACACAGTTTCACCCCGAGAAGAGCCAGCGTCTCGGCCTGGCTCTGATCGCCAATTTCCTGCGGTGGACGCCGTGATGTCCGGGCGACGGACCGTCACGACCTCCACCTCCGCAATTGATCGACGAGCGCTTCCTTGATCCTCTTCCCGGCAATCGACCTCAAGGAAGGACGCTGCGTCCGCCTGGTCCAGGGCGACATGGCGCAGGCCAAGGTGTTCAACGACGACCCGGCGGCGCAGGCAGCCGAGTTTGAGCAGCAGGGCTTCGCCTGGATTCACGTGGTGGATCTCGACGGTGCCTTCGCAGGCGCCCCCCAGAACGCCTCGGCTGTCGAGGCCATCCTGGCGCGGGTGCAGGTGCCTGTTCAACTCGGTGGCGGCATCCGGGAAATGCGCACGCTGGAGGGTTGGCTCGACAAGGGTGTGAGCCGGGTGATCATCGGCACGGCCGCCGTGCGCGATCCGACCTTCGTCCGTGAGGCCGCGCGCCGGCATCCGGGCAAGATCGCCGTCGGGATCGACGCCAAGGACGGCCGCGTCGCGGTCGAGGGCTGGGCGCAGACATCGAGCATGACGGCCGAGGAACTCGGCCAGCGCTTCGAGGATGCCGGCGTCGCCGCGATCATCTACACGGACATCGCACGCGACGGCATCCTCAAGGGCCTCAACATCGAGATGACTCTGGCGCTTGCCAACGCCGTGACCATCCCCGTCATCGCCTCGGGTGGCCTCGCCTCGATCGACGATGTCCACCGTATCCTGCAGCCGGACTGCGCCGTGCTCGCCGGTGCGATTACCGGCCGTGCCCTCTACGATGGCCGCATCGACCCGCGGGAGGCGCTCGACGCCATCCGGCAGGCGCGGCAGGCCTGAACGAGATCCGAAAGCGCGCCGTGCTCAAGACCCGCATCATTCCCTGTCTCGACGTCAAGGACGGTCGCGTCGTCAAAGGCGTGCAGTTCCTCGAGCTGCGCGATGCCGGCGATCCGGTGGAGTCTGCGAAGGCCTATGACGCGGCCGGTGCCGACGAACTCTGCTTCCTCGACATCGCCGCGAGCCATGAGAACCGTGGCACGCTGCTCGACGTGGTCAGCCGCACGGCCGAGGCCTGCTTCATGCCGCTCACAGTTGGGGGCGGCGTGCGCACGGTCGCGGACGTCCGCACGCTCCTGCTGGCCGGCGCCGACAAGGTCGGCATCAACACGGCCGCCGTGAAGAATCCCGATGTGGTCGCGGCGGCGGCAGAGAAGTTTGGCGATCAGTGCATCGTCGTGGCGATCGACGCCAAGCGCGTCTCCGGCCCTGGCGAGACCCTTCGCTGGGAAATCTTCACCCACGGTGGCCGTACGCCCACCGGAATCGACGCCATTGCTTTCGCACAAACGGTCGCGAAGCGCGGCGCGGGCGAGTTGCTGGTGACGTCGATGGACAAGGACGGCACGCGGTCGGGCTACGACATCGAGTTGACGCGCGCGATCACCGACGCCGTTACGGTCCCCGTGATCGCCTCGGGCGGTGTGGGTGGCCTCGACGATCTGGTCGCCGGGGTTCGCGACGGGCACGCGAGCGCTGTGCTGGCAGCCTCGATCTTCCATTTCGGCCAGCACACGATCGGGGAAGCCAAGGCCCACATGGCTGCAGCCGGCCTCGACATGCGCCTTTCATGAATTTTCGCCCAAGTCTCGGCTCCCTTGACCGTAATCCTCGCCCTAGACCAGGGTCCGAAGCCGGCGCTCTTTCGCAATCAAGCCGCTCCACGGACCGAATGACCTCCTTCTCCCTTCAAGATCTGGCCGATCTGGTCGACGCGCGCGCCGACGCGCCGGCCGAGACGTCCTACACGGCCAAGCTCTTGTCCGGAGGTCCGGCCAGACCCGCCAAGAAGCTCGGCGAGGAAGCCGTCGAGGCCGCGATCGCTGCGGTCCAGGGCGACCGCGCGGGTCTCGTCGGCGAGGCAGCGGACGTGCTCTACCACCTGCTGGTGGTGCTGAAGGCAGGCGGTGTTCCCCTCCAGGAGGTGATGGCGGAACTCGAGCGTCGGACGGCGCAGAGCGGGATCGCCGAAAAAGCATCGCGGAGGCATACGTGATCGGGGCGCCGATTCCCGCCAGCGGCATCGCCGATGACGAGCGCCAGAATCCGGTGACGGGCGAGGGGCCGGATCGTTTCTCGCCCTATCGCCTCTTCAGCCGAGCCGAGTGGGCGCAACTGCGCGCCGATGCCCCGCTGACTCTCGACGTCGACGACATCACCCGTCTGCAATCGCTCAACGACCCCATCTCCATCGAGGAGGTGGTCGAAATCTACCTGCCGCTCTCGCGCCTGCTCTCGCTCTACGTCGCGGCGACGCAGGGGTTATTCAAGGCGACGCAGCGCTTCCTGATGGCCGAGCGAGAGGCGAAGGCTCCCTACATCATCGGCCTCGCGGGCTCGGTGGCGGTCGGCAAGTCGACGACCGCGCGCGTGCTGAAGGCCCTGCTGGCGCGTTGGCCGAATACGCCGAAGGTTGATCTGATCACCACCGACGGCTTCCTGCACCCCAATGCCGAACTGACGCGCATGGGTGCGATGGAGCGCAAGGGCTTCCCGGAGAGCTACGACACTGCGGCGCTGCTGCGTTTCCTCACCGACATCAAGGCCGGCAAGAAGCGCGTTGCGGCTCCCGTCTACTCCCACCTCGTCTACGACGTGGTGCCCGGCGAGGAGCAGGTCATCGAGCAGCCGGATATCCTGATCGTCGAAGGGCTGAACGTATTGCAGCCGGCGCGCCTGCCGCGCGACGGCACGGCGATCCCGTTCGTGTCGGACTTCTTCGACTTCTCGATCTACCTCGACGGGCACGAGGACGACCTGCACCGCTGGTACGTCAACCGCTTCATGCGGCTGCGGCAGACCGCGTTCCGCAACCCGCTCTCCTACTTCCGCAAGTACGCTGAGGGCAGCGAGGCCGAGGCACTCGAGAATGCCGATCGGCTCTGGATGACGATCAACCTGCCCAACCTGCGCGACAACATCCTGCCCACGCGCCAGCGTGCCAGCCTGATTCTCGCCAAGGGCGCCAGCCACCGAATCGAGAGCGTCGCCCTGCGCCGCCTCTGACCGGATCGGCTGCCGCGAACGGCCCCTAAAGCGTGGCCGTTGTGCCACGCTTGTCCGCAAACGTCGCGCTTCGGCTCAGCTGTCCCGCCCAAAGCGTGGTCGTACGGCTGGTCTCGCCGGTGAATTTTCTCTGCACTGCCTTCGGTCTGCCACAAGCACAGCCGTGTTGTCGCCACACCGGTCAAGAAAAGATCAGCCATCGACATGAGGCCGTGAACAGCGGCAATTCAGGGGATAAGCGACCGATCATGCAGGGCCGCGCGAACCGTTCGCAGACGACCACTCCCGTGCGCCGCTTCGGTGCTGGCGCTCAGCACGATGTCATCGCTCTCTCGACCAAGGTCGGCCGTAACCATGGCAGCCGCACCGCGCTGATCCGTTCCGTGCTCTCGGTGTCTCTGGTTGCGGGCGGCCTCGGTGCCGTGCTGCTCAATGCCGGTACCGATTTCGGCCGCGCCGAGGCATCGACCAAGGTCGGTCACGAACTCGCCATGCCCAAGCCCCGCGTGCAGGCCTTGGCGCCCGAGGCGCCCCAGCCGCCGATCGCCCTGGCCGCTGCGTCGAGCTTCGCTCCTGTCCACGATCTCGACACCGAACTCGGCGGCAACAGCGTCGACCGCGTCTCCTACGACTTCCTGCTCTCGCAGACCGCCACCGGCGACCCGAACGACATCCTCGAATTTGGGCCGATGAAGATCCGCCGCCATATCGTTCAGACGATCGTCAAAGCGGCTCAGGCGGTCCAGACCGATCCCGTCCTGCTGATGGCGATTGCGGACAAGGAATCGAGCTTCATCACGGCCGTGCAGGCCAAGACCTCGTCGGCCACCGGTCTCTACCAGTTCATCGAGCGCACCTGGCTCGGCGTGATCCGCGATTTCGGTCCGAAATACGGGCTTGCCCAGGAGGCGGCGCTCGTCACGAACGATGCCAACGACAAGCCGGTCATCACCAACCAGGCCGACCGCAACCGGGTCCTGGAACTCCGCCGTGACCCATACCTGTCGGCCCTGATGGCTGGCGAGATGCTGAAGCGCGATGCAGGGCGCATCGCACAGACCATCGGCCGCGAGCTCTCCCTCGGCGAAGTCTACCTCGCGCACTTCCTCGGCCCGAACGACGCCGAGAGCTTCCTCTCGAAGGTGGTCGACAAGCCGGATGCCGCCGCTGCCGCACTTCTCCCCGGTCCGGCCCGCGCCAATCGCTCCATCTTCTTCGCTGCCCATGCCGGCCGCACCGGTCGCGGGCGCCACGCCAAGAAGAAGGCAACGAGCCTTTCCGTCGCCCAGGTGCACGAGAAGTTCGAAGCGATGATGAGCACGCGCGGCGACCGCTACCGCGATGTGACCTCGGTGGCAGGTGTGATGGCCTATGCCGACGCGGCGGGTCAGTAACGTCATCCTTTTCGGGCCAATGAAAACGGCTGGCGGACGCAACTGACGGCCTGCTGGCGACATTCACATCAGAATCGCCGCGCCATTCCGCGGTAGCGAGATGTGAGGACATCACGTGCAGAAGCCGAACTCAGCGTCGCTCGATGGATCGCGCCGGAGGGCCGGCCATAGTCATACGCTCGATCCGCTCCTGCCCGGTATGCCGCTCGACCAGATTGGGCAGGCCCTTGCCTCGGCCTACGACGCGCTCGTCGCCGAAGGTGTCCCGGAACACCTCGCCGCGCTCGTGCGGCAGGTCAAACACAGCGATCTCGACAGCGTGTCCAAGTGTGGCCGACTGGCCCTCGTGGTCGAGGATGATCCGGACGTGCGCGGCCTCGCCGAGACGCTGCTCGAGGAGACCGAGCTCTCGGTCGTGGGCTGCGACAGCGCCGAGGAAGCGCTCTCAGTTCTCCGGGAGTCTGGGGGCGACGTCGCGCTGGTCTTCGCCGACATCCGCCTTGCTGGCCAGATGGACGGGATCCAGCTTGCCAATGCCGTCGCCACGCTTTGGCCGAAGGCACGGCTCGTTGTCACCTCCGGTGTCGCTCCGGAGCGCTGCGACGAAATTCCGGACCGGGCCGTGTTCATCCCGAAGCCCTGGCGCCCGATCGACGTGCTCGTCGAGGCAGGACGGGCAGCGAGCGAGGCCCCACCCGCCGTCGCGTGACGATGCTGAGGTGCCGGCTACGACCGTCGGCTAAGGCTGCTATCCTGCTGCTCTATCCGTAACAGCAAAGTGATCGCGGAAGCTTGCCGGTAAGCGTCGTGTGAGTTCGCACGGCGTTACGCACAAATTCATCCAACAAGCGTGGAACCGCGTGGCCACGGTCACGCTTGTAAAGTCAAGATAAATGCACAGGTAGGCATCAACCCATGAAGACCCTGGCCTCTGCCCTCGCCGGCGTCATCGGCGTCTGTGTTCTTGCAACAGCACCCGCGATGTCTGCGCCCTACGACCCGTTCGGGACGAACGACGCCGACGAGTACTATTCCGGTCAGACCTATGGTCGCTCCGGAGCTCAGCAATATGATCCGTACGGCAGCCAATACGGCTACGGCCAGGGCGCTCAGGCCGCTCCCCAGGCACAGGTCGCGCCGATCCCGCGCGAGATGGTTCGTTTCGATTCGCGGTACCCGGCCGGGACCATCGTGGTCTCTACCTCCGAGCGTCGCCTCTACTTCGTGACTGCGCCCGGCGAGGCCATCCGCTACGGCGTTGGCGTCGGCCGCCCCGGCTTCGAGTGGTCAGGCGTGAAGAAGGTCGTCGCCAAGAAGGAATGGCCCTCGTGGGTGCCGCCGAAGGCGATGCTTGCCCGCCGTCCCGACCTGCCGCGCTACATGGCCGGCGGTGTCGAGAACCCGCTCGGCGCCCGCGCCATGTATATCGGCGGCACGGAGTATCGCATCCACGGCTCCAACGAGCCAGACACGATTGGCCAAGCCGTTTCCTCGGGCTGCATCCGCATGACGAACGAAGATGTCACCGATCTGTACGAGCGCGTCCGCGTCGGCGCCAAGGTCGTCGTGCTGAACTGATCTCCCTGATTCGAACAACAAGAAGCCCGCTCCGGTCCAGACCGGGGCGGGCTTTTCGATTCCGTCGGGCTGTCGATGCGCTCTTCGACGAATGAGCTGTCGGGGCGGTGTCGTTACGGAACGACGCGGCCTGCAACGGTATCGCCGCCGCTCAGGGGGGCCACCGGGGTATCACAGAAGCAGCGGGCGCCGAGCGGGCGCGGACCGGGGAGGGGGCACGAGAACGGCTTCGGCCCGAACATGCCGGGCTGGATCGCATCGCAGTTCAGGCCGACGGCTCGACGCGATGGCGGCGGCGGGCGGCGCTCGTAGCGGGACTCGTAACGGCCACGGGGCGGAGGCGGCGCATCATAGTAGCCGTCATCGTCGTACTGCGCGCGAGCACCTTGAGAGCCGAGCGCACCGAGGACGATCGCGGCCGCGACGCTGAGACGATAGGCAGGGCGCATGGAGGTCGATCTCTCTCAATGGCGTGAGCCCGCGCCGGGTCGCGGCACAGGATACGCTTCGCTAAGAGCCGGGATCGGCCGAAAGAAGGCAGCCTACCGCCAAAGCGGATAGGGCTTGGCCGCAGGAAATCGGCCCGCCTGCACGGGGGCGAGCCGATCTCGTTGACCTGAATGGCCGCTCATTGGAGAGCGAGCGACCTGTACCGTCAGGCGGTGGGCTTTTCCTTGGCTGCCGCGGCGCCCTGTTCGAAGGCCTGGCGCGCCTCGTTCTGGCCTTGCTGCACGGCGCTCTTGGCGTTCTCGGCACCCTGCTGAAGCGCGCTCTGCGCGAGGCCACCGAACTCCTTGGCCTGCGCCTGAATGTTGGCGAACTGCGAACGCACGAACTCGGCCTGGTGCTGCATCGCCTCTTGGACGTCCTTGGACCGGACGAGCTTCTGCGCGAGATCGAATGCCGCGTTTACGTTCTGCTCGGCGAACTCGAAAGACCGCGAGGACAGTGTGGACGTATTGGTTCGGGCGAGCTCAGCAGAGCCCTTCACGGTGTCGGCGGTGCGGCGCGCGGCGCCCAAGAACGAATCGAACGCCTTACGCGCCTGATCGACACTCTTCTCGGCGAATTCGCGCATTTCGGCCGGCACTTCGTAGTTAGGATTCGGGCTGCTGCTCATGGTCGTTTCCTTTCTAGATGCCCACGATTTCATCATTGTGCGGTGCACAATAACATATAATTCATGCGGCGCCAGCCCTGCTGCGGCTGCAGGCCGCGTGTTAGGGTTAAGCATTGATTAACGTGTGTCAGATCGCCTTCGTGTCTATGACAGCCTCGCTGGAAGTTTAAGACTGCAGCCTGTTTCCCACCTTGTGATGGACCTCTAGGCTCTCGATGTCCGACCGCGCACAGCAGTCCGATGGCGACGACGTGACGCTCGCCGCTGACATCGCGCGCTGGTCTGCCGATGCACGTCTCGCCCCTCTCTTCGCGGTGCGCGGCGGCGCGATCCTGATCCTCGATCGAGCCGCGCAAAGAGTGCTCGGCTCCCATGGCGACGCGGTGCCTGTACGGGCAGCGATCGCGCGCCCGGACGGCACCGTCGACCCCGGATTGAGGCTACCGCAACAGGTTCGGTCCGTCGGCGAGCCGGGCACTGGTCCACGCCTCGTCCGGCTTCGCCTCGATACGCGGGGCATACGTCGGCCGATCACCTGCCTGATCATGTTGGTGGTGAGCGCGAAGGGCGAAACCCTCCTGCTTCTCGCGCCGACCGAAGCCCTGCCGGCGCGGCGCAGTGCGGGCGAGCGCCCGCCGACCAAACCGGCACCCGTTGCGGAGGTCGTTCCTCAACAGACGGTTCCGGGGCCGCCCGTCTCGAAGCGGTTCGTCTGGCGCAGCGACGAGAACCACCTCGTCACGCAGCTATCGGGCGGATCCTCCGAGATTGCCGCGCATCTCCTTGGCAAGTCCTGGACAACGCTCGGCGAAACTGGAGCCATCCTAGGGCCGAGCCTGCTGGAAGCGCTGGGGGCCCATCGCACTTTTCGCGCCCTTTCCGTCGTCCTTCGCCCGTCCGGAACCGACCAGGAGATCGAGGTCGAATTGTCCGGAACGCCCTCCGGGCGCGCATCGCAGCCGTTTTCCGGCTTCTCGGGGTTCGGCGTCCTGCGCGGGATTCGCACCGCTCAGCATGACGTGGCTCCCGTACCGGTTATCACTGCGGACGACTCGTCGTTGCCATCGACCAACGAAGGAAACGATGAAGTCCTGACACAGACAGCCGGCGAAGAGGCGGACGTGGAAGCTGCGGTGCCGGCCACGGGCGACGTCGCCACAGCCGCCTCGCCGAATGACACGGATGCGGGCGCTTCGCCCGATCGGCAGGCCGGTTTCACTGTGGACGTCGCCGTCGACGACGAGGACGTGCGTGAGGAACGCGCGCCGCCGCAGCCGAATTCGGATCTCTCGACGCACGAGCATGCGGCCTTTCGCGAGATCGCGCGTGCGCTAGGAGCTCGCTTCGCGGGAGACGACGACGCCGAACGGACTGAGCCGCAGCGCGGCGGCTCGGTAATGGCCTTCCCGGTGAGTGCGCCAGCAAGCGTAGCCTCGTCCATCGACGTGGCGATCGTCGCCGCGCTCGATCGGCTGCCGGTGGGCGTTCTTGTCCATCGCGGCAGCGCGATCCTCTACGCGAACGGCAGGTTCCTCGGTCTCACCGGATATCAGGACCGCGAAACTCTCCAGGCGTCCGGGTGCGTCGTGCAATTGTTGGCGGAGTTGCCTCCCCTGAGAGACGGTATCCTCCCCGATACGCTTGTCACAATGACCACTGCGAGCGGCCTGCCGCTGTCGTTGCTGATCGAGCGCTCGCGGGTCGATTGGGATGGCAGCTCGGCCGAACTGCTTCTGGCCCGGGTCGCAGTCCAAGCCGATCATGCGCGCGAGCAGATCGCGCGAGGGCTTTTGGAGGCGCGCGACACGGTGCGCGAGCGCGACGCCCAGCATCTTCTCGACCATATCGAGCAGGGCGTCGCCTCGCTCGACGTTGGCGGTCGCATCCTGAGCCTCAACGCGAGTGCACGCGCCATGCTGTCGAGCGAGGCGCGAGAGGTGGTCGGCGGTCGGCTCGCGGACCTGTTCACGGCCGATAGCGAGCCGGCCATCACTGCCTGCCTCGAAGAGGCGCGAGAGTCCGGCACCGGCGCGACCTGCAAAGCGACCCCGCGCACGGGGCCGCAGGACGGCGCGCTTCGCCTGCGCGTTGCACAGCTCCCGGCAACTGCGACGGCCCGATTCTGCGTGACCTTGAGCGAACCGGCTTCGTTACCGTCGGCCGGCACGCCGAGCCTTGAGCCGGAGAGGCGTTTCCGGACGGACTTCGCTGCAATCGTATCCGATCAGATCCGTGCGCCGATCGTGCGGATTGCCGACCGCACGGAGATCCTTCTCTCCGAGCCGTTCGGGCAGCCCGGAAGCGGGCGCAGCAGCGACTACCTTCACGAGATCCATCACTCCAGCCAGCACGTCGTCGGCGTGATCGACGACCTCCTTGATCTCGTCCGGATCGAAGCAGGACGGGATGCACTGACCTTCACCGATATCGCCCTCAACGACGTGGTGTCGGGTTGCATCGCGCTGATGCAGCCGCAGGCAGCGCGCGACCGCATCGTCGTGCGCACCAGCCTCTCGCCCAATCTGCGGCCGCTCGTTGCCGACGAGCGCTCCATGCGTCAGGCCACCCTCAACGTGATCGCCAACGCGATCCGCCTCACCGAGGCCGGCGGACAGGTGATCGTCTCGACGACCGACGAGCGCGGTGAAATAGCCTTCCGCGTGCGCGATACCGGCGTCGGCATGACGCAGGAGGAGATCGAACGGGCGCTGATGGCGAGCGGCAGCGGGGACATCTTGGGCGGACGCGCCAGCATCGGCCTCGGACTGACAGTGACCAAGGCGCTCGTCGAAGCCAATCGCGGCCGCTTCCGGATCTCCAGTCGCAAGAACGAGGGCACACTCGTCGAGATGCTGTTTCCGCTGCTGCAGGCCCGGAGCGCTTGATGGTCACCCACGGTTCTAGACCTTTTGGTGCTTGTCCCGGCGTTTGGGGCGGTGCAACTAGTTAGCGATTGGAAGTCCCGGCTGCGCGAACCTTTGCGATACGATCGGGCGCCTCGAAGGGAAGAAACGGCATGACTGAACGGGTGGTGGACGTTCAAAGCGCGTGGCGCGAGCGCGGGCTCGTGGACGATGCCAAGTACCAGGAAATGTACAAGGCCTCCGTCGCCGACCCCAATGCATTCTGGGCCGAGCACGGTAAGCGCATCGACTGGTCGACACCCTTCACGAAGGTCAAGAATACCAGCTTCGCGCCGGGCAACGTCTCGATCAAATGGTTCGAGGACGGGAAAACCAACGTTTCGCACAACTGCATCGACCGCCATCTCAAGAAGCGCGGCGATCAGGTCGCCATCATCTGGGAAGGCGACGACCCGAACGAGCAGAAGCACATCACTTACCGCGAGCTGCACCGCGAGGTGTGCCGCTGGGCGAACGTCCTGAAGAACCGTGGCGTCGAGAAGGGCTCACGGGTCATCCTCTACCTGCCCATGGTGCCGGAGGCGGCCTATGCGATGCTCGCCTGCGCGCGTCTCGGCGCGATCCACGCCATCGTCTTCGGCGGCTTTTCCCCGGACTCGCTGGCGCAGCGCATTAAGGGCTGCGAGGCCAAGGTCGTGATCACGGCCGACGAAGGCCTGCGCGGCGGCCGCAAGGTGCCGCTCAAGGCCAATGTCGACGAGGCGATCAAGCGGCTCGACGATGCTTCTGTCGATCACGTTATCGTCGTGCGCCGCACCGGAGGCAGCGTAGCCATGGAGCCCGGTCGCGACGTCTATTATGACGAAGCTGCCAAGCAGGTGACCGACGATTGCCCGGCGGTGGCCGTCGAGGCCGAGCATCCGCTCTTCATCCTCTACACCTCCGGCTCGACTGGCCAGCCGAAGGGCGTGGTCCACACCACCGGCGGCTATCTCGTCTACGCATCGATGACGCATGAATACGTCTTCGATTACCACGAGGGCGACATCTACTGGTGCACGGCCGATGTGGGTTGGGTCACCGGCCACAGCTACATCGTCTACGGCCCGCTCGCGAACGGCGCGACGACGCTGATGTTCGAGGGCATCCCGACCTATCCGTCGAATTCCCGATTCTGGGAGGTCGTCGACAAGCACAAGGTCAACATCTTCTACACCGCTCCGACCGCGATCCGCTCCCTCATGGGTGGCGGTGAAGGGCCTGTGAAGAAGACCTCGCGCAAGTCCCTGCGCGTGCTCGGTTCGGTCGGCGAGCCGATCAACCCGGAGGCCTGGGAATGGTATTACAAGGTGGTGGGCGACGAGCGCTGCTCGATCGTCGATACCTGGTGGCAGACAGAGACCGGCGGCATCCTGATCACCCCACTGCCGGGCGCCACCAAGCTCAAGCCCGGCTCGGCCACCCGGCCATTCTTCGGGGTGCAGCCCGTGATGGTCGATGCCGAGGGCAAGCAACTCGAGGGCAAGTGCGAGGGCAACCTCTGCATCGCCGATTCTTGGCCGGGCCAGATGCGCACGGTCTACGGCGACCATGAGCGTTTCGAGCAGACCTATTTTTCGACCTACAAGAACCTCTACTTCACCGGCGACGGCGCCCGCCGCGACGAGGACGGCTATTACTGGATCACCGGGCGCGTCGACGACGTCATCAACGTCTCGGGGCACCGCATGGGCACGGCCGAGGTCGAATCCTCTCTCGTGGCACATCCCAAGGTCGCCGAGGCGGCAGTCGTCGGCTACCCGCACAATGTCAAGGGCCAGGGCATCTACGCCTACGTCACTCTCAACCAGGGCGAGGAGGGCGACGACGCTCTGCGCAAGGAACTCGTGGCCTGGGTCCGCAAGGATATCGGCCCGATTGCCTCGCCGGACCTGATCCAGTTCGCGCCGGGCCTGCCCAAAACCCGTTCGGGCAAGATCATGCGCCGCATTCTGCGTAAGATTGCCGAGGACGATTTCGGTTCGTTGGGCGATACTTCGACGCTCGCCGAGCCGGCGGTTGTCGATGATCTCATCGAGAACCGTCAAAACCGCGCCAAGTAAACGCAACTCGGGCTGGATGGGCGCGCGGTCCATCCGCCCAGCTCTCCTGAACGTGGCACGACACGAGACGGGAAATCGGCGGGCACGTTCGACGAGGCTGAAGCCGCTGGATGCCGCGAAGAGCGTCCATGTCGGCGGGAGGAATTCATGAGCGTCACACAGGCGGCGGGTACCGCCGCGACATCCAAACGTGCCGCGGCCGCCAATACACCCGATCCCAGGCTCGACCGCGTCACCACCAATTCAGTAGTCCAGACGCTGGTCCGCGAACGCACCAGCTTTGGCTGGCTCCTGACGATTCTGATGCTGACCGTCTATTTCGGCTTCATCGGCCTGATCGCCTTCGACAAGCAGCTGCTCGCCACTAACTTCTCTGGCGCGACGTCGCTCGACCTGTTCATGGGGTTCGGCGTCATCGTCTTCGCCTTCATCCTCACCGGCATCTACGTCACGCGAGCCAATTCCCGCTTCGATCGTCGGTCGGCTGAATTCTGACGAAGCTTGGTCCGATGACCCGCCCGCACATCCTGGGTTGTCTCGGCACCGCGCGCATCACCGGGCTCACGACGGCGGCTTTGTCGACCTTCTAACGGCGGTGCTCCCGAAGTTGGTCTGGATGACAACCTTTGGCATACCGGGGCGGTGTTCCAGTACTGCCGCCTGACGCTGTTCTCGGTGCCTCGCGTCTTCCTGACCATTTTCGTTGTGTCGAAGCCCGGCAATACGCGGCCGACCGACGAGAGCGGGCGGCCTTCGACGCGCAGTTCCAGCGCTCGGAGACTGGTGTCGGCGCCAGCGGCCTCCATGCCCTCTGAAAAAGAATCTTGCTTCGAGAGGAATTAAAACGGTCCGGCGGGAGTCGCGCTTTTTCTATTGTAAATGTGTGTTTAAGCGCGTTCGCGCCGTTGTTGTTGCTGTTTTGTCCTTGGCATCGCGCGACACTAAAGTAACAATGGAAGGCACGCTCGTTTGCCGGTTGAGCAATCACGAGCGTCGGGAACGATAAAAGCGAGCGGGCTTGCGCAAGACGCCCCGCCGAGTGGAGGAATATGTAATGGCTGTGGCAGCAGCAGCGTCGCAAGCGGGAGGCGCCGCGCGACCGATGACGGCGTCCGAGAAGAAGGTCATTTTGGCCTCTTCACTCGGTACCGTATTCGAATGGTATGACTTCTATCTCTACGGATCGCTTGCTGCGATCATCGGTGCGCAGTTCTTCTCAGCGTATCCCGAATCGACCCGCAACATCTTCGCTCTGCTCGCCTTCGCAGCAGGCTTCCTCGTGCGTCCCTTCGGCGCCCTGGTCTTTGGCCGGGTTGGTGACCTTGTCGGCCGCAAATATACCTTCCTCGTCACCATCCTGATCATGGGCTTGTCGACCTTCATCGTCGGCATTCTGCCCAATGCCGAGAGCATCGGGATCGCGGCCCCGATCATCCTCATCACGCTGCGACTGCTCCAGGGCCTCGCGCTCGGTGGTGAATATGGCGGTGCGGCGACCTACGTCGCTGAGCACGCTCCGCAGGGCCGTCGCGGCTTCTACACGAGCTGGATTCAGACGACGGCCACCATGGGCCTGTTTTTGTCTCTGATCGTGATCCTGGCCACCCGCACCTTCACCGGCGAGGACGCGTTCAAAGCCTGGGGCTGGCGCATTCCGTTCCTGGTGTCGGTCCTGCTGCTCGCCGTTTCGGTCTGGATCCGGACGAAGCTCAACGAATCTCCGGCCTTCCAGAAGATGAAGGAAGAGGGCACGACGTCGAAGGCGCCGCTGACCGAAGCCTTCGGTCAATGGAAGAACGCCAAGTTCGCGTTGATCGCGCTGCTCGGCCTCACCGCCGGCCAGGGCGTCGTCTGGTACACTGGCCAGTTCTATGCGCTGTTCTTCCTGCAATCGATCCTGAAGGTTGACGGCTATACGTCGAACCTGCTGGTCGCTTGGTCGCTCCTGCTGGGCACCGGGTTCTTCGTGTTCTTCGGCTGGCTCTCGGACAAGATCGGCCGCAAGCCGATCATCCTGGCCGGCTGCCTGATCGCTGCAGTCTCCTACTTCACGGTCTTCCAGCAGATCACGACGGTCGCCAATCCGAACCTGGAGAAGGCCGTCGAATCCGTGAAGGTCAGCGTGATCGCTGACCCGAAGGAATGCGGCAGCCTGTTCAACCCGGTGGGTACCCGCAAGTTCGAGACGCCGTGCGACCTCGCCCGTGACTATCTTGCCAAGTCGTCGGTGAAATACACGACCGAGAACGGCCCGGCCGGTCAGCCGACCAAGATCAAGGTGAACGACACCGAGGTGGTCTACACCGCTGGCATGCCGGCAGCGGATTTCGCCAAGTCTGCGGCGGCTGCACTCCAGGGTGCTGGCTATCCGAAGGCGGGTGACCCCGCGATCGTGAAGATGTCGAGTCCCTTCGACATCTTCAGGCCGCAGGTTGCCAAGGTCATCGGCCTGCTCTTCGTGCTCGTGCTCTTCGTGACCATGGTCTACGGCCCGATCGCTGCCGCCCTCGTGGAGTTGTTCCCAACCCGGATCCGCTACACGGCGATGTCGCTGCCCTACCACATCGGCAACGGCTGGTTCGGTGGCCTTCTGCCTGCCACCGCCTTCGCGATGGTGGCCGCCACTGGCGATATCTACTACGGCCTCTGGTACCCGATCGTGATCGCGGTGATGACTTTCATCATCGGCCTCATCTTCGTGCCGGAGACGAAGGACCGGGACATCTTCGCCGAGTGATGACCGGCGCGAGCATGTAACAGAAGCCGAGAAGGCGCCCTTTCGGGGCGCCTTCTTCATTTTAGACGCTGTGCTTGCCGCCGTTTGCTCGCGATCCTCTCACCGATTGTGCGGCCGATGGGCGGTGCCGCGATCGGCGTGTGTGAATAGGGCCTCGAATGCAGGACGTGAAACGGTTGTGGCAATCGTTCGGTGCGGCTGCGCGCAAGCGTAAGGCCACCGCACTGGAACGGGATCCCGCCTATGTCGAAGCGGAAACTCGACGCCTCCTCACCACCTTCGTGGACGGTGACCCGCGGCCGTTCAGCGCCACGCTGTCCGCCTATTTCGGCAGACCGGCGACGATCACCTACGACGAGACCGAACGCTTCGGCAGACTGAGCTTCCGGCTGCGCTACGAGAACGACCAGCTGGAATTCGTGTTCTTGCCCCAGCCGAGTCTCGACGACGTCGCCAAATGTCTATTCGAGCGTTTCAAGGGATCGATCGCGCTCTTCGCTGCGCTTGCGAATACGAGGCTGCCGCTGCCGATCGATGCTGTCTTCAACATGAACGATGACGGCTGCGACGATGGCTTCGCCTTCTGCGCCAACCACGAGACCTTCACGCTGATCCCCGACAACTTCTTCCTCGATTCGCGAGGCTATGCCGATGCGCGCGAGCATTTCCAGGCCCGCGCCGTTGCCTGGGATGACCGGCGCGACGCGGTGGTGTGGCGGGGCATCTCATCAGGGCAACTCGTCGGCACGAACCCGGAGCTGCCGCGGGTCGCCCTCTGTCGGATGTGCCGGGCCGACACGTCCGGCGTCTTCGACGTCGGGTTGACTGCGATCGCAGCGCAGGGGGAGGCGGATCGCGAGCGCATCGAGCAGTTAGGGCTCATGGTCCCGCCCATGCCGTGGACCGAGTTTGGGCAGTACCGCTACCATATCGACATCGACGGCCATACGAATTCGTGGCCGGGTTTGATGCTCAAGCTCCTGACCGGCGGCCTCGTGTTCAAGGTCGATCCGCCCTTCGGTCATCGGCAGTGGTTTTACGATCGCCTGCGCCCGTTCGAGAACTACGTCCCCGTTCGCAGCGATCTCGGCGACCTGTTCGAACTGGTCGCGTACTTCAGATCGCGCCCCGAACTTGCCCACGAAATCGGGCGCCAGGGACAGCAATTGGCGCTGTCCATGACGATGGAGGCGGAACTCGACTACGGCGTCCGAGCGATCATCGGGCGGCAGATCCGAGACGCCGTCCGATCAGGAGCGGCTTGCTGACGAAACACAACGGGCGATCCACCGACCGGCTTTGCGTCGATCGGGTCTTCAATGCCGGAAATGGCGCGTCCCCGTGAAAACCATCGCCAGCCCGGCCTCGTCGGCAGCGCGGATGACCTCGTCGTCGCGCATCGAGCCGCCAGGCTGGATCACGGCAGTGGCGCCGGCCTCTGCGGCAGCGATCAGGCCGTCGGCGAAGGGGAAGAAGGCGTCGGAGGCCACCACCGAGCCTTTGGCGAGGCTTTCCGCGGCGCCGATGCGCTTGGCGCCCTCGGCAGCCTTCCAGGCGGCAATGCGAGAGGAGTCGACGCGCGACATCTGCCCGGCACCGATGCCGACCGTGGCCCCGGCGCGAGCATAGACGATGGCGTTCGACTTGACGTGCTTAGCCACCTTGTAAGCGAAGCGCATGTCCGCGAACTCAGCCTCGCTCGGCTCCCGCCGCGTCACGACACGCAGCGGCATGTCGTCGACCACTGCGCTGTCGCGGCCCTGGATCAGGAGGCCGCCCGCGAGCGTGCGCACGATCTCACCCGCCGCGCGAGGATCGGGGAGGGCACCGGCCAACAGGAGCCGGAGGTTCTTTTTCGTGCCGACGATTGCCATGGCCTCGTCCGAGGCGTCCGGAGCGATGATCACTTCCGTGAAGATCTCGACGATCTTCTTCGCAGCCTCGACGTCGAGCGTCCGGTTGAGCGCGACGATGCCGCCAAAGGCTGATGTCGGATCGCAGGCCAAGGCCTGCTCGTAGGCTTCCAGCAGGCTCGACGCCTCCGCGACACCGCAGGGGTTGGCGTGCTTGATGATCGCCACGGCCGCCGAGCATGCCGGGTCGAACTCGGCAACGCATTCATAGGCGGCGTCGGTGTCGTTGAGGTTGTTGTAGGACAACGCCTTGCCCCGGATCTGGCGTGCGGTGGCGATGCCGGGACGCGCGATGCCGGGCGAGCGATAGAAGGCCGCCGACTGGTGCGGGTTCTCGCCGTAGCGCAGGCTCTGGCCGAGGTTTCCGCCGAAGGCCCGGAAGGCGGGAGCGTCCTCTTTGCCGATCTCTCCGGCGAACCAGTTGGCGATCGCGGCGTCGTAGGACGCGGTGCGCGAGAACGCCTTCTGAGCGAGCCTGCGGCGCATCTCGGAGCCGATGGCGCCGTCATGTGTCTGCAACTCGGCGAGAACGGTAGCGTAATCCGCCACGTCGACCACTACAGCGACGTCGGCGTGGTTCTTGGCTGCGGCGCGGATCATCGCGGGGCCACCGACGTCGATGTTCTCGATGCACTCGTCGAAGGGCCGTCCGGCCTCCAGGGTCGCCTCGAATGGGTACAGGTTGACCACGAGCAGGTCGATTGCCTGCAGACCATGAGCGGCAAGCGCGGCCTGATGCTCGGGATTGTCTCGGATCGCCAGCAGTCCGCCATGCACGGCCGGATGCAGCGTCTTGACCCGCCCGTCCATCATCTCGGGGAAGCGGGTGAGCTCGGAGACTTCGGTGACGGGCAGGCCGGCTTCGGCCAGCGCCTTATGCGTTCCGCCAGTCGAGACGAGGGCGATGCCACGTTCGGACAAGGAGCGAGCGAAGTCGACGAGCCCGGTCTTGTCCGAGACCGAGAGGAGGGCGCGGGTAACGGGGGTTGTGTCGCGCGGCATCGGGCGTGTCCGGTCGTCGGTCCATCGGTGATGCGCGCCGGTAACACGAAACCCACCGGCGGAACCAGCGCGTGCGACGCAACATGAGCGGCGTCCTGTCATTATGGGGCCAAGTGACGGCCTGATTCGTCACTTCAGAGTGCGTTCGGCCTTCCTTTTTCTATCTGCGCAGAGGAGGTGGTGCCTTCGCGAGATCAGGCGGCTACCGGCTCCCTGTGTTCGAATGCCCAGTGCACGCGAGCCTCGTTCGCCAATCCCAGGTGCAAAACGATCTGCTTGCTGCGTTGAGGGCCGGCGACGCCGGCAAAGAAGACGCTGCTCTCAATCGCAACCTCCGCGCCTTCCGACGAGAACATCCAGGTCCCGCCGAGCGGCGTCGTCAGCACCAGACGCCCGTTCTCGCCACCCTCGACGCTGACCGTCGGATGCAGATGGAAACGGATGGCGACGTCGCGCGCTCGGGGTCTACCCCGACCTTCGCGCAAAAAGGAGTCCTCGCCTTGGAGGCGGTTGCCGTCGGTCGACAGCTCCCAGCGCCGCTCGTGGACCACCCCGAACGGATATTGATAGCCATCGTGGCGGCCCGCGAGGATGGAGCGCCCGGGCTCATTGCGTCGGTCGATCGCTACGGGGCTTGGCCCGCGCAGGATAATCGGCCCCCAACGCCTCAGAAGCCACCGTCCGACCAGCCGGCGACCCCACCAGCCGTCTTCGTCGGTGAGGAAGCGACAGGAGGAGGTCCCCGCGACAGTGGCCGTGGAGTGGGCCGCCGTGCTCCGTGACATGCGACGCTGTTCGCCTCCGCTGGCTGGTGCGCCGCAATTGACAACGATCCGTTGCAGGCCGCTCGACATCTCAAAGGAGAGGCAGCCCGCGCAGGCCAACTTGGAATAGGATTGTCGGGGCGGCCCGCCGACGTCGGCCACGAGCACGACCCGGCCACCTTCCAGCCGCTCGTAGCCGGAGAAGGGCGCGTGCCGCATGGTTTCGACCATGGCGCCGTCGTAGATGAGCAGCGTGGTGAGATGGTCGGCATCCGTGGTGCCCATGCCGTTGAAATGGCTGAGCGACGCGTCGGGATGCCGCATCAGGCGCAGCATCGGCAGCATCCGGTCAATGGCGCGCAGCAGCGCCTCCGGCGGCTCCAGACTGCGGCTGAGGTAGCTCTGGCGCAATGGCAACAAGTCGAGCAGCAGCTCGACCGCGAAGCGCGCATTGCGGCTGCGGTGGCCGCCATCGGGCAGGATCTGGCGGTCGAGCTCCCGTGACAGCACGCGCGTCGCCCGCCGCAGGATCGGTTGTAGCCCTTCGCAGCACAGGCCAGCATAGCAGAGAGCCACCGCCGCCAGCAGGCGCGATGGCCGCTCGGTGCCGCGCCGTATGGCGCGCTCCAAGTCGCGCGCGCTGCGCCCGATCGCCTTCAGGAAGGCCTGGTAGAAGGTGTGGTCGGCCCCCTCCAGCACCAACGGGGACTGGCACAGGAATGAGATCAGCCGCCGCGCGGCGATCGGAACCGGCCGGGCGAGGGCGGGATCGCCGCGGTTGGCGAGGAAGTCTGAGACAAAGGCGCGGGCATTTGCGCGAGCGAGCGCGGTGTCGGCGGCGCGCAGGTGGCGTAGCCATCCGAAGCCGTAGAGAACCTCGGCCCATTCGGGAGAGGGCGGGTCGTAATCGAAGGGCGAGCGGCCGCTGACCGAGAGCGAGCGACCGGCAAAGACGAACAGGCCGGAATAGATGTCGTCGGCGAAAGTCGCGTCGCTGGTGCGCAGGTCGTGCGGCGCGATGACGAGCGCCGTGACGCGTGCGCCCGCGAGCAGGTCTGGAGGAGCGGTAAGGCGCGCAATGGCGCCGCGCATCGTGCGTACCGCCTCGCGCATGGCGAGCCGATACAACACCCAGCGCTCATGGCCGCGCGCCACGTCGTACCCTCTCTCTGGTGTGTCGGGATTGCCCCGTCGGGACGCTGACGACCGGCCTTCCGGCCTTTCCCTCAAACTAGCGCCTGCCTCTTAACCATCGGCTAACGCTGTGTCTTCCCAGGGGCGCCCCTCGGAAGACGACCATCATGCAATCCGCCGGAGACGTGTCGCGAAGAAGCCGTCGAGGCCACCGCGGCGCGCAACGGTCTCGCCGCTGGACAAGAGCGGAAGATGGCAGGGGAGAGTGCGCAGATCGCCGTGCCTGCCGACCATCTCGGTCTGTCCCGCGACCTCATTCGCGGTCACGGGGATCCGCTCGAAACCGGGGTGCCGGCTCAGGAAGGCGTCTGCCTGGGCTTCACCCTCCTCAGGCTCCAGCGAGCAGGTGCAGTAGACCAGCCGCCCGCCTGGCTTCACCAGGGCGGCGGCCTTGTCGAGGAGGCGGCGCTGCAGGTCGGCGAGGCGGCCGAGATCGGCTTCGGTCTTGGTCCAGGCAACGTCGGGGTGACGGCGGATCGTGCCGGTGGCCGAGCAGGGCGCGTCAAGCAGTACGGCGTCGAACGCGCCATCCTCGTTGAGAGCGAGAGCATCCCCGACGCGGACCTCCGCGCTCAGGCCGAGGCGTTGGAGGTTCTTTCGCAGACGGTCGAGGCGCGCGCCCGAGCGATCGACGGCGACGACTGTAGCGCCGGCGGCAGCGAGCTGCGCGGTCTTGCCGCCCGGCGCGGCACAGAGATCGGCAATCGTCTCTCCCGATACCGCCCCGAGCAGACGGGCCGGCAGTGCCGCGGCGGCATCCTGCACCCACCAGGCGCCCTCGTCGTATCCGGGCAGTGAGACGACCGGCGCATCGACATCGGTGAGCCGGACGCTGCCGAGGCCGAGCGCCACTCCGCCGACCCGCTCTGCCCAGGCGGCCGTATCGGCCCGGATGGTGAGATCTACCGCTGCGCCTTCGAGATGAGCGGCCGCGATTCGGCGGGCGGCATCTTCGCCGTAGGCCGCTCGCCAGCGGGCGGCGAGCCAATCCGGCGTGTTGGTGTCGAGCGGGTCGCCGCCGGCCGCGAGGATAGCATTACGCTCGCGCGTAAGGCGCCGGAGGATTGCGTTCACAAGGCCCGCCAGATGGCCGAGATCCGGATCGGCCTTGGCGAGCCGCACCGAGAGATCGACCGCAGCGTGGTCGGCCACGGCGAGATCGAGGATTTGAGCGGCGCCGGTGGCAAGGAGTGCCAGGAGGCGTGGCTGATCCTCCGGCAATCCCTGGCTCATGCGCTCGGCGAGCACGCTCCGCAGGAGGCCGAAGCGCCGGAACGTTGCCGTCGCGATAGCGCGTGCGAGCGCCGCCTCGCCCGGATCAAGCCTCCCGCCGGCCTGGGCAAGCGCGTCCTCTAGGGCGAAGGCGCGTCCCTTCCCGAGCAAAGCAGCGACGGCCTCGTGGGCGGTGCGACGCGCTGCGAGTCCGGCCACGGCCCCGTCCGATGTGTCGCTCGACGAGGCCGCGTTGCGGCGAGGGGTCATGAATGCCACTTTCGGGGTGCGTGCTGCGATGTCTTGCCGGACGCACTCCCATCCGCAGCCGCGCGATGCAAGGGATCGATGACGAGGACTTCGATGAATGACGAGACCTTGCCCCGCGAGGAGGCCGCGCCGCGCAAGCTGAGCCCGGCGGCGCAGCGCGCCCTTGCCGAGGCAGCCGAGCGGCGCGCGGCGATCGATGCCCGCGCGGCTGAGATCGCTGCCAAGCGCGAGACCAGCGGCCGCGGCGGCCTTGAACCGGTCCGCTACGAGGATTGGGAGGTCAAAGGCATCGCCGTCGACTTCTGACGGTGATGGTTCTCAGCGCACCACGGTAACCTGTGTGCCCACCGAGACCCGCTCGAACAAGTCGGTGATGTCCTGGTTCAGCATGCGGATGCAGCCGTAGGATGCGAAGCGACCGATGGATTCCGGTCGGTTGGTGCCGTGGATCGCATATTGGCCACCGCGCAGGGTCATCGCAGCGACGCCCATCGGGTTGCCCGGCGTTCCGCCGCGGATCAGGTTCGGTAGATGGGGATGGTCGCGCTTCACCACGGCCGGCGGCGACCAGTCGGGCTGGTAGTACTTGCCGTCGATCATGGTCTGACCCGCCCATTGCTTGCCCGGCTTGCCCACGGCGACGGGATAGCGGATTGCGGTGCCGTCACCGTTGACGAGGTAGAGCCGCCTCTCCGAAGTCCGCACCACCACAGTACCGGGCATGCCGCTGCCCGTGAACGGAACGACTTCTCGTGCCTGCGCCGGAGCGGCTACGAACATCCCGGACCACAGAGCGGCAACCAGGCCCGCGGCCGGCAAAGACTTCCCAAACATCGAACTCAACCCTTCGAACACAGTGTCATTCGTAGAATTGTGTTCGATCAAGTTTGAGATTTGCTTGCTAGCGATTTGTTCGACAGCAAGGACTCGCTATTTTTTGTTCATTGATAAGGCGATGCGCGCAATTTTTGTCGATCAATACAGTTTAGTGAAAGGCATTGTTAATACTAGTGGATTGATTTTCTATTGATGTCCCAAAAGCAAAAACACCGCGAGCGAGGTATCGCCCTCGACCGCGGTGCCAATGTTAAAAACCGTGAAATCTAACGAGTGACGTAGACCTGCGTGCCGACAGAAACGCGCTGGTAGAGATCCGTGATGTCCTGGTTGTACATACGGATACAGCCGTAGGACGCAAAAGTGCCGATCGAGTTCGGACGGTTGGTGCCGTGGATGGCGTATTCACCCCCACGCAGCGTCATGGCGGCGACGCCCATCGGGTTGCCGCGCGTTCCACCGCGGATGATGTTCGGCAGGCCAGGATGGTCGCGCTTCACGTCAGCGGGCGGTGACCAATCCGGCTGAAAATACTTGCCGTCGATCTCCGTGCGTCCGGCCCATTGCTTGCCGGGCTTGCCGACGGCGACGGGGTAGCGGATCGCCGTGCCGTCCCAGTTCACGAGGTAGAGCCGGCGCTCGGAGGTCCGCACGACCAGCGATCCAGCCAGTCCCGGCTCGTTGAACGGAACAATCTCGCGCGCCTGGACCGGCGCGGTTGCAAAAAAGCCGGCAGTCATCGCGCCGGCGACACAAACGGCCAATCTCCCTGTCCCGAACATCGGATTTCGTCCTTCAAGCGTGACCTTACGCGACGGGACAATTCGCAGCGAAGCTTGTCGTTCCTGTTACCCGGCATGGTTACGCGTCGGCGAATTACGTAATTCCAGGTGGAGGGCTAACAAGCCGTAGTCGAACTCAGTCGAGTCCGGCCAAACCTGAGTCGAAGACTCGTAAGATTCAGCGTTCGGTCAGTCGAGCAGAACCCGGCAGCCGCTCCTGCCACCCATGCCGGACGAGCTCAGGGTCGCAATGCTCCTCCACCGGATAGCCGACGCAAAGATAGGCGACGAGCCGCCAGGAGCGGGGTAGGTCGAGGAGCTGCGTCACCGCCTCGGGCTCGAGGATCGAGACCCAACCGACCCCAATGCCGTGCGCCCGGCTGGCGAGCCAGAAGCTGTGGACGGCAGTCACCACCGAGTAGCGCAGCATCTCCGGCATCGTGTCCCGACCGAGGCGATGGCCCGCCTCCGTCGCCTCGTCGCAGAACACCGCCAGATGCACGGGCGCCTCGCGCAGACCTTCGAGCTTCAGGCTGGCATAGAGGTCGCGCCGCTCATCCGCGTAGGAGGCGCAGGCCGCCGCATTGCAACGGGCAAAAGTCTCGACGACGGCCGCGCGGCGACCGGGATCTGAAACCCGCACGAAACGCCAGGGCTGGCTGTTTCCCACCGAAGGAGCGAGGCTCGCCAGAGCGAGGCAGGTTGCGAGCGTGCCCTCGTCGATCGGATCGCTGCGGAAGCGGCGCACGTCCCGGCGCCACGCGAACAGGTCGGCGAGACGGTCGCGAAAGGCGGCGTCGAATTCGGGAGGCAAGGTCTTTGGTTCCGACGGGCGGGATGTCCGACGGTTCAGTCTAACGAATTCGTGAGCGGTACGTCGGACAAAAAAGAGGCGGCGCTCCGGAGAGGCCGCCTGAAGTCCTTGGGTCTCGAAACCTCGGAGTGTCGGACGCGAGCCGTATCCTCGGCGACCGCCGCGGGCTGGGGAGCTGGGGTGCGGGGCCGCCTCGGGGCCCGAGGCCGACGAGGTTCCAAGTGACAGTCAATCGTTTCAGCAAGGCGCTGCGAGGGCGAGAACGCGGCGACACGATGGCCGAGTGTTTCGCCTCGTTGCGGGCGCCCGACGGGCTTGCGAGCCAGCAAAGGTAGCCCCATCATCCCGGTCCGGCCGCTGCGGCGGCCTCGCACGGGAGAGACGATGAGCGAGTGGCACAGCGTCGATACGCAGAGCGAGGACCCGAGTTCTCGCGTGATCCCGTTCCCGTCCGGTGCGTCAACTCCGCAAATCGCCTTCGATCGTACAGAGTTGAGAACCATCTTCAATCTTTACGGCCGCCGCGTGGCCGAGGGCGAATGGCGCGACTATGCCCTCGACTTTCGTAGGGACAAGGCGGTCTTCTCGATCTACCGGCGCAGCTCCGAGATGCCACTCTACCGGATCGAGAAGGATCCGAAGCTTGCCCGCCGGCAGGGTGCCTATGCCGTGATCGCCGCGAGCGGACTGGTGCTGAAGCGCGGGCACGACCTAGCCCGCGTGATCGCCGCGCTGGAGAAGCCGCTGCGGGCGGTGTGAGACGGGTTTGTCGGTTAGGCGCGCATCTCGGATGACGCCAGCCGCATCGCTATCGGCCTTTATGCCGTATCCTCCGCAATCAGCTCCATGTTGATCGCGAACGCCGCCATGGCGCCCTCGGCCGCCGCGACGACCGCGAACTGGACCCGGCGTGAGGCATCGCCGGCCACGAACAGGCCAGGCACGTTGGTCTTCTCGTAGTCGTTCTTAGTCGGCACCACGCCGGTCTCTTTGATGTCGCAGCCGAGCTGCCTTAGGAGATGCGAGGGCTCACAATCGACCGGCATGAGGAAGACACCCGAGCAGGGGATCGTCTGTCCGTCCTGGAATGTCAGCCTCTCCGCCTGCTGCCCGTCGCCCGATAGCCGTGCGATCGGCGTCTCGACAATCCGTATGCCGTTGCGCGCGAGCCGTTCACGATCCTTCGCGTCGAGGCTCTCGTCAGCGCCGTCCGTGCAGAGCGTGACGTTACGGCTCCAGCAGCTCAGCTCCAGAGCGAGCCCGCAGCTGGCATGGCCACGGCCATAGGCGACGATGGCCTGATCGCGGTTCTCGTAGCCGTCGCAATATGGGCAGGAATGGACCCCGGTGCCCCAGTAGGTCTCGAACCCCTCGACTTTGGGCAGATCCTGCCGAAGTCCTGTGGCGAGGATCAGCCGCCGCGCGCTCTCGCGGGTGGCGTCCGCAAGCTCGACCTCGAAGCCTCGTTCTCCACGCCGTGCCGCGACCACTTCGATCTCGCGGCGCTCGACCGTGTCGTAGCGGTCGAGGTCGGCATGCGCCTGTTCGCGCAGGGTGAAGGGTGGCGTGCCGTCACGCGTGAAGACGCCCCATGTCAGCGGGGTCGCCGCATTGCGCGGGTTTCCTGCATCGCAGAGCAGCACGTCGCGGCGGCAGCGGCCGAGGATCAGCGCCGCATTGAGCCCAGCCGGGCCTCCACCCACGATGATGACATCGCGCATTGCTCAGTCCTCCCTCGCGCAAGGGACGCCGGAGGAGCCTGTTTCGTTGCCTCGTAACCTGATCCTCGCACGAAAAAAGGCGCCGAAGCGCCCTTCTCGTTCTTGCTGATGCTCTTCGATCAAGCGGCGGCGCTGTTCTTCACCGGGATGCCCTTCTCGGCAAGAAAGCTCTGCAACTCGCCGGACTGGAACATCTCGCGGGCAATGTCGCAGCCGCCGACGAACTCGCCCTTCACATAGATCTGCGGGATGGTCGGCCAGTTGGAATAGGCTTTGATGCCCTCGCGGATGCTCATGTCATCGAGCACGTTCACGCTCTTGAACGGCACTTCCAGGTAATTGAGGATCTGCACGACCTGACCTGAGAAGCCGCACATCGGGAACTGCGCGGTGCCCTTCATGAACACGACCACGTCCTGTGACTTGATCTCGTTCTCGATCGCGGTGTTGACGTCGCTCATCGTCTTGTCCTCGTGTGCAGCTCGGTTTCTGACCTAATCCTGGGGTACGCCTGTGGTCAGCGCAAGGGCGTGAAGTACGCCGCCCATGCGCCCCTGCAGTGCGCCGTACACCATCTGGTGCTGCGCCACCCGTGTCTTGCCCTTGAAGGCCGAGGAGATGACCGTGGCGGCGTAGTGATCGCCATCGCCGGCGAGATCCTTGATCTCGACCTGCGCGTCGGGCAGCGCCTCGCGGATCATTGTCTCGATCTCGCGCGCATCCATCGGCATCGGGGTGTCTCCAGGGTCGAAGTCGGTTCGGATCAGGTGGCGGGCGGGGCCGGCTGACTCGCCATGTAGGCCGGGAACCAGCTCTCATTGGCCGCGCGAAGCTCAGCGACCGGTATGGTCTCGCCGTCGGGCAGCGTCAAACCGCTCCCGCCCGTCGTTCCGATACGGGTGGCAGCGATGCCCTGCGCTTGCGCACTGTAGAGCAAGTCGTCGGCTGCGGCTGCCGGGACCGAGAGCAGGTATCGGCCCTGGTCCTCACCGAACAGCCACGCATGGGGCACCGGGCCGGCATCGGCTCCGGCCAGGGTTGCCCCGCGATCGCCGGCCATCGCCATCTCGGCGAGCGCCACGGCGAGGCCGCCGTCGGAGAGGTCGTGGACCGTGTCCGCGATGCCGCCCAGGATCAGGCTGCGTACGAAGTCGCCGGTCTTACGCTCGGTCGCCAGATCGACCGGGGGAGGAGCGCCTTCTTCGCGTCCCGCGATCTCGGAGAGGTAGAGCGACTGGCCAAGCCAGCCTTCGGTCTCGCCGAGCAGGACGAGCACGTCGCTGTCGCGCTTCAACGCGAGGGTCGCGTGGACGGCCACATCGTCGAGCACGCCGACGCCGCCGATGGTCGGGGTGGGCAGAATGCCGACGCCGTTGGTCTCGTTGTAGAGCGAGACGTTGCCTGAGACGACGGGGAAGTCGAGGGCGAGGCAGGCCTCGCCGATGCCCTTCAGGCAGCCGACGAGCTGGCCCATCACTTCGGGCTTCTCCGGATTGCCGAAGTTGAGATTGTCGGTGATGGCGAGCGGCTGGCCGCCGACAGCGGTGATGTTGCGCCATGCCTCCACCACAGCCTGTCGGCCGCCCTCGACAGGGTCGGCCTCGCAGTATCGCGGCGTCACGTCGGTGGAGATGGCGAGCCCCTTGGGGCCGTCCTCGACGCGTACGATCGCTGCGTCGCCGCCGGGCTTCTGGACCGTGTTGCCGAGAATGTAGTGATCGTACTGCTCGTACACCCAACGCTTCGAGGCGAGCTCGGGCGAGCCGATCAGCTTGCGCAGGGCCTCGCCGTTCGAGACAGGCGCGGCGACATCCGTCGCCTTCACCACGGGCTGATGCGTGTTGGCAATATGCGGGCGGTCGTAGAGCGGGGCCTCGTCGCCGAGTTCCTTGATCGGCAGGTCCGCGACAGTCTCGCCGTTCCACTTGATGACGAAGCGCAGCGTGTCGGTGGTGTGGCCGATCACTGCGAAGTCGAGACCCCATTTCACGAAGATCGCCTCGGCCTCGGCCTCCATGCCAGGCTTGAGCACCATGAGCATGCGCTCCTGGCTCTCCGAGAGCATCATCTCGTAGGGTGTCATGCCGGCTTCGCGCACCGGCACGGCGTTGAGGTCCAACTCGACGCCAAGATCGCCCTTGGCCCCCATCTCCACGGCCGAGCAGGTGAGGCCAGCCGCGCCCATGTCCTGAATCGCGATGACGGCGCCAGAGGCCATCAGCTCGAGGCAGGCCTCGAGCAACAGCTTCTCGGCGAAGGGGTCACCGACCTGCACGGTCGGACGCTTTGCCTCCGTCTCCTCGTCGAACTCGGCCGAGGCCATGGTCGCGCCGTGAATGCCGTCGCGGCCGGTCTTGGAGCCGAGATAGACGATCGGGTTTCCGACACCGGTGGCCGCCGCGTAGAAGATGCCATCCGTCTTCGCGAGGCCGACGGCCATGGCGTTGACCAGGATGTTGCCGTCGTAGCGCTTGTGGAAGCCGACGAGGCCGCCAACCGTTGGCACGCCGAAGGAATTGCCGTAGCCGCCGACGCCCGCGACGACACCCGAGACAAGGTGGCGGGTGCGCGGATGATCCGGCGAGCCGAAGCGCAGGGCGTTCAGCGCCGCGATCGGCCGCGCGCCCATCGTAAAGACGTCTCGGAGAATACCGCCGACGCCGGTCGCTGCACCCTGGTAAGGCTCGATGAAGCTCGGATGGTTGTGGCTCTCCATCTTGAAGACGCAGGCCAGCCCGTCGCCGATATCGATGACGCCCGCGTTCTCGCCCGGCCCCTGGATCACCCATGGCGCCTTGGTCGGCAGCCCGCGAAGATGCTTGCGCGAGGACTTATACGAGCAGTGCTCGTTCCACATGGCGGAGACGATGCCGAGTTCGGTCAGCGTCGGGTCGCGACCGATCAAGCCGCGAAAGCGGTCGTACTCGTCGGGCGTCAGGCCGTGCTGGCGCACGAGCTCCGGCGTGATCGGGACGTCGTTGCGAAACATTCGGTCTCTCGCCTGGGACTGGCGTCGCGGTCGGCTCGCCATGGGAAGGCACCGGCTTCGGACCTCCCTGCATCGCGGCAGGGATTAGATCGGCAGCGGCTCTACTGCAAACCCCGCTGCACCGCTGTCCGCAAAGATCGCCGCGCACGTCGCGACGCTCAGGCAGCCGGCGGCGGCCCAGAGGCCACATGAACAGGCGATTCCTCGATCGCCTCCACCGCGCGATGCACCGGCTCGGCTCCGGAGATCAGCGCGATGTAGTCGAAGGCCGTGCGCTCGCGGCTCGACATGAGCAGCTGGAAATGCATGCGGAAGAAATTCCAGCGAAGGGTGGCGACGGTACTCGGCTCGATGAGATCGGCGATCCTGATGCTGCGGATCATTGGCCGGTTCGGTTTCACGCTAGCCGGGTCGACCGATGCAACCGGGCTGCGCAGATGGATCGAGAGCCAGTCCCAAGGCGCGCGCAGATCCAACCAGCCGATGGTCTCGGTGCTGGCGATCCGGAGCACGGCATGGCGCGTCGCCTCGGCCTGGGGGTCGAGCGTGATCCATGGGATCACTCCGCCGAGCGTCACCAGGGTGACCGGAACGCCCCGGCTGCCGAAGCCTGGATCATGCGTCAGAACCCGATCGAGCGCTTCGAGCGCGAGGAAGCTCGACGAAGAATGCCCGATGATGACAATCTCAGAGGCTTCCGACTCGGCCGCATGGATGCGCTCCGCCCAGGCATCGAGCCGCGCCTGCATGTCCTGGTCGTCGCCAGACGCGTGCTCGTGCGTGAAAGCGGCATCGTCGACAAGGTGGGTGATGAAGAACGGTCGCCCCTTCGTGAACCGCGTCAGTAGGCCGAGGATGCCGTAGGCGGCGGGTAGCAGCAGAACCCATCGCAGCAGCGCGGCACCGTCTCCAAGCGGGAGCGCCGCCACCAGGAGCCCGGCCAGGGCGAGGCTAAGGCCGACCAGGCCGGCATAGAGAAGGTGGACGACAAAGATGACCGTCGAGAATTGCCACGCCTCCGACCGGAAGGCCCGGAGATAGCCACTCTTCCAGAGACGCCACCACAGCCTCGGGATCGCAATCAGCCGTCTGAGATCCGATCGGGGAAAGCGCGTGCGCACGATGTCGTCCCAGCGCAACAGGGCGTAGCGGATCCGGGTCGCGGCGCCGTCCTCGATTCTCTCGATCGTCCAGTCGAGGCTGAGGCCGTCTGCGGAGCGGACAGGGTCACCGACGGCGAGGGTCATGCCGCGCCGGCCGGCCGTCAGCCTGCTCTCGCGCCGCAGCAGGCCCCAATAGGCCTCGGGCTCGCGGGGATCGAAGCCTGGCAGGTAGAAGACCTGACGCAGCTTCGGCATATCGCGGATTGTCGAAATGGCGCAGGTACTCGGTTGGAGCGGTCCGGGGGGCGAGCGGATCTATGAACGGCTCAGCTATCTGGCAGTTTTGAGCACGCTCGTGCAGGGCGCGAGCGAGACTAGGCTGCGAAAAGGTCGAAACGATTCTCGCGCAAACTCTGCTCCCACTCCCTACGTCGATCACGTCGCTCGCGTTTCGACCGTTCTGGTCGTTTCACTCAATCTGCTGCAACCCGACCACGTCGCCCATCATCGGCTAAGAATTCTGCGATCGCTTCGACGAAACGCTGCCCGTAGGCTTCACGCTTGCGCTCGCCGACGCCGTGTACGCTGCGCAGGGCCCAAAGGTCGACCGGCTTCGCCCGTGCCATCTCGATCAGCGTGCGGTCCGGAAAGACGATAAAGGCGGCCACGTTCTCGGCGCGGGCGATCGAGGCGCGAAGGCCGCGCAGATGTTGGAACAGGGCCTCGTCCGCCTCGCCGAGCTGCAACGCTTCGTCGTCCCGCGCCGCCGCGCGGCGGCTACGGGGCTCTGCCTTGCGTGGCTCAGGATCGGGCCGGACCTGCACTGTCTCGCGGCCGAACAGGATCGCCTCGCCCTTCTCGGTCATGGTGAGGCCGCCAAAGCCGTCGGCATTCTCGGCCACTGCACCCGCAGCGAAGAGCTGGCGCAGGATGGCGCGCCAGGCGGTCACGGGCTTATCCGCACCGACGCCGAAGGTCTTGAGCTGGCTATGGCCGTTGCGGCGGACCTGCTCGGATTCTTTGCCATGCACCACATCACAGACATAGGCTGCGCCGAAGCGCTGCCCGGTGCGCACGATGGCGGACAGAAGCTTCTGCGCCTCCACGGTACCATCGATCAGCGAGACGCCACCGCGGCAGAGGTCGCAGCGTCCACAGGGCTCGCTCGCCTCGCCGAAATACGAGAGCAGCGACTGGCGCCGGCAGGCGGCGCCCTCGCAAAGCGAAATCATCGCCTCAAGCTTGCGGCGCTCGACGCGACGGCGCTCGTCCGGCACCTCCTTCTCGTCGATCTGGCGGCGCCTCAGGGCCATGTCGTCGAGACCGTAGAGCGTGAGCGTGTCGGCCGGCAGCCCGTCGCGGCCCGCACGGCCTATCTCCTGGTAATAGCCCTCGACATTGGTCGGCATGTCGGCATGGCAGACAAAGCGTACGTCCGGCTTGTTGATGCCCATGCCGAAGGCGACCGTCGCAGTCATCACGACACCATCCTCCTGCAGGAAGGTGTCCTGGTTGCGCATCCGCGTGCCCTGGTCGAGCCCGGCATGATAGGGCAGGGCGTTGAAGCCGTCGGCCTTCAGGGTGTCGGCGAGCTGTTCAACGCGCTTGCGCGACGAGCAGTAGATGATGCCGCTCTCCGCCCGCCGGTTGCGCAGGAAGCGCTCCAACTGCCGGGTCGGGTTGTCTTTGGCGGCGAAGGTCAGACGGATGTTCGGCCGATCGAAAGAATGGACGAAGGTCCGGACCCCGCGCCCGGCCGGAAACAGGCGCTCGGCGATGTCGGTGCGGGTCGCCGCATCGGCGGTAGCCGTCAGCGCCAGCGTCTGCACGTTCCCGAGCGCCTCGCGGGCACGGGCGATCTCTCGGTATTCCGGCCGGAAATCGTGGCCCCATTGTGAGACGCAGTGGGCCTCGTCCACCGCAAGCCGCTGTACGCCGGCGTTCCGCAGCGCCTCCATGCAGCCGTCCATCAGCAGACGCTCGGGCGAGACGAACAGCAGGCGCAGATCGCGCGAACGGATCTTGCGCCAGGTCTCACGCGACGCGGCCTCCGCAACCGTCGAGTTCAGCGTTGCCGCCTCGACGCCGAAGCCGACCATCTGCTGAACCTGATCGTGCATCAGCGCGATGAGCGGCGAGATCACCACGGTGAGCCCGTCATCGACGAGGGCCGGCAACTGATAGGTCATCGACTTGCCGGAGCCCGTCGGCATCACCGCGAACACGTCGGACCCGTCGAGCACCGCTCCGATGACCTCGTCCTGCCCTGGCCGGAAATCATCGTAGCCGAACGTCTTGCGGAGGGCGGCGCGGGCCTCGTCGAGGCGGGTCATCCGATGTCTTTCGCGGGGGCTGGGATGTGCTCGAAGATCGGCTGTGTAGACGCCGTCATCGTGATGTCTACATGCGGGCAACGAAGCCGCTGAACCGACGCGGCGAAGAGGAGAACTGGCTCCCCGACAAGCTGGCGTCGCTGCAGCAGCGTCTCAAGCCGATCTACAATGGAATTGTGGCCTCCCTTCGGACGTGTTTGCAGGCTGATCAGGCATCGCTCGACGAGATGAGCGGGGGGCTATGATTTTCGTCGACGCCTCGGCCATTGCTGCGGTGATCGCTTGCCAGTCCGGCCACCCTGATTCTTCGTCGATGCCTGTGCCCTCGCTCACAACGTGCGGATGACCTTCGTAGACAACAGCTTCTCGCAGACGGATATGCGGTCAGCGATGACCTGACCGCGCTCAGGCCGTTTCGGGCGATACGATCCGTCCATCAACGACCTTCACAATGTCGGCGCGCTCGCCCAACTCGGCGAACAGCGCCGGATCGGCCCCTGTCATCCAGACTTGGCCCGAGAGCGCGTCGAGCGCGTCGTAAAGCCCGGCGCGGCGGCGTGGATCGAGATGGGCGGCGACTTCGTCGAGCAGGATGACCGGGGCGAGCCCGCTCATCGCCTGGACCAGCCGCGCATGAGCAAGCACCAGCCCGATCAGCAGCGCCTTCTGCTCGCCCGTGGAGGCGGTGGCGGCGGGTACGTCCTTGGGACCGTGGCGTACGACGAGGTCCGAGCTTTGTGCCCCGATAAGCGAACGTCCGGCTGCTCGGTCGCGATGTCGGCCTTGGCGGAGAGCGGATCGGTAGCGGTCCTCTGCCTCAAGCGCCGGCCAGACGGCAACGAGATCGTCGAGTTCGCCTTCGAGCCGTATGGCCGCCCACGGAAAGGGCTGGTTGTCGTCGCGGCTCTCGCCGATCAGCCGGTCGAGCCGCTCGACAGTCTCGCGGCGAGCCAACGCGACGGCAACGCCGAGCTCGGCCACCTCGCGCTCGATTGCATCGAGCCAGCGACCATCATCGGGGCGCTCCTCCAGCAGCCTGTTGCGCGAGCGTAGCGCCCGTTCCATCGCGCTGACCCGGCCGCCATGGGTCGCATCGACCGCGAGGACGAGACGGTCGAGGAAGCGGCGACGGTCTCCGGCTGGACCACGAAACAGGCCGTCGAGATCCGGCGTCAGCCAGACGACGCGCAGGAACTCGGCGAATGCGACCGGTGAGCCGACGCCGGCTCCGTCGATGCGGCAGAGGCGGCTCGCGCGGCCGTCGAAGCCCGGCGGTTCGCAGCCTGTGCCGAGGCGGTGGCCATCCTCACGCTCGCCGAGTGTCAGCGAAATGGCAAAACCGCCGGGACCGCCGATCCGCGCCATGCCGGAGAGGTCCGCCCGGCGCAATCCGCGCCCGGGCGAGAACAGCGAGAGCGCTTCGAGCAGATTGGTCTTGCCCGCGCCGTTCTCACCGACGAGCGCCACGAAGCGGCGGCCGATCGGCAGGTCGAGCTCGGTGTGATTGCGGAAATCGCGGGCGATCAGGCGAGTGGGGCGAGCGCCCCCGCCCGGCATCGTATCCATGCCACGCGATGTAGGATGCCAGGCGTGTCCTGAATAGCCCGTCTCAGACGCGCATCGGCATCAGAACATAGAGGGCCGGCGCGCCCTCGCGGTCCTGGATCACGGTAGGCGAGCCCGGGTCGGCGAGCCGGAACTGAGCTGTGTCACCCTCGAGCTGCCCGGTGATGTCGAGGAGGTAGCGGGCGTTGAAGCCGATATCGAGCCCGGCCGCGTCGTAATCGACGTCGAGCTCCTCGGTTGCCGACCCGGAATCCGGGTTGTTGACGGACAAAGCGAGGCGCCCGTCCGACATGGCGAGCTTCACGGCGCGGCCACGTTCGGATGAGATCGTCGAGACGCGGTCGACGGCGCGGGCGAAAGCGTCGCGCTCCACCGTCAGGCGCTTGTCGTTCCCTGTCGGGATGACACGCTGATAGTCAGGGAAGGTGCCGTCGATCAGCTTCGAGATCAGCATCACGCCGCTTCCGAAGGACAGGCGGATCTTGGCTGGCGAAATCTCGATAGAGACGCTGTCGCCGCCATCGTCGACGAGCTTTTGAATCTCGGCGACGGCCTTTCGCGGCACGATGATGCCCGGCATGCCGCGGCTGCCCTCGGGGGCGTCCATCTCGACGCGTGCGAGGCGGTGGCCGTCGGTGGCCACGGCGCGAAGCTTGAGGGCGCCGTCGACCTCGATCGTGTGCAGGTAGATGCCGTTGAGGTAGTAGCGCGTTTCCTCCGTCGAAATCGCGAACTGCGTCTTGTCGATCAGGCGCTTGAGGTCGAGCGAGGCGATCGAGAAGGCATGCGGTAGCTCGCCCGCGGCGAGATCCGGAAAATCGGCCTCCGGCAACGCGCCGAGAGCAAAGCGCGAGCGGCCGGAGCGGATGGTCATCTGGCCGGTCTCCTCGCTAGTCTCCAGCGAGACCTGGGAGCCGTCTGGCAGCTTGCGGACGATGTCGTAGATCACGTGAGCCGGCACCGTCGTTGCGCCGGCCGTGGCAACGTCGGCAGCAATCGTCTCGGTCACCTCGATGTCGAGGTCGGTGGCCTTGAGCTGGAGACCCTCGGCCGAGCCGCGCAGGAGCACGTTCGACAGGATCGGGATCGTGTTGCGCCGCTCGACGACGCGGTGCACGTGGCCGAGCGACCGTAGGAGGGCCGCGCGCTCGACAGTCACTCTCATCGCAACAAACTCTGAACTTCGGAAGAACGCGAGCCGCCACCGCATATGCGGATCGGGGCTGCGAGCTTGGCGAAGGCGCACGCTCAAGGCAAGAGAGACAAGGGCGCCTTCCCGCGCGTATTGGCGCGGATGCGCATCAGGCGCAGCGTAATGTGCTGCGCCTGATGACGTTCTCGGGCCGTGAAGCGCTCAGCCGAGGCTAGTCCTGCAGCATCCGCTTCAGGAGCTCGACCTCGTCGCCGAGCACCGGATCGTCGCCGATCAGCTTCTCGATCTTGCGAACCGCATGGAGCACGGTGGTGTGGTCGCGGCCGCCGAAGCGCCGGCCGATCTCGGGCAGCGAGCGCAGCGTCAGCACCTTTGAGAGGTACATCGCGATCTGGCGCGGCTTCACCACGGCGGCGGTGCGGCGCTCGGAGAGAATGTCCGAGCGAGAGACGTTGTAGCGGGAGGCCACCAGCTTCTGGATGTCCTCGATCTTGATCCGCTTCGGCTCGCGGTTCTTCACGAGGTCGCGGATCGCGGCCTCGGCCGTCTCCACTGTCACCGGGGCGCCGGTAAGCGTGGAATGGGCCAGAAGGCGATTGACGGCGCCTTCCAAGTCGCGGCCGTTGGCGGTGATCGCCTTGGCAACATAGGCGGCGACGGCCGGGGCGACATCGAAGCCGGGATGCGTCACCCGCACGGCGGCGAGGCGCGCCTGCAGGATCGAGGCGCGAAGGCCTTCGTCCAGGGTGCCGATCTCGACGACGAGGCCACCGGCGAGGCGCGAGCGAACGCGCTCGTCGAGGGCTTCGAGCTCGGTCGGCGGACGGTCGGAGGCGACCACCACCTGCTTGCCGGCATCGATCAGGGCGTTCAGCGTGTGGCCGAACTCGGCCTGGATCGACTTGCCCTGGATGAACTGCACGTCGTCGAGGATGAGCAGGTCGATGGCGCGCAGGCGCTCCTTGAAGGCGAGGGCGTTCTGGGTCTTCAGCGCGTTGACGAAGCCGTACATGAAGCGGTCGGCAGTGAGATAGATCACCCGGCGGCCTGCCTCGCGGGCAGCGTGGCCGACGCCGTGCAGCAGGTGGGTCTTGCCGAGGCCGACGCCGGCATGGACGTAGAGCGGGTTGTAGAGCGCGCCCTCACCATCATGCCGCGAGACGCGTTCGCCGGCGGCATGGGCTAGGGCGTTCGAGCGTCCGACCACGAAGCTCGCGAAGGTGAGGCGGGGATCGAGCGGCGCGCTGCTCAGATCGCCTGCCGCTCCATCGGCGGCTCGGGACGCTGCCGCAGCATCAGAAGATGTGCTGGCGTTGGTGCTTTGGACGGGGGCGGGTGCCCCGGCAGACTGATAGCGTGCCAGCGGGCCGGCGGGGGCGGCCGGTTTGGCGAGCCCGGCCACGGGACGCGGCGATGAGGACGGTCCGCGCACGCCGACATCGAGGCGTACGACGTCGTCGAGCTCGGCTTTGAACGTGTTCAGCACCCGGTCGAGATAGTGCGACTCGATCCAGCTCTTGAGGAAACGCGTGGGAACGGTGAGCCGTGCGACGCCGGCGGTTACGTCCTCGAGTTCGAGTCGAGCGAACCAACTCGCGAAGACGTCCTCGCCGAGCTCGGCGCGCAGGCGCCGCTTCACGCGGGTCCAGGCTGCTTGGATAGTGCCGGCGCCATTGCCGTTGCTGCCGTCGCCGCTGCCGTCCGTCCTGCTGCCGTCGAGCTGCATAACCTGACTCTCCTCGCATCCTGGGTGGGGTGGCCCGCCGGGGATGCGTACGCTCACGCTACTTGAACGAGACCTCCGCGAGTCGCGAGGCCCCTGTATCGACTTGCCCTGTCAAGCCCAAGAACGGGCCCAACGACCGGCAGAACCGGTCTATCAACAATCCTCTATCGTTCTCCTAACACCGGGAAGTGCGGGGATAGTTTCTGCGCACCTGCAACCGCGTCTGACACGCCTTGACCGGTCTATCCCACAGTGAGGATCTTGGGGACGACTCGAGCGCAAGCCGTTGACACTTCGAACTTGATCCGCCTCGGCAAGGTTTTGTTAAGCTACAGGTGGAGGCGGGCTAAACGCAACTAGAACGATTCAGTTTAGCGTTAACGCGGTCTGAACCGGTCCTTGCTGCCAGGGTTCAAGGGGCGGATTGGGACAACTTCCACGAAGCTGTGAACAACTCTGGCAAGGCCGTGGAAGACCGGGAAAATTCCAGTCGACCGCCTGCAGAGGGCCAAGCGGTCAGCAGATCCGCTCCCGGTTGCCTGCTGCACACGTTGTATTCTGCGCGTGGCGCCTCGATCGCAGGCCGCCAGACGCTGGCCCTCAGCCGCGACAGCGTCGTCGCCACTCGGCCATTCGGCCAGTCGGCAGGGAAGAGCGTTAGGTCTTCTCGTCGCCGGCGGAGAGAGCCGCGCAGTCCGCTTGTCGCAAGACAGGGAGGCAGGCGCGGTGTCTCGCCGTAGCCGCCTCAGCTGAGCTGAGGAGCGACATCGCGCACGAAAAAGCCCAGCGCGAGGGCCGGGCTCTTTTCGTCAGCGATGCCGGGTACGGCGTCTTAGGCGGCGAGCGCCTTCACGCGGGCGGCGAGGCGCGAGACCTTCCGCGAAGCGTTGTTCTTATGAACGATGCCGTTCTGAGCGGCCTTCATCAGCTCGGGCTCGGCAGCGCGGAGCGCAGCGGCGGCCTGGGTCTGATCACCGGAGGCGATGGCCTCCTCGACCTTGCGGACGAAGGTACGCATCCGCGAGCGGCGCGAGCGGTTGATCGCCGTGCGCTTGGCGATCTTGCGGGTCATTTTCTTGGCCGACACGGTGTTGGCCATGGGGCATCCTCGTCTCTATGGGCGCTCCCGCCGCGGCCTTGTGACAGGCACGCATTCGGTCGACGCGTCAGGTGTGATCAGGCAAAAGCGACGCAGCCGGTCCGCGAAGCGCGTCCGGAGGCAGAGGCTGCTCTATAGACAGGGCTTAGGATCGCGTCAACGGAATCGATGCGAAACGTGTCGCCTAGGCCGTTGCCAAGCCCGATCCGATCCGTTAGAGCCGCCACCTGCCGGACGGAGCCGCTTCGCTCGTCCCCGCATGCTGCGGTAGCTCAGTGGTAGAGCACTTCATTGGTAATGAAGAGGTCGAGAGTTCAATCCTCTCTCGCAGCACCAGTATTTCCTCAATAATTTGAGTAGGTTACCTCGGGGGCGGTGCTCATTCGGGAGCGCTGCCGCATAGCTGGCTGGCACTTGGATAGCGTGTATCTATCGGCAAGCCGCAATCAAACGTAGGTGCCGCCCACGAATAAAGGTCGGCTGCAGCATGAGTTGCTGTGGCAGGGAGTTGCCATCTGCGCTCGAGCGCAGGTCTTCTGACTGCTCGTTTCGATGATGAGCGCGAAACTTACGGCTTGCTGCATTTCGGTGGCCTATCGCCCGAAACCGAGCGGTATACGAGCTTCCCGCCGGCCGCCGCGCATTCGGCCCTTAGCGCGTCCTCAGGTCGGTGAAAGCTCCATATCGCGATCATCGGTGCCACCAGGATGAAGGTTAGCGCGGCCATCAGAAAGCCCGGAAGCCAGCCTGGAGGCGTCCGTTCGGGCTCGGGCCGCATCGGCGGGATCGGAGCCAGGAAGGCCAGTAGCGGCAGCCACGTCGAAGTGCTCATGGAGAAGCCTCAGGTAGTGGCGCTCATGATCTTCGCCCGACCGAGTGCGTCGAGCGTGCATTCCTCGGACTCGGTGAGCATGTCGTCAACGCGAGTGGCCGCCTTCAGCAGGGGGCGAGCTTGAACTGGATCGCCGCCATATCGCGTGCGCTCGCCACGACAATCACTTCAGCCAGAAGCATCCCGGCGATGGGCAGAAACAGGTGGAAGACCGGCATCCCATAATCGTTGAGGCTGACAAAGGCGCCGACTCCTAGGCCGACCGCAATCGTGAAGCCTGTCACGACGAAGCCGATCGGCTTTGACAACCTGACGACCGGCCCAAAGCTGGGACGATCAATCATGTTCGACCTGTGCCTCATCGGCTGGCGGTTTTGGTTGGCGCAGCCTGCAGAACGAGCCGCCGAGGCCAAGGGCGATTGTGACGAGGGCCCTCCGGTCGATGCTCCCGTGCGTCAGCCGCGCCAACCGGCAAGTCACAGACTGTTTGGGATACTGCCCGCGATCGCCTGTCGACTATGAGGTGGACCACTCGCGCTTCACCTCCTCGGCCGGCCGATCGAGGCGCACCGTGTTGCCGTCGACACTCTGCACGAAGTCGACTGGGATGAAGTGGTGCAAGCCGCCCGCGTCGGCATCCTTCTTGGTGAGCTTGATCTCTCCCTTGTCGATGTGATCGACCGTACCGACGTGGGCGCCGTCAGACCCGATGACCTCTGCGTGTTCCCTGATCTGTGCAACGTCGACCATGCTTGGATCTCCCTGATTGAGCCGATGTAACGGTCTCTCAGGGAGCGCTGTTCCTCGGCGAGCCGAGGCAACCGAGTGATGGGGCGATCAACGGTATCGATGACCAGGTCGGCGAGCCGACCGGCCTCTGCCCCGTCAGAGAGTGGGCACTTGGAAGTGGTCTTGCGGCCACCGGTCGAGCTCCGCCCAAGGTTGCAGGGGCAGCCGAATTCTTACATCGGCTTTCGCAGCATTCCGTCCGTGATGGGCGGCACCTGATCGTGTCGCCCGACGATCAAACGTGTCGACTGGCCTCGTGCGGATTCGCCCAGCTGCGGCATCCCGGGCAGATGCGGACGCCCCTGCTAGTGCTGGAGGATCTTCGAGAGGAAGTGCTGTGCGCGCTCGCTGCGCGGCTGGCCGAAGAAGTCGTCCTTCCGCGCGTCCTCGACGATCTCACCCTTGTCCATGAAGATCACCCGGTCCGCGACCTTGCGGGCAAAACCCATCTCATGGGTAACGACCATCATGGTCATGCCGTCACGGGCAAGCTCGACCATGACGTCGAGGACTTCGCCGACCATTTCCGGGTCGAGCGCTGAGGTCGGCTCGTCGAACAGCATCACGATCGGGTTCATGGCGAGCGCCCGTGCGATTGCCACACGTTGCTGCTGACCGCCCGAGAGCTGACCCGGATACTTGTCCGCGTGCGCGCTCAGGCCGACGCGTGCCAGCAGGTCGCGGCCGCGCTTGCCCGCATCCTCCGCGCTGCGCCCAAGCACCTTGCGCTGGGCGAGCGAGAGGTTGTCGATGATCGACAGGTGCGGAAACAGCTCGAAATGCTGGAACACCATGCCGACACGGGAGCGCAGCTTCGGCAGGTTTGTGGCCCTGTCCTTGACCCTAGTGCCATCGACCGTGATCTGGCCTTCTTGAAACGGCTCGAGCGCGTTCACGCACTTGATCAGGGTCGACTTACCCGAGCCGGATGGGCCGCAGACCACCACGACCTCGCCTTTCGCGACCTGCGTCGTACAGTTGGTCAGCACCTGGAAGCTGCCGTACCACTTGCTGATGCCGTCTATGGCGATCATCGGCACGCCCGTTGCCGTGGCGGGCGAAGGGGTAACCAGCGGACCCTTCTGCAGACCCTGATCCTCGATCGCCTCGGATCCGGTCGCAACGGGAGCGCCGCTGCCCGGAGCCGGCATCGGTGTGGAGGTCATCGGCCAGACTCCTTTGCCGCTCTGTCTTCACGCGATCCGGCGGCCACTTCGCTCGGCAATGCTCTCATCGAATGATCGCCACGCGGCTGTGCAGGCGTCGCACCAGGAAGGAGGCGGTGAAGCAGACCGCGAAATAGACGACCGCTGCGAACAGATACATCTCGACGAGCCGCCCGTCGCGCTGGGCAACCTTGGACGCCGCGCCGAGAAAGTCGGTCAGCGAGAGCACGTAGACGAGCGAGGTGTCCTGGAAGAGCACGATCGTCTGGGTCAGCAGCAACGGCAGCATGTTGCGGAAGGCCTGTGGCAGCACCACCGTCGCCATGGTCTGCCAGTAGGTCATGCCGAGCGCCTGGGCTGCTGCGGTCTGCCCTTTCGGAATCGATTGGATGCCCGCGCGCATGATCTCCGAGAAGAAGGCCGCCTCGAACAGCGTGAAGGTGATCAGCGCCGAGGAGAAGGCGCCGACCTGGATCGGCGTCGGCGAGCGCGTCGCCCAGGCGCCGATATACGGCACCAGGAAGTAGAACCAGAAGATCACCAGCACGAGCGGCAGCGAGCGCATCAGCTCGACGTAACCCTTCGCGAGATGGGAGATGCCAGGGATGCCGGAGAGCCGCATCATCGCGATCAGGGTGCCGAACACAACGCCCATCGCCGCTGCCAGCGCCGTCAGCGTTACGGTGAACACCATGCCCTGTCCGAACAGGTAGGGCAGGGACGAGGCGATGACCCCGAAGTCAAAATTCGAGAACATCAGCGGGTTCCCGGCACGGCGACGGCGCGTTCGAGCAGCGTCGCCGCTACGATCACGACGAGGTTGATCGCGATGTAGAGCACCGTCGCCGCCGTAAAGGCTTCGAAGACCTGGAACGAGAATTCCTGCATGGCGCGGGCCCGCGCCGTGAGTTCGAGCAGCCCGATCGTCAGCGCGACGGAGGTGTTCTTGAGGTTGTTCAGGAATTCCGAGGTCAGCGGCGGCAGGATGATGCGGTAGGCGTTCGGGAGCAGGACGTAGCGGTAGCTCTGAGCAACCGTCAGACCCAGAGCCGTTGCCGCCATGCGCTGTCCGCGCGGCAGTGCGAGGATGCCGGCCCGCACCTGCTCGGCGACGCGGGCGGCGGTGAACAGACCAAGGCAGACGACCGCCGTGTAGAAAGGCGCGTTCGGCAGCTGCTTGATCGCCGAGCCGAGCTTTTCCGGAAGAAGCTCGGGCGCGACGAAGTACCAGAGGAACATCTGCACCAGCAGCGGGATGTTGCGGAACAGCTCGACATAGGCCGTGCCGATCGCCTGCGCGGCCTTCGACGGCAGCGTGCGCATCACGCCGACCACCGAGCCGAGGCAGAACGCGATCACCCAGGAGGAGAGGGCGGTCGCGATCGTCCAGACGAGGCCGGACAGGAGCATGTCCGCGTAGGTGCCGACACCTTCGGGCGACGGCTCGAAGAAGATGCTCCAGTTCCAGTTGTAGTTCATCGAGGCGAGGTCAGTACGCGGCCGGATCGGCGCTATCGCTCGGGCTCGCGAACTGCTTCTGCATCGCCTCGCTCATCGGCAGCTTGAGATTGATGCCACGCGGCGGGATCGGCTGCGTGAACCACTTCTCGTAGAGCGCCTTGCCCTCCGGGCTCTTGTAGAGAGCGCTGGTGGCGGCATCGACCACGGCCTTGAACGGCGCGTCGTCCTTGCGCAGCATGATGCCGTAGGGCTCGGGCTTGGAGAGCGCCTCGCTCGAAATCGCGTAGGCATCCGGCGTCTTCGAACTCGCGGCGAGCGAGGCGAGCAGCACGTCATCCATCACGAACGCGTCGGCACGGCCGGTCTCGACCATCAGGAATGCCTCGGCATGATCCTTGGCGGGCAGGATGGTGAGGCCGAGCGAGCGGGCGGTGTTGGCCTCGTTGATCATCTTGATGTTGGTGGTGCCTGACGTCGAAACGACGGTGCGGCCCTTCAGGTCCTCGATCTTGTCGAGCTTCTTGTCCTTCTTCGCGAGGTAGCGCGTCGCGGTGAGGAAGTGCGTGTTGGTGAAGCTCGCCTGCTTCTGGCGATCGGCATTGTTGGTGGTCGAGCCGCATTCGAGGTCGATCGTGCCGTTGGCGATCAGCGGGATGCGGGTCGCGGAGGTCACCGGGTTGAGCTTCACTTCGAGCTTGTCGAGCTTGAGATGCGTCTTCACCGCGTCCGCCACCTTGCGGCAGATCTCGTAGGCGTAGCCCACCGGCTTCTGGTCGCCGTCGAGATAGGAGAAGGGCACGGACGAGTCGCGGTAGCCGATCGTGATCGCTCCCGAATCCTTGACCTTCTTGAGCGTGCCCGTGAGCTCCTCGGCCCGCGCAGGCGCATTTACCGCCATGGCCGCGAGCGAGGTCAGGAACAGCACGTGTCTCAGGCGCATTGCGCATCCTTCTCGCGTGAAAGGTCCGGTTCGGGGGAGCCGACGACCGGGACTGGTACGGGCATAGTGTGCCCGCAGCCCGGACTTGTCATCCGGGTCCGCGCAAGGCGCGTGCCGTGTCAGAAGTCGCGCTGCACGCGCATGCGGATCTGAGTGGCGTCGTAGCGCTTGACCGTATGGATCGGAACGCCGTTGGCGTCGTTGCCCGGCCTCGTCGCGTCGGCCACGCGCCCTTCGAGAACGCTGGTGCCGATATACGTGCCCTCGACGCCGATATCGAGATCCTTGACCGGCGACCAGATGATGCTCGCACCGGCGGTGATCTGGCCGTTATCCCTGAGGACCGGGCTGAGCGCGAAGGCCGCTGGATTGGTAAAGGCGTTCGGCGGCGTGCCGGTGGGGAAATTGGTGCCGAGTAGGCTGAAGGCCTGGCGGGTGCCCTTGCTGAAGTTCACATGGCCGTAGCTGCCGAAGAATGCCGAGCGCCATTGCGGCGTCCAGTAATGCAGGTAGGCGGCCGAGACCGTGAAGGCCTTCGTCAGGTCGAGCTTGCCGGTCAGAGGATTGATGACCGCGTCGGGCACGTATTGGTTGAACGAGGCGCCCTGAACAGGGGTCAGGTTCGTCGAGTAGCTGCCGGTCAGGTAGGTGTAGCCGGTATAGAGGATGGCGCCCTCCGCGTAGGCGCCCTGCAGGTAGAAGCCGTCGCCCGGCGCGATCATCGGCAGGTTCACTTTGACGCCGCCCTGGACGGCCCAACCGTCGGCGGTCTGCGCGCCGGAGCGGATGCCCCGCGCGGCGAGGAGGGCCTGGGTGGCGGCGGGGCCCGGTCCCGCCGCACCGCCCACGCCGGCCGTCGTCAGGAATCCGCCGACATTGGTCTCGTGCAGAGCAGCCGAGAGCTGTGCCGAACCCCAGGGCGCGTCGTAGCGAAGGGCTCCGACGAAGTCGGGCAGGCGGCTGCGCTGGACCGCATCGAGATAGGCGGCGTTCGTCGCGTCGAAGCCGTTCATGGTCAGGATGATCGGTGCCGGCGCATTCGATCCGATGCCGAGGAACGTCGAGGCGCCTACGGTGGCCCCCGTCGTGGTGAAGGAAGGCGAGTAGACCGGCTGCCGGCGGAAAGCCGGGTCTTCCATCGAGATGGTGGCGGAGAGCCCGCCGTCGAAAGTCTTCGTATAGGCAAGCAGGTTGGTCGAGGAGATGTCGGAGCCGCCGGTCGTGCCGATGAGCTCGTAGTCGTGAGCATAGAAATCGAAGAACGAGGAGGCGCGGCCCGCCGTCAGACCGGCGAACTGGATGAAGGCCTTCTCCGTCACCACGAAATTCTGCACGCGGCTGAAGGCATCCTGGCCGGTGGCATAGAACGAGTTGGCGATGCGAAGCTGCGTCGCAGACGAGAGCAGCGTTCCCGAACGGCTCGCCATTTCCGCGCGAACGAAGGCGCGCAGCGTACCGTAATCGGTCTGGGTCCGTGCATCGAGCGCGATGCGCAGAAGTCCGCGGAACTGCGATGCGTCACCCGAGCCACGGCTGCGGTCGGGATTGGGGATGGTGCCGGCCTCGAACCGCGCCCGGCCCGAGATGCGAAGGCAGGTGTCGGTGCCCGGGATATAGAAGAATCCCGCTCCGTATGCGCCGCAAACGCGGACGTATTCGATCGGCGCCCCTTTCTTGACGGGCAGATCCGCTGCGTGGGCGGTTCCCAGCGCAGCAATGCCTGCGGTTCCGCCGAGCAGTACCGATCGAATCCCGTACATCCCGCCATCCCCCGGCCCGATGCCCACGGTCCATTGATCGAATGCAATGGATCCCGCAGCGTAATACTGTCAGTGTCGGGAGCGAAACGTTCCGTGACCAATCGGTCTTGTTGTCGAAATGTTTAGTGCCCCCGATGCGGCAATCGATCACGCATTCCACGTATTTCGAAGGTCGATGATCAGTTCTTGTGCGCCGTTGTGCTTTTTGTAAGCAGCGTCTGTTCATCAGGCCCGAGAGGAATTCGAACGACGTTCAAGCGTGGACACAAGTCCATTTCCGCATCGCCGGCGGGATTAAGAGCATGTGCCGCGCGTGTGTGTCCTTTTGCGCACAATGCCAGAACGGCCACGCGACAACGGCCGGCACAGACGGGGCTGCCCTTCGTCGATCATTGCGGCGATGAAAGAATTCGATGCCGGTCAGCTGATTTCGCGGCAAAGCGTGCTCTGCCACTTGCGCTTGGCTCAAATCGTGCTTCAAACTCAGTTGCAATAAAAAGCAGAGCGATGGGCCGAGGAGCGATCATGAGCGGCAGTCGGCTGACCACGATGATTTTCATCGGCATGGTACTCGGCATCGCCGTTGGATACCTCTGCAGTATCACTTGGCCTGACCCACAAACTGCCAAGGAAATCTCGGGCTACATCGCGCTGATCAGCGATGTCTTTCTGCGTTTGATCAAAATGATCATCGCGCCGCTGGTATTCTCGACGCTCGTGGTCGGTATCGCGCATATGGGCGACACCGCATCAGTCGGTCGCGTCGGCGGAAAAGCCTTGGTCTGGTTCGTTGGTGCCTCCTTCTGCTCGCTGATGCTGGGGCTGATCCTCGTCAACCTGCTGCAGCCCGGACACAACCTGAACCTGCCGCTGCCGGATGTCGGAGCCGGGACCGGTCTGAAAGCTGCCTCTCTCTCCTTGAAGGAGTTCGTGACGCATCTCGTGCCGAAGAGCGCCGTCGAGGCGATGGCGAACAACGAGATCCTGCAGATCGTCGTGTTCTCGATCTTCTTCGGCGTCGGTCTCGCCGCGCTCGGCGAGAAGGGTCACGCCCTGGCTCAGGGCATTGAGCAACTCGCCGAGGTGATGCTCAAGGTCACGGGCTACGTCATGATGTTCGCGCCCGTCGCCGTGTTCGCCGCCATCGCGGCGACGATTACGACACAGGGCATCGGTGTGCTCATCACCTACGGCAAGTTCCTCGTCGAGTTCTACCTGAGCCTGGGCGTGCTCTGGTGTGCGCTGGCTTTTGCCGGCTTCCTGCTCCTGGGTGCCGGCGGCCTGATGCGGCTGCTCAACTTGATCAAGGAGCCGTTCGTCCTCGCCTTCTCCACGGCATCGAGCGAGGCGGCCTATCCGAAGACGCTGTCGAACCTCGAGAAGTTCGGCGTCCCCAACCGGATCACCTCGTTCGTCCTGCCGATGGGTTACTCGTTCAACCTCGACGGCTCGATGATGTACTGCACCTTCGCGGTGATGTTCATCGCGCAGGCCTACAACATCCCCCTGACCTGGGGGCAGCAACTCACCATGCTGTTTCTGCTGATGGTGACCTCGAAGGGCATGGCCGGCGTACCGCGCGCCTCGCTCGTCGTCATCTCGGCGACGCTGTCGCAGTTCAATATTCCCGAGGCCGGCCTGCTGCTGATCATCGGCATCGACCAGTTCCTCGATATGGGGCGCTCGGCGACCAACGTGCTCGGCAACAGCGTTGCGACGGTAGCGGTTGCCAAATGGGAGGGGCAGCTCGCCACGACCGATCAGAGCCTCGACCGAGACACGGCACCGTTGCCGTCGCCTGCCGAGTAGTGAGACGGGGCCGGAGCTGCGCCATGACGCTTGCCGGAACACGCGGTTCGGCGTGGCTCTCGGGGGCACTCGCCGCCGTGCTGATGGTTGTGGCCGCTACGCCGGGCCAAGCCGTCGAGATCCTCACGGGCACCATCAAGAAGGCTGCCGAGCGGGGAGAAGTCGTGATCGGGGTCCGCGCGAGCTCGGTGCCGTTCTCCTTCGTGGAGAAGCTGGGCCAGAGCGAGCGCCCGGTCGGCTACGCCGTCGACATCTGCCAGGAGATCGCGGACGACATTGCCAGGGCGAGCGGCCGCGCAGGACTCAAGATCCGTTACGAGCCGGTCACGTCCGAGACGCGCATCGCAGCGGTGACGTCGGGCAAGATCGACCTCGAATGCGGCTCGACCACCACCAATGCCGAGCGGCGCAAGAGCGTGGGCTTCTCGCCGGTGATGTTCATCAGCGCGACGAAGCTGCTGGTGAAGCGCAATGCCGGAATTGCCTCGTACCGCGACCTCGGGGGCAGGAAGGTCGTCGTCACGGCTGGCACGACCAACGAGGCCGCGTTGCGCGACATTCTCGCAAAGTCCAAGATTCAGGCCGAGATCCTGGTCGGCAAGGACCACGCGGAATCCTTTGCCATGGTCAAGGACGGCCGCGCCGACGCCTTCGCCACCGACGACGTCCTGCTCTATGGGCTCAAGGCTGACGCCGGGGCCGAAGGGTCCACCTATACGGTGCTGCCCGAGAAGCTCTCCTTCGAGCCCTACGCGATCATGTTCCGCAAGGACGACCCGGCGCTGTCGGCGCTGGTGACCAGCACCTTCGAACGCCTCGCCGAGACACGTGAGCTGCGCTGGACCTACGAGAAATGGTTCATCAAGCGGCTTCCGAACGGAGAACGGCTCGACATCCCGATGTCCGAGGAACTGAAGACGGCCTTCGCGGTGATGGGCCTGCGCGATTGAGGCCGGACAGTCAGCTGAGGCCAGCGTACCACGCGGCGTAGGGCGTATTCTTGACCAGGTGCCTGTTGAGGTCAGGTGATCCGTCGGTCCACCAGACTGGCCCGCGTTCACCGAGCCCGTGCTTCGCCGCATCGACGGCACTTCGGGCCTCGGCGAGGGCACTGGCGTCACCGCTTTGTTTGGCTGCGCGGACAGAACGGCGGCCATTCATGAGTTGCCGCACGAGGCGGTCGCGCTCGGGCGGCGTGAGATCCGGCCGCTGGCGGCGCCAGAGCCGGCCGCGTACGACGATGTAGCGGCCATCCGGGGTTGCCAGAACGCTTGCCATGGCGCTTCCGCGGCGAGGACCGAGGGTCGCGGGCGCGGATCAGCCAGCGCCGTAGCCGCCTTTCCTGTTGTCAGCAGGCTTTCGGTCGTCCGGCTCCTTCTTGCCCACGGACGACGGCGCGGTCGGGCCGCCGGTATCCGGCACCTTCGGGGTATCCTTCGTCGGTTGGGCGGGCTTCGTTGTCGCCATGGCGGGCTCCTCGGGATGCTCCTCGGGATACCGAAGAGAGCGCAGGCCGGCCTCGAAGGTTCCGTATTCCCTGCCTCTGCCGCATCGTGCCGAGCTGGCGCATGGGGGAAGGCTCTGACGGACCTGAGACCGGCTGCCTTTGTCGCCCGGTGAGGTTATAAAGCTGAATGAACAACGTGATCCGACCGACCTTCGGCACGCGCCCGAAGACCGACGCCCCGTCACCGCCGGCGGCTGAACACCGTGCCTTGCGCATCTTCGGTCAGGCTGCGGGCTACACCGTCGCGCTCATCCAGGATGACGACGACCGTACCGGCCCTGCGCTCAAGGTCGTGGTCGGCCCGACCACGGGCAATGAGGTCGAGGCCGTTGCGATTCTGCCGGCTTTGCCGGAAGGCGAGGCGGATGCCGACGTGGTCGGCATGGCGATTCTCAGGACGTTGGAAGTGATCGAGGCCGCCGGGCACGATCCGGAGATTGCGTGAGCTGTCAGGTTTTGCGTCGCGCCATCTTCACCATGCGGTGCAATCTTCTTGCGGCGGGCGAGAACGCTTGTCCCACGCCGGGCTTGAGCCTCACATCATCCGGCGAGCAGTGCTGTACCGAGCCTAAGGAATCGACGTGCTCCGGTTGGATCCCGAAGCTGTGAACACGGCCTCGACCGGGCTCGGCCCGATCGACGATCTGCAGGTGCGCGTGGCCGATGCGCCCTCGGCCTTCCCGGACTGGCCGCGCACCGGCGAGCCCAGACAGGCGCGCTGCCACGTCTTCCAATGCGCCGACGTCCTGGAGGTCTGGCTCGACACGATCGGCCGGGCGCGGCGCATTCGCCCGCTTTTCGTGGGTGTCTCGACCGCGGCCGGAGCCACGGTGATGCTGCTGCCGCTCGGGATCGAGCGCGTGCGCGGGATCCGCGTGCTCGGTTTCCTCGACGGAACGGTGGTCGATTACAGTCAGCCGGTGCTGTTCCCCTCCGCGGCGCAGATCGACGGCGCGGCGATGACGCGGCTCTGGCAGCGCATCCGATCCGCCTTGCCCGGATTCGACGTCGCACTGCTCGACAAGATGCCGGTCGAGATCGGCGGCCAAGCCAACCCACTGATGCATCTCGGTGCCGAGGCCATGCCCGTCTCGGGCCACGTCATGAGCCTGTCCGGCAGTCGCGAAGAGCTCGAGGCACGCATTCCAGTCTCGAAGCGTCACCAGCGCTACATGCGCCAGCTCACCAAGGATCAGTCGGTCGCGCTGGAGGTGGCCGAGACGGCCGAGCGGGCTCGGGTCTTCCTCGACGACATGATCGAGAACAAGACGCGCAAGTTTCACGAGACCCGCGTTCCGGGCTTCGAGGTTCCAGGCAAGCGCGCCTTCTACGACGAGGCGACGCGGCGGCTGCCGAACCTCGCTCCGATCCACCTTTCGGCAGTGAGGGCGGGCGAGACGGTGGTGGCGAGCCACTGGGGCCTCATCTTCGGCGACCGGTTCTACTTCCTGATGACCGCCTATGCCGGGGGCGAGTGGCGCAAATACTCACCCGGCCGCATCCTCAACGACGAGCTGATCCGCTGGTGTCATGCCAACGGCTACCGCTGGTTCGACTTCGGCATCGGCGATGAGGTCTACAAGGACGAGTATTGCGACATCGTCGTGCCGCTTCACGTCGCGGTGATCCCGGTGACCCTGCGGGGCCGGCTCTATGTCCGGTCCGGTGCGGTGCTCGAGCGCCTTCGCGCGTCGCAACTCTGGCAGCGGCTGCGGCCCTATAAGTGGGTGATCCTGCGCACGCTGAGGCGTAGCCCGGCGCCTACGGTGAAGGGCGGGGAATCGGAATGAGGCCGTCGGTGTCGGGCTCGCGGTCCTCGTTCTGGTGCAGACTCTCGTAGATCCGGCGGATCTCCCCGGCGATCGTGTCCCAGTCGTAGGCGTGGCTCACCCGCGCCCGTGCCGCATCTCGCTCGGCCTCGGTGAGCGGCCGCGCGCAGGAGCGGGCAATGGCGGCCGCCAGCGCTGGAATGTCGCCCACCGGCACGTAGCACTCCTCCGGCAGTCCGACCTCGCGGTTGGCGGGGATGTCGCTGGCGATCACGGGCAGGCCATCGGCCAGCGCCTCGAGCAGGGCGATCGGCAGGCCCTCATGGCTCGATGGCAGCACGAACAGCCCCGCATGCGCCCTCAACTCGCGCAGCGCGAGGCCGCTCTGGAAACCTGTGGCGACGACGCCCGGCGTCGCCTCGGCCGCCGAGAGCACGAGGCGCGAATAGGTGTCCTCGTGATCGGCCGCGCCGACGATGGCGAGTTGCCAGCCCTCGGGCGCGCCCTGGGCAAAGGCCTCGATCAGGTCGAAATGCCGCTTCTCCGGTACAAGGCGGCTGACGATGACGACGTAGCGCCCGGGCGTCAGGCCGAAACGCTCCAGGGCGCCCGTGCTGGTGGGCCGAGCCTGCGGCGTCACGCCGTTCGGCACGGTGGCGACGGGCACGCCGTAGCGCTCCGTCATGGTGCCCGCGATGGCGTGCGAGACCGCGATGCGCCGGTCGGCGAAGCGCATGCCGGCCCACTCGCCGAGCCGGAGCGCCGTCTTCGCGACACGCCCCCACTTGGCGCGGTCGTAGTCGAAGCCGTGGTGGGTGACGACGACGCGCAGGCCGAGTGCGCGGGCGACCGGAACGAGCAGCGAGGGACCGACGGCGTGGATGTGCAGGATGTCCGGCCCGCGCCGCGCCGCATGGATGACGCCGACGAAGGTGTGCACCACGGCCTCCAGCGACCGGACCCGGGGCGCCGGCAGCGGCATGACGAGAAGGCCGGACCAGCGATGCGGCCCCTTCCGCTCGACATAGGGCTGCCGCGCCAGGATCTCGACGGAGCAGCCGGCCCTGGCGAGGCGCGAGGCCAGCTCCTCGACATGGCGCTCGACGCCGCCCTGCAAGCGCGGCAAGCCGCGAAGCCCGAGCATCATGACCTTGAGCGGCCGGCCGGGCGCCCGCCGGCGCGGTTTGATCGGAGGCTTCATCGACGGCCCCCGCGCAGAGAGGCGTAGAGCGCGAGAAGACGATCCCGGTAGGCCTCGCGCGAGAAGTCGGTCTCGACCCAGAGCCGCCCGGCCCGGCCCATGGCGGAGAGCGACTCCGACGGAAGCGCGGCGAAGCGCGTGAGCGCGGCCGCGAGAGCCTCGGCGTCTCCGGGCGGCACGATGGCGCCAGTCTCGCCTTCGCGGATCATCTCCGGCAATCCGCCGATGCGGGTGCCGATCACGGGGCGCCCGAGGGCGTAGGCCTCGAGCACGCTGATCGGGGCGTTCTCGTACCAGGTTGCCGGTAGCACGACGGCACGGCAGCCGCGTATCGCCTCGTGCAGCGCCTCGCCAGTGCGGAAGCCGAGGAAGCGCACATCAGCGCCGGTCTCGGCGGCGAGCGCGCGCAGCGTCTCCTCCATCGGGCCGGTTCCGACAATCGTCACCGGCTGGCGCGACAGGGCGCCGGCCCGCACGAGTGTGTCGAGGCCCTTTTCCGGGCTGAGCCGGCCGACATAGAGGAAGCCGTCGCCCGCCTGGGTTTCCGGCCGCAGGGCTGCGGCGTCGACGAAGTTCGGCACGTGGACGAAGCGCTCGCGCGGCCAGCCCCATTCCACCAGCTTGTCGATGTAGAAACGGCTCGGGACGGCGAAGGCGTCGACGGTATCGCGATAGAGCCCGAGCGTCCGGTGGACGGTGGTTTCCAGCATGACCAGCCCGCTCAGGGGCAGCGATCCCTTGATGCAGCGGTTCACGACGACGTTATGAACGCGCCCGCCCTTGCAGCTCTCGCAGACATGGCCGTCGCGCAGCATCGTGTAGGCGGGGCAGGCGAGCTTCAGGTCGTGCACCGTCATCACAACCGGTACGCCAGCCTGGCGCAGCAGCGGCAGGAAGGACGGAGAGAGGTGGTGATAGACGTTATGCAGATGCGCCACGTCCGGCCGCGCCTCGGCCAGGATATCGCGAAGCCGGGCGCGGGCCTCGCGCGAGTAGATGATGCTCGCGGCATGCCGTAGCCGCGTCAGCGGCCCGTAGGCGTGGCCGAACTCGATCTCCTCAACGAAGTGGCGCTCGTGGGCCGAGGGCAGGTTGCGTGGGTGACGCATGGCGAAGGGCACCACGTCCCAGCCAATCTCCTCGAACAGGCGGTTCTGTTCGAGGAAGACCACCTCCGCGCCGCCGCGGCGGTAATGGTAGTTGTTGATCGACAAGAGCCGTCCGCCCGACGGCGAAGCCGCAGGCATGTCTTCGAGACCGGTCCTTTGGGCGAGGGCCATCATGCCGTGCCCGCCGCGTTACCGCCGATCACCTGCCGCAGGGCCTCGCGCATGGTGACGATGGTTGCGCCCTCGGCGCGCGCCTCGGCGACGGCAAGGCGCAGCAGGTCCGGGTGGCAGCCATAGGGCTCCGGGTACTCGCTGACGCCGTGGCTGAAGAAGATCAGCCAGCCGCGCGTCGCGACCGTCCGGGCGATCCAGCCGCGCATCATCGCCTCATCGCAGTACCCGTCGGCGAGCTCGACCGCGCGCAGGAAGCCGAGATCGATCCGCCCGGTATTGATCCCCGGCACACCGCCGCGGCAGCTCGCGAAATGCCGCTCGAGCTGCCGCTTGGCCCTCAGCGAGGTCGTGTTGAACGGGTAGGCGAAGTTCGTCGGCGCGATCTGCGGCGCCACCCCGGCGAGGAAGGCGGCGTTGCGCGCGAGATCGTCGGCGAGCGCCGGCCTCGACAGGCCTGAGACGGCCCGGTGCGAGAAGGTGTGGCAGCCAATCTCGTGGCCGCGGCGATGCAGGTCGCCGCACTGCTCCGCCGTAACGAGGCGCCGCCCCGGCTCGACCGTCCCGACAAGACCGCCGGCGATGTAAAACGTGCCGCGCGCGCCGCTCTGTTCGAGGATCGCGGCACCGCGCTCCGCGGCTGTCGCCGGGATATCGTCGAAGGTGAAGCTGACCAGCGGCGGATGTGGCCGCGCCTGCACCGTCCGCGTGCGGATCGTGCGCGCGGCGAGCCGCGCAAGACGAAGCCGCAGCGGCTCACGGTCGGCCTGGCTGACAACGCGCCCGAGTTCTGCGCTTCGCGAACTCATGGCGTGGACACCGATCGGCTGCGATGGCGCGCTTTGGCTTGGAACTGCAGGCCGAGAATGGCCATCAGGAACATGAACCAGACCGGACCGCCATTCGTGAAGAAAAACGTCTCCAGTCCGGCAAAGAACACGCCGTAGATCCACAGTTGTGTGAAGAACAAAGCCGTCACCGGATCGCTCTGGGCGTCTTCGATGATCTTCAAATTTCGAATCGGCTCGACGATGAAGAGCCATACGACGATGCAAAGACCAGGAAAGCCGGTGCCGAGGAGGACGTCCAGGTAGCCGTCATGTGAGTTCGCTGCGCGGTTGGCCCAACTCGTGCTCTCGCCGAAGAAGACATCCTCGGAGCCCCAGAATGCCTCGAAGCCGCTCCCGAAGATCGGTCGCGCGGCGACGGCCGAGAAGGCGAAGCGCCAGATGTCGGTGCGGTTCGTGAAGGACGGGTCGGCCATGACGCTCGCATTGAACGAGGCGACCACTGGCACCAGCACCGAACCGACGGTGAGAAGAAGGAGAAGGCTGAGAAGGCCGCCGACGACGAGGAGGCGCCGGGAGGTCGAGCGCAGCTTCGATATCACCCAGGCGAGGAGAAGGCTCGGCAACAGGAGCGCGATCGAGGTCTTCGCCATGGAGCATACGAGAAAGAGCGCCGCGGCCGCCGTAATGAACCAACCGACAAAGGCGCTTCGCCTGCGGGCGACATAGAGGCCCATGAAGACGCACATCACCATGGCCGCGCCCGCACCGTTCTTATGCGTGAACGGGCCGCGCCAATGGCCGGCATGTTCCGGCTCCAGAAGCTCACCGGCTTGGTGAACCGCATAGTGCGGCGCCAGCATCACGCCGCCATACGAAATCACCAGAACGATCAGTGCCGCCGCTGCGATCAGGTCTGCGAAGCGCTCGACGTCCTTGGGCAATAGCAGGGTGACGGCGACAATCACGAAGACGATCGCCGTCAACACGACGCGGCGGCCGGACAGGCTGGGATCGATGGATGTGGCCGTCGAGACCACGAGCCAGGCGAAGAGAAGGATCAGCGGTGTGTTGAGGACCGGGGTGAACCAACGCTTCTGCGCGTAGACGGCGTAGAGAACGAGACTTCCGGCGAGGCCGATCACGACAGCCTGATTGGCGGTATTGGAACCCGTCTGCGGAAGGAGCACGGCGGGGTCCGTCAAATCGACGAACGGCGTGATCGAGATCCAGAAGAAGAGGAAAACCGCCAGGAACAGCGTCGTCGCGACGACGTCGTCTGCCGTGATCGACGAACCGAATGGGAGACCCGGCGACTGCGCGGTCGCGGAAAGACCATCGGAAGCGGGTGCCCGCGATGGGGACGACTGCGACGATGGCGCATCATCGGGTTGCAAGCCGGAAGGCAGGCGCGCGCGGCCGTCCTCCAACGGAGCTAGAGCAGCTCCATCGCCGCATGTTCCGCCGGCCGGCCGCGCTGTAATGAAGGCGCGTGATCGCCTCATCGCAGCGCCTCAAGCAAGAAGAAGGTCGTGGGGCCGTGACTCGTCGCGGCGTTGTCGAGATCGAGCACGACGTCGTGCCCGCCCGTCGTCAGATGCAGCGCGCTTCCGGGTGATCCGTCGAGGTGCAGCGATCGACCCTGCCAGCGGGTCGTCGTCTCGGATGCGAGCCTGATGCGGGCCGTCTGCCGGGCCAGGAGCACCGGCATTCTGCCGAAATCCTCGACGACCCGGCGCTCGGTGTCGCGGAAGCGCATCCTGGTATTCATGGCGTCGGTCGCGAAGATCAGCAGTACGCGCCGCGACCTCGCCAGATCGCGCCCATCGAGCGCGCTCGCGGCGAGGAGGGCCGGACCGCTCGCGGCCTCGATCGTCAAGGGGCCGAGCTGCAGCGGAACGGGTGCGGCGGCATAGCTTGCCGCGACCGTCCGCGGAGTGACGACGCGCGCGAGACGATTCTGCGTATCGAGACGGATCTCACGGCCCGCGCTTTCGAAGACGCCGCTGGATGCACTCGTCGCGTTGTTGCTCTCGATCCCGCCGTCACGGCGCAACGCGTCGACGCGATCGGCGAAGCTGTCTGCAGCGGTGTGTGCGCGGCGAGGAAGAATCGCGACGCCATCGGGTGCAGGGCCCGATAGGAGGCCGAAGCGCGTCAGCAAGCCGAGTTCGGTCATCGCGTCCGGCAGCCGACCCTGACCGTCTTCGGTGACGTCGGCAAAAGACTGGAAGGGAAGCGCGACGCCGGTTCTGGCTTGGGCTACGTCGCCCCGGCGATACAGCAGTGCAGCCAGCGTCTCGCCGGCTCGCGCCACGGGATCGAGCGAGATGCCGTAAGGCAGCATGGCTCGCTTGTGCGGCCAGGGCTGATCGAAACTCAGGTCGATCGGACCCGATCCATGGCGACAGATGGCATCCCAACCCTGCAATGCTGCGTAGGCAGGACCCACGAGGCCGGCTTCACGGCGGAACTGGTTCCAGAAGAGGTGGTCGTATTCCGTTACGACGAAGGGCCGGCCGTAGCGACGGCGCGCGATGAGCTCCCGCAGATAATCCGCCCTTGTGTCGAGGGAGCTCTGCTGCGTGATCGTCGTGCCCGGATCGAGCGAGGGCACCTCGTCGAAATAGGCGTTCATGCTGACGACCGGCAGGCCGATCCGGCTGACATCCGTCTCGGTCGTGAACCAGTTGTTGTAGGCGGTGACGAGGCCGCCATAGCCGAGTTTCGCAATCTCGGCCTTCATCCAGGCCAGGGTGTCCGCTTCCAGCGACACGAAGAAACGCTGGAGGTCCCGCATGCGCGGACCCCGCTCGGTCCGACTGCTCGGCAGGCTCACATTGCGCGTTTCAATGGACTCACCGGGGGGGAGGCTCTTCCACTCAGCGCGCAGGGCAGCCGTGTTTCCGTAGGTCTTCTCGAGCCAGGCGTTGAAGGGCTGGCGAAGCTTGTCGGGGTAGGGCTTGCCCGCCGACGGCTCGGCGAGGATCGTCGTGAACTCGACGGTATTCTCGTTGACGAGAACGACGAGGGCCAAGGCTGGATCGGCCAAGGTCGTCAATCCCGTATAGGGATTCACGCCGCCATAAATCGCCTCCACGAGCCGCCGCCAGTGAAGGCGGGCTGTCTTGTCGACATGGACGGCGAGCTTCAGATCCTTCTCGTTGCCCCAGCGATCGTCGACGCCGCCGAGGCCGCCGGCCTTGGACGTCATGCCGTCGATCATCCAGTAGATGCCGTTCCGCTTCAATGCGGCCAGCAAGTAGTGGAACCGGTCGAACTGCTCGGGATCGAGATCGAAGTCGTTTGCCCGCCCGTTCATCAGGATGGCGTCGGCGAAGTGCAGCCGGGCGATGTTGTAGCCGTGGATGCGCAGCTGGCGCGCGTAACGGTCGGCGGTGGGCTTGTCGGGGTAGCTGCCGGAGGCGGGGCTCCAGGCGAGCGAGGCGCACAGGAACCGGATGCGGGCATCCGGCCTGTCGGCGAGCGCGAGCTGGCCGGCCGGGTTGGCGATCACGCGGCCGCTTCCACCGGCGGGGCCGGGCGGCGAGAGGGCAGAAAAATCGAGCGGGCTGCCCTCGGCGATGGCGAGGTTGCGGTCCTTGACCGGAACCCATCGCGTCTCTGCCTGCCTGGCATCGGCGGGTCTCCCGGCAAGAGCCGAGGCGGCCGCAGCGATCGCCAGACAGACCACAACGGCTTGGGCCGGCCGGAGTGACGGCGATGGGCTGCGCGCCGTCGCGGCGACGCTGCCCGATTCGGCCATCGTGCTCGCGATCCACTCCCCCGGCGGGATTCTCGATCGAAGGAAGCCTCGGGCCATGCCGAAGGCGTGGGCGTTCCAGGCGACGAAGGCGTAGAGCCCGAGCGCAGCCGAGCGGTAGCGCAGGCCCAGGACCGCGATCGGCAGGGCCATCAGACCAGCAAGCGAGGCAAATTTCGCCCAGCCGGGAACCGCCACGGCGATGCCGGCCGCGATGAGCCAGCCGCAATAGACGCCAAGCCAGAGCCGAATTTCGGGAAGGTCCCGCAGGGTCGTCCCCAGATGCAGTTGACCGAGTGCGGCCCTCAACAGCTCGCCGATCCCGTCGAGGTATCGGCTGCGGATACGCCGCCGCAGCAAGGCGTAGCCGCCGATCACATGGCCATGATGGTCGACGAAGGGAGCGTCCAGACGGTGGAGCGACCATCCCGCCGCGCGAAGCCGCACGGCAAGATCGAATTCCTCGTAGCCGTGCAGGTTCCGGTCGCTGAAATGGCCGACACCCGCGATGGCCTCCCGGCGGTAGAGACCGCCGCCGTTCAATCGGTCGACCGGCCCGGCCCGAAGGTCGGCCGCACCGCGGATGGCCCGGCGCTTGAACTCGAGGTTCACGACATTGACGTCGCGCACCCCGCCGCCGACGCCGGCTGCGCGCGGATGCTCCTCGAGGTACCGCATCCCGGCATTCAGGAAGTCCCGGTCGAGCACCATGTCGCCGTCGATGAGGCAGACGAACTGGCCGCGGGCATACTGATAGCCGAGCTGAGGCCCGACCCCACAACCGCGCGGTACATCGTCCGCCAGCCGGGCGACACGCGCGCCGCCGGCCAGGGCAATCTCGACGGTGCGGTCCGTCGACCGGCTGTCGGCCAGCACCACCTCGCCCGCGCCCCAACCGGCCGTTTCGGCGACGCGCAGGGCTTCCCACGCGCTCTCCACCGCGCGGCGGATATGCGCCTCCTCGTTGAGGGCTTTGATGATCACAGTGATCATGTTCTCAGCGCGCACAGTGCCCGGGGCGCCATGCAGGTTCAGATGCCCGTCCGTCGGAATGCCGTCCATGCCTCTCATCCCGCCGCCGGCGATGTCGGAAGCCGTGCCAGATAAGTCGACATGCCCAGCTCTTTCACCCCCGGGCAGGCCGCGATACCCGATCTTCGTACTTAAGCAGTTCTTACTTCCATCTGAGAGTTCGACGTATCGGTCTGACGAGATTTAACAAACCGACAGAACCAATCGTGGTCTTTCATAGCATATCTAACTAAATGCTGTGGAAGATTCCCGCGATTTATCGTTTCACGGCGCGGACGAAGCCGGTCAGGACGTGCATGTCCGCGGAAGAACTCTGGAAATTCGCGTCGAGGCCCGATGTGCTCCAGGCGATGTAGCCCGGATCGGCGACGTCGACGGGACGGATTTCGGCATCCGCCCAGCCGAACTTTTCCAGAATCCGGAGGTAGTCGGCCGGTCGCTGCCGGTTCGGCTGGCCCGGGAAGGACAGGCTCCGATAGAGGCCCGGCGAGAACCGATAGATGCTGTTAGGATCGCGCCCGCGAACCCCCCGCGTATGCGTCTGAAAATCGATGCCTGCCAGGAAGATAGCACCCGATCGGGCGACTTCGCTCACTTGGCCGAGTACACGCTCGATATCATCGAAATGCTCGAAGGCCGCTGAGCTCAAGATGAGGTCGAACGAACGACCAGCGGCCCCGTGCACGATATCGAAGCTGGGATCGACAACGTATGTGATCGGGTCCGATCGCCCGCTGACCAGCCCATCGACGGCATCACGAAGCCGCGCCTGATCGAGTTCAGGACCCTGCACGGTCTGCGTCAGCACCCAATAGAACTCGGACGGTGTGCGTTTTGCGAGGGCGAATGCGTCGATGGCGCGGTAGGAGCGGGCGCCGAGGCCTACGAGCAGAACGCCCGTGCCGAGGGTGGCGCCAGGACCAAGCTCTAAGATGTCGAGGCCTGTCAGACCGTATGGTTGGCCGTCCTGGCCCGCGAGATGACGGCGCCAATCCTCGACGATCTCGTGCACATGCGTGACGGCCGTCGGCCAGTCATCCGGTGAGAAGTCCGTCGGACGCGTATAGCCGCCGATGCGATGACGCAGGCTCGCCGCAGCGAGCGCCGCGAGGCCGAGAGCGTAGTGGAAGCCGTTCCGTAGCGAGGTCACACGCTGCTGGTACAGCGTGCCCCAAGCTTGAGTAAGACGTGCGCGGACATATCAACATCTGTGCGGAGCGATGCTCTCGCAGGCAGGCAGGCGCGGCCGCTCGGAGGGTTGACCGAGAAAGCCCCGCGTGGCTTCTGCCCTTTCGGGCATGTCAGACTCCGTAGCTCAGCTGGATAGAGCAGCCGCCTTCTAAGCGGCAGGTCGTTGGTTCGAACCCAACCGGGGTCGCCATTGCCTCTCAAGCCAAGACAACGCCGCAAGGAAGGCCGCCGATGTCGGATCTCAAGACTCTTCGCGATGTCTCCGGTCTCGGCCCGAACCCGGCGCCGTTGCGCGGCTCGGCGCTGCTGATGATTGATCTGCAGAACACCTATCGCGAAGGCTTGATGCAGCTCTCGGGCGTCGAGCCGGCGATCATTGAGGCTAAGGCGCTGCTCGATCGCGCCCGCAAGGCCGGCATTCCGATCTTTCACATCCGCCACAATGCCGGGGCCGGCTCGCCCTACGATGTCGAGACGCGGATCGGTCAGATCAGTGATGAGGTCGCACCGCAGGGCGACGAGCCGGTAATCACCAAAGGCTATCCGAGTTCCTTTGTCGGCACCGACCTACAGGCGCGGCTGGAGACGGCCAGCGTAAAGAACCTGATCATCACCGGGTTCATGACGCATATGTGCGTGAACTCGACCGCGCGTGGGGCCTTCAATCTTGGTTTCTCGCCAACCGTCGTGGCCGCCGCTACGGCGACACGGGATCTGCCTTCGGCCGACGGATCCGTCGTGAAGGCTGAAGCTCTGCAGGCAGCAAGCCTCGCAGCGCTCGGCGACCTCTTCGCGGTGGTGGCGCCGCGGCATACTGATATTCCGGACTGATCCCGCGCCCATCGCATCAGTTGGCGCGGAACACCCCGGCGCCTCGGCTGTTCAGGCTCCAAGCAGCAGGAGCCGGACCGATGGCCATCAACAACGTCGCCGACTTCTTCGTCGAGACTCTCGTTCAGGCCGGCATCGAACGAGTCTATGGCCTCGTCGGCGACAGCCTGAATGCGATCACGGAGTCGATCCGGACCCGCGAGGGCATCGACTGGGTCCATGTCAGGCACGAGGAAGTCGCGGCATTCGCTGCCGGTGCCGAAAGCCAGGTCACCGGCAAACTGGCGGTTTGTGCAGGGTCGTGTGGCCCGGGCAACCTCCACCTGATCAACGGACTTTTCGACTGCCATCGCACCCGGGTGCCGGTGCTTGCCATCGCGGCGCATATCCCCTCGGCAGAGATCGGCTCAGGCTATTTCCAAGAGACACACCCGCAGAATCTGTTCCGCGAGTGCAGCCACTATTGCGAGCTGGTTTCCGACGCATCCCAGCTTCCGCAAGTGATCGAAGCCGCGATCCGCGCCGCCGTCGGCCAGAGCGGCGTCGCGGTCATCGTCATCCCCGGCGACGTGGCCATGGCCGACGCGCCTGCACGCGGTGTCGCGTCTGTTGCCGGCCTGATCCCACGCAAGCCGGTGGTTCGTCCGGCCGAGCCAGATCTCGATGCTCTGGCCGAGCTTCTGAACGGTTCGTCGCGCGTGACGCTGCTGTGTGGGCGCGGATGCGCGGGGGTGCATGGCGGTCTGCTGCGCCTCGCCGAGAGGCTGAAAAGCCCGATCGTGCACGCGCTCGGCGGCAAGGAGCACGTGGAATACGACAATCCCTACGATGTCGGCATGACCGGGCTGATCGGGTTCTCCTCAGGCTACGCCGCGATGATGAGCTGCGACGTACTTCTGATGCTCGGCACTGACTTTCCCTACCGTCAGTTCTACCCGGGCGACGCCAAGATTGCGCAGGTCGACATCCGGCCAGAAAATCTCGGGCGGCGCTGCAAGCTCGATCTCGCCCTCGTCGGCGATGTCGGCGCCACGATCAACGCGTTGCTGCCGAAGCTGCGCGGAAAGACCGATCGCTCATTCCTCGACGATAGTCTGAGGCACTACGAGAAGGCCCGCGAAGGACTCGACGAGCTCGCGACGCCGAAGCCCGTGCGCGGCTGGCTTGGGTTGAAGCGCGACAAGCCGATCATCCATCCGCAATATGTCGCAAAGGTCGTCAGCGATGTCGCGGCGGATGATGCGGTGTTCACGGCTGATGTCGGCACGCCGACGATTTGGGCAGCGCGCTATCTCAAGATGAATGGACGGCGCCGCCTGCTAGGCTCCTGGGTGCATGGCTCGATGGCGAACGCCATGGCGCAGTCGATTGGCGCGCAGGCGGCTGACCGCAATCGGCAGGTGGTCTCGCTCTCGGGCGATGGCGGCTTCGCCATGCTGATGGGTGACCTGCTGACGCTGCGCCAGGAGGAGCTTCCGGCCAAGATCGTCGTGTTCAACAATGGCTCGCTCGGCTTCGTCGAAATGGAGATGAAGGCTGCCGGCTACATCGAGACAGGCGTCGGGCTCGAGAACCCGGATTTCGCGGCGGTGGCGCGAGCCGTCGGCGTCCACGGCGTGCGGGTCGAAGAACCTGGCGAACTCGAAGCTGCAGCACGCGACGTGTTCGCGCATGACGGGCCAGCCCTACTGGATGTGGTCGTGGCCCGGAACGAACTGTCGATGCCTCCCAAAATCGATGGGCAACAGGTAAGGGGGTTCAGCCTCTATGTCCTGCGCGCCGTGATGAGTGGCCGCGGCGATTCCGTTCTCGATCTCGCCAAGACGAACCTGCTGCGCTAGATCGCCCAGGTTACAAAGGTTCCAGTCTACCGCACGCGACGTCGTTCCGGGCTCCGCTGTGCGGCTCGGGATGACGACGCTGAGCCTCGGACCACAATCGAGCCGGAAAACCCATGCGCGTCGGGCTGTTCGTCCCCTGTTACGTCGATGCTTTCGAGCCCGAGGTAGGTATCGCCGCGCTGGAGTTGCTGGAGCGCCTCGGCCTCAAGGTCGAATACCCCTACGACCAGACCTGCTGCGGCCAGCCTATGACGAACACTGGATGTCATGCCGAGGCCGCTGCGACCGAAGCCCTGTTCGTGAAGAATTTTTCGGCGTTCGACTATATCGTAGCGCCGTCTGGCTCCTGCGTGCATCAGGTCCGTGAGCACCTCACCGCTATACCGCAGACGGACGAGGTGAAGGCAGTTCGGGCCAGGACCTTCGAACTGGTCGAGTTCCTGCACGACATCCTGAAAATTGAGGAATTACCCTGGGCCGAGTTTCCGCACAGGGTCGCGTATCACAACAACTGCAATGCATTGCGCGGCATCCACCACGCCCGCCCGTCCGAGCTGAACAAACCGTTCTTTTCCAAGCCTCTCGACCTCCTGAAGAAGGTGAAAGGCATCGAGATCGTGGATCTCGCCCGGCCCGACGAGTGCTGTGGCTTCGGTGGAACCTTCTCGGTGTTTGAGCCCGCCGTCTCGGCCAAGATGGGATACGACAAGGTCACCGATCAGTCCAAAGCCGGCGCAGACTACGTCGTCTCCGCCGATTCCTCCTGCCTGATGCACCAGAAGGGCTGCGCTGAGCGGCTTGGCCTGCCGACGAAGTATATTCACATCGCACAGGTGCTGAACGGAGCCGCCGCATGAGCGCCGAAGGCATGCGTTCCCAGGATGACCCGCTCCACCCGCAGGTCCGGCCGCCCGACGACGAGAGTGAACGTGGCCAGGATGGTCAGCGTTTGCACCACGCAGAGGGCGCCTCGAAGCCTGTGCGTGCGCCGGCTGTTCGGGAGGCCCAGCCCCGCGGCGCCAAGATACGCGGCAACAAGCCGATCGACCAGGCCGAGGCAGCCGAGCGCTTCATCGCCGCGCCGCTGCACCAGGCCGCGCACGACGCTCGACTCTGGGACGTCCGTAAGAAGCGTGACGCCGCCACTCAGGCGATTCCGGAATGGGAAGAACTTCGCGAACTCGCCTCGCAGATCAAGACGCACACGCTGGCCAACCTCGACGCCTACCTCGAACAGTTCGAGGCGGCAGCTAAGGCGAACGGCGTCCATGTCCACTGGGCGGCGGACGGGGCCGAGCACAACCGCATCGTCCACGGCATCCTGCTAGACCACGGCGCCAAGACGCTGATCAAGTCGAAGTCGATGCTCACCGAAGAGTGCGGTTTTCGCCACTATATGGCGGCCAACGGCATCGACATCATCGAGACCGATCTCGGCGAGCGCATTCAGCAGCTCGACGAGGAGGAGCCGAGCCACGTGGTGATGCCTGCAGTCCACAAGACTCGCATCGACGTCGCCGAGGTCTTCGCCCGCACCCTCGGCACCGACCCGACCAACGACGACGCGCATTACCTCGCTGAGAGCCAGCGCGTGACGACGCGCCCGCTGATTTTGCAAGCCGATGCCGGCATGACCGGCTGCAACTTCGCCATCGCCGAGACCGGCACCGTCGTCACCTGCACCAACGAGGGCAATGCCGATCTCTCCGGCAATGTCCCGAAGCTGCAGATTCACTCCATCGGCATCGAGAAGCTGATTCCGCGGATCGAGCATCTCGGCGTGTTCATCCGCGTGCTGGCGCGGTCGGCGCTCGGCTCGACCATCACCCAGTACACCTCGCATTTCCGTGCGCCACGAAAGGGCACCGAGATGCATATGGTCCTGGTCGATAACGGCCGCTCCGCCCGGCTCGGGATGGAAGAATTCTGGACCTCGCTGAAATGCATCCGCTGCGGCGCCTGCATGAACACGTGCCCGGTCTACCGGCGCTCGGGCGGGCTCTCCTACGGCGCGACCTATTCCGGGCCGATCGGGCTGATCATCGACCCAACCTTCAACAAGCGAAAGTATTCAACCCTGCCGTTCTCCTCAACGATGAACGGCTCCTGCACCAATGTCTGCCCAGTGAAGATCAACATCCACGAGCAGATCTTCGCTTGGCGCAAGGTGCTGGCGGAGGAGCACCAGATCCCGCTGCTCAAGCAGGGCATGATGAAGGCTGCCGGCGCCGTGCTGAGCCGCCCGGCCGCCTACCGCGCCGCAATCGGCGCCGCGGATTCCGCGCTGAAGGCGCTGCCGCGCTTCGCCGTCTACAACCCGGTCAACACCTGGGGGAAGAAGCGCGAGATGCCAGAGGCGCCCAAGCAGAGCTTTCACGCCTGGTACAAGCAAAACCGCATGAAGGATGGCGCGAAATGACGAGCCGCGAGGCGACGCTTACCGCCATCCGGGCAAACCGGCCGAAGGGCGATTTTCCGCTGCCGCCGATCCCGGCCTTCGCGCCGCTGGTCGGCGAGGATCTCGTCGCCGAGTTCGGCGAGCGGCTGAAGCGCATGGGCGGCCGGATCGAACCGGTTGCCGAGGGCAACGACCCGCTGGCCGGCATCCGCGAGCGTCTTGCCGGCGCGAAAATCTTCGCCTCGGCGGTGCCCGAGGTCGCGGGCAACCGCGACCTCACGTCGGTCGCAAAGCCCGGCGATCTCGAGGACGTCGACATCGCCGTAGTGCGCGCCGCCTTCGGGATCGCGGAGTCGGGCTCCGTGCTGTTCACGCAGGCCGAGCTAATCGTGAACTCAGTCGCCTATCTCGCCCAGCACCTCATCGTACTGCTCGACCCGGCCGATCTCGTCGACACGGTGCAGTCCGCCTACCGCCGGCCGGAATTCGGTCGCTCCGCCTATGCCGTGCTCCATACCGGGCCGTCGGCCACGGCGGATATCGAGGGCGTGCTGATCCATGGCGCGCAGGGCGTGCGCTCGCTGACCGTGGTGATGCTGCCGCGCTGAGGCGGGCGAGGCTCGACAGCTGGCCCAATCCTGGCATCCTGCCGGCCGGTGATGTCAGGAGACACCGGATGGTTTTTCGCCACGTCGTCGGCCCGCGCACGCATGTCTTCGGCGACCTCGCCACGCTCATGGCCAAGGCGACGCCCGTTCGTTCCGGCGACAGGCTGGCCGGCATCGCGGCGGAGTCGGCGGAAGAAAACATGGCGGCGCGCTGGTGCCTCGCCGAGGTACCGCTCTCACAGATCCTGGCGCAGCCGCTGATCGCGTACGAGGACGACGACGTCACCCGGCTGATCCTCGACACGCACAATCAGGCTGCCTTCGCCGAGATCGCCCATCTCACCGTCGGCGATTTCCGGGAGTTCCTGCTCACGGCCTCGCCCGAGACGCTCGCCCGCATCGCGCCGGCCGTGACGCCGGAGATCGCGGCGGCGGTCTCCAAGATCATGCGCAACCAGGATCTGATCCTCGTCGCGCGCAAATGCCGGGTCGTCACCAAGTTCCGCAACACGATCGGCCTGCCAGGCACGCTGGCGGTGCGGCTGCAGCCGAACCATCCGACGGACGATCCGAAAGGCATCACCGCATCGATCCTCGACGGGCTGTCCTATGGCTGTGGCGATGCGGTCATCGGCATCAACCCGGCCTCGGATTCGATCCGCACGCTGTCAGATCTGCTGCGCCTGCTCGACGATGTGATCCAGCGGCTCGCCATCCCGACGCAGTGCTGCGTGCTCACCCACGTCACCACCACCCTCGACGCGATGAATCGCGGCCTGCCGGTGGACCTCGTCTTCCAGTCGATCGCAGGCACGCAGGCCGCCAATGCGAGTTTCGGCGTGACGCTGCCGCTCCTCAAGGAGGCGCACGAGGCGGCCCTAGCATTGAAGCGCGGGACGCTCGGCGACAACGTCATGTATTTCGAGACCGGCCAGGGCTCGGCGCTCTCGGCCGATGCGCATCACGGCATCGACCAGCAGACACTGGAGGCGCGGGCCTATGCCGTGGCTCGCGTCTACCGGCCGCTTCTGGTCAACACCGTCGTCGGCTTCATCGGCCCCGAATATCTCTACGATGGCAAGGAGATCATCCGAGCTGGGCTGGAAGACCATTTCTGCGGCAAGCTCATGGGCGTGCCTCTCGGCGTTGACGTCTGCTACACCAACCACGCCGAGGCCGATCAGGACGACATGGACACGCTGCTGACACTGCTTGGTGCGGCTGGCTGCACCTACATCATGGGCGTGCCCGGCGCCGACGACGTGATGCTGAACTATCAGTCCACCTCGTTCCACGATGCACTCTATGTGCGCGAAGTTCTTGGTCTCAAACGCGCTCCCGAATTCGAGGCCTGGCTCCAAAGCATCGGCCTGACGGACGGGCAGGGCACCTTGCTGCCTGGTGGGGCAGGCACCGCGCTGCTCACTGCTGCACCGGATCTTGCCGCGTGAGCGACGAGGATCTCTGGAGGCGGTTGTCCCGGCTGACGCCGGCCCGGATCGGCCTCGGTCGCGCCGGCGCGGGGCTTCCGACACGTGAAGTCCTGAGCTTCGGTCTCGCCCATGCCCAAGCCCGCGACGCCGTCCACGCGCCGCTCGATGCCGTCGCCGTCGTCGCCGCGATCGAGGGATTGGGGTTCTCCTCGCTCACCGTCGCATCACAGGCCGCCGACCGTGCGGCTTATCTGCGGCGTCCCGATCACGGCCGCCGGCTCTCTGAGGTAAGCGAGGCCGCGCTGAAGCAGGCCGCAGGCGAGCCTGTTGATCTCGCCATCGTGGTGGCGGATGGCCTCTCGGCTCGCGCGGTCCATGAGGGGGCGGCGGCGCTGCTGGTGGCTCTGAAGCCGCTCGTCCAGAAATCTGGCTGGAGCCTCGCGCCGGTCGTGATCGCGCTTCAGGCGCGGGTCGCTCTGGGCGATGCCGTCGGCGAATTCTTGAAGGCACGTGCCGTGGCCGTGTTGATCGGAGAGCGGCCGGGGCTCTCGTCGCCCGACAGCCTCGGCGTTTACCTCACCTTCGCTCCGCGTCACGGGCGCTCGGATGCGGAGCGCAATTGCATCTCGAACATTCGTCCGGCCGGACTCTCTTACGAGCTGGCCGCGTTCAAGCTCCACTGGCTGATCGAGCAGGCCCTGACGCGCGGGCTGACCGGCGTAAACCTCAAAGACGAGAGCGACGCGGCGCTTGAGGCGCCCGAGATGCAGGCAGAAATTGACAGTCCCCGTTGAGGCGACCTGCATGTGGCGTCTGGTTGACGCCGATGCGAGACATCATCGGTGACGTCGCGGTGATCTAGGCTGGCAAAGCAGGCTTCACGGTAAAGGGCCACCTCGGTACCGGCGCGAGATCGACCTGATTAAGCGGGGGCCAAGGGGGCACGAACTGCGCCCGCGGCAACTGCATGCTGTCGAAGCTGCTGATTACGGCGGCCTATATTGCGGAGGCAGCACACGAGGCTCACAGATTCGGCGCCCGTGTCTAGAGGCTGTTATGGACCTGTGGC